>CAWHZQ010000024.1:0-81006 GCA_963833905.1 uncultured Gemmatimonadales bacterium | reverse complement strand
CCAGATAGCGCCAGTCGAAGAACAGCGATGGCCCGAACCCGCGGATACGGACTCGATCCGTTTCAGAAACTGCTTCGGAATGATCTGATCGGTGTCGACGTTGTCTCTGGGCAGTGAAACAGCGCGTCCGGAGTGCTTCTTAAAGGGTTGCATACGGTCCTGGATAAATATTCTGACAATCGAGTATGATAAGGTGCTTTACGACTTCACGTGAAGTCAGTATATCAACTGTTACAATTAATGTTATAGAGCACAGCTAAAGTATTTTATCACTACGCATACCGCCGCCATCAGTATGCATAATCGCGATTTTCGCCCCCCGCATATAGCTCCGAACGTCCACCAGACAGCATTCCACAGCCGCCGCGACCGCCATCGACCGGGCTGACGAGGTGCGTTCGCCCTCCTCTGCCCTGCCGTCCTTCGAAATTCCGGTTCGACGTCGATGCGCAGCGCTCGCCCGGACAGAGAATGTCTTCGTTCATGCCGAGACACATCGAGCAGCCCGGATTCCGCCACTCGAATCCGGCGTCGGTGAAAATCCGATCGAGTCCTTCGCGCTCGGCCTGCGCTTTCACCAGCTGGGAGCCCGGTACCACCATGGCGCGGACGCCGCCCGCGACTTTTCGACCTAGTGCCATTTTGGCAGCTTCGCGAAGGTCTTCGATTCTGGCGTTGGTGCACGAGCCGAGGAACACGCGGTCGACCTTGAGCCCTTCGAGCGGCGTCCCTGGCTCGAGTCCCATGTACTCGAGCGCGCGAGCGTACGACTGTCGATCGGCATCGGACGACTGGTCGGCCGGATCGGGGACGCGCTCCGTGATGTCGGCCGTCATTCCGGGACTGGTCCCCCACGTCACCTGGGGACCCAGGGCGGCGGCGTCGATCTCGATCGTGGCATCGAAGCGGGCGCCCGGATCGGTGTGGAGCGACTCCCAGGTGGCACGGAGACGGCTCCAATTCGCCCCCTTGGGGCTCCGGGGCCGGTCCCGCAGGTAGGCCACGGTGGTGGCGTCTGGCGCCACCATCCCGGCCCGGGCGCCGGCCTCGATGGACATGTTGCAGACCGTCATCCGCCCCTCCATGGAGAGGGCCCGGATGGCCTCGCCGGTGTACTCGATGACGTGGCCGGTGGCGCCGGCCGTCCCGATCCGGCGGATCAGCGCCAGGACGAGGTCCTTGGCCGTCACCCCGGCCTCCGGAAGGCCCGCGAAGCGGACCTCCATGGTCCGGGGCCGGGACTGCACGATGCACTGCGTGGCGAGGACGTGCTCGACCTCGCTCGTGCCGATGCCGAAGGCCAGGGCCCCGAACGCGCCGTGGGTGGAGGTGTGGGAGTCCCCGCAGACGATGATCATCCCGGGCTGGGTGAAGCCCAGCTCGGGCCCGATCACGTGCACGATGCCCTGCTCCGGGCTGTCGAGGTCGAACAGCTCGACGCCGAACTCCCGGGCGTTCCGGACGAGGGCGGCCACCTGGCGGGCCGAGACCTGGTCGGCGATGGGGAGCCGCCGGTCGCCGGTGGGGACGTTGTGGTCGACCGTGGCCACCGTAAGGTCGGGCCGCCGGACGCGCCGGCCCGCCAGCCGGAGACCCTCGAACGCCTGGGGCGAGGTGACCTCGTGGACCAGGTGCAGGTCCACGTAGAGCAGTGCCGGGCCGCCTGGCAGGCCGCCCGGATCGTCGACGACGTGGGTGTCCCAGACCTTGTCGAACAGGGTGCGGGGTGCTGTCACGATACTGTCGCCGCCTTCCGCGCGGCCGGCTCCCTGGGCTCACCCGCGGCCCGCTGGGCGGCCTTTCCCTCCTCGGACCAGGGCATCATGGCCCGGAGCTCGGCCCCGACGCGCTCGATCTGGTGGTCCCGGTCGGCCTGGCGCATCCGGTCGAAGTTCGGGCGGCCGGCCCGGTTCTCGGCCAGCCATTCCCTGGCGAACGACCCGTTCTGGATCTCGTCGAGGATCCGCTTCATCTCCGCGCGGGTCTCGTCGGTGATGACCCGAGGCCCCCGGGTGTAGTCGCCGTACTCGGCGGTGTCGCTGATCGAGTAGCGCATGAACTGCATCCCGCCGCGGTACATGAGGTCGACGATCAGCTTGAGCTCGTGCAGGCACTCGAAGTACGCCATCTCCGGGCGGTAGCCGGCGGCGGTCAGGGTCTCGAAGCCCGCCTTCACCAGGGCCGTGACGCCGCCGCAGAGCACCGCCTGCTCGCCGAACAGGTCGGTCTCGGTCTCCTCGCGGAAGGTCGTCTCGATGACGCCCGCGCGGGTACAGCCGATGCCCGAGGCATAGGCCAGGGCGTTGGCGAGGGCCTGGCCGCTCGCGTCCTGGTGCACCGCCACGAGCCCCGGCACGCCCCGGCCGCCCTCGAACTCGCTCCGGACCAGGTGTCCGGGCGACTTCGGCGCCACCATCGAGACGTCCACGCCCGCGGGCGGCGCGATCTCGCCGTAGTGGATGTTGAATCCGTGGGCGAACATCAGCGTCTTGCCCGGCTTGAGCCCCTGGGCCACGCCGCCCTCGTAGATGGCCCGGCCGTCCTGGTCCGGGGTCAGCATCATGATGACGTCGGCCGCAGCGCGCCGCCTCGGCGACCGTCCGGACGTCGAGGCCGGCGGCCTTGGCCTTGTCCCACGAGCCGCCGCCCTTCCGGAGGCCGACGATGACCTTGGCGCCGCCGTCGCGGAGGTTGAGGGCGTGGGCATGCCCCTGGCTGCCGTAGCCGATGATGGCAAAGGTGCGGCCGGCAAGGCGGCCGCGGTCGGCGTCGGCGTCGTAGTACACGCGCACGGGATCGTTCGTCATGACTCCGTCTCTCGTTAGATGTTGGCCGGCACCCGGGCGCCGGCATCGGTCAGTCCCAGCTCGAGCGCCACGGCGCCGCTCCGCGCCACCTCCAGCACCTCGAACCGCTCGAGCGCGCGGATGCAGGAGAGCACGAAGGCCTCCGACCCGGTCAGCTCGACGATGATGGCCTCGGGGCTGTCGTCCACGACCGAGGCGTGGTAGAGCTGCACCACGTCGAGCAGCTCGCCGTAGCGCTCGCCGGTGGCGCGGACCTTCACCAGCGCCAGCTCGCGGCTCACGCCGTCCCGGGCGGGAAACGCGGCCGCCGCGCGGACGCCCACCACCTTCTGCAACTGTTGCACGGCGCGGTCGGCCGTGGCTTCGTCGGACTGGATCATGATCGTGAGTCTCGAGACGCCCGGCGTCACCGTCGGTCCCACGGCGAGGCTGCGCACGGGCAGGTTTCGCCGCCGGAGCAGCCCGACGGCACGGGTAAACGTGATCAGACGGTCCTCCAGCAGCACCGTGACGGCCCGCGTGATCATCATGCGGTGACCGCCTCCGACTCGATCGGCTCGCTGAGCGACGCGCCCGGCGGGATCATCGGGAACACGTTCGCCTCCTGCTCGATGAGGAACTCGATCAGCGCCGGCCCCTCGTGGTCGAGCGCGCCGCGCAGGGCGGCGTCCACCTGGTCGCCGCGCTCGACGCGCCACCCGGGGATGCCGTAGGCCTCGGCCAGGCGCACGTAGTCGGGACTCCAGATCGGCGTCGAGGAGTAGCGGCGGCCGTGGAAGAACTGCTGCCACTGCCGCACCATGCCCAGGTACCCGTTGTTGAAGATCGCCATCTTCACCGGGATCTGTTCCTGCACCATCGTGGCGATCTCCTGCATGTTCATCTGGAAGCCGCCGTCGCCCGAGATGGCCCAGACCGGCTCGCCGGGTCGGGCCATCACCACGCCCATGGCGGCCGGCACCGCGAAGCCCATGGTGCCGAGCCCGCCGGAGGTGATGTGGGTGTTGGGCCGCTGGTAGCGGAACAGCTTGGCCACCCACATCTGGTGCTGGCCCACGTCGGAGACGACCGTGCAGCGGCCCTGGCTCGCGTCTTCGAGCGCGGCGAGGATCCCCTCGGCCGAGAGCCCGCCCTTGAAGCTCTCGAACCGGGGCCGGACAAAGCTCTCGATCTCGGCCCGCCACCCGTCGCAGTGGCGCGGCTCGAGCGCCTCGAGCAGCTCGCGCAGGATGGCGCGCGCGTCGCCCACGAGGCCGACGGCCACGGGGACGTTCTTCCCGATCTCCGACGCATCGAGCTCGATGTGAATCACCTTGGCGCCGCGCGCGAACGCCGCGAGGTTGCCGGTCACCCGGTCGTCGAACCGGAGCCCGACGCCGATGATGAGGTCGGCCTGCTGGATGGCGCGGTTGACGTGCACCTCGCCGTGCATTCCCGGCATGCCGAGATGGAGCGGGTGGGACTCCGGAAACGCGCTGATCCCGAGCAGCGTCGTGATGACCGGGACGCCGGTGCGCTCGGCCAGCGTCCGGAGCTCGTCGTAGGCGTCGCTCAGGATGACGCCGTGGCCCGCCATGATGAGCGGACGCTCGGCCCGGGCGATCAGGCGCGCGGCCTCGACCAGCGCCGTCGGCGTCGGTTGGCCGATCAGCCCCTCCCGCCGTCCCGTCGCGCCCCGCGCGCTGCCGTTCGCCCCACCGGCGTACTCGAGCTTCTGGTTCTGCACGTCCTTCGGCACGTCGAGCAGCACCGGGCCGGGCCGGCCTTCCCGCGCCACGGCGAACACCTCGTGGACCGCCTCCGCCAGCTCCTCGACGTCTTCCACCAGCCGGTTGTGCTTGGTGATCGGCTGGGTGATGCCGATGATGTCGGTCTCCTGGAAGGCGTCGCGTCCGATCATGGCACGCGACACCTGCCCGGTGATCGCCACCAGCGGCGTGTTGTCCATGTGCGCGGTGGCGATCCCGGTCACCAGGTTGGTGGCGCCGGGTCCCGACGTCGCGACGCAGACACCCGGCCGGCCGCTGGCGCGCGCGTAGCCGTCGGCCGCGTGGGCCGCGGCCTGCTCGTGGCGCACCAGCACGTGGCGGAGCTCGGGGTACTCGGGCAGCGCGTGGTAGAACGGCATGATCGCGCCGCCGGGATACCCGAACAGCACCTCCACCCCTTCCTCGAGCAGGGCCCGACAGAGGATCTGCGAGCCGGTGAGCTGCTCTCCCATTACACGCCCCACAGGTAGATGGAGTTGAGCGAGCTGGCCTCGAGCCGATCGGCGTGGTGGGCCTTGTTGAGCGCGTGGATCAGCGCCCGGCGCGCTGGCCTCGACGATGTCCGTCGAGGCGCCGTTGCCCGAGAGCGACTTGCCGTCGACCTTGGCCTGGAGAAACACCTGGCCCACGCTGTCGCGGCCCGGCGTGAGCGAGCGGAGCGAGAGGCTCAGCACCTCGATGGGCCGCCCCAGGATCTCGCTGATGGCCGTGAACGCCGCGGAGATGGGGCCGTCGCCGGTACCGCGCGCCGAGCGCTCGCCCGCCCAGGGTCCCGTCATCCGCACCTCGGCGGTCGGCGTGATGCTGCCGCAGACGACGCGCAGGTGGCTCAGCAGGTATTCCTCGGGCGCGTCGTGGAAGCTCTCGTGCACCAGCGCCAGCAGGTCCTCGTCGAGGATCTCGCGCTTGCGGTCGGCGAGCGCGCTGAACTGGCGGTAGACCTCGGCGAGCTGGAGCTCGGTCAGGTCGTACCCCAGCTCGCGGTAGCGGCGCTCGAGCGCGTGGCGGCCCGAGTGCTTGCCCAGCACGAGGGTCGAGCGCGGGATGCCGACCATCTCGGGCCGGATGATCTCGTACGTCAGCCCGTTCTGCAGCATGCCGTGCTGGTGGATCCCCGCCTCGTGCGCGAAGGCGTTCCGGCCGACGATCGCCTTGTTGGGCTGGGGAAAGCTGCCGGTGAGGTAGGAGAGCAGCTGGCTCGTGCGGTAGATCTCGCGGCTCTCGACGTTGCAGCGAAAGCCCAGCAGAGGCCCCCGGACGTGGCTGGCCATGACCAGCTCCTCCATCGCCGCGTTCCCGGCGCGCTCGCCGATCCCGTTGACCGTGCACTCCACCTGCCGCGCGCCGGCCGCGATGGCCGCGAGCGAGTTGGCCGTCGCCAGGCCGAGGTCATCGTGACAGTGGGCGCTCAGCACCACGCTGTCGGCGCCCGGCACCCGGGCCAGCACGGTGCGGAACATCTCGCCGTACTCGGCCGGCATGGCGTAGCCGACCGTGTCGGGCAGGTTCACCGTGCCGGCCCCCTCCTCGATCGCCGCCTGCACCACCTGGCAGAGAAACTCGGGATCGGTGCGGCTCGCGTCCTCGGCCGAGAACTCGACGTCGTCGGTATACTGGCGCGCCTGCCGGATGGCCGCGCGCGCCCGGGCCAGCACGTCCGCGCGGGTGGTCTTGAGCTTCTCCTTGATATGAAGGTCCGACGTCGAGATGAAAACGTGGATCCGCCCCCGCGCCGCGGGGCGCAGCGCCTCGCCGGCCAGCTCGATGTCGCGCTCGTTGCACCGCGCGAGCGCGGCGATGACCGGCCGGCGGATCTCGCTGGCGATCTGATTGACACTTCGAAAATCGCCATCCGAGGCGGCGGGGAAGCCCGCCTCCATGACGTCCACCCCAAGCGCATCGAGTTGCCGGGCGAGTCGCAGCTTCTCCTCGGGCGAGAGACTGTTGCCGGGAGCCTGCTCGCCGTCGCGCAGGGTCGTGTCGAAGATCAGGACGTCGGAGGGTACCATACGGTTGCCGAGCTCGTCGATGAGGGTAAAAACGAAAAGCGCCGCGGTCCTTTCGGTCCGCGGCGCCGGTGCATTCTGTCGAGACGTTGCTACTGTCTCACGTTGCTCGTATCGGCACGCCGCGGACCCCTTGCTCACCAATAACGACGGTAAGCAGGAGGCTAAGCAGGACGACGAGGAGCGCGAGACTGGTGGCGCATGGGGGTCCCGAACAGATGGAAACAGTGGCCGGATGCGAGCTTGGCCGATTATCTAAACAGGCTAACCCGCCGTCAGGTGACATGTCAAGGGGGTCGAAGGCCTTGACTCATTCATGCGCGGTGCATAATAATACGTTCATGAACGCCGCCCAGCTTGCCCCGGTCATCGTCCGTCTCAATATCGCCGGCTCCTCGGGAGCGACCGGGTAAGCGAGCAGCATGGCGCACGATCCCCGGCCCGCTCCCACGAGGAGCGGGCTTTTTGTTGCCCCGCATCGGTCTCTCCGGCCGCCAGGGGCGCCACCAGCAGGAGGTACCATGGCCGCCCCTGGGCAGCGGATCCACCCGGCCGGTTCCCGTCACCCCGACCCCCGACACGCCGCGACGCCGCCGTCGGAAGCACTGGACGCCACCCGTGAGCACGACGCGTGCGGCGTGGGCTTCGTGGCCCACGCCTCGGGCGTGCGCTCCCACGAGGTCGTGTCGATGGCGCTCGAAGCGGTGGCGCGCGTGGCCCATCGCGGGGCCGCGTCGACCGACAACTCCGGCGACGGCGCCGGCCTGCTGACGCAGATCCCGCATCGCCTCTTCTATCGGGACGCGTATCGGCTCGGCCTGCACCTTCAGCCGGGACTGCCGTTCGGCGTCGGAGCGTTCTTCTTCCCGCGCGAGCCCCAGGCGCTCGGGCAGGCCGTGGCACTGGTCGAGGCCGTGCTGGCCGAGGACGGCATTCCCTTCCTCGGCTGGCGCGACGTTCCCACCAATACTGCCGCCCTCGGGCCGACGGCCCTGGCGTCGTGCCCGGTGATCCGCCAGGTGCTGGTGGGCCGACCCGCGATGGCGCGGGACGAGGAGGCGTGGGAGCAGGCGCTCTACCTGGCGCGACGGGAGATGGAGCGACGGGTGGAGGAGCGACATCTACCCGGCTTCTACGCCTGCTCGCTCTCCTGCCGCACCATCGTCTACAAGGCTCTGCTCACCGGGACTCAGCTCCCCGCCTTCTTCAGCGACTTCCGCTATCCCGAGTACGAAAGCGCGATCGCGATCTTCCACCAGCGCTACTCGACCAACACGCTCCCGAGCTGGCCGCTCGCCCAGCCGTTCCGGCTGCTCGCCCACAACGGCGAGATCAACACGCTGTGGGGCAATCGGAACGCCATGACGATGCGCCAGCCGATGCTCGCCTCGCCGGTCTGGGGTAAGAAGATCGAGCGCCTCCGGGACGTCATCTGGCGCGAGGGGAGCGACTCCGCCAGCCTCGACAACGCCATGGAGCTCCTTACCCGCTCGGGCCGCGACGTGGTGCACACCGCCATGATGACGGTGCCGCAGGCCTGGGAGAAGTACGCCGACCTCGACCCCGGCGTGAAGGCGTTCTACGAGTACCACCAATGCGTACTCGAGCCGTGGGACGGTCCGGCGGCCATCGCGTTCACCGATGGCGTGATCTGCGGCGCATCGGTGGACCGGAATGGCCTCCGCCCCTCCCGCTACAAGGTCCGGCGCGATGGCCTGGTGGTCTCGGGCTCCGAGGTCGGGCTGGTGGACCTCGACCCGCGCGAAGTGGTCGAGTGCGGCAAGGTGGGTCCTGGCGAGGTCCTGGTCGTGGATACGAAGCGGGGTGAGGTGATCCGGAACTTCGACGCCAAGCGCGAGGTCGCTTCGCGGCGGCCCTACGCGCGCTGGGTGGCGCGGTACATGGCGACGCTCGTGCCCGATCCGGCGCGCGTGCCTCCGGTGCATCGGGGCGAGGCGCTCATCCGGACACAGCGGAGCTTCGGTTACGGGTTCGAGGACCTGCGGCTGGTCCTCGAGCCGATGGGCGGTACCGGCGCCGACCCGGTGTGGAGCATGGGCGACGACACGCCCATCCCGCCGCTCTCAGCGGTGGCGCAGAGCCTCTATGCGTATTTCCGGCAGCGCTTCGCCCAGGTGACGAACCCGCCGATCGATTCGCTCCGCGAGGCGATGGTGATGTCGCTCCGCATGCACCTCGGCCGCCGCGGCTCACCGCTGCTCGAGCGGCCGAGCTACGCCCGGATGCTCCGGCTGGAGCACCCGGTGCTGCTGCCCGAGGAGATGGCCGCCCTCCGAAACGTCGCGGGCTTCTCGACCGTGACGCTGGACGCGGTGTGGGACACGACCCGCGGCACCGACGGGCTCCGGCCGGCGCTCACCGCGCTCCGCCGTGCCGCCGAGCGGGCGGCGCGCCGTGGCGCCCACATTCTCATCATCAGTGATCGAGCCGCGGACGGGACCCACGCGCCGATCCCCATGCTGCTCGCCATCGGCGCCGTGCGGCAGCACCTGGTGCACACCGGACTCCGGGCGCGGGTCGGCCTCGTCGCCGAAGCGGGCGACGCGTTCGACATCCACCACTTCGCCACGCTCATCGGCTACGGCGCGGAGGCGGTACACCCCTGGCTGGCGCTCGAGACCATCGATGGGCTCTTCGCCGAGGACCGGGAGCTGTCCCGGCGTGAGCGGGAGGCCGAGACGGCGCCGCGTCCGACGCCCGCCGAAGCGCGCGCGCAGTTCCGCTCGGCCGCGGAGAAGGGCCTGCTCAAGATCCTGTCGAAGATGGGCATCTCCACGCTGAGCTCGTACTGCGGCGCGCAGATCTTCGAGGTGCTCGGCCTGGGCCACGAGGTGATCAGCACCTGCTTCGCGGGGACCGCGTCCCCGCTCGGCGGTATCGGGTTCGAGGAGATCGCGGAGGACGTGCTGGAGCGCCACCGCGCGGCCTACCCGGAGGAAGCCGACGTCCCGTCGGCGGCGTCGCTCCCCGACCACGGTCGCGTCCGGTTCCGGAAGGAAGGCGAGGACCACGGCTGGTCGCCGCCGATCGTCGTCGCGCTCCAGCAGGCGGTCAAGACCAACGGCTCCGACGCCTACGGCGGGTTCCTGGTGAAGAACGGCAGCCGCCGGCCCGCCGGCCCGCGCGACCTGCTGGCCGTGCGCGATGGCGTGCCGGTTCCGCTCGAGGAGGTCGAGCCGGCCGAGTCGATCCGGACCCGCTTCATCTCCTCGGCGATGTCGCTCGGGGCGCTTTCGCCGGAGGCACACGCCACGCTCTCCATCGCGATGAACCGCATGGGCGCCCGCTCCAACTCGGGGAAGGCGGGGAGGATCCGCACACACTACCACGGCTTCGCCAATGGCGACCGGGCGGACAACCGCATCAAGCAGGTCGCCAGCGCCCGCTTCGGCGTGACCACCGAGTACCTGACGCGGGCCGAGGAGCTGGAAATCAAGATCGTCCAGGGCGCCAAGCCCGGTGAGGGCGGCCAGCTCCCCGCGCACAAGGTGACCGCTCTGATCGCCCGGCTCCGGCATTCGGTGCCGGGCGTCTCGCTCATCTCGCCGCCGCCGCACCACGACATCTACTCGATCGAGGACCTGGCGCAGCTCATCCACGACCTCAAGACCGTGAACCCGCGCGCACGGGTGGGCGTGAAGCTGGTGTCCGAGACCGGTGTCGGCACGGTAGCGGCGGGCGTGGCCAAGGCGTACGCCGACTACGTGCTCATCGCCGGTCACAATGGCGGCACCGGCGCCTCTCCGCTCAGCTCCATCAAGCATGCCGGCTCTCCGTGGGAACTGGGCCTCGCCGAAGCGCAGGCGACGCTGGTCCGGAACGGACTCCGGCATCGGATCGAGGTCCGCACGGACGGCGGACTCAAGACCGGACGCGACGTGGTCATCGCCGCGCTGCTCGGCGCCGAGACCTACGGCTTCGGCACGGCGCCGCTGGTGGCGATGGGCTGCGCCATGGCCCGGCAGTGCCACATCAACACCTGCCCCACGGGCATCGCGACTCAGCGCGAGGACCTGCGGGCCAAGTTCAAGGGCACGGCGGAGCAGGTCATCACCTACTTCACCCTGCTGGCGGAGGAAGTACGTCAGATCCTGGCACGGATGGGCTTCCGAGCCTCGACGACGTCATCGGGCGCAACGACCTGCTGCAGCGGATCGAGCGGCCGGACGTGCCGCGGGCCCAGATGCTCGATCTCTCGATGCTGCTGGCGACCCCCCGTGTGGAGGTGCCCGTCAGGGGCAGTACGCCGGTGCTCCGTCGCACCGTCGCTCGGAATGACCGCCCCGGGGTGGTGTCGCTCGACGCGGAGATCCTCACCGACCTCGAGCCGTACCTCGAGAGCGGGCTGCCGTTCTCGGGCAACTACCCGATCTACAACCACCACCTGGCGGTGGGCGCGCGGGTGGCGGGCGCCATCGCCGAGCGGCACGGCGACGCGGGATTGCCCACCGGCTCGGTGCGGCTCCGCTTCACCGGCAGCGCGGGCCAGAGCTTCGGCGCGTTCACCTGTCGTGGCATGCATCTCGAGCTCGAGGGCGAGGCCAACGACTACGTCGCGAAGGGCCTGAGCGGCGGCGAGCTGATCATCCGGCCGTTCCGGCGCGCCGCGTACGCGGACGCCTCGCACCTGCACCTGATCATCGGGAACACGGTCCTGTACGGGGCCACGGCCGGCAAGCTCTTCGCCGCCGGCCAGGCGGGCGACCGGTTCGCCGTCCGGAACTCGGGCGCCGTGGCCGTGATCGAGGGGGCGGGCAACCACTGCTGCGAGTACATGACCAGCGGGATCGTCGTGGTCCTGGGCCGCGCCGGGCGGAACTTCGGCGCCGGGATGTCGAACGGCGTGGCCTACGTGGTGGACGAGGCCGGCACGTTCGAGAGCCGGGTGAACAAGGACATGGTCGAGATCTCGGCGCTCGACGACGCCGACCTCGCGCTGCTGCAGCGGCTGATCCGCGAGCACGAGGAGAAGACCGCCAGCCCGCGCGCCCGCCGGATCCTGGTGCAGTGGGACCAGTTCGTCCCATTCTTCCGGAAGGTGGCGCCGAAGGACTCCGCGGGGCTGGTGGCCGCGACCCGTGAGGCGTATCTGCAGTCGGCGAGCAGCGAGCCCGAGCTGGTCCCGGCGCGCCGGAGCGCGTAGGCTCGACGGACACTGGCGCAGCTCCGGCTAGATTGCGCCGATGACCACCTTCGCCGAGCTGGGCCTGAGTCCGCCGCTGATCGAATCGCTCACCGCGCTGGGCTACGAGGAGCCCACGCCCATTCAGCGCGAAGCGATCCCGCCGCTCCTCGACGGGCGGGACCTGCTCGGCCAAGCCGCCACCGGCACGGGAAAGACAGCCGCATTCGCGCTCCCCCTGCTCCAGCGAACTCGCCGGCCGGGAGCGTGCAGCCATCCCGGCCGGCGATTCTCGTCCTGGTCCCCACTCGCGAGCTGGCGATGCAGGTGGCCGAGGCGTTCCACCGCTACGGGCGCCCGCTCGGAACCAACGTCCTGCCGATCTACGGCGGGGCGCCGTTCGATCAGCAGATCCGCGGCCTTCGACGCGGCGCACACGTCGTCGTCGCCACCCCGGGCCGAGCGCTCGACCACCTGCGCCGGGGCACGCTGGCCCTGGCGGAGCTCCAGGCGATGGTGCTCGACGAGGCCGACGAGATGCTCGACATGGGCTTCGCGGACGAAATCGACCTCATCCTCGAGGCGACGCCGGCGGAGCGCCAGACCGCGCTGTTCTCCGCCACGATGCCTCCCCGCATCGCCAAGATCGCCGAACGGCAGCTTCGAGATCCGGTGCGGGTGTCGATCGGCCGGGAGAAGGGGCGCGCGGGCACGCTGCCCAAGGTGCGGCAGACGGCCTATCTCGTGCCCCGCGCGCAGAAGCTGATCGCGCTCGGCCGGGTGCTCGATCTCGAAACGCCGACGCTCGCCCTGCTCTTCTGCCGCACGCGCACCGAAGTGGACACCCTGACGGAAACCCTCGCGGGCCGCGGCTACCGCGCCGAGGCGCTGCATGGGGGCATGAGTCAGGAACAGCGCGACCGGGTGATGAAGCGGACCCGGGCCGGCGCCGTGGACCTGCTGGTCGCCACCGATGTCGCCGCCCGGGGACTCGACATCGACCAGCTCTCGCACGTCGTGAACTACGACGTGCCGGCGTCGCCCGGCGCGTATGTCCATCGAATCGGGCGAACGGGCCGAGCCGGACGCGAGGGCGTCGCGATCACGTTCGCGGAGCCGCGCGAGCACCGGTTGCTCCGCAACATCGAGCTGGCCACGAAGCAGCGGATCGAGATCGCGGCCGTGCCCACCGTGGTCGACGTACGGGCCCGCCGCCTCGACCTCACGCGGGCGGCCCTCGCCGACCTGATCGCCGCCGGCGATCTCGAAGGCTATCGCGTCGTAGTGGAGGCCCTGTCGGACGAGTTCGACCTGATGGACATCGCCACGGCGGCCGTCAAGCTGGCGCACACCGCGACCGGAGGCGACGAGAAGGAGGACGCCGACATTCCGATCCTCCAGCCGCCGCCGGCTCCGCCCAAACGCGCCAGAACCAAGGGCGACCGAGCCGGCACAGGAGCGGCGCGGCCCGTTGCAGGGATGGTGCGGATCTACGTGGGCGCAGGCCGGAAGGCGAACATGCGTCCGGCCGACCTGGTGGGTGCGATCACCAACGAGGCGAAGATCGAAGGACGCCAGATCGGGGCGATCGAGATCGCGGACCGGTTCAGCCTCGTGGAACTGCCCGAAGACCTGGTTGATCCGGTGATCGCCGCGCTCCGGGCTACTACGGTGAAGGGCAAGCGGTTGACGGTTCGGCGGGACAAGGCGGGGGGCCGCCCGGCACGAGGGCTAGGTCGGTGCTGGGCATGCCAGGTCTGCGGCTGGCCCCCTTGCGGGCAGGCGACTGGCTCCATAACTTGCTGGACAGCAAGCAAGCCACAAGCCCTTCGGAGCCCCACACATGGCCCAGCGCCTGGAGAAGGAAAAGGAACGGAACGCCGACCGCTCGCGGGCCGCGATCCTCGACGCCGCCGAGCGCCTGTTCGCCGAGCGGGGGTACGACGCCACCAGCCTGACCGAGGTGGGAGCTGCCGCCGGAGTCTCGCGGGGAACGCCGGGCTACTTCTTCGGCAGCAAGGCCGAGCTCTACCGCGCGGTGCTCGAGCGGGCCTTCACCGAGGTCCGCGAGGCCGTGCGGGCCGGGCGGGCACGGGCGCTGGCCAGCAGCCAGGCGCCGGAGGCCATCCTCGCCGGCGCCGTGTCCGACTACTTCGACTTCCTCGCCGCCCGCCCGAACTTCATCCGGCTGATCGAGCGCGAGGCGCTGAGCGGCGCCATGCAGCTCGAGGGTGCCGGCCACCTGTCGGCCGGGCAGGAGGCGCTCGCGGCCATCAGCGCCGAGCTCGGGCTCGACGACGCGGAGTCGGGCGATGCGGCGCAGCTGCTCCTGAGCATCATCGCGCTCTGCTGGTTCCCGCTCATTCACGCACGCACGGTGGCCCCGGCGGTGGGCGTCGAGCTCCAGACCCTCGAGGACCTCGAGCGTCGCAAGCGCCACGTCGTGGACCTCGTGCTGCACGGGCTTCGCGGGCTCACCACCCACGGGGCCACCACCCTCACCGAGACCTCGAGCCATGACTGACGTCCTCACGCCTCCCGTCAAGCCGCCGCGCACCGAGCTCGCGACCGAGCAGGAAGCGCGCGAGGTCGCCGAGGGCGCCCGGGAAAAGGAGTGGCAGGCGCCGAGCTTCGTCCGGGAGCTGTTCGAGGGCTCGTTCCGGCTGGAGCTGGTCCACCCGTTTCCCACGATGGATCCGGCGGACGTGGAGCGCGCCCGGCCCTTCATGGAGCGGCTGGAGCGGTTCCTGGTCGATCGGGTGGACAGCGCCCTCATCGACCGGGAGGGGAAGATCCCGGCGGACGTCATTCAAGGGCTCCGGGACATCGGCGCCTTCGGCATCAAGATCCCGCAGGAATACGGCGGTCTCGGCCTGAGCCAGACGGGGTACACGCACGCGATCGCCATGGTCACCAGCGTCGACGGCAACCTGACGGCCCTGCTGTCGGCGGCGCAGTCGATCGGCCTGCCGCAGCCGCTCAAGCTGTTCGGCACGCCGGAGCAGAAGCAGCGCTACCTGCCGCGCCTGGCAAAGGGCGCCATCAGCGCGTTCGCGCTCACCGAGATCGAACGTCGGCAGCGATCCCGCCGGGGTGAGCACGAGCGCCGTCCTTTCGGAGGACGGCACCCACTACATCCTGAACGGCGAGAAGCTCTGGTGCACCAACGGCACGATCGCCGAGCTGATGGTGGTCATGGCGCGCACCGGCCCCAAGAAGATCACGGCGTTCATCGTCGAGAACGACTGGCCGGGAGTGGAGGTCGTCCAGCGGCTCCACTTCATGGGGCTCAAGGCGATCGAGAACGGCATCATCCGCTTCACCAACGTGAAGGTGCCCGCGAACAACGTGCTCTGGGGCGAGGGCAAGGGCCTCAAGCTCGCGCTCATCACCCTCAATACCGGCCGGCTCACGCTGCCCGCCTCGGCGGTGGCGGGCGCCAAGCGGGCGCTCGAGATCGCGCGCCGGTGGGCGGCGGAGCGCGTGCAGTGGGGCCAGCCGATCGGGAAGCACGATGCGATCGCCCAGAAGCTCGGCCGGATGACGGCGGAGATCTTCGCGATGGAGGCGGTGGCCGATCTCGCGTCGCTCATGGCGGACCGGGGCACCACCGACATCCGCCTCGAGGCGGCGATGGCCAAGATGTGGAACACCGAAGTCGGCTGGCGGATCATCGACGACACGCTGCAGATCAAGGGCGGCCGCGGCTACGAGACCGCCGACAGCCTCCGGAGCCGAGGCGAGCGGCCGGACCCGGTCGAGCGGATGATGCGCGACTTCCGGATCAACCTGATCTTCGAGGGCTCGAGCGAGATCATGCGGCTGTTCATCGCCCGCGAGGCGGTGGATACCCACCTCAAGGTGGCCGGCGCGCTCATCGACCCGAAGACGAGCGCCTCCCAGAAGCTGTCGGCCCTGGCGCGCTCCGGGCTGTTCTACGCGACCTGGTACCCGCGGCTCTGGTTCGGCATTCGCGGGCGCGTCGGCTACGGGGAGTTCGGCCCGCTCGCGCCGCACCTCCGGTTCGTGGATCGCGCCAGCCGGAAGCTGGCCCGCACGCTGTTCCACTGCATGGTGCGGTTCGGCCCGAAGCTCGAGAAGCGGCAGGCGGTGCTCGGCCGGCTGGTGGAGATCGGCGCGGAGCTGCTGGCGATCACCGCGGCGTGCAGCCGGGCCCAGGCGATGGTCACCAAGGACCCGGCGAACCGCGGGCCGGTCGAGCTGGCCGACCTGTTCAGCCGCCAGGCCCGCCGGCGCGTCGAGGAGCGCTTCGCCGCGGTGTTCGACAACGACGACGTCGCCGCCTACACCGTGGCGCAGCAGGTGATCCGGAACGAGCACACCTGGCTCGAGCAGGGGATGGCCCGGCTGGCGGACGAGCGGTAGGCCCCGCCATCTTTCGGGCGAACCTCAACGAGGGCGGCGGATGCCGATTGCCGAAGGCAGGACGATTCCCTTCACCGGGCCGGAGACGGTCGACGTGGCCGTGCTCGAGACCTTCGAGTACGCCGGCCCCGACCAGGAGATCGTGACCGAGACGCGCGAGTTCAGCCCGGTCTGCCCCTACAGCGGGCTGCCGGACTTCGCGACGCTTCGGATCGTCTACGTGCCGAGTGACCGGTGCATCGAGCTCAAGAGCCTCAAGTATTACGTGACGAGCTATCGGAGCGTGGGGATCTTTCAGGAGCATGCGACGGCCAAGATCGCCGAGGACCTCTTCGGCGTGCTCCGGCCGCAGCGGCTGACGGTGACGACGGTGTACAACACGCGGGGCGGGTTCGACACGACCTGCAGTGTGACGCTGCCCGGATCCGTCAACGCGATAACGCTGTCACCCTGAGTAGTCGCGAAGGGGGGCTCGAGGCACGCCCTTTGACGTTCAGTGGCACACGCTCCAGCCCGCAACGCTCGCCATCCCCCGTCCTCTCACTCGCGCTTTCCGTCCTTCCGTCTTTCCGTCCTTCCGTCCCCCGTCAGTGCGTCGTCACCACCCCCGCCGACGGCTTGCTCGGCACCTCCTCCGGCTCGCGCTTCGGGCCGCGCGGGAGCAGGTCCGGCAGGTTGGCCAGCTCGTAGGCCGTGACCGCCATGACCGCCGCGGCCTGCTTCAGGTCGCCCGGAACGGCCTTGTCGTAGGTGTCGCTCTGCGAGTGGTGGGTGTGGGAGTAGCCGCGGGGCAGCTGGTCGAAGTTGAAGCCCGGGACGCCGTACGGCAGGAAGCTGAGGTGGTCGGTGCCGGACTTGCTCGCGTCGCGGACGCTGTCGGCACCGAGGGTGGCCACCGGCGCGAGCAACGCGTGCCAGAGCCCGGCGAGCTCGGGCCGGCCCTGGAGCGCCTGCCCGGTAATGGCTCCCGTCCCGTTGTCGAGCACCAGGACCGCCTGGATGCTGTCCGCGTCGGCGGCATGCGCCGCGGCGTAGGCGCGCGAGCCCAGCAGTCCCTCCTCCTCGCCGCTGAACAGGATGAAGCGGATGGTGCGCTTCGGCTTGAGCCCCGACTGGGCGAGCGCGCGCGCCGCCTCCAGCACCACCATCGAGCCGGTGCCGTTATCCGTCGTGCCCGTGCCCGAGGTCCCAGCTGTCCAGGTGCGCGCCGAGGATCACCACCTGGCCCGGCCGCTCGCTGCCGCGAATCTCCGCCACGGTGTTCCACTGCTGCACCGGCACGCGCCCGATCGTGTTCTCCACCCGCCCCTCGACCCGCGGGCTCGCGCCCGGCGATGATCTGGCGCTCGAGCATCGCGTAATCCTCGTGGGCGATCACGAGGTTCGGCAGCGGCGACACCCGGTTGGGCGAGCCGCTCATCGTCATCAGCGCGTGCTCCTTCGACCCGTCCACCAGCGTACCGAGTGCCCCGGCGGCCTTGAGGACGTACGGGCAGATCGATCGCGAACTGGCGGCGGGCGCGCACCGCGGCGGCCGACGTATCCGACGTGGGAAGGCCCCGAACGCGCAGGGTCTCGGCCAGCGCCGCCGAGTCGGCCGCGGTCATGGCGGGCCCGTCCGGGTTCCAGACCGGGATACGAGGTCCGTGGAAGCACCCAGGCGCCGCGGACCTTGCCCTTGTAGGCGGCGACGCTGTCCGGCGTGGACAGATCGGCCAGCACGACCGGGCCGGTGAGCGCCTTGCCGCCGGTGCCCGCGGTCCAGGCCCAGCTGTGCGCGGTGATCTGCGCGGGTGAATGGCGCCACCAGCCGCAGCAGCGCCGTGCCCCGCTCCCAGGTGACGCCGAAGGTGTAGGCCTCGAGCGCCGCGCTCAGGCCATACGCTCGAAACCGCTCGGCGGTCCAGTCGTTGGCCCGGCGCATCGCGGCCGATCCGGAGAGCCGCGGCCCGATGACGTCGGTCAGCTGGCGGAGGTTGGCCATGACCTCGGAGTGGTCCATGGCCTGGGCGATGAGGGCGCCGGCGCCCGCCGTGTCGACGGCGGCCTGCGCGCGAAGCGCGGCCGGGGTGAGGGACAGGAGGGCAAGAGCGAGGAGGCGTCGGGACATGTGTGCGGCTTCCGTTTGCAGGGTCGTGAAGGTGGCGGCATCGGGTCAGGCGGCGGTCGGGACGAGGGGCATCGATGCGCTCGAGCGCATGCCGCACGGCCGACTCCTTCGCTCCGCTCAGGATGACCAGGCGGCCGCACCCGAATCGACCCGCACGAGCCGTACGGCAACGGCCCCCAAGATGTTCCGGTCGTCCAGTACGGTCCAGTCCTCGGGGATGGCCCGAACGCCGTCCCGGGCGCCGAGGAGCGCGCCGGCCAGGCCGGCACGTCCGGCCGCGACCGCTCCCGGGGCAGCAACGGCGCGGAGCCCGCGCTCCAGCACCGGCTCGTGGTACGCGAGCCGCAGCGCCGCCTCCGCATCGGCCAGCGCGAGGCCCGGCCGGGACTCTTCCTCGGGGGACACGTCGCGAGCGGGAAGCGGCACCCGTCGCACGGCCGCGAGCAGCTCCTCGGGCACCGCGTTGTTCCTGAGCGCCTCGACCACGTCCGGCACGAAGTCGCGCTTGCCCTGGAGGAATCGAGCGAGCGCCACGTTCACGGCGACCGCCGCCCAGGCGACCACCGGGTCGGGGTGTGTGAGCGCGGCGATGTGGTAGCTGGCGCTGACCAGGGTGCGAGGCGCGTCGTACGCCGCGAGGGCCACGGGCAGCGCCCGCACCAGCGGATCGCTCCCCTGCCCGGCCGCTTGGGACGGCGGCGCGTCGTGGCGGGCCATGTGGGCGAGCGCGGCAGCTGGTCTCGGGATCGATGTCGTGCGGATCGGACTGGTGACGCGCCACCCACCGGTGCGCGAGCGCCTGCAGGTCGCGCCGGCCCGCGGCGAGCTCCTCGGCCAGGATGCGCGTCAGCGCGAGGCCGCCGTCGGGCCGGCCGGCGAGCGCGAGCGCGCGGCCCGCCGCGAGCCCGACGAGGGCGCCGGCGGCGCGAAAGGCGAGACTGGGCGCAGGTTTGGACAGACGCGATCTCCGGCGGAAATTCGGGTGGCGAAGCGGACCCGGCTCAAGTTATACTCGGAATCCTGTTCCAGGCCCACCCTTCAGTCGCGCGACCCACGGAGGCGCAGGCTCGTGGCCAAAGAGACGCTGACGATCACGGACAACCGCACCGGCCGCACCTTCGAGGTGCCCATCGAGGACGAGACCATCCGGGCCACCGATCTCCGGCAGATCAAGGTCAAGGACGACGACTTCGGCCTGATGACCTACGACCCCGCGTTCATGAACACCGCGGCGTGCCGGAGCGCGATCACCTTCATCGACGGCGACAAGGGCATTCTGCGGTATCGGGGCTACCCGATCGAGCAGCTGGCCGAGCGAGCCACCTTTCTCGAAGTGGCCTACCTGCTGAGCGAGGGCGAGCTGCCGAACGCGGCCCAGCTCAAGCGCTGGAATGAGACGATCACCTACCACACCTACGTCCACACGAACATCACCAAGTTTCTCGAGGGGTTCCGCTACGACGCGCACCCGATGGGCATGCTGCTCGGCGTGGTCGGCGCGCTGTCGACCTTCTATCCGGACGCCAAGCACATCCACGACCCGGCCAATCGCTTCCTGCAGAAGGTGCGGCTGCTGGCCAAGGCGCCGACCATCGCCGCGTTCGCGTTCCGCCACTCGCGCGGGCTGCCGTTCGTCTTTCCCGACAACGAGCTCGACTACATCGGCAACTTCGTCAACATGACGTTCAGCATCGGCGGCGTACACAAGCCCAACAAGGTGCTGCAGCGCGCGCTCGAGATCCTGCTGATCCTGCACGCCGACCACGAGCAGAACTGCTCGACCAGCGCGGTTCGCGCCGTGGGCTCGTCGCACGTCGACCCGTTCTCGGCGATCAGCGCCGGCATCGCCGCGCTCTATGGGCCGCTCCACGGCGGGGCCAACGAAGCCGTGCTGCAGATGCTCGACGAGATCGGTGACAAGAAGAACATCCCCAAGTTCATCGAGGAGGTGAAGGCGGGCCGCGGCCGGCTGATGGGCTTCGGGCACCGGGTCTACAAGTCGTACGACCCGCGGGCCAAGCTCATCAAGAAGGTGGCCGACGAGGTGTTCGAGCAGACCGGGCTCAACCCGAAGCTGGAGATCGCGCTCGAGCTGGAGCGGATCGCGCTCGAGGACGAATACTTCATCAAGCGGAAGCTGTACCCCAACGTGGACTTCTACTCGGGGCTCATCTACCAGGCGATGGGGTACCCGACCGAATACTTCACCGTCCTCTTCGCGCTCGGGCGGATGCCGGGGTGGCTCGCCCAGTGGGAGGAGATGCTGCTCGACAAGGACCAGAAGATCGCCCGGCCGCGCCAGATCTTCACCGGCAAGGCCGAGCGGCCGTTCGTGCCCATCGAGCGGCGCTGAGGACCGATGACCGACCAGCTCGACACCCTCCTTTCCGAGCAGCGCCGCTTCCCTCCCGCTGCCGCCTTCGCCGCCCAGGCCAACGCCACGGCGGCGTTGTACCAGGCCGCGGCCCGTGACCGCGAAGGCTTCTGGGCGGAGCAGGCCCGCGCGCTCGAGTGGATCCGACCGTGGGACCGGGTGCTCGAGTGGACCCCGCCGCACGCCAAGTGGTTCGTGGGCGGCCAGCTCAACGTCGCCGCCAACTGTCTCGACCGGCATCTCGCCGGCCCGCTCCGCAACAAGGCGGCGATCATCTGGGAGGGTGAGCCGGGCGACCGCCGGGTCCTCACCTACTGGGATCTCGCGCGCGAGGTCCGCCGCGCCGCCAACGCGCTCAAGCAGCTCGGCGTCCGGAAGGGCGACCGGGTGGGGATCTACCTGCCGATGGTGCCCGAGGCCGCGATCGCGATGCTGGCCTGCGCCCGCATCGGCGCGGTGCATTCGGTGGTCTTCGGCGGTTTCTCGGCCGAATCTGTGCGCGACCGGATGAACGACGCCCAGGCCAAGGTCCTCATTACCGCCGACGGCGGCTACCGGCGCGGCCAGGTCGTGCCGCTCAAGCGGTTGGCCGACCAGGCGATGGCCGAGGCGCCCATCGATCGAGCACTGCATCGTGGTCCGGCGGCGCCCCGGCGGCGAGGGCGACGAGGCGTTCGCCACGATGAAGGAGGGCCGGGACCACTGGTGGCACCGGCTGCTCGACGGCGCTTCCAGCGTGTCGCGAGCCCGAGCCGATGGACGCGGAGGACCTGCTCTTCATCCTCTACACGTCCGGCACGACGGGCAAGCCGAAGGGCATCGTCCACACGACGGGCGGCTACCTCGACGCAGGTGGCCGCCACCACGAAGTACGTCTTCGACCTCAAGCCGACGGACGTCTTCTGGTGCACCGCCGACATCGGCTGGGTGACGGGCCACTCGTACGTCGTCTATGGGCCGCTCGCCAACGGCGCGACGGTCCTGATGTACGAGGGCGCGCCCGACTGGCCGGAGCGGGACCGGTTCTGGTCGCTGATCGAGACGTACGGCGTCACCATCCTGTACACCGCGCCGACCGCCATCCGCGCCTTCATGAAGTGGGGCACCGCGCATCCGGCCAAGCACGACCTGTCCAGCCTGCGCCTGCTCGGCAGCGTAGGCGAGCCGATCAATCCCGAGGCGTGGATCTGGTACCAGACCCACATCGGTGGCGGCCGCTGTCCCATCGTCGACACCTGGTGGCAGACGGAGACCGGCGGCATCATGATCACCCCGCTGCCCGGCGTCACCACCACGAAGCCCGGCTCGGCGACCACGGCCTTTCCCGGCATCGTCGCGGAGCTGGTGGACAACACCGGGAAGGTGCTGGCCCAGGGCGGCGGGTTCCTCACGCTCGCGGCGCCCGTGGCCCGGGATGCTCCGGACGATCTACGGCGACGACCAGCGCTACCAGGACACCTACTGGGCCCGCTTCCCGGGCCGCTACTTCGCCGGCGACGGCGCCAAGCTGGACGAGGACGGCTACTGGTGGATTCTGGGGCGGGTGGACGACGTGCTCAACGTGGCGGGGCACCGGATCGGCACGATGGAGGTCGAGAGCGCGCTAGTGGAGCATCCGGCGGTAGCCGAGGCGGCTGTCGTGGGCAAGACCCACGAGCTCAAGGGTCAGGCGCTCGCCGCGTTCGTGACCCTCAAGGACAGCCACCAGGCGAGCGACAGCCTCAAGGACGATCTCAAGGCGCACGTAACGCTGAAAATCGGGGCGATCGCCCGGCCGGACGACATCTACTTCTCGGCCGATCTGCCCAAGACCCGGAGTGGCAAGATCATGCGACGGCTGCTCAAGGATATCGCGGAGGGCCGGGCGCTCGGCGACACGACGACGCTGGCGGATCCGGCGGTGGTGAGCAAGCTCAAGGACATGTACGAGGCGGAGGAGAGCTAGAGCGCGGCCTCACGCGAGTCACGCCCGCTTAACCCACCGGCACATCCCCCTCCAGATACGTATACCCCTCCAGCCCCGCCACGTAGTCCGCGATGAAGCTGTTCGCCTCCTGCCGCGAGAGATCCTTGGCACCCGTCACCTTGCGCCGGAACGTGGCCAGCAGATCGGACGCGTGGAACTGGACGTAGTTCAGCACCTCGGTCACCGTGTCGCCGTGGACCAGGTCGGTGATCTCGTAGCCCTGTTCGGTCAGCCGCACGTGCACGGCGTTGGTGTCGCCGAAGAGATTGTGCAGGTCGCCCAGGATCTCCTGGTAGGCGCCGGTGAGAAAGATGCCGAGGATGTACGGCTCGCCCTCCCGCACCGGGTGAAGCTCGAGCGACGGCTTGCCCTTCCGGCCCCCGGCGAAGCGGTCGATCACGCCGTCCGAGTCGCAGGTCACGTCCTGCAGGGTGCCGCGCCGGGTGGGCGGCTCGAGCAGCCGGTGGATCGGCATGATCGGGAACAGCTGGTCGATGGCCCAGTTGTCGGGCAGGGACTGGAACACCGAGAAGTTGCAGAAGTACCGGTCCACCAGCTCGGCGTCGATGTGGGCGGCAATCTCGGGGAACTGGAGCCGGTCCTCGCCCATCACCTGCTGCAGCGCGTTGAGCGTCACGAGATAGAGCAGGTCGGCGTTGGCCTTCTCCCGGAGCGAGAAGACGCCGCTCGCGAAGTACTCCTGCGCCCGCTCCTTGGCGAACACGGCGTCGTGGAACACCTCGTCGACCCGGTCGGCGCTCAGGCCGTCCAGGTTCTCCGCCATCTCCACCAGCAGCGGGTGGGTGTCCTTTTCCAGCGGCGGGGCCACCGGCTCGATCTGGGACTCGACGTCGATGACGTTGATGAGCAACAGGGAATGGTGCGCGGTGATCGCGCGGCCCGACTCCGAGATCAGGTGGGGCATCGGCAGCCCCTCGGTGCGACACACCCCGCCGACGGTGTAGACGACGTCGTTGGCGTACTCGCGCATCGAGTAGTTCATGCTCGCGGGCCGGGTGGAGCGCGAGCCGTCGTAGTCCACGCCCAGCCCGCCGCCCACGTCCACGTGGGTCAGGTCGAAGCCCATGCCGCGGAGCTCGGCGTAGTACCGGGCGATCTCCTCGAGCCCCGCCTTGACGTAGCGGATGTCGGTGATCTGACTGCCGAGATGGAAGTGCACCAGCTTGAGGATGTCCTTCCGGCCGAGCCGGTCGAGCTGGTCGAGCAGCCGCATCAGCTCCACCGCGCCGAGCCCGAACTTGGAGCGCTCGCCGCCGCTCTTGGCCCACCGGCCGGATCCCTCGGTCGCGAGCTTGACCCGGACGCCCGCCGTGGGCTGCACGCCCATCTCGTCGGCCACCTTGAGCAGGACCTCGAGCTCGGTGAGCTGCTCGAGCACGATCATCACCGTGTGGCCGAGCTTCTGCCCCATGAGGGCCAGCCGCATGAACTCCTCGTCCTTGTACCCGTTGCAGACGATGAGATGGTTGGTGCTCTCGTTGAGGCCGAGGATGGCCTGGAGCTCGGGCTTGCTGCCGCACTCGAGGCCCACGCCGTGCGGGGCGCCGAACTCCACGATCTCCTGCACCACGTGGCGCTGCTGATTCACCTTCACCGGATAGACGGTGGTGTAGGTGCCCTCGTAGCCGAATTCCTTGATGGCGTTCTGGAACTCCGAAGCGAGCGCGTGAATCCGGGAGCGGAGGATGTCGGAGAAGCGGAGCAGCAACGGGAGCCCGACGCCCTGGGCGTTCAGGTCCATCGCGAGCTGGTACAGGTCGAGCCCGCGCTTCCGGTTGGTGTCGGGATGCACGGTGACGTGGCCCTCGGAGCTGACCCGGAAATAGCCCAGGCCCCAGCCGCTCATGTTGTAGAGCTTCTCGGCGTCCTTGATGGTCCAGCTCGGGGGCGCGACGGTGGTGGCGATGATGCGGCTCCTGCAGTAAGGGCGAGCGGCAAATGTAATGCGGTCCCTTGCATAATTCCTGTTTGTGCACGCCCCGGCCCAGCCGGGCTCCCCCCACGGTGCCGCTCCGGGGCAGTAGCGCGGGCGCCACACCGGGCGACCAGCCTTCGATCTGCAGGCCCTCGCACTGCCACTAACACACTTTCCGGCATCACCTTACAGCGTTGCACCGAGTGCACAACCGGGCGTGCCATGGGCACGATCCTCGCGCATTCCGGGGTCCGTACCGCCCAGACATCTGACGTTCGGAAAGTGCACTACCACAAGCGTGGAAGGGGGGATCATGGCCGCGTCCAGTCTGATCGCGTCTCGCCGATTTCCGCAGCCGCTGCGTCTCCGCCTTCAGGTGCTGTTCGCCAAGGCGTTCGAGTCGCTCGCCGATACCTATCGCCTGCAGGCCACCGAATTCGTCCGCCGGCTCCGGGGCCGCATGAGCGTGGAGGATGCGCTGGACCGCTATTTCCGCGAGGTCGGCGTCCCGCACTCGATGGAGCAGACGGTCCGGGCCCGGGCGCTGATCGCCCTCGCGCCCGCCGCCCGGGACTTCCCGGAGCCGGAGACCAGCGCGCTCGGCGGCTGGACCCAGCTCCGGCCGGACCAGCTGGTCGACGCCCTGCGCCGCCGCTCGCACAACCAGGACGAGCTGAGCCTCGATTGCCGGATGGCGGCCTCGGTCTCCGACGAGGCGGTCGCCGCGACCCACGTGGCCATGGCGCTCGAAACCGTGGCGCTGCTGGCGGAGGAGATGAGCGCGGACGACGCCATCATGCACTACGTCCGCTACTTCAGCCTCCCCTCGGTCGAGGCGCAGATCATCTTCCGCCGCACGCTCGCCGCCTGGGCGGAGCGGCATCCGGTGCGCGAGCCGTTGGGCGCGGCCGCCAGCGTCTGCGCGGCGGCCCTGCCGTGCCGTTCACGCACCGAGTGCCGCTGACGCTCCGTATCGCGGGCTGACGCGCGAAGGCGGCCGCCCCCTCCGCCGAGTATATCTTTCGGCACGCTCCGCGCGTCGCGGGGTAACGGAAGGGGGCGCCGCCATGCGGTGGTCGTATACGATCGGCAGGTTCGCGGGCACCGAGGTGAAGATCCATGTGACCTTCTTCCTGCTGCTCGCGTGGATCGCGTACACGGCCTATCAGGACGCCGGGACGGCCGCGGCGGTCAGCGACACGCTGTTCTTCGTCTGCTTCTTCCTCTGCATCCTGCTCCACGAGTTCGGCCACATCCGGATGGCGCGGCGCTTCGGCGTCCGCACGCCGGACGTGATCCTGCTGCCGATCGGCGGGGTGGCCCGGCTCGAGCGCATCCCCGAAGAGCCCAGGCAGGAGCTTCTGATCGCCCTGGCGGGGCCGGCGGTGACGCTGGCGATCATCCTCGCGCTGGCGGCCGTGGTGCTGGGCTCGGGCGAGGCGATGGTGCTCCGGGATCCGCTGGCGGGCGAGGTGCCGTTCGTAGCGCGGCTGCTGGTGTCCAATCTGCTGGTCCTCGGCTTCAATCTGATCCCGGCCTTTCCGCTCGACGGCGGCCGCGTGCTGCGCGCGCTGCTGGCGCGCAAGCTCGGCCTCGTCCGGGCGACGCGGATCGCCGGCGCGGTCGGACAGCTCTTCGCGGTGGGATTGGGCATCCTCGGCGTGATCGCCTGCACGCGCCGCTCACCATGCTGGTGGCGTTCTTCATCTTCCTCGGCGCCGGCACGGAGGCGAGTGCCGTGGCCACCACGGATGGCGGGCCGGGGACTGCAGGTCTCCCAGATGATGGTGACCGACTTCCGGACGATCCCGATCCACGCCACCCTGGCGCAGGCCGTGGATCTGCTGCTCACGGGCGAGCAGCGCGAGTTTCCCGTGGTCGACAATCTCGGCCGCACCGAGGGGATCCTGACGCGCGACAACCTCATCCGCGGCCTCAGCCGGGGCGGCCCGACCTCGACGGTAGCCGAGGCGATGACGCCGTCGGCGCCGACGGTGCCGCCGACGCTCGGATTTCAGGAGGCGCTCGATCGGCTCCGGGCGAGCGGGCTGCCGGCCCTGCCGGTGGTCGATGCGGGCGGGGCGCTGGTCGGGCTGCTGACGCTGGACAACATCACGGACCTGCTGCTGGTGCGGCAGGCGCAGGGGTGAGCGGGCGGGTCGGGCCAGGGCTACCGGTCGGACGAGCTATCGCCGCACTATCGAAGGTATTGTTCTTCCGATCGACATCCGGCAGCACTCCCCGCGGATCCACCACCACCCCCGTCACCTGCCGGCCGCCGCGCACCCGATACGCGAACCGCGGCCCGAGATTCCACATCTCGACCGGGAGCCGGACGCGCTCCGTGGTCCCGTCCGCATAGGTCAGGTCCATCTCGAGCGGCAGCGTCATCGTGCCGCGGTTCGAGAGGAACACTTTCTGCGCGCCGTCGGCCGTGCCCACCGAATCCACCGCCTGGTCCAGCCGCGCGGTGGTATAGATCCAGTCCCGCCAGAAGAAGTCCAGGTCCATCCCCGAGGCGTCACGCATGAGGCGGAAGAAATCCGCCGGCGTCGGGTGCTTGTACGCCCACGCGCGGAGGTACTGGCGGAAGGCGTAGTCGAACCGCTCCTTGCCGAGGACCTCGTAGCGCAGCGTCTGCATCATGAGCGCGGGCTTCTGGTAGCCGGTCCAGAAGAGGTCGTGGCCCTCGACCGGACGGCTGATCAGCGGCTGCTCCCGGTCCGCGATGGCGTGGTCGGGGTAGAGGTGCAGCGGATGGACCTCGATGCTGTCGCCATACGGGGTGCCCTTGAAATACCGGGCCGCGTTGCCGAGGTCGATGAAGGTGTTGAAGCCCTCGTCCATCCACGGGATAGAGCCGCTCGTTCGAGCCGACGATCATCGGCATCCACTGGTGGCCCAGCTCGTGGGCCAGCACCCACTGGCGCTCCTCGCGGCTCGGCGCCCGCGGATCGAAGGTGATCATCGGGTACTCCATGCCCTCGATGGGCCCCTCGATGCTCGTGATGTGCGGGTAGGGGTACGGATACCACTGCTCGCTGTAGTACTCGACCGCATCGCGCACCATCCGGTTCGCCTCCTCCCACTCCGGCGCCGACGGCCGGTAGAGCGTATGCACCAGCGTCTTGCGATAGGCGCTCGCATCCCAGCGGAAGTCGGGCGCGGCGCCGAAGGCGAAATCGCGAACGCTGTCGGCGCTGAAGCGCCAGGTGCGTGTGCCACCCGACTGCCCGACCGCCTGACCGCGCTCGCCTGCCCGCCTGCCCGGCTTCCTCCGCCGTGATGATGGCCACCGGCGCCGACGAGCTTCGCGCGCGGGCGAGCCTGGCGCGCTGCGTCGCCGTCAGCACCTCGGCCGGATTGAGCAGCACGCCGGTGGCGCCGACGATGTAGTCCGCCGGTACGGTCAGCGCCACATCGAACCGGCCGTACTCGAGGTAGAACTCCCCTCCGCCGATGTACGGCTCGTGGTTCCACCCGCGCACGTCGTCGTAGACCACCATGCGCGGATACCACTGGCCGAGCTCGTAGAGCGTGCCGTCGCGGCCCATGCGGCCCGCCCCGTAGTCGGGCACCGTGAAGCGCCAGCCGATGTCGAGGTCGAGGAACTGGCCCGGCGCGAGGGGTCGCGGGAGATCGACCCGCATCGTCGTGCCCGTTACGGTGGTCGCCAGGCTCCGAAGCCCGAGCCGCACGTGGTCGAGCGTCAGGCCTCCCGCGAAGCCCTTGCACGAGAAATCGAAGGTCGAGCCGAGGAACACGAGCGGCGGCTGGTCCAGCTGGTTGGTCACGCTTCCCGGCGCGCAGATGTTCTGCTCGACGAAGAGCCAGAGGTACGGGAGCGGATCCGGGCTGCGGTTGACGTAGTGAATGGTCTCACGTCCGCGCAGCTGGTGGGTGGCTGGATCCAGCGTGGCGTCGATGCGGTAGTCGGCGCGCTGCTGCCAGTATCCCTTGCCCGGGCGGCCCGAGCCGGTCCGGACGTCGTTGGCCGTGGGCAGATCGAGCGGGCGGAAGGGCGAGGCGGCGGCGGAATCCGTCGTCTGGGCGCGCAGGCTGCCGGACAACGCGAGGACGAGGGCGAAAGTGGCCACACCGGTGACGCGAGGAGGCACGCAAGGCTCCACAGATGGGGGATGCGAGAACATATCCGACGCCCTCCGCCCGGCAAGGATCTCAGGCGGGCGGGCGACCGTCCCCGGCCCCCCGCGGCCTCGTTTTGCATCCACCACTCCCGCCGGACATACTTCAGCCTGAATCACCAGCCCGAACCGCCGTCCGCACACGATGTTCGCAAGCCAGGAAGGCCCCCACGATGCCCCCAGCCCTGCCCATGGTCCTCGAGCGCGCCAGCCGACTCCCGTGCTCGGCGGAGACGGCGTTCGCCTGGCACGAGCGGCCCGGCGCGTTCGAGCGGCTCACGCCGCCATGGGAGCACGTCAAGGTGGTGGAGCGCAGCGGAGGCATCACGGACGGCGGGCGCGTGGTCGTTCGCGTCGGCGCGCCCGTTGCCCTCCGCTGGGTAGCGCGCCACCGCGACTACCAGGCGGGCCGCCAGTTCGTCGATGAACAGGTCGAGGGGCCCTTCTCGCGGTGGGTGCACCTGCACCGGTTCGACCCGGACGGCCCTTCGGCCTGCGTCATCACCGACCGGATCGACTACGGCCTGCCGCTGGGAGCCGTCGGCGCGGCCGCGCGAGCCATTCCTGGTCCGTCCCCGACTGGAGCGGATGCTCGGCTACCGGCACGAGCTGCTGCGCGGCGACCTGGAAACGCACGCGCGGTACGCCGACCGGCCACGGCAGCGAGTGGCCATCACGGGCGCGTCGGGGCTGATCGGGCGGGCACTGTCCCCGTTCCTGACCACCGGCGGCCACGAGGTAGTGCGACTCGTCCGGCGACCCGCGGGACCGGGCGAGGTCTCGTGGAACTATCGCCTTGCGCGGGCGGACACCGCCGGCCTCGAAGGGCTCGACACGGTGGTGCACCTCGCGGGCGAAAACATCGGGGTGCGCTGGACCGAGGACCGCCGCCGCCGGATCATCGAGAGCCGCGTGATCGGCACACGGTTCCTGAGCGAGACGCTGGCGCGGCTCTCGCGCCCACCGCGGGTACTGGTCGCGGCGTCGGCCGTCGGTGTCTATGGCGATCGCGGCGAGGAGATCCTCACCGAAGCGAGCTCGACGCTCGATGCGCCGCGCGACTTCCTCACCGACCTGGGGCGCGAGTGGGAGGCGGCCACCGAGCCGGCGCGGGCGGCGGGCATCAGGGTCGTGCTGCTGCGCTTCGGCATCGTGCTCACGCCCGCCGGCGGGGCGCTCGGGCGGATGCTCCCGGCGTTCCGCCTGGGGGTGGGCGGGCCGCTCGGCAGCGGGCGCCAGTACATGAGCTGGGTAGCCATCGACGACCTTCTTGGCGCCATTCACTACGCCATGATGACCGAGGCCCTCGCCGGCCCGGTGAACGTCACGGCCCCCCACCCGGTCACTGGTCGCGCCTTCGCTACCGTGCTGGGTCGGGTGCTCGACCGGCCCGCACTGCTGCCGGTCCCCGCACTGGCGCTCCGGCTGGCGTTCGGCGAGATGGCCGATGTCGCGCGTGCTCTCCAGTGCCCGGGTGCTGCCGGCGCGGCTCCAGGAGTCGGGCTACCGCTTCCGGTACCCCGATCTCGAAGGCGCCTTCCGCTATTTGCTCGGCCGGCCCGCGCGGCCGTGAGCGGGCGCGAGATGACAGCCCTCCACGCACCCCCTACCTTACGCGGATGACGCTTCCCAAGGCCGTGCTCCTGCTGAGCGGCGGGGTGGATTCGACCACCACCGCGGCGATCGCGCTGCACGAGGGGTTCGACGTGCACGCCCTCAGCGTGCGCTACGGCCAGCGACACGCGGTCGAGCTCGACGCGGCCCGGCGGGTGGCCGAGCGGCTCGGCATCCGGCATCATGTGATCGTCGACCTTGACCTCCGGGCCTTCGGCGGCTCCGCCCTCACCGCCGACGTGGCGGTCCCGAAGGACACGCCGCTCGCCGAGATCGGTGCACGCATTCCAGCGACGTACGTCCCCGCCCGGAACACCATCTTTCTCTCCCTCGCGCTGGCCTGGGCCGAAACCCTGGGCGCGCGCGACATCTTCTTCGGCGCCAACGCGCTCGACTACAGCGGCTACCCCGATTGCCGCCCCGAGTACCTCGAGGCGTACGCCCGGATGGCGGACCTGGCCACCCGCGCAGGTGTCGAGGACGGAGTCCGGCTCCGGATCCACGCGCCACTGCTGCGGCTGACCAAGGCCGAGATCGTGGCCCGCGGGGTAGCGCTCGGACTCGACTACGGTATGACGAGCAGTTGCTACGACCCGGCTGCCGACGGCGCCGCGTGCGGTCGCTGCGAGTCCTGCATCCTCCGCCTCAAGGGGTTCGCGGAGGCCGGTCTGCCCGACCCCGCGAGGTACCAGGCCGCCCTCGCATGACCTACGCGGTCAAGGAGATCTTCTACACCCTCCAGGGCGAAGGCGCCAACGCGGGGCGCCCGGCCGTGTTCTGCCGGTTCGCCGGCTGCAACCTGTGGACGGGTCGCGAGGAGGATCGGGCCGAGGCGGTGTGCCGGTTCTGCGACACCGAATTCGTCGGCACCGACGGTCCTGGCGGCGGCAAATTCTCGTCTCCCGATGCGCTGGCCGCGGCCGTCGCCGCCGCGTGGCCCGCCGGGGATCCGGCCGCGCGGCCGCTCGTGGTCTGCACCGGTGGCGAGCCGCTCCTCCAGCTCGACCCGCCGCTGATCCGGGCGCTGCACGCGGCGGGGTTCGAGGTCGCGGTCGAGACCAACGGCACGGTAGATCCGCCCCCCGAGCTCGACTGGGTGTGCGTGAGCCCGAAGGCCGAGGCGCCGCTCCGAGTGCGCTCGGGCGACGAGCTCAAGCTGGTCTACCCCCAGGAGGGCGCCGAGCCCGAGCGGTACGCCGCGCTCGACTTCCGGCATTTCTTCCTCCAGCCGATGGACGGGCCCGCGCGCGAGGCCAACACGCGCGCGGCGCTCGCGTACTGCCTGGCGCATCCGCGCTGGCGACTCAGCCTGCAGACGCATAAGCTTCTCGGCATTCCTTAACGCATCGGTCATGCACGGATACTCCGACCGCATCAACCACGCGTTCGCGTTCGCGGCCAAGTATTACAACGCCCTTGCCCCGGTGGGCGCCGGGATGGATTTCCTGGCGCACCCCGCCAACGTCTCCATCATCCTCGCGCGCTACGGCTGCGAGCAGCTGACGATCGTGGCCGGCATCCTCCATCACGTGCTGGAGGAGAGTCCGCCCGATCGCTGGCCGGTGCTCGAGCACAAGATCTCGGACAAGTTCGGGCCGGTCGCGCTGGCGGTGGCCAAGGACGCGCTCGAGCCCAAGTTCGACCGGCGGGGCGAGGAACGGGCGTGGCAGTCGTGCAAGCAGGAGTACCTGACGCAGCTCGCCACGGCCGAGCCACGGGCGCTCGACATCATCGTGGCCGACGAGCTCCACTCCTGCGGATCGACGATGACCGCGCTTCGGCGTCTCGGCATGGAGTACCTGCGCACGGTCTCCCGCGCGAGCTCGGAGCAGACAATCTGGTGGTACCGCTCGCTGCTCGAGATCCTGGCGGCGCGGTCGGACTGGCCGCGCCGCGAAATGCTTTCGGAGCTCCGGCTGATGAGCGCGGACATGGTGCGGAGCCTACGGCAGAGTGAGGAGGGGCTGTGAGGACCAAGATGGGACTGCGGTGGCTGCTTGGCGGTGCCGCACTGCTCTGGACCGGCGCGTGCGCGGGCGGGGCCGGCAAGCCGATTCCGCTCAATCCGGTACGCTTTCTCCTGGTGAATGACGTGTACGTCGCCGACACCATGGCCGACGGCAACGGCGGGCTCGCCCGGGTCGCTACGGTGCGCCGCCGCCTGGCCGACCAGGGCCCGGTGCTGTTCGTGCTCGCGGGCGACGTGCTGAGCCCCAGCCTCCTCAGCAAGTACTACTCCGGCCGCCAGATGGTCGAGGCGTTCAACGCCGCCCACCTGGACTACGCCACCTTCGGCAACCACGAGTTCGAGCTGCCGCTCGACACGCTGGAAGCGCGGATCGCCGAGTCCGATTTCAAGTGGCTCTCGAGCAACTGCGGCAAGGCCGACGGGACCCCGCTCGCCAAGGTCCTGCCCTGGGACACGGTCCGGGTATCGGGCCAGAAGGTGGGGCTCTTCGGGCTGACCCTCCAGGGCGCCTATCGGAAGGCGTACCGGTGCAGCAGACCCGGACAGCGCGGCGGCGACAGCCATCGACACGCTCATCGCACAGGGCGCCGAGCTGGTGGTCGGGCTGACGCACCAGACGATCGAGGCCGATCGCGATCTGCTCTCGCGCGAGCCCCGGCTGGACCTGATCCTGGGCGGGCACGAGCACGAGGCCCACGACTCGATCGTCTCCGGGCGGCATGTACTCAAGGCCGACGCCAACTCCCGCACCGCGCAGTTCGTCACCCTGTGGGGCGGCAAGGGAAAGTGGCGGCAGGCCGTCGGGCTGGTCCGGATGGACAACCGTCTGCCCGATGATACCCTGGTCGCGGCGGTCGTGGCGCGATGGGACGACAGCCTGCGCGCGCGGCTGGGGCCCGAACGCGTGGTCGGACGGGCCACGCTGCCCATCGACGCGCGCGACGCGGTCGGCAGGCGGCAGGAGTCGCTCCTGGGCGATCTGGTGACCGATGCGATGCGGGCGGGCACCGGTGCCGACATCGCGGTGCTCAACGCGGGCACGCTCCGGCTCGACGACGTCATCCGCCCCGGACCGCTGAGCAACTACCAGCTCGAATCGATCTTTCTCTTCGCCGACGAGACCCGCGTCCTGAGCGTGCCCATGACCGGGGCCCGCCTCCGGACGATCCTGGAGCACGGCGTGGCCGACAGCTCGCTCGGGAAGGGCGGATTCCTGCAGGTCTCGGGGGTCTCCTTCACCTACAATCCGGCCGCCCCCTCGGGCAGCCGGATCCAGGGCGAGGTCCGTCGCGCGGCTGGCGGCGTCCTCGGGGCGGGCGATACGGTCCGGGTGGCCGTTCCGGTCTATCCGGCGTGCGAGGGAGGGGACGGCTACGAGATTCCCGAGGCGGCTCCGGCCTGCGAGGCCCGGGCGGCGGCGCCCCGGGCAGCCGATCTCCTGGTGCGGTTCATCAGCGACTCGCTGAAGGGCCAGGTCACCGCCCCGCCGGCCGGCCGGATCGTGCGGGCGGGAAACACAAATCCCGGCTGAGCAGTGCTCGCCGGGACCGGTGGCCTTAGCAGTTTTGATCACCCAGGCCGCAAAGCCAAACTCCCTGGGGCCCCGAAGGGCTATGCCGCTCTTGTCTGACGGGTAGTGTAACGGACCCCGGGTCCGATTGCAAGTCGTTGTTACGCAACGTTACAGACGCCTAGTTCTCGTACCCGATCCAGTCTCGGCGAGTGCCCTCGCCGACTTGAGCCGGGATCGTGGAACCGTCCGGCTCCCTTCCATCGTCGTGCTCGGGTATACTTGGACATGGCTGCCACGCCTCCGACGGCTCTCGCCACCCTCCCCAGTGCCTTCGCTGCCGCTTGCCGCCTCTCTCGAACCGAGGGAGAGCTCTTCGAGCGTTGCCGAGTGGCACTGGTACGGCGATTTCAGAGCGAGCACATCTGGCTGACCCTCGTCTCGCCGTCGGATCAGGTCCCGCGGGTGGGGCCGGCCCGAGGCTTCGAGGATGCCCAGGAAGTCGCCCGGCTCGGGAGCGGGGAGACGGAGGTCGTCATCCACGCCGACTCCACGGTGGCCGGCGAGATGCGGGCCGTGGCGATGCCCCTCGCGCTCGGGCTCAGCGTCGTCCTCGAGCTCCGGAGCATCCTGCTCGAGCGCCAGGCCGCACTGGACGATGCCGTCTTCCAGCTTCGGGCGCTGAGGCAGGTCGCCCGCCTGCTCTCCTCGGTGCACTCGATCGAGGACACGGAGCAGCTCATCCTCGACTTCATGGCGGAGGTGTTCTTCGCCTGGTGGGCCTGCCTCTACCGGCCAGAGGGCGAGGTGTACGCCCCCAAGGTCTTCCGCTCCCTCAACGACCGGCTGCGTCCCGCTCCGATCGACAAGGCCGCCCTCGACAAGGCCCTGCCGCCGGGGAGTGCCGCCACCGGGGCCGACGACGTGGGGGTCGCGGCGCTGATCGGCCCCGGGGCGGAGCTGGTGGTGCCGCTGGACGCCGGAGCCGAGCGCATGGCGGTCCTGGTGCTCGGCTCCCGGATCAGCGACAAGCTGTACGGCCGGGCCGAGCTGGAGCTGGCGGGCACGCTCTCGTTCGCGGCGGCCATCGCGCTCAAGAACTCCGAGCTGGTCGAGCAGCTGCACAGCGCCGCCACCACCGACGAGCTCACCGGCCTGTACAACCGCCGGGCGCTCGAGGAGCGGCTCGCGGCCGAGATCTCGCGCAGCCTCCGGCACCAGCTCCATACCAGCGTGCTGCTGATCGACCTCGACCGGTTCAAGATGATCAACGACACGATGGGTCACGCCGCCGGAGACCGGCTGCTGATCCAGGTGGCGAAGATCCTCCGCCAGCAGTGCCGCGCGCTCGACGTCGTCGGCCGCCTGGGCGGCGACGAGTTCCTGGTGATCCTGCCGATGACGAAGCCGAGCGAGGCGCAGGTGTTCGTCGGCCGGGTCCAGACGAGCCTGCGCGACATGGAGCAGACCAGCCCGGAGTTCGGCGCGTGCACGCTCAGCATGGGGGTGGCCGAGTCGCCCCGTCACGGCACGACGGTCAGCAGCCTGCTCGCCGCGGCCGACACGGCGCTCTACAAGGCGAAGCGGGCCGGGCGCAACACCGTCGAGGTCGCGGACAACTAGCCGGCCATGGCTCTCGAAGAGTTCATCCTCCTCGGCGACGCTCTCTGGCTGGACTTCGTCAACAGCGCCCGCGGACGCATCGCTGCTTCACCCGACCGCCTCTCCGATCCCGACGCCTGGGCCCGCTGGTCTTCGCTCCAGCACCTCGACGGCGCCGGTGACCTCGTGCCATTCGCCCAGATCCTCGAGTTTCGCGCCCGCCTCACCGAGCTGGCCGAGGCCATGCACGACGGCCGGGTCACGCCCGCGGGCGTGATCGCGGTGCTCAACGAGCACCTCGGCCGCACCGCCGGCCGCCAGCAGCTCACACGGGTGGGCGGCGAGTGGCGGCTCCGGTTCGCGCCGCTCCGCCCGCCTGGCGCCGCTCGAGGCGATCGCCCGCTCCGCCGCGGCCACGCTGGCGGACGGGCGGATGGCCGTCCGCCGCTGCGCGGCGAGGGCTGCTCGCTCCTCTTCACCGACGATTCCGCCGACGGCAGCCGGCGCTGGTGCGACGCGGCGGAGTGCGGGCGGGATGCCCGTATCGAGCGGCGCCGGGGGCTCCGGCGATGACCGGCCCCGAGCCGGTCGTCGCGTTCGAGCGCACGACGGCGGCACTCGGGCCGCGATACCGGCTCGAGCGCATCGTCGCGTCGAACGCGGACCGCGTGCTCTTCGAGGCGCACGACGCGATGCTCAAGCGGCGGGTCGGCGTTCGCATCAATTTCTACCGCGACGAGTCTTCCCGGGCCTGGTTCCTCCGCGAGGCGGAGGCATTGGGGCAGCTCGACCATCCGGCCATCGCGCACGTGTACGACGCGGGGATCATCGGCGACCTGGCGTACCGCATCGGCAGCTGGATCGACGGCGAGGGGCTCGAGGACGCGGTCGCCCGGGGGCCTCGCAGCATTCCGGCGGTGCTCTCGCTGGCCCGCGACCTTCTGGGCGCGCTCGACCACGCGCACCTGCAGGGTATGATGGTTCGGCGGATCGTGCCCGCCTCGGTCCTGATCGGATCGAGCGGCCGGGGGACGATCACCGATCTCCGGTTCAGCAGCTATACCCTGCCCGCGGTCCCCCCCGGCACGACGCCCAGCATGCCGATGTTCATGGCGCCCGAGATCCGGGACGGCGCGGTCGGGAATCCGGCCTGCGACGTCTATACCGCCGGCGCCCTGCTCTACTTCGCCGTCACCGGCGAGCTGCCGCCGCTCGACCCGCGGCAGCTGCGCCGGCCAACCGAGATTCGGCCGACCTGCCCGCGGGCCATCGAGCGAATCGTGCTCCGGGCGCTCAAGCTCGCCCCGGGCGACCGCTATCTCACCGCGTCGGAGATGCTCGAAGACCTTGCCGTCGACGCCGGCACCTTCGAGACCCGAGCCGTTGCCGTGTCCAAGGGCCCGCTCGAGGCCATCGAGGACAGCGGTCGATGGGAATCCTGGCTCCGCCGCGCCCTCGGCGACGATTACGAGCTCCTCGCGCTGCTCGGCAAGGGCGGATTCGGCCGAGTCTACCGCGTGCGGGACTTGCACCTGGAGCGCGAGGTGGCGCTCAAGGTCCTGCACCCCGCGCTGACGCAGGATCCGGAGGTCGTCGAGCGCTTCCGGCGCGAGGCGCAGCTCGCGGCCCGGCTCAGCCACCCGAACATCGTGAACATCTACGACATCGCGGGGCGGTTCGGGCTCATCTGGTATACGATGGAGCTGATCGACGGACCGAGCCTGGCGCAGTTGGTCGAGCGGAACGGCCCGCTGCCGATGGCGCAGGTGCTCCGCCTGCTGCGGGAATCACTCTCGGCCCTGGCCCACGCGCACGGCTTCGGCCTGGTCCACCGCGACATCAAGCCCGAGAACATCCTGATCGATCCGGCGGGGAGCGTGCAGATCACCGACTTCGGCCTGGCCCTGGCGCTGCGCGGGAAGTACGGCGGGGCGACGAGCCAGAGCGGGACGCCGCAGTTTGCGAGCCCCGAGCAGCTGCTCGGCGAGCGGGTGGACCAGCGCTCCGACCTCTACAGCCTGGCTGCCGTGGTGTATTACGCCCTCCTCGGCACCCCGCCCTTCCCGGGCGCCACGACCGAGCAGGTGCTGGCGCAGCAGACCACCAACCGGCTGCCCGAGGCGCGCACCATTCGCGAGGACGTGAGCGAGGCGTTCGAGCGTGCGCTCGGCCGCGCGCTCAGCGCCGACGTCGAGAGCCGCTATCCCTCGGCCGCCGAATTCCTCCAGGCGGTGAACCGGGCGGCCGACGAAAATCCCCGGGAGCCGGTGGTGGACTGGGCCCGGGCGGCGGCACGGTGGCTCCGGGGCTCACCTCTTGACTAAATGCAGACGGCGCGACAGATTTGTGCCCGCGCCCGGTCCTGGCCGCCGGGCGCGCCACCGTACAAACTGCGACCCTGGTGTCACTTGCCGGGGTCTTGCCTCGTTCAAAATCAACAGAGTAGTGCCGGGGAAGGCCCGGCGAACGCTTTTTATGACGCGGGATAGGCCTGCGCTCATAAAAAACTCGGTGGACCGGCACGTCCGGGCCCCGACGGAGTCAAACAAACGCGGAGTAGGAGCAATGGCTCGCACCCTAGGCACGGTGAAGTGGTTCAACGACGCGAAGGGCTTTGGTTTCATCACTCCGGAGAACGGGGACAAGGATTGCTTTGTCCACCACACCGCCATCAAGGCGGAGGGGTTCCGCTCGCTCGCCGAGGGTGACCGGGTGGAGTTCGACATCGTGCAGGGGGCGAAGGGTCCCGCCGCCGAAAACGTCACCAAAGTGAAGTAGTCCCGGCGTACGGACATGGACCGCGGGCCGCCCTCACAGGCGGCCCGGTTCGTTGCGCTCAGGTGACCTCGCGCTTCGCGCAAGGTCATTTGTGGCGGTAGATGACCCGGCCGCGGGTGAGATCGTAGGGAGAGAGGACGACGCTGACGCGGTCGCCTTCCAGCACGCGGATCTTGAACTTGCTCATCTTCCCGGCAGCGTACGCCAGGATCTCGTGGCCGTTCTCGAGCATGACCCGATAGTTCCGGTCGGGCAGTACCTCGGTCACGACTCCCTCCATCTCGATCCCTTCTTCCTTGGCCATCCAGTCTCTCCACATGGGGGAACAGGCACTTGGCGCCGCGGCGCCGGGGGTCTCGGGCAGGGAATCTTGCTGGCCGGAGGCCGGGAAGCAACTCGGGGGTGGCCGGTTGGGGCGTGCGCGGCGGGTTTCGAGGGCATGCGTGTGTCCGGGCCGAGACGGCAGCGCACCCCAACTTCGGAGGTCGGGCGCAGCCGCTAGTTGCACCCGCTGGGAAGCTGGACGCGGATCTTGTCGATCTGGTCTTCGACGAGCTGGACCAGCTCCCCGATGAGACCGGCGTCGAAGCTGAGCCGAGCACCGGCCGCCCGGTACATGTCGGGCAGGGCCCGGACCGCCCCGAGCGCCAGGGCTTCGCGATATCGGGCGACCGCGCCGGCGTGATCGGCGAGACTGTTGCGCCAGATCTGCAATGCCCCGATCTGGGCGATCCCGTACTCGATGTAGTAGAACGGATACATGAAGATGTGGAGCTGGCGGTACCACCGAGCCACCCGTTCGCGCTCGAGTCCGCTCCAATCGACGCCGCGCTCGAACCGGCTCCGGATCCGCAGCCACGCCTCGTCGCGCGCCACCGCGTCGGCCCCGTCTGGACTGGTGTAGATCCAGGTCTGGAAGGCATCCACCGACGCGATGTGAACCAGGCTGAGCAGCACGTCCTCCAGGTGCTCGAGCCACGCGCGGCGGTGATCCTCGGGCGTGAAGTAGCCGGTGGGCTTGGCCAGGTGGGGCGCCGCGAGCAGCTCCATCGACATGGAAGCCAGCTCCGCCGCCTCCGAGCCGGGGTGGCGCTGCCAGATGAGCGGCTGGCGGTGCGAGGCGAAGGCGTGAAACGCGTGCCCCGCCTCGTGCAGGAGCGTCATCACGTCGTCCACCAGCCCGACGGCGTTCATGAAGATGAACGGCCGCCCGCGGAAGTGGAGCGTCTCGCAGTACCCGCCAGGCGCCTTGCCTTTCCGGCTGTCCAGATCGAGCAGGCGCTCGTCGATCATGGTCTGGAACTGGCCGCCCAGCACCGGGTCGACCCGATCGAAGACCCGCCGTGCCGCACCCACGAACTGATCCACCGTCTCGAACGGCCGGAGCGGCGCCGCGCGGTAGGGATCAACCGCCAGGTCCCACGGGCGGAGCGCGTCGAGGCCGAGCCGCTGGCGTCGATGCTCCATGATCCGCGCGACGGCCGGCGCGGCGGTGCGCTCGACCGCCTCGTGAAAGCGCTCGCAGTCGGCCGGGGTATAGTCGAACCGGAACTTGGCCGGGAAGATGTAGTCGCGGAAGTTGGCGAAGCCCGCGTTCCGCGGCCGCGCGCTGGCGCAGCTCGAACATCCGGTCGAACAACCCGGCCAGGGCGCCGCGCTCCTCCATGTACGGCTGCGTGGCCGCCCGGAAGGCCCGCTCCCGAACCGCCCGGTCCGGGCTCTTGAGGAAGGGCTGCAGCTGCGGGAGCGGGCGCTCTTCGCCGTCCCACGTCACCGTCATCGAGCCCGTGATGCGCTGATAGCGGGCGCTCAGCTCCTCGAGCTCGGAGAAGAGCGGGACGTTCGCCTCGCGGAAGATCTCGATCGAGGTCCGGAACCGGGCCAGCGTGGTGGCCAGCTCCGGGGTGCTGTGGCCGAGCGCGACGAATCGCCGGGCCAGCTCGACGCTCCGCTCCTCCATCTTGGGCAGGATCTCGGTCGAGAAACGGAGGTGGTCCTTCTCCTTCTCGGGGTCGGAGGTGTCGATGGTGTAGGCGATCATCGCCTGGGCCGCGGCCTCGGTGACCAGCTCCTCCAGCCGGGACCACGCGGACAGCCACTCTTCCACCGTGGCGGCGTCGAGCGGACGCTCCAGCAGATCGTCGAAGTAGGGGACGACCTCGTCCCAGGTGGCCTTGGCGAACGCGGCGGGGGAGCTGGGCAGTACCGAAGCGGTCACGAACGCTCCTCTGGCAGGGAGACCCGAAATGGACAGCCGAGATATAACCGAGGTCGCGCGTGGGTCACAATCCCGGCGGCCGCTGCCGGTGAAATTTCGTGCGCGCCTGATAGTACATGCCGATTTCCAGCAGCGTCGCCTCCGACAGGGCCCGTCCCGTGAGCTGGAGACTCGTCGGGAGACCCGCCTCGCCCGTGCCGTTCATGAGGAACAGCGCCGGCACCCCGCACAGGTTGGCGGCCCCGGCCACGCTGGTACCGCCGGGAAACTCCGGGTATGCCTGGTCCAGCGCGAGGTCGACGCGCCACGCCACGGTCGGAAGCGTGGGCGCGGCCAGCGCGTCTACGCCCGACAGCAGGCGGTCCAGCGCGGCCGCCGCCGGACGCCGGACCCGGAGAGCGCGCAGGTAGTCGCGGGCCAGCACAACCTGGCCCGCGTACCCGCCGACCCGGTCCTCGGGTGAGGTGAGCCGGGTGACCCGGCCGCTCAGAACCAGCGGCTCGAACGCGCTCGCCGCCTCGGCGTCGAGCACCAGTCCGGCCATGGCGTCCCAGGGATAGTCGGGAAGCTCGAGGCCCTCCTGGACGTCGGCGATCTCCCGGAGCACCTCGACCGAGGCTTCGAAGTTCCGGCGGACCTCCGGCTGCGTCCGGTCGAGCGTGCCGCGCAGGATCCCGATCCGGTACCGGCGTGCGGCGCGCGCGGGCGGCACGAAGCGCCTGCCGGTGGCGGTCGGATCCTTGGGATCGGACCCCGCGATCGCGGCCAGCACGAGTCCGCAGTCCTCGGCGGAGCGCGCGAGCGGCCCGAGCTTGTCCATCGTCGGGCTCAGCGCCATCGCGCCGTGGCGGCTGACCCGCCCGAAGGTCGGGCGCAGCCCGGTGACGCCGCAGAAGGCGGCCGGATACTGCATCGACCCCCACGTCTCCGATGCGATCGCGAACGGAACCAGCCCGGCCGCCACCGCGGCGCCCGGCCCGCTCGAAGAGCCGCCGGACCATCGGCTGGGATCCCACGGAGTCCGGCCGGGCCCGGAGAAGGCTGGCGAACGCCTGCCGGTAGCCCATCCCACCCGCGAGCTCGACCATCGCCAGCTTGGCGCAGAGGACGGCGCCGGCGCGCCGGAGCCGGCGGACCACCGTGGCGTCACCCTGATGCAGCTGGTTCCGGTACCCGGAGGCCCCCCACGAGGTCGGGGCACCTTCGACGGCCAGCAGGTCCTTCACGCCGTAAGGAATCCCGTGAAGTGGCCCCCGGTCCTTGCCCCGGGCAAGCTCGGCGTCCCGCTCGCGCGCCTCGGCCAGGGCGGACTCGCGCAGCACGCGCACCACGGCGTTGTAGGCCGGGCCCAGGCGCTCCAGCCGGTCGAGGCTGCGCTCGGCCAGCTCGACGGACGAGATCCGGCGCGACCGCAGGAGCCGCCCGAGCGCGGGTACGGTGAGGAAATCGACCTTCGCCACGGCTAGACCGCGTGACTCCGGTCGGCCTGCCGGATCAGATCGGCCCGGTCGAGCCCCGCCTGGATCTGCTCGGCCACGCCGGCCAGCTCGCCGGCAGTGAGGCGGCTCCCGTATTCGAGGCGGATGATCTCGACCAGCGCCAGCACCAGGGACGCCGCGCTCCCCTGCTCCAGCGCGGCCGCGGAATCAGACGAGTCGGCCGGAAGCCTCGCGGCGTCGAGACGGCCGAAGTCGAGTCGCAGCGCCTCCGCCGGCACGCCCAGCGCGGGGCGAGCGCCGCCAGCGCCAGCGACTCGGCGAAGGATCGGCGGTTCACGTCTGGGCGCTCCGATCCTGACGGTAGTTCCGATCGTGGCGGTAGTACAGATAGGCCAGGGACAACGCCACGAGAGCGAGCAGGAAGACCGACCCGACGCGGTAGAGCGCGTCCAGCGACGACAGATCGAAGAAGATGACCTTGGCGACGGCCAGGCCAGCCACGGCCAGGCCGGCCACGCGCGCGGGCTGCAGCGACAGCCGGAAACCGAGCGTCACGAGCCCGGCGGCGAAGAGCAGCCACCAGGCGCTCACCGCCAGCCCCGAGGCGAGGTCCGCCGTCTCGGCGCTGATGCTCTGGAGCTCGAAGTAGCGCCGTAGCTCGCCCGTGACACCGAACAGCGCCATCGCTCCGGCGACGACCCAGAGTCCCGAGCGGATGAGCCGGGTGTCCTCCCGGCCGCCCTCCACTCGCCAGAGCCTCGCGGCGTACGCGACGGTGACGGCGATACTACCCCACAGCGCGAGCGCCCACGGGCCGACGAATGCGCCATCGGCCGCGTCCCGCGCTCCGGCCCCGCCATCGAAGAGCTGCTGCAGCGCCGCGCCCAGGGTGAGGAGTCCGTACCAGCGCCCGTCGGTGCGGCCGAGACCGAGGTCGAGCGAGGGCCAGAGCACCGCGAGTGCCAGCAGCGCCCATACCTGGGGCACGCCGCTCCATCGCTCCATCGCGGCCACGCCCAGGGCCGCCGCGGCGACCACCGCGAAGGCCGGCCGGGGCCGCAGGTAGCCGGCGAGCAGATACGGCACCGCCACGATCAGCGGCGCGAGCCACGGCCGGGCGTCGAACCGACACGACGTCGAGGTTGTGGACCGCGTACCCGAGGAGCACCGGCGTCACGAAGAAGTAGAGCGCCTCGCCCGCCGACCAGCCGGTCCCATCGGCCTGGGGCCCGAGGTGGAGCGGGAACACCTCCGGCCGCCGAAGCCCATGCCACCAGACTGGCGCCGACAGCACCAGCCCAGCGGCGAGCACGGCCCAGTGCTCCGGAATCCGCTCGCCGGCGGCAAACAGCAGGGTCCACCCGCCGGAGAATGTGAGGAGGCGCGTCTCCCACCAGCGCTCCTTGAGGCCCAGGTAGAGCCCGGCCGTCCCGCCGATCAGGCCGAAGAGCAGCACGCCCCAGGGGTAGGCGTGCTCCGCCGCGCCGACGGTGCCGACGCCGAAGTAGCTGGCCGCGATCACCAGGGTCGCGATGCGCCAGCGCTGCCGGGCGGCGACGAGGCCCAGGCCGGTGGCCATGCTGGCGAGGTAGAGCAGGAGCAGGTCGGCGTTGGTCTGATTCTGGCCGAGCAGGACGGGCGCCAGGAACGCGCCGAGCGCGGCCGTGATGCCGAGCGCCTCCACGTTGATGGCGTATGCGATCATCGCCAGCCCCACGGACACCAGGGCCAGGCCGACGATGCCTGACGTCGACGGCAGCACGCCGTAGAGCCGGGAGGCCGCCCAGATGCTCAGGTAGATGATCCCGGCGCCGGCGCCGACCAGCGCGGCGCCGTAGGTGCGATACCGCGATTCGAGCCGCCAGCCGAGCGCGCCGACCCCGAGGCCGGCGAGCACACCGCCGGCGCAACGCATCACCGGCGAGATCCAGCCCCGCTCGAACGAGAGCTTGAGCAGGTACCCGGCGGCCATGAGCAGCGCCACGACGCCGATGCCGAGGAACACGCGCTGGCCGATCCACTGCTCCGAGTCGAGGGCCGGCGAGTCCGTGCCTGTGCGGCGGGCCGGGGAGCCGCGGGGCGAGCGCGTCGGAGCAGCGGCCCGAGGGTGCCGGCGGAGCGGCGCCCGCGGAACGTTCGGCGGCAGACCGGCCGACGCGCCGCCGACAGGCTCCGGCGGTGCCCGGTACCCCCGCTCATCGGGTGGCGGCTCCGAGGGACGCGCCGGCGGGACGGCCGCGGCCTGGCATCGGAGAGGGCGGCGGCGCCGCAGCCTGGCGCGCGACCCCGCCGGCCGCGAGCTGCCGCACCAGCGTCTCCAGCACCGCCAGCCGCTGCTCCAGGCGGTCGAGCCGATCGTCGGTGCTCACGCGCGGGTGCTCATGTCGCTTCCGCCTCCTCCGCCGGTTGCGCGGACACTCGGGACTCTCTCGGGATCTGCAGCGTGAGTGACGCCGGCGAGTGCCACGACGCCACCCGCGACGTAGAACGGCCAGTCGTGCCCGAGCCGCTGGAAGATCATCGTCGCGACCAGCGGCGCGACCACGCGGGCCAGCCCGGCGAAGGTCTGCGCCACGCCCATCGTCGTCCCCAGCTCGCGCGCGTCCGAATAGCGCGACATCAGCGACGTCGTCGCCGGGAACAGGAGCGCGGTGCCGATCGGCACGAGGGGGATGACGGCCGCCAGGGCCCAGAGGGTCTGGGGAATAGGATACAGCAGAAGTCCGGCCGCGAGAAGCAGGGCGCCGGCCCGCATGGTCCAGCTCTCACCCAGCCGGTCCACGATGGGGCCCAGGAGCACGCTCCGCATCACCAGCGAGAGCACGCCCACGTAGGCGAAGATGGGCCCGATGGTCTTCTCCGTCAGGCCGAACGCCGCCTGCAGATACAGCGAGAGCACCGAAGTCATCGCCGAGAAGGCGATCATCCCGATGCCATAGATCCAGATCAGCCGGGAGACGAGGTCCGTCGGGTGCCGCAGGACCAGCCAGGCGGGATGCCAGATGGGCCTCCGAGGGCTGGCGCCGTCGTGCCGCTGCCCGGCCCGCGATTCGGGCAGCCACTTCCACGCGAACGCCACGTTCACCAGGCAGAGCGCCGGCGGCCACCAGCCCGGGCGCGGCGGGCCCGAGCGTGAACGCGAACGAGGCGATGGCCGGGCCGAAGATGACGCCCGCCGCGGTGGCCGAGGACAGCCAGCCGAGGGCCCGCGCCCGGTCCTTGGGCTCGACGGTGTCGGCCACATAGGCCTGGGCCACGCCGGTCGTGCCGCCCCCCGCGCCCTGCACGACACGCGAGGCGAAGAGCAGCCACACCGCGTCGGCGATGCCGAACACCGCGAATGCCACCGCCGAGGCGCTCAGCCCGATCAGCAGCGCCGGCCGCCGCCCGTAGCGATCCGACACGCGGCCCCAGACCGGCGCCGACAGCAGCTGGGCGATGGAGAACGACGCGATCAGCCGGCCGACCGTCTCGGGACTGGCATGAAGCCGCGTCGCATAGAACGGCAGCAACGGCAGGACGATCATGAAGCCGATGGCATCGACGAAGCAGACGAAGATCAGGACCGCGAGCCGGCGGAGCCGTGCCCGATTGCCGTTCAGCGGCGCTGTCATCCGCCGCCGCTCCGGTCGGCCCCGGCGACGAAGACGGCGGCGCTCACCAGCATGAGCACGACGCCGTACGCCGCCGCCACCCCGACGTCGGCCTGGCGCAGGCTCGAGAGGATCTCGAGCGAGACCGGCCGCGTGTCGTAGGTGTAGAGCATGATCGAGGTCACGAAATCTCCGAACGCGGTGACGAAGGCGAGGCTCGCCCCCGCGAGGAGCGCCGGCCGGAGGAGCGGCAGCGTGACGCGGCGCAGGGTGCGCCCTCGGTGGGCCCCGAGCGTGGCGGCGGCCTCGTCGAGCGAGGGGTCCAGGGCGCGGACGCCCGCCAGGATGGCGCGGCTGGTGATCGGCAGATTCCGTACGAGATACGCGAGCGGAAGGATCCAGATGGTGCCGACGAGCACGACGCGGCCGGCCCATGGCGCCCGCACGCTGAACGCCGTGGCGAGGGCGATCGCGAAGACCGTCCCCGGCACGGCCCACGGCAGCGCGAGCAGGGTCTCGATGAGCCGCCCGCCGCGGACGCGGCGCCGGCCGGCCACGAGGGCGCCGGCCAGCGCGATGGCCACGGCGGCCATGGTCGCGACCGTCGCGAGCCAGAGGCTGTTGGCGAGCGGCCGGGCGCGCACCGGATCCTGCAGGAGCGTGAGGTAGTTCCGGAGCGTGTACGCCGGGGGGATCGGCTCGGTGGTCCAGGTCCCCACCGGCACGAACGAGACCAGCAGCAGCGTCAAGTGCGGCAACAGGAGCAGCGCCGCCAGGCCCCATCCCGCCACGGTCAGGAGCAGCCGGAGCGGCCGGCTCCGCACGACGCGGCGTGCGGGGGAGGCACCCTTCCGTCCACCGGCGCCGCCGTCGACCGGTCGGGCGCCGCGAAAGAGCCAGAGCGCGGCGAGCGCCAGCACCGTGAGCGCGATCGTCTCCACCATCGCCAGGCGGTCGTCGCCATTGAGGCGGGTCGCGACGATCTGGGTCGGCATGACGCGGAACCCGCCCCCGAAGATGTAGGGCGCGCTGAACGAGGCGAGCGCCGTCATGAACGTCAGCAGGGCGGCGCCACCGAGCGCAGGGGCGAGCTGCGGCAGCACGACGCGCCGGAGCGTGCGCCACCGGCCGGCGCCCAGGCTGGCCGCCGCCTCGTACTGCGACCCGTCGAGCGACTGCAGCGCGGCCCGGACGAACAGGTAGAAGTAGACGTACATCGAGTAGGCGTGCACGAGCAGGATGGCGCCCGCACCCTGCAGCCGCCACGGCGGGTCGGTGAGGCCGAAGATCCGCTGCACCAGCAGCGAGACGAAGCCGGTCTCGCCGTAGAGAAACAGGAACGCCAGCACGCCGACCAGCGGCGGCAGCACCGCCGGCAGCGCCACCAGGCCCGCGAGCACGCGCCCGCCCGGCAGCTCGTAGCGCGCGAACAGGAAGGCCAGCGGAATCCCGATCGCGGCCGCCAGCACCACGCTGGCGACCGAGATCCAGAGGCTGCCCCAGAGCGCCTGCCATTCGGTCGGGCGCTCGAGGAAGAGCCGCACAGTACCGGAGGGTCCATCCGCGCCGGGTCGCGCACGCCCTCCAGCAGCACGAGCACCAGCGGATAGGCCACGAGCCAGAGCAGCCCGGCCAGCAGCACCACGACGAGCAGTCGCGGCCTGGGCGCCGGCGTCATCCGCCCTCCGGCGGGAAGAGATGGATGCCGCCGCCCGACACGCCGGCTCGGCATCAGCCCCACCCGGGCACCCGTGGGCACCGCCTGGGGCGGCGGCGACGACCTCGAGCACCGCGCCGCCATCGGTTCGCGTGGTGAAGATGGCCGACGGCCCCACGAACCGGCGCGAGGTGATCGTCACCGGGAGCGCCCCGGGATCGAGCGGGGTGATCCGGAGCGCGTCGGGCCGGATGAGCATCGTCGCCGGTCCCGGAGGCAACGCCGGGCGGCCCGGCACGGTCTCGATGTCCCACTCGGCGCCGTCGACGGCGATCCGGACGCCCCGCTCCGACGGACCCGACGACCACGACCGCCGCGGTGCTCGAGCGTCCCACGAACCCCGCGACGAACGCGTTGGCCGGCGCCCCGTAGAGCTCGTCGGGCGTGCCGACCTGCTCCAGCCGGCCGCCGCGCATGACGGCCACGCGATCGCCAAGCTCGAACGCTTCGTCCTGCTCGTGGGTCACGAGCACCGTGGTGATCCCGACCCGGTGGATGAGATCGCGGATCTCGTGGCGCGTGCGCTCGCGCAGCGTGGGGTCGAGGTTGGAGAGCGGCTCGTCCAGCAGGAGCACGCGCGGCTCGGGCGCCAGTGCGCGGGCCAGCGCCACGCGCTGCTGCTGTCCGCCCGAGAGCTGGCCGATGCGGCGCGCGCCGAAACCCGCCAGATCCACCAGCGACAGGGCACGGTCCACTCGGCGCTGCAGGTCCGCACCCCGGATCCCGATTCGACTCCAGGCCGAACGCCACGTTGCCCCGCACGTCCAGGTGCGGGAACAGGGCGTAGTGCTGGAACACCATGCCGAAGCGGCGTGAGACCGGCGCCACCGCGGTGACGTCCTCCCGCTCCACGAGCACCCGGCCTTCGTCCGGGGTCTCGAACCCCGCGAGCAGCCGGAGCGTCGTGGTCTTGCCGCTGCCGCTCGGCCCGAGGAGCGCGAGCATCTCGCCCCGCTCGAGGCCGAGCGAGACGCGATCGACCGCGACCGTGCCGTCGAACCGCTTGACCAGGCCCTCGACCCGGAGGAAGGCGCTCATGGCCACGCCGCTCCGGCCGTGCCCCGCACGTGGCGGTCCCAGTAGCCCATCCAGGCGGCGCCGTCCCGGGCCAGGAGCTCCCAGTCCACGTCGGCCACCACCATCTCGCGCTCGACCTCCGCGACCCAGGCGGGGATGCGACTCATGGGCAGATCGTTCCGGGCCGGCAGCCGGAAGACCTTCTCGCGCGGCCAGGAGCTGCGCCCTCCGTGCTTCCGACGAAGTCGATGAACGCCGCGCGCCGCATCGGCGTGCCGGCTGCCTCGCACCAGGCCGATCGCATCGTCGATGACCACCGTGCCGCTCCGGGGAAAGACATAGTCGAACGGCATGCCCTTCGACCGGCTGATGAGGATGTCCGGCAGGTCCCACAGCGTCACCAGCCCCTCGGCGCGCGCCAGCTCGGGCGTCGAGGATGGCCGGATTGAGCGCGTAGGCCTTGGTCTGGCGCGTCCAGCCGGCGGAGCCACGCCATGCCGGCCGCGGTGTCGCCGGTGGTCCGGAGGCTCCGCTCGATGATCGAGCCCCCAGATCGCCCGCATCGTGCCGCTGGCCATCGGATCGCGGATCAGCACCTTGTCGAACCAGCGCGGCGCGAGCACGTCGTCCCAGTCGTGCGGCGCGTCCGCGCGCGCCACGACCCGGCTGTTGAACGCGATCACCGCCGGCGTCCGATAGACGCGGATAGTAGAGGTCCCCCGGCCCCACGCCGCCCGGGCCGACGTGCGCCGCCCAGCGGCGGACGATACGGCGCGAGCAGCGAGTCGGCGCACGCCGCGGTCGAAGATCGTCGTCGGCCCGCCGAACCAGACGTCGGCCTGCGGATTGACCGCGCTCGAACCGCACGCGGTCGAGGATCTCCTGCGACCCCATGTCGAGCCAGCGGACGTCGATCTCCGGATGCTCGCTCTCGAAGGCGCGCTCGAGCAGCGAGAGCTGGTCGCGGCCGTGCGGGGAGTAGACGACGACCGGGGTGCGCCCGTCGTCGCACGCCAGGAGCAGCGAGGCTCACGAGGACAGCAGCGCAGAGTCACCCTGAGCGAAGCGACAAGGGCCCATGCTGGACTGCCGCGCCTACCGCGCCAGCGCCAGCAGGTTCGCGAACAGCCGGAACGCCCCGGGCACCCCCGCGGGCAACTGCCGGAAGAAGCTCAGCCCGGTGTAGACGTATGTCCCCCGCCCCACCTTCGCCACCAGGAGCCCGCCCTCGAGCGGCGGCTCGCCCGGATCGTGGGTCTCGAGCAGCGGCCGGTAGGCGGGATGCCAGCTCCGCGCGAAATAGAGGCCGCGCTCCTGCACCCAGCCCTGCCAGTCGGCGTGCCCCAAGCGATTGGGAAGCAGCATCACGGGATCGGCCGGGGCCAGCAGCCGGACCGGCGCAGTCTCCTCGGTTACCCGGTCGTGGACCACGGGCGCCGCGCCTGGCGTGGACGACGGCCCCCCCACCGTGAGCGGATACGGGGCGTACCCGCCGTCGAAGAAGAGTTGCTGCTGATACTGCACCAGCAGGAGGCCGCCGCCACGGGCGTAGTCCAGCAAGCGGTCGTTGTACTCGAGGAGCGCGGGCTCGGTCTCATAGGCGCGCGGCCCGATGACGATCGCGCTGAAGCGGCCGAGGTCGCCGCGCTCGAGCGCGGCGGCGTCGAGCAGAGTGACCGGCATGCCTACGCCCGCGAGTGCCTCCGGCACCCGGTCGGAGGCACCCCGGACGTAGCCGACGCGCGCGATCGAGGGCAGCGCCAGCGGCGCCACCCGGATCATGGCCTCGGCCGGGACCGGGTACGACCGCGGCCGGATGTGCGGGTAGTCCACGGTCACCACCCCGTCGGCGTATTCCCGTCCGGCGCCGTCCCGCGCATGCGCCCGCACGTGCACGACACCCTCCACCGGCGCGGCCGGCGGACGGACCACGAACGTCACCGCCTCGCGCTGATCCTCGCGCGTCAGCTCGAACGGGCGCGCCGGCACGGCGGGCCAGCCCGCCGGGAGCTCCAGTCGTACCGTGCCCGCCGTCGTGTCGCGGGCACCGTGGGTCAGGGTCACGGTGAACCGGCGAGGCGCGCGGTTGTCGGCGGGCCAGACCTCGGTGGCGGGATCGATGGCGAGCGCCACCCGTGGCACGACGATGACTGGACGCCGCACCTCTCCGCGGGCCTGATCGTTGAGCCGAAGGGTCACTTCCCGTTCGGACCGCGCCGCGCCGTCGATCTGGAAGGTGCCGGTCAGCTCCGGCGCGCCGGACGGCTCGCCGCGCACCGCGGGCGGCGCCGCGCTCCAGTCGTACAGCGCCGGGTTGGACGCGCTCAGGTGGAAATAGGGCGCCGTCGGGGGCGCATCGGCCGCGACGGTCGCCGTGACCTGTCGCCGCACCAGCGCGCCCGGCTCGAGCCGAAGGGTGGCCGCGGCACTGTCGGGGCGGATAGCTCGCCCGCCCCGCAGCTCGGCCGTGACGCTGTGCGGCTCGGTTCCCGTGTTCCAGCACTCGAGCGCCACGGCGATCCGCTGCCCGGGCACGACGCGGTCGTCGTCGCTCCGGGCATCGCACACGACGCCCGAGGCGGCGACGATGGCGCGGTCCAGGTGCGCCAGGCGGTCGGCCGAGACCCCCGCGGCCGTCCACCGCGCCCGGAGCGCCAGCAGCCCGGCGAGATCGGCCCCGGGGGCCGGCGCTGATCCCGGGACGAGCCCCGCGTTGAGCCCGTGGCGATCCGTCGTATCGATGCCGGAGAACAGGGTGCCCGCATCCCGCCCGGTTCGATCCTCGACCAACGCGAGCCGCACCCTCGACGGCCCCAGTCCCTGGATCCGTCCCATGTCCTGCGAGCGGTGCAGGCTGCGGCCCGCCATCGCGATCTGGTGATAGGAGAGTCCCGCCGCCCGGTCGAGCCCGCCGCCCTCGAGCACGAGCGTGGTCGCGGTCGTGTCGAACCAGGTGCTCCGGTAGAGCTTCTGCGCGGTCCACGGGGCGAGGCCCTCCTCCCGGGCCAGCTCCGGGAAACGGGTCGCGTCGCCCGCGACCTGGAACGCCTCCCGCGCCGCCCATCCAGCCGCCTGGTGCTGCCCGTGGCCATCGCGCGGCGTCCCGCTGAAGACCGAGACGATGACCTGCGGCCGGAACCGCCGGACGATGCGCACGACGTCCTTGAGCACCGTGTCCCGGGGCCAGTGCTTCCAGGTCTCGTCCTGGGACTTGGAGTAGCCGAAGTCGTAGGCGCGGGTGAAGTACTGGCGGGCGCCGTCCAGCCGTCGGGCGGCGAGCAGCTCCTCGGTGCGGATGAGCCCCAGCGCCGGCCCGAGCTCGGGGCCGATGAGGTTCTGCCCGCCTTCGCCCCGGTTGAGCGACAGGTAGGCCGCCTCCGCCCCGAGGCCCCGGACCAGCACGGTCAGGAGCTCGGTGTCCTCGTCGTCCGGATGCGCGCCGATCATGAGCACCCGCTTCTCTCCGCCGAGCATGCGGAGCTCGCGGTCGAGCCCTACCAGGCCACCGGTGGAGGGAGGCTCGAGCTGGGCCCGGAGTGGCGCCACGACGGTGATGAGCAGGAGGACGACGAACACGACGGAGAGCGGGCGAAGACGCACAGACCCCGGCCGATGATGGTGAGCGAGGAAGCTATACCTGTAGGGATGGAAAGGTGAAACCGGGCGGGCACGGACGGCGACGCGCGGGAGGACCGGTGGCCTCCCGCCGTCGCCGATCGCTCGGCTCAGTTCATTGGCGCGGCGCCGAGCGGCGTGTCGTGAATGGAGTCCCGGAACGCCGGGTGCCGGCGCCACAGGTATGCGCCCATGCAGATCGGCGGCCAGCGTATTGGCGGCGATCACGGCCCAGAACGGGAACATCTCGTTGGTCCGCTCCGAGAGGATGGCAAGGAAGCCGTAAAACAGGAACTCGAAGACCAGGAAGACCGGCAGCAGGGCGTACCGGACGACATGGTTGGCGGTGCCCCAGTGCACCAGCGCCACCAGCCCCATGCCGACGAAGGCGAAGACGATGAAGTGGAAGGCGGTATAGACCAGGATGGCGCCGAAGGCGAGCTGCTGGATCGGGTGTGCGGTCGCCGAAGATGACCATCTGCCCGAGCAGGCTGGGCGTCTGGAACGGATGGCCGGCGAAGGTATCGAGCATCAGGAACCAGGCGGCCACGACCAGCCCGCCGATGAGACCGACGTCAGTGCCTTCGCCGACGATCGAGTGGCGATTCTCCGGCATGAAAACCTCCGGCCGAAACAGGGGTAGGCGCCAGCGGCACGACGTCTCCGCGGCGTACCTTTACTCTGGGACGTCGGACGTCCGGACGCAAGCCGTCCGGGGTCACGAACCGCGGCAGCGCTCGCACGGGCAGGTGGCGAGCAGCCGCTCGAAGGTGTAGATGCCCGTGCCGTGGCCGTCGCTCCACTGGACGCGGAGCCCGTAGGTACCGACCAGCGCCACCGAGCGGGGAAGGATGTCGTCGGGCACCCGGGCGGGATCGAGAATGGGTCGCCCGCTCATCTCCTCGACGCAGGCGGCGCAGCCGCAGGCCAGCCGGAGCGCCCGGGCGGGGTAGAACGCACGGTGCCCCTCCTGGTCCCACTCGATGTGCAGGCCGTCGTCCTGGCGGGTGATGGCGTAGGGTACTGGCGTGGGCATCGGGACTCCGGGCAAAGGGCCGTGAATGGATAGTATATTGACCAAGACTTCAACCTTGACGACCCATGCCGATTGACGCCACCAACCCGTTCGGCGCCCGCGCTTCCCTTTCCCTCGGCGGCGAGACCGCGGTCGTCTACCGCCTCTCGGAGCTGGCCCGCCAGGGAATCGCCGACCTCGACCGCCTCCCGTTCTCCATTCGCGTCCTGCTCGAAAACGCGCTCAGACACGCCGGCCGGGGCTTCGTGACGGACGCGCACGTACGGAATCTCGCCGCCTGGAGCCCGCGGACCGCCAGCCGGGGCGAAGTGCCGTTCATGCCGGCCCGCGTCGTCCTGCAGGACTTCACCGGCGTGCCGTGCGTCGTGGACCTGGCCGGCATGCGGGACGCGATGGGGCGGATGAAGGGAGACCCCGGCCGGATCAACCCGGTGGTGCCCTGCGACCTGGTCATCGACCACTCGGTGCAGGTCGATTCGTACGGCTCGGAGCGCTCGCTCAAGCTCAACGTCGCCCTCGAATTCGAGCGGAACCTCGAGCGGTACCAGCTGCTCAAGTTCGCCCAGCGGGCCTTCGACAGCTTCCGCGTGGTCCCGCCCGGCACCGGCATCGTCCACCAGGTGAACCTCGAATATCTGGCCCCCGTGGTCCAGCTCCGGCCGCAGTTCGGCGAGGTCACCGCGTACCCCGACACCCTGGTCGGCACCGACTCGCATACCACGATGATCAACGGCCTCGGTGTCGTGGGCTGGGGCGTCGGCGGCATCGAGGCGGAGGCGGTCATGCTGGGACAGCCCTACTTCATGCTCATTCCGGAGGTCATCGGGATGAAGCTGGTGGGGCAACTCCCGCTCGGCACCACGGCCACGGACCTGGTGCTCACGGTGACCCAGATGCTCCGGAAGAAGGGCGTGGTCGACAAGTTCGTGGAGTTCTACGGACCCGGGCTCAGCGCCCTGTCGCTGGCCGACCGCGCCACGATCGCCAACATGGCGCCCGAGTACGGCGCCACGATGGGCTTCTTCCCCGTGGACGCCGAGACGGTGCGCTATCTGGAGCGGACCGGCCGCGGGGCCACGGTGTGCGAGCGGGTCGAGCGCTACACCAAGGAGCAGGGCCTCTTCCGCACCGACGCCACGCCCGACCCCGAGTTCACCGCGACGCTCGAGCTCGACCTGAGCACGGTCAACCCGAGCCTGGCGGGCCCCAAGCGGCCGCAGGACCTGGTCCCGCTCACGGCACTCAAGCGGAACTTCATCGTGAACCTGCCGGGGCTGATGAGCGCCTCCGTGCCGACCGCCCGGAAGGAGCTTGCCGAGAGCGCCTACTCCCGCTGGATGGGTGAGGGCGGCGGCAACGCGACCATCGACGGCCATGGCGCGGCCGAGCACATGTCCGCGGTCGCGGCGGCCGATCCCGACGCGCCGCCGGTCGTGAGCGGCCAGCTCGACGGCGCGGACATCACGCTGCACGACGGCGCGGTGGTCATCGCCGCCATCACGAGCTGCACCAACACGTCGAACCCGTCGGTCATGATCGGCGCCGGCCTGGTGGCCAAGAAGGCGGTGGAGCGCGGGCTCATGACCCGGCCGTGGGTCAAGACCAGCCTGGCCCCCGGCTCCCGGGTCGTGACCGACTATCTCGAGGGCTCGGGCCTGCTGCCGTTCCTGGAGCGGCTCCGTTTCAACACCGTGGGCTACGGTTGCACGACCTGCATCGGCAACAGCGGTCCGCTGCCGGACGTGATCGGGGCGCTCATCGACGAGCACTCGCTGGTGACGGCGGCGGTCCTGAGCGGCAACCGGAATTTCGAGGCCCGAGTCCATCCCCAGGTGCGAGCCAACTATCTCGCCTCGCCGATGCTGGTGGTGGCGTTCGCGCTGGCGGGCCGGGTGGACATCGACCTGAGCCGGGAGCCGCTCGGAACGGGCACGGACGGCCGGCCGGTGTACCTCAAGGACATCTGGCCCTCGCCCGAGGAGGTGCGCGACGCCATGGCGAGCTCGCTCAGGCCGGAGCTGTTCGAGCGGCGCTACGGGGCGGTGTTCGAGGGCGACGAGACCTGGCAGGCGCTCAAGATTCCCGAGGGGAGCCGCTACGCCTGGGACCCGGCGTCCACCTACGTGCAGGAGCCGCCGTTCTTCACCGACCTGCCGGCCGAGCCGCTGCCGCTGCGCGACATCAGGGACGCCCGGGTGCTCGCCGTCCTGGGCGACTCGGTCACGACCGACCACATCTCGCCGGCGGGCGCGATCCCGAAGAACGGCCCCGCCGCCAGGTACCTGCGGGAGCACGGCGTCGAGCAGGCCGACTGGAACACCTTCGGCTCGCGCCGCGGCAACCACGAGGTGATGATGCGCGGCACGTTCGGCAACGTGCGGATCGCCAACGCGCTCGTGCCCGGGAAGGAAGGGAACTGGACCCTCCACTTCCCCACCGGCGAGGTGGTCTCGATCTACGACGCCGCGATGCGCTACCAGGAGGCAGGCACGCCGCTGGTGATCCTGACGGGCAAGGAGTACGGCACCGGCTCGAGCCGCGACTGGGCCGCCAAGGGGCCGGCGCTCCTGGGCGTGAAGGCGATCATCGCCGAGAGCTACGAGCGGATCCACCGGAGCAATCTGGTGGGCATGGGGGTGCTGCCGCTGGCCTACCAGGCCGGCACCGACCGGAAGTCGCTCGGCCTGACCGGCACCGAGACCATCAGCATCACGGGGATCGCCGCGGGACTGACCCCGGGCGGAACGGTCACCGTGACGGCACGGGACGATGCCGGCAAGGAGACGGTGTTCCAGGCGGTGGTCCGGCTCAATTCGGAGGTGGAGCTGGACTACTACCGGCATGGCGGGATCCTGCAGCGGGTGTTGCGGCAGTTCCTGCGGCAGTAGGGCGGGCTGGGCCTGGTCCTGCAGGCTGGATCACTGGCTCTTTACCACGAAGGCACGAAGGACACGAAGGACCACGAAGCCCAAACGCCCCCCCACCGACAAGCTTTGTGGAGGGGCGGCTTCGTGGTCCTTCGTGTCCTTCGTGCCTTCGTGGTGAATGAGCACCGGAGCTGGAAGCGGGAAACAAACAGGTTTACTGTCTTCCCTGGCTGTTCTCCGTGCCCTCCGTGTCTCTGTGGTGAATCCGATGCCAAAACGCCCCCCGAACTAGGTTCGGGGGGCGCTTCGATTTCGCTGGAACCGCCGAGCTCAGGCCACGAGATCCCGCAGCCGGTCGCCGGTCTCGCCTTCGCGGAGGCGGAGGAGCGCCCGGTCCCGGAGCTGGCGGATCCGCTCGCGGGTGACGCCCATCATCCGGCCGATCTCCTCGAGCGTGCGGCTGTTGCCGTCGTCGAGGCCGAAATAGAGCCGGAGCACCTTGGCGTCCCGCGGCGGCAGCGCGGCGAGCGCGGCCTCGATGTCGCGGGTCTGGCTGTTGGCCATGGTGCTCATGTCGGTGCTTTCCTGCTCACCGCTGGTGAACCGCTCGATGCGCTCGTTGCCCTCGCCGTCACGGGTCGGGTGGTCGAGACGCACCGCCTCGGAGTTGAGCGCGCTGAGCGAGCGCACGGCTTCGACCGTGAGCCCCGTGGCGCGGGCCAGCTCCTCGGTGGTCGGCATCCGGCCCAGCTTGTCCTTCAACAGCGTCGTGGTGCGGCCGAGGCGGCTCAGATCGGCGGTCCGGTTGAGCGGCACCCGGACCGGCCGGCCATGACGCGCGATGGCCGCCTGCACCGCCTGGCGGATCCACCAGACGGCGTACGAGATGAACTTGACGCCCCGATCGGGATCGAACTTCCGGGCCGCCGTCATGAGCCCCAGGTTCCCCTCGCCGATCAGGTCGACGAGCGGCACCCCGCGGTTCTGGAACTTCTTGGCCACCGAGACGACGAAGCGGACGTTGTGGCGCGCCAGCCTTTCCTGGGCGGTCACATTGCCCTTGAACGCCTTGCGCGCGAGCTCCATTTCCTCTTCGCGGTTGAGGAGGGGGACCCGGCTGATCTCGTCGAGATAGAGGTCCAGGCTCTCACGGCCTTCATCGATTGCACGAGCGATCTGCGCCGGTCGCACCGGGCGACGCTTGCTACGTGCCTTCACTGTCACGCTGTTCGCCTCCTCACAGGAGTCCCCGTCCGCCGCACAGTATACCAGCCTAGGAATCTGAGGCCGACTTGAATTGAGACGGGGCAATATATCGCCTAAGATGCCTAAAATCAACACCTTAGCTAAAACCTGACAGGATGGATAGTTGCGTCGGCGCAACGAGGGCGTTCCCGATGGGCAACAGAAAGGCGGCGGGGGCTGCGTATTTGGCAGTCCGATATGCCAGGACGCGTAGTTTCGGGTCCTGGCTGGCACACCAGCCGACCTCGGTAGCGAAGGCGGCCGGTGAACAGTAGTTTGACTTGCTACTTCGCTGGCCCGAGCCCCGGCATCTCCTGTGGTGTCTCGGTGATCTCGCTCTTCGCGCCGTCCCCTGTCGCGGCGAGCACGAGCTCGTGCGACTTGCCGACCGATTTGAGCATGGAGAACGGAACCTTGGGGCTGACCCACATGTCGGTCTCGTACTTCGCGCTGTGGAAGTGCTTCGCGCTGAACGAGCCGGCCGGAACGCTCACCTTTTCCTCGCCGACCATCGTCGACCTCGGTGCAGGCATCCTTGAAGGCCATGTTCTGCGCCAGCTGTTTGCGCATCATCCCCAGCATCATCCCGCTCATCTTCATGGCAGGCCGGTCCCCCATCTTCATGACCACCTCTTCGATCCCGTCCATTTCGAGCGGACCCCCGCCCGGCACCAGCATCTGGTAGATCATGTCCGTGTTCTTCTTCGCGTCGTGCATCTTGAACTCGATCCACTTGTATTCGGCGCCATTCCGGTCCTCCGTGCCCACGACCGCATAGCGGGTAGTCACCGGCGTCTTCTTGTTGTACGACGCTCTGGTACTCCGCCCAGGCGCCCACCTTCGGCCACTTGAAGTTTTCGGCACACGCGTCCTGGGCCTGCACGGCCGGCGCGACGCTCAGCAGAGCGGCGGCGGCCCACGAAAGACTCGATCGCATACGGAGCTCCAGCAAGGGAAACGGGCGGCGGCGAAAGGGCGCGGCCCCTCAGTGCATGCCGCTGCCCCCGGAGAGCTGCTTGACCAGCTCGCCGATGACGTTCTTGGCATCGCCGAACAGCATCCAGGTCTTGTCCGAAAAGTACAACTCGTTGTCGATCCCGGCGAATCCCGGGTTCTTGCTGCGCTTGATGGCGAACACGGTCCGCGCCCGATCGGCGTCGATGATCGGCATCCCGTAGATCGGGCTGGTCTTCTCCGTCCGTGCCGCCGGATTCGACCACGTCGTTGGCGCCCACGACCAGGGCCACGTCCACCTGGGGCATGTCGGGGTTGATCTCGTCCATCTCCACCAGGTCGGTGTACGGGATGTCGGCCTCGGCGAGCAGCACGTTCATGTGGCCCGGCATGCGGCCCGCCACCGGGTGGATGGCGAACTTGACCGTGATGCCCCGCTTCTTGAGCTGGTCGTATAGCTCGCGCACCTTGTGCTGCGCCTGGGCCACGGCCATGCCGTAGCCGGGGACGATGACGACCAGATTGGCCTGCTCGAGCACCTGCGCCGCTCCCTCGATGCTCTCCGCCTTGTACTCCTTGCCCTCCTCCAGCGCCTTGGTCTGCTGCACCTGCCCGAAGGCCCCGAAGAGCACGTTGGCGAACGACCGGTTCATCGCCTTGCACATGATGACGGCCAGGATGAGACCGCTCGAGCCATCGAGGGCGCCGGCCGTGATCAGCAGCTTGTTGTCCAGCACGAACCCCATCGCGACCGCCGACAGGCCGGCGTAGGCGTTGAGGATCGCGATGACGGTCGGCATGTCGGCCCCGCCGATCGGAATGATCAGCAGCACGCCGAAGAGGAGCGACATCCCGATGATGACCGGAAACACGGCCGGCGCCCACGCCGCCGTCGGGTGCAGCACGAGCGCCACCCCGGCCACCGCGGCGACCCCGAAGAGGGCCAGGTTGGTCACGTTCTGCAGCGGGTAGGTCACCGGCCGCTGCGGGATCCACTTCACCTCCTGCAGCTTGCCGGCGGCCAGGAGGCTGCCGGTGAAGGTCAGGAATCCCAGGATGATCTCCACGATGATGGCGATCATCCGGAACGCCGTCAGGTTCTCGGGGCCCTCGCCCAGCCAGAGATAGTACTTGGCGGTGCCGACCAGTCCGGCGGCGAGACCGCCGAACGCGTGGGAGAGCGCGGTCCGCTGCGGCACCGCCGTGAGCGGCACCCGGGACAGCGGGACGCCGACCGCCACGCCCGCGACCAGCGCCAGCACGATCCAGCCGTGGTGGATGACCTCCGGCTCCGCCCAGGTCGCGGCGATCGCGAGCGCCATGCCCGCCACACCCGCGTACACGCCGTTCCGGGCGGTCGCCGGCGCGTTCATCCAGTGCAGCGCGAAGACGAAGAGCCCCGTCGCGATGATGTAGGCGAGCTGGACCAGGCCGTGGCTCATGGGCGGCCGCCCTCACCGCGGCTTGGTGTCGGTCTTGAACATCTTCAGCATCCGGTCGGTGATCAGGAAGCCGCTGACGATGTTGGTCATCGACGCGAAGAGCGCGATCGCCGCCGAGCAGCCGGATCTCGGGCGGATAGTCGGCCCCGGTGACGATGATGGAGCCGACGACCGCGATGGCCGAGATGGCGTTGGTGATCGACATGAGCGGCGTGTGCAGCAGCCGGGACACCCGGCGGATCACGCCCAGCCCGATGAACGTGGCGAGCACGAAGACGAAGAGCTGGCCCCAGAAATCGGCGGCCGGCGCCGCGGCGGCGGCCTCGGTCGGCGTCATGCTCCCTCCTTGGCGAGTGCCTCGCGGGTCCGCGCGTGCCGGACCTCGCCCGCGTGGGTGATGAGCGCGCCCTGCTGGATGTCGTCGTTCAGGTCGAGCTGGAAGACGCCGTCCTTGGTGAACGCCTGCAGGAAGGCGGTGAGGTTCCGCGAGAAGAGCAGGCTGGCGTGGAGCGGCATCGAGGCCGGCACGTTGAGCGGCGCCATGATCGTGACCCCGCCGCTCACGACGGTCTCGCCCGGCCGGGAGAGCTCGCAGTTGCCGCCGCCGTCGGCGCCGAGGTCCACGATGATTGGCCGGGCTTCATCGACCGCACCATGTCGGCGGTGATGAGCCTCGGCGCGAACACGCCGCCGATGAGTGCGGTCGTGACCACGACGTCCGACTGCGCCACCTGGGCGGCGAGGATCTCGCGCTGCCGGGCCTTGTCGGCGTCGGACAGCTCCTTGGCGTAGCCGCCGCCCGCGGCGGCGCTCTCCGTGAGCTCGATCCCGACGTACTTGCCGCCGACGCTCTCGATCTGCTCCTTCACCTCGGGCCGGACGTCGGTGGCCGTGACGTGGGCGCCGAGGCGCTTGGCGGTCGCGATGGCCTGGAGCCCCGCGACGCCGGCGCCGATCACGAAGACCTTGGCCGGCGGCACCATCCCGGCGGCCGTCATGAACATCGGGAAGTACTTGTTGAGCTCGGCCGCGGCCAGCAGGACGCCCTTGTACCCGGCGATGTTCGCCATGGAGGAGAGCGTGTCCATGCTCTGGGCGCGGGTGGTGCGCGGGATGGCGTCGGTGGCGAAGGCCGTGACGCCGCGCGCGGCGAGCGCCCGCACGGCCCGAGGTGGCGGAGCGGCATGAGCGAGCCCAGGTAGATGGCTCCCGAGCGCAGCCAGCGCGACCTCGTCGCGGCCGGCGTCGGTCGAGGGGGGACCTACCTTGAGCGCCACGTCGGCCGCGCCCAGCAGCGCGGCGGGGTCGGACTCCAGCGCGACCCCCAGCTCGCGGTAGGCGTCGTCAGGATAGCCCGCCGGCATCCCGGCGCCGGCCTCCACGGCGATCTCGTACCCCGCCTGCTTCAGCTTCTTGCAGGACTCCGGCACCAGCGCCACGCGCCGCTCGCCGGGGGCGGTTTCCTTGGGTACACCAATGCGCATCGGGGCTCCGCGTCGGGTAGGGACGGTCTGAATCTTATCCCGGCCTGGCCGGGAGACGGTGCGGCCATGTGACCGCTACAGCTTGATCTTCGGCAGCTTGATCCCCGGCGCGAGCCCGCGCCGTCAGCCGCTTGAGCTGCGCCTGCAGGTCGGCCTCCACCTTGTCGAGCCGCGCCTGCTCGTCCGCCACCCGCTTGGTGGCGTCGGCCTGCACGGCGGCGACGCGCTGCTTCACCGGCTCGACCTTGTCCGCCACGAGGCTGTCCACCTTGGCCCGGGCCATGGCTTCGGCCTTGGCCACCTCCTCGCCGACGACCGCCTTGAGCCGCTGCGCGATGGCGTCGTCCAGATTGCTCCTCACCGACAGCTTCGGCGCCTTGATCGTGCCGCTCACCTGGGCCTTCACGTCGAGCTGCTTGAGCCCCGACACCACCCGCCAGACGAGCTGCTCCAGATCGCTCCGCGGCCCGCCCGCGCTGTCGAGCGCCCAGGCCACCTGATCGCTGCCGATGGACCAGCGGCCCAGCAGCCGGTCACCGCGGAGGGCGAAGTTGAGATTGGCGGCGCCGGTGCCAGGGGCAATCCGGAACGGCAGCTCCGGGATGTCGAACGAAGGGAGCTTCACCCCCCGGAGCCTGGCCGACACCGAGTCGCGCACGCCGGCGGTCCGATGGTCCACCATCGCGCCGACGTCGAGCCCGGCGATGACCGAGCCCGGGCGCGTTCCGCTTCGCCGGTCACCGATCATGGGCTTGCCGTAGAGCGCGGGCTCCGAGGTGACGCCCTGGACGGTCGCCGCGTAGGCGCCCTTGAGCAGCCCGTCGCCGATCGTGAAGTCCATCTGGCCGAGCTCGACCAGGAAGCTCGGCCAGCTCATGCTCCTTCGGAAACCGTACCGTCGTTCCCGACGCCCGCAGGCGCTTGGGACCGGCGTCCTCGCGCGGCAGGAGTCCAGGCGGCATGTAGTGGCGCGCCAGCTCGGCCCAGTAGAGCGCCTGCTGAAACCGGTCGATGCTGACCTTGCCGAAGAACGCGCTGCCGATATCCGGGGCCGCGAAGCTCGGCAGCTTGAGGAGGGACCTGGCGAAGGCATAGTCGCGCTTCCGTGCCTCGTCGAGGTTGGTCACCCCGGTGCCCAGCAGCTTCACGCCTTGGGTCACGTTTCGCTGGAGGCCGTCGATCTGCTTCCGGGAAGCATCGAGCTGCTTGAGGCTCTGCTGCACCGACTGGATGGCCTGGCGAGTGCCGTCGAGGCCGAGCGTTCGCGCATCGGTCTTCGAGAGCCGGTCGGCGAGTGCCCGGGCGGAGTCCACCGTGCCGCGGACGTCCACCGCCTTGAATCCCTGCTCCAGCGCCTCACGGGTCGAGTCGGTGCGCGCGAGCAGCCCCTGCGCCGCCTGCACCGTTCCGAGCTGGGCCGGGTTGAGCACCAGCTGCTTGATGGTGTCGATCGGCGTGAGCTGCAGGATCGGCACGTCGAACTGCTGGCCCCATGCGCGGACGGCGCGGAGTGCCTGGGGTGCGAAGCCATCGCCGGACACGGGCCGCGCCGGCGTCTTCCGGGTCGTGCCGAAGCGCATCCCCTGCAGCGCGAAGCGCTCCACCACGAGCTTCTTCTCCGCCAGCGCCTCGGGGTTGAGCTTGAGCACGATCCGGTCGGCCTCGACGAGATTCCGCCGCGGCTCGAACGGATCGGCCACCTGCAGTGCGCCGAGATCGACGGACGCCTGGCGGGGCAGGAGATCGAGCCGCCCCACGTCCACCTGCGTGCCCAGCAGCTCGGTGCTCACCTCCTCGGTGGTATCGCGCGCCACCGGCTCGGCGAAGAGGACCACGAGGACGCCGATCACGACCAGCAGCAGGAGCAGCGGCCCGATCGCCTTCCAGCGGAAGATCTTGATGCGCACGATCAGCTCGGCCGGAAGAGTTTGTACCAGTTGTACACCTGGGAGGCGGTGACCGCCTTGTACAGCTTCGACTGGCGGACCCGCTCGCCGATCGTGGCGCGGTAGCGCGTCACGCCGACCTTCGCGCCGAAATAGATCGGGATCGCGAGCACCAGCCAGGCGACCACGCTCCCCAGGACGACGGTGTTGTTGAAGTTGGTGTACGGCACCAGCGGCGTGTTGTACCACGTGGTCCAGAGCCCCCGGAGCGAGGGCGCCATGAGCAGGCTCTCGCCGATCCGGTGGAAGACGGGATCGAGCAGGAAGCCGAGCGGCACGAACAGCGCCCAGCCAAGCATCCCGCCGCCGAACGAGACGTTGAGCAGCACGATGAACGAGAAGACGACCAGGTTGTGCACGTTCATCAGCGGCGTGAGGCCGAGGACCGCGCCGAGGGCGATGCCGGCGGCCACCTGCCCCGGCGTGCCGTCGGAGTGCAGCGTCTTGATGATCGACTGTATCAGCTTGAGCAGGGCGAACATACTAGGTATCCTCTACGGCTTATGCCACGGACCCGCCGAGCGCCTCAGGTGCACAAGTTCGGCGGTGCGTCGCTGGCCGACTCCGCCGCTGTCCGCCACGCCGTCGACATCATCCGCCGCCACGCCCGAGAGCCCACTGTCGTGGTCGTCTCTGCGATGGCGGGGACGACCGACGCGCTCCTTGGCGTGGCCCAGCAGGCCGGCGCCGGCGAGTCGCGCACCGTCGCGTCCCTCATCGCGCAGCTCCGGAGCCGCCACGCCGAGGTGGCACGGGCGCTCCTGCCCGCGGGCCGCGGCCGGGCGGACGCGCTCGCCTACATCAGCGACGTCTTCGAGGAGCTCGAGGCCCTGGCGCATGGGCTCCAGCTCCTGCGCGAGCTCACCCCGCGTACCACCGACTACCTCGCGTCTCGCGGAGAGCGGCTGAGCGCGCGCCTGGTGGCGGCGGCGCTCGAGGCGGCCGGGACGAAGGCAAAGTACGTCGATGCCATCGACCTCGTCCACACCGACGGCGCCTTCGGCCAGGCGGCGCCGGACTTCGCGCGCACCGATCGGAGCGTCCAGCGCACGCTGCTGCCGCTGCTCGCGCGCGGCATCATCCCGATCGTGCCCGGCTTCATCGGCGCCACGCCCAACGGCGAGGTGGCCACGCTCGGCCGCGGCGGCTCGGACCTCACCGCCACGCTGCTCGCGCGCGGGCTCGGCGCCTCGCGGGTCTCGCTCTGGAAGGACGTGCCGGGGCTCCTCACCGCCGATCCGCGCGTGGTGCCCGACGCGCGCGTCATCCCGCAGCTTCACGCGCGCGAGGCGGCGGAGCTCGCCTACTACGGAGCCAAGGTGCTGCACCCGCGGGCGCTGATTCCGGTCGCGGGCCGGCGCATCCCGGTCTACGTCCGTCCGTTCGGCGACCCCGACTCGGCCGGCACCGAGGTCTCCGAGCGGGTGGCGCCGGGGCGGTTCCCGGTGAAGGCGCTCACCGCCGCCGGCGGGCAGGCGCTCGTGACCGTCACCGGCAGCGGCATGCTGGGCGTGCCCGGCATCGCGGCGCGCACCTTTCACGCGCTCCATGTGCGGCAGATCTCCGTGTCGCTCATCTCGCAGGCCTCCTCGGAGCATTCGATCTGCTTCAGCGTGCCCGAGGCGCTGGCCACCGACGCGCGGGAGAGCCTGGAGCGGGAGTTCGCCGGCGAGATCGGCCGCGGCGAGATCGACGGCGTCGAGCTCAGCCTCGACATGGCCACGGTGGCGGTCGTGGGCCTAGGCATGCACGGCACGCCGGGCGTGGCGGCGGCGATGTTCACCGCGCTGGCCGCCGCGAAGATCAACGTCGTGGCCATCGCCCAGGGGAGCTCGGAGCTCAACATCTCGGTCGTCGTCGAGGCCCGGCAGGCCGCCGAGGCGCAGCGGCGGATCCACGCGGCCTTCCAGCTCTCGCGCATCGCCGGCGGCGGCGTGATCCAGCCCGAGCGCATGGAGGTCATCCTGCTCGGCTTCGGCCAGATCGGGCGCAGCCTCGCCACGATGGTAGGCCAGGTGCGCCGGCCGGCGCTGGACCTGAAGGTGGCCGGGATCATCGATCGCTCGGGGTTCGTGTTCGATCCGCAGGGACTCGCCCCCCGCCGGCTCGCCGCGCTCGCCGCGGAGAAGAGGAAGGGCGTCCGGCTGGCCGACGCTCCCCGCGGCCGCGCCGCCACCGCCGAGGAGGCGATCCAGCACATCGCGAGCTACGCGCTCACCCGGCCGGTGCTGGTGGACCTCACCGCCAACGACACCGCCCCCGCGCTCGAGTTGGGGCTCATGCACGGCATGGACCTGGTCCTGGCCAACAAGCGGCCGCTCGCCGGCCGGCGCGGCGTGAGCGAGTCGCTCTGGCAGACCGCCCGCGCGCGCGGCCGCCGCGTGCTGCACGAGGCCACCGTCGGCGCCGGGCTGCCGATCATCGACACCTATCACAAGCTGACCGAGAGCGGCGACCGGGTGGAGCGGATCGAGGGCCTGCTGTCGGGCACGCTCGGCTACGTGCTGAGCGAGGTCGCCACGGGAACGCCGTTCTCGCGCGCGGTGCGCGCGGCGATGCGTCTGGGCTACACCGAGCCCGATCCGCGGGAGGATCTCTCGGGCATGGATGTCGGCCGCAAGGCGCTCATCCTGGCGCGGCTGCTCGGCTATCCCGGCGAGCTCTCCCGCGCGGCGGTGGAGTCGCTCGTGCCCAAGTGGGCCCGCACCCTGCCCCTGGCCGACTTCGTCCGGCGGCTGCCCGAGCTCGACCGCGGGTGGCGCCGGCGGGTGGATGCGGCCGCGGCCGACGACATGGTGCTGCGTTACGTGGCGACGGTCACTCGCTCCAAGATCGCGGTCGGTCTCCGGGCGGTGCCGAGGTCGAGTCCGCTTGCCGCCATCCAGGGCTCGGACAACCAGCTGGTCTTCACGACGGCGCGGTACAAGGCCAATCCGCTGGTCATCACCGGCCCTGGCGCGGGCGCGGAGGTGACGGCCGCCGGGGTCCTGAACGACATTCTTCGCCTGGCGGGAGCGTGACGCGGGCAGGCCCCGTCACCGCCTTCGCGCCCGGCGGTGTCGGCAACGTCGGTCCCGGGCTCGACATCCTGGGGCTCGCGGTGGACGGCGCGGGCGACGCGGTTCGCGCCGAATGGACCCGCGAGGGCGGCATCGTCATCCGGGACCCCGGTCATTCGCGGCTGCCGCGGGACCCGGCGCGGCACACCTCCGCGCTGGCCGCGCGCGCGGTGCTCGCCGCGGCGGGGGAGCGGCTCGCGGGCGGGAGGGGAATCGCGCTTTCGGTACGAAAGGGTCTGCCGCTCTCGGGCGGCCAGGGCGGCAGCGCCGCCTCGGCGGTGGCGGGCGCGGTCGCGGTCAATGCGCTGCTCGGAGCCCCGCTCGATGAGCATGCCCTGCTCGATGCCTGCCTCCTCGCCGAGGAGACGGTGGCCGGGCGGCACCTCGACAACATCGCCCCGTCGCTGCTCGGCGGCATCGTGCTGATCCGATGCATGCAGCCGATGGACCTCGTCCGCCTTCCCGTCCCGGCCGAGCTGGTGGTGGTGCTGGTACGCCCCGAGCAGCAGATGCGCACGAAGGAGGGTCGCGCGGTGCTCCCGCTGACGCTGCCGCTGGAGACGGCGCTGCACCAGGCGGCCCAGGTAGGCGCGCTGGTCGCGGCGCTCGCGCTCGGCGACTACGAGCTCCTGGGCCGCGCCATCGACGACCGGATCGCCGAGCCGGCTCGCACGGGACTCCTGCCGGGCTTCGCCGAGGCCAAGGCGGCGGCGCTCGCCGCGGGGGCGCTCGGGAGCTCGATCTCGGGGAGCGGCCCGACGGCCTTCGCGCTCACCCGCGGGCGCGCCGCGGGCGACCGGGTCGCGGCGGCCATGACCGCGGCATACGCCGCGGCCGGGCAGCAGAGCGACGCGCGGGTGGCCCCGGTGGACCTGGTGGGTGCACGGCTGATCGAGTCGACAGGAGGATCGGGATGAAGTTCCAGACGCAGCGGCCGGTGAGCTGGCAGGTCTGCCTTGCCTGTGCGCCGCGAAATGACCGAGCTCGATCCACACCCGCGCTGTTCCACCTGCGGCGGCCTGCTCGAGGTCCGCCACCGACCGCCCCGGCTCACCCGCGCCGACCTGATCGCCCGCTTTACCGAGCGGCGAGGGCAGCGGCCCGGGGCGTCCGCGTCGGGCGTCTGGCGGTTCCGCGAGATCGTGCTGCCCTCCGCCGACGACGTGGTCTCCCACCCCGAGGGCAATACCCCACTGCTTCACCGCCCCGCGCTCGATCGCTGGACCGGCACCGACCGCCTGCTGCTCAAGCACGAAGGCCACAACCCGACCGGCTCGTTCAAGGACCGCGGGATGACCGTGGGAGTGACCCAGGCGCGCCGCATCGGCGCGACGGCCGTCGCCTGCGCGTCGACCGGCAACACGTCGGCATCGCTGGCGGCGTACGCGGCGCAGGCGGGCATCCCCGCGCTCGTGCTGGTGCCCCAGGACCAGGTGGCGCTGGGCAAGCTGGCGCAGACGCTGGCGTATGGCGCCAAGACCCTGCTCGTGCGCGGAGATTTCGACGCCTGCCTCAAGCTGGTGGAGGAGGCGAGCCAGCGACTCGGCGTCTACCTGCTCAACTCGATCAATCCGTTCCGGATCGAGGGGCAGAAGACGATCGTGCTCGAGCTGCTCCAGCAGCTCGGCTGGGAGCCGCCCGACTGGATCGTGCTGCCGGCCGGCAACCTGGGGAATACCGCCGCGTTCGGGAAGGCGTTGGTGGAGGCGCACCGCTGGGGATTGATCTCGCGGATGCCGCGCCTCGCCGCGGTGCAGGCGGCGGGCGCGGCGCCGTTCGCGCGGAGCTTCGCGGAGGATTTCGAGAACCGGTACGCGGTGCGCGCCGAGACCGTCGCCACGGCGATCCGGATCGGCGACCCCGCGTCGTTCGAGCGCGCGGTCCACGCCATCCGGGAGACCGAGGGCGTCGTGCTCGCGGTGACCGACGAGGAGATCCTCGAGGCCAAGGCCGTGGTGGACGGCTGCGGCATCGGCTGCGAGCCGGCGAGTGCCGCGAGCGTCGCGGGCGTGCGCGACCTGGTGCGGCGGGGACTGATGGCGCCGGACCAGCACGCGGTCGCGGTGCTCACGGGGCACATCCTCAAGGATCCCGGGATCCTCCTCAAGTACCACCGCGAGATGGAGCCGCCGCCGCCGGGGGCCAACCGGCCGATCGAGATCGACGCGTCACTGGCGGAGATCGAGCGAGTGCTGGCGAGGGCCTAGCTTCCTCCAGCCGCAGACTCAGCGCTTCACGATCCGCCAGATCGTGCCGCCGGCGTCATCCGACACGAACAGCGCCCCGTCCTTCCCGACCGCCAGCCCCACCGGCCGAAACCGCCCTCCCGTGCGCGTGGCGAAGGTCTGGTACGTGCCCACGGGCTTCCCGTCCGCGAACGGCGCGAACACCACGCGGTATCCCTCCTGCGGCAGCGGCGCGCGGTTCCAGCTCCCGTGGAACGTGAGGAACAGCCCGCCCGCGTACGCCGCGCCCAGCCCGTTGCCGGGATAGAACTGCAGCGCCATCGGCGCCCAGTGGCCGGGGAACGCGATCGCCGGCGCCTTCGCCGTCGCGCACCGGCCGACGGACTTGCCGTCGCCGCCGTACTCGGGCGCGAGCACCTTCCGCTTCGCATCGTTGCTGTAGTAGCAATAGGGCCAGCCGATGTCGTCGCCCTCCGAAACCTGCACCAGCTCCTCGGCGGGATTGTTCGCGTTGGCCTCGTCGGTGAAGCCCCAGTTCTGCCCCAGCTGATCGCGCCCATGAATCGCGGCCCACACCGCGCCCGTCCCCGGCTGCACGCCGAGCGCCTCGGCATTCCGAAGTCCCGTCGCCCATCGGTGGCCATCCCCGAACGACTGACCCGCCCGGCCGGCCGCGAACCGCCAGATGCCGGCGCGACGCTCGAGCTCGGTGCACGGGTCGCGGCCGGGGGACTTCGCGCGCACGGTTCGATTGCTGGCAGCTGTTGGTCGCGGATCCGACCTTCACCAGCAGCACGTCGCCACCCGGGAAGGCCATCGTCTTGGCCTCGTGGTCTCCGCCCGCGGGGAGCCCGGTGACGATCGTCTCGGGATCGCCGGCGGGCTCGAGCTTGCCCGGGGTGAGACGCCACCGGACGACGCTCCGCTCGAGCGCCAGGTAGAGATACCCGTCGTGCACGGCGACGTCGTTGCCGCCGCGGGGACCGAACGATGCACGCTCGTCCATGGTGCCGTCGCCGTCCCGGTCGCGGAACGCCGCCACCCCGCCGCGAAGCAGGCTGCCGCCCGTCGCGGCGTAGAGGTCGCCGCCGGGCGCGACGGCCAGGTGCCGCACGTCGTCGACGTCGCTCGCCACCACGCTGGCGCAGAATCCGTCGGGAAGGCTGAGCCCTCCGTTGTCGGGCGCACACGGCGGCTTGGCCCGTCCCGCGGCGAGGGCGACCAGGGCGACGAGCGGAATCACGGCGAGCGCGGCGCGGCGGCCGGCAGTGAGGACGAGAGGCATGAGACGACACCCTTCCTGAGGCCAGTGAGCGGGGGAGCCGAGGGCTCCGGGAGCACGATTTCAAGATAGCCACGGCCTCGAAGTGCCCGCTGCATCGACTCGCGGACACGCGTGTGCGCGGGCATTTTCCGAGGAGCGGAGGACCCGTTTCCGAGGGAAAATAGGGCCGAAATCGGGGTTTCCGAGGGAAAAACCGGCCGAAAATCCGGTTTTCCGAGGGAAAACAGCCATTTCCCTATTGTAAATTTGCGGCGGTCGTGTACTGTTTGTCACGGTAGTAGCGCAGGACGAGAGGCACGCAGTTCTCACATTCACTGGGAGACACGCGATGGCCGCCAAGAAAAAGACGAAGAAGTCCGCCAAGAAGTCCGCGAAGAAGTCCGCCAAGAAGTCCGCGAAGAGGACCACCAAGAAGGCCGCCAAGAAGTCCGGCAAGAAGCGCGTACCGAGCGCCGCGTTCATGCGTCCGGTGCAGCCCGACAGCGCCCTGGGCGCCGTGGTCGGGAACTCGCCGATCCCCCGCACCGAGCTCACCAAGAAGCTCTGGCAGTACATCAAGCGGAACGGCCTGCAGGACTCGAAGAACCGCCGCAATATCAACGCGGACGACAAGCTGCGTCCGGTGTTCGGCGGCAGGTCCCAGGTCACGATGTTCGACATGACCAAGCTGGTGAACAAGCACGTGAGCTGATCTCCGGCCCCGGCCGGTGCAGAACGGAGGGCGTCCCCGCTGGGACGCCCTTTCTGCTTCCGGGCGTTATGTTCCCGCCCTATGGCCGGCGAATACATCTTCACGATGCGCGACCTGCGAAAGGTCGTGCCCCCCTCGCGAGAGATCCTCAAGGGGATCTATCTCTCCTTCTTTCCCGGCGCCAAGATCGGCGTCCTCGGCGCCAACGGCGCGGGCAAGTCCTCCCTGCTCCGCATCATGGCGGGCGTCGACAAGGATTTCCTGGGCGACGCGCGCCCGCTCCCGGGCACGCGGATCGGCTTCCTGACGCAGGAGCCCCAGCTCGACGCGACGAAGGACGTCCGCGGCAACGTCATGGAGGGCGTCCGCGAGCAGCAGGCGATGCTCGACCAGTTCAACGAGATCAGCGCCAGGTTCGCCGAGCCGATGGACGACGACGAGATGACCCGGCTGCTCGAGAAGCAGGGCAATCTCCAGGAGCGCATCGACGCGCTCGGCCTCTGGGAGCTCGACCACAAGATCGATCTCGCGATGGACGCGCTCCGGCTCCCGCCGGGCGACGCCGACGTGGCGCAAGATCTCGGGCGGCGAGCGCCGCCGCGTGGCGCTCTGCCGGCTGCTGCTCGAGGAGCCGGACATGCTGCTGCTCGACGAGCCCACCAACCACCTCGACGCCGAAAGCGTCTGGTGGCTCGAGCGCTACCTCGCGGAGTTCAAGGGCACCGTCGTCGCCGTCACCCACGACCGCTACTTCCTCGACAACGTGGCCGGCTGGATCCTCGAGCTCTACCAGGGCGCCGGGATTCCGTGGGAGGGGAACTACTCCTCCTGGCTCGAGCAGAAGGAGCGGCGCCTGGGCCAGGAGGAGAAGCAGGCCTCGGCCCGGCAGAAGACGTTGCAGCGCGAGCTCGAGTGGGTGCGCATGTCCCCGCGCGCCCGGCAGGCCAAGAGCAAGGCGCGCATCACCCGCTACGAGGAGCTGCGCGAGGAAGCCGAGCGGCAGACCGAGGGGAACGCCGAGATCCTGATCCCGGTGCCCGACCGGCTGGGCGACGAGGTCGTGGTCGCGAGCGACGTCTCCAAGGGCTTCGGCGACCGGCTCCTGTTCGAGAACCTCAACTTCGCGCTGCCGCGGGGCGGGATCGTCGGCGTGATCGGACCCAACGGCGCGGGCAAGACGACGCTGTTCCGCATGATCACCGGGCAGGAGCAGGCCGACACGGGGGCGCTGACGGTCGGCTCGACGGTGCAGATCGCCTACGTCGATCAGAGTCGCGACGCGCTCGACCCGGCCAAGACCGTGTACGAGGAGATCAGCGGCGGGCAGGACCAGCTCCAGTTCGGCCGCCGCACGGTCAACGCGCGCGCCTACGCGGCGGGCTTCAACTTCCGTGGCGCCGACCAGCAGAAGAAGGTGGGCACCCTCTCGGGCGGCGAGCGCAACCGGCTCCACCTGGCCAAGCTGCTGAAGGCCGGCGGCAACCTGCTGCTGCTCGACGAGCCCACGAACGACCTCGACGTGGACACGCTCCGGGCGCTCGAGGAAGCGCTGGTGGGATTCGCCGGCTGCGCCGTGGTGATCAGCCACGACCGCTGGTTCCTCGACCGCATCGCCACCCACATCCTGGCCTTCGAGGGCAACAGCGAGGTGGTCTGGTTCGAGGGGAACTACGCCGAGTACGCCGCCGACCTCAAGCGGCGGAAGGGCGTCGACGCGAACCAGCCGCATCGGATTCGGTATAAGAAGCTGGTGCATTGAGGGCGGGCAGGCGGTCAGGCGGGCAGGCGGTCAGGCGGTCAGGCGGTCAGGCGGTCAGGCGGGCGAAGGCGGGCAAGTGCCGGCACTCAAACCAGCATTCGCTGCAGCTCGAATGTTGATGTGCACTCGGCGCTGCGTTCACCGACCGCCTGACCGCCTGACCGCCTGACCGCCTGACCGCCTGCCCGCCTGACCGCCCGCCCCGCCCCCGCTATACTACGGCCATGACGACCCCGCACAGCCGCATTCCGTACCTTCCGGCCCGGATCGAAGGGCTCTCGACGCTGGCGATGAACCTCTGGTGGAGCTGGAGCCGCGAGGCTCGGGCGCTCTTCCGCTCCATCGACGAGGCGCTCTGGCATCTCACCCGCCACAATCCGCTCGAGCTGCTCTGCCGGGTCGACCCCGCGCGTATCGCGGCCTGCGCCAGCGACAGCGACTTCCTGCGGCGCTACGACGACGTCATGGCGCGGCTGATGCACGGCACGACCAGCAAGGACACCTGGTTCGCCCACGGGTATCCCGAGTTCGACGGCCGGACGGTGGCGTACTTCTGCGCCGAGTTCGGCCTCCACAACTCGGTGCCGATCTACTCCGGCGGCCTCGGTGTCCTCGCGGGTGATCACTGCAAGGCCTCGAGCGATCTCGGCGTGCCGATGGTGGGCGTCGGACTCTTCTACATGAAGGGCTACTTCGACCAGCGGCTCCGGCTCGACGGCTGGCAGCAGGACAGCGACGAGGAGTTCGACGTCAGCCTGACGCCGCTGGTCCCGGTCACCGGGGCCAAGCAGGAGCCGTTCCTCACCACCGTGGAGACGTCGGGGCGGCCGGTGCACGTCCGCGCCTGGCGGATGATGGTGGGGCGGATGCCGATCTACCTCCTCGACACCAACCTCGAGGTCAACCATCCGGACGATCGCGCCCTGATGAACAAGCTCTACGCCGGCGGCCCCGACCTGCGGCTCCGGCAGGAGTGGATTCTCGGCGTGGGCGGCGTTCGCGTGCTCCGGGCCATGGGCATCGACCCGGCGGTGTGGCACGCCAACGAGGGCCACGCCGCGTTCATGATGGTCGAGCGGCTGCGGGAGTACGTCACCCAGGGCCGCTCCTTCGACGAAGCCGTCCACCTGGTGCGGGCGCACAGCGTGTTCACCACGCACACGCCGGTCCCCGCGGGGCATGACGCGTTTTCGATCGACCAGCTCGAGGGCGTCGCCGGGCCGGTGTGGAACGAGATGGGCATCGACCGCGCGACGTTCTTCCGGCTCGGCGCCCATCCCGACCTGCCGGACCAGTTCCACATGACCGTGACCGCGATGCGGCTCGCCGCGGGCGTCAACGGCGTCTCGCGCCGCCACGGCCAGGTCTCCCGCAACATCTGGCGCGACCTGTGGCCGGGCCGGCCGTGGGAGACGGTGCCGATCGGCCACGTCACCAACGGCGTGCACCTGGCCACCTGGATGGCCAGTCCCGTCATGGGCCTGCTCGACGATCACCTGGGCGACGACTGGGGCAGCCGCCTGGACGACCAGGCCCTCTGGGACCAGGTGCTGACGCTCGACCACCAGCGGTTCTGGGAAGCGCACGTCCGCCTCAAGGAGATCCTCGCCACCTTTATCCGCGAGGAGGCCCGCCGCCGCTTCGCCACGCAGATGAAAGAGGCCGCCCAGGTCGTCGGCGCCGGGACGCTGCTGGACCCGACGGCGCTCACGATCGGCTTCGCCCGCCGGTTCGCGACCTACAAGCGCGCGAACCTGATCTTCCGCGACCTCGAGCGGCTCCGCCGTCTGCTGGTGAACCCGTGGCGGCCGGTGCAGATCATCTTCGCCGGCAAGGCCCATCCGGCCGACAACCCCGGCAAGGAAGTGCTCCAGAGCGTGTACCAGTTCACCCGGGACCCCGAGTTCGAGGGCCGGGTCGCGTTCCTCGAGGACTACGACATGCACCTGGCCCACCTGCTGGTGCAGGGGGTGGACCTGTGGCTCAACCTCCCGCGCGTCCCGCTCGAGGCCAGCGGCACGAGCGGCATGAAGGCCGCCCTCAACGGCATTCCCCAGCTCAGCACGCTCGATGGCTGGTGGCAGGAGGGCTACGATGGGCTCAGCGGGTGGGCGATCTCCCCGGCGGGCGAGAGCGAAGACGCCGACGCGGCCGACGCCGACCGGTTCTACCGCCTGCTCGAGGAGCAGGTCATTCCGCTCTACTACACGCGCAACGCCGCCGGCGTCCCGCTCGGCTGGGTCGAGAAGATGCGCCACGCGCTCCGGCTCGCGGGCACCAGGTTCACCGCGCGGCGGATGCTGCAGGACTACGTGCAGGAACACTACGCACCCGCGCTCCGGGGCGAGTCGTCTGGCGACGACCCGCCTACGGCATGAGGCAGGCAGGATGGCGACCGTTCACCAGCAGTCCCGCACGGCGGCGGAGGTCCGTCCGCCGCTGACCGCGGCGGGCGGCGAGCCCGTCTCCGTCGTCCACGTGACGGCGGAATACTCTCCCTATGCCCGCACCGGCGGTCTCGCCGAGGCCGTCAACGGGCTGGCCCAGCACCAGTGGGCGGCCGGGCTCAACGTGGTCGCGATTCTCCCCCTCTACCGCACCGTCCGCGACGTCGAGCCCGACCTCGAGCCGGCCGGCCCGCCGTTCCTGGTGTCGATCGGCGGCCGCACCGAGGAGGCGCGGATCTTCCGCGCGGCCCGCCCGGGCCCCGGGCCGCAGGTCTTCTTCCTCGAGCACCTCGAGTACTTCAACCGGCCGGGCATCTACGGCGAGAACGCGGTCGACTATCCCGACAACGCCCGGCGCTTCGCGTTCTTCGCCCTCGCCGCGCTCACGGCCCTGCCCCGGCTCGTGACGGGGCCGGTGCTGCTGCACGCGCACGACTGGCATACGGCGCTGGTCCCGGTCTATCTCCGGACCACGCTGGCCGGCGAGAGCTTCGCGGCGACGGCCACGACCGTGCTGTCGGTGCACAACCCGGGGTACCAGGGCCACTTCCCGCCGGAGACGATGCCCGACGTCGGGCTGCCCTGGGAGATCTACAACTGGCACCAGCTCGAGTGGTACGGGAAGATGAACTTCCTGAAGGGCGGGCTGGTGTTCACCGACTTCGTCACCACGGTGAGCCCCACCCAGGCCGGCGAGCTCCGGACGGTCGGCGGTGGCTTCGGCCTCCACGACGTCTTCCTCGAGCTCGGCGACCGGCTCGTCGGCGTGCTCAACGGCATCGACCAGCGGGAGTGGGACCCGGCCACCGACACCCAGATCACCGCCCAGTACTCGGCCGAGCAGTTCGACGGCAAGCGCCGCTGCAAGGCCGCGCTCCAGCGCTCGTTCGGGCTGCCGCAGCGCCGGAAAGTGCCGCTGTTCGGGATGACGGGGCGGCTGGTCACGCAGAAGGGGCTCGATCTCATCCTCGGCGCGGACGAGCTCCTGGCGCACGACGCCCAGTTCGTCTTTCTCGGGAGCGGCGAGCAGCGCTACGAGCAGGCGCTGGTCGAGCTGGCCAAGTCGGCACCCAACCGGATCGGCGTCCAGCTCGATTTCAGCGACCGGCTCGAGCACCGGCTCATGGCGGGCGCCGACATCTTCCTCATGCCGTCGCTGTACGAGCCGTGCGGCCTCACCCAGATGCGGTCGCAGCGCTATGGCGCGCCGCCGATCGTCCGCAACGTCGGCGGGCTCCGGGATACGGTCGAGGACGAGGTCACCGGGTTCTCGTTCGAGGCCTACACGCCGGCGGCGTTCGCCGAGGCCGCCTTCCGCGCGCTCGACGCCTACGCCGACACCACGCGATGGCGGGCGCTCGTCCGCCGCGGCATGGCGCACGATTTCAGCTGGGAGCGGTCGGTCGCCACCTACCTCGATGTCTACCGCCGCGCGCTGGCCCGGGCGCGGTGACCGGAGAGCCGATGGACTTCGTCTTCACGCTGCACAGCCACCTGCCCTACGTGCTGAACCACGGGCGGTGGCCCCACGGGAGCGACTGGATCTGCGAGGCCGCGGCCGATACCTATCTGCCCCTGCTGGAGACGTTCCGGCGGCTCGGGGAGGAGGACACGCCGGCGCCGGTGACGATCGGCTTCACGCCGGTGCTCGCCAACCAGCTCGCGAGCCCGGTCTTCGTCCGCGAGATGGAGGCGTTCTTCGACCAGCGGCTCGCGGCGTGCAACGAGGCGCCGGCCTCACTGGCCAAGACCGGTGAGCAGCACCTGCTCCCCCTGGTCGAGTACTGGCGCGCCCGCCTGCTCCGGCTCCGCCAGCTGTTCCACGACGTCGACGGCGATCTCGTCGCCGCCTTCCGCGCGCTCGAGGCGGCCGGCCGCCTGGAGATCATCGGCAGCGCCGCCACGCACGGCTTCCTCCCGCTGCTCGCTCGCGATGAGAGCATCCGCTTCCAGCTCGCGGTCGGCGCATCCGAGCACCGCCGGCTGTTCGGCCGCGCCCCGCAGGGGTGCTGGCTCCCCGAATGCGCCTACCGGCCGCGCGGTCCGTGGGCGCCCTGGCCCACCGCTCCCAGAAGCGCGGTGCGGCGCGGCATCGAGGAGCACCTGGCCGACGCGGGGTTCCGCTTCTTCTTCGTCGACGCGCATCTCGCGAGCGCGGGCCGGCCCCTCGGCCTCTCGGGCGATCCGGCCGCGCTCGACCCCGAGGTGCACCATCCGGCCGCCCGGGCGACGGCCGAAGCGGCCCAGCGCACGCCATACCAGGCCTACCGGGTCGCGCAGTACCGCGGCGCCGGCGACGTCTCGGCCTACGTGCGGGACCCGCGGGCGTCGATGCAGGTCTGGAGCCGGTTCGAGGGCTACCCGGGCGACGGGGTGTACCTCGAGTTCCACAAGATGCGCTGGCCCGGTGGCCTCAAGCTCTGGCGGGTCAGCGGCCCGAGCGTGGACCTCGGCGCCAAGGAGCCGTACGACCCGGGCCAGGCACTCGACCGGGCGCGTGGCCACGCCGACCACTTCGCCGGGCTGCTCGGCGGCATCGCCTCGGCGGAGGCGGGGCGCCGCGACGGCGTCATCGTCGCACCGTTCGACACCGAGCTCTTCGGCCACTGGTGGTTCGAGGGCCCCGACTTCCTGGGCGACGTGTACCGCGCCCTGCGCGGCCGGCCGGATGTCCACCCGACGACGGGCTCCGGACACCTGCTCCGGCATCCGTCGCGGTCGGCCATCCGGATGCCATCCGGCTCGTGGGGCGCCAACGGCGACTTCACGATGTGGCTCAGCGAGCAGACGGCCTGGACCTGGGAGCGGCTCTGGCCGCTGGAGGAGCGGTTCTGGGACGCGGCTCCGGCCGCGCTCGGGTCGGCGCAATCCCGCTTCATCCTGGCACAGGCCGCGCGCGAGCTGCTGCTGGCGCAGTCGTCCGACTGGCAGTTCATCATCTCGACCGGCGCGGCGGCGGACTACGGCGAGAAGCGGTTCCGCGAGCACTGCAGCGAAACCGAGGAGCTGGTGGACGCGCTGGTCGACGGCTCGCCCGAGGCGCTCGAGCGCGGGAGCCGCCGGGCGGCGGAGCTCGGCGAGCGCGACGCGATTTTCCCCGACGTACTGCCGGCGATCTCCGCGGCGCTCGCCGGCTCGCGATCCCTCCCGATCGGCTGACCCGTGACGCCGATCCGGTTCGCGTTCGGCCTCCATCTTCATCAACCGGTCGGCAACTTCGATCACGTCTTCGCCCAGCACGTCGACGACGTCTACCGCCCCCTGCTCGACGCCCTCACCGAGCGGGAGTTCTTTCCGGTCGTGCTGCACTTGAGCGGGCCGCTGATCGAGTGGCTGGAGACCCACGAGCCGGCGTACCTCGACCGCCTGGGCCGCCTCGCCGCCGACGGCCGCATCGAGATCCTGCTGGCGGGCTTCTACGAGCCCGTGCTCGCCTCGCTCCCGCGCGAGGACCGTGTGGAGCAGATCCACTGGATGCACGAGACGGTGCGCCGGCGCTTCGGCGTCGACGCGCGCGGACTCTGGCTGACCGAGCGGGTCTGGGAGCCGGAGCTCGCCGCCGACCTCGCCGACGCCGGTGTCCGCTACGCGCTGGTCGACGACCGGCACTTCCTCGTCACCGGCTTCGCCGCCGAGCGGCTGCACGCCCCATTCTGGACCGAGAGCGACGGCAAGCGGGTCGCGCTCTTCCCGATCGACGAGCGACTCCGCTACCTGATTCCATTCCGTCCGCCGGAGGAGACGGCGGAGTACCTGCGTCAGCTCCGCGGCGCCGGCCACGGGCTGGCGGTCATGGCAGATGACGGCGAGAAGTTCGGCGGCTGGCCCGGCACCAAGCAGTGGGTGTACGGAGAGAAGTGGCTGGAGCTCTTCATGGCCACGATCGGCGGCCTGGTCGAAGGCGGCGAGGTCGTGCTCAGCCGGCTCGACGACGCGCTGGTGGCCGTGCCGAGCGGCGGGCTCGCCTATCTCCCGACCGCGTCCTACCGCGAGATGGAGAGCTGGTCGCTCCCACCTGACGCCGCGCTCCGACTCACCCGGCTGGAGCGCGATGTCGGCGAGGCCCGTGTGGCCGGTGCCGACGGCGCGCTCCTTCGCGGCGCGCACTGGCGGAACTTCCTGGTCAAGTATTCCGAATCGAACCGGATGCACAAGAAGATGATGGCGCTGAGCGCGCTGGCGCGCCGGCATGGCGATCCGCCCGCGGTGCGGCGCGCCATCGGCCGGGCGCAGTGCAACGACGCCTACTGGCACGGCGTCTTCGGCGGCCTCTACCTGCCGCATCTCAGGGACGCGATCTGGCGCAATCTGGCGGAGGCGGAAGCGGCGTTGCGGCAGGGAGAGGGACTCGCGTACGACGTCCTCGACCTCGACGGCGATGGCGACGACGAGGTGTGGATCCACTCACCGGTGTTCTCCGCGCTGGTGAGCCCGGCGCGAGGCGGCGCGGTCGAGGAGTACACCATGTTCCGCGACGGCATCAACTACGCCAACGCCCTCACCCGTCGCCGCGAGGCGTATCACGACCTGACACTCGAGCGCACGGCCGAGCATCCCGGACCCGAGGACGGCGGGCCGGCGCTCGATCAGGATGACCGCGCGTTGTTCGTGGACCGACTGCTGCCCGGTGGCGTGTCACTCGAGGACTACGCCGGGGGCGGCTACTGGGCGCTGCTGTCGTGGGCCCGGCGGCGCTGTGCGCTCACCGTCGAGCGGCGGAAGGGCGGCGTGGAGGTGGTGTGCACCGTGGCCGACGGGCGCGCCCGCCTGGAGAAGCGCATCCACTTCGACGCGGAGGGGCGGATCGGGGTGCGGTGGACCTGGGACCCCGCGGCCGCGGAGCCCGGCGATCGCTTTGCCACCGAGCTGTCGCTGGCCGGACCGGTGCGCCTCGTGGCCACCCCCGACGCCGAGGAGTGGCGCTTCGACATCGAGACGGTCGCCAAATCCGAGCGCGGCTTCGACCGCACCCGCCAGGGCGAGAACGTCACGCTGCGGTGGCCGGTCGAGCTGGGCGCGGCCGCGGTGGAGCTCGTGCCGGGCGCGGCCGACTAGCCGCCGGTGCGCTGCGGCCGGCCGGCCGGAATCTTCCCGTCCGCGCGGCCCTTCACGTAGGCATAGATCGCGGCTGTCTGGGCGTCGTCGATCACCTTGGCGAACCCTGGCATGCCGCCTTTCGGACGGCCCTCCTTGACCACGGCGACGAACGCCGTGGGCTCCGCGACCGGGCCACCCGCACCAGTCGACTTGAGCAGGTCCGCCGCGACCGGATTGCCCACCACGTCCTGCCCATGACAGCGCGCACAGTGGGCGCTGTACTGGCGCCAGCCTTCGTACTCTTCCGCGCCGAGCTTGGGACCCTTCTCCCTGCCCTGCGCCGCGGCGCCACCGCCACCCGGCGCCGAGCAGCAGGAGCAACACCAGGCACGACACGGAGCGACCGCGCGTCATCTCATTAACCCTGCGGTTTGACCGCTGGACGTCCGGGACTGATCTTGGCATCGCTCCGGCCTTTCACGTACTGGTAGATGTCGCTGATCTTGTCCATGTCCAGACCCAGCGTGCACCACGCGGGCATGCCCTTCGCGGGCCGGCCCGCGCACACGGTCTGCACGAAGATCTCCTTGGTGTTGATGGGCCCGTCGGGCTTGAGGGAGACGATCAGATGCGGCGCGATCGTCGTCCCACTCACATCCTCCCGTGACATCGCGCGCAGTTCAGGTTGAACTGCTTCCACCCGTTGTACACCGCCTGCGACACCGTATCCCTCGGCGCCTGATGGTACGCATCCCGGAGCGAAGTTCCGGCGTTTTCGGCCGCGGCCAGGCTGTCCTGCGCGCTCGACGGCGCGGGCGCTGCAGCCGTCGGCTTGGGCTGCTGGGCGGAGCTCGTGTCGGCAGCGGGTGCGGCCGTCGGCTTCGGTGACGGCGCGGCCGCGTGTTTCGTGGCGGTGTCGGGTGCCCTGGCCGGGCGCTCGGCCTTGGTCGGGGCCGGCTTCGCCGATCGGGCGGTGGGCGGTCGCGGTTCGGCGCGGCCGAGTCGCGGCTGCTGTCGCGCGAGCTGCCGGTCGCGGCCGGGGTTGCCGTATCAGTCACCGGCATGGTGGCCGAGTCGGGCGTCACCGCCGACGCGCCGACCGTGTCGGCGCCGGTGGCGCGGTTGCGGTCCCCACCACAGGCGGCCACCAGCGAGAGGGCGAGGAGGGCGGCCCTTCCCGCCCGTCGGCGGGCGGGGTACCGGACCGCGTCATCATGCTGTAGCGAGGCCATGGAGCCTTCCTTTCAGGTTGGGGACCCCAGCGGCGGCGCCCGATCGAGCGCGTATCTTCACTCTCCTTATAGATGATGGCCGCGGAGGAATCGTCCGGTTACCCCCGTCACCCGGTGCCCGGCCGTCACCGCGGAATTATCTTCCCGCCATGACCACTCCTTCGCAAACCTCCGTGACGCTCGGCCTGGCACAGCACCAGTGCGCCGTGGAACCTGACGTCAACATGCGAAAGGCCGTGCAGGGCGTCCGGGATGCTGCCGTGCGGGGCGCCCAGATCGTCTGCGTGCAGGAGCTCTTCCGCAGCCAGTACTTCTGCCAGGTGGAGGATCTCTGGCTCTTCGATCTGGCCGAGCCCATCCCGGGCCCGTCCACCGAGGCGCTCTCGCCCTGCAGCCGAGCTCGGCGTGGTCATCGTCGCGTCGCTCTTCGAGAAGCGGGCCGAAGGCTTGTATCACAACACCGCGGCCATCATTGACGTCGATGGCCGGTACCTGGGGAGTACCGGAAGACGCACATCCCCGACGATCCGCAGTACTACGAGAAGTTCTATTTCACCCCCGGCGACCTCGGGTTCCGAAGCTGGGACACCCGATTGGCCCGATCGGGTTGCTGGTCTGCTGG
>CAWHZQ010000023.1:0-282990 GCA_963833905.1 uncultured Gemmatimonadales bacterium | reverse complement strand
CGAACGTTGGGCATGGGCGTCCCGCACCGTAGGCTGGGGAGCGGGGGTTTGCCCCACTTCACCGAGGAGGCGTTCGGCTGAGCCGAAGCTATTCACGATTGCTCGTGAGGAGGCCACCAATGTCCACCAAGTCCAGAGTCGTGCGTTTGTGGTGCTGAGCCTGGGACTTGTATCCATCGGAAACCCGCTGCACGGTCAGAGTGTGACTCCGGCCGACACGGCAAGTCAGGATAATAAGATCGAGCTGTCCTATCACGTGAAGGCGATCAAGCGGGACAGCTCGGGACAGTACACCATGTCGGGTACGGTGAATGGCGAGCGGCAGGGTAAGGCGACCCTCGTGTTCGGCTTCGACGAGGGGTCGTCCGGGCAAGCCGGCAAGATACCGGTTCATTCGTACTGGGTAGTCACCGCGGTGCCGGCTTCAGAATCGTTCAAAGCAAAATTGAGTGGAACCGCTGAGACTGTCTCGGGTCAGACCCACCTGGTCGGCAAGATCACCGAGGGCGCCAACAAGGGGCGTCGGGTCGAGACCAGCAGCCGGCTGCTCAACTTCGGACCCAACCATTCGCTAAGTGACATCGACGGCAACATGATTATTGACGGGAAGTAAGAGGTCGATACCGGCGGCGGGTAGGGCAGGGAACGGAAATCCCCGCCCTAGGGGAAGACGTCGTCGCCCAGCTCGGTCTATCCGGACGACGGCTATCCCCCGTTCACCAGCCGCTCGAAGCGTGGGTTGCCCCGCAGCGGGGCGAAGTTCGGGTCGATCTTGAGCCAGCCGGGCGACAGGTAGTACGGGATCTTGAGCAGCGGCTCCAGTTGGTCGAGCGCCTTCTCGGGCTCGCCGACGAGGATGTAGATGCGGGCGAGGTAGTGCTGGAGATACGGCCCGTCCACAGCGTCGCGGCTGATCGGCAGGAGCGCCACGCCGCGCTTGCCTTCCCGGATCGCGGCCGCCTTCTGCCCCAGGTAGGCCAGCATGAGCCCGAGGAACGACGTGGAGCGAACCGTTCTGTGGCGTCGCTCGAAGCTGCTGCTCGAAGGTCAGCCGGGCCGAGTCGGCGTACGCGCGCGCCTTCCCGCTGTCGCCCCGAAGCGCGTAGGTCTGGGCGAGCGCGCCGCCCCAGTTCGCACGGTCGTCATCGAACGCGCTCGGCGTGAGCCGCAGCAGGAGCCGCTGCTGGGCCTCGTCCAGCACCCACATGAGGTCGTTGTAGGTGGCCACGAACGCGACGAGCGCGGTGGGGTCCACCTCCTTGGGGGCTGCCCGGAGCACCGCCTGCGCACCGGGCAGGTCGCCCTGCGCCAGCGCCACCCTGGCGCGTGTATGGCGCACAACCAGGTTCGCAGGCACGAGCTGGAGCGCGTGATCGAGGGCCCGCTCGGCCTCGGGGTAATGGCGGGTGTAGAGTAACACGTACCCGAGGAACTGGGCCGGTATGGCTTGAGCGGGGATCGAGCCGGGCAGCCTGCTCCAGGTGCCCCCGCGCCGCCTCCCACCGGCCGAGAGAGGCTTCGGCTACCCCTACATCTCCGAGCAGTTCGGCGTTCCCTGGTGCCAGGGCGAGCGCGGTGCTGTCCTCCGTGAGGGCGCGGGGATGGTCCTTCAGGACGAGGTAGTACGCGCCAAGCGCCTGGTGACCCTCGGGGCGCGTCGGGGCGAGCGCCAGTGCCCGCTCGGCGGCGCGGCGCGCCGCCTCGGCCACCGCCGGGGTGGACAAGGTACTGCCATACAGGGATGCCCGCGCCCGCGCGAGCTGCGCCCAGGCCCGGACAAAGGTCGAATCGAGCGCCACCGCCTGCTCGTACGCCGCAATCGCCTGGCGGAGACTCGGCGGGTCGCGCCAACATCCCCTGCGATGCGGCCTCGCCCCGCAGGAACGCCTCGTAGGCGGGCAAGCTCTGGGTCGGCTTCGACGCCAGCTCGTGCTTGGCGCTGTCCCCGAGCGCCACGTTCAACGCCTGCGCCACCTGGCCCGCAATGTCGGCCTGCACCTGGAACACGTCGGTCATCGCGGCGTCGAACTGCTGCCCCCAGTGGGTCTGCGGCGCATGACCGGCACGCACGTCCACCAGCTCCGGGCTTACCCGGACCCGGCTCGTGCCCCCCGGCGACTTGGCCCACTGGACGGTGGCGGTGAGCAGGTACTCCACGCCCAGCTCCCTGGCGATCTGCTGTGCTGACTTCTTGGTTCGCTCGGTACTCGTTGGAGCTGCTCCGGGCGATGACGGCGAGACCCGCGGACCTGGGACAGCTTCGTGCGCAGATCATTGGCCACGCCGTCGGCGAAGTAGGCATCGGCCGAGTCGCCCAGGTTCTCGAAGGGGAGCACGGCCAGCACCTTTGCCCCGCCGGTCCCTCCCGCACCGGCGTGGCTCCGCCGCCAGGCGAACAGCACGCCGAGCCCGATGAGGATGCCGAGCCCCAGGCCATCGCCGCCACCGGCACCCGTCGCCGGGCGCGGCCGCCGGCGAGCCGCCGAGCGGCGGAGCGGTCGTGGCCGTCGGCGTGGTGGTCGTCGGCTGCAGCGCCCGGGCGAACTCGGCGGCGCTCGCGAATCGGTCGGCGGCCACCGGGCGCGAGCGCCCGGCTGACCGCCTCCTCCACGCTCTCCGGGACGCTGGGGCGCACGTGGCGCACGCGGGGGCACCTCGCCGCGCAGCCGCTTGGCGATCACCGCCTGGGCCGTGGGGCCCGTGAACGGCGGCTCGCCGGCCAGCATCTCGTAGAGCACCGTGCCCAGGCTGTACACGTCGGTCCGGGCATCCAGGTGCCGGTCCGCCTGCCGCCTGCTCCGGGCTCATGTAGGTCGGGGTGCCCACCGCTCATGCCCGTCTCGGTGAGCCGATCGTCGCCCGCCGCTCAGTGCCCGGGCGATGCCGAAGTCGGCCACGAGCGTGCTGCCATCGTTCGTGAGGAGCAAATTCTCGGGCTTGATGTCGCGGTGGATCACGCCGTGTTCGTGGGCGTACTGGAGCGCCCGGGCCGCCTCCGTGGCGATCCGGAGCGCGACCTCCACGGGCAACTGCGGCTCGCGCCGGAGCCGGTCGCGGAGACTCTCCCCTTCGACGAAGGGCATGGTGAACCAGAGCTGCCCGGCGGTTTCCCCGGAGTCGTGCACGGTGAGGATATGCGGGTGCTGGAGGCGGGCCACCGTCTCGATCTCGCGCTGGAAGCGCTCGGGGCCGAGCGTCTGGGCCAACTCGGGGTGCAGCACCTTGAGCGCGACCGGACGCTTGTGCCGGAGGTCGTGCGCCAGAAAGACCGTGGCCATGCCGCCCCGCCCGAGCTCGCGCTCGATACGGTAGCGGTCAGCTAGGCCGGCCTGGAGCTGCTCGCGGAGGTCTGCCACCGGGTCAGTGATGTTGGGGTGAACTCAAGCATACTGCCGCGAGCCGCCTATGGACACGGTCAAGCGGCTCGACTTTGCTCGTGGCTGGCGGAGTGACTTGCGGAGGACCCGAATTGCGAGAAGCCCTAATGGCCTTCCATATGCGACGGCTACGAGCGACGCACGAGGTAAACCACCCTCCCGAACTGAGAGCGGCGGCGGCAGGTTGAGGCTCACACGAGCGAGGGGAAGTCCCGCACGCTTATATCCCCTCGGTGACAGCAGGATCCGGAGCAACTATGGCACCCAGCGTGGACGATCACCATAATCCCCCACGCTTGATCGCCTCGGCCACAGCAGCGTCCTGGCTTCGGCCAGCCACGGGTACCGCTGAAGGTGGCCCAAGGCAGTTCAAGGCGCCGGAAGGAATCGCCACCGGAGATTGGCGGAGAAGGTGAAGTTTGTACTTGGTGGCGAGCCGCTTAGTCGGCGGCCCGCTGCCGTAGGTGTATCGCCCGGAGCGGTCCCGTTGGGTCTTATTCGCTGAGTCCCGATTCCGGATGGTCCGGTTCGCGATTAGCCAGTGAAGCCGGTGAGAACGTTCGTCGTGCGCTGTGAGGTGGACCGTGGCTCGGGAACCGACGAGCGCTCGATTTGGCACTACCTTGACACTGAGGACGATCTGAACCGCGGAACGCCAACGCCCCACCAGTCAGTAAGTGACGGTGGGGTTTCAGTGTTCCGGAGTGGGCCCGGCGCGACTCGAACGCGCGACCTCTTGCTCCGGAGGCAAGCGCTCTATCCAACTGAGCTACGGACCCGCAATGACTTGGACTTACGAGCACACGATAGTGCGGGAAAACAGTGCCAGACGCTGCTTTCCGGACCCAATTCTAATCCCTGCCCGCCTGTATGGTAGCCCCTTTCGTGCTCTCTCGGGGAACCGAGCTACCGGCCATCGATCTCGTCGAACACTCTTTCTGCCGGGACTCGGGGGCCTTCGCCCCGGTGGCGGGGCGCTCCCAACAGATCATTTGGTCACGCGAGCTTCGATCGGCTTGGACTCCCAAAGAACGTTGACGATCAGCCAGCGTCCGTTCCAGCGGGCGAGGTGGAGATAGTCAACCCAATCGGCAGCGACGACCTTCGCGCTGGCCGCGCCTTGATAGATGTCCAAGATTGAGACGTCCGCTTGCCGCCGCTTGGCCGGGGTCTCCCGGCCTCCGCCAGCGCGCGTGTATTGGATGAGCTCTTTCGCGCCCATCTGGCTGATTACGCTCTTGTGCGACTTCGGATCGGTCTCCACGATACGCTTGGCGAGCGCCGGGTGAAGCGCCTGTTCCATCCGACCTGCGTCAGCGGTATACCAGCCTTCGATGTAGTCCAAGGCCGCTGACCGAATCCCGGCGGAGTCGGCGGCGCTCTGGGCGGTCACGGAGCCAGCGAGCAATGAGCTGAGTAGGGCAATGACAGCGCTCGAACGTGAAGAGGTCATCATGACTGTGTCTCCTGACTTAGGGCGCCTCTCCAATACACGAATCTCCCCGGGAGGGCTAACTCTCGCTCCCTGCGCCTTCGCTAGCAAGCGCTTTCGCCCCCCGCCGCTCCAGCTCCCCCGGCCGCCAGATCGCCTCACCATCGATCCCCTCCGGCACCGCCACGCCGAGCCAGTCCAGCATCGCCGGAAACAGGTCCACCGTCCGGATCGGCTCCGCCGGCAGCGGCTCGCTCGACCAGACCGGCGTCTGCATGTGCGATCGCGCCAGGCTGCCATGCCCGAGCGGTGCTCCGGCACTTCGTACCGCTGCCGGAAGTCGAAGCCTTCGCGGGCGATCACCAGCAGGTCGCCGGTGCGCCCGGCGCGAAACTGGTCGAGCAGGTGATAGACGCCGTCGGGATAGTCGGCGTCCCAGCTCGCCTCGAGCCAGTCGCGCGCCGAGCCCCGTCGCGCGGCCGCCGCACTTGAGCGGGTCGCCGGTGAGCGGCTCGTAGGCCATCGCGGTGATCGTGTCGCCCGTCCCCGTGACGCGGAGGCGGGCCGCGCCCTCGGCGCTGCTCACCCACACGCCGCCGTCGGCGGTCTCCGCCGCCACCAGGCCGACCGCCGGCTCGCGGAGCAGCGCAGCCACCAGGTCGCCCTCGACGCCGAACGTCTCGGGCCGGCGGAGCCGCTCGATCGGCCAGCGCGCCGCCCGCGGCTCGCCCGGCCGGGCATACACCATCGCCGAGCCGTTGCCCGCCACCATCACCGCCGCCCGCGGCGCCCGCTCCCAGAGGACCGGATGCGAGAGCGTCGGCACGCCCTGCGCACGGAACCAGTCCGCGAGGTCGAGGTGGGTGTGCACCGATGCCGCGCCGTGGTCGCTCACGACCAGGATCAGCGTCGACTCCAGCTCGCCCCGCGCTTCCAGCCGGGCGCGCACCCGCCCCACCACCGCGTCGACCTTCCGAAGCGCCCGCCGCACCGGCTCGGCATCCGGGTCGGTCTGGTGGGAGTACCCGTCCACCGCCGGGAACTGGGCGAACACGAAGCGCGCCGGCCCGTCCACCGCGCGCAGCAGGTGGCGGGCGACCGCGTCGTCCGACGGCTGATGCCACTGGGCGTAGTGCGCCAGCGCGCCCCAGAACTGGCGCTCGCGCCGCGAGGGATCGCGCTCGGCCGTGAGCCCCCGGGCCACCGGCGTGAAGATGCCGATGCTCTCGGGCACGAGCTCGAAGATGGTCCGCACGTCGGGCGCGATGTCGTCGTCGAGCCGGGGCGCCTGGTACCCGCAGTAGCTGCGCACCGCCTCGCGCTCGCGCCACCACCGGCCGCCATACGCCTGCCGGTCGAGCCAGCGGATCGAGGGGATGTTGCAGTGGCCCGGCGTGCAGCCGGTGAGGAAGGGCAGGTACGCGACGCTGGTGGTGGAGGGGAACACGGTGATGGCGCGGGTGCGGCCGCCGGCCTCGAGCATCGCCTCGAGATGCGGCAGCTCGCCGGCGGCCAGCCGGGCCTCGGCGACATCAGGACGGAGTCCATCCACGAGCAGGAGCAGGCAGCGGGAGATCGGCACGCCCATCAAGCTAATGCCGCCGGTGGGCGATCAGGCCATATCCATGATGGCGGCCACCCCGGTGGGCGAATGGCGGGGCTGCGGATAGCACTCGAGGTATCGGCCCGCGACCGCGGGCCAGGTGAAGTTGTCGCGCATGCGGGCCTGCGCGGCGACGGAGAGCCGGCGGCACAGCTCGCGATCGGCGGTCAGCCGGGTGAGCGCCGCCCGGATCGACTCGGGATCGCGCGGCTTCACCAGCAGGGCCGTGTCGCCCACCACCTCGGCGCAGCCGGTGCCCTTGGTCGTGATGATCGCGGCCCCGGCGCGCATCGCCTCGAGCAGCACCAGCGGGAAGTTCTCCGCCTCGGACGGGAAGACGTAGATCTCCGAGCTGTCGTACAGGTTCCTGAGCTCGGCCGATCCCCGGTCCAGCCAGCCCCAGAACTGCGCCTCGACTCCCAGCTCCTCGGCGAGCCCTTTCAGCGTCGGCAGGTAGGGCCCGTCGCCCACGATATGCACCTCGTGCTGCAGCTTCATGCCCTGGAGCGCGCGGAGGAAGAACTGGATGCCCTTGCGCTCGAACATCCGCGTCACGACGAGGATCCGGCGCTTCTTCTCGCCACCGTAGCTCGCCGTCGGGTCCTCGTCGATGCCGTTGGGGATGACGGTCGTCCGGGCGCTCGGCATCGCGCGCAGCACCAGCCCCTGCTGCAGCTCGCTGGGGCAGACGATCCGCTCGGCCCCCGCGACGATCTGCCGCCAGACCGGCGCGAGGGTCCGGTGGGCGAGCAGGAACCGGTGCGGATTGAAGCCGGGCACGTCCGACCCGTGGCTCGTGATCACGTACGGCAGGCCGACGATCCGGCGCAGCATCATCGACGCGAGCCCGTCGGGGAAGATGAAATGGGTGTGGTTGATGTCGTAGTAACGGCGGCGGGCGAGCTTGACCGCGTACGGCACCACGGTGGCCAGGTAGGTGGCCTGCTCCGCCATCGTGCACCAGGACGTGCTGAGCCGGACGCACGGCACGCGGTGCACGTGTACGCCGTCGACCCACTCGTGCTTCGGCAGGCCCCGGTACCGCATCGTGACCACATCGACTTCGTGGCCCATGCGTACGAGCTGCGCCGAGAGCCCGCGAACGACCCCGGCCCCTCCGCCCCCGATGGGCGGAAACTCGTAACACATCATCAGGATGCGCATGCTTCTGCCCCAGTTCCGGGTATGACGGTGGATCTGGCTTACGCCCGGCAAGTCCTACACCGCTCCGGTACGGTCGGACCGTGTACGCAAGTCATCGCTGATTCGGCTGCGGGCTGGGTGCGTCAGCCCAAAGCCTGGAAACGACATACGCGCGTGCGGGCGGGCCGAGGAAGGGCCCGCTGGCTGCGCGCATCGAACATCCGGACCACACGTTAGTTGCGACTGGGGATCTGACCCCCAATATACGACGATTTTCCGGCGCGGTGGTGGGCGAGCCGGCTAGCGGCCTCGACCGCTGGCCGCAACCAATTGCAGCGCCTGGACGTACGTGCGCGACGCGAGACCAGGGGCCTCTCGCGGCACCGCAAGAAAAACCCCTGCGGCCCGAGAGGCGGCAGGGGAAATTTCTTCTTTAGTCGGGGCGCGGGGATTTGAACCCCGGACCTCCTGCTCCCGAAGCAGGCGCGCTAACCGGGCTGCGCTACGCCCCGTATTCCAGCGAGCGCGGAATGTAATGGGCCTGTCGGCGTTTGGCAGGTCCCGGGCGGGCCTAACGTGCTCCAGTCCCCACCCGTAGCTTTGACGCTGCCACCATCATCATGGCGGGGATTCCCGCCGCTCCCTTCGTCCTCCCGCCCAGGAGCTTCCCGCCCATGCGCGCTCTCGTGTGTGCCACGCTACTGTCCGTCAGCCTCCTGGGCTGCGGGGGAGACTCCAGCGGTCCCGATGAGGCCTTTCCAGATGCCGCGGGGGTTTACAACGTCACCGGCAGCTTCGACGACTTGCCCTCTTCGGTCGCCCATTTCGAGGGTACGCTCACGATCACCCAGGCCTCCCGCGAAACCGGCACCTTGGGTGGCAGCGCGACATATCTCGCGACCATCGATGGCACTGTGATTAACCTGGCGGACGACGCCATCAACGAGGCTGCCATCTCCCCAACTGGGGAGATCTCCTTTACGCTCGTCGACCCCGGCGGCAGCTGGACGTTCACAGGGACGCTTTCGGGCACGGCGATTATAGACGGGCGGCACACCATCAGCGATGGCTCGTCGTCATACTCGGGTGCGTGGAGCGCGACGGCTGCCACGGCGGGTATCCAACGTCGGCCCTCGGCGGTCGGCCTCAGCCTCAAAGGTCTCGCCGAGCGGCTCGCCAGGTAGGCGCCATGGCAGGCGCCCAAGCCCCGAAGCACCTTTTTAATGTCGGCGACAGTCCCTATACGGCCTCGCTTTCGCCGTATTGTTGATCGCTTGCAACGCCGCTTTGACGTCGGCGCGATTATCGAAGGCGCGCACCCCCGCGAGTTGGCCGGCGCTCATTCCCGAGCTCGGATAGGTCGGGCTGAACTGCCAGTTCGAGAGCGCGCAGACGCCGGGATTGGTCACGAAATTGCCGTTGTAGCGAGTGAGCTCGGCCGCGGAGACCTGCCAATGCGTGCTATTGGTGCCGAGGATCCCGCTGCTCCCGTCGCCGCCGTTGAGGACATTCATGCCCATGACGAGCTTGGAGCCCCATCGTCCGCGCGTCCCCCACGCATTTGGCGGCATATTGGCTCGCGGTCACGCCCCGGATTGCTTCCGTACTCCCACTGGCACCACGCAGCGTCGAAGGCGGGCGCGAGGGTGGCGGGCGAAACCTGGCTCACGAACCAGGCGGGCGCCACCCGGGCGATCGTGGCCACGTTCGTGCCGAGCAGGGCTTTCACGTGGCGCCCCATCTCGAGGACTTCCGCCATCGTAGGCGGCTTCCCCCCCAGCACTTCGCGCACCCGGGTTCGTCGATCACGTAGATGCCGATCAGGGTGCCGCTGTTCACGTATTTCTGGAAGATCGGGGCGGTGCCCTTCCACTTGTCCGCGAGGGCTCGCCAGTTGGCCATCGAGAAGCGGCCGCTGGCGTCCTTCATGAACTCCTTGCCCACGATCGAGACGATCTCGCGCTGGCCATTGTCGAGCGCGAACTGGAGGTAGCTTGTCCACGTTATTCGGCCCGAGCCGTCGCAAGGTGGCGGAGTACTGGGCCCGGCGGGCGACGAGCTCGTCGGGCGGGATCATATGGGTGCCGACGGGAATGCCGGTGAGCTTGGACGAGATCGCTGGCGTTGCCGGGGCGTTCGGGTCGTTGGGGCGACCGGGTCGCTCGGAGCGTTCGGGTCGCTCGGGGCGACCGGGTCGTTCGGGTCGTCGGGGCGATCGGAGCGTTCGGGGCGTTCTCGACCGGATCGTTGGGGGGCGTGGCGACCGAAACCGGATCGGTGGGGCCGCAGGCGATGAGCAGACCTCCGGCGAGCGCCAGGAAAGTCGCGAATCGGACGGTGGTGCGTGCGGCAAGCTGCATGATGACCCTCGAATGCGAGGTATTGACTGACTTATAGGAGCGACGGGAACTGGTTGCGTGGTTAAAGGATTTGCAAAGGCTATGCCGGTGAGATCGTGCGACGGGGACGGGAGGCCGCGAAGTCCCTCAGACACGGCTTTGGACGAGGACCAGCTGGAAGCGGGTAGATGCCTTGAAGCAGATGGCGATGCGCCCTGAGGGACTCGAACCCCCAACCTTTTGATCCGTAGTCAAATGCTCTATCCAATTGAGCTAAGGGCGCGGCTCCGATGGGCGGTACAAGACTCGAACTTGTGACCTCCACGATGTCAACGTGGCGCTCTAACCAACTGAGCTAACCGCCCCAGAGAGCGGTCAGGCGGTCAGTCGGTCGGGCGGACGGTTGGCTCCGGGGACCGAGAGGGCTCCTCTCACCAGGACCGCTGTCCGCCTGACCGACTGACCGCCTGACCGCCAATAGCGGGGGTGGGATTTGAACCCACGACCTCCGGGTTATGAGCCCGGCGAGCTACCAGACTGCTCCACCCCGCGACGATGACTGCGACCTGCCCTGCGTTTCCTGCCTGCCCTGAGAGCGGGAAACGGGACTCGAACCCGCGACCCCAACCTTGGCAAGGTTGTGCTCTACCAACTGAGCTATTCCCGCAAGCGGCTAGCAGTTTAGCGTCCGCTCACCACTCGCGCAACGCCCACGGCCACCGGGGAATGGAGGCGAGGGGGATCGAACCCCTGACCTCGTGAATGCCATTCACGCGCTCTCCCAACTGAGCTACGCCCCCGTTATATATCGACCGCCCTCGGAGTCTCCCGCCCCCGGCGCCGTGGCAGCACGGAAACCTAGCCGGCGCCCGAGCGAGCGTCAAGCGGATTACCTATCTTCTACGACATGTCGAAGAAGCAGCCCGACGGCGGGGACAAAGCCCCGCGCCCCACCAAACGGCCGGCCGACACCTCCGCCGAAGCCTACGGCGACGACATGACGATCGCCGAGATCCTGGCGCAGTCCCCGCCGGCCAAGCCGCGCCGCCCCCGCAAGGAGACGTCGAAGAGCCTCGGGGTCTACGACGCCGACCGCGACATCCTCGACCAATACCTCTACGAAGTCAGCAAGACGCCGCTGCTCACGTCCCAGCAGGAGATCGCCATCGCCAAGCGGGTCCGCGCGGGCGACGACGAGGCCATGCAGGAGCTGGTCAAGCGCAACCTCCGCTTCGTCATCTCCGTGGCCAAGAAGTATCAGAACCGCGGCCTCGCGCTCACCGACCTCATCGGCGAGGGCAACGTCGGCCTCCTCACCGCCGCCCGCAAGTTCGATCCCGACCAGGGCGTCAAGTTCATCTCCTACGCCGTCTGGTGGATCCGCCAGGCGATCCTGGCCTCGCTCGCGCGCCAGGGCCGGACGGTGCGGGTGCCGCTCAACCGCACGGCCGACCTCTCGCGCATCGTGCGGACCGCCGAAAACCTGCGGCAGGAGCTCCGCCGCGAGCCCACGCCCGAGGAGATCGCGCAGTCCACCGGCCTCTCGGTCGACGTGGTGCAGTCGCTCGCCGCGCTCAACACCAGCGACGTCCGGCTCGACGCGCCGCTGGACCCCGAGGGCGACCGCTCGCTCATCGAGCGCTTCATCGCCGACGAGCAGGGCGACCCCGAAGCGCAGGCGATGGACAAGTTCCTCTCCGAGGAAATCGAGAGCGCGCTCCGCACGCTCCCGCCGCGGGACGCCAAGGTGCTGCGGCTCTACTTCGGGCTCGACGGCGGCCGGGAGCACACGCTCGAGGAGATCGGCGGCATGCTCGGCGTCACCCGCGAGCGCGTGCGCCAGCTCCGCGACCGCGCGCTCAAGCGGCTCCGCGAGGGCGAGGTCGGCCGGGCTCTAGCGAGCTTCGCGGCGTAGTCGTACCTTCCGGCTGTGTCGCCCCTCGTGGCCTCCCGTGTCGCCGCCCGGGACGGTTTCGTCGCGCATGTTGGACGCCGCAGCCTCGAAACCGCCCGCGCACTCGCCGATGTCCGCACCTGGTCGCCCCTCCTCGTGGGACAGATGCGGCGGCTCGGCGTGGACTCCGTGCCCATCGCGATGTTCATCGCCGTCTTCACCGGCATCGTCCTCTCGCTGCTCTCCTCCTACATCTTCACCGGCGCGGTCCCGCTCTACTTCGTGGGCGCCCTGGTCGGCAAGACCGTGATGATGGAGCTGGGCCCCGTGCTCACGGGCATGGCGCTCGCCGGACGCGTCGGCGCCAGCATCGCCGCCGAGCTGGGCACGATGAAGGTGACCGAGCAGGTGGACGCGCTCGAGACCCTGGCCTACGACCGCTACGCCTACCTCGTCGTCCCGCGAGTCCTCGCCGCCACCCTGATGTTTCCGGTGGTGACCGCGTTCGCCATGGCGATCGGCGTGACCTCCGGCTGGATCACGGCGGTCAACCTGCTCGACCTCTCGACCCCGCAGTTCTTCAAGGGGCTCAAGCTGTTCTATCAGTTCAAGGACATCTGGTTCGGCCTGGTGAAGAGCGCGAGCTTCGGCGCGGCCGTGGCGCTCATGGGCTGCCTCCAGGGGCTCGACGCCAAGGCCGGGGCCCAGGGCGTCGGGCAGTCCACCACGCGGGCCGTGGTGCTCGGCTGCGAGGCGATCCTGGTGCTGGACGCGTTCTGGGCGTTGGTGTTGTTGTGAGGCGGCAGGCGGTCAGGGCGGTCAGGCGGTCGGGTGGTCCGGGTCCCGGACCAGCGCACGGTGTGTTGTTCCTGACCGCCCGACCGCCTGCCGCCCGACCGCCATGATCACCTCGACGGCCTCACCAAGTCCTTCGGCCCCAAGCGCGTCCTCGAGGGCGTCACGCTCGACGTCCCCGACGGCGAGAACACCGTCATCATCGGCTACTCGGGCTCGGGCAAGAGCGTGACGCTCAAGTGCATCGTCGGCCTGATCGAGCCGGATGGCGGGCAGGTGGTGGTCGATGGCGTGGTGGTGCAGGAGATGAGCCGGGAGGAGCTGGCCGAGCTGCGCGGGCGGATCGGCTACGTGTTCCAGTTCGCGGCGCTGTTCGACTCGATGACGGTGGCGGAGAACATCGCGCTGGGACTGGCGAAGCGCGGGCTCGACCAGGGCGCGATCGCCGAGCGGACGGCGGAGAGCCTCGGCGTCGTCGAGCTCTCGGGCACCGAGGACAAGTATCCGGCGGAGCTGAGCGGCGGGATGCGCAAGCGGGTCGGCATCGCCCGGGCCATCGCGCTCAAGCCGCGCTACATTCTCTATGACGAGCCGACGTCCGGGCTCGATCCGGTCACCTCAGCCGTCATAGACCAGCTCATGGTGCGGACCCGCGATCTTGGCGTGACCGGGCTCGTCGTCACGCACGACATGCGGAGCGCCTTCTGCGTCGGCGACCGGATCGCCATGCTGTACGAGGGGCGCATCCGCCAGGTGGGCACCAAGGCCGAGCTCCAGGCGACCACCGACCCGGTAGTCCGCCAGTTCATCGAGGGGCGTCCATGAAACGCACGAACGAATTCGCGGTCGGGCTGGCGGTGCTGCTGGCGCTCGCGCTGGTGGTGGCCGGCGCCCTCTGGCTGAGCGAGACCGACGTCAACAAGCAGAACATCGTCGCCCTGGCGCGCTTCCGCACCGTCGGCGGGCTCGGCGTCGGCGGGCCGGTCACGCTTCGCGGCGTCAAGGTCGGGCGGGTCGAGGCGATTCGTCTGGTCCAGAACGAGTGGGTCGAGACCGAGTTCAGCATCGACCGCAACGTCGAGCTGCCGCCCAAGCCGGCGGTCATCTCCGCGTCGGCCAGCCTGTTCGGCGAGTGGAGCGCCAACATCATCTCCTACGACCCGCCGCCCACCGATCCCAACCTGCGGGACGCGCTCGCCGAGTCCGACCGCGCCGGCGGCGACGCCTGGCCGGGCGCCACCCTGCCGGACATCGGCCAGCTGACCGCCCAGGCCAGCCGCATCGCCGGCGACGTGGGCGTGGTGACCCAGCGGATCAGCCAGGCCTTCGACAGCACCGCGCTCAAGAACCTGCAGAAGAGCGTGAAGGACCTGGCGGAGATCTCGGGCCGCCTGGTGACCTTCGCCAGCGCGCAGACGACCCGGATCAACCGCGTGAGCGAGAACGTCGCCACCACGTCCGACGCCTTTGCCGGCGTGGCCAAGACGTTCCAGGGCGCGGTCGCCCGGCTCGACACGGCCACCAGCGACAACCAGCTCAAGGACATCCTGAACAACGGGCGGGCAGTCGAGCGCCGACCTGCGGCAGGCCGCGGCCGACATGCGCTCGGTCATGGCCGCCGCCCGCGCCAACGAGGCGAGCCTCGTCCGGGTGCTGCAGCAGGCCGACTCGCTCATGACCAAGATCCAGCGCGGCAATGGCACCCTCGGCATGCTCGCCACCGACTCCACGCTCTACCGCGAGACCACGGCGACCGTCGTCCAGTTCCGCGAGCTCCTGACCGACATCCAGGCGCATCCCAAGAAGTACCTGAAGATCTCGGTCTTCTGATGAGCAAGCGCCGCGCGGAGCTGGAGGTGAGCGCCGGCGGAATCGTGTTCCGGCGCCTGCCGGATGGTGGGGCGCGCTTCCTGCTCATCAAGGATTCCTACGACAACTGGGGCTTCCCCAAGGGTCACCTCGAGGACGGCGAGTCGCCGGCCGAGGCGGCGGTCCGGGAGACCGCCGAGGAGACCGGGCTCGAGCGCCTGGTGCTGCAGGGCCCGATCCGCGTCATCGACTGGCATTTCCGCTTCCGCGGCCGGCACATCCACAAGTACTGCCACTTCTTCCTGCTCGAGAGCACCGAAGGCGAGCCCACGCCGCAGGCGGACGAGGGCATCACCGCCTGCCAGTGGCGCACGCTGGAGGAAGCGCTCGGGACGCTGAGCTACGACAATGCCCGCGGCGTGCTCAAGCGCGCGGGCGAGATGGTCCGCACGCTGGTGGCCATCGGGGCCGGCCGGTCCCGTCCCGCCACGGAGCGCCAGGCGCCGGGCTGACGGTGGCCGCGATCGCCACGCTGCTCGAGAGCCGCGCCGCTCTGCTCGCGCTGCGCCGCACGCTGCCCAAGAACGGCCCCGGAGTCGTCGCCTGCCGGACGCCCGCCGCGCTCCGCCGCGTGCTCGAGCGGCGGCTGGTCGACGCGGTCGTGCTCTGCCCGAGCCTTCCGGCGCTCTCCGACCTCGCGGACCTCCGGAGCGAGCTCCCGGGCATCCCGGTCGTGGCGTACGCGCCGTTCCGTCCCGACGACGGCGAGCTGCTGCTCGCCTGCCGGCGTCACGCCGTGGCGGGCGTGGCGGTCGAGGGCGTGGACGACCCGATCGTGGGCGACATGGTGATGCGCGCCTCGATCACCGCGGAGCGGCGGCGCGCGCTGGCCGACGCGCCGCGCATGCTCCGGCTCACCGAGCCGCTCCAGCAGGCCGCCTGGGCCGTGCTCGTGGGCGAGGTCGAGCGGCCGTTCCGCACCGGCACCCTCGCCAAGCTGCTGAAGGTGAGCCGGGAGCATCTGTCGCGGCAGTTCGGCGCGGGCGGCGCGCCCAATCTCAAGCGGGTGATCGACCTGACGCGCATCGCCTGCGCCGCGCAGCTCCTCGCCAATCCCGGGTTCACCATCCCGACGGTCGTCCGGGTCCTCCACTTCGCCTCCTCCAGCCACCTGAGCAGCACCGCTCGCCGGATCGCCAACGTGTCCACCCGCGGGCTCGGCGCCCTCGGACCCCAGGGGTGTCCTGCAGGCGTTCGCGAAGGGGAACACGCGGAGCAGGGTCTGAGAGTTCCATCCCGGGTGCGCGATGACACCTTAGAGGGTCGTCTTCCTCCAGGGCTCCAGTCTTCGGGAGTGTCCCCATGCTCCGTCCTCTCGTCGTCGCTCTCCTGCTGTGTACTTCCACTGTCGGTCTCCAGGCCCAGGCCGGGCACGAGCACACGGGCCCCGCGCCCGAGCGCCTGGGTCACGTCGACTTTCCATCCGGCTGCCACGCGCGGGTCCAGGCCCGCTTCGAGCGCGGCGTGGCGCTGCTGCATTCGTTCTGGTACGAGGAAGCCGGCCGCGCCTTTGGCGAGGTGGCCGCGGCCGATTCCGGCTGCGCCCTGGCGTACTGGGGGCGGGCGATGAGCGTGCTGCACCCCCTGTGGACGCCGCCGACGCCGGAGGAGCGGGTCCAGGCCCTGGCCGACGCCGAGCGCGCGGTGCGGCTCAGCCGGCCTGGCACCCGGCCGCGCGACTATGCCGAGGCCATCGCGGCCTACTATCGCGGCGACACGGTCGATCCCGGGGCCCGGTTGCTGGCGTACGAGCGCGCGATGGACGGAGTGGCCCGGCGCCGTCCGGCGGATGAGGAAGCGCAGATCTTCCACGCGCTCTCCTTGATCGCCCTGGGCCAGCTCCACGCGAGCGACTCGACCTTGGCGCGCCAGCGCGAGGCCGCCCGGATTCTCGAGCCGCTCTACCGGCGCCATCCCGACCATCCGGGGCTCGCCCACTATCTCATTCATGCCTACGACTCGCCGGCGCTCGCGCGCGACGGCGTGGCGGCGGCCGACCGCTACGCGTCCATCGCGCCCTCGGTGCCGCACGCCGAGCACATGCCGTCGCACATCTACACGCGGATCGGTGCGTGGGACAAGTCGATCACGGCCAACCTCAAGGCGGCCGAGGCGGCGCGAGCGGTTCGAGGCGGCCAAGCATGCCGGGGCGATGTGGGACCAGCACGCGCATGCGCTCGACTACCTGGCCTACGCCTACCTGCAGCTCGGACGCGTCGCCGACGCCCGGGCCGTGGCGCAGCAGGTGACCGGCGTGACGGAGACGTTTCCTCCGGGTTCGCTCACCGTCGACTACGCGCTGGCGGCGATCCCCGCGCGGCTCGCGCTGGAGCGGGACGACTGGGCGACGGCGGAGTCGCTGTCCGTCCGCCCGGCGCCCGCCTGGCGCGGCGCGGAGGGGATCACCCGCTTTGCTCGTGCGCTCGGCGCCGCACGCGGCGGCCACGCGGCGCAGGCGCGCGCCGAGATCGACTCGCTCGCGGAGCTGGAGCGGACGCTCGCCGTGGCGGGTGGTGCCCAGGCCTATTGGTCGACCCAGGTCCGCATCCAGCGACTAGCCGCGTCGGCCTGGGTGGCGCTGGCGGCGGGCGACACGGTGGACGCGCTGCGGCAGGGCATGGCCGCCGCCGACCTGGACGACGCGGTCGAGAAGCATCCCGTCACCCCGGGAGCGGTGCTGCCGGCGCGCGAGCTGTATGGCGACCTGCTGGCCCAGGCCGGCCGCCCGGCCGAGGCGCGGGCGGCCTACCAACTGGCGCTGGCGCGGCAACCGGGACGGGCCCGGTGTCTCGCGGCGATGGGGCGGGTGGGGCAGACGGTGGGTCAGCGCTAGCGGGCGCGCCGGATGACTGGCGAGCGGCGCGGGTGTAGCTTGGAGGCCGCGCCGCGCCCGACCCTTGCTCGGCCCCGGGCATTGTGATTATTTTCACAAGCCGTTCAGGCCACTCCGTTTTCCCTTACGTCAGGCTGCTCACGCCATGGCCACCGAATCCATTCTTCGTCCCGGCGAGCTGAAGGACATCCTCCTCCGCGAGATTGCCGCGGCCGACATCACGACGGCCGACGTGTCGGAAGTCGGCACCGTGCTCGAGGTGCGCGACGGCATCGCCCGCATCTACGGCCTGCAGTCGGCCGTGGCGAGCGAGATGCTCGAGTTCACCGCCACGGAGACCGGTGAGACGGTGGCGGGCCTGGTGCTCAACCTGGAAGAGGACAACGTCGGCGCCGCCATCCTGGGCGACTACCTCAAGCTCAAGGAAGGCGACGAGGTCCGCCGGACCGGCCGGCTGCTCGAAGTGCCCGCCGGCCCGGCCATGCTCGGCCGCGTGGTCGACGCGCTCGGCCGGCCGGTGGACGGTCGGGGAACGATCCAGACCTCCACGTCGCGCCAGGTCGAGATGGTGGCGCCGGGCATCATCGTCCGGCAGCCGGTGAAGGAGCCGCTCCAGACCGGGATCAAGGCCATCGACGCCATGATCCCGATCGGCCGCGGCCAGCGGGAGCTGATCATCGGCGACCGCGGCACCGGCAAGACGGCCATCGCGGTCGACACGATCATCAATCAGAAGGGCACCGGCGTCATCTGCGTGTACGTCGCCATCGGCCAGAAGCGGTCGACGGTGGCCACGGTGGTGGAGAAGCTGCGCGACGCGGGCGCGCTCGAGTACTCGATCGTGGTCGTCGCCTCGGCCTCGGAGCCGGCGCCGCTCCAGTTCATCGCCCCGTACACCGGCTGCGCCCTCGCCGAGTACTTCATGTACGAGGAGGGGAAGCCCACCCTCTGCGTGTACGACGACCTCTCCAAGCAGGCCGCCGCGTACCGCCAGCTCTCGCTGATTCTCCGCCGCCCGCCGGGTCGCGAGGCCTATCCGGGCGACGTGTTCTATCTCCACAGCCGCCTGCTCGAGCGCGCCGCGAAGATCAACGAGAACCCCGAGACCATCAAGTTCGATCCCCGGATCAAGAAGCCGGGCGGGTCGCTCACGGCGCTCCCGATCATCGAGACCCAGGCGGGCGACGTGTCGGCCTACATCCCGACCAACGTCATCTCGATCACCGACGGCCAGATCTTCCTCACGACCGACCTGTTCTATTCGAACGTGCGGCCGGCGGTGGACGCCGGCATCAGCGTGAGCCGCGTGGGCGGCAACGCGCAGATCAAGGCGATGAAGCAGGTCGCGGGCCCGCTCCGGCTCTCGCTGGCGCAGTACCGCGAGCTCGAGGCCTTCGCCCAGTTCGGCTCCGACCTCGACGCCGCCACCCAGAAGCAGCTCGCCCGCGGCGCCCGGCTGGTGGAGGTGCTCAAGCAGCCGCAGTACCGCCCGGTGCCGGTCGAGCGGCAGGTGGCGATCATCTACGCCGTCACCAACGGCTATCTCGACGAGGTCAAGGTCGAGCACATCCGGCAGTGGGAGCGCGAGTTCCTCGACTATCTCGAGGCCAAGACGCCGGACGATCCTGAACGGGATCCGCACCAAGAAGGCGCTCGACGACGATCTCACGGCCAAGCTCAAGGCCGCCATCGCCGCCTTCAAGCCGCTCTTCACGGCCGACTGATGGCCAAGGGTCGCCAGCTCAAGGGACGGATCCGGTCCGTCCAGAACACCCGCAAGATCACCAAGACGATGGAGCTCGTGGCCACGTCGAAGCTCAAGCGGGCGCAGGACCGGGTGGTGGCGGCGCGGCCGTACGCGCAGGCGCTGCGCGAGGTCATCGCCGACCTGTACACCGCCGAGCTGGCGGAGCGCTTCCCGCTGCTCCGGCGCCCGGCGCCGCCGGGCAAGGGCGGCCCCACCCGTGCGGCCGTCATCCTGCTGACCTCCAATCGCGGCCTCGCCGGCGGCTTCAACGCCAACCTGATCAAGGAGGCGCGCCGGCGGATCGAGCAGCTCGAGTCCGAGGGCTACACCGTCGACCTCTACGGCATCGGCAAGAAGGGGATCGGCTTCTTCCGCTATCTCGGCCGCAAGCTCGCCGCGGAGCGCCATGGACATCGGCGACCGGCCGACGGCCGATCACGCCGCCGAGATCGTCCAGCCGCTCATCGCGGCCTACGCCGCGGGCGAGCTCGCGAGCGTGGACCTGATCCAGGCCCAGTTCATCAGCGCGCTCCAGACCCCGCCGGCGACCGTGCGCATCCTCCCGGTCGAAGCACCGCCGGCGGGAACGGCGGCGCGCGATTACATCCTGGCGCCGAACGCCGAGGCCATCCTCGAGGAGCTGCTGCCGCTGTACGTGCGGAACGCGGTCTACCGCGGCCTGGTCGAGACCGCCGCCGCCGAGCACGGCGCCCGGCGCACGGCCATGAAGAACGCGACGGACAACGCCGGGGAGATCCTCGAGCTGCTCAAGCGGACGTACAATCGCCAGCGGCAGGCGCAGATCACGCAGGAGATCGCGGAAATCGTCGGCGGCGCCGCGGCGCTGCAGGGGTAGGGAACACGAGTCTTACGCTGACCACGAGAGAGATCATTTCATGGCCACTGCTATCGCAAGCGAAAAGTCCGGCGCCGCGCCGAAGACCCAGAAGAACATCGGCCGCGTCGTCCAGGTCATCGGCCCGGTGCTCGACGTCGAATTCGAGCCCGAGAACCTGCCGGAGATCTACAACGCCCTCACCCTCGAGGACGCCACGGGCACCGTGCCCGTCCGCCTCACCGCCGAGGTGCAGCAGCACATCGGGCAGAACCAGGTGCGCGCGGTGGCCATGAGCTCGACCGACGGCGTCACCCGCGGCATGAAGGTGACGGACACCGGGTCGGCGATCACGGTGCCGGTGGGCGACGTGGCGCTCGGCCGCATCCTCAACGTGCTGGGCGAGCCGGTGGACGGCGGCGCCCCGATCCCGCCGGACACGCTCCGCTGGCCGATCCACCGCGAGACGCCCAAGTTCACCGATCTCGAGCCCAAGACCGAGATCTTCGAGACCGGCATCAAGGTCGTCGACCTGATCGCGCCGTTCGTGAAGGGCGGCAAGATCGGCCTCTTCGGCGGCGCCGGCGTGGGCAAGACGGTCGTGATCATGGAGCTGATCAACAACGTGGCCAAGGGCCACGGCGGCAAGTCGGTCTTCTGCGGCGTGGGCGAGCGCACCCGCGAGGGGAACGACCTCTACCTCGAGATGGAGGAGAGCGGCGTCATCAAGAGCTGCGCCCTCATCTACGGCCAGATGAACGAGCCGCCGGGCGCGCGGCTCCGGGTGGGCCTGAGCGGCCTGACGGTGGCGGAGTACTTCCGCGACGTCGAGGGCCAGGACGTGCTGCTCTTCATCGACAACATCTTCCGCTTCACCCAGGCGGGCTCCGAGGTCTCGGCGCTGCTCGGCCGGATGCCGAGCGCGGTGGGCTACCAGCCGACGCTGGCCACCGAGATGGGCGACCTGCAGGAGCGGATCACGTCGACCACCAAGGGCTCGATCACCTCGGTGCAGGCGATCTACGTGCCGGCCGACGACCTGACCGACCCCGCGCCGGCGACGGCCTTCGCCCACCTCGACGCCACCGTGGTGCTCTCGCGCGCCATCTCCGAGCTCGGCATCTACCCGGCGGTGGACCCGCTCGACAGCTCGAGCCGCATCCTCGATCCGCAGTTCATCGGCGAGCGGCACTACAACGTGGCCATCGGCCTGCAGCGCACGCTGCAGCGCTACAAGAGCCTCCAGGACATCATCGCGATCCTGGGCATGGACGAGCTCAGCGAGGAGGACAAGCTGATCGTCAGCCGCGCGCGGCGGCTGCAGCGCTTCCTCTCGCAGCCGTTCTTCGTGGCCGAGCAGTTCACCGGCTTCGCCGGGAAGTACGTCAAGCTCGAGGAGACGATCTCGTCGTTCGAGCGGGTGCTCTCGGGCGAGTTCGATCATCTCCCCGAGCAGGCGTTCTACATGGTCGGCGGGATCGACGAGGCGGTGGAGAAGGCCAAGAAGCTCGCGAGCTCGTGATGCAAGTCACGGTGATCTCCCCCGAAGCGTCTATGTTCGACGGTGAAGCGGACGCGGTCGTCGCGCCCGCCTTCGACGGCGAAGTCGGCATCCTGCCGAATCACGCACCGTTCATGACGCTCTTGGGAGAGGGCACGCTCACCGTACGGAGCGCCGGCGGGATGCGGCGGTTCGCGGTTCGCGGTGGGTTCCTCCAGGTCGTGGACAATCGGGTACGCGTGGTGGCCGAACACGTACAAGGAGAGTCTCATGCGTCGTAACCTCTGCGGTGGGATCCTGGTGGTCGCCCTGCTCGCCGGTGCGGCCGGAACGTCGGCGGCGCAGGAAACCGGCACGCCGATCTTCAAGGCGCCGTACCGGGCCTTCACCAGCCACGAGTTCGGGGTGTCGCTGTCCGACCCGGGCGAGGGCGTGAGCCTCGCGCTCGAGGGCTTCTATCGCTACGGCCAGCGGCGCCAACGACTTCAGCGTTCGCGGGCGGGTTCGCGGACCTGAACGGCTCGGGCGGCACCCGGGTGCTCCTCGGCGGCGACTTCCGCACCCAGGTCGTCAGCTACAGCGAGAGCTTCCCGCTCGACGGCTCGCTCACCCTCGGCCTGGGCGCCAATGTCGGCGACGGGCGCGATGCTTACTACATCCCGGTCGGCATCTCCCTCGGCCGGCGGTTCGAGCTCGAGGGCTCCAACACGATCTTCGTCCCCTACGTCCATCCCGTCATCGTCCCGACCTTCGGCGGCGGCGACAGCGACGTGAACTTCGCCCTCGGCCTGGGCGTCGACATCAAGTTCAGCGAGCAGTGGGCCATCCGCGCGAGCGGGGGCCTGGGCGACATCGAAGGCGTCGGCATCAGCGTCGCGTACCTCCGCTGACCCTCGTCGCCGACCGAAACGCCCGGCCGCGGACCTCCGCGACCGGGCGTTCTCGTTGGATCCCGCGCGATTGACTTCCCGCGAAGCGCCCGAGTAGCTTCTGGCGCCTTGCATCCACCCCGAGTCAGCGATCCGCGGAGGCAGCATGCGGTACACCGTGCACGCCGTTCACAGTTCTCGCCCTGGCGCTGGGCGCGGCTCCAGCCCGGGGCCCAGAACCCGGGGCTGCCGGTCTACAACCAGGGCGTGCCGCGAGGCATCGCGCTGTACGGCGACGTCGGCTTTCCCAACGACCAGGCGGGCAGCGGCACGGTGTTACGGCGTGACCGGGCGCGGGAGGGTTCGGCCCGCTCGGCGTGACGGCCACGCTGTCCTCGTTCGATCAGGACGGCGCGGGCGGCGGCGACGTGCCTCGGTGGGCGGCACGCTCAACTACAAGCTGCTCGGCGGCCCGCTGGTGCCGCTGTCGGTCACGCTGCAGGGCGGGGTGAGCTACCTCAAGCCGAGCGAGGGATTCCTGCCCGACGAGGATGTGTCGGCCTATCGACTTCCCGATCGGCGATCGGGTTCGCGCTCGTGATTCCCAACCCGGTGCTCTCGATCCATCCGTGGCTCGCGCCGCGGGTGGACATCGCCTACCAGAAGGCCGGCGGCGCCTCGAACACCGAGACCAACTTCGGCCTGTCCGGCGGCCTCGAGCTCAACCTGCTGAACGGCTTCGGCATCCACGCGGCCTACGACCGCGTCTTCGCCAAGGACGTCGCGGACCCGGCGACGTTCGGCATCGGCGCGCACTACGCCTTCCGGGTACCGGGGCTGTGAGGGCGCGCGGCGCCGCCCTCATGCTCGTGCTGGTCTGCTTCCTGGGCGGCTGCGCCCAGACGTTCGACGCCACCACCCTGGGCGTGCCGGCCACGCTCGCCTCGGCCGGCCGGGCCGCCGCCGGCCGGCGACCGCTTCAAGGTCTCCAGCAAGGCGTTGTTCGGGCTCTGGGGCATCGCGCGGCTCAAGGAGCCCTCGATCCGGAAGACGCTGGCCGCGCAGCTCGTCGGTGGGAATGGCGTCGCCAACGTGAAGATCCGGGTGCGGAGCCGCTGGAGCGACGTGCTGTTCACGGTGCTGACCGCGGGGCATCCTCGTCCCGCGGACGGTCACCGTCGAGGGGATCGTGACGAAATAAGCCCCGCCAGCATCTCCGCCGACCGCCGCGCCGCGCCCAGCCCCTCCGACACGATCGCACGCGCGCGGGCGCCCTGCGCCACCCGGTGCGATTCGTCCGCCGATCCACCGCTCCCACCAGCTCCGCCAGTACCGCGCCGTCCCCCTCATTCCCGGCCCCGCGCCCGAGCGCCTCGGCGGCGCCTCCCTGGAGCAGCAGCTCCGCGTCCCGGCTGTCCCGCCAGTTGGGCCCGAACGCCACCGGCACGCCCCACGCGGCCGGCTCGAGCACCGAGTGCAGCCCCGCCCGCCCGAACCCGCCTCCGACGTACGCCATGGTCCCCGCCCCGTAGAGCGTGGCGAGCACGCCGACCCGGTCCACCACCAGCAGCGGCGACGGGCCTTCGGCCGTGCTGAGGCGCGACGGGCGCGGGGAGGCCGGCCCGCCGCCGCCCGGCGGTCGAGCGCGGCGAGGTGATCGACCGTAGGCTCGTGCGGCACGAGGATGAGACGCGCCTCGGGCCGGCGCGCGCGAACCCGCGCGAACGCCTCGAGCAGGACCGCCTCATCGGCCGGCCAGGTGGAGCCGGCCACGAGCGTCGGCGCGCCGCGTCCGAACCGGAGCAGCGGCTCGTCGGGCGGCACCGCGGCCACGCGGGCGGCCACGCTGTCGAAGCGCGGATCGCCGAGGACGTGGATCCGCTCCGGCGGCACGCCGAGACGCGCGAGCCGCTCGGCGTCCGCCTCGGCGATGGTCCCTGCCGCCGAGACGGCCGCGTAGCCCGGCTTGGAGCAGCGCCCGCGCCGGCCAGCGGAGCCGGCCGCTGCCCGCGCTCACGGTGGCCGCCACGAGCGCCACGGTGGCCCCGGTCGAAGCCGCCCGGGTGGCGAGCTCCGGCCAGAGATCGAGCTTCGAGAACACGAGGAGGTCGGGGGCGAGCGCGGCGAGCAGCCGGTCGGCGGCCTCGGGGAGATCGTACGGCAGGTAGTCGGCCGCGTCCACGGTGAGGCGCCGGGCGAGCGGCTCGGCCGACGGGCTGAAGTGGGTGTAGACGAGCTGGCACCGCGGCACGAGGCGCCGGAGCTCGAGCAGCACGCTCTCGGCCTGCAGACCCTCGCCCACGCTGGCGCGCGTGGAACCACGCGAGCGGGCGCGTCGTGTCGCGAGCGCCGGCGGCCCACGCCGACAGCCGCGCGGCGGCGCCACGCCGCCGGCGGTGGCCGTCGCCCACCTTCCGGTCCACCAGCCCGATGGCGGGGGCCAGCGCCGCGCCGATCCGGACGGCGGCGCGATACCCCCAGGAGGTCGACGGCATCGGGGCAATGTCGCGGCGGCCCGGACGGGCGTCAATCCGGAGGACGGCGGCGGCTCCGTGCGGGGCTTGCGATGCGAGCCGGGGCACGTTCTAGAATTCTTTCACGAAGTTCATGTCCCACCTGCTACCGAGGGAGGTGATCCATTGTCTACAGAGTCAAGGGTCGCCTGCGGCTGCTGAACAGCACTGCACGATCAAGACCCGGGCGACACTTGGAACCTGGGGGGGCCGCTCCGAGCGGCCCCTTTTTTTGCCCCTGAGCCATCCGACCATGGCACTCTCGACCTCGAGCAGCCGGTACTGGCGCGCCACCCGCGCTCCGCGCTACAGCCTCACCTTCGCCTTCCCGCTCCTCGTGGCCTACGAGGTGCTGGCCTTCACGCTGTCGCACGATTCGCTCGCCGGCGTCCGGAACGGGGCCGACGTCCTGCTGAAGAGCGTCTTCGTCCTGTTCGGCGGCCGGAACGGACTGCTCGTGTTCGGCGCGCTGCTGGTCGGCACGGGCGTGGTGCTCGTCTGGCGGGATCGCCGCCGTTCGGGCCCGATCGAGGGCCGCGTGCTCGTGCTGATGATGGTCGAGGCGGTGTCGTATGCGCTCGCGTTCGGGCTGGTGACGGGCATCCTCACCGGGCTCCTGCTCGGCGGACTCCGCTCCGCGGCGGAGCTGCGCCTGGCCGCGGGTCCCGGCGGATTGGGCCTCGCCACGCAGCTCATGATCTCGCTGGGCGCGGGGATCTACGAGGAGCTGTTGTTCCGGGTGATCCTGGTGGGAGCGCTCGCCTGGACGGCGCGGCGCGCGTTCGGATGGGGCCCCGGCGCCGCCGGCGTGCTGGCCACCGTGCTCGGCGCGCTGGTCTTCTCCGCCTTCCACTACATCGGTCCGTACGGCGATCGGCTGGAGCTGAGCTCGTTCGCCTTCCGGGCCATCGCGGGCGTGCTGTTCAGCGCCCTGTATCTGCTGCGGGGCCTCGGGATCACCGCGTGGACCCACGCGCTGTACGACGTGTTCCTGTCGCTGGCAGGCTCAGGGTGAAGCGCCGGGCGGCCTGGGCGCCTTCCGCGTCTTCTCCCGGATGATGGAGTCCAGCACCTGCCGGAAGATCGGCATCGGCTGCGCACCGGTGAGCAAGCCACCCTCGATGTAGAAGCTCGGCGTGCTGTTGGCGCCCGAGCGCGTGGCGCCCTCGGCCTCCTGCTGGAGCGTCTCGCGCGTGGCCGGTGACTGCACGCAGGCGAGCAGCGCCGGCCGCGAGATCTTCGCCGAATCGGCCAGCGTCAGGAAGAACGCCTCCGGCTGCTTGAGGGGCGCCCAGACGTCCTGGTGCTGGTAGAGGAGGTCGTGCACGCGCCAGAAGGCGTTCTGCCGCGCGGCACAGAGCGCCACCTCGGCCGCGGCCAGCGCGTTGTCGTGGACGCTCGTCAGCGGGAAGTTGACGAACGCCCAGCGCACCTTGCCCGTGGCGATGTAGAGCGAGTCGATCTCCGGGAAGGTGGTCAGCGCGAAGGTGCGACAGTAGGGGCACTGGAAGTCCGACATCTCGTACACGGTGACGGGTGCCGCTGGCCGAGCCGCGAATCCGCCCGGCGAGGGGGCTCTGCGCGCTGTCGGGCTTGGCCTGGGCGGCCAGGTCGGCGGGGGTGAGGCTGCCGGCGGCGAGTGCCAGCGTGAGGGCTCCAGCGTCAGGATGACGCGGACGCTCTTGATGACGCGGACCCTGCCGGCGAACGAGTCCGTCATCCAACCTCCACTAGTATCTGAGCTGCCGCCGCGCCGTCCGGCTCGACAGAAGCAGTGTGTCCTTGGTCACGGGCGTGTTCCAGTACCACTCGGCGTTCGGATCTTCCGCATCCCAGCTCCTGGCGTAGACCCACCAGCGTCCCGGCGCGAGCTTCAAGTGGGCCCACCCCTGCGATCCCGTCGTGTCGGTGACCGCCGTGCGCCCGCTCCGGCGGGCCAGCCCCTGGACGACGCTGTCCCACCCCTGGTAGGTACTATCTTCCCACTGGCGCATGCGCCGCCGCAGGCTGTCGCTGCGGCCGACGAAATCGCGCCGCGCGCGGTCGAGCTCCGCCCGGGCGCGCTCGGCCCGCGCCTCGGTGGCACGGAGCGAGTCGGCGAGGCGGAGCGAGTCGGGCCCCGCCTTGGCCTCCGCGACGGAGTCGCGCAGCTTGCCGAGCCGCAAGGTCACCGCGGAATACGCGGTGAACGGGCCGCGAAAGGCCGCGAAGAGGCTCTCGAGCGGCGCGGTGTCGGGGCGGGGAGTCGGGGCGCGGGCCTCGAGCTGCCGCAGGACGCTGTCGCGATCGTAGGGCAGCGCGACGACTCCCACGCCGGTCACCGGCGTCTCCACCGAGTCGGGCCCCGGGATCGAGACCCGCACGGCCACGTCGCGCGGCCCCTCGCAGGCCGCGAGGCCGAGCAGCAGGACCGCGCCGCGGCACGCGCGGGCACCGGAGCTTCGAAGGAGTGGGCGTGAGGGAAACACGACGCAAAGCTACCGCCCTCCTGGCGGGGCTACAACTGATCGCCGCCGTCGCGCTGGCGCAGAGCCCGGAGGTCGAGCGGCTCATTCCGGCGCAGCCCGTGGGCCTCGTCAACGACTTCGCGTCGCTGGTCGATCCCGCGACGCGCGCGGAGCTGGAGGATCTGCTCACCCGCCTCCGGAGCGCCACCGGCGCCGAGGTGACGGTCGTGACGCTGCCCACCATCGACGACCAGGACGAGGGCCAGGTGGCGCTGGCGATCGGGCGGAAATGGGGCGTCGGCGCCCGCGCCGAGGTCGGCAATGCGCGGCGCAACGCGGGCCTGGTGCTCCTCCTCGTGCCGCGGGTCAATCACGAGCCCGGCACGGGGCATCTGCGGATCGAGGTGGGGCAGGGCCTCGAGGGGATCGTCACCGACGCGGCCAGCGGCCAGATTCGCCGGGAGGTCATGGGCCCGCTGCTCGCCCAGGAGGAGTACGGTCCCGCGCTCCAGGCCGGCGTCCGAGCGCTCACCGGCCTCATCGCGCGCGGCTTCGGCGTCACCGATTCGACGCTCGCGCTCGCCCCGCCGCGCGTCGCGTCCCGGGCGCCCAGCTCGCAGCTCTTCTCGCTCCTGCCGCTGCTGCTCTTCGTCGTGTTCGTCATGCTGGCCAATCGGGGAGGACGCCGGCGCCGCGTATATTGGGGGGGCGGCCCGTGGATTGGCGGCGGCGGGTTCGGGGCGGCGGTTCGGCGGCGGTGGCTTCGGAGGCGGTGGCGGCGGGTTCGGTGGCTTCGGCGGTGGTGGCGGCTTCAGTGGCGGCGGATCCGGAGGACGGTTCTGATGCATGAGACGGTCGATCGCGTGGTGACGCCGTTCCTCGCGGCCGCGGACGCCGCGCTCGGCGCCGGCTACAGCGCGCTGCTCTATGGCTCGGCCGCCCGGGGAGACTATCTCGCCGGCCGCTCGAACATCAACCTCCTGCTCGTGCTGGACGACGCCTCGCCCACCCGGCTCCGCGCGCTCGCGCCCGCGTTCGCGGCGTGGCGGAAGGCCGCGTCCGAGCCGCCGCTTCTCATCAGCCGGACCGAGTGGGCGCGGGCGACGGACGTGTTCCCGATCGAGATCACGGACATGCGCGCCGGCTACCGGGTCCTTCGCGGGGCCGATCCCCTGGGCGCCGCTCGCGTTCAGGGCGCCGATCTCCGGCAGGCGCTCGAGCGCGAGCTCCGGGGCAAGCTCCTCCGCCTCCGCCAGGGCTACGCGGCGGCGGCCGGCGACGAGAAGCTGCTGGGCGAGGTGGCCGCGGGGAGCGCCGGCACCATCCTCGTGCTGTTCCGCTCGCTCCTGAGCCTGGCGGGCCGGCCGGTGCCCGCCGCGCCCGCGGCGCTTGCGGCCGAGGCCGCCGCGCTGGTCGGGGTGCCGGCCGTGGGACTGACGACGCCCGTCGAGCATCGCGGCGAGCGCGGCTGGCGGTGTACCGCATCGGAGTTCGAGCAATACATGGATGCCGTGGCGCGGGCGGCGGGGTACGTGGATCAACTTCAGCTCGGAGACCAGTGATGAAGCGCTCGTCGGCGGTCGCCTCAACCCTCGCCTTGCTCGCGATGTTCACGGCGGGCTGCGGGTACAACACGATTCAGACGATGGACGAACGGGTGAACCAGGCCCAGGGCCAGATCCAGGCGCAGCTCCAGCGCCGGGCCGACCTGATTCCCAACCTGGTGAACACGGTGAAGGGCGTCACCAAGCAGGAGGACACCGTCTTCATCTCGATCGCCAACGCACGCTCCCGTCTCGGCGGCGCCATCCAGTCCGGAAGCATTCCCGAGATGGCCGCCGCGAACGCTGCCCTGAACCAGGGGCTGGGCCGCCTCATCGCGATCTCCGAGAATTACCCGCAGCTGCGCTCGAGCGAGAATTTCAAGCAGCTGCAGGACCAGCTCGAAGGCACCGAGAACCGGATCTCCGTCGCCCGGCAGGACTACAACGCCGCGGTCGGCGAATACAACGCCTACATCCGCCGCTTCCCGTACAACCTCACCGCCAAGGTGTTCGGCCTGGGCAAGCCACGGGAGTACTTCGAGGCGACGGCGGGGGCGGCGGAGGCGCCGAAGGTGCAGTTCTGAGGACGGAAGGACGGAAGGCGGTAAGACGGAAGGCGGACAGACGGAAAGGGTGAAAGGAGGCGGCTGGCGGCGTGCCTGGCAGCGACGAGCCCCCGATGCGATGCCGCACCGGGGGCTCTGTCTCGTCGTTCTCGCTTTCCGTCCTTCCGTCTTTCCGTCCTTCCGTCCTAGTCCGTCACCACCCGATCCGGCAACACATACTTGAGCGGATCCACCGGCCGGCCGTTCACGTGCACCTCGTAGTGCAGGTGGGGGCCGGTGGCGAGGCCGGTGTTGCCGACCAGGGCGATGCGCTGGCCGCGCTGGACCCGCTGGCCGGTCCTCACCAGCAGCTTCGACGCGTGGGCGAACTTGGTGATGACGCCGTAGCCGTGATCGATCGTGACGGTGTTGCCGTAGCCCGATTCCCAGCCGGCATCGGTCACGACACCCGCGGCGGGCGCCTCGATCGGACTGCCCATCGGCGCCGTCACGTCGATGCCCTCGTGCGGCCGGGCGATGTGGAGGATCGGGTGCTCGCGCATGGACGAGAACGCGCTCGTGAGCCAGCCCTGGGTCGGCATGATCGACGGCGTGGCCGCCAGCCGCTGCGAATGGCTGGCCAGGCTGTCCTTGGCCTCCTCGAACGACGAGGCCAGGAGGTTGGCCCGCCGGATCAGCGCGTTCAGGTCGACCCGGATCTCCTCGGAGCGCCGGACCGCCGGCCCGGCGTTCAGCAGCCCCGGACGGGCGGCCAGCGTGGGTCCGCCGATGCCGGCGGCCTGGACCTGGGGATCGATCGGCTCGAGGTTGGCGAGGACTCGGATGCGGGCGTCGCGCTGGCTGATGCGGGTGAGGGTGTCCGACAGGGTGGAGAGGCGGCCGTGCAGCTCGCCGATCTCCTGGGCCAGCCGGGAATTCTCATCCTGGAGGTGGGCCGTGCGAGACAGGTCCGCCGTGCGGGCCATGGTCGCGTACCCGACGAGCAACGCCGCGGCGAGGCCGAGGGCCACGCCGCCGATTGCCGTCTTGATCAGGCCGTAGGAAACCTCGATGATCTTCGAGGGTTCCGAGCCGTGCGGTACGAAGACAACGGTCCACCGGCGTTTCGCCATGCGCTTCCCTCACCAAGGCTCGGAATCGACAAGTCGCTCGAACTCGATCACAGTCCGGCACCCAAGAACAATATGAGCGTTACGGGGCAGATCGGACGTGACCCGACGCACAGAATCCAAGCAAAAATGTGGCCCGGGCCACAGACTGCGTCAAGCCCGGTAATCCCAGCATAACTCCTTGACTGTCAAATAGTTTTGCTCGTTGACAGCCTAACTTCTAGACAGTGTGGGGCTTGGGGAACAGCACCTCGGGCTTGCTGGTAGCAAGGCCCGCTCACCGGCGGCGCCGCCAGGTCCACCCAGGTGCTGAGTAATGCATCTCCGGCCAGCCCCAGGGATTGCCAGAGGAGTTGGGCTTTGCCCGGGATGAACGGGGCGGCCAGGACCGCCAGCCGGTACAGGGCCCGGCCCAGCGCGGCGAGCGCGGCGTCCAGCTCGGCTTCCTTGCCGGCCTTGGCGAGCGCCCAGGGCGCCACCTGCTGGATGTAGAGGTTCGCCGTCCCGACGAGCACCCAGGCCGCCTCGGCCCCACCGCGGAGGTCCAGGGCGTCCATCGCGCGGACGTAGGCGTCGACCGCCTGCCGGCCTGCCTGGTCGAGCGGGGTGTCCGCCGGGGCATCCGGCACGATCCCATCCCGGTACTTGGCCAGCATCGCCAGTGACCGGGATGCGAGGTTGCCCAGCCCGTCCGCCAGGTCAGCCGTGTATCGCTCGTCGAACCGATCCCAGGTGAAGTTGCCGTCGGCCTCGAAGCCGACTTCCCGGAGCAGAAAGTAGCGCAGCGCGTCCGGCCCGTGCCGGTCGATCGCCTCGCCCAGGCTCACCGCCGTCCCGGCCGACTTCGACATCTTCGCGCCTTCCCACTGCACGTATCCGTGCGCCCACACCTCGCGGGGCAGGGCCACGCCCGCGCTCAGCAGCATCGCCGGCCAGATCACGCAGTGGAACCGGGTGATGCCCTTGCCGACCACGTGCAGGTCGGCGGGCCAGAGCCGGTCGTAACCGGCGTCCGGGTAGCCGGTGGCCGACAGGTAGTTGATGAGCGCGTCGAACCAGACGTAGACCGTCTGTTCGGTGTCGCCGGGAAACGGGATGCCCCACGACTGGCGATTCCGGCTGACGGAGATGTCCTGCAGTCCGTCCTCGAGCAGGCGGACGATCTCGTTCCGGCGGATGGCGGGCTCCACGCGGAACTCGCCCGACCGGATCAGCGACAGCAGCTGGTCACGATAGCGGCTCAGCCGGAAGAAATGGTTCCGCTCCTTCGTGGGCACCAGCTCGAGCGTCGGGTGCTCGATGCAGTGGCCGTTCACGATCTGGGACGGCTGCTTGAACTCCTCGCAGCCGAAGCAGTAGAGCCCCTCGTACTCGCCGACGAAGAGGTCGTCCGGGTTCTTCCGGGCGATCTGCTCGAGCAGCGCCGCCACGGTCCGGTGGTGCCTCGGCTCGGTGGTGCGGATCCAGTCGTCGAAGCTGCACTCGAGCCGCCGCCAGTACGACTCGAACGTCGTCGCCATCCGGTCCACCCACTCCCGCGGCGTGACCCCGTTCTGCTCGGCCGCCTGCAGGACCGCCTGCGAGTGCTCGTCCATCCCCATGACGAAGTGGACGTCGTCGCCCCTGAGCCGCCGGTAGCGCGCGATGCAGTCGGCGCCGACCTTCTCGAGCGCGTGGCCGAGATGGGGGTCGCCGTTGGAGTAGTCGATGGCGGTGGTGAGGTAGAACTTGGGCATGCCCGGAAAACTAACCCGGTCTTCTGTCCCTCATCATCGGGCCGAACGAGGCCTGACGACGGGCCGGCGGCTGGACGAGGCCCAGTCGGCAATGAACTCCGCAACCGACTCGGGGCGATTGAGATCCAGGCGCACCACCGGCGGCTCGACCGGGAGGTCCGCGTCCGAGGCAACGGCCACGACGTCGGGATCGCCCGGCCAGCACCGCGGGGGCCGGCCGTAGGCCGGCCGGAACACCTCGATCTTGGGGACGGCCTCGTGGGAGAATCCTTCGGCGAGCACCACATCGATGTCGCCCGGGGAAAAGCGGGCCACGAGCGACGCGAGCTGTGGATCCTCGGCGCCCGGAGGCTCGTCTCCGATCAGGGCCCACTGCCGGTTCGACCCGACCAGCACCTGGGCCGCTCCGGCGCGGCGGACCCGGAAGCTATCCTTGCCCGGCTGGTCGACTTCGAACCCCCGGTGCGCGTGCTTCACGACGCCGACCCGGTAGCCGTACGCCTTGAGGAACGGCAACACCGCTTCGATCAGCGTGGTCTTTCCGCTTCCGCTCGAGCCCACGAGCGCGATGGCCGGAACTCGCTCGCCCGTCTCGAGCCGGAGTATATTCCTCATGAGTTCCCCGGTCGCATGACGAGACGGTCCGGCAGCGTGGAGTCGCCGAGATGGCCATCGATCTCACTCAGATGCAGCACCCGCTGGGCCTCCGTCGGCTCGGCTACGCCTCGCCTCTGCTCGAGGTCTCCGCCCGCCGCTGGGAAGGGGGCCGGGCGCAGGAGGGAACGGAGCAGGTGGCCGAGGAGACGCCCGTGGCCATCGTCTACAACGGCATTCCCCACGTCGTCATGATGGCCACGCCGTCGGATCTCGAGGACTTCGCGCTCGGCTTCAGCATCACCGAGGAGCTGATCCGGACCCCCGCGGACCTGCAGTCCCTGCAGGTGGTTCGGTACGGACAGGGAATCGAGATTCAGGCGATGGTCTCCCCCGACTGCGAGGCCACCATCGCCTCGCGCAACCGCCGCCTCACCGGGCGGACGGGCTGCGGCATCTGCGGCATGGACAGCATCGAGGGCGTCCTCAAGCAGCTGCATCCGGTGACGTCGAGCGCCACGGTGACCACCGCTGCCGTCGAGAACGCTTGTCGGACGCTGGTCGGGCACCAGACCCTGAACGCCGCGGCAGGGGCCGTTCACGCGGCGGGCTGGGCGTCCCTCGAGGGGGAGATCCAGCTGGCGCGCGAGGACGTGGGCCGGCACAACGCGCTCGACAAGCTGATCGGCGCGATGCTGAGCCGCGGGGTGAAGCCGGAGAGCGGATTCCTCGTGGTGACCAGTCGGGCGAGCTTCGAGATGGTGCAGAAGGCCACGGTCTTCGGTGCTGCTCTGCTGGTGGCGATCTCGGGACCCACCGGCCTTGCCGTGCGGATCGCCGAGCACGCCGGGCTCACGCTCGTGGGGTTCGCGCGGGCCTCGCGGCTGACGGTGTATACCCACGGCGAGCGCCTCACGAGCTGATCCGGTCACGGTCGCCGCACGCCCTCTCCCTGCGCTCCGGACCCGCGATTCTGCACGTATCTCCAGCCGAATCGGCCCTTGATGCATAGGTTGCCGCGGGTCACCTCATGGTCCAGCGGCGAGGTCACCCGCACGATTTCGTTGTCCTGCACGTGCAGCTCCAGGTTGCATCCGACGCCGCAATACGGACACACCGTCCGGGTCACGGTCTGCCGCGATTCGTCCCAGGTTCCGGCCTGCCGGTGGTCGTACTCGCTCTTGAACATCAGGGCGCCGGTGGGGCAGACGGCGATGCAATTGCCGCAATACACGCACGCCGACTCGGGAAGGGCCACGGCGAACTCGGTCGAGATTCGCGCATCGAACCCGCGCCCCGCGACGGTGAGCGCGAAGGTGTTCTGATAGTCCTTCCCACAGGCCTCCACGCACTTGTAGCACAGGACGCACTTGCCGTAGTCGCGCACGTAGAGCTCGTTGTCGACTTTGGTCGGCTGGCCGACCGTCGCGCGATAGGCCGGATCCGGCGGCGCATGGTGGCCCGGCTGCAGGCTGTCGCGATGGCCCGCCGGCGCTGGCGGGGCAGGCGGGCCGTAGCGCTCCGGCGCCGCCTGATAGTCCCGGACCCACTCCGCGGCGTCCGGAGTGGTCGAGAGGTCGACCGACGAGGCCAGAAACTCGATCACCATCTTACGGCTGTGACGCACCCGCTCCGAGTTGGTCCGCACCACCATGCCTGGCTCGACCTTGCGGGCGCACGACGGGACGAGGACCCGCGACCCCTCCACCTCGACGACACACACCCGGCAGACGTTGACCGGATGCAGGGTCTCCAGGTAGCAGAGCGTCGGGATGGCGGTGCCCCGCTGGCGGCAGGCCTCGAAGATCGTGATCCCCTCCGGCACCTGGACCTTTTCGTCGTCGATGGTGAGCTCCACGGTTCGGCGGAGCGGCTCGAGCTGGACCAAGGCGGTCATGAGGGGGCTCCGTTGAACAGGTGCAGGCGCTTGACCGCCGACTCCACCGCGCTGTAGGCGGTCTGACCCAGACCGCAGATGGACGCGTCCTTCATCGCCAGGCCGATCTCCTCGAGCAGCGCCAGCTCACTGCCGATGCCGCCGCGCGCGCGTTCGCTCTTGAGCCGGTGCAGGGCTTCCTCCTGGCGCACGGTGCCGACCCGGCAGGGGACGCACTGCCCGCACGACTCGTCGCGAAAGAACGACGCGATCCGCAGGATGATGTCCAGCATGTCCACCGTATCGTCGAACACCATGATGACCCCGGACCCGAGCGTCGCCTTCGCCGCGCGCGCGCCCTCGAAGGTCAGCGGCATGTCGAGCTCGTCGGCGCGGACGAACACCCCGGCCGCGCCGCCGAGCAGGATGGCCTGCAGCGGCCGGCCACCGGCCACCCCGCCGGCCATCTCCAGCAGCTCCCGGAGGGTGGCGCCGAAGGGCACCTCGTACACGCCCGGCCGGGTCACGCACCCCGAGAGGCAGAAGAGCCGCGGTCCGGTCGAGTCCGCGGTGCCGATCCGGGCATAGGCCTGGCCGCCGATCCTGAGGATCTCGAGGACGTTGACCAGGGTCTCGACGTTATTGATGACCGTCGGCTTGCCGAAGACGCCGGACTGCACCGGGAACGGCGGCTTGTTCCGGGGCTCGCCGCGAAAGCCCTCGATCGAATTGAAGATGGCGGTCTCTTCGCCGCAGATGTACGCCCCGCCGCCCTTCCGGATCTCGATGTCGAAGTCGAAGCCGTGGCCCAGGATGTTGGTGCCGAGGAGACCCCGCTCCCGGGCGGTGTCGATGGCGTGCTGCAGCCGCTCGTGCGCCAGCGGGTATTCGCCTCTGAGGTACACGAAGCCCTGGGCGCATCCGGTCGCGTACGCGGCGATCGTCATGGCCTCGACGACGCCGAACGGATCGCCCTCCATGATCGCCCGGTCCTTGAACGTGCCGGGCTCGGACTCGTCCGCGTTGCAGATCAGGTAGTGGGGCCGGACCGGCTGTCGAGACACGGCCTCCCACTTCCTGCCGGTGGGGAAGGCCGCGCCACCGCGTCCCATCAGCTTGGCGTCCGACACCTCCCGGATGATCCCTTCCGGTCCCAGATCCAGCGCCCGCCGGAGCGGTTGGTACCCGCCGTTGGCGCGGTATTCGTCCAGGCTTCCGGGGTCGACGACGTCCACCCGCCTGAGGAGGCGGAGCGACGCGTCGCCCGCCTGAGGCAGCCGGGGATGGGGCAGGGCCGCCGACGAGAGATCCCCCGCGAGCAGCCGTGCGGCCGAGGCGGCCGTGACGTCACCGACGAGTCGCTCGACCGGGGCTTCGCCCGCGACGGTCAGCAGCGCGGCCGGCGCCTGGTCGCACAGACCGAGGCACGGACTCCGGAGCCACACTGCCCCATCGGCGGGAATTTCGTGATGGTCGCCGTCGGGGCCGTGGTAGGCGGGTCCAACCGCTCGCTCGAGCTCGGCGCAGAGCTGCTCCGCGCCCTTGCACCGGCAGGCGATGTCGTCGCACACGTGCACCACCCGCCTGGGGCGCGGCACCGTGGACAGCAGGGCGTAGAACGTCGCCACGCCGTACGCGTCCGCCGGCGGCACGGTGAGCCGCTCGGAGATGTAGTTGAGCGCGCCCTCGCTGATCCACCCGACCCGGGACTGGACGGCGTGGAATGCCGGCAGGAGGAGGTGTCGTCGGCCCCGGGCCGCGTGGCCGCCTTCGGCGGTATGGGCGTCCCTGGGCTGGCGCTCGCCGCCGTCCCAGCCCGACGCCGGGGGGCCGAGGAACGCATCGACCGCCGCACGCTCCTCGGCCGTCGGTTCCGCGGCCAGCAAATGGAGATCCAAGGGCGAGGACTCGCTAGGGAGAGGGTTTGGGGGACCGTGGTGCTGTGACGCGCTCGGCGCCGGCGCGGATCGGATCCACCCGCACCGCGCAGGCCTTGAATTCGGCCGTGCCGGACCTCGGGTCGGTTTCATCGAGCGTGAGCACGTTGGTCTTGACCTCATCCTGGAAATGGAGGGTCATGAACACCAGGCCCACGCGCAGCGAGCGGTCGATGTGCGCCGGCGCCACGACGCTGCCGCGCCGCGATGTGACCCGCACCGGATCGCCTTCGAGCAGGCCGAGGCGGTCGGCATCCTCGGGACAGAGGTCCAGCGACTCGCCCCGGCGGAGCGGCGAGCTGTATCCGCCGGTCTGCACGCCGGTGTTGTACGAATCGAGGCGTCGGCCGGTGGTCAGCTGGAAGGGATACTCGTCATCGGGGCGCTCGACCGGCGGGTCGTGCTCCACGACGGAGAACGGCGCCGGCGGGCCCTCGCGCGGCTCTTTCCAGAGCCGGCTGTGGAGGAACAGCTCGCCCGGATGCTGCTCGTCGTAGCATGGCCAGTGCAGGCCGCCCTCGGCTTCCAGCCGGGCGTAGCTCATCCCGGCGAAGATCGGGGCGAGCGAACGCACCTCGTTCCACACGGCCTCCGCCCGGGGTGGTCCCAGGTCGTGGCCGAGTCGCTTGGCGATCTCGCAGATGATCCACATGTCGTCCCGGGCGTCGCCAGGCGGCTCCAGCGCCTTGCGAACCCGCTGCACCCTCCGCTCGCTGTTGGTGACCGTACCCTCGGCCTCGCACCAGCTCGAGCTCGCGGGCAGGACGACGTGGGCGAACTCCGCGGTGCGCGTGAGGAAGATGTCCTGGACCACGAGATGGTCGAGCCCGAGGAGCAGGCGCTCGGTGCGGCTCTGATCGGCTTCGGACTGGGCCGGGTTCTCGCCGATGGCATAGGCCGCGTGCATCTCTCCGTGCGCCATCGCCTCGAACATCTCGGTCAGATTCCTCCCATAGACCGGCTTCAGCGGGACGCCCCATGCCCGCTCGAACCGCTCCCGGATGGCCGGATCCTTGGTCCAATCCTGGAAGCCGACGAGACGGTTCGGAATGGCACCCATATCGCCGCCGCCCTGGACGTTGTTCTGCCCGCGGAGCGGGTTGACGCCCGAGCCATACCGGCCGACGTGGCCGGTGAGCAGCGCGAGATTGATCAGGGAGACGACGTTGTCGACGGCGTTGTGATGCTCGGTGATGCCGAGCGTCCAGCAGATGACCGCCCGGTCCGCCCGGGCGAAGGCGTGCGCCGCCCGGCGGATCACGTCGGCGGGCACGCCGGTCTCACGCTCCGCGTACTCGAGTGTGTACCGCTCCACGCAGGCCCGATACGCCTCGAAGCCGCTCGTGGCCCGCCGGATGAAGGCCTCGTTGGCCAGCCCGGCATGGATGATCTCGCGCGCCATGGCGTGGGACAGCGCGATGTCGCTGCCCACGTTGAGGCCCAGCCAGTCGTCCGCCCACTGGGCGGACGTAGTCCGCCGGGGATCCATCACGTACAGCCTGGCGCCGCGATGGACCGCCTTGAGCACGTGGTGGAAAAAGATCGGGTGATTTTCCCGGGCATTCGCGCCCCAGAGGAAGATCACGTCCGTCTCTTCCACCTCGCGATAGGAGCTGGTGCCTCCGCCTACATCGAATACCGTCGCCAGACCGACGACGCTAGGCGCGTGTCACGTTCGATTGCAGCTATCGACGTTGTGCGTGCCGAACGCGACCCGGGTCAGCTTCTGAGCCAGAAAATTGACCTCGTTGCTGGCCTTCGAGCAGCTGAACGTCCCGATGGCGTCGCCGCCATGCTGGGCCTTCACGCGGCGGAACCCGTCGGCGGCCCGGTCGAGCGCCTCCGCCCACGAGGCGGGCCGCAGCACACATTTTCGCGGACCAGGGGCTCGGTGAGACGGGAAAGCTTCATGACCATGCGATTCAGACTCCGGTCGAACCAGGGAGAAAGGAAACCGTAGGTGCTGGAAGTATGCCCCGGTCCCGGACCCTCAGCAAATAGGCCGGTGCAATAGGGCGATAGATCGCGACGATGACACGACGGGCCTCAGTGTGGAACGCCGCGACCTCGCGCCGGACCCCTCGAGCGCTGCCGTCAGGTCCAGTGTCGCGGCCACGGCGGCCAGGGCGCGCGCCGATGGGGTCAGCGGTTCGTGGTCCGACACGACCAGCCCGACGCTGTGGGTGGCGACGGAGCCCGTAATCGGGATGGCCCGGATGCCGGCGGGCTCCCCGAACAGAAAGAGGAACGCCTGGGAGAGAATGCTCGAGTAGGCGCCGGTCCGGACGTGCGACCACAGGGTCAGCACCGAATTGGTCTCGATGGCCGGGTGGACCGTGGCGCCGGCGGCCGCGAACAGGCCGTCGAGGATTCGGCGATTCTGCATGTCGGGGGTGAGCAGGCACAGCGACAAGCCGGTGACCTCCCCCCACGACACGGTCTCGCTGTCCGCCAGCGGACTGCCGGCCGGCGTGAACAGCAGGTAGCGCTCATGGTAGAGCGGAATCGTGCGGACGTTCGCCAGGGGCTCGTTGTCGAGGTAGGTGACCCCGGCATCGAGGCTGAAGTCGTCCAGGCCGCGCTGGATGTCGACCGAGGTGAGCGAATGGATCGAGATCGTCACCTGCGGGTGCAGCTGCGAAAACGGGAGCGTCAGGAGCGAGAGCGCCGGAAGGGTCGTCGGAATCGCGCCGATGCGCAGACGCCCCCGGAGCGCGCCCCGGAGCACTGCGGCCTCCTGCTCGAGGCTCTCGCAGTCGGCGAGGATGCGCTGCCCCCACTCGAGAATTCGCTGGCCTTCGGCCGTGAGGCCCTCGAACCGCTGCCCGCGGCGGACGATCAGAAGCCCGAGCTCCTCCTCGAGCTGCTTGATTCCGGCCGACAGCGTCGGCTGGGTGACGCCGCAGGCGCCGGCGGCGCGGGAGAAGTGCCGCTCGCGGGCCAGGGCGGCGAGGTAGCGCAGATTCTGGAGAATCATGGCCCGCGAGCTTCAGCCTTGCGGCGGCGAGTCGTCGCTCGGGTCCCGCCGGTGCCGCCGCCGCCGGCGTCGGTGCGGTGTGCTTCGCGGCGTGGGCGAGCCGCCGCTCGACGGCGAGGGCGCGGCGGGCTCCGGGCTCGGCGGGCCGTCCACGTCGAGGGGCAGCTCGTCGACGGCCGTAGGCCCGTCCTCCACCGCCGCCGCGACAGGTGACTCCGCCGCCACCGCCAGCCGGCTCCGGGACTCGGCCGTGTTGAGCACCTCGCCCCGGGCCTCGACCTCCTCGCGCAGTTGCACCAGCGGGATGATCCGCGAGCCGTGCTCTTCGCTCCGGAGGAAGACCCGCTCGCGAAAGATGTCCACCGCGACGACCCGCTCGGGGCCGCGCGACGCCGTGAGCACCTTGCCTTCCTTCGGGAAGCGGCGGCGGGCCGTGACGTAGAATTCGTGCTCGTACTTGAGGCAGCAGAGCAGGCGGCCGCAACCGCCGGAAATCTGGCTGGGATTGAGCGAGAGATGCTGGTCCTTCGCCAGGCCGAGGTTGACCGGCGACAGCTCGGTGAGCCAGGAGCTGCAGCAGTACTCGCGGCCGCACCGGCCCACGCCGGAGAGCCGGGCGGCCTCGTCGCGGACGCCGATCTGCCTGAGCTCGATGCGGGTCCGGAAGTGCGAAGCCAGGTCCCGCACCAGCGCGCGGAAGTCGACCCGCTTCTCGGCGGTGAAGTAGATCGTGAGCTTGTTCCGGTCCCACTGCCACTCGGTGTCGCTCACCTTCATGACCAGGCCATGGGTGCGGACCCGCTCGAGCACCCTGCGACGCACATTGTCCTCGTCCAGGCGGTTCTCGTCGTGCACCCGGAGGTCGTCGCGCGTGGCGCGCCGGAGGACCGGCTTGGGAGGCGTGGCCTCGGCCGGGGCCGCCTCGCCGACGGCGCAGCCGGTACAGCTGCCGGCGCACTTCTTGGCGGCCACGTCACCCACCGCGGTGACCCGGCCGAAGTCGCGGCCGCGCTCCACTTCGACCAGGACCGCTTCTCCGGTCCGGATGGGAGACTCGCTGTCCTCCCACGCGAAGTAGGCCTTGCGGGTGCCCTTGAACCTCACCTCGATCGTCTGACTCATCAGGCCTCGGAGAAGGCGCCCATGGCGCCGTACTTGTCGGCCCGGCGGCGGATCAGCTTCTCGGGGCGAATCTTCCGGAGCTCGGTGACATGACGGATCAGCGCCTCGCGGAGCGCTTCGCCGGCGGCGTCGGGATCGACATGCGCCCCGCCCTCGGGCTCTTTCACGATCTCGTCGATGACCTTGAGCCGGAGCAGGTCCTCGGCCGTGATCTTGAGCGCCTCCGCCGCGCGCTCCCGCTGGCTCGCGTCCTTCCACAGGATCGCGGCGCACCCCTCGGGCGAGATCACCGAGTAGACCGAGTTCTCCAGCATGAGCACCCGGTCGGCCACGCCGAGCGCGAGCGCGCCGCCCGAGCCGCCCTCGCCGATGACCACGGCGACGGCCGGCGTGGGCAGCGCGGACATCTCGAGGATGTTGCGGGCGAGCGCCTCGGACTGTCCCCGCTCCTCCGCCCCCAGGCCAGGGTACGCGCCCGGCGTGTCGATGAGGGTGATGACGGGCGCGCTGAACTTGGCCGCCAGCTTCATCAGCCGGAGCGCTTTCCGGTAGCCCTCGGGATGCGGCATGCCGAAGTTGCGCTTGAGATTCTCCTTGGTGTCTCGGCCCTTCTGGTGCCCGATGACCATGACCGACACGCCGGCGAGCCGCGCCCAGCCGCCCACCACCGCCGGGTCCTCCATGTAGAGGCGGTCGCCATGGAGCTCGATGAAGTCGGTGAAGATGGTGCTGAGATAGTCGAGTGTGTAGGGGCGGCGGGGATGACGGGCGACCATGACGCGCTGGATGGGCGTGAGATTCCGGTAGATCTCGGCCCGGAGCGATTCGAGCTTGCCCTGGAGGCCGTCGAGCTCGCCGTCGATGTCGATCTGTCGTTCGCTGCCGATCCGTTTCAGGTCCTCGATCTGCCGCTCCAGCTCGAGCAGGGGCTTCTCGAACTCCAGCGTATAGGCTGAGGCCATCGGGTCATCCCGCCTTGATGTAGTGGACGGAATCGGCGCCCAGGAGATCGCGCAGGGCCCGAACGAGGTCCTCCTCCGCCGCGACGCGGACCCGACGGGACCGGAGGCGCACCGACTCCCCGTTCCCGTCGCTCCACTCAATATACAGGGGCGTAGGGCCCGGATGGGCCGAACAGAGGGCCGCCGCCGCCCGGAGCGAGTCGGGCTCCGGCGCGCCCGGCGCGCGCCAGCGGAGGCTCAGGGCCACGGCGCCCGACGCCTTGAGCTCGTCCAGGGCGCGGGCGGACTCCACGATGAACGGCGCGTGATCTTCCCCCCGGTCCCGGTCGCTGTAGCCGCCGGTCAGGAGGAGAGCCGCGTCGGGCAGGATGGTGCCGTTGAGCTTGGCCCAGGCGTCGGGGAAGACGATCGCCTCCGCCGTGCCGTGGAAGTCCTCGACCACCAGGCGCGCGTACTCCTTGCCGGTCTTCTTGGAGATCTGCCGCTTCACCCCGGTCACCACCGCCGCCACCGTCACCGGGTGCTCGCTCCATTCGCCCAGCGTGGCGGTGGTGCGGGTCCCGAACAGCTCGACCTCGTCGCGGAACCGCTCGAGCGGGTGGCCCGAGATGAAGAAGCCGAGCACTTCCTTTTCCTTGACCAGGCGCTCGGCCTCGGTCCAGGCCGGAATGTCCGGCAGGCTCAGCCGACCGTCGGTACGCTGGCGCAGTCGTGCCTCGCCGAACAGCGACTCCTGGCCGGCCTCCTTTTCCTGCTGCAGCAGCTGCGCCTCGCCCAGCACGTGGTCGAGCGCCTCGCAGAGCTGCTTCCGGTGGCCGCCGAGGCCGTCGCACGCGCCGGCGACGATCAGCGACTCGAGCACCCGCTTGTTGCAGAGCCGGAGGTCGATCCGCTCGACGAAGTCCGCCAGCGCCGTGAACGGCGCGTCCTGCCGTGCGGCGATGATGCTCTCGATGGCGCCCCAGCCCACGTTCCGGATGGCGCCGAGACCGAAGCGGATCCGATGGTCTCCCACCACCGTGAACTTGAAGCCCGACTCGTTGACGTCCGGCGGCAGCACCTCGAGGTCGAGCTCGCGCGCCTCGTTGATGTACTGCACCACCTTGTCGGTGTTGCCGATTTCCGACGACAGCAGCGCCGCCATGAACTCGGCGGGGTAGTGGGCCTTGAGCCACGCGGTCTGGTACGACAGCACCGAGTAGGCCACCGAGTGCGACTTGTTGAAGCCGTAGCGGCCGAAGGTCTCGATCTGCGCCGCGATCTCGTCCACCATCTTCTTCGGGTGGCCCAGCGCCATGGCCCGCTCGCAGAACTTGCCCAGCTCCTTCTTGATCAGCTCCGCGTCCTTCTTGCCCACCGCCTTCCGGAGCACGTCGGCTTCGGCCAGGGTGAACCCGGCCAGCACGTTCGCGATCCGCATCACCTGCTCCTGATAGGTGATGACGCCGTACGTGGGCTCCAGCACCTCCTGCAGCGAGGGGTGCGGGTAGGTCACCTTCTCCAGCCCGAGCTTCCGCCGGATGAAGACGGTGTGCATCCCGGCGTCGAGCGGGCCCGGGCGGAGCAGCGCGTTCGAGGCGACCAGGTCGTCGAACCGGTCGCACTTCATGGCGCGGAGCGTGTCGGTCGCGAGCGGCGACTCGAACTGGAAGACGCCGGCCGTGCGGCCCTGGCGCAGCAGCTCGTAGACCTTGGGGTCGTCGAACGTCAGCGCGGCCATGTCGATGTCCACGCCGGCGCGGGCGGCGATCATCAGCACCGCATCGTGGATCACGGTGAGCGTCTTGAGGCCGAGCATGTCCATCTTGAGCATGCCGACCTTCTCGAGCGCGCCCATCTCGTACTGCGTGATGATGGACTCTTCGCCGTCTGCCGCCGCGCCCGCGCCCCTGGTGGGCGCCGTGCAGACCGGCACGTAGTCCGCCAGCGGGCCCGGGGCGATCACCACGCCGGCCGCGTGCACCGACATGTGCCGCGAGATCCCCTCGATCCGGGAGCTCAGGTCCAGCAGCCGCCGATACGCCGGGTTGCCCTTCACCAGATCCCTGAGCTCGTCCACCTTCTTTTCCGCGTCGGCGATCGTGAGGCTGTACGCGGGTCCCGACGGAATCAGCTTGGTGATCCTGTCCGCCTCACCCGGCGGAATCCGGAGCACGCGGGCCACGTCCTTGACCGCCGCCCGCGCCTTCATCGTGCCGAAGGTGACGATCTGGCCCACGCTCGCCCGGCCGTAGCGCTGGCGGACGTACTCGATCACCTCGCCTCGGCGCTCGAAGCAGAAGTCGACGTCGATGTCGGGCATCGACACGCGCTCGGGGTTGAGGAAGCGCTCGAACAGCAGGTCGAACCGGAGCGGGCAGACGTCGGTGATGCCGAGCGAGTACGCCACGATCGAGCCGGCCGCCGAGCCGCGGCCGGGCCCGACCGGGATCCCGCGCTCGCGCGCGGCTGCGATGAAATCCTGAACGATGAGGAAGTAGCCGGCATAGCCCGCCGTGTTGATGACGCGGAGCTCGTAGGCCAGCCGCTCCTCGACCGCGGGTGGGAGCGGCGTGCCGTAGCGCCGGGCCGCGCCCTGCCGGGACAGGTCCTCGAGCAGGGCCTCGTCGGTGTCGTAGCCGGCGGGGCGGGGGAAGCCGGGCAGGAAGTACTTCTTCTCGAAGTCGAACTCGCAGAGGTCGGCCACGGTCTGGGTGTTGGCCAGGACCTCCGGGTGGTCCGGAAAGAGCGTCTTCATCTCCTTCTCGGACTTGACGTACGATTCCTCGCCCGTGAAGCGGAAGCGCTTCGGGTCGTCGAGGTCGCTTCCGGTCCCGATCGCGAGCAGCACGTCGTGCGACTCGGCGTCTTCCCGCCGTAGATAGTGCGCGTCGTTGGTGGCCACGACACCGATCCCCAGCTCCTGGCCCAGCCGGAGCATGCCCTCGGTGACCAGCCGCTCCTCGGCGATCCCGTGGCTCTGGACCTCGAGCCAGAACCCGTCCTTCCCGTACACCCGCGCGAACCATTCGGCGCTGCGCTTGGCTTCCTCGTAGCGGCCCTGCCGGAGGTGCAGCGCCACCTCGCCGGAGAGGCACGCCGCGAGGCAGATGATCCCGTCGCTGTACTTCTCCAGGCACTCCTTGTCCACTCGCGGCCGCCGGTAGAACCCCTCGGTGTAGCCGATCGAGGTCAGGCGGACGAGGTTCTTGTACCCGGCGCGATTCTTCGCGAGCAGGACGAGGTGGCTGTAGGCGGCGGGCGCGTTGCTCGGCTTCTCGCGCGCCTGGCGCGGCCCGAACGCGAGGTAGGCCTCGAAGCCGAGGATCGGCCGGATCTTGGCCGCCTTGGCGGCGTCGTAGAACGACCAGGCCGCGTGCATGTTGCCGTGGTCGGTGACGGCCAGGCTGTCCATGCCGAGCTTCTTGACGTGCGCGACGAGATCGGGGATCCGGCTGGCCCCGTCGAGCAACGAGTATTCGCTATGGGTGTGGAGATGGACGAAGGCCATGCCTACCGACTGCGGTGCGCCAGCTCCTTCCAGACGGCGTCCAGCGGGACACCGCGAGCTTGCAGCAGCACCAAGAGATGATAGAGGAGATCGGCCGCCTCGGACGCGAGACGCTCGGGCCCCTCCGCATTCGCCGCGACGACGACCTCGACCGCCTCCTCGCCCACTTTCTGGGAGATGGCGGGCACGCCACGGTCCAGCAACTGCGCGGTGTACGACCCTTCGGGACGCTGCACCGCCCGGCGCGCGATCTTGGCGGCCAGACGGGTCAGCAGGTGTGCACCGGGATCCTCACCCGACGTCGTATTGCCGTCCGGCGCCACGGCCGCCGAGAAGCAGGTCCGGGCGCCGGTGTGGCAGGCGGGCCCGGTCTGCTCGACCCGGTAGAGGATCGCGTCGCCGTCGCAATCGACCCGGATCTGGCGGACGGTCTGCTCGTGGCCGGAGCTCTCGCCCTTGCGCCAGAGCACGGCGCGGGACCTGCTGTAGTAATGCGCCCGGCCCGTGGCAGCGGTCCGCTCGAGCGCTTCCCGGTTCGCGTACGCCAGCATCAGCACGTCGCCGGATCGGCTCTCCTGGGCCACCACCGGCACCAGTCCGTCGGCCCCGAACCTGACCTTCGCCAGCCAGTTGGTCTCAGACACCGAGAGAAGGTACCGGAGCCTCGGAGCGATTGTCAAAAACCATTGTGGTTCCTTATCTTGCTGGGGATTTCACCCCCACATCACGCCGCCCGGAGCTCCCCCACGTGACCCGAGCCTTTGCCCGCTGGACCCTGCTGGTCGGCGTGCTCGCGACCGCCGCATGCGGCAGCGACGATCCGAATCCTCCCGGCACCGTCGATTGTTCCTCGGTGGCTCCCACGCATCCTCACCGCGGGCCAGTTCGTGATCCTCGACGCCTCGGATCAGGCCTGTGTGCGGATTCCGGGGGCCGCGTCTCAGGAAGCGGAATACCTCTACGTCGCCCTGTCGGGCGACGGCACCGTGAGCGAGAACGGCACCGCCCCGGCGTACCAGCTCCAGGGCGCCCAGAGCCCATCGGCATCGGTGGCGCGCCTGGGCCAGGCCTCGCTGCACCAGGCCCCGCCCCCCGCCGCCGCCTTCCACGACATGCTGCGCGAGCGGGAGCGGACCATGACGCAGCAGCATCCGCCGGCGGCGGGCGCCTCCCGGGCGCGCGTCTCCGCGTCGGTGGTGCCGGTGCCTCCGGCGGTCGGCTCGATGCGCACGTTCGACGTCTGCGCCAACACGACGTGCACCAGCTTCGTCCAGAGCACGGCCACCGCCAAGGTCGTCGGCCAGCGCGTGGCGATCTATCTCGACGATGATGCGCCGGCCGGCTTCACGCAGAGCGACATGGACGAGGTCGGCGCGCTCTTCGACGCGCACCTTCACGCCATCGACACGACCGCCTTCGGCAGCGAGTCGGATCTCGACAACAACGGCGTGGTCATCGTCCTGCTGACCCAGCACGTCAACGATCTCTCGCCCGATTGCAACACGACGGGCAGCATCATTCTCGGCTTTTTCTTCGGCCTGGATTTGTACCCGATCCAGGACCCGGTCCACTCGAACGACGGCGAGGTCTTCTATGGCGCCGTGCCGCGCCAGGACATGCCGAACTGCTCCGCGTATACGAAGACGGAAGTCACCAACGTCGCTGCCCGGCGTCTTCATCCACGAGTTCCAGCACATGATCAGCTTCAACCAGCACGTGCTGGTGCGCGGGGGTGACGTCGAGGAGACCTGGCTCAACGAGGGGCTGTCCCACTACGCCGAAGAGCTGGGCGGCCGCGAGGTGCCGGACAGCTTTTGTCCGGCCTTCGCCCAGTGCGAGGACCAGTTCATCCGCGACAATATCTCCAACGCCTACGACTACCTGAACGACCCGGAGTCGACCTTCCTCGTGGCACCGTCCGGCTCCGGCGGGTCCCTCGAGGAGCGCGGCGCCGCCTGGCTGTTCGTGCGCTGGCTGGGCGATCATTTCGCGGCCACCCAGCCGCTCGCTCCCGAGCTGACACGGGGGCTGCTGCTGACCAACCTCACCGGCGCCGCGAACGTCGAGGCCGTGACGGGCGAGGACTTCCCCACGCTCGTCACCCAATGGCAGATGGCGAACTACGTGACGAACCTCCCCGGCTTCACGCCTTCGAGCAACCGGCTGGGCTACACCAGCTTCAATCTCCGGGCGCTGTACGCGGCCAACTTCCCAGCCGTCTTCGAAAAGCCGTATCCGCTTGACCCCCGACAGCACCAAGGACGGCATCTACGACCGGACCGGCGTGCTGCGCGGCGGATCGGGGCGCCACGTGCGCATCATCCAGCCCGTCGGATCGGGCGAGGTCGCGTTCATCCTCACCGACGGCGCCGGATCGATCGCGCTGGCGAGCACTACCGTGCCCCGGATCGCGCTCGTGCGGGTGCGGTGAAGCGGCGTGATCTTCCTGGTCGTCGTCGCCGCGCTCTTCGCCGGGTACGGCACCGCCTACCTGGCCAGCGACGACGTCCGCTACCTGACGCGCGCCGGCATCGAGGAGACCCGGATCCTCCACGCCCGCCAGCCGATCGCGGCGCTCGCCGCCGACCCGCGCACCGAGCCCGCCCTCCGCGACGCGCTCGGCCTGGTGGTCGCGAGCCGCAACTACGCCGCCGGCCTGGGCCTCGAGGCCAAGGAGACCTACACCACCTACGCCGACGTCGGCCGCGACACGCTGCTCCTGGTCTTGCAGGCGGCGCCGCGCGACTGCATCTGCCCGTACACCTGGAAGTACCCCATCGTCGGCCGGATCCCCTACAAGGGCTTCTTCGACACCAAGGCCGCCCAGCGCGAGGCCAGCCGGCTGGCGGCGCGCGGGTACGACATCCATCTCCGCCCCTCGGGGGCATTCTCGACGCTGGGCTGGTTCAACGATCCGCTGCTCTCGACCGCGCTGACCGGCGACTCGGTGGAGCTGGCGGCCACCGTGTTCCACGAGATCGCGCACAACACGCTGTACGTGAAGAGCGCCACCCCGTTCAACGAGAGCTACGCGCAGTTCGTGGGCTATCACTCGGCCCAGGCGTTCTTCCGCGACCGGGGCGACAGCGCGCTGGCGCAGCGCGCGGCCGACCGGTGGCACGACGAGATCGTCCTGGGCGAGTTCTACGCCGGACTCGTGCAACGCCTGCAGACCCTCTACGACACCCATCCCGACTCCACGACCCTCGAGCGTGGCCGCGCGGACGCCGCCGGCTGGGCGCGCTCGGAGCTCCAGGGACCGGTGGCGGCGCGGCTTCGAACGTTCACGATCGGCCGGCTGCCCGAGCGGCCGGTCAACAATGCGCGGCTGATCGGGGCGCGGATCTATCGCACCCGGCTCGACCTGTTCGACCGCTGGTTCGAGCAGCACGGCCGGGATGTCAAGGCGAGTGTCGCCGCGATGGGGACGCTGATGAAGGGCGTGGAAGGGGACAGCGCGTACGTGCGGCTGGAGGCGGCGGTGGGGGACAGCGCCGGGGCGCCCCGGTAGGCGGGGTGCGAGGCGGTCAGGTGCCGGCCGACCCTCGGAGTCACCCTGAGCGCAGCGAAGGGGGCATGCCTCAAAGCATGCCCCCTTCGCTGCGCTCAGGGTGACCTCGGGCGACCTAATTCGATGGTTTCGTGCCGCCCCCCGTGTCGGCGGACCCGCCGTTTCGCCCTGGGGCTCGTCGTGGAGCCCGACTGGTGCTGTCAGCGGGTGCCGGCCCTGCATGCCGCTGGTGTCGCCGCCGGCCGGAGCCATGCTGTCGCTGACGGCGCCCCCCGCCGCGCCCGACGTATCCGAGCCCACCCCGGCGGCGCCGGGGCTGACCCTGCTCGACGACGTGTCGACCGCGCCGGTCGTGTCCGTGGCCCCGACCTGCCGGGACGTGCGCTGGTGTCTACGCCGCCGGCGCCTGTGGTGTACCCCGAAGTATCGGGGCGCGTCGGCGTCGTGGAGGACGTGTCCTGGGCCATGAGACGCGGCGCGAACGCCCCGAGGGCCAGCGCCGCGGCGAGTGCCGTGAAGTGAGATCTCGACATCCTGCCTCCTGCCACTGTGGGGAACGGGCGGGCCGCCGTCGCGGCCGTCCGGCGCCCCAGATCCAAGGACCTCGATCCTATCGCGGCCGGGGCGACCGGAGCGGTGAGGCAGGTCACTCGCCCTCTCGCGCAGTTCCTCCTGGCGTGTAGCTTTCCCGGCGATCACGGCGCCCCACCTTCATCCGGGACTGTCTTCCATGGATACCAGCTTCGTCGCCCGCGAGCAGACCCGTATGCTGGGCGAGCTCTCCGGGTTCCTCTCCATCCCGAGTGTGAGCGCCCTGCCCGCGCACGCGGCGGACTGCCGCCGCGCCGCCGAATGGCTGCGCGAGGAGCTCCTGAGCCTCGGCTGTCCCACGGTGGACATTCTCGAGGGGCAGGGCCATCCGGTGGTCTGGGCGGAGAGTCCGCACGTGCCCGGTCCGGCCCACCCTGCTGATCTACGGCCATTACGACGTCCAGCCGCCCGATCCGCTGGAGGAATGGATCACGCCGCCGTTCGAGCCCACCGTGCGGGGCGGCGCCCTCTACGCGCGCGGCGCCGCCGACGACAAGGGCCAGGTCTTCTGCCTCCTCAAGGCATATGAGGCGACGCTCGACGCGGAGCGGCGCCCGCCGCTCAACGTCCACTTCATCTTCGAGGGCGAGGAGGAGTGCGGCGGGGAGGTCATCGCCAACCTGCTGCGCGCGGAGCCGGAGCGCACCCGCGCCGACGCCGCACTGGTGTGCGACACGTCGTACTATGCGCCCGGCTGGCCCGCCGTGTACACCGCGCTCCGGGGCCTCTGCTACGCCGAGATCTCGGTCCGGACGCTCGAGCGCGACCTGCACTCCGGCTCCTATGGCGGAGTCGCGCCGAACGCGCTCGAGACGCTCGTCCGGATCCTCGCGAAGCTCAAGGACGCCGATGGCGAGATCCAGATCCCCAAGCTCTACAAGGCCGTCGAGCCCCCGACCAAGCACGAGCTCAAGACCTGGAAGCAGCTCCCGTTCGACAAGGCGACCTACCTGCGGGATGAAGTGACCGGCGCAGGCGCTCACCGGGCTCAAGGAGTACTCGATCCTGGAGCGCGTCTGGGCGCTTCCCACCTTCGAGATCCACGGCATCAAGGGCGGCTTCGTGGGCGAGGGTGCGAAGACGGTGATTCCCGCCCAGGCGACGGCCAAGGTGAGCCTGCGGCTGGTGCCGGGACAGAGTTACGTCAAGGTGACGAAGCAGCTCGAGCGCGCGGTGGCGGAGCTCGCGCCCCGGTGGGCCGAGGTGAAGGTCACCCTCCTCCACGGCGGCGATCCGGTGCGGGTCGACGTCGACCATCCCGCGTTCGCGGTGCTGGACGAGGCGTTCGCGGCGGTGACCGGACGGCCTGCCGTGCGGGTGCGGTCCGGCGGGTCGATCCCCATCATCCCCGACCTCGGGCTCGGGGGCGCGCCGGTGCTGCTCACGGGCATCGGCCTGCCGGACGACGGGCTCCACTCCCCCAATGAAAAACTCGACCTCGCTCAGCTCTGGAGCGGGATCGAGATCTTCGGGCGGTTCTTCGAGCTGTTCGCCGAGAAGGGCGCGGTCGCGGGCACGTCCGCGGCTAGCTCTCCTCCTCCGGTGCCATCCGCTTGACCGGCCCGGAGTAGCGCGCCTCGGTGCGGGCGTGCAGCTCGTCGACCCCGATGAGCGCCCGCACCGAGGCGATGATCCCCGCCACGACGTCGTCGGCCCAGTACGGATCGGGCCGCTCCCCTGCGGGGAGCGCGCCGGCGCATCCTTCCAGGTACCGGATGGCGGTGGTGATCCATTCGGTTTGCGCGGACGCGACGGTCGACCAGGATCCGGTCGAGCGGAGCTCCAGCTCCTCGAGCGCCTTCAGGTGCTGATCCAGCCCCTGGGTCACGGAGCCGGAGCGCAGGCGGTCGGCCACCATGCTCAACACGGTGCTGCGCTCGCTCTCCTGCGGCTCGGGCAGCGGCGCCAGGTAGTGTCGCTGGTCGGCGACCATCTCGGCGAGCCGGATGCAGACGGCGCGGATGGCCGGCGTGAGGGTCCGTGGAGCCTCCCTCGACCAGCTGTCCGCCGCGCGCAGGATGTCGGCGATCCGTTGGTCCGCCTGCGCCTCTGGCGTCGGACGTCGGGGCGATTCTGCCATGCTAGACAGGAAAACCGGGTTGGGCGCCAAAAACAAGACTCAAACGAATTGAACTGCCCAGCGCCCAACCCGTCACCCGGGCGAAGGGCCTCTTCTGCGACTCCGCACCGGGGTCCGGCCGGCCGCCCATAGCGCTCCTCCCGCCACGGATCGCCCCGCATGTGGTACCCGTTCTGCTCCCAGAATCCCGGGTAGTCCTCCTCGAGGAGCTGGAAGCCCGTCACCCATTTCGCACTCTTCCAGAGATACAGATGAGGCACGAGCAGGCGCACCGGCCCGCCGTGCTCCGGCGTGAGGGGCTCCCCGTTGTGCGAGAGCGCCAGCAGGTTGGCGGGCCGGTCGAGGTCCGACAGCGGCAGGTTGGTCGTGTAGTTCTGCTCGGCGTGCACCAGCACGTACGCCGCGCCGGGCTTGACGCCCGCGCGCGCGAGCACCTCCTGGACCGGCACACCCTCGAACACGTTGTCGTAGCGGCTCCACCGGGTCACGCAGTGCATGTCGCACGCGGTCTCCCGGCGGGGAAGCGCCAGCAGCTCGTCCCAGCTCAGCGAGACCGGTCGCTCCACGGCACCGCTCACCTCGAACCGCCAGGTGGCCAGGTCGACGCGGGGCACGGTGCCGTAGTGCAGCACCGGCCACTTCTGGGTGATGATCTGGCCGGGCGGCAGGCGCTCGCGGCCGGCGTCGCGGACGTCGATGCGGTCGGGCATGGGGTCTGGCGCTCCTTGGCCGGTGCCTGCGATAATCGTCATCCCGAGCGGAGCGAGGGACCTTGCCCGGGAATGGCTCGAGGATCGTGGAGAAGGTCCCTCGCTTCGCTCGGGATGACGGGCCGCTCGCGTCCAGCGGTCCCGCCGTTACGCGCTCGACCGCCGCATACCCGAACGTCTCCACCGAACGCCGTCACCACCGCCTCCCGGGTCTCATCCCAGAGCGCCGCCGCATCCCCACGGCCGAGCTCCGCCGCCACGCTCGTCATGACGACCCCTTCGATCCCGCACGGGACGATCAGCTCGAACGCACGCAGGTCCGTGCTGACGTTGAGCGCGAAGCCGTGGAACGTCACCCACTGCTTCACGTGGATCCCGAGGCTCGCGATCTTGCGCCCGCGCGTCCACACGCCAGTGAGGCCCGGCGAGCGCTCCGCCGGCACCCCCAGCGTGGCCAGCGCGGCGATGAGCCCGGCCTCGAGCTGTCGCAGATACCAGTGGAGATCTTCCCGGTGCTCGCGCAGGTCGAGGACCGGATATCCCACGAGCTGGCCCGGCCCGTGATACGTCACGTCGCCGCCGCGCTCGACCTCCGCGACGTCGAGCCCGCGCCGCTCGAGCTCGGCCGGCGCGAGCGGCAGGCTGCTCGCGCGGGTGCCGCGCCCCAGTGTCACCACCGGCTCGTGCTCCACCAGGAGCAGGAGATCCTCGTGCCGCTCTCCCGCCATCCGCTGCCGGCAGAGGGCTCGCTGCAGCTCGAGCACCTCGGCGTAGGGGCGGCGCCCGAGGTCGACGACGCTCAGCCGCGCGCTCATACGGCCTCCGCCGCCCGCACCAGGCGGGCAAGGAGGAGCGACAGCAGCAGTGCGCCCACTCCGAGCGCTCCGAGCCCGGCACGTCCGGCGAGCTGGTGGACGGGGATGCAGAGCAGCATCGCGAGCACGGTGGCGAGCGCCGCTCACGACGCTGAGCCCGCCGCGCCGGTAGACGGAAAGGATGGGGTCGAGGACCCGCCACGCCACGACCCCGGCGAGCACGACGCCGGCCATGGTCCCGAAGAAGAGCAGGTAGAGCGGGGCGCCGAGCTGCCGGCGTGGGGGAGGGTGACTCGGGCCGCAGCAGGTCGACGCCGAGCACGGTGGCGCTCACGATGGCCAGGCCGAACGCCACCCCGGACCCCATCGCCAGCACCACCAGGCGGATGGGGCCCACGGTCAGATGTGGATGACCCGCCCCATCGAGTCGAGCGCCGCCTCGGCGATCGCCTCCGAGAGGGTCGGGTGGGCGTGGATGGCGAGATCGACTTCTTCGACCGTGTACTCGTTCTCGCGGGCCACCGTGAGCTCGTGGATCAGCTCCGAGGCGTGGCTGCCGACGATGTGCGCCCCCAGGATCTCGCCGTACTTCTTGTCCCGGATGATCTTGACGAAGCCCTCGGTCTCGTTGGTGCTCCGGGCTCGGCCGTTGGCGCTGAACGGGAAGCGGCCGACCTGGTAGTCGAGCTTCCGCTCCTTCGCCTGGTCCTCGGTGAGCCCGATGCTGGCCACCTCGGGATGGCAGTACGTGACGCTGGGGACGTTGTCGTACTTGATCGGATGCGGGTGGCCGCCCGGCGATCAGCTCCGCCACGTGCACCCCCTCGCGGCTCCCCTTGTGCGCCAGCATCGGCGGCCCGGCCACGTCGCCGATGCAGTACACCCCGGGCGACGTGGTCTCGAGCGTGGCGAGGTTCACCTTCACGAAGCCGCGGTCGGTGAGCTGCACGCCCGCCTCCTGGAATCCCATCGACTCGGTGTTGACCGCCCGGCCCGCTGCCATCAGGACCTTCTCGACCTCGACCGACTCCTTCTTGCCCGCGATCTCGAACTCGAGCGTCACCTTGTCGGCGGCCACGGTCGCCTTCGTCACCTTGGCGCCCGCGTGCACGGCGATGCCCCGCTTCTTGTAGCTCTTGGCCAGCGCGTCCGACGCCTCGGCGTCCTCGAGCGGCAGGATGCGCGGCAGCGCCTCGATCAGCGTGACCTTGGTGCCGAAGGCATGAAAGATGTCGGCGAACTCGCAGCCCACCGCGCCCGCGCCGATCACGGCGAGGGTCTTCGGCACCTCGGTGAGAAACAGCGCCTCGTCCGAGCTGATGACCGTCGTCTTGTTGATCTCGAGGCCGATCTGCGGAATCCCCTTCACCCGCGAGCCGGTGGCGATGACGACGGCCTTCCGCGCCTGGTACTCGTCGCTCCCCACCTTCACCGTGCGGTTCTTGCCCAGGATGCCGGTGCCCTTGATGACCGTGATCTTGTGCTTCTTCATCAGGAACTCGACGCCCTTGGAGTTCTGCTCGGAGACCTTGCGCGAGCGCCGCATGGCCACGCCGTAGTCCGCCTTGACCCCGGTGACCTCGATGCCCAGGTCCTTCGCGTCGTGCGCCACCAGGTTGGCCACGTAGGCGCTATGGAGCAGCGCCTTGGTCGGGATGCAGCCGATGTTGACGCACACCCCGCCCAGCTTGTCGCGCTCCACGACCGCCGTCGCCAGCCCGAGCTGGGCGGCGCGGATCGCGCAGACGTAACCGGCCGGACCACCGCCGATGATGATGACGTCGAACTGGGTTGCCACAGGTGTCCTCGTAGTTCGGGTAAACGCGACTGCTCAGGATGACCCGCGGGGCCGCTACCACACCAGCGCCAGCGGATTCTCCAGCATCGCCTTCAGCGTCTTCAGGAACTGCGCCCCGGTGGCGCCGTCGATCACCCGATGGTCGCACGACATGGTGAGCCGGAGCCGCCGCCGCGCGGCGAGCTGCCCCTCGTGCACCACCGCCTTCTGAACAATCCGACCGACCGCCAGGATCCCGGCCTCGGGCGGATTGATCACGGCGGTGAAGTCGTCGATGTCGAGCATGCCCAGGTTCGAGACCGAGAAGGTGCCGCCGGTGTACTCCTCGGGCGTGAGGCGGCGCTGGCGCGCGCGGGACGCCAGATCGACCGACTCGGCCGCGATCTCGCGCAGCGACTTGAGGTCGGTATGCCGGATCACCGGGGTGATGAGCCCCTCCTCGATGGCCACGGCCATGCTGACGTGCACCTCGTGCCAGTAGCGGATCCGGTCGTCCTGCCACCAGGCGTTGCACGCCGGATGCTGCCGCAGGGCGGTCGCGACCGCCTTGATGATGATGTCGTTGAACGACACCTTCGGGCCCTCGCCGAGGGCCTTGAGCCCCTCGCGCGCGTCCCACGCCCGCTCCATGTCCACCTCGGTGGTGAGGTAGAACGTCGGGATCGGGCCGATCGACTGGGCCAGGCGCGGGCGATGGTCTTCCGGATCTGCGACAGCGGCACGTCGGTGAAGGGCGCGCCATCGGTGGGGCGGACGACGGCGGGGCGGGCGGGGCGGGGCCGGACGGCGCCGCCGCCGGGAGCGGCGGCTTCGCGCGGGTGGCCGGCGCTCCCTCGAGGTCGCGCAGCACTACCCGGCCCTCGGGGCCGGTTCCGGCGATGCCGCCGAGATCGATGCCGCGCTCGGCGGCGATCCGGCGCGCAAGCGGCGACGCCTTCACCCGGCCCGCCGGCGGGCTCAGCCGGTGCTGTCGTGGCGGCCGGACTCGCCGGTTTGGCGGGGGCCTTCGCCCCGCTCGGCGCACTCTCGGTCGCTTTCGACGCCGGCGGCGCCGGCGGCATCGACTCGGGCCGACTCGTACCCGGCGTTGGCTGGGTCGCCTGCGGCTCCGGGCCGGCGACGGCTTGCCGTTCTCGACCGCTTCGCCCGGCTCGCCGATCAGCGCTACCAGCTCCGAGACCGGGACGGTCGCGCCGGCGGGCACCACCTGCTTGAGGAGTGTGCCGCCGGCCCGCGCCACCAGCTCCATCACGGCCTTGTCCGTCTCGACCTCGGCCAGGACGTCGCCCACGGCGACCGGGTCCCCCTCGCCCTTCTTCCACTCGACGAGGCGCCCTTCCTCCATCGTGGGCGAGAGCGCCTCCATGACCACCTTGGTTGCCATCGTTCAGTCGCGGTACAGCACCGAGTGCACCGCGGCGACGACCCGGGCGGGGTCGACCTTCGCGGCCTTCTCGAGGTGCTTGTTGTAGGGCATGGGCACGTCCGCGCTGGTGACGCGGAGGATGGGCGCGTCGAGCTCGTCGAACGCCTCCCGCTGAATGGTGTCGACCACCTGCGCGCCGACGCCCGCGAACGGCCATCCTTCTTCGGCGACGACGCACCGGTGGGTCCGGGCCACCGACGACAGGACCGCCTCGGTGTCCAGCGGGCGGATGGTGCGGAGGTCCACCACCTCGGCGTCGATCTCCTCGGCCGCGAGTTGCTCGGCGGCCTTGAGCGCCACCGCCACTGTCTTCGAGTGGCAGATGATCGTGACGTCGCTCCCGGCGCGCTTCACGTCGGCCTTGCCGAGCGGGACGATGTGCTCCCCCTCGGGGACCTCGCCCTTGAGGTTGTAGAGCATCTCGCCCTCGATGAACACCACCGGATTGTCGTCCCGGATGGCGCTCTTGAGCAGGCCCTTGGCGTCGGCCGGCGTGGCCGGCATGACCACCTTGAGGCCGGGGATGTGCGCGTAGAAGCTCTCGAACGCCTGCGAGTGCTGCGCGCCGAGCTGCAGGGCGGACCCGCCCGGCCCGCGGAACACCGCCGGCACGCCCACCTGGCCGCCGGACATGTAGCGCATCTTGGCCGCGGAGTTGATGAGCTGGTCGATGGCGAGCAGCGCGAAGTTCCAGGTCATGAACTCGATGACCGGCCGGAGGCCGACCATCGCCGCGCCCACCCCGACCCCGGCGAAGCCGAGCTCGGTGATCGGCGTGTCGACGATCCGCATGGGCCCGAACTCGTCGAGCAGGCCGCGGCTCACCTTGTAGGCGCCCTGGTACACGCCGACTTCCTCGCCCATGAGGAAGACGTCGGGGTCGCGCTGCATCTCCTCGCGCAGGGCCGCGTTCAAGGCGTCGCGGTACGTGACGTGGGCACGTCGGTCAGCGCATCCCTGCGAGTGCACCCGAGCGTCAGCGAGGCATGCGTCCGGGCATGCGCGATCCTTCGCTTCGCTCCGGATGACGTCACTGGTCGCCAGCTCAATCCGCATAGACATCCGTATACAGCTCCCCCGCCTCCGGATCCGGCGCCTCGTCCGCGAACTTGTACGCGTCATCCACCTCGTCCAGCACCTCTTTGTCCATCGCCTTCACCGCGGCCTGGTCCAGCAGCCCTTCCTCGACGAGCCGCTGCGACCAGACCGCGATCGGATCGCGCTTCCGCTGGTCTTCGACCTCTTCGCGGGTGCGGTAGTGGCCATGGATCGGGTCCGACATCGAGTGGCCCATGAAGCGGTAGGTGCGGACCTCGAGCAGGGTCGGGTGCTTGTCCTTCCGGGCCCGCTCGACCGCCCGCTCCATGGCGGCGTGCATCACCAGCACGTCCTGGCCGTCGACCACCTCGTTGGCCATGTCGTACGAGCACGCGCGCTCGGAGATGTCGTAGATGGCGCTGGCGCGCTCGAGCGCCGTGCCCATGCCGTAGCGGTTGTTCTCGCAGATGTAGATGGCGGGCAGCTTCCAGAGCGCGGCCATGTTGAGCGCTTCGTGGAAGGCGCCGTTGTTGACCGCGGCCTCGCCGAAGTAGCAGATGGCCACCTGGTCGGTGTTGCGGTACTTGGCGGCGAACGCCATGCCGGTCGTGAGCGGGATGTGCCCGCCGACGATGCCATGCCCGCCGAGGAACCCGAGCGAGGCGTCGAAGAGGTGCATCGAGCCGCCCTTGCCGCCGCTGGTGCCCGGGGCCTTGCCGAACAGCTCCGCCATGACGGCGCGCGCGCTGATCCCGCGCGCCAGCGCGTGGCCGTGCTCGCGGTAGGAGCAGGTGATGTAGTCGTCCGGGCGCAGCGCCGCGAGGCTGCCGACGGCGACCGCTTCCTGCCCGATGTAGAGATGGCAGAACCCGCCGATCTTGCCGAGGCTGTAGGCCTCGCCGGCCTTCTCCTCGAAGTGGCGGATGAGCATCATCTGCCGGAGCCAGCCCCGGTACTCCTCCGCCCGGGCGGGATCGAGGCCGCGCCGCCGCGTGCTGGCCTTGGGGACGGCGGTGCCGGCCATCAGCCGGCGCTCCGGGCCGCCGCCACCTGCTCCCACGCGTGGTACGACGACCGGGTGAGCGGGCTCGATTGCACGTGGGAGAATCCCATCGCGAGCCCGACGTCGCGCAGCTCGGCGAACTCCTCCGGCGTGTAGTAGCGGGCCACCGGCAGGTGGCTGTCGGACGGGCGGAGGTACTGCCCGAGGGTCAGGATGTTCACGTCGCTCCGCCGAAGATCCCGCATGCACACCAGCACTTCATCCCACTCCTCACCCATGCCGAGAATGATGCCGCTCTTGGTCAGCGCTTCGGCATCCATGCGCCGCGCGTTGGCCAGCAGCGCGAGGGCCCGGTCATATCGGCCGCCCGGCCGGGCCAGCCGGTAGAGTCGCTCGGCGGTCTCGAGGTTGTGATTGAGGATGTCGGGCCTCGCGTCCATCACGATGCGGAGCGCCTGCTCGGAGCCCTTGAAATCGGGGATCAGCACCTCGACCGAGGTCTCCGGCAGCCGGCGCTTGATCTCGGTGATGCAGCCGGCGAACGCCTCGGCGCCGCCGTTCGGCAGGTCGTCGCGATCGACCGATGTGATCACCACGTGGGCCAGGCCCATCCGCTCGACCGCCTCGGCCAGGCGCACGGGCTCGAGCGGGTCGAAGGCCGTCGGCGTGCCGTGGGAGACGGCGCAGTACGTACAGTTCCGGGTGCAGACGTCGCCCAGGATCATGAACGTGGCCGCCTTGTGCTCCCAGCATTCGCCGATGTTGGGACAGCGGGCTTCCTCGCACACGGTGTGGAGCCCGAGCTCGCGCATCAGGCTCTTCAAATGCACGTAGTTCGGCCCGCCCGGGGCCTTCACCTTGAGCCACCCGGGCTTCCTCGCCGGGGTGGCTGGGGGAGCGGCCCGGCCGTCGGGGCCGAGCGCGTGAGTTGGACCAGCGGTACCGCCACTGCCGCTCTCCTTCTGCTTGATCAGTGTGGCCGGTGTTCGCCGTGGAAGCTAGCAGCAGCCGGGAACGGATGGAACTGACGCGCGGCGGGGCGCCCCGCCTGGGACGCCCCGCATCGGCACCGGTGCCGTTCCCGGCCCTAAGCTCAGCCCTTGCACGCCTCCACGAGGCTGTGCGCGTCGTTCGTGACCGCCTCCATCGGCTTCTCCTCCACCTCGGTCGGGCCCCGCTGCGTCGTGTACTCGCCGAAGGTGTGGGGTACCACCTCGAGGCTCGTCTGCCCGTCAGCACCTGGGGCGACCTCGACCTCCAGCTTCTGGAGGATGCGCCGGAACTGGGTGTCGCTGCGTCGGGTCTTCAGGTCGATCTTGCTCGCGTTGACGCGCAGGGCGTCCGTATCGATGGAGCTTGTCTTGTAGCCGAGCACGCCGATCTGCTGCTTGACGCAGTCGAACACGACTCCGGGTGCGGCGCTGGTCTTGACCGTAGTTGGAGATGTGTACGCATGGGCGCATCCCGCCAGCGCGACGAAGCCCGCCAGAAACCGACGATAGACCATCGAGTGCTCCAACGTGAGGAATGGGAAAGGCGAAATGTACACCGACCGGCACCAAACGACGACGGCCTCCCCACCAAGGGGGGAGGCCGCCGCGTGGTGCGCTGAACTGCGATCGGCTTAGAAGAACAGCATCAGGCCGATGGTCGGCGCGAAGGTCTTGTTCTTCTCCGCGGTCGACTCCTTGTTCTTGGTCCAGGCGTAGTTGCCCTCGCCCACGACCTTGAGGGACTTGGTGGCCTGGTAGTAGATGCCGCCGGAGATGAGCGAGTTCTCGGTCTTGAACGCGGCCTCGCCGTCAGTGGCCTTGAGGTAGCTCGACCCGAAGCTGCCGGCGAGCGTCACCTTGCTGTTGGCCGGGGTGACGGTGATCTGGCCGATGAAGCCGTACGAGTTCCGGAGCTCGCCGTCGTCGCCGACACCGAGGCCGTCGATCGCCGAGCCTCCGCCGGAGTTTACGCCGTTGAACTGGAGCGTGGTGCCGATGCCCTTGCCCCAGTAGCCGCTGCCGGTCAGAGAGAACATGGCGTTGCCGAACCGGAGGCCGCCGCCGACGCCAGCCGCGGTCTTGGACTCATCGTTGGCGGTGTTCTTGGCGTTCTGCGCGGTGCCGTTGACCCAGCCCTTGACGTTGCCGCTGCTGTACACCAGCTCGGCCTCGACCCGCGGGACCTGGGTCTGGTCGTACACCTCGCCCCCGTAGCCGTCGGCGCCGGCGAGCGACGACGGCTGGAAGATACCGATCGAGAGCTGCGTCGGGCGGCCAGCGGGAGTCGAGTAGGTCATCTGGGCGACGAAATTCGGATAGATGTACCCGAAGCCGATACGGCCCAGGGTGGTGCCGCCGCCGTTGATGCCGCCGGTGGCGCCGATGCCGAACAGGGTCTGGTCGGTGAGGATGTTCTGCCGGTTGAACAGGCCGATCTCACGGCCGGCGAGGATCTGACCCCAGGTCCCGCCGACGGTCAGGAACACCTGACGCATGTCGATCTGGGCGCCGAAGCAGTCGTGCGCCTGCGCCGCTGCCGCACTGGATCTGGGGAGCGAAGCCGAAGTGCACGCCCAGGTCCGTCTCGCCTTCCTTGCCCTTCGCGTCGAACACGGCGAAGGCCGGCAGCAGGCCCGTGCGAACGTTGAAGCCCTTCGCCTCACCGGCACCGACGAGTCCCCCAGGAGTGACCGTTGCGCCACTGGCATTCTGTTTTTCGTAGATCGCGAACGCGTTCACGTTGCCGGCGAACGTAAAGCTCCAGCCGTTGCTCATCTGCATCGTGAGCTGGGCTTCCGCGGCATTGGCCGCGCCCATCGCCAGACCCAAGCACAACAGTGCGACTTTCTTCATAGGTGCTTCTCCCTCGGAATAAGTATTGACCGCCAACGACAGCCAACCTTCGGGACGTGCCTGCACCACACAATTGGGACCGCAGCGGGCGCGAGACGCCTGGCGCGCGGGTTCATTCGTCGGACGAGTGAGCGATGTGTCCACCTCCCGGAAAGTGTTCGAGATGGGGCGCGGTGATCCAAAGGAATCGGCCGGCAAGGCGTCCCAACCGCGGGCACCCTGCCGGCCGAATCTGGCTGCTAGTTCTTCATCGCCGCCTTGGCCGGGAGGCCGAAGACCATGAGCGCATCGCCGAGCGGATAGCTGATCTGGAAGTTGCCGCCGCACGCCACGGCGATGAACTGCTCACCGCCGAAGGTGAAGGACATGGGGGCCGAGTTGCAGCCCGCGCCGGCATTGAACTGCCACAGCAGTTTGCCGGTCTTGGAATTGTAGGCGTTGAAGTTGCCGTTGCCTTCACCGGTGAACGTGAGGCCGCCGGCGGTGGCCAGGGCGCCACCCATCATCGGCTGGTCCACCTTGTTCTGCCAGGCGATCTTGCCGGTCTTGAGGTCGACCGCCGAGAAGAGGCCGTACTGCGTCTCGCCCGGGATCGCCACGAAGGCGGAGCCGAGCCAGAGGCGGCCCTTCTCGTACGGCGCCGTGTGGACGATGTAGTTCATCGGCTGGTGCAGCGCCGCGACGAAGGCATACTTCAGCGTCGGGTCGATCGCGATCGGCGACCACTCCGCGCCGCCGTTGGCGCCCGGCAGCATGCGCGCGCCCTTGTCGGTCGGCAGGGCGAACATGTTCTCCTGCGGGACGAAGGCGTCGCTCTTGCGGACCAGCTTGCCGTCCGCGGCGTCGAGCACGTACACCCAGCCCGTCTTGCCCGCGTGCACGACCACCTTCTTGCCCTCGACGGTCGCGACGACCGGCGGGGACACGGCATCGAGGTCCCAGACGTCGTGCGGCACCGTCTGGTAATACCACTTGGTCTTGCCCGAGGTGGCGTCGATCGCGACGACGCAGTCGGTGTAGAGGTTGTCGCCCGGACGGATGCTGCCGTCGAGGTCGGGCGACGGATTGCCCACGGCCAGGAAGATGCGTGTTGCTCTCCTTGTCGTACGCCGGCGTCATCCACACGCCGCCGCCGCCCGTCTTCCAGGCGTCCGCGTACTTGGCGCTGTCGCCCTTCTCCTTGGTCAGGTCCCGGTGCAGATCGGCGTCCTCCGCCTTGGGGGCCCAGGTGCCGAACCAGCCGTTCGGGGCCTTGTCGTCGAAGGTGGAGTCGCCCTTGGGGGCCGGGATCGAGTACCAGCGCCACACCTGGTCGCCGGTCATGGCGTTGTACGCGGTCACGTTGCCGCGGATGCCATACTCGCCGCCGGACACGCCGACGATGACGTTGTCACCGATGATGAGGGGAGCGTGGGTGATGCTGTACCCGAAGGCGGGGTCGGCGACTTCCTTGTCCCAGAGGACCTTGCCGTCCTTGGCGTCGAAGGCGATCAGGTGGGCATCCAGCGTTCCCATGTACACGTGGGCGCCGCCGTGGATGGCCACCCCGCGATTATTCGGGCCGCAACAGGTGATGGTGCTGCCCAGCTTGTGCTCGTACCGCCAGATCTGCTTCTTGGTCTTCAGATCGTAGGCGATGAGCGTGTTGTAGGGCGTGGTCACGAACATCATGCCGTTCGAGACGATCGGCGTATTCTCGAACGAGCCCAGCTTGGTGATCCCGGTCTGGAAGATCATCCGGGGCACCAGCTGCGACACGTTCGAGGTGGTGATCGTCTTGAGGGTGGAGTACCGCTGATTCCAGTCGTTGCCGCCGTACGTCGTCCAGTCGCCACTTTGGGCCGCAGCCTGGCTCGCCGCGGCGAGGAGCACCGGGGCTACCCACCAACGCGTCCTCATGCTCATGGACACTCTTCCTTTCAGCAGGACCTGCTGTGCGGGAACGGACCGTGGCGGTCCGCGATGGATCGCAGGGGAGAGGTCCCCGGGATCCGGTATCCGCTACGTCCCGGCGAGGCGGTGCCGGGAGTGGAGGCCCCATCGAACCGATCGTGGCGCCGGACTGCATACCCACCGTTGCCCCGATCGGGCGTGCCGATGGCGGGCAACAGCGGAGTCAGGTGCCGTGGGTGGTCGCCCTGAGGGCGTCGTCGATCCGGGGGCGCTAAGTGTTGAACCGGTTACAATCTGCGATGCGCGGTGCGCCAGTCAAGACCCCAGAATCCCGACAGTATGACCCTCGGGCTCGGCGCGGGCTGGTCAACTCTATTCAATGCAAAGCTTTGCGTTCGTGCTATGGTGTCAGATTTTGCGCCGGTCCGCCTAGCTGGAAAAGCGCCGCCGCCTTGAGCAGCGTGTTCCAGACCCCCCAAAGCAGCGGAACTCCAACCAGGACCCACGCAAAGACCACCAGGCCCCATTGGCCTCGCGCGCCCCTCCGGCGACCGCTCGTCCTGGCTCACGCGACGCTCCCTCCGATGATCGACCGGCCCCGGCTCCTGCCGCGGCCGTAACAATATTCAGGGCCAAGGGACTTTATGCAATCGGTCATGCGCGACTCCCCGCCGCCGCCAGCCCCCGCTCCCGGGCCAACTCGTCGTCCGACATGTAGTAACGATCGGCCACCGGGCGGACGGCCAGGTTGGCGAAGAATCCCACCACCAGCAGTGCCGGCCATCAGGTACATCGTGACGTTGTAGGCCTGGGCGGCCGGCACGCCCCGGTCGATCTGGTACTCCCGGATGTAGTTGACCAGCACCGGCCCGGCGACCCCGGCCGCCGCCAGGCCGTGAGGAGCCGCCCGTGGATCGCCCCCACGTACTGGGTGCCGAACAGGTCGGACAGGTAGGCCGGAATCGTGGCGAAGCCCCCGCCGTACATCGTGAGGATCAGGCCCGCGCAGGAGACGAACAGCACCACGCTGCCGATCCGGCCCGCGTAGGGCAGCAGCAGGTACAGGATCGGCCCCAGCGTGAAGAACACGGCGTACGTCCGCTTGCGCCCGATCCGGTCCGACAGCGAGCTCCAGCCGAACCGTCCGGCCATGTTGAACAGGCTCAGCAGGCCCGACGAACCCGGCCGCGGCGCTGGCTTTGACGACGCCCTTGAACATCTCCTGGATCATCGGCGAGGCCTGCTCGAGGATCCCGATGCCGGCCGTCACGTTGAGGAAAAGCACGGCCCAGAGAAAGTAGAACGGCACGGTCTTGATCGCGTTGTCCACGTGGACGTGGCGCCGGGTGATGAGCGTGTGGCTGTCGGCGGCCGGCGGGTTCCAGCCCGCCGGCTTCCATCCCGGCTCGGGCACCCGGAAGAGGAAGGCGCCCGACAGCATGGTGACCATGTAGATCACGCCCAGCGTGACGAAGGTCTCGGCGACCCCGACGGATGTCGGCGACTTGTAATGGTCCAGCAGCATTTGCGACAGCGGGCTCGCGATCATCGCCCCGCCGCCGAAGCCCATGATCGCCATGCCCGTAGCCATGCCCCGGCGGTCGGGGAACCACTTGATCAGGGTGGAGACGGGCGTGATGTAGCCCAGGCCGAGCCCGCAGCCGCCCAGCACGCCGTAACCCAGGTACAGCAGCCAGATGTTGTGGGTCCGGACGCCCAGGGCGGAGAAGAAGAAGCCGAGCCCCCAGCAGCAGGCTGCCACCACGCCGCTCTTCCGGGGGCCGGCGTGCTCCAGCCACCGGCCGAAGACGGCGGCCGACAACCCCAGGAACACGATGGCGATGGTGAAGATCCAGGCGAGCTCGCTCTGCTTCCAGTCGGCGGCGGTCGAGTCGGTGATGCCCAGGACCTTGGTCAGCGGCAGCTTGAAGACGCTGAAGCCGTAGGCCTGCCCGATGCTGAGGTGGATGGCGAGGGCGGCAGGGGGCACCAGCCAGCGGTTGAAGCCGGGGCCGGCGACGATGCGCGATCTCGACAGTAGTCCCGCCATCGTGACGCTCCTCGATTAATTTGCGAGCCTGCACGCACTCGAAGCAGGGAAGCTACCGACGACTGGAAATGGGGGCCAGACCGAAACATGGTACGTGCACTCGTGGATTGCGGCCGGACCGGTGCCGCTGCCCTGGTCGCGCTCGGGGTCGTCTCTGCCTGCGGCGCCGCCCAGACTGCCCCACCGGCCCCCGCCCCCACGCCGCGCCTCCACCGCCTCGGCGCCTGCAGCCTCCGGCATCGGGCGCGGAGCCGGGCTCGCCACCCTGGCTGGTGGCCGACACCGCCGGCCGGACCGTCGACCATCGCGCTGCAGGTTACCCCGGCGACGCGGCCGGAGGTCCGCGCCCTGATCAACGGGCAGCACAACGGCGGGGTCCAGATCATCGTCCCGCTCAACTGGACGGTGCAGTGGGACTGGCGGAACACCGACTCGACCGCGCCGCACAGCCTGGTGGTCATGGCCGAGCGCGAGAAGCTGCCGCTGGAGGGCGGACGGGAGGCGTTCACCAACGCGATGACCCGCGCGGTCACCGCCGGGCTCGCGGCGGGCCAGGGCGACCGGACGACGTTCACCGCCGAGGAGGCGGGGTGGTACTGGCTGCTGTGCGGTGTGCCGGGGCATGCGATCGCGGGGGAATACCTCGGGCTCCGCGTGGATCCGGAGGCGAAGACGGCGAGCGTCAAGGCGAAGTGAGCCCGGTTGTCCTGGCTGGCCGCCGGGGTGGAGATCTCGCTACGGCTCCAGGTCTCAGCGTTGAGATTGTGCGGCCTTTTCACCACGAAGGCACGAAGGTCACGAAGGAGCACGAAGCCCGACCCCACACCCACAAAAACTTTGTGGGTGAAGGGTCGGGCTTCGTGTTCCTTCGTGCCCTTCGTGCCTTCGTGGTAACTACGGCAGCGATGGCCGCTCGGTCTCCGATGCGAACCCCGCCTATCGACATCACCGCGAGCGCTCCGCCAGCAATCGCTCCACCTCCCCCTCGAACTCCCGGATCATCCGCGCGTGCTGCGCCCCCATCGCCGGGCCGTAGAACCCGGCGTGCACCCGGCGCACGCGGCCGTCCCGCCCGAGGAACACCGTCGTCGGGAACGACGTGAACCCGTGGAGCTGCGGCAGCGTCGCCGCCGCTGCTTCGGTGTCGTTGACCCCCGCGAGCAGCAGCGGAAACGAAATGCCGAACTTCCGGCGGTAGCGCCGCACCTGCCGGGCGTCGATCGCGGTATCGCCCGTGACCTCGTAGGCCAGCCCGACGATCTCGAGTCCGCGGTCGTGGTACTTGCGGTAGAGCCGTACCAGCTCCGGCGCCGCGTCGTGACAGGTCGGGCACCAGCTTCCGAAGATGTCCACCAGCACCACCTTGCCGCGGAAACGCGGGTCGCGCTCCGTCACCGTTCGCCCGTCGAGATCGGGGAAGGCGAACCGGAACGGCCCGCTGGTATCGGCGCTGGTTATCTCGGTGGGGGTCTTGAGGTGGGGTGCGCCCGTGCTCCGGACGGCGATCCATGGCGTCTGGGTCCGGAGCCCGGCGTGGAACACGCCGCGGAGGGTGTCCCCGTGTCGGGCGCCGGTGAGCATATAGACGAAGGCGCCGTCGAAGTGCCCCAGGGTGAGACTGTCGCCCTCGACCCGTCCGGCGAAATGTCCGTAATCGCCCGTGTTCGAGATCATCGTCCCCTCGAGTCCCTGCGGCCCGTCCCGCAGCTCGAAGACGCGGGGGCTCGACCCGAAATCCGAGAAGAGCGTCGCGTCCCACCGACCCACGAGCCAGGCGGGTGGATGCGTGACCAGCCAGCGGCCGCGAGTCGCGCGGAAGGGAATGACCCGCGGCCCGCGGTTGCCCACGTTGCGATACACGCCGGCCAACGAATCGCCTGTGAGCCTTGCCTGAATGGTCGCGTCGTAGTCGGCCATCTCGAGCAGCACGCTGTCGCCCCGGACGACGACGGCGGAGAGCGGCTGGCACACGCGGCCATTGCATAGGCTGCCTGTCCAGCGCCCACTCGTCTCGGCGAGCTCAAGCATGAACGGCAGCGCGCCGCCGGCGAGATCCAGTACAGCGCGCCAAGGTCCCGCGAGCGAAGGCGATGCTGGCGAAAGCGTCGCGAGCCAGGCCCCAAGGGCGCACGTAAGAAGTCTCACCGCGCGTCCGGCGGCCCCTCAGGTCCCGGGCTCGGCAACCTGAGACCGCTCCCCGCGTAGCGCTCGCCCGCCTCGACCGGCGCCGTGATCGTGTTGCCCCGCCACGGCGCGGGGCAGGGATACGCCGAGCTGTAGGCGCAGAACGGATTCCGGGCCCGGTTGAAGTCGAGGCGGTACTGCCCGTCGTGCTCGGGCACGAGCGGCACGAAGCGCCCCGCCGGATACGTGCCCCGCCCGTTGGTGCCGTCCCGGAAGAAGATCTCGAGCTCCGATTCCTCCCCGCCCGCCGTGGGCAGACGGCGCACCCGCAGCCGCACCCGCTCCCCGCCGATCGGCACGACCACGCTGCCCGCTTCCGCGGCGTCGACCTCGACGCCGTCCACGCCGAGCACGCGCACGGTTCCCCGGGCCTCCGGCGGCAGGAGCTCACCGACGAAGACGAGCGAGGGTTGCTGCTCATAATGGAGGGGAGGCTTGCCGCTGGTGCTCGGGTCCGAAGACGGTGAGCACCGCGCGGCCAGGCGGGCCTTCGGCGGTCAGGGTGTAGGCGCCGAGCCGGACCGGGACACCGCGCCCGATGGGGCGCCTGACGTCCGCCGCCGTGAGCGTGACCGCGCCGCCCTGCTGGGTCACGCGCTGCTCGGCGACCCCTTCGAGCGGCACGTCAGCGGTCGGAGGACCGAGGCGGAGCCCGGTGCCGATTGGCTGCTGGGCGATGGCGGCGAGCGGCGAGGTAGGCGCGGTGGTGAGCCACGCCACGTACTCAGCGCGCTCGGCGGCGTCTCCCGGGCGTGGGAGCTGCCTGTGCTGCAAGGGCGGACGACCCGGCGGCCCCCAGGAGCACCAGGGCCGCCGTGTTCCACGCTGCCGCCATCGCCGCCCGCTGGTACACGTCGAGGCTCAAGACTTCTGCAGCGTTCCCACCATCACGATGGGCGAGGTCGGCTGGGCCGAGCCGGCCTCGGGCTCGACGGTGATCGCCGCGGCGCTGACCGTGCCGTCGGACGGAACGGGGATCTGCCCCACGCTGGCGTCGCCGTCCGCCTCGGGCTTGAAGGTGACGGATGGGACCGGCTTCCCATCCTTGATGAACCAGAGCTGGTACGCCTGTCCCGCGGGCACCGCCTTGAGCCGGTATCCATGCACGATGGCGCGATGCTGCTCGCGGTTCCAGAAGAGCTGGATGCCGGGCTCGGGGTCGCCGCTGGCGGTGAGCTGGAAGAGCTGGACGCCGGGCTCGAGGATCGAATTGAGCGTGGCCTCGCGCTCGGTGAGCTGCTGCCGCGTCTGGGCCAGCATCCGGTCGCGCCCCGCGAGCTCGGTCTCGATCGCGGCCAACCGGCCCCGTGCCGAGACCAGGCCCGCGCCGAGGCCGACGGCGAGCAGCAGGCTGGCCGCGAGCGCGAGCCACGGCGCCCCGCGTCGCCCTGAGGCGCCGGCCGGCAGCGCCTGCCTCTTGCCCTCGCCGATTCGCGTCAGGACGCGCTCACGGAGGGCGTCACCGGGCGCCGCTTCCTCCCCACCCAGCGCCAGCAGGGCCGCCACTTCGCGGTACTCCGCCACCTCGCGCTGCGCCTCGGCGGACGTCGCGAGGAACGCCTCGAACCGCTGCGCCTCGTCGGGCGAGAGCGCCCCGAGCGCGTAGGCGGCGGCGAGGTCGAGCGGCGCGTCGGAGGTCGGGCCGGTCATGTGCCACGCTCGAAGTAGAAGGGCCGCAGGCACTCGCGCAGCTTCTGCATGCCGAGCCGCACCCGCGTCTTCACCGTGCCGAGGGGCTCCTGGAGCCGGTCGGCGATCTCCGACTGCGACAGGCCCTCGAAGTACGCCAGCTCGATCGCCTGGCGCTGGGGCGGGCTCAGGGTCTGGAGCGCCTGGGCCACCTGCCGCCGCCGCTCGTCGTGATCGAGCGCCTTCGCCGGATCGGGCCGGAATTCGCTCATCGCCGGCGACGTGTTCGGCCGCTCGGCGGCGGCGGAGGCGGTCATCCGGTCGCGCCGGCTCCGGGCCCGCACGAGATCGAGCGCGCGGCTCCGGGCGATCATCGTGAGCCAGCCCGCCACCGATCCGCGGCCGGCCTCGAACCGGGGCGCCTCGCGCCAGGCCTGCGCGAAGGCATCGAGCACGACCTCTTCCGCATCGGCGCGCTGGCCCACGATCCGGTACGCCACCGCGTAGAGCACGGCGCCGTAGCGATCGTAGAGCTGCCCGATCGCACGCTCGTCGCCGCCCGCGGCGCGCGCGACGAGCTCGCCGTCCGCGGACGGCGCCAGGGCCGGATCAGGCATGCGGCATGAGTCGAAGTCGCTCCCGAAGAATGGGGCGCGGACCCTCGGAACAGTTGAGAGTCTACACGCCATCGTGGAGCGTCCACAAGCAGCCGCGCTCACGGCAGAGCCTTGGCCGTCTCGCCGCGAGTGAAGAGCAACGTCGTGGTCCGGCCGGCGTACTCCGCGCGCACGACGTTGACCTGGTCCTCGAAGCGCTCGCACAGCACCAGGCTCGTCACCCGCGCGCCGGCGAGCCCGCCCGGCACCTCGCCCCGCAGTCGGAGCAGGATCACGTCGCCCGCCGGCTCGGCACCGGTCCAGGTCAGCCGGACCGGGCGGCCCGTGCGGTCGGCCAGCGCGAAGGTGCCCCGGAGATAGCGGGCCATGGCGGAATCCGCGCCTGCCGTGCCGTCTCGCGCAGGGCATACCGCGGCCCGAAGGTCGTCGACGTACACCCGCACCTGGATCGACACATGGCCCCGCGCGTCCTCCTGCACCACCTCGGTGACCGAGGTGTGCATCGGGTGGGCCCGCCCGCCGGCGAGCGCCAGAGCGACCAGTGCCATCCAGGGCGAGGCCATCCTACCAGGGCGCCCGGCTGGCGGCCATCTCCGCCGCGACGACCACCACCACGGCGGAAACCGCCACCACGCGCAGGCGGAGCACCGACGGCGTCGCCTCGGGCGTGCGGAGCCGGGCGAGCGCCCGGTCCAGTCCGGCGAGGGCCACCGCGGCCAGCCCCAGCACCACGAGCTGCCCCAGCTCGATCCCGACATTGAAGCCAAGCAGCGGCACGACGATCGACCCGACGAAGAGGCTCTGCAGGTAGTTCGCGAACCCGGCGCCGTGCACCAGCCCGAAGACGCCGGCGAACACTGGCCGGTAGCCGCCGCCGAGCAGTGCGCGCTCGCGCCGGCGCACCAGGATGTTCTCGAGCCCGGTCACCAGGATCGTGACCGGGATCAGGAACTCGATCAGCGGCGTCGGCAGCCGGAGCGCGCCGGTGACGGCGAGCGCCAGCGTGACCGAGTGCCCGACGGTGAAGGCGGTGACCACCCACAGCACGTCCCGCCAGTCGCGCCCGCGGTAGATGGCGGCGAGCGCGAGCAGGAAGAGCATGTGGTCGAGCGCCGCCAGGTCGGTGATGTGGCGGAACCCGAGGTGCACGAAGGCGATGAGCTCGGACACGATGCGCTCCTACCGGGTGAGGGAGTCCAGCACCGCGCGCGCTTCCGCTGGCTGCGACGGATGCCACGAGGGATTGATGGCGAGCGCGGTCTCGAGCCGGGCACGCGCGGACGCCGTGTCGCCGAGCGAGCGGTCGATCATGCCGGCGTGGAAGTACAGCATCGCGTCGCGCGTGCCGAGCGAGAGGGCGCGCGCCATCGGCGCTCGGGCCTCGGCATCCCTCCCCGACTTGTGCAGCGCCCAGGCGAGGAGATCGTAGCCGTAGATGTCCCGCCGGGTGCGGAGCTCCGACTCGACGTTGCCGAGGACGCGCGGCACCTCGCGGTCGTGGTCGAGCAGGAAGAGGCTCCACGCGCGATGGTACGGGCCCGGCTGGCGCAGCACCGCGACCGCCATCGCGCGGTAGTACTCCTCGGCCTTGGCCGTGTCGCCGAGCGCGACCCAGGCGTCGTGCAGCAGCCCGAGCGTGGCGGGGTCGAGCGCCCGGGAGACGGCGAGCTCACCCACGTCGGCCGCGCGGCGCCAGTCGTGCCGGACGGCGTGCAGGCGCGCCAGGGCGCCGAGCAGCCGGTAGTCGCCCGGAAGGATCGCGAGGCCGGCCTCGAGCTCGCGCTCGGCCTCGTCGAGCTGCCCGGCCCGGAGTGCCAGGTCCCCGAGCCGGAGATGAAACCACGCGACCTGCTCGCGCGGCATGCCGTGGCGCCGGCGCGCCGCGTCGCGCGCCTGGCGCAGGAGCCGCCGCGCCTCCTCGGGCCGCCCGCGGAGCTCGGCCCATCGGGCCAGCCGCGGCGCGACGCCCAGGTCGCCCTGATAACTGGCCAGCATCCCGAACTGCCGGCCGGCCTCCTCGTAGCGTCCGAGCTCGAGCTCGGTCTCGGCCACGAGGCCGCGCGCCGCGATCGAGGTCGAGTCCGCCGCAAGCAGATCCAGGCCGACCTCGAGCGCTTCGGTGAACCGGTGCTGTCCCAGGAGGCTCGAGGCCAGCACGCCGGAGGCCTCCTCGTTCCGCCCCCGGCGGAGCGAGAGCGAATGGCGCGCGGTCTCCTCCGCGCGGACGAGGTCCTCGTTGTCGGCCGTCTCGCGGGCGCGCTGGAGATAGAGTCCCGCGAGCTGGGTGAAGTCCCGCGCGCTCCGCGGGTCGCGCGCCACGCGGGCGCGATAGAACTCGATGTCGAGATCGCGAATCCGCGACCCGGACGGCACCGCTGGAGCCGGCGACCGCGTCCGGCCGGTCGGGCCGGCCGCGGCCGCGATGCCGACGGCGCCGGCGAGGGCCAACCCTGCCGCGGCGGCGTACCACATTCTGCGAGGCATCCTTCAGTCCTTTCGATCACCGGAGCGTCCGGCCGCCGGAGCGGCCGGGCGCCCTCGCGCCGTCAGTTCGGCGGCGCGAGGTAGGGGAAGGTGCTGGTGATGTTGGGCGAGTCGTTGCCGACGAAGTCGGTGGTGAGCTGGGGCGTAGCGTGCGCGGCGTCGCCGAGGGCATCGCCGAAGACCGCGGTGAGCGCCAGGTCCACGACGTCGTCGGTCAGCTTGCGGCCGCCGTAGCCGCCGCCGAGCTGGGGCAGCCAGGTGAGCCAGCCCGACGGTCCTGTCGGATCCTTGCTCGTGTCCACGACCAGAACGTCGGGAATCAGCGCCGGCGCGATCGCCTGGATGTACGCCGGATCCCGGCCCGCCACGGTGGTCAGGAAGTCGACGACCTCGGGCGCCACGAGCGCCGCGTCCTGATTGGGGCCGATCGACCCGTGCGTCGGGTGGCTCCGCTTGGACAGCAGCACCTCGCTCACGAGCGGATTGCCGAGCCGCTGCACCTGGTTGTACATCCGCGGGATCGACGGCCCGGTGCCGTTGTCGTCGTCGTTGCACGCCGTGGCCGCCAGGCCCACCGCCGCGACGGCCGCCGCGAGCGCCAGCCGGCGCGTGGCGAGGGCGAAAGTGCTTCGCTGCATCGTGTACTCCTTGTGGATTCGGGTCGCGTGGATGATCACTGGCTGATGGTGCCCCAGATGCCGACCTTGCCGGGCGCGGTGCCCTCGATCTGCGACGTGGGCAGCTCGATCACGATCGAGTTGACGTTGAAGCCGTTGACGTAATTGACGCCGGGGTCACGGAAGAAGAACGGCGTGCCCGGCTGGCTCGGCGAGAGCGCGCAGGAGCTCGACAGCGCGCCCTGGACCGGTCGCCGATCGGGCAGGATGCAGAACGCGGCCTCGAGGTCGATGAAGAACGGATCGTCGCGCGGGCCGGCGAAGACCTGCATGCCGCCGCCGGTGCCGAGCACGGTGTTGATGGCGCCGGTCACCGCCGGTGTCACGTCGGCCACCGTGTTCTCCATCGCGCCCACGGTCGGCGGAGCGATCGGCCCGCGGACCTCCACCTGCTGGCTCGCGCCCTCGCCGGTGAAGGAGATCTGGATGACCTTGTCTTCGACCGCGTCGCCGTTGGTGTCGATCTTGAACTGGTAGAGCAGGTCGGAGTCGAACGACGCCTCCGCCGGGTCGCTGGCCTGCGCCGGCGTCAGGAAGGCGCGGGTGTCCATCGCGAGGACGATGCGGCCCGATCCGCCCGCGAAGGCGTAGACGTCGGTCATGTCGGTCTTCGGATTGAGCTCCACGAAGGGCGTGTCCTGGTGGTCGGAGGCCCGCGCGACCGCGATCGCGGCGGTGCCGCAGAGCGCGAGCGCGGCGCCTGCGGCAACCCACTGCCGGCGGTGGACCGGTCTGATGATCATGGCGTTCCTTCTCCTGTGCGTTGATGCGTTGAGGGACGGACCACGGTGCAGCCCTGGTACGGCGGGCGGGGCCGAACGGATTGCTGGCGGTGTGGGATGAATCCGGCGTGGGGGCGGGGGGCGTAGGCGGGACGGGAGGACGGGAGGACGGAAGGACGGAAGGACGGAAGGACGGAAAGACGGAGAAGAGGGGAACGAGGGAAGAGACGAGGGTAGGGCTGGCGGACGGAAGGATTGGGAGACTGCAGGGATTGGCTGGACGACGGTACGGATTGGCGGGGCGTAGTCGCCGGCTATCGGGCGACAGGGGGTGCAGGTTCGTTCTACTGCTCTACTGACCTCTGCCGTGCGGTAGTCGGCGACTCCCGTGTCGCGTCACCACGACCAGAACCGGGTCGGCGCGAAGGCCTCGAGGGCTTCGACCGTCGGCTCGCCCGTCACGAGCTGGCGCAGGATGAGGCCGGTGATGCCGGCGAGCAGAATGCCGTTCCGCCCGTGACCCGTCGCGTACCAGAGGCCGGGAAGGCGCGGCTCGGCGCCGATGATCGGCAATCCGTCGGGCGTGACGGGTCGGAGGCCGGCCCAGGTCCGCTTGACGGACGCGGACGTGAGCGTGGGACAGAGCGCCGTGATCCCGCTGAAGACGCGCGCGAGTCCCGCCGAGGTCACCTCGGGCCGGAAGCCGGCATACTCCATCGTCGAGCCGACGATTGCCTCATCGCCCCGGGCCACGATGTAGCAGCCGTGACCGTAGACGATCGCGCGGCGGGCTCCTTCGGGCCAGGGCAGGGCGGCCATCTGGCCGCGCACCGGCGCCACCGCCACCGGCCGCGGCAGGCCTTCCACGGTGCCGGACCAGGCGCCGGCCGCGATCACGACCTCGCCCGCGGCATAGCGTCCGCTCCGGCCGATCACGCCAACGATTCGGTCGCCCCGCTGGTCGAGCGCGGTCACCGAGTCCTGCACCATGACGGCGCCGAGCCGCAGGGCATCGGCGAGCAGCGCGTCGACCAGCTTTTCCGGCTCGATGGCGCCTTCGCGCGCGGCCCAGAGCGCGCCCGCCGTTGGGCCGAGCCAGGGCCAGCGCGCCTGCACCTCCTCGGCGTCCAGCCAGTCGGCGAGGTGCCCGTGCTGGCGCTGCCACGCGCAGCGGGACCGCAGCTCCGCGGCCTCCGCCTCGTTGGCCGCGACCGACGCGATGCCCTCTCGCCACAGGCCGAGATCGATGCCCGTCGTCTCGCGCAGCGCGGGGGCGAGCGACGAGTACAGCTCGCGTCCGGCGAGGCCGAGCTCGAGGAGGGGATCCTCGTCGTTGGCCTCGATCTGGGGCGCCAGCATGCCGGCCGCCGCGCGCCAGCCCTGGCCGATGTCGCCGCCGGGCTCGAGCACCAGGACCCGCCGGCCCGCGAGCGCCAGCTCCCGGGCACAGGCCGCGCCGACCGGCCCGCCACCCACGACGATAACATCGCAGCTCGCACTCACTTATATTCCTATGAAACTAATTGAAACGTCGGCGCGTAGGACGCCCTGACCCGCTTCCCCGAGGGAAACTACCATGTTCCGGAGCCTGATTGGGTTCGCGATCTTCGCCGTTATCGCGGTCTTCCTGTTCAAGATCTTTCTGGGCCTGTTCGGTCTGCTGATCGGGCTGCTGCTGACGATCGCCTGGTTCGCCTTCATCGGCTTTGTGATCTACCTGATCCTGAAGCTCATCGCGCCGAACACGGCGGCTCGGCTCCGGGAGATGATCGCGGGGCGGCCGGCGGTGTAAGGCGGGCAGGCGGTCAGGCGGTCAGTGTACCGTCATCCCGAGCGTAGCGAGGGACCCTCTGCCGAAGTTCGAGTTCGGCCGAGCAAGATCCCTCGCTGCGCTCGGGATGACGAGCTCCGATTCTCCAGATCTCCGTCTTTCACCCGCCCGCCTGACCGCCTGACCGCCTGACCGCCCGTCCGCCTGTCCGCCCGTCACCCCTCCCCCAACTCCTCCAACACCCCCCACACCAGCAGCGGCAGCAGCAGCTCGTGGTGCCCGGTGAGCAGGTAGCCCTCGCCGCCCGCGCGCGTAGGCCGCTGCACCACGTTCAGTCGCGGCCGGTAGTGCCGCTGCATGTCGAAGTCGGCGGCGAGGAAGTGGGTGGGCCGGCCGCCACCGAGGTTGCGCGCGATGGTGAGCGCCTTGAGGAAGACCTCGGGCAGTACGACGGCGCTCCCCAGGTTGAGCACCGCGCCGCCCCGGTCGAGCGTGGGCAGTGAGCCCGCCAGCCGGCGGAAGTCGCGGTGGCTGGTGGCACCGAGGGCGGCGCCGTCGGCGGCGGGATGCTGATGGATGATTTCGGCGCCGATGGCCGCATGCACCGTCACCGGCACGCCGCGCTCATGGGCCGCGAGCAGGATCGACGCCTCACGGCCTGGGAGCGGCGTCCGCGCGGCCAGCGCCTGCGCGAGCCCTTCGCCCATGCCCTGGTCGCCCCGCGCGGCGGCGGTGATGGCGGCATTCATCTCCGCCCCCGTCTCCTCCGCCATGCCGAAGCTGCCGTCGGCCAGCCCGGTTTCCACGTCTTCGCTGGTGCCGCCATAGGCGGCGAGCTCGAAGTCGTGGATCGCCGCCGCGCCGTTGAACGCGACGTGGGTGACGACGCCGCGCGCGATCAGCGTGCGCACGAGCGGCCCGAGCCCGACCTTCACCACGTGTCCCCCGACGAGCAGGACGACACCGTGGCCGCCGCGAGCCGCGGCGGCCACGCCGGCGATGACGGCGCGCAGGTCCCGCGCGGCGAGCACATCGGGAAGGGCGGCGAGGAAGGCGGCGAACGAGCGATCGGCGGCGGGCGGCGCCGCGAGGAGCGAAGGGTCCAGCTTGTTGCGACGCCCCGCGACGGGGACCGTGGTGACGCGGCTCAGGTCCGCCTCGCGGTAGGGCACTCCTAGCGGCCCGAGGCGGTCGTCGCGGGTGGCAGGACCATCTGCCTCAGACGGAGCGTGATGGTGCCGAAGGGGAACTTGCTCCGGATCTGCACCGGCAGCCGACGCGCGTCATCCGTGAGCCAGATTCGCGTCTCCGACCGCTTGGAGAACATGCCCTTGGTGTCGATCACCGGGTGGAGCACCAGGCAGTCGACCGTGCTGCCGTCGGGCAGCTCCAGCTTCTCGCGTTTCGTCACCTCGATGGTGACGGGGTTCTTCTCTTTCCGGAAATACCGCTGATAGACGTACTTCTTGCCGACCTCGAGCGGCGTGACGCGCACGAAATAGAAGAAGGCCGCATCGTCGAGCGGCTCGGCCGGCGTGGGCTTGCGCTCGGGGTGCCCCTCCTCGAGGAAGAAGCCGGAGTCTGGAAAGATCTCGTACCGCCGGTGCTTCGGCTTGTCGTTCTCGGTAAAGTCCTGCACGAAGCGGCGCGAGATGAGATCGTGGGTGCCGACGTAGGACTCGAGCACGTCGTCGAGCGAGTAGATGATGGTCTTCCCCACCAGCCGGAACCGGAACCGGAACGACTCCGTTCCCCGCACGGTGTCGATCCGTGCTACCTCGAGCGTGCCACTACCGAGCGAGAGCATCCCGAGCTTGGCGGAGTACGTCAGCGTCTCGCCGACGGCCCACGGATAGGCCGGCACCGGCGGCCGCGGCGGTGAGCCTTGAGCCGCACTCTGTGGCGCGCTCGGGGCCGCGCCCTGGAGCAGCGCGATCGTCAGCAGGAGCGCGCTCAAGACGAGACCGCCTCGGCCTCGACCTCCCGCCGGGGCGCGGGCTCGAGCGCTCCCGGCGGGACCGGCGAGGCCCGGAGAGCCCGGCGCGCGGCCCACAGCGCGGCGAGCGTGGACCACGCCTCGGCGCGCGACGGCCGGCTCCGGAGGTCGTGCCGCTCGAGCGAAGTCACCACTTCGATGCGCCGGGAATACCGTCCCGCCCGCCAGTAGAGCTCCGCGTTCGCCGCCCAGCCATCGGTCACGAGCAGCCGCTCCGGCTGGCTCCTGATCGCGTTCCGGAGCGCCACCAGGCGCATCGCCGCGAAGCCGGAGACCAGGTCCCGAACGCCGGGTACCGTGACGATGCCCCGCAGCAGCGCCGATGCGTGGCGGCGCACCAGCGCGCGGGCGCGAGAGGTCTCGCCCTCGAGGCGCCCCTCGGCCACGACGAGATCGGCGCCGCTCTCGATGCGCCGGACGAGGTCGGGAATGGTCTGGGTGTTGTGGGTGAAGTCGGCGTGCATGAGGATCGCCGCGTCGCGTTTCGGACGGTCGGTGAGATCGACCGCCTTCCGAAGGAGCGCCTCGACCGACGCGGCGTAGCCCCGCCGCTCCGGGTGGCGGATGACCGTCAGCGGCAGCACGCGGGCGTAGGGCTCGAGGACCTCCGGGGTGGTGTCGTCGGAGCCGTCGTCGAGGACGAGGAGCTGGTACTCGCGCGGGAACGCGGCAAACACCTGCCGGATCTTCCAGAGGAGCAGCCCCACCGTGGGGGCCTCGTCGTAGCTGGGAATGCAAACGTAAATCATGATCCGTCAAGGGAATGAGACGCACGAACGATACACCGATCGGACGCCCTCTGCCATGCACGCCGGCGTGAAATGCTCGACCGCCTCGGTGCCCTGCTCGACGACCGACCGTCGAAGCTCTGCATCCGTCAGGAGTCGGGCGACGGCATCGGCAAGCGCGTCGGGATCTCCCGGTCGGAGTCGAGCACTCCTGCGCCGTCATGCAACATCTCCCGGGACCCGCCCGTGCTGGTAGACGCAACCGGGGTGCCAAGGGCCAGGGCTTCGAGCACCGAGGTACCCAGCCCCTCATGGAGCGAGCTGGAGACGTAAACGTCCGCATCGGCAATCAGCCGGGCCGGATCATCCAGGTGACCCAGCAGGTGGACGCGGCCTTCCAGCCCCAGCTAACGACCGAGCCGCTCCAGCGTGGGCCGCTCCCGCCCCTCCCCGGCAACGACCCAATGGAGGGACGGAAAGCGTCCCGCCAGCGCGGGCGGCGGCACGAAGCAGGCTCGCGTGATCCTTCTCCGCGGTCAGGGCGCCGACGCTGGCGGCGATCGACGTGCTCGGCCGCCAGCCCGAGCCGCTCGCGAATGCCGAGCCGGGGCGTGCGCCGGACCTCGTCGAGCGGGATGCCTGAGTGGACCACGGTGACCCGCTCGCCCGGAATGCCGCCGGCCATCAGAACGTCCGCCACCGCCTGTGAGATCGGCGATGACCCGATCGGCACGCGCCAAGGCACCAAGCCGGCGGAGCGGCAGCTCGACCCGGCGGGTGACGATGAGCTTCCTCCCGACGAGCCGCGCCGCCAGCCCGGCGATCCGCGCGGCGTGCGCGTCGTGCGCGTGGACCAGAGTGCCGGCGGGACCGAAGCTCGGCGAGGAGGCCGGGCAGCGCGCGCGGGTCCAGCCCGGCGGACCAGGGGACCGGGTGCACGCGGATGCCGTCGCGCACGAGTCGGGTGGCCAGCTCGCTCCCGGCGCCGGTGACCACGACCTGCTCGATGTCGCCCAGCCGCGCCAGCTCGCGCGCGAGCAGCCAGACCTGGCGCTGCCCGCCTCGCCACTCGCGTCCCGACGCGACGTGGACGACGCGAACCGTCACGCCTCCCGGGCCACCGCTGCCAGCAGGGTCCTGAGCTCGGCGAGACTGAAGGGTTTGTGGAGGTAGGGGCGGTCCAGGCTCTCGAGGAAGGCGAGGGTGTCCCCGCGGACCGTGTCGCCGGTGCTGAAGACCAGGCGGGCGGCGAGGGCAGGGTGGCGGCGCACCAGCTCCTCGTAGAGCTCGCGGCCACCGAGCTCGGGCATGCGGAGATCCGAGATGACGAGGTCGAAGCGCTCGCGGTCGGCCAATTCGAGCGCCTCGCGCCCGTTCCGCGCCACCACGGGTACGTGGCCCCACGCCTCGAGTGTGGCGTGCATGTAGTGCAGAATGTGAGGCTCGTCGTCGACGACGAGGACCCGAAGGCGTTTAGTTGAAGTACCGACGCCGGCGTCCGGGGTCGGCGCGGGGGGACGGGTGGACAGCGGCAGCTGCACGGTGAAGGTCGAGCCGCGGCCCTCCTCGGTGGAGAGCATGATGCGGCCGCCGTGCTCGCGCACGATGCCCTGGCTGATCGAGAGGCCGAGCCCGGTGCCCTCGCCCTCCGGCTTGGTGGTGAAGAAGGGCTCGAACACCTGGGCGGCGAGCGCCTCCGACATTCCCGGCCCGTCGTCGATCACCTCGATGGCAACGCCGTCGAGCCAGCGCCGGGCGCGGACGAGCACGCGGCCCGGCCGGCCGGTGCTCGCCACCGCCTGGGAGGCGTTGTTGAGCAGGTTGACGAAGACCTGCTGAATCTGGTTCGGGTCGATGTCGGGCATCGGCAGGTCGGGCTCGACCTCGATCTGCGCCTCGACGCGGTGGGCCATGAGCTGGTTCCGGAGCAGAACGAACGTGGCGTCCAGCAGTGGCCGGAGAGCGGTGGGGCGGCGTTGATGCTCCTGCTTCCGCGCGAAGCTCAGGAGGTTCTTGACGATGTTCGACGCGCGCTCGGCCTCCTCGCGGATGACCGTGAGGGGCTCGCGCAGCGAGGGCGGCACGTTGGGCACTTCGCCCAGGAAATCGGCGAAGCCGACGACCGAGGCGAGCGGGTTGTTGAGGTCGTGCGCGATGCCGGCGATGAGCTGGCCGATGGCCGACATTTTTTCCGACTGGATGAGCTGGTCTTGCAATCGCCGCCGCTCCGTCTGATCATCGAACAGGAGCACGAGGGCGGAGCGGTCGGTACTGGTAATCGGCACGGCGGTAACCGCATACGTCTGCTCGCCGGTGCGCAGGTCCACCTCGCGGCCCGCTCCTTGCTGTTCCAGGGCCCGCTGCAGCTCGGCGGCCCACTCGGGCGGCACGAACGCCTGCCAGGGGCGTCCGATCAGGCTCGCGGGCGGCGCATTCACCAGATCGGCAAAGGCACGGTTGGCCCGGCGGATCCGTCCTCCACGGTCCACGATGCAGAGGGCGGGAGAGATGGCGTCGACCACCTCCTGCCAGGAGCGGCGCCCGTCGTCGTGGAGGTCCACGAGCCGGGCACTCTCGAGCGCGATGCTGGCCTGGGAGACGAGGCCTTCGAGCAGCCAGAGCGAGGTGGAGCCGAAGCGCCCGGGCTCGCCCCGGATGGCCACCGCCCCGGTGACACGGCCGCGCGCGACGAACGGCGCGAGCAGCCACGAGCCCGCGAGGTCGTCCTGGACGGGAAGGTCGCCGTCGGCGACCAGCTGATCGAGGCCGTCGGGCAGGATGAGCGCTCCACGCCGCTCGATGAGCTGGAGCAGCGGCCGGCGGTCGGGCCGGCCGGTGGGCCAGGCGTGCACGAAGTCGTGCGCGTCGGCGTCACGGTGGAAGAGGGTGAGGGCGATCTCGGTGGGCGAGAGACTTTCCCTGATGTGCCGCAGCAGCAGGTCGATGACGGAGGCGCGCCGGAGGGTTCCGGCCAGCTCCTGACCGAAAGCGGTGACCTGGCGAAGGAGTGCCAGGTCGTCCGTCGTGGCGGATACGGCGAGATTGGCGGAAGGAGGATTGACCATGATCCGGCCGAATACGCGAGGCCGCCTGACCGCGGCAGACCTGCAGCTGGTGATCCTGCTACTGAGCCGCGGCTCCGCGCATCGGCGGGCCTCTCACGAGCGGCGGCTGGCGACGGAAGGGCCGGATCCGCTGCTGGATACGCCCGAGCTGCTCGAACGGCTGCTGACGGTGCGATCGATGCTCGTCCCGTCGGAGGCGTTGTTCTTCTACGTCGTGGTCCGGCATGCGCTCCGGAAGGCCGGCGTCGACGACCGCGAGCTGGCCGACTACCTCTCGGCCCTGCTCCTCGATTTCGGCCAGCGCGACCGCGCCTGGCGCGTCGACTGGCACGACGACCAGCAGCACCGCTACCTCGTGGATATCCTGGCGGACCTGGAGACGAGCGCCGGCGACCGCCGCTTCCGCGTCATGCTGCACCTGGGCAACTATGCCCTCTGGCTCGCCGGTCTCTTTCCCGATTATATCGCGGCCCGCCACCTGCGCAAAGCGGGTCCCGACGTCACCTACTACGACACGCTCGGCCGCCGAGGGTTCGGCATGGCGTCGGACCACGCGCTCGCGAGCGAGTACGGGCTCGGTGATGTGCTCCGGACGGCGGCCGAGCGGTTTCCCTCGGTGCGGAGCGCGCTCAACGGCCTGAGCGACCGGCTGCTGTTCCCGAGCGCGTGCACGCCGGACCGGATTCTCCGGCAGCTCGGGGCGCACTAGGGTCGACCCGCGCTCCGCTCAGGATGACGCGCTCGACAGGACCTGCCGCTCGCCGCCTCCACCAGCGCCCGGAACAGCCCGCGCTCCGGCGCCGCCCCTTCCGCGTGCATTTCCTCCGGGTGCCACTGCACCGCCAGCAGCCACGGCGCCTCCGCCGGCGACTCCACCGCCTCGATCAACCCGTCCGCGCTCCAGCCCGACGCGACCAGCCCGCCGCCCAGCCGATCCACCGCCTGGTGATGGAACGAGTTCACGCTGAACGCCGTACGCCCGAGGGCGCGGGCGGCGCGGCTGCCTTCCTGGAGCCGGACCTCATGGGACCGCGAGTCCCGAGCGCCGCCGGGGTCGTGGGCCACCGGGCCGGGGCGCTCCGACGGAAGATCCTGGAACAGGGTGCCGCCGAGCGCGACGTTGATCAGCTGGATGCCCCGGCAGATGCCCAGGATCGGGAGCTCGCGCTGGCGCGCGGTGGCGAACAGCGCGAGCTCGAACAGGTCCCGCTCCCGATCCGGCGGATAGAGATGGGGCGACGGCTCCGCGCCGTACCAGGCGGGATGGATATCCTCGCCCCCGGTGAGCAGGAGCCCGTCCGCGCCGTCGAGCGCCCGCATGGCGAAGGACGGTCCCAGGATGGGCGACAGGATGATCGGCACCCCGCCCGCCGCGAGCACCGAGCGCACATAGGCCCCGTTCACTCCCGTCCGCTCGGCGGCGTCCCAGGTACGCACCACGCCGCCGACCGCGATCCGCGGCGCGCTCACGGCAGCACCGAGTCGGGGAAGAACGGGCAGTGCGGGTCTTCGATGCGGGCGGGGTCCAGCGCGATGCCGATCAAAGGCAGCGTCTCCGAGCCCAGGCTCACGGTGCCGATCGTCGGCGCCCCTTCGACCGCGCGGCCCTCGTACAGCATGACGCCGCGCGGCTGCTCGGCGGTGTCGAGCACCAGCACCCCGTAGCCGGGCTTGATGCTGGCCGGCACGGTTCCCTCGACACCGATCACCAGGAGCGAGTCGGACCGCCCCACGATGGCGGGGAGCGCCGGCCCGGCAACGACCCGCGCCACCAGGCGCTCGGGCAGCTTCGCCGGTGGCTTGCTCAGGGTCTGGCGAGGCACGCTGAACTGCGTGAGCAGGGCGGTGGGCCCGGCGAGCGCGGCCAGGCCACAGGCGGCGTTGCCACGCTCCGCGGTCTTGCCGCAGGCCGCGGCGAGCATCAGCAACGGGAGGATGCGCCGGATCGGCATGGGGAAAAGATAATCGACGGGGGCCTGCCAAGCGGCAGGCCCCCGTCGAGCTCGTGAGCGAGCGTAGCTTACTTCTTGGTCGAATCCATCTTCATGGCCGTATCGGTCTTGGCCATGCCCGTATCCGTGGCGGCGCCGGGCGCCGGCGTACTCATGGTCGACGTATCGGCCGGCATGGCGCCGGATTCCGAGCCGGTGCCGCCGGTCGTCGCCCCGTGTCGCTCTTCGGCGGGTTACACGCCGCGAGCCCCAAGGCCGTCATGGCGGCCAACAGGAATGTCGATGAGCGCTTCATGGTCAGTCTCCCATGGGCGGCACCGCGCGGCACCACCGTTGAAGTGAATTGTCCCCCCGTCCCCCACCAGGTCCAAGCCGCGAAGCTAAACCCGACCAGGCATGCCGGACGTGACGCCCGTCACGTCGCGCCGTGGCGCGAGCCTTTCCAGGGCGCGGTCCAGGTTCGTCCGGGCAACGGTCTCGTAACGGCGGCGGAAGTGTTCAGTCTGATACAGCGGGGTTCGGGCGAGCAGGCCCGCCAGCACGCCGGCTCGCGCGGCGCGGAAGTCGGGCTCGGGGACCCAGGCGTACTCCTCCCGGATCTCGGCGGTCGTAGGCGTCGAACGCCTCCGGCTCGCGGCCCAGAATCGCCAGGTCGATGTCGCACAGGAGCCGGCCGGAGGGATCGGGTGCGGGATCGGTATGGCGGGTGAGCCCGACGAGGCGGGCGACATCATCCGCCACCGCGGACGGAACGCCGAGCTCGGCCAGCGCGCGGCGAGCCCATTCGGCGCTGCGAGCCTCGTTGTCGTCGGCTCGCGGATCGTAGATCGCATCGTGAAACCAGAGTGCCGCCTCCACACGGTCACGGTCGGCGCCGTCCGCGGGTGCGCGATCGAGCTCCGCCAGGCAGTCGCGCAGATGATCGAGATCGTGGTATCGGCGGTCCGGCTCGGCCCAGGCCGCCAGGACGGCGTTGGCGAGTGGCTGGGGGTCACCCGCGGCGCCCAGGCGGCGGAGGAGCTCGCCGAACCGTCGCGAGAGGCTCGTCACCCGTTGAGCAGCCAGGAGGCGAGCGGCCGCCTGAGCCAACGCGTCTCGGCAACGCTCGCGAACAGGCCGAAGGTCCGGTCCCGGGTCGCCGGCCGGGCCAGCCAGCGGGAGAGCCGGTCGTGCCACCGCTTGGTCCGAAGCCAGCTCGTGGTCTTGGGAGCCGGTGCGCGCGGCTCGAGGATCGTGCGCGCGACCTCCTCGCCGGTGACGAGCGCGGCGTAGATCCCCTCCGCGGTGAGGGAAGAGATGACGCCGGCCGCATCCCCGGCCAGATGCACGCCTCCGGGGAAGTGGCAGCCGTGATACGCCACCTCGAGTGTCGCTCCCTCGAATGGCACATCCTCGCGGGTGACGCCGAGCCCTTCACAGCGGCCGTCGAGATAGCGCCGGAGCGTGGCCGGCGCGACGACGCGCTTGGGCGCGACGGCACCGACCGATGTGTAGGCCCGGTGAGGAAAGACCCAGAAATAGCCGTTGGCGATCGCGCCCGGGTCGCATTCGATCCTGAGCGGCTCGAGCCGCAGGCCCGGAACGTTGTACTCGGCGGCGAAATAGGTCCGCGGGGACGGAAGGCCAAGGGCGCGGCGGACGGCCGAGTCGGCGCCGTCGGCGCCGATCAGGTGGCGCCATCGGATCCGGCGGCCGCCTGCCCGCACGGTGCGCTCCCGGAGATCGATGTCGCTCGCCGGGGCACCCGCCCGCACCGTCGCCCCCGCGGCGCGGGCCCACTGGAGCTGATACCGGCCGAGGTCCCGCCGTGCGATCGTGTGCACCAGCGTCAGCTCGGGGTCGAGCACGACGTGCCGGCCACCAGCAAAGGCCACGTGGCCAATGCTGGCGAGCGTCGCGTCCGGTGGCAGCCCGAGCGGCGCCAGCTCGCGCATCGTCTTGCCCGTGAGGCCGCCGGCGCAGGTCTTCGGTCCGATCTCCGCATGCTTCTCGAGCACCAGGACCTCGCGCCCGGCCTGGGCGAGGACCTGCGCCGCGCGGAGTCCCGCCGGGCCCGCGCCGAGGATCAGGTGCTCGACGTCTTCCACGCGTCGTCGTCGCGCAGGCGGGCCGCGGCATCGGCGCGGGCCGCGGCGGATGGATTGCGGAGCACGCCCAGCCGGCGGAGCAGGGTGCGTCCCCGGCGGTAGAGGTCCGAGGTCACGTGGCCGGCCGGGAGGCTGGTCGTGCGGGGCAGGAGGAAGAAGTGGACGTGGCGCACGCGCTCGCCGTACGAGGCGACGTAGACGCGCTCGGGCCGCACGACGCGCTCGACCGCGGCCACGGCGGACCGGAGCACCGGCCCCAGCGCGGCCGACTCGGCCGGCGTGAGCTCCGCCAGAGACTCGGCGTGACGGCGGAGCTTCACGATCAGCTCTCCCGGATCGGTCTGCGGGCCGGTGTGATGGGCCACCTCCCACCACTCGTTCCGGTAGACCACGCCGCCGGGGGCAGTGATCCGGCCGGCCACCTCCGCGCAGACGCTGCAGCTCTCGGACGACATGGAACTCCTCTCCTCGTGGGCCTTCGGTGGTAGGCTACCCCGGTGCCCGCAGGGCGGGAAGCCCCGCTCGCTTGACGGTCTCCGGCGGGGGTCCTACCATTCGATTTCCCAACTGCTTCGGCCGCCCTCCGGCGGCCGGCCCGCGCCCCTTCGTGGCCGGGCCATTCCCCGAGGAGTCATCGATGCCGGGACGAGTGCGGCCGTGCTCGACGGTCTGAAAGCGCGACTGGAGCAGCTCCTGCGCGACGGCGCGAAGAGCGACCCGCGAGCCTACGCCGCCGGCCTGCGCGAGGCACTGCTCGAGGGCAAGCTCGGGGTCGGCACCATGCGCGACGCGCTCGCGGCGACCGAGCGCGAGCTCGCGGCGGAGCGAAAGCAGCTCGAGGACGCGGAGCGACGGGGCCGGCTGGCCGCGGCGGTCCCCGATCCCGAGACGGTGGCCGTCGCCGAGCGATACGCGGTCCGCCATCGCGAGCGGGTCGCCGTGCTCGAGCGGAAGATCCTGGTGCAGCGGGACGAGCTCGTGCTGGCCGAGCGCGAGCTCGCCGAGATGAGCCGTGGAGGCCCAGCGCGCGACCGCGGGCCAGCCCTCGGAGTCGATCTCCGCGGCGTGGCGGGACCTGGAATCGGCCGGCGCCGTGCGCCCCGACGAGGACGCGCGCACGCAGGCCGATGCCGACCGGCAGCGACGCGAGAGCGCGATCGAGGCGCAGCTCGCCTATCTCAAGAAGAAGCTCGGAAAACTATGAGCGGAGAGACGCGCATGCGGCGATGGACCGGCTGTACCGGGGCGTATCGTCTCGCGGGTATCGTCGTGCTCCAAGCCGCATCCATGACCGCCTCACGTCCTACCGCGCTTCCCGCCCAGCAGCCCGTCGTCGCCCCCGCCCATTTCGAGAAGCTCGCCCACACCTACAGCATCGTGGCCTACGATTCGGTCACGGGCGACCTGGGTGTCGCGGTCCAGTCGAAGTTCCCGAACGTGGGCGGAATCGTGCCGTGGGGCCGCGCCGGGGTGGGGGCGGTGGCGACGCAGAGCCTGGGTAACACCGCCTACGGCGAGCGCGGGCTCGATCTCATGGCCCAGGGCGCCACGGCGGAAGAGGCGCTCCGGATTGTGATGCGGACCGACACCATGCTGCAGGACCGGCAGGTCGGGGTCGTCGACGCGCACGGAAACGCGGCCAGCTTCACCGGCACCCGCACCTTCGACTGGGCCGGCGGTCGGGTCGGTGCGCCTTCGGGCGCCGGCAACGTCCCCGGCGGAAAGGGGCAGGTGATCGTGGGGCACGGCTATACGGCCCAGGCGAACATCATGGTGTCGGACCAGACCGTGAAGAACCTGGCCGAGGCCTTCGAGCGGAGCCGGGGCAGCCTCGCGGACCGGCTGATGACGGCGCTCAAGGCCGGCCAGGCCGGCGGAGGTGACAAGCGCGGCATGCAGAGCGCGGCGCTCCTCGTAGTCCGGAAGAACGGCGGCTACCTCGGCGCCGAACGACCGCTTCGTCGACATCCGGGTGTACGACGCGGTCGATCCGATCGCCGAACTGGAGCGGCTGCTGGCGCTGCACAAGCTGCACTTCTTCCCGAGCGAGCCGCGGGACCTGATGCCGATCACGCCCGCGATCGTGGCGCAGCTCGAGCCGATCCTGCTGGCCGAGCCGGTGAAGCAGCCCGAGAAGTGGCTGAGCAAGGCGCAGGGGTCGGCGACGCCGGTCTTTCTGGAGGCGTTGAAGAACTTCATGTATTGGGAGAATTACGACGTGCGGGTGCGGATGGATGGGAAGATCGATCGGGTGGTGCTGGAGGATATTCTGAAGAAGAGCGAAAGACGTGACTCGCGTCACCCATTAACGAAACTCCGAAGGGACACTCCTTGGCCACCGCCACCCCGCCTCGCCCCGCCGCCGAGACCGCGCCGCTCGATACCCGCTTCTTCGGCCACCCGCGCGGGCTCTCGACGCTGTTCTTCACCGAGATGTGGGAGCGCTTCAGCTACTACGGCATGCGCGCCCTGCTCATCCTCTTCATGACGACTCCGGCGGCGGCGGGCGGGCTCGGCTTCGATACCGCCAAGGCCGGGCCGATTTACGCGCTGTACGTGAGCTCGGTCTACCTGCTCTCATTGCCCGGCGGCTGGATGGCCGACCGCGTGCTCGGTCTCCGCCGGACCGTGTTCGTCGGCGGCGTGATCATCATGAGCGGCCACATCTGCCTCGCGATGCCGTCGATCACCACGTTCTACCTGGGACTCGTGCTGATCTCGGTCGGCACCGGGCTGCTCAAGCCCAATGTGAGCGCGCTGGTCGGCAGCTCTACGGGCCCGACGACGTGCGACGGGACGCGGGATACTCGATCTACTACATGGGCATCAACCACGGGCGCGTTCATCGCGCCGCTGATCACCGGGTGGCTGGCGCAGAGCGAGGGCTTCCGCGGGATCCTCGCGTCGGCGGGCTTCGGGGCCGACGCGTCCTGGCACTGGGGCTTCGGCGCGGCCGCGGTGGGCATGCTCTGCGGCCTGATCCAGTACTGGTTCGGGGGAAGGACCTGTCGCCGGCGCTGCTTCGGCCCGTCCGGCCGAGCGACCCCGTGGCCGCGGCCCGGGTGGACCGCGAGGTGCGGCTGGTCGGGACCTCGTCACGGCGGGCGTCATCGTCGTGGCCGTCGCGCTGGTCGCCAGCGGTGCCGTGGTCACCCTCGATGTGGATGCGTATCGCCAGCAACTTCAAGTGGGTGCTGCTGGGCATCACCGTGGCGTTCTTTGCCTGGCTGTTCCTGAGCGGCGGATTGGACGCGCGAGGAGCGGAAGCGGCTGGTGCGTGATCACGTGCTCTTCGTGGCGGCCTCGGTCTTCTGGATGGCCTACGAGCAGGCGGGCTCCACGCTCAACCTCTTCGCCGAGCGGAGCGTCGACAACTCGGATCCTCGGCCACGCGTTTCCGGCCAGCCTGGTACCAGTCGCTGCCGCCGCTGTTCATCATCACTCTTCGCGCCCCTGTTCGGGGTGATCTGGCTCCGGCTGGGGACCCGCGAACCCCTCCAGCCCGGCCAAGTTTGCCATCGCGTCTCCTGTTCCTCGCCTCGCGCTTCGCGCTGATGGTCGGGGCGGCCTCGGCTGCGGTCGGGCGGCGCGCGGGTGAGCCCGATGTGGCTGGTGCTCTCCTACCTGTTCCAGACGCGGGCGAGCTCTGCCTCAGCCCGGTGGGCTGAGCGCCATGAGCAAGCTGGCGCCCGCGCGCATCGCAGGACTGGTCATGGGCGTCTGGTTCCTGGCGATCTGCGGTGGGGAACTATCCTGGCGGGCATCGGCGGCGAGCGTCTACGAGACGGTGCCGCTGCCGACGCTCTTCGGCACTCGTCACGGCCACCGCGCTGGCGGCCGCCGTGATCCTCGCGCTGCTGATCAGGCCGATCCGACGGATGCTGGAGCGCTGAGGGCGTAGACCAGCACCTCGCCGACGTCGTCGTCCTCGTCGGCAGCCACCGGCCGCATCCCCACGTTCTCCGCCACCCTGAGCGCCGGCGTGTTCCATACCGGCGCGAGCGTGCGGACCTGCTTCACGCCCGGCTGCTGGAATGCCCAGGCGATCATGGCCCGTACCACCTCGGTCGCGTAGCCATGGCCCTCGAACTGCTCGTACATCGCGTAGCCGATCAGCACCGCGCCCGATTCGTCGGGCGGCCCGCCGAAGGATACCGACCCGACCGCGCGCTTCGTCTCCCGCTCGAAGATGAGCCAGTTCCACCACCGGGCTTCGTCCGGGTGCGCGCGCAGGCGCTCGCGCACCGTCGGCAGGGGGTCGGCCATGTAGGGAGGCGGGGCGGCGGGGCGGGGGAAGAGCACGCCGGTCAGCTCGCGGAGGCGGGCACCGTCGCCCGCGATCAGCGCCTCGATCTCGTTCAGCGTCAGCGGCGCCAGCTCGAGGCGCTCGGTGCTCACGCGAAGGTCTTCCATCAGTGCCCTCCCTCCGGCCCGCGCACCGAATGGCTCGGCGCGGCCTTGAACACGCGGAACAGGTAGACGAGCGACGGCAGCAGCACCACGATCCCGAGCCCGAGGGCGATCAGCACCAGCCGGAGCGTGGCGGCCGGGGCGGCCGCGCCGCGGATCGACAGGTCAGGCGGAACCAGGTAGGGGTATTGCGACACCGCCCAACCCCAGACAATCAGCGACACCTGCAGTCCCACCGCCACCCGCGCCAGATGGTAGCGCCTCCACCAGAGCGCCGCCAGTACCGCGATGGCCGCGAGACCGGTGGCGAGGTGAAACGGGAACGACCAGCGCGAGACCAGCAGTCCCACCCCCATCAGCGGCGCCTGCTCCGGCGCGATGAACAGCGTGCCGAACGCCACGAGAAAGAGCGCCGCGCCCGACCAGAGCGCCCGCGCCCGGAAGTCCTCGATGAGCGCGGGGTCGTCGGACTCGAGCGTGAGGAAGACCGCCGCCAGGTGGGCAAAGAGCGCGAGCGCCATCAGCCCCACGGCCAGACTGAACGGTGTGAGCCACGGGTCGACGAACCGGTCGGCGAAATCACCGACCGCGGGCACCGGGCCGGCGTGGCCCGAGGCGACGGCACCGATGCACACGCCGAGCAGCACGGGAGTGACCAGGCTCGCGCCGGCGAAGATCCGCCCCCAGCGCCGCTGGACCGCGTCGTGCTGGTCGTCGTAGGTGCGGAAGGTGAACGCCGACCCGCGGAGCACGATGCCCACCAGCATGAGTGAGAGCGGAATGTGGAGCACGGTGCCGAGCCGCGCGAACACCGCCGGGAAGCAGGAGAAGGTGAGGACGATCGCCAGGATCAGCCAGACGTGGTTGGCCTCCCAGATCGGCCCGATGGCGTGGCTGATCACCTCGCGCTGGCGATCGCGCCGCGGCCCGGTCGCGAGCAGGTCCCACACCCCGCCGCCGAAGTCGGCGCCGCCGAACAGCACGTACGCGTTGAGGGAGCCGGCGATCACCCCGGCCAGGATCTCCGGGAAGCGCGATGTCAGACGGCACGGCGCAGCCCCGCCGGCGCGTACACCCGGCTCCATTCGGTGTCGCGCGGGCTCCGGATGATCTGGCGATAGAGCAGCCAGGCCACGATTGCACCGAGAAAGCAGTAGAGCGCGGTGAAGCCGAGGAACGGCACGATGAGGCCCGGCATCGGCGTCACCGCGTCGGCCGTCCGGAGCACGCCGTAGACGATCCACGGCTGCCGCCCGACCTCCGTCACCGTCCACCCCGCCTCGATGGCGATGAAGCCCATCGGCGCCGCGAGCGCGAGCGCGCGGAGGAACCAGGTGCTGGCGCACAGGTCGCGGCGCCGGAACGCAAGCGACGCCGGCCCAGACGCCGACGAGCGCCATGAACGTGCCGAGGCCGACCATGAGCTGGAAGGCGATATGGACGATCGGGACGTTCGGCCAGTCCGCGCGCGGGACTTGATCCAGTCCCTTCACCTCGGCGTCGACGTCGTGGAACGCGAGGAACGAGAGCCCGCCGGGAATCCGGAGCGCGTACCTGGTCTGGCCGGTGGCCATGTCGGGCCAGCCGCCGATCACGAGCGGCACCCGCCGCCCGGTCTCGAAGTGCGTCTCCATCGCGGCCAGCTTGGCCGGCTGGTACTCGGCGACCGCGCGGGCGCTCAGGTCGCCGGAGATCGGCTGCAGCACGGCCGCGGGCGCGCCCACCAGCAGCGCGACGGACAGCGCGCGCCGGTGGAACGCGTTGTGCGGATCGATGAGCAGCAGGAACGCATGGATGCCGGCGACCGCCAGCCCCGTGGCGGCGTACGACGCCAGCGTCATGTGCAGCGTCTGCTGGAACGCCATCGGGTTCAGCATGCCGGCGATCGGATCGACGTTGGCGATGCGTCCGTTCACGATGTCGAAGCCCGTCGGGGCGTTCATCCACGCGTTGGCGATCACGACGAAGATGCCCGACGCGGCCCCGCTCACCGCCACCAGGATGCCCGCCCAGAGATGGGCGCGCGGCGAGATCCGGTCCCAGCCGTAGAGGTAGATCCCGAGGAAGATCGCCTCGGTGAAGAAGGCGAATCCCTCGAGCGAGAACGGCATGCCGATCACCGGGCCGGCGAACTCCATGAAGCCGGGCCAGAGGAGGCCCAGCTCGAACGAGAGCACCGTGCCGGACACGGCGCCGACGGCGAACAGGATGGCGGTGCCCCTGGCCCAGCGCTTGGCCAGCTCGAGGCAGATCCGGTCGCCCGTGCTCCGATAGCGCTGCTCGGCGACCACCATGAGCACCGGCATGCCGATGCCCACCACCGCGAAGATGATGTGGAAGGCGAGCGACATCGCCATCTGGCTGCGGGCGGCGAGCAGATCGGGCATGCGTCAGGGCCTCGGGGGAGATGTCACCTTGTGAAATTATTCACATCTGCCCGCCAAGTCACGCTCGGGCCACGGGAGGCAGCCATGTTCGTGGAGTCAGAACTCCTGGCCGCACGGCTCGTAGGGGCCTGGTAGCGGCTCGTCTCCAATCATCGACAGCGAGGCACTCCATGCCGGCGCACCTGTCCGTCAGGCACACGGTCGCACTGCTCGTGCTCCTCGTCGCCTGCAGCGACCGGAGCAGCCCAGGTCCCACCGGCGGAAACACGACCCGCGTCCTCCTCACGGACGCTCCCTTTCCCTTCGATCGCGTCGAGCGGGTGGACCTGTACGTCGTGAGCGTGTCAGGGTCGCTCACTCCCGATACCTCGGCCGCCGGCAGCTTCGTCACGATGGCGACTCCCAACCGCACGATCGACCTGCTGGCCCTCCAGAACGGCGTCACCGATGAGCTCGGCGCGCTGGAGCTGCCCGAAGGGATCATCACGGCGGTGCGGCTCGACGATCGACACGGATCTTTCCAGCATCACGCTCAAGGACGGAACCGTGCTCACGGGCAGCTCGACGCCGGGCATCGCCTGGCAGTCCAGCGCGGGCCGGCCCGTCCTGAACGCGCTCATCCACGAACAGATCGAGGTGCCGGACACCGGTGGCACGGTGGTGATCGACTTCGACGTCGGGAAGGCGTTCATCACCCCGCAGGAAATCGACCCCGCGAGCACCGACGAGGGCTTCATCTTCTCGCCGGTCCTCCGCGCGGCGGACGGGACCAAGACCGGATCCATTGCCGGAGTCGTTCAGTCCGGAGGGAGCCCGGTGGAGGACGCATCGCTCCGGCTCTACCTCGGCAATCCGGCCGACCCGGAGAACACCTGGTCGGTGTTGGGGACGGCCCATAGCGACGCCGCCGGAGGCTTCGAGTTTTCCTTCGTGACCCGAAGCGCGTACTGGGCGCAGTTCCCCGCACAGGCCAACAGCACCTACATCGTCGCGGTGGACCCGCCGTCCGGTCTCGCCGCGGAACGAGTGCTCGTGCCGGAGGTGGTGGTGACGGCCGGACACGAGACCACACTGGAGACCATCGACCTGCCCTAGCCTACCGACAGCACTTCGTCATCCGCGATGACGAAGATCCGGTCGCTCGGCTCCGGCGAGACCGGCGCCAGGCCGGTGAAGCTGCCGAACGCGGGAAGCACGGCCGTGCGCGACGTGAGCCAGAAGCAGGGGAGGCGCTCCCACCGGCCAGGGCCGCTCAGCACCAGGCCCGGATGAAGGTGGCCGGCCAAGGTGTACCCTTCAGCGGAGTCGGCCGGCTCGTGCCGCAGCACGAACGGCGGCACGAACGCCGGCGCGTTCATGGAGTTGATGCGCAAGTCCTCCGGCGGGTCCCCCGCGTGCCGGTCGTGGTTGCCGCGGACCAGCAGGATCTCGAGCTCCGGCCGGAGCGCGCGCCAGCGGCGGAGCTCCGCCAGGGTATCCGCTGGCGATCCGTCCGGCTCGCGCATGGAACAGGTCGCCGAGCACGACCAGGCGGCGGGCGCAGGTCCGGAGCAGGGCGGCGTCGAGCCGCGAGAGGTCGTCGCCGGTGGCGCCGACGGGAATCGGGATGCCGGCGGCGCGAAAGGTGGCGCCCTTGCCCCAGTGGAAATCGGCCGCGACCAGCGTGGCGGCGCGCGGCCAGAACAGGGCCCGCTCGGGCAGCAGCACCACGTCCTCGCCCGCCAGCCGAACCCGGGCGTCGGTCACGAGCCGCTCCGGAAGCCGCGGCTCGATCCCCGGCCATGGCGGGGCGCGTCGGCGGCCTTCTCGAGCGGCGCCACCATGCGGCGGATCCGGTCGCCCAGCTTTTCCGAGCTCACCTGCTCGCGCGCGCGGTCGACCAGCAGCGCAAAAGCGAGCGGCGTCGGCCGCTCGACCTCGACGACCGTCACCCGTCCGCCGGCGATGCGCTCGAGCGCGCGGCCGAGCCGGCTCCGCTCCAGTTGGCGCTCGAGCACTTCGCGATGGGCCTGAAACAGCAGCAGGTTCTCCGGGTCGTAGCGGGCGAAGACGTCGTAGAGCAGCTCGCTCGATGCCTGCACCTGCTTGGCCGACTTGTTCACGCCCGGATATCCCTGGAAGATGAGCCCCGCCACCCGCGCGATCTCGCGGAACTGCCGCCGGGCCAGCTCGGCGGCGTTGAGGCTCGCGGGGATGTCGTGCAGCAGATGATCGGGCGAGAAGAGGCCGGCCTCGATCGCGTCGTCGATCGGCGCGGCATCGGCGGACAGCAGCTCGAGTCCGTAATCGTTGGCGGCGAGGGTGAACGAGATCGGGCCGAGCTGCGCGATCCGATAGGCGAAGAGCGCGGCCATCCCTTCGTGCACGAGGCGCCCCTCGACCGGATAGAAGAACAGGTGATGGCCTTCGCGGGTCTCGACCCGCTCGACCAGCAGCTCGTCGGTGGCGGGAAGCCGGGACCAGCGGCCCTGCAGCTCGAGGATGGGACGCACGGCGGTCATTTCGGGTCCGGTGTAGAGGCCCTGCCGCGCCTCGTCGAGCTTGGCCCGGATGCCGGCGGCCAGCTCCGGCGAGATCGGCTGCCGGGCGCCGGACCAATGCGGCACGATGGACGTCTTCCGGGTGGACTTCCGCACGTAGGCCACGAGCCCTCGCGCGCGCACGAACTCCAGCGTGCGGCCGGCGAACGTGAAATGATCGCCCGGCCTGAGTCGGGCGATGAAGTTCTCCTCGACCGAGCCGAGCGTGCGCCCTCGGAGGAACTGGACCTTCATCGAGCTCTCGCTCACGATGGTGCCGATGGACAGCCGATGGCGCATGGCGGCCAGGCGGCTCCTGACCACGTAGCGCCCATCCTCCACCACGACCTTGCTGTATTCGGGATACGCGCGCAGCGCGTCGCCGCCGTGGGTGATGAAATCGAGCACCCACGCCCACTCGGCGCGCGTGAGGTCGCGGAAGGCGCGGGTGGTGCGCACCTCGTCGAAGAGCTCGTCGGACAGAAAGCCGCCGCCGAGGGCCACGGTGACCGCGTGCTGCGCCAGCAGATCCAGCGGCCGCTCCACCGGCTGGCGGGCCTCGATCCGGCCGGCCTCGAGCGCGTCGCGCGCCGCGGCCACGTCCACCAGCTCCAGCGCGTTCGTCGGGACGCAGGTCAGCCGGCTCACGGCGCCGGGCTGGTGGCCGCTCCGGCCGGCACGCTGAATCAGCCGGCCCACGGCCTTGGGGCTCCCGACCTGGAGCACGCGGTCCACGGGCGTGAAGTCGACGCCGAGGTCGAGGGTCGACGTGCAGACCACGCACCGGAGCTTGCCGTCGCGGAGTCCGTCTTCGACCCATTCGCGGGTCTTCCGGTCGAGCGAGCCGTGGTGAAGCGCCATGATCCCCGCCCAGTCGGGCCGGGCGGCGAGCAGGGCCTGATACCAGATCTCGGCCGTGGCGCGGGTGTTCGTGAAGACGAGCGCGCTTTCGCCCTCCTCGATGGCGGCGACGACCTCGGGCAGGAGCCGCAGGCCGATCTGCCCGGACCACGGGAAGCGCTCCATGGTTTCGGGAATGAGCGCGTCGACCTGCAGCGCCTTGGGAACGAGGCCCCGCATGACGTGGCCGGGCCGCGGCGTGCCGGCGGCGTCCAGGCCCAGCAGCGCGTCGCGCGCGACGTCGAGATTCCCGAGCGTGGCGGAGAGCCCCAGCATCCGGAGCGCCGGGCCGGAACCGCCGGAGGCGCGCCAGGGCCGAGCTCGGTCTGCACGCCGCGTTTCGATCCCAGCAGCTCGTGCCACTCGTCGACGACGACCAGCTCGAGATGGTCGAACAGCTCGGGCGCGTCGTCGCGCGTGAGCAGGAGCGACAGGCTCTCGGGCGTCGTGACGAGCGCGGTCGGGAGTCGGTCCCGTTGGCGAGCGCGGATGCGGGCCGGGGTGTCGCCGGTGCGGGACTCGACGGTCCACGGGAGCCCCAGGTCCTCGACGGGCGCACGGAGAGCCGCCTCGGTGTCGGCCGCGAGCGCGCGGAGGGGAGTGAGCCAGAGGACGCGGAGCGGCGGCGCGCCGGCTTTTGGGGCGGCGCGCCCCGGATAGTCTCTCAGCCATTCGAGCACCGGCCCGATCCACGCCGCATAGGTCTTGCCGGTGCCGGTGGCCGCGTGGATCAGCCCGCTCTCACCGGCGAGGTAGGCGCGCCAGGCCTCCTCCTGGAACGGGAAGGGGCTCCAGTCATGGAGCCGGAACCACTCGCGCACGCACTCGAGCGGGTCGCGGCTTCCGCATGACACGCGGTATCCGCGTGATCTGGATCTGCGGGCCGGCGCGGCCGGGCCGGCGGCGCGTTGCGCGGCGCGATCGGCCCGGCGTTGCGCGGCGCGGGCGCGGCGCAGATCCACCGCGAGCGCGCCGCCGCCGCCACGCCGGGGCCGCTCGTCGTCAGGCCTGTCCACGATCCGAGATGGCGTGGAGGTAGCGGCGCACCGAGTAGCGGACGGCTTGAGTGCCGGCGGACAGGATGTTGCGGCCGAACCAGGCGCCGTAGATGTGATCGAACTCGAACGGCTCCACGCTCGATCCGATCCGCTCGACCGCGCGGGCGTTGAGCGGGATGCAGTTCGGGTAGCTGTACATGAATCCCACGCTCCGGCGGTCCTCGCCGACCATGATGGTGTCGCCGGTGAGAAGCGCGCCGCCGCCGTCGGCGCCGTCGGCCCAGTGGAGCACGGTGCTGCCGGCGAAGTGCCCCCCGCAATGGATCAGGGTGAGACCCGGTGCCACCTCGCGGATGTCGCCGTCCCAGAAGACGATCGCACGGTCGTGCCGCACGACCCACTGGCTGTCGTCGGCATGGAGATAGACCGGCACTCCTCCGAGGGCGCGGCTCCACTCCACCATCGACGAGTAGAAGTGCGGATGGGAAATGGCGATGCCCGCGACGCCGCCGAGCGCCTGCAGGGCCGAGACGGTCGCGTCGTCCACGAGGCTGATGCAGTCCCAGAGGAAGCCGCCGGTGCTGGTCCTCACGTGCAGCGCCCGCTGCCCGATCGCGAATTTGGGCTCGGTGCCGATGCCGAGCAGGCCAGGACCTTCGGGGGCCAGGCGATTGTGGTGGTCCAGGCGAAGCTCATCGAGCGTGGTCCACCGCTGGCCGGCCCAGCCGATGTACTGGCGCTCTTCGGTGCAGATCAGGCACTGCTCGGGCGGGAGCGGGGCGTCGGGATACTGTGTGCCGCAGGTGACGCAGATGAAGGCGGGCATGATCAGCGCCCGGCGGCGCACCACTCGTCATCCCGAGCGGAGCGAGGGACCTTGCCCCAGGTCCCGGAACCTGGCCGCGTTCCGGGATGGGCGAGAAGGTCCCTCGCTTCGCTCGGGATGACGGGCATACGCGTGCGGTCACGTCCCCTCCTCGTCGCTTCCGATCAGCGCCTGCACCGTCTCCAGCGTATCCGCCTCCTCCGGCCGCTTGTCCGTCCGCCACCGCGCCATCCGGGGAAAGCGCACCGCCACCCCTGACTTGTGCCGGGTCGAACGCTGAATACCCTCGAACGCCAGCTCGAAGACCAGCTCCGGCTTCACGGTGCGCACCGGCCCGAACTTCTCCAGCGTGTGGCGCCGGACGAAGGCATCGACTCTGCGGATCTCCTCGTCGGTCAGCCCGGTATAGGCCTTGGCGAACGGGACCAACTGGTCGCCGTCCCAGATGCCAAAGGTATAGTCGGTGTACAGCCCGGCCCGGCGGCCGCTGCCGGGCTGGGCATAGATGAGGACGGCATCCACCGAGTGCGGGTCCACCTTCCATTTCCACCAGTCGCCCCGGCGGCGGCCGACGCCGTAGGCGCTGGTCCGGCGCTTGAGCATGAGCCCTTCGGCACCGGCTTCGCGGGCCCGCGCCCGCGCGCGCTCGACCTCCTGCCCACGCGGCGGCCTCCACGGCCGGCGAGAGCACCAGCCGGCCGGCCGACGGCACGGTGGCGAGCAGCGCCGCCAGGCGCTGGCGCCGCTCCGCGAACGGCCGCGCCCGCAGGTCCTCGCCGCCCTCCTCGAGCAGGTCGTACGCCACCAGCACGACGGGTACCTCGCTCAGGATCTTCCGGCCGAGCGTCTTGCGCCCGATCCGGCGCTGCATCTGGGCGAACGGCAGCGGCGCGCCCGCCGCCCACGGCAGCAGCTCGCCATCGAGCACCGTGCCCTCCGGCAGCAGGGCCGCCGCCTCCTCGACCTCGGGAAACCGGCCGTTCAGCAATTCTTCGCCACGGGACCACAGGAACGTGCGGCCGGCGCGGCGGATGAGCTGCGCCCGGATGCCGTCCCACTTCCACTCGACCATCCAGTCGCCCGCCTCGCCCAGCGCCGCCGGCTCCTGCTCCAGCGGGTAGGCGAGGTAGAAGGGATAGGGGCGGCTCACGTCGGCGTCGCGGGTGTCGGGCGCGATCAGCCGCTCGAAGAACTCATGCGTCGGTTCCCAGGCCCCCATGAGCCGGTGCGCGATGGTGCCTTCGTCCACGCCGCTCACCTCGGCCAGGGCCTTCACCACCAGCCGCGCCGACGCACCGACCCGGAAGCTGCCGGTCAGGAGCTTGTTCCAGACGTAGCGCTCGCGGCGGCCGAGCTCGCGCCATGCCCGCACCAGCTCCCGACGCTGCACGGCGTCGTCCTGCCCGCGGAGCTCGAGCAGCCGGGACTCGACCCATTCGGCGAGCGGACGTTCGCTCACGCCCGCGGAATCCGGCAGGAGGAGCGTGATGGTCTCCGCGAGGTCGCCGACGGCGTGGTAGCTCTCCTCGAAGAGCCAGTCCGGCACGCCGGCCTCCGCCGCTGCCCATGTCCGCAGCTTCGCCGGGCCCACGAGACGCTTGGGGCGGCGGCCGCTCAGGAAGTGCACCGCCCACGCGGCGTCGCGCGGCGGGGCCGTCCGGAAGTACGCGACAAGCGCCGCGACCTTCTCGCTCGTGGCGGTGGTCTCGTCCAGCGCGGTGTAGAGATCGGCAAAGGCCTTCATCGCGGACGCCCCGCCGTCTCGCCGCCGGCGCCGTCGCGCCCCGCCTCTTCCGTCGCGTCGTCCCGCTCGCCCTCGTAGCGCGTCTCGAGCGCCTGCGCGTCGAGGCCCCGCTCACGCAGCCAGCGCGCCAGCACGCCGGTGTATCCGTGCGTCGCCCAGACGCGCCCGGCGCCGGTGGCATCGATGGCCGCGAGCAGGCTGGGCCAGTCGACGTGATCGGAGACCGTGAAGCCGCGGTCGACCGCCTGCCGCCGCCGCGCGCCGCGCACCGCCATCCATCCCGAGGCGAACGCGGTGGACTGCGGCCCGAATCGCCGCGCCCAGACGGAGCCGTCCGCCATCGGCGGCGCGATCACGATGGCGCGCGGCCACGACGCCCGGTCCGACACCGCCGCATGCGTCGTCGGCGGGAGTGGCACGCCGGCCTCGCGGTAGACGCGCGTGAGCCCTTCCACGGCGCCGTGCGTGAGGATCGGCCCCACGGCCGGATCGAGCCCGGCGATGAGCCGCTGCGCCTTGCCGAGCGCGTATCCGAACAACAGCGAAGCCTTGCCGGCCGCCTGGTTGGCGCGCCACCACGCGTGGATCTCGTCGAACACCGACGCCGCCGCCGGCCAGCGGTAGACGGGCAGCCCGAAGGTGCACTCGGTGACGAAGGTGTGGCAGCGCACCGGCTCCCACGCCGTGCAGGTGGGATCGGGCTCGGTCTTGTAGTCGCCCGAAACCACCCAGACTTCGCCTGCCTGCTCGATGCGGACCTGCGCGGAGCCGAGAATGTGACCGGCGGGGTGCAGCGAGACCCGGACGCCGCCGATGTCGAGCGCGGCGCCGTACGCCGTGCCGCGGATTCGGGCCGCCGGGTCCAGCCGCTGGCGCAGGACCGGCACGCCGGGTTCGGCCGTGAGGTAGGCGCGGCAGCCCCAGGCGACGTGATCGCCATGGGCGTGGGTGACGACCGCCCGGTCCACGGCGGCCCAGGGATCCACGAAAAAATCGCCCGCCTCGCAATAGAGACCGCGATCGGTCACGCGGAGCAGGGTCATCCCCCGAGGCCGAGCGCCTGCCAGAGCTCTCCGAGGTTGCGCCGGTTCTGACCGAGGTCGCCGCGGCCGATCCGCGACGCGCTCCGCGCCGAGACGGCGGTGCCGCCGGCGGCGGGCTCGAGCAGGATCGAGATGTCGTCCACGAACCGGAAGATCCGCGTGGTCCGGGTGGCCTGGATGACGCCGTCTCCCCGGCCCACGACGCGCCAGCCGCGGAGCGCCGCGATGGCTCCCGCGACCCGGTCATCGGCGGCGGCGGGCGGAAGCGGGAGGACGCGGGGGCGAAGGCGGACGTCGGTCGCGGCGGGACTCGTGGCTGCGAAGTTGCGACCGCTGCCCCGCGCGAGCAGCGCGCGGACCTCGTCGGCCGTCGGCACGCGCGGCGCCATCAGCCGGGCTCGATCACGGCGCATGCCACCCGGTCGCCCGAGTTGCCGCTGGGATCGGTGCGCTCGTCGTCCGCCTTGGCGTGGATGACGAGTGCTGTGCCGCCAGGCTGCAGCAGGGAGCGTGCGCCGGGCTCTGCGAGATCGTGCGCCACGGTGAAGCTGGTGTCCGCCGAGCCGTCGGCGCCGACGACCAGGTTGGGCAGGTCGCCGAGGTGCGGACCCTCGGGATTGAGGCGGCCGTGCTTCCGGCCGTCGGGATTGAAGTGCGCGCCCGCGGACGTGAAGTCGGGCGGAGTGCAGGTGCCCTGCGCGTGGAAATGCAGGCCGTGCGGCCCCGGGCTCAACTGCGACGCGCTCACCCCGAGACGCACGGTACCGGCGCTGTCGGTGAGCGTGGCGAGGCCCACCCGGTCGCCGGCCGCGTTCCGGAAGGTCCCGGAGGCGAAAGGCTTGGGATTGGGGCCGCCGGTGCCCCCGTGGGAGCAGGCTGCGGCGAGGGCGAGGGCGGCGAGCAGGCGCTGTCAACGCCCAAGGTATCGGTGTCATCATCGCTGGTAGGTCCCCATCAGTGTGCACTCGGCCAGCACGTGGCCGGACATGGCGTGGTCCACGTCGGAGCGATTGATGCCCGGCGAGAGATTGAGCGTGCAGTCGAGGGCGTACAGCCGAAAGAAGTATCGGTGCGGGCTGCCGCGCGGGGGACAGGGGCCGCCGTAGCCCACGTCGCCCGAGTCGTTGACGCCCTGTCGCGCTCCCGACTTGAGCTCCGGCGTGCGCGGCACTCCCGGCGAGAGCTCGACGGCGTCGGCGGGCAGATTGAACATGACCCAGTGGATCCAGGTCCCGCGCGGCGCGTCGGGGTCGTCCACGATGAGCGCGAAGCTCCGGGTCTCGACGGGGATCTCGGTCCACGACAGCGGTGGCGAGCGATCCTCGCCGTCACAGCTGTGGATGGCGGGAATCGGCTGGCCTTCGCGGAAGGCGCTGCTGGCGAGCTTCATGCGGATCCGGCCTCGAACCAGAGGCGGACGGCCAACACCATGATGAACACCGCGAAGAGCCGCTGGAGCAGGGGCGCGGGCAGCACCTGGGCCAGCCGCGCGCCCACGGCCACGCCGAGCGTGAGCCCGACGGCGATGAGCAGCGAGACCCGGACGTCGAGGTTCCCGTTCTCCCAATAGGCATAGGCGCCCAGCAGTCCGACCGGCAGCAGAAGCGCGCCCAGCGAGGTCCCCAGGGCCGTCTTGGTGGAGAAGTTCGCCAGGAGCACCAGCGCCGGCACGATGACGATGCCGCCGCCGATGCCGAATATTCCCGACAGCACTCCGGCGCCGAGACCGATGCACAGGTAGATCACAGATTGGGCGAGACGCTCATGGATGCTCCTTGAGGGGCGGACCAGGGGCACGCGGCTGAAAGGTAGAGGCAGCCGGAGAGAGGTGTGAGCGGAATCACAGCCGCGAACGCTCCATCGGAGCGTCCTTTCGAGCGCTGCAGGTCACAGTCTCGCGGAGGACGGATGAGCGCGAAACATTTCCTTGGCGGAGCGGCGGTGGGTGCGGGGCTGGTGTACGTCCTCGATTCGGGAGGCTCGAAGGCCACGACCCGGTACGGCGCCCGCCGTCGGCGACCTCCAGGGGCTGGAGGCCGCCAACCTGGGCCGCAGCCGTGCGCCGACGGACGTGGGCGGTCTCGCGCGGGTGGCGGGTGCCGCCCTGGCCGCCTACGGAACATGCGCGAAGGGGCCGGACGGGTGCCTGGCTCCGCACCCTGGGGCTGGGGATCGCCGCCAGCGCCCCTCGGCGATCGGTCCATCGCCCATGCTCGGCGAGCGGCGCCGGACGGTCGACATTCAGAAGTCAGTGCATGTCGAGGCGCCCATCGACCAGGTGTATGCGTTCTGGACGACGTACGACAACTTCCCGCTCTTCATGACCAACGTGCGCCAGGTCCAGGATCTCGGCGACGGACGGTCCCGGTGGGTGGTGAGCGGGCCGGGCAGGCGGGCGCTGCAGTGGAACGCCGTCGTGACCGGCCGCGAGGAGAACGCGCTGCTGGCCTGGCGCAGCGAGGCGGGGTCGGTCCTCAACAATGCCGGCGCCATCCGGTTCAGCCCCGAAGCCTCGGGGACCCGGATCGACGTCCGGTTCTGCTACAGTCCGCCCACGGGCAGGGCGGGCCGCGCGGTCGCCGATTTCTTCGGCGGCGATCCGCGCGCGCGTTTGAACCAGGACCTCGGGCGGCTCAAGGCGCTGCTCGAGACCACCGTACGGAGTGACAGCCATGGCCAGGAACCTGGGGTGTGAATTTGCGACCATGACGGGCGGCCAGGAGACCGATGAATGACATTGACGCATGCGACGGATACCGGCGCCACGGATTGGGAGAATCGTGCGTTCTGGGGGCGGCTGGACAGGGAGGTGAACGTGGGGCGCACGGAGCGGTGGATCTCGGGAGCGGCCGGCATCGCGCTGGTCGCCTACGGGCTCGGCCGTCGGCGCCTTCGCCCGGTGCTCCTGCCTGTCGGGATCGGGCTGCTGCACCGGGCGCTGACCGGTCGTTCGGCGATCAACCGCGTCCTCCGTCGGAATTCGGCGCTGGACGAGGGCCGGGCCAGTCCGGTTGCGAGTCTGGAGCGGGGCGAGGGGCGGAAGATCGAGCAGGCGGTGACGATTCACCGGGCTCGCGGCGAGCTGTTCCGCTTCTGGCGCCAGTTCGACAACCTGCCGCGGTTCATGGACAATCTCGAGTCGGTCACGGTCCTGGACAGCCGGCGGTCTCACTGGGTCGCGAAGGGACCCTTGGGCACCCGCGTCGAATGGGACGCCGAGATCCACAACGAAATCGAGGACGAGCTCATCGCTTGGCGCTCCCTGCCGGGCGCCGATGTCGATCAGGCTGGGTCCGTCCACTTCTCGTCGGCCTCGGAGGGGCACACGGAAGTTCGGGTCATCATGCGGTACGCGGCGCCCGGCCACAGGGTGGGGGACGTGGTCGCCCATCTTCTTCGGCGATGACCCCGAGCGTCAGATCGCCGACGATCTGCGTCGCTTCAAGCAGGTCATGGACATGGGGGACCTGGGTGCGCCGACGTGACGTACGACTGTATCGTCGTGGGAGGGGGTCCGGCCGGGTTGAGCGCGGCGCTGATGCTCGGTCGCTGCCGTCGCCGCGTGCTGGTGTGCGATGTCGGCGAGCCGCGCAATCGGTGGTCGCACGCGGTGCACGGCTTCCTCACGCGCGATGGCATCCCGCCGGCCACTTTCCTGCAGGTGGCCCGTGAGGACCTCCGAGCGTACGACACCGTAGAGATCAGATCGGCGCGGGTGGTCGACGCGACACGCGACCATCGCGGCTTCGAGGTTCAATGCGAGGACGGCACCCGGCTGCGGACGCGAAAGCTCCTGCTGGCCACGGGCGTCGTCGATGAGTTGCCGGACATCGCCGGACTTACCGAGCTCTACGGACGGAGCGTGCACCATTGCCCGTACTGCGACGGATGGGAGTGGCGCGACCAGCCGGTAGGAGTCTACGGGCGAGGCGATGCGGCAGCCGGCCTCGCCCTGGGCCTGACGGTCTGGACGCATGACCTGATCCTCTGCACCGATGGACCGGCTGCCCACTCCGAGTGGATGAGCGGGCGGCTCGAGGCATTTGACATCCGGGTGCGCGAGGAACGGGTGGTCCGACTCGAGGGTCGGGAGGGCCTGCTCGACCGGATCATCTTCGAGGAAGGTGCGGCGGAGAACCGCCGAGCGCTGTTCTTCGCCACTGGCCAGCGCCAGGCCTCTGAGCTCCCGGCCCGGCTCGGCTGCGTGTTCACGGAGGACGGCGCGGTGGATACCGGCAAATGCGAGGCGACCAACGTCCCGGGATTGTACGTCTGCGGCGACGCGTCGCGCGAGGCGCAGTTCGTCGTCGTCGCGGCCGCGGAAGGGGCAGAGGCAGGCATGGCGATCAACAAGGCGCTGCTCGAGGCGGAGCTCGCGTCTGATTAGAACAACAGCTCGATCCCCAGGCGCATCAGCCTGGGCGGACCGTAAAAGAACAGTGGCTGCGTGAAGTCACGCGCCGCCGCGAGGTAGAGCGGGAACAGCTCCTCCCGTCCCGACAGGTAGCCGTCGCCGTTCAAGTCGGCGCTCCGTCGGTAGCGCGACGATTCATACGGGATCGTCTCGGGGTGTGAGATGTAGGCGAGTTCCGCCATCCGGTCGATCGTAACGGTGTCGGCCTGCGGCTGCCCGGTATCCCGCCGCACCGCCACGACGTTCCGGCGATTCAGCAGGTTGCGCACGTCGAGATAGATCCCGCCCATGGTTCTCCCCAGCCGGAGCGGGCGTCGCACCAGCAGGTCTATGGTCGAGGACCCCGGCAGTCGCGAGCCGTTCGGCAGCCCCACGACCGAATCCTTCTTCAAGGTATCGAAGCTCGAGAACGGGAGGCCCGAGAGCGCGCGAATGATGATCGCGCCCTCGAGCCCGCCGATGGGTCGGACGCCGAGGATCTTGGGCCCGACCTCGCCGGGGGCCTTGCCACGCAGGATGACCGTGAGCGTGTGCCGCTGGTCGAAGTCGAGCGGGAACTCGGCCCGCGCGGGCCGGATCGTGTCGCCCGTCTGCTCGTCGACGACGACCAGGCGGTTGAGCAGGAACGGATCGGTGGACGTGGCCTTGGCATCCTGGAGGGTATAGGCGACCCGGAAGCCGTAGCCGTTCCGCAGCTCCCGCTCGGCCAGGACCTCGAGCCCGCGCGTCGTGCCGGCATCGGCGTTGCCGAAGATCGTCGAGTCCGGGTTCAGGCCTAGGGGCACCGAGGCGACCAGGCCGTCGAGCCGCTTCTGGTAGACGCCGACTCGGAGCGAGATCGCCTCCTTCGGCCGGTAGCGCACACTCAACTCGTACTGCGTGGCCCGCTCGAAGCCGAGATCCGCGTTGCCGCGGCGAAAGCGGCCGGTGCGGGTGGTGTCGTCGAAGGCGGCGTCGACCAGGAACTGGTAGTCTGGCGCCTGGGTGAAGCGGCCGTAGCTCGCCACCACGGTGGCGCCCTTCAGGACGGTCGACACGGCGAACCGCGGGCTCACGGATCGCCGCGCGCCGCGCGACTCGGCCACGCTCGTCGTGCGGGAGTCGAACTGGTCGTAGCGGAGTCCCGCGGTGATGGCGATGTCCTCCACCCGCGTCTGGGCCTCGAGGTAGCCGGCCACGCTCCGGGGCGAGAAGGCCGACACGGCGGCGGGCGGCACACCCTTGTTGTCGGGAGGCTGGTACGCGAACACCCGTTGGTACGTGCGCACCTGCTGCGCCACCCACTCCCCGCCGACGAACAGATCCAGCCGCCGGATGCCGCCGTAAGTCGCGTCGAGCTGGAGCCGGGTCTCGCCGAAGCGGTTGTACGCCAGGTCGCCGCGCGAGGAGCCCCCGAGGAAGAAGGCCGGCACGCCCCAGGGAGTGGCGTCGCTCAGCACCGGCTCGGACAGTCCCGGGATCGGGTCGGGCGACTGGCTCAGCGCCCGGGCTTCGTCCTCGCCGACGATGTGAAAGCGGGACCCGGTGAGGGCACCGATCTTGTAGTCCACCGTGCCATCGAGCTGGCCGCGCAGGAACTCGCGCACAAACCGACCGGCTCGCACGTCCACGACGAGCGGCACGCTCGAGCGTGGATCGGTGCGGAGTTGGAGGTGACTGCTCACCAGGTCGCCGCGGAGCCGCTGCACGGGCGCGAAATCGAGGGCGTACTTGTAGGCGTTGTCGTAGAGCAGCCGCTGATCTTCGGAGTGGATGCCGAAGACACGGAGCACCGCCCCGCTGGCGACCGGGACCACCAGCTTGGCAGCGCCGTTCCACTGTTCGCCGCTGTTGTGGGGCAGGAGGTTGGGCTGGCCGGCGCGCGGATCGAGGGGATTGTCCGGCGGCGGCGCGTTCACCGGGTCATCGTCCAGGCGGCCGGCGACGTCGATGGCGGCGACGATGCCTACACCGCCCGCGACGGGCCCGCCGGCCCGAACCGCAGCGCGATCGAGTCCGTGGTCCAGCGAGCCGCCGAGCGGACGGTCGGTCTCGATGGCCGCACGGCCCTCCCACGCGTCTCCGGGATCGCGGGTGACGACGTTGACCAGGCCGGACAAAGCCTGGCCGTACCGGGCGGAGAACCCGTTGGTGACCAGCGACGCCTCGCCGAGGAGGTCCGGTGGGATGCGGAGCCCGAGGCCGCCGCTCGCGGCGTCGAGCTGGTTCTTGACGCCGAGCCCGTCGAGGATGAACGACTCCTCGCCGATCCGGCCGCCGCGGTAGCTCTGCCCCACCGTTCCCGCGCTCAGCGCGATCGCCTCCTCCAGCGAGCTCACCGGCAGGTCTCGCAGGTCCGCGGCGGTGACCTTCTGTTCGGTGCTCGTGGCGAGCGGATCGAGCAGCTCGTCGATCGGCGCGGTGACCACGAGCGGCGCCAGCTCGACCGCGCTGGCCGTCAGCTCGAAGTCCGCCCGGATCGTGGCGCCTGCCCGGACGAAGACGCTGTCGAGCACGACCCCGCGGAACCCGATGAGCCGCGCGGCCACGCGGTGCCATCCCGTCCGGACGGCACGCACCCGGTACTGGCCCGAGGTGTCGGTCACGGCGCCGACGCGCTCGTCCACCAGCACCTGGGCGGCGCCGAGCGAGCGGCCGGTCCCGGCTTCCTGCACGCGGCCCTCGACGGCGCCCTCAGCCTGCGCCGCGAGGTCGCCGGGGTAGGCGAGCGCGCAGGCCGTGGTCACGAGCGCGAAGCGCACGAGCGCTGTGATCGTCATGGGGCGGTGAACAGGAAAAGGTCGCCCGACCGGCCAACGGTGGTGTCGGCCTCACTGACGATCAGCGGATATCCCTCGGCCACCACCCGGTCGCCCGCGGGCGCCAGCACCGGCCGGCGGAAGAGGTGCGACACGTCATTCAGGGGGACGTCGTCATCCGATGCCAGATCGACGACGTGGACGATGCCGCCGCTGTCCCACTGGATCTGACCGAGCTCCGTGTCCGGGGCCACGCTCACCCGGCCGCCGACCACCGCCGTCAGCCGCCCGCCCGCGACGTGCACGTCACGCACGATGCCCGCGGGGCCGAAGTCGTGCACGACGCTCTGGTCGCCCGTCGAGAGCACGCGGCGGTACACGCGGGTGTCACCGTTCAAGGTGTAGTACACCTCGTCGCTGGTGGGACCAGGGGAGACACCCGAGGCGAAGTCCGTACCCGCGAGCACGACCGGGGAGCTGCCCGGGGCCGACAGGTCGAGCAGTGCCACGTCGAGCCCCGTGGGAATCGTGTCGATCGGGCACTGCACGCACGGTGTGCGGTACACGACCGCCTCGGCGAGGTAGACCAGCCGGTTCTCGCCCAGCCAGCGGATCTGGGTGATGCCGCTATGGGTTGGCTCGCCGGGCAGCGTGTAGGGGATCCGTTGAACCTCTACCGCGTTGGAACCATCCAACGTCGGTGCGACCGCCAGGGCCTCGCTGCTGGGGTTGGGATTCCCGACCAACCCGCTCGCCTTCACGAACGCCAGCCTGCCATCGGTCCCGGCCGCGGGCGACTCGAAGACATTGGTCTGACCCAGATCCCCACTCGACAGATCGCAGACGAGTTGCCGCTGGGTCCCCCCGTCGGGCGGAAGCTCGGCCAGGCAGACGTCGTGGTCCTTCGGGTCAGTTGCTGGGCCGAGTACAGGATGCCGGAACCGTCCGGCAACCAGGACGCGCCGCGATCGGGTCCTGTGTTCAACGTGAGCCGAACGGGCGGGGTGGGATCAAATGGCTGGTTGGTTCCGTAGGGCGGAGGACTGAACGGCTCGGTGTGGCTACACGCGAGGACGAGGAGCGCGCACCCAGCGAGGGCCAACCGGCAGAGGTCCTTCGGTGCGCCAGTCACGATCGGCGGCTCGCGGGATTGAGGCAGAATTTGGTGGGAGACGATGAGGCGTGCAGCCGGGCACACACATGGGTGTTCGGAAGTGGGATTGGCGAGTCCCACAGCCGCACACCGACAGATGATCAGCTTCACCGGGCCAAAGCGCAAGTCGTTGCGAGCGTTGATGAATTCGGCGGGCAGCCGGTGGCACGCTCTTTTCTTTATGGGCCATCGACTCTCAGGCGGCTACGTCGTGGTCCAGCAGGGACCGGGTTCGGATCTCTCTCATGAAGGAAGTGGCGTGGACATTCCGCGGGCCCCCGTCCGGCGCGGCCGGAAGCAGCTCCTCTATAGTGGTCTGGTGGTCGCCGCGATCGTGCTGGCGACGCTGGGCCTCCACGGGCTCAAGCCGGCTGCACCGCGCGTGGATCGCGCGGCCATCTGGATCGACTCGGTGCAGCGGGGCCCGCTCGTCATCGAGGTGCGGGGTCCCGGGACGCTGGTGCCCGAGCGGATCCGCTACATCTCGGCGGTGACCGCCGGACGGGTGGAGCGGCGGCTGGCGGAGGCGGGGCAGGAGGTGAAGGCGGAGACCGTGCTCCTCGAGCTGAGCAATCCCGACGTGCAGCTCGAGGCGCTCGAATCCGAGCGCCAGCTCACCGTCTCCCGTGCCGACCAGGTGAACCTTCGCGCCAACCTCACCTCGCAGCGGCTCTCGCAGGAAGCCCAGGTCGCCGGTGCCCGCGCCGCCTATCTCGACGCCAAGCGGAACGCCGAGGCCGCTGAATCGCTCATGGCCAAACAGCTCATTTCGGCCAACGAGGCCAGCCGGACCCGCGACCAGATGGAGGAGCTGGGCACCCGCTACAAGGTCGAGCAGGAACGCCTGGCGGTCATGACACAGGCCGCCGATTCGCAGGTCTCACTCCAGGCGGCGCAGGTGGATCGCCTGCTTGACGTGAACCAGTTCCAGCGCGGGCGGGTCCACTCGATGGTCGTGAAGGCGGGCGCCAACGGGATTCTCCAGGAGCTGCCGCTCGAGGTCGGCCAGTGGGCCCAGAGCGGCGCCACCCTGGCTCGAATCGTGGAGCCGGGCCGTCTCAAGGCGGTGCTTCGCATCCCGGAGACCCAGGCCAAGGATGTCACCATCGGACAGCCCGCGGCGATCGACACGCGCAACGGCATCGCCCGCGGCAAGGTGATGCGCATCGACCCGGCCGTCCAGAACGGGACGGTGACGGTGGACGTCTCGCTCGCGGGCGAGCTGCCCCGGGGTGCCCGCCCCGACCTGTCGGTCGACGGCACCGTCCAGGTCGAGCGGCTCGACAACGTGCTGCATCTCGGCCGTCCGGCCTTCGGCCAGCCGGGCAGCACGGTGGGACTCTTCAAGCTGACCCCGGATGGCACCGAGGCCGTGCGCACCACGGTGCGGCTCGGCCGCACGTCGGTCAACACGGTGGAGATCGTCGGCGGTCTCCGGCAAGGCGAGAAGGTGATCATCTCCGACATGTCCCGGTGGGACGGGGTGGAGCGCGTGCGGGTGGAGTGAGCGCAGGAGCAGGAATCCGTCGACCATGACAGCCAAGGACCACACATGAGCGAGCCGCTGATTGCGCTGGCAGGGATCAAGAAGGTGTTCTACACCGACGAGGTGGAGACCCACGCGCTGTCCGACATCCAACTCGAGATCCGGAAGGGCGAGTACCTCGCCATCGCCGGCCCGTCGGGGTGCGGCAAGACCACGCTGCTCTCGATTCTGGGCCTGCTCGACTCGCCGACCGAGGGCAGCTACACGCTCGATGGGCAGCCGGTCTCCCGGCTCACGGCGTCGGAGCGCGCGCGGGTCCGGAACCGTCAGATCGGCTTCATTTTCCAGGCGTTCAATCTCATCGGCGACCTCACGGTGTACGAGAACGTCGAGCTCCCGCTCACCTACCGCGGCATGCCGGCGGAGGAGCGACGGAAACGGGTGCAGGCGGCCCTCGAGCGGGTCGGGATGTCGCACCGGATGAAGCATTTCCCGGCGCAGCTCTCGGGCGGCCAGCAGCAGCGCGTGGCGGTGGCGCGCGCGGTGGCGGGCGACCCGGCCATTCTGCTCGCCGACGAGCCGACCGGCAACCTCGACTCGACCAACGGCGAAGCCGTCATGGAGCTGCTCCGCGAGTTGCACCAGGGCGGCGCGACGATCTGCATGGTGACCCACGACGCGCGCTATGCGCGGCACGCCGAGCGCTCGGTCCATCTCTTCGACGGCAAGGTGGTCGAAGAGCGGCAGCTCTCCGCCGTCAGCTGAGCTCCTGGCACCATGGACACGCTGCTCCGGGACCTTCGCTTCGCGTTGCGGCAGCTCCGTCGTACGCCCGCCTTCACCATCGCGGCCGTCGCCTGCCTGGCGCTCGGCATCGGGGCCACCACCGCGATCTTCAGCACGGTGGACGGCGTCCTGTTGCGCCCGCTGCAGTTTCCCGAGCCCGAGCGGCTGGTCACGATCTGGGGGCACCACGCGTCGATCGGGCGAGAGACGGCCTCGCTGCCGGACTTCCTGGACTGGCGGCGGGAGAGCCGGGCTTTCAGCGGTATGGCGGCGCAGGCCAACACGCAGTTCATCCTCACGGGCGCCGGCGAGCCCGAGGTAGTGCGCGGCGCGCTCGTCACCGCGAATTACTTCCGCGTGCTCGGCGGTCCGATCCCGGTAGGGCGAGGGTTTCGGGACGAGGAGGAACGCGGGGGCGCCGCCCGGGTCGCAATCCTGGGCGATGGGTTCTGGCGGCGCGAGTTCGGCGCCCGGGCCGACGCGGTGGGACGCCAGATAACCCTCGGCGGTGTGCCTTACACGATCGTGGGTGCCGGGGCGCGGGGCCTGTCGGTGCCCGAGGACGTGGACGTCTGGGCGACCTTCCCTACCGACACGACCCTCGGCCGCCGCAACGACTTCCTCCAGGTGATCGGCCGCCTGGCGCCGGGCGCGGACCAGCGGCACGCGGAAAAGGAGCTGACGACGATCGCCCGGCGGCTGGAGCAGGCATACCCGGCCAGCAACAGCGGCTGGGGCGTCGAGCTGATCGGGCTGCAGGAGCGCATCGTGGGCGAGATCCGGCCCGCGCTGCTCCTCTTCATGGGCGCGGTCGGGCTGGTGCTTCTGATCGCGTGCGCCAACGTGGCCAACCTGATGCTCGCGCGCGTCGCCACTCGGGCGCACGAGGTGACAATCCGCACCGCCCTTGGTGCCTCGCGGCGCCGCCTCATTCGTCAGCTGCTCACGGAGAGCGTGGTGCTCGCGCTCGTGGGCGGGGCACTGGGACTCGGTCTCGCCGTCTGGGGCGTCCGCGCGCTGCAGGGGCTCGAGCCGGGCACCATTCCGAGGCTCGATGAGATCGGCGTAGACGGGACCGCGCTCACCTTTGCGCTCGGGCTCTCGGTCGTGACTGGACTGCTCTTCGGCGTGGCACCGGCCGTACGCCTGATGCGCTACGACGTGGGCGGGGGGCTCGCGGAGGGTGGCCGAGGGATGGCGGGGCATCGCTCGGCTGGCCGGACGCGGTCACTGCTCGTGCTGGCCGAAGTGGCGCTGGCGTGCGTGCTGCTGGTGGGCGCGGCGCTCCTGCTCACGAGTTTCATCCGGCTGCAAGGCGTCAATCCCGGGTTCGCGCCGAGGGGCATCCTGACGGCGCGGCTGACGCTCCCGCGAGCCCGCTACGCTGATTCCCTGCGGCAGACGGCGTTCGCCGACGCGCTGCTCGCGCAGGTGCGGAGCCTGCCGGGGGTCCGATCGGCTGCCCTCGCGTCCGACGCGCCGCTCGGGGACGGGCCACCCTACTGGGCGTTCGCCGTGGCCGGCGTCGAGCAGCCGCCGCCCGAAGTCGTGCAGGACGCTGTCGTTTTCCGGACCACGCCCGACTACTTCCGGACGTTCGCCATCCCGCTCGTTCGCGGCCGGCTGTTCGATGCCAGCGACCGTGGCGATGCGGTCCCTGTGGCGCTCGTGAGCGAGGGGCTCTCCAAGCGCTACTGGCCCGGCCGAAGCCCGCTCGGCGCCCGTATCACGTTCGGCAATCCGGCAGACAGTACCTCCGTCTGGATGACCGTGGTGGGCGTCGTCGGCGACGTGCGCCAGGAGGGCCCGGCCGCCGCCGCGTACCCGCAGCTCTACGTGCCGCTGGCGCAGGTCTCCAGCCGCTCGCTCCTGATTGCGCTCCGTACCTCCGGCGACCCGCTCGCCCTGACGCCGGCGCTCAAGCGTGCCATCTCCGGGCTCGACCCCAACCTGGCGCTCGGCCGCGTGGCGACGATGGACGAGCGTGTGGCCGGCACGCTGGCGCGGCCGCGGGTGAACGCCCTTCTGCTGGGGGGCTTCGCCGCGACGGCGCTGGTGCTCGCCGCGCTCGGCATCTACGGCGTCATCGCCTACGGCGTAGTCCAGCGCACGCGCGAGCTCGGCATCCGCATGGCGCTCGGGGCCCGCAGCGACGACGTGCTTCGCCTGGTGCTTCGGCAGGGCATGGCGCCGGTGCTCGCGGGCCTGGTCGCTCGGCCTCGGCGGGGCCGCCGTCGCGAGCCGGGTGCTCCGCGGGCTGCTCTACGGCGTCGGCGGCACCGATCCGATCACCTACGTCGGCGTGGCCGCGTTTCTCGCCACCGTCGCCCTGCTGGCGAGCTACCTGCCGGCACGACGTGCGGCGCTGGCGGATCCCGTCGTGGCGCTCCGGAACGAGTGACTCCCATGCGGAACTTCGTCTACGCCGCCCGCTCGCTTCGCCGGACGCCCACGCTCACTCTGGCCGTGGTGGTGACGCTGGCGCTCTGCATCGGCGCGACGACGGCCATCTTCAGCGTGGTCTACGCCGTGCTGTTCCGGCCGCTGCCGTTTGCGGACCCGAAGGGCATCCTCGTCGTGAGCGAGACCTGGAAGGGACGGCAGGGCTCGATGTCGGCGGGGAACTGGTGGGACACCAAGCGCACCGACCGAATGTTTCAGTACCTCGTACCCATGAACGGCGCTAGGGTCAATCTGGCGGGCACCGAAACGCCCGAGAATGTCACCGGCGCGCGGGTCGGCGCCGATTTCTTCGCACTGCTCGGGGTGCAGCCCGCGCTTGGCCGCGCCTTCCTGCCGGAAGAGGATCGTCCTGGCGCCGACGGCGTCGTTGTGCTGAGCGACGGCCTCTGGCGCCGTCGCTTCGGAGGCGATCCGTCGGTCGTCGGGCGCGATGTTCGGATCGACGGTCTGCCGCATCGGGTGATCGGTGTGATGCCGCGCTCCATGGACTACACGCTGTTCGCCGAGGAGTTGTGGCTCCCGATTGCATTTACCCCAGAGCGTCTGGCCGAGCACGACGAGCACTACCTGCTCGTGCTCGGGCGGCTCAAGCCGGGGGCCACGCTCCAGGAAGCGCGCTCGGCGCTCGCCGGCACCGGGCGCTGGCTCGCGGAGCAATTCCCCAACGAGAATCGCGATCGCGGGCTCGCGGCGGCTCCGCTGATGGAGGAGCTGGTCCGTGACTACCGGCCCCGGCTGTTCGTGCTGTTCGGCGCCGCCGCGTTCGTGCTGCTCATCGCCTGCGCGAACATCGCCAACCTGCTGCTCGCGCGGGCAACGTCGCGGTCGCGCGAGACCGCCATCCGGGCCGCGATCGGCGCGGGACGCGGGCACATCCTCCGGCAGGCGCTGGCTGAGAGCCTGCTGCTCGCCGTAGGCGGCGGCGCGCTCGGCATCGCCGCTGGCATACTGGGGCGTGGCCGGGCTCATCGCCCTCGGGCCCCGCCGACGTGCCGCGCCTCGCGCTCAGCGCGTGTGGATGCGCCGGCGCTGGGCTTCGCCCTGTTCGTGACGCTCGTCGCCGGCCTCGTCTCCGGACTGGCCCCCGCGCTCCGCATGGCGGGGCAGTTCCCGCACGAGGCGCTCAAGGAGGGCGGGCGCGCGGGCAGCGCCGGCGGGCGGCGCGACCGGCTGCGGAGCGCGCTCGTGGTGGCGGAGATCGCGCTCGCGCTCGTGCTGCTTACCGGTGCGGGCTCATGATCCGAAGCGCCGTCGCGCTCAACAACGTCGACCCGGGCTTCGATCCGCGGGGCGTGACGATCGCCCATGTCTCGCTTGCCCGTTGCCGGCTACGAGACGCCCGAGCAGGCGAGCCAGGCGTTCGCCCGGATCGCGGAGCGGCTGGAGCAGGCGCCCGGCGCGGCGGCGGCCGGCCTGGCCTCCGCGGCGCCGTTCGAGGGCGCCAACGACAACGGATTGGTCCCGGAGGGCCGGCCGCTCGACATCAGCTCGGCCATCCAGTCGGATTTCCGCCTGGTGACGCCCGGCTACTTCCAGGCGATGGGTATTCGTCTCCGCCGCGGTCGGACCTTCACGGCCGACGACCGCGCCGGCGCCATGCGAGTGATGGTCGTCAACGAGACGTTGGCCCGCGAGGCGTGGCCCGGAGAGGATCCGATCGGCAAGCGGATCGCGTGCTGCGAGGGGGAGAACGGCGACCCGATGTGGAAGACGGTCGTCGGGGTCGTGACCGATGTCCGGGCGCGCGGCCTGGGCCAGGACCTCCGGCCGGAGTTCTATCTGCCGATGCAACAATCTCCCGCCGCAGCGTGGCAGTGGATCGGCCGCATGATGACGCTCGCGCTTCGCGCTCCCGGCGATCCGGCCACCGTCGCGGGCGCCATTCGGGACGCGGTCTGCGAGCGTGGATCGCTCGCTCCCGGTGTACGACGTCGGGACGATGGACGCCCTGCGCGTCGAGTCGATCGCGGCCACGCGGTTCAGCACCATGCTTCTCAGCGCGTTCGGCGGTCTTGCGCTGCTGCTGGCGGCGGTCGGTGTCTACGGGGTCATCTCGTACGGCGTGACGCAGCGGACGCAGGAGATCGGCATCCGCGTCGCGCTGGGCGCGGACGACCGGAAGGTGCTCGGACTGGTGGTGGGTCATGCGGCGGCGCTCACCGGCGTCGGGCTCCTGCTCGGCCTCACGGGCGCGCTCGGTCTCTCGAGCGTCATCGCGGGACTGCTCTTCCAGGTCAGCCCGACCGACCCCCCGACGCTCGCGGCCGGCGTCGTGCTGCTCTCCCTCGTCGCCCTGCTCGCGGCGGTCATCCCCGCGCGGCGGGCCGCGCGGGTCGATCCCGCGATCGCGCTGCGGGCGGAGTAGGCCATGCCGCTCGCCTACGACCCGCTGATCCGCCTTCAGGGCGTCACCAAGATCTTCCACACCGAGGAGGTCGAGACCCACGCGCTCTCCCGCATCGACCTCGAGATCCGGGCGGGCGAGTACGTGGCGGTGTGCGGGCCGTCGGGCTGCGGCAAGACCTCGCTGCTCTCGATCCTGGGCCTGCTCGATTCGCCGAGCGAGGGCAGCTACGTCCTGGCGGGCGAGCCGGTCTCCACGCTGAACGCCGCCCAGCGCGCGCGGGTCCGGGCCCGGGCCATCGGGTTCGTGTTCCAGGCCTTCAACCTCATCGGCGACCTGACCGTGTACCAGAACGTCGAGCTGCCGCTCCGCTATCGCGGGCTTGGGGCGGCGGAGCGGCGGGCGGCGGCGCACGAGGCCCTGGAGCGCGTGGGACTCCTGCACCGATTGCACCACTACCCCGCCCAGCTCTCCGGCGGGCAGCAGCAGCGCGTGGCCGTGGCGCGCGCGGTGGCGGGAAAGCCGCTGGTGATCCTGGCCGACGAGCCCACCGGGAACCTGGACTCGGCCAACGGCGCCGCCGTCATGGCCCTGCTCGGCGAGCTGCACGCCGGAGGCGCCACGCTCGTCGTCGTGACCCACGACCCGCGCTATCTGCGCGAGGCCCAGCGTTCGGTCTACCTGTTCGACGGGCGCGTCGTGCCGGCCGCCCGTCGCGATCGGGAGGTGGCATGATGGACGCGCTTTGGCGGGACCTGCGCTTCGCGCTCCGGGGCCTGATGCGGAGTCCGGCGTTCACGGCGATCGCCGTGCTCACGCTGGCGCTCGGCATCGGGGCCAACACCGCGATCTTCAGCGTGATCAACGCGGTGCTGCTGCGGCCGCTGGCCTACTCGCAGCCGGACCAGCTGGTATCGCTGCGCGCCCGGCTGCTCGGCCGCGGCCGCAAGGACGTGCCGATGTCGCAGCCGGAGTACCAGGACGTGCTGCGGGAGGTGCCCGCGATCCGGGATCTCGCGGCGGTGTGGCCCATCAACATCAACCTGACGGGATCGGACGAGCCGGAGCGGATCCAGGCCGCGGTCGTGAGCAGCAACTACTTCTCGCTGCTGGGCGTGGCGCCGGCGCTCGGACGCGACTTCACCAAGGCCGACGACGGTGGCCACATCGGGTACGTCGCGCTGATCTCCTACGACCTGTGGCAGCACCGCTTCGGCGGCGAACGGTCCGTGATCGGAAAGACCGTGCGGCTCGATGACGACCCGATCACCATCGTCGGCGTCATGCCGCGCGGCTTCCGCCACCCGGTGGAGAGCGGCGCCTCGCCGATGGAGCTCTGGGCGCCCATCGCGCTCGACAGTCCCGACACCACGTTCATGAACGTCCGGGGTGCCCGGGTCTTCGATCTCATCGGCCGCATCAAGCCGGGGGCGACGGTGGACCAGCTCCAGGCCCAGCTCCTCGCCCTGACCGGGCGGCTCGCCACGCGCTATCCCGACAGTTATCCGACCGCGCTGGGATGGCAGGCCGAGGGGATTCCGCTCGCCGAACGGGTCGTGGGCAACGTCCGGCCGGCGCTGCTGGTGCTGCTGGGCGCGGTCGGGTTCGTGCTGCTCATCGGCTGCGCGAATGTGGCGAATCTCCTGCTCGCCCGCGCCACCACACGGGACCGCGAGATCGCCATCCGGACCGCGATGGGTGGCAGCCGCCTGCGCCTGATGCAGCAGCTGCTGACCGAGAGCGTCGTGCTCGCGGCGGTGGGCGGCCTGGTGGGGCTGCTGATCGCGGCCTGGGGCACGAGCGCGCTGGGCGACCTGGCGCGGCTCTACCTGCCACGGGCCAGGGAGATCGGCATCGATCGTTCGGTGCTCGGCTTCACCGCCTTCCTCACGATCCTCACCGGCCTTGGATTCGGGATCATCCCCGCGTTCCAGGCCTCGCGCCCGGACCTGCAGAGCGTGCTCAAGGACGCGGGGCGCGGGGCGAGCGCGGGAGCGCCGCGCAACCGGGTGCGGGGCGCGCTGGTCGTGATGGAAGTCGCCGTGGCGCTGGTGCTGCTGGCCGGGGCGGGCCTGCTGCTCCGGAGCTTCCAGCGGCTGATCTCGGTCGAGGAGGGGTTCAACCCCGAGCACCTGCTCGCGCTTCAGGTCTGGCTGCCGGTGCAGAACGATCCGTCCAAGGGCCGCTATTTCACCGACGCGCAGCGACGCGCGTTCTACGATCGGGCCCAGGCCGCGGTGGCGCAGGTGCCCGGCGTCCGTCAGGTGGCGCTGGTGAGCCGGCTGCCGTACCGCGGCCGGGGCGACACGCGCTTCGAGATCGAAGGCCGGCCGACCCCGCCCGATCAGCCGTCGCCGGTGGCCGAGGGGCGGCAGGTGACGCCCGAGTACTTCCAGACGATGCAGATCCCCATCCGGCGGGGGCGCACGCTCGTCGGCGGTCGTCGATTCGAGCGGGCCCCGTCGAGGTCGTGATCAACCAGACCATGGCGACCAAGTACTGGCCCGGCGAGGACCCGATCGATCGCCGGATTCAGGCTCTTCGGTCCCCGGGGTCCCATGGCCACGATCGTCGGCGTGGCGGGTGATACGCGCCAGGTGGCGCCGGACCAGCCGCCGCGGGAGGAGATGTTTCTCTCCAGCCAGCGCTTCCCGGGCCAGGAGATGGCGTTCCTCGTCCGCACCGAGGGTGACCCGGCGGCCTGGGACCCGCGGTGACGCGCGCGATCCGGCAGGTGGACCCCGAGCAGCCGGTCTTCGGCGTGATGCCGATGGAAAAAGTGATCGCCAACGCCAGCGCCGAGCGGCGCTTCTCGCTCCTGCTGCTCACCCTGTTCGCCGGTCTGGCCCTGCTGCTGTCGGCCATCGGCATCTACGGGGTCATGGCCTACAACACGACCCAGCGCCGGCACGAGATCGGGATCCGCATGGCGCTCGGCGCCGGCTCGGGGGAAGTGCTCGGGCTCGTGGTGGGGCAGGGCATGCGCCTGGTCGGCCTCGGCCTGCTGCTCGGCCTCACGGGTGCGTGGGCACTGAGCCGGGTGCTCACCAGCCAGCTCTACGACGTGAGCGCGCGCGACCCGTTCACCTATCTCACCGTGGCCGCGCTGCTCGGCGCGGTGGCGCTCGCCGCGCTCTACGTGCCGGCGCGTCGGGCCGTGCGGCTGGATCCGATGACGTCGCTGAGGTCCGAGTGACCGGCTTCCGGCAGGACCTCCGGTACGCCCTCCGGGGCCTCCGGCAACGGCCGGGCTTCACGCTCGTGGCGGTGCTCACCCTCGCGCTCGGCATCGGCGCCAACACCGCGATCTTCAGCGTGGTCAACGGCGTGCTCCTCCGGCCGCTGCCGTACGAGCGTCCCGAGCGGCTGGCGATGATCTGGGGCCACCGGAACCAGGAGCCGCTCGCGGAGCTCAGCGTGCCCGAATACTGGGACCTGCGCGAGCGGACGCACAGCTTCGCCGGCGTGGCCGCCTTCGCGGACGGCAACATCAACCTCACCGGCACCGGCACGCCGGAGCGGATCCGCGCCGGATACTTCACGGCAAACACCACGGCGGTCCTCGGTGTGGCGCCCGCGATCGGACGGGGGTTCACGGCCGAGGAGGATCTGCCCGGCGGGCCGCCCGTCGTGCTGCTGGGCGACGGGCTCTGGCGCCGGCGCTTCGGCGCCGATCCCGAGGTGGTCGGCCGGGTGCTGACGCTCGACGACACGCCCACGACCGTCGTCGGCGTCATGCCGCCGGATTTCCAGCTGCCCACCCACTACGCCGGCGCGCCGAAAGAGCTCTGGGCGCCCATGCAGCTCGATCCGGCGATCAACCGGGGCGTACGCGGCTGGCATTTCCTCGAGGTGATCGGCCGGCTCCGCGACGGCGTCGCGCTCGACGGCCGCGAGCGCCGAGACGTCCGACCCTCATGCGCGGCATGCTGGCGACGTATCCGATGGAGTACACGTCCGAGTTCGACGGCAGGCCACGTCCGTGAGCCAGTCGGTCGTGGGCGACGTGCGGCCCGCGCTGCTGGTGCTGCTCGGCGCCGTGGCGCTGCTGCTCCTGATCGCCTGCGCCAACGTGGCGGGCCTGCTGCTCGCGCGGTCGGAGGTGCGGCCAGCGGGAGATCGCGCTCAGGACCGCGCTGGGGCGGGCCGCTCGCGGCTGGTACGCCAACTGCTCACCGAGAGCCTGCTGCTCGCGGCGGCCGGCGGGACTGTCGGCCTGCTGCTGGCCGTCTGGGGCGTGCAGGGGCTGGTGCTCGCGGCGCCAGCCCTCGGTGCCGCGGCTCGACGCGGTCGGGATCGACCTGCGCGTGCTCGGCTACACGCTCGGCCTCACGCTGCTCACCGGCATCCTGTTCGGGCTGGCGCCCGCGCTGCACACCGTGCGCGGCGATCTGTCACAGGCGCGCTGACCGACGGGGGACGCGCCGGGACAACCGGCCGGGGCCGCCAGCGGGTCCGGCAGGCCCTCGTGGCCGGGCAGGTCGCCGTCGCGCTGGTGCTGGTGACCGGGGCGGGTCTCCTGGTCCAGAGCTTCCTCCGCCTCCGCCAGGTCGACCCGGGATTCGTGCCCGAGCGCCTGCTCACGGCGCGGGTGGAGCTCTCGCCGGTGCGATATGACTCCAACGGCGTCAGGCGACGGTTCTACGAGAGCCTGCTCGAGCGTCTGCGGTCCATCCCGGGCGTGCGGCTCGGCGGCCACCGCGCGCGCGCTGCCGATGACCGGCAGGCTCGAGATCGGCGACTGGTCCTTCGTGCTGGAAGGGCAGGCGGCCTCGCCCCCGCTTCCCAGCGACTGGCATCCGGCCGATTGGCAGGTCGTGAGTCCCGGCTACTTCGAGACCATGGGGATCCCGATGCTGCAGGGCAGGGACTTTACCGCCACCGACCGGCTCGGCGCGCCGGGCGCGATGATCGTGAACCGCACGCTCGCGCGGCAGGTCTGGCCCGACGGTGACGCCCTGGGCCGGCGCGTCCTGCTCGGCGGCGGCGATGCCGACTCGGTGTGGCGCACGGTGGTCGGCATCGTCGGCGATGTCCGGCACCGGGGACTCACCGCATCGCCACGGCCCGAGATGTTCCTCCCCTACGCCCAGTTCCCCGCCGGCACGGGCAACGCGCCGCCCTCGATGCACGTGGTGCTCCGCGCCGCCGGCGATCCATCGGCGCTGGCCACGGCCGCTCGGCGCCGCGGTCGCGGCGCTGGATCCGGACGTGCCGCTCAGCGGCGTCCAGACGATGGAGGCCGCCATGGGCAGCTGGGCGCGCCGAGCGCCGGCTCATCATGCTGCTGGTGAGTGGGTTCGCGCTCGTCGCCCTGGTGCTCGGCTCGGTGGGCATCTACGGCGTCATGGCCCACCTGGTGGCGCAGCGCGAGCGCGAGATCGGCGTTCGGCATGGCGCTGGGCGCGCTGCCCGGGCAGATCCTCGGTCTCGTCGTGTCGCAGTCGGCGTGGCTGGTCGGCGGGGGCATCGTCGGCCGGGACGTCGGGGCGCTCGCGGTCACCCGCCTGCTCACGGGCCTGCTCTTCCAGGTGCGGCCCACCGACCCGCTCACCTTCATCGGCACCGCGCTGGTCCTCGTCGTCGCGGCCGCCGGCGCCACGCTGGTGCCGGCGCTCCGCGCGGTCCGGACCGACCCCGCCCACGCCCTCCGGAGCGAATGATGACCGGCCTGTGGCAAGACATCCGTTACGCGCTGCGCTCGCTGGCCAAGGCTCCCGGCTTCACGGCCGTCACCCTGTTCACGCTCGCGCTCGGCATCGGCGCGAACAGCGCGATCTTCAGCGTCGTCGACGGGGTGCTCATCCGGCCGCTCCCGTATCCCGAGCCCGACCGGCTCGCCGTCGTCCGCGAGACCTACGGTGGCGGCGAGGTGGGCTCGGTGAGCGGCGCCAACTTCCTCGACTGGAAGGCGCGCACCCACCAGTTCCAGTCGCTGGCGGCGTGGCGCGGGGTCGCCGTGACCCTGCTCGGCGCGGGAGAGCCGGAGGAGATGCCGGCGGCGCTGGTCTCCGCCGACTTCTTCCGCACGCTCGGCGTCGAGCCGATCCTGGGCCGCGGGCTGCTCCCCGGGGAGGATCAGGGCCAGGGCACCGTGGCGGTGATCGGAGAGACGCTCTGGCGGACGCGCTTCGGGGCGGACTCCGGCATCCTCGGGCGCACGCTCGACCTGAGCGGGACACCCTACACGATCATCGGCGTGGCGCCGGCGTCGCTGGTCTATCCGGGTCGCACGCAGCTGTGGCTCCCGCTCGGGTTCGGCGTCGGCCGGGCGGACGACCGCGATTCGCACTCGTATGACGTGCATCGGGCGGCTCAAGCCCGGCGCCACCCTCCGGGTGCGCAGGAGGACATGAGCGCCGTGGCGCGATCCCTGACGTCGGAGTACCCGGCCACCAACACCGGTCGGGGCGCGAAGGTGATCGCGTTCACCGACGATGTCGTCGGCTCCGTGCGGCCGGCGCTGTGGCTGCTGCTGGGCGCCGTCGGGTTCGTGCTCCTCATCGCCTGCGCCAACGTCGCCAACCTGCTCGCTGGCGCGCGCCTCCACGCGCGCGCGGGAGGTCGCGGTCCGGGCGGCGCTCGGCGCCGGCCGCGGGCGGCTCATCCAGCAGGCGCTGGCCGAAGCGGTGGTGCTGGCCGTCCTCGGCGGGGTGCTGGGGCTGCTGGTGGCCACCTGGTCGGTGGATGCGCTCCTGGCGCTCAACCCGCGCGGGATCCCGCGGCTGACCGATATCTCGGTCGATGCCCGGGTGCTCGGCTTCACGCTCGCCGTCTCGCTGGCCGTGGGCCTCGCGTTCGGGCTGGTGCCCGCCCTCGCGGTGACCCGCCACGATCCGGCCGACTCGTTCCGCGGGGAGGGTCGGGGCACCAGCGGCGGTCGGGCGGGCGGCCGGTTCCGGGCGGGGCTGGTGGTGGCCCAGATCGCCCTCGCGCTGGTGCTGCTGGCCGGCGCGGCGCTGCTCATCGTCAGCGTGCGCCGGTTGGCCGGGGTGGATCCCGGCTTTCGCCCGGCGGGCGCCGCCGCCTTCCAGTTCAGCGTCCCGGTCGCCAAGTACCAGAGCGCCGATGCTCAACGCGGGTTCGTCACGCGGGTGCTCGACCGTCTGGGTGAGATTCCCGGAGCGTCACACGTGGGCGCGGTCTACTTCCTCCCCCTGGGCGGCGGCAACACCACCGGCGACGTCTCGGTCGAGGGCGACGCGCCCGCGGCGCCCGGCCACGAGCGGTACGCGGGGTACCGCATCGTCATGGGCGAGTATCTGGAGGGCATGGGGATCGTCGCTGCATCGTGGCCGCCCCTTGCGCAAGACCGACGGCGCCGGCGCGCGGCTGGTCGCCGTGGTGAACGACGCGTTCGTGCGATCGTTCTTCGGCGGGCGCGACCCGCTCGGGCAGCGCGTGACGTTCGGCAGCCCGACGGATGAGCCGGAATGGCGGGAGATCGTGGGCGTGGTCGGCGACGTGCACCATGACGGGCTCTCCGCGTCGGCCCTGCCCGAGATCTACGTGCCCGCGCAACAGCTCACGCCGGAGCTCTGGACCATCTTCACCACGCCTTCCGATCTCCTTCGTGGTCCGGAGCAACCTGCCGGCCGAGACGCTGTTCCCCGCCATCAAGGCGGCGGTACACGACGTCGATCCCGAGCAAGCCGTCAGCCGGCTCCGCCCGATCAGCGAGCTGGTGACCGACGCGGTGGCGCGATACCGGTTCAGCATGCTCCTCCTCACGGTCTTCGGCGGCCTGGCGCTCTGCCTCGCGGCGGTGGGCGTCTACGGCGTGATGGCCTACTCCGTCAGCCAGCGGACGCGCGAGCTCGGCATCCGGCTCGCGCTCGGCGCCCGCGCGGCCAGCGTGCGCCACCTGGTGCTCCGCCGGGGCCTCGGCATGGCGGCGGTCGGCATCGGGCTGGGACTTGTCGGCTCGCTCGCGCTGACTCGTTTGCTCGCCAGCCAGCTTTTCGATGTGAGCCCGACGGATCCGGTCATCATCGCCGTCGCCGCCGCGACGCTGGCGGCGGTCTCGCTGGTCGCCTGCCTGGTGCCGGCCGTGCGCGCCACGAAGGTCGATCCCATTGTCGCCCTCCGGAGCGAATGATGACTTCCCTGCGGCAGGACCTCCGCTACGCCTTTCGCGCCCTGCGCCGGACGCCCGGGTTCACGCTCGCGGCGATCCTCACGCTGGCCCTCGGCATCGGCGCGACGACTACCATCTTCACGGTGGTGAACGGCGTGCTCCTCCGACCGCTGCCGTACCCGCACGCGGACCGCATCGCGAACATCTGGAACGATTTCGGCGAAGGAGCGCAGTCGCTCCCGGCCGTCTCGCCGCTCGATTTCCGCGACTACCAGCGGCGGAGCCGCACGTTCGAGACGTTCGCGGCGGCCTCGTTCGGCGGCGTCGTCGGGCTGCGCGGCAATCTCACTGGCGCGGGCGAGCCCGAGCGGGTCGACCTCGCCACGGTCACGGCCAACTTCTTTCCGCTGTTCGGCGTCACCCCCGCGTACGGCCGGAACTTCATGGCCGCAGGAGGAGGCCCCGAACGGCCCCCACGTCGTCATGCTCAGCGACCGGCTCTGGCGCCGCCGCTACGGCGCCGACCCGCGGCTGGTCGGGACGACGATCCAGGTGGACGGCATCGCGCACACGGTGGTGGGGATCCTGCCGCCGGCCTTCCGCCTGGCGCTCCCCGCCGAGGCGTTCCTGGTCACGGACGCCGAGCTCTGGGCACCGCTGCAGTTCGACTACGCGCCAGGCGCCGCCGCGGAACTACACGTTCTTCACCGTCTTCGGGCGCCTCCGGCCGGACGTGACGTTCGCCCAGGCGCAGGCGGAGATGAACGGGATCGCGCTCCAGTTCCGCAAGGAGTTCCCGGAGCATGCCGGCACCAACGTCCGGATCCGCGCCGTGCCGCTGCAGGAGGACGTGGTCAAGCATGCGCGCCCCGCGCTGCTGGTCCTGCTCGGAGCGGTGGCGCTGGTGCTGCTGATCGCGTGCGCCAACGTCGCCCACCTGCTGCTCGTCCGGGCGACGGTCCGGGAAGGCGAGTTCGCGCTTCGCACCGCGCTCGGCGCCAGCCGCTGGGCCATCGCCCGGCAACTGCTCACGGAGAGCGCCGTGCTCGCGGTGGCCGGCGGTGCGCTGGGGCTGCTGGTGACGACGCTGGCGCTCGGGCTGCTCCGGGCATTGCATCCGTCGAACCTGCCCCGCCTCGGCGAGATCGACGTCGACGGGCGCGTGCTGGCCTTCACCGCCCTCACCTGCCTGGTGACCACCGCTGACGTTCGGGCTGGCGCCCGCGCTGCAGGCGGTTCGGAACGAGCCGCACCGCACCTTGCAGGCGGGCGGACGCTCCGGCACCAGCAAGGCGCGCCAACGGGTGCGGAGCCTGCTGATCCTGGGCGAGGTGGCGCTGTCGGTGGTGCTGCTGGTGGGCGCGGGCCTGCTGGTGCGGAGCTTCGTCGCGCTGCAGCAGGTGCAGCCGGGGTTCGACGCATCGGACGTGCTCACCTTCCAGCTCGCGCTGCCGGCGGGCCGCTATCCCGAAGCCCGACGACCGGCGGACCTTCGTCCGCGAGCTCGAGCGCCGGCTGGGCGAGCTGCCGGGCGCCCGACGCGTCGCCATCATCTCGCAAGCTGCCGCTCACCGGCAGCGGTCCGCTCTCGCCCTACGCGTTCGACGAGGCCACGGCGCGAAACTGGGAGAGCGTCACGGCGGACGGCCGTCAGGTCTCGCCCGACTACTTCGCCACGATGAACACCCGGCTCCTCGCGGGACGGCCCTTCACCTGGGACGACGCCGTCGGCAAGCCGCCGGTCATCATCATCGACGAGACGCTCGCGCGCCAGGCGTGGCCGGGCCAGAGCGCCGTGGGCAAGCAGCTCCAGCTCGGGCCGACGGGCGAGGCGGACAACATGGCCGAGGTCGTCGGCGTGGTCGAGCACGAGCGAAGCCACGATCTGACGCGCGCCGTTCGGCCGCTTATCTTCTACTCCATGGGGCAGCAGATTCCGATCGTTCTGGACGTCGCGATCGAGACCACGACGGCGCCCGGCAGCCTCGGCGGCGCGGCGACCGGCTCTGGTGCACGAGATGGACAAGGACCTGGCGGTCACCCGCATGGCGCCGATGGCCGTCTATCTGTCCGAGGGCATGGCGCAGGCCCGTTTCAGCTTCCTGCTGATGGCGGCGCTGGGCGGGATCGCGCTGCTGCTGGCGGCGGTCGGCATCTTCGGCGTCATCGCGTACACCGTGACCCAGCGGACCCGCGAGTTCGGCATCCGGCTGGCGCTGGGTGAGGATCCGGCGCAGACCCGCCGGGGTGTCATCGTCCGCGGCATGGGTCTCGTCGGCCCGAGCATTCTCGTCGGCCTGGCGTGCTCGCTCCTGCTCACGCGGTTTCTGGGGAGCCTGCTCTACCAGGTGAGCCCGTACGATCCGCTGACGCTCGGCGGGATCGCGGTGGTGCTCACGCTGGTTGCTCTTGCCGCCTGTTATCTGCCGGCCCGGCGCGCGACCGCGGTGGACCCCGCGATCACGCTCCGGAGCGAATGATCGACAAGGAGACGCCGTGATCCGACTCGCCAACCTCGACCGCGCCTACCAGGCCGGGCCCACCACTACGTACGTCCTCCGTCGGATCGACCTCACGATCCGCGAGGGCGAGTTCGTCACGATCATGGGGCCGTCCGGGGCCGGGAAGTCGACCCTGCTCGGCATCCTCGGCATGCTCGATCATGCCTGGACCGGTGAGTTCGACTTTCTGGGGGAGCCGGTGCACGCGCTGTCCCCCAAGAAGCGCGTGGAGCTCAACAAGCGCTACATCGGATTCGTGTTCCAGAAGTACCACCTGCTCGACGACCTGACGGTCTACGAGAACCTCGAGATTCCGCTCTCCTACCGGGACGTGAAGCCCAAGGAGCGCGCCGCCATCGTGGGTGAGACGCTCGACCGGTTCCAGATGGTGGGCAAGAAGGATCTCTACCCCAGCCAGCTCTCGGGCGGCCAGCAGCAGCTCGTGGGCGTGGCACGGGCCGTGATCGCCCAGCCGAAGCTGCTGCTGGCCGACGAGCCCACCGGCAACCTGCACAGCGCGCAGGGCGAGGAGATCATGGAGCTCTTCACCCGGCTCAACCGGCAGGGGACCACGATCGTGCAGGTCACGCACTCCGAGCGGAACGCGTCGTACGGGCACCGGACGATCCAGCTGCGGGATGGGTGGATCGTGGAGCCGGAGCCCGCGGCGGCCTCGGCCCCGAGCACGGTAGGCCGGTAGGCCCGGTAGTCACCGCAGGGTTACCGGAAGGGCTGGTTTTTCACCACAGAGGCACAGAGGGCACAGAGGACGGCCACGGAGAAGCAACAAACTGCATTTGTTCTTCTCTGTGCTGGTCTCTGTGCCCTCTGTGCCTCTGTGGTGAATGCCTGCAGCCCGCTGAACAGCGATGCCTGCAGCCTGCCGACAGTCGATGCCAGCAGTCTGTTGGCGGTGAATGCCCGCAGCCCCTTCGGAGTTAGATTTCCCGCCGAATCCACCAGCCCAGGGATCGTTGTCGAACTCCACCGCTCCCCCGCAGATCCTCGTCGCGGACGATCAGCCCGACGTCCGTGAGGCGCTTCGCCTGCTGCTGAAGGGCGAAGGCTACGCCATCGAGACCGCCGCCTCGCCGGCCGCGGTCCTGGCCGCCGTGCAGAAGAACGACTTCGACGCCGTCCTGCTCGACCTCAACTACGCCCGCGACACCACCACCGGCCGCGAAGGCCTCGAGCTCGTCTCCGAGCTGCAGGCGCTCGACGCCACCCTCCCGGCCGTGGTCATGACCGCCTGGGGCAGCGTGGACAAGGCCGTCGAGGCGATGCGCCGGGGCGCGCGCGACTTCATCGAGAAGCCGTGGGACAACGCGCGCCTCATCGCCACGCTTCGGACCCAGGTCGAGCTCGGCCGGGCGCTCCGGCGCGCCCGGCGGCTCGAGGGCGAGAACCAGCTGCTCCGGCGCGACGGGCGGCCGCCCCTCATCGCCGAATCGGCGGTCATGCGGCCGGTGCTGCAGCTGATCGAGCGGGTGGCGCCGTCGGACGCCAACGTGCTCATCCAGGGCGAGCACGGGACCGGCAAGGAGGTCGTAGCGCAGTGGGTGCACGCCGCGTCGCCCCGGGCCGCGCGGCCGCTGGTGGCGGTGAACCTGGGCGGGCTCTCGGAAGGTCTCTTCGAGAGCGAGATGTTCGGGCACGTGAAGGGCGCGTTCACCGATGCGCGCGCGGACCGCATCGGGCGGTTCGAGCTGGCCGAGGGTGGCACGCTGCTGCTGGACGAGATCGGCACGCTGGAGCCGCGCCAGCAGGCCAAGCTGCTCCGCGTGCTCGAGAGCGGGGAGGTCGAGCGGGTGGGCGCCTCGCGCTCGCGGCGGATCGACGTGCGCATCGTCTCCGCCACCAACGCCGACATCCCGGCCGAAGTCGCCGCCGGGCGCTTCCGCGAGGACCTGCTCTTCCGGCTCAACACGATCGAGATCCACCTGCCGCCCCTGCGCGAGCGGCACGACGACATCGGCCCGCTCGCGGCGCACTTCCTCGCGCGCTACGCCGGCCGCTACCGGAAGCCGCTCGCCGGTTTCGAGCCCGAGGCGCTGGGCGCGCTCGAGGCGCACGGCTGGCCGGGCAACGTGCGGGAGCTCGACCACACGATCGAGCGCGCGGTGCTGCTGGCGCAGGGGACGCGGATCCGGGTGGCCGATCTCGGCCTCCGGGGCGGCGGCGCCGCGGCGCGGCTCGAGGACCTGCCGCTGGAGGAAGTCGAGCGCGTGCTGATCCGGAAGGCGCTCGAGCGCCACGGCGGCAACGTGAGCCACGCGGCCAAGGCACTCGGGCTGAGCCGGAGCGCCCTCTACCGGCGGCTGCAGCATCATGGCCTCTGACCGGCGGCGTCGGCCCGCCGGTCACGAGTCGCGGGTGTTCTTCGCGGCGCTGCTCGCCGGGCTTCCCGCCGTGCTGGTGGCGGGCTGGCTGCTCTGGACCGGCGCGCACCCCCTCCGGACCCAGGTGACGCTGTCGCTCATCGTGGGCGGCGCCTGGCTCATCGGGGCGGCGCTCGTGCGGGAGCGCGTGCTCCGGCCGCTGCAGACCATCGCCAACCTGCTCGCCGCGCTGCGCGAGGGCGACTACTCGATCCGCGCCCGCGGCGCGCACGCCGACGACGGCTTGAGCCTGGCACTGCTCGAGATCAACACGCTGAGCGATACGCTCCGCTCGCAGCGCCGCCACGCCCTCGAGGCCACGGCACTGCTCCGGCGCGTGATGGAGGAGATCGACGTCGCCATCTTCGCGTTCGACGGCGGGCAGCGCCTCCGCCTGGTGAACCGGGGCGGCGAGCGGCTCCTCGGCCAGTCCTCCGAGCGGCTGCTGGGCCTCGGCGCCGACGCGCTGGGGCTGGCCGCCTGTCTCGACGGCGAGACCCCGCGCACGGTCGAAGCGGCGTTTCCCGGTGGCACCGGGCGGTGGGAACTGCGTGGCAGTATTTTCCGCCAGGACGGACTGCCGCACCGGCTGCTGGTGCTCTCCGACCTGAGCCGCGTGCTCCGGGCCGAGGAGCGCTCGGCGTGGCAGCGGATCGTGCGGGTGCTGGGCCACGAGATCAACAACTCGCTCGCGCCGATCAAGTCGATCGCCGGGAGCCTTCGGAGCCTGGCCGAACGGCCGGCGCGGCCGCCGGACTGGGAGCAGGACCTCCGCGCGGGACTGCTCGTGATCGAGGCGCGGTCCGAATCGCTCGCCCGCTTCATGGGAGCGTACGCGCGGCTGGCCCGGCTGCCGCAGCCGCAGCTCCGGCCGGTGCAGGTGAGCGAGTGGGTGCACCGCGTCGCCGCGCTCGAGCGGCGGCTCACGGTGCGGGTGGACGAGGGGCCGGCCCTGGTGCTGACCGCGGACGGCGATCAGCTCGACCAGCTCCTCATCAACCTCGTGCGCAACGCGGCCGATGCGGCACTCGAGACCGCCGGCGAAGTGCGGGTCGGCTGGCAGAGTCATCACGGGGTCGTCGAGGTGACCGTGGACGACGACGGCCCCGGGTTGCCCGACCCGGGCAATCTGTTCGTCCCGTTCTTTACCACGAAGGCGGCGGGCACCGGCATCGGCCTCGTGCTGAGCCGGCAGATCGCCGAGGGGCACGGCGGCGCGCTCACCCTGGCGCCACGCCCCGACGTCCGCGGCGCGCGCGCGACACTCCGGCTGCCGCTGGGCCCGTTGATGCCGACCTCCGACTCGTGAGACGCCATGCTCTTTCGACGCTTCTACGACGACCAGCTCGCGCAGGCCAGCTATCTCCTCGGCTGCCAGGCCACCGGCCAGGCGCTGGTGGTCGATCCCAACCGCCACATCGAGCCGTACCTGCGCGCCGCGGAGACCGAGGGCCTGCGGATCACCCACGTGACCGAGACCCACATCCACGCCGACTTCGTCTCCGGCGCGCGGGAGCTGGCCGGGCGCACGAACGCGCGTCTGCTGCTCTCGGGCGAAGGCGGCGACGGGTGGCGCTACCGGTACGCGGGTGAGGCCGGCGCGGACACGCTGTGTGACGGCGGGATCTTCGAGGTCGGCCGAGTGTCGGTTCGGGTGATGCATACGCCAGGGCACACGCCCGAGCATCTGATGTTCGTCGTCACCGATACCGCGAGCGCCACCGAGCCGATGGGCGCCTTCACCGGTGACTTCCTCTTCGTTGGCGACGTCGGCCGTCCGGACCTGCTCGAGCGGGCGGCCGGCCAGGCGGGGACCATGGATGCGGCGGCCCGCCAGCTCTTCCGCTCACTCCGGCGGCTGGCCCCGCTGCCGGACTGGCTCCAGGTCTGGCCCGGCCACGGCGCCGGATCGGCGTGCGGCAAGGCCCTCGGCGCGGTGCCGCAGTCGACGCTCGGCTATGAGCGCCGGTTCAACTGGGCGTTCGGCGTGGCCGACGAGGAGGCGTTCGTGCGGGCCGTGCTCGCGGGCCAGCCCGAGCCGCCGCCCTACTTCGCCGAGATGAAGCGCATCAACCGCGACGGGCCACGGGTGCTCGGTGCCATCGCTCGTCCGCCGCGGGTCGACGCCGCCGGGGTGGCCAGGGCACTCGCGGCCGGCGCGATCGTGGTGGACACCCGTCCCGCGCGCGAGTATGTCGCCCAGAGTGTGCCGGGCACCATCAACATCCCGGCCGGCCGCGCGTTCACCACGTGGGCCGGATGGTTGCTGCCCTACGACCGCGACCTCATCCTGGTCGTGGACGACCGGACCGGCCACGCGACGGACGACCTGGTGCGCGGGCTCGCCGGCATCGGGCTCGATCGCGTGGTGGGCGTGGCCGGGCCCGAGGTGCTCGACGGCTGGCGCGTGGGGCAGGGTCCGCTGCAGACGATCGCGGGCATCGACCACGTCGAGCTCGACGCGGCGCTCCGCGGCAAGGACGTTGCCGTGCTCGACGTGCGCACGGTGGCCGAATGGTCGGCCGGACACCTGCCGGGCGCGGTGAACATCCCGCTCGGCGAGCTTCCGTCCCGGCTGGTCGAGCTGCCCCGCGGGCCGGCCGCTGGTGGTGCATTGCCAGGCCGGCGGGCGGGCGGCGATCGCCGCGTCGGTGCTCAGCGCGAGCGGCGTGACGGACGTTCGGCTGTACGGAGGCGGGTACGCCGAGTGGAGCGCGGCTGGGCATCCGACCGTGAGCGGCGCTGCCGAGTGAGGGTTGTGCGGGCGCTCGTCGCGGTCGCCGTGGTCGCGCTGCTGCTGATCGCCGGCCGGAGGCTCGGCGCTCTGATCCCCGCCTTCACGACCTGGGTCGACAGCCTCGGCGTGTGGGGACCGGTGGCGTTCGTCGCCGGCTACGCGCTCGCGACCGTGGCGTTCGTGCCCGGCTCGCTGCTGACGCTCGCCGCCGGCGCCATCTTCGGCCTCGGCAAGGGCACGGCGCTCGTGCTGGTGGCGGCCACGCTGGGAGCCTCCGCCGCGTTTCTGGTCTCCCGCTATGTCGCCCGCGGATTCGTCGAGCGCCGCCTGGCCGGGAACGAGCGCTTCGCCGCAATCGACCGCGCGATCGGGACCCAGGGGCGGAAGATCGTCCTGCTGCTCCGGCTCTCCCCGGTCTTTCCATTCAACCTGCTCAACTACGCCCTCGGCCTGACCCGGGTGCGCTTCGCCGACTATCTGGTGGCGTCGATCGGGATGCTGCCCGGCACACTGCTCTACGTGTATTACGGCAAGGTGGCGGGCGACGTGGCCCGGCTGGCGGGCGGCGCGGCGGTGCAGCGTGGGCCCGCGTACTACGTCGTCGTGGCACTGGGACTGGTCGCCACGGTGGCCGTGACGGCACTCGTGGCCCGCACCGCGCGTCGCGCGCTGCAGGAGGCGACCGATGGCACCCATGGCGCCGGCTGACGCGGGCGTGCGCGGAGTGGAGACCAAACCGGACGGGGACGTCCGCATCGAGCCGTTCGACCAGTTCAACCAGGAGCTCGTCGCCAACGTGCACCCGGCCGGGTGGGTCAACCCGGAGCCCCGGGAGCGCTACCACCTCGTCGTGATCGGCGCCGGCACGGGCGGGCTCGTCACCGCGTCGATCGCCGCCGGCCTGGGAGCGCGGGTCGCGCTGGTCGAGCGCTACCTGATGGGCGGGGACTGCCTCAACGTGGGCTGCGTGCCGTCGAAGGGCATCATCAGCGCCGCCCGCTCGTGGCAGACGGCCGCGAGTCGCGCCGCGCGCTTCGGCGGGCCGGCCGTGAGCGGACCGGGCGACTTCGGCGAGGTGATGGCCCGCATGCGCCGGCTCCGCGCCGGACTCAGCCGCATCGACGGCGCGCCGCGCTTTCGCGATCTGGGCGTCGACGTGTTCCTCGGCGAGGGCCGCTTCACCGGGCCTGACGCCCTGAGGTAGGCGGCCGGACGCTTCGGTTCCGCCGCGCGGTCATCGCGACCGGCGCCCGGGCCGCGGTGCCGCCCATCCCGGGCCTGGAGACGACGGGCTACCTCACCAACGAGACCATCTTCGGCCTGACCGAGCTGCCCCGGCGGCTCACGGTCATCGGCGCGGGGCCGATCGGTTGCGAGCTGGCGCAGGCGTTCGCCCGCCTCGGCTCGGCGGTCACGCTCATCGACGAGGGCGCCCACATCCTGCCGCGCGAGGACGCCGACGTGGCCCAGATCGTCGAGCGCGCCATGGAAGCGCACGGCGTGCGGCTGCTGCTCGCCGCCGCCGTGGTCCGCGCCGAGGCGCGGGACGGCGAGCGGGTAGTCCACGTCCAGGTCGCCGGACGCTCCGAGGAGATCGCCGGCGACGAGCTGCTCGTGGCCGCCGGCCGCGCGCCGAACGTCGAGGACCTCGGGCTCGAGGCGGCGGGCGTGGCGTACTCGCCAAGGCGGCGTCGGTGTGAACGACCGGCTCCGCACGAGCAACCCGCGCATCTTCGCCGTCGGCGACATCTGCTCCAAGTACCAGTTCACCCACGTCGCCGACGCCACGGCGCGGCTGGTGGTGGCCAACGCGCTGTTCTTCGGGCTCGGCGGCGGCAAGGTCAGCAGCCTGGTGATGCCGTGGGTCACCTACACGACCCCCGAGGTGGCGCACGTCGGCATGACGGAGGCCGACGCGACGGCCGCGGGCCTGCGGGTGCAGACCATCACGGTGCCGCTGCACGACGTGGACCGGGCGGTGCTCGACGGGCAGGACGACGGCTTCCTCCGGGTGCATCTCAAGGAGGGCACCGACCGCATCCTCGGCGCCACCCTGGTGGCCGAGCACGCCGGCGAGATGATCGGGGAGATCGCGCTGGCGATCACGGCCGGGCGTCGGGCTCGGGAAGATCGGGTCCACGATTCATCCCTATCCGACGCAGGCCGAGGTCTTTCGCAAGGCGGCCGACGCCTGGCGGCGGACGAAGCTCACGCCGACGCGCGAAGGCGAGCGTTCAGGGCGTTCTTCCGGTTGATTGGCTGATGGGGCAAGCGGCTCGCCGGTCCCTTCCGCAATGCCCGACTCCCGCACTATCCTAGGTGGCGCGCTCCTTCCTCCCCCCTACAAGGCGGCCGCATGCTCAAGGAATTCAAGGCATTCGCGATGCGCGGCAACGTGCTCGACCTGGCGGTCGGCATCATCATCGGCGGCGCATTCGGCACGATCGTGAAATCGCTGGTGGACGACGTCATCATGCCCCCGATCGGCCTCGCGCTCGGCAACGTGGATTTCACGAATCTGTTCGTGCTCCTCAAGGAAGGCGCCAAGGCGCCGGCGCCCATACTCGACGCTCGCCGAGGCGCAGGCTGCCGGTGCGGTCACGGTGAACTACGGGCTGTTCGTCAACAGCATCATCACCTTCCTCATCATCGCGTTCGCCGTGTTCATGATCGTCCGGGCCGCCAACCGGATGAAGCCGCCTGAGGCCGAAGCGGCGCCGAACACGAAGGACTGCCCCTACTGCCGGATGGCGATCCCGGTGGGCGCCACGCGCTGCCCGCAGTGCACCTCCGAGCTCAAGGCGGCCTGAGTGGATCACTCCCTCACCACCACGGCGTTCGTGCTGGACGGATACCGGATCGTCCAGACGCTCGGCGTCGTCCGCGGCATCACCGTGCGGTCGCGCAACATCTTCGGCACCATCGGCGGCTCGCTGCAGACGCTGTTCGGCGGCAACATCTCCCTCTTCACCGAGCTCTGCGAGAAGACCCGCGAGGAGGCGTTCGAGATGATGGTCAGTCACGCGCAGGCCGAGGGCGCGAACGCGATCATCGGCATCCGCTACGACGCGACGGAGCTGATGCAGGGGGTGACCGAGGTGCTTTGCTATGGAACGGCCGTGGTGGTGGAAACGGCCTGAGGCGGTCGCTGGGGCGAGGGGTTGACCGGGCGCAGAGTCCACTTTATACTGCAAAGTACTTGATGGAACCGACTCCAACCGGTATCCTGGTGCCTATGGCCTCACCCCACCGGCTGCCCAGCCCACCGCCCGAGGATCCCTCGCTCCACGTCCGGGCGATGGACAATCTGCGCTTCATCCGCCAGACGATGGAGCGCGCCACGGCGTTCACCGCCGTTCCGGGCTGGGGCGGGGTGGGCATGGGAACGCTCGGGCTCGCGGCCGCGCTGGTGGCGGAGACCCGGCTCACGCCCGCCGAGTGGCTCGGCACCTGGCTCGGGACCTCGGTGCTGGCCCTGACGTTGGGTGGCTGGACCATGGCGGCCAAGGCGCGCCGGGCCGGGACGCCGGTGTTCTCCTACTCGGGCCGGCGGTTCGTGCTGAGCTACGTGCCGCCGCTCCTCGTCGGCGCGCTGCTCACCGGTGCGCTGGTGCGGGCGGGCCTCTACCAGGCGCTGCCCGGCACCTGGCTGCTCCTGTACGGAACCGGCGTCGTGACCGGCGGCGCCTTCTCGGTGCGCGTGGTGCCGCTCATGGGGCTCTGCTTCATGGGGCTCGGCGCCGTCGCGCTCTTCGGTCCGGCGGCCTGGGGCAATGCGCTCATGGCCGCGGGCTTCGGACTGTTGCACATCGTGTTCGGCTTGATCATCGCCCGGAGGTACGGTGGCTGAATCCAATCTCGCTCCCAAACGGGGGCATGGCCCCAAGCCAGCGGCGCCGCTCCAGGGCGTGCGGGGCGGTGGGGCAGCGGTCCCGCTCGAGCTCGACCGGCTGATCCACGAGCGCATGCGGCTCGCGATCGTGAGCGCGCTCGCCGTGAACGAGTCGCTCAGCTTCAACGAGCTGAAGCACCTGCTGGAGACGACCGACGGCAACCTGAGCGTGCACGCACGGAAGCTCGAGGAGGCCGGCTACGTCGTCTGCACCAAGACGTTCGAGGGCCGCGTGCCCCGGACCGACTACCGCCTGAGCGACGCCGGACGGCGCGCGCTCGAGCGTTACCTGTCGCACATGGAAGGGCTGATCCGCGCGACCCGCGAGCGCTGAGGGTCTCTCTTTTTTTGGGGAGCAACTTTATGCAGCAAAGCACTTCGCATCCCGCCGCGCCGTCGGCGATCCACGTCGGGATCATCATGGACGGCAACGGCCGCTGGGCCACGGGGCAGGGGCGCTCGCGCGCGGCCGGCCATCGGGCCGGCGCGGCGATGGTGCGCCGGATCGTCGAAGCCGCGCCCGACTACGGGATCGGGGTGCTCACGCTGTTCGCGTTCTCGGCCGACAACTGGCGCCGCCCGCGGACCGAGGTCGGCTGGCTCATGCGCCTCTTCCGCGAGTATCTCCGCGACGAGACCGCGCGCTGCGTCGCCAACGGCGTCCGGCTCGAGATCATCGGCCGGCGCGACCGGATCGGCGCCGCGCTCCGCCGCGCGATCGAGGATGCGCACCGCGAGACCGCGCACGGCACTCGGCTGCACGTCCGCATCGCGCTCGACTACTCCTCGCGCGACGCGGTGCTCCGCGCCGCGCAGTGTCTGCTGCCGGACGCGGCACCGTCCAGGGAATCCTTCGGGCGCCTGATCGCCATCGTGGACCACGGCGTGCCGGTGCCCGAGGTCGACCTGCTGATCCGGACCGGCGGCGAGCGGCGGCTCAGCGACTTCCTGCTCTGGGAGGCGGCGTACGCCGAGCTGCTGTTCTCGCCCGCTGATGTGGCCGGAGTTCGGGCCGGCGGCGCTGCAGGAGGCCGTGCGTGACTTCGGCTCGCGCGAGCGGCGCTTCGGCGGCCTGCCCGACGCGGCCGCGGGCTGACCATGTCGCCTCGTCACGCGCCAGGGACTCGTGCTGCTCGCGGTCGCGCTGGCGCTCGGTGTGGTGGCCGACGTGCTCGTCCGGCTCGTGCCGGGCCGGCTCGACGTGGTGCTGGGGCTGGGCGCGTTCCTGCTGGCGATCGTCGCCCTGGTGCAGACCGGGGCCGTGACGGCTGCCCGGCTCGCTCGCCCCGCTGGGCGCGCCGCTCGCGCTCCTCGGCCTGGCCCTCCTCTGGCGCGACTCGCCGACGCTCTTCGCGCTCAACCTGGCGGGCGTGGCCAGCGTCGCGGTGATGGCGTCACCCCGCCTGCGCTCGGTGGGCCGCCGGCGCGCGGGCCTGGGCGACTACGCCATCGGGGCGGGCGAGCTCGCCGGCGCGGCGGCCGCCGGAGCGCCCGCGCTCTTCCTCACCGACATCGACTGGGCCACCGTGCCGGTCGATGCCCGGGCGCGGCGGGCACAGGGGTACCGCGATCGGCATGGCAGCCGCGGTGCCCGTGGCGGCGGTGTTCGGCGGGCTCCTCATGCACGCCGACCCAGCTTTCGACCGACTGGTGAGCCGCGCGCTCGACATCGAGCTGGGACCGCTGGTGTCGCACCTGGCGACGGTGGTGCTCTGGGCGTGGCTCACGGCCGGGGTGCTGAGGCTCGTATGCCGTCCCGACGTCTCGCGCTCAGCGCTTCGGGCTCGGCGTGGCACCCTCGGGCTGGGCGAGGTAGGCACGGTGCTGGTGGTGGTGGACCTCCTGTTCGCCGCCTTCGTGCTGGTGCAGTTCCGCTATCTCTTCGGCGGAAACGAGCTCGTGCGCGAGCTGACGGGCATGAGTTACGCCGAGTATGCGCGGCGGGGCTTCTTCGAGCTGGTGGCCGTCGCGGCGCTCTCGCTGCCGCTGCTCCTCGCCGCGGACCACTGGCTCGACCACCGGGATCCCGCGAACGTGCGCCGCGTCCGCCAGCTCTCCGGCGTGATGCTCCTGCTCCTCGACGTGATGCTCGCCTCCGCGCTGCTCCGGATGTGGCTCTACACGGCCCAGTTCGGCCTGACCGAGCAGCGGTTCTACACGACGGCGTTCATGGGGTGGCTGGTAGTCGTCTTCGGCTGGTTCGTGGCGACGGTGCTGCGGGGCCGGCGCGAGCGCTTCGGCACGGGCGCGCTCGTGGCGGGGTGGCTGGTGCTCGCCGCGCTCAACCTGGTGAACCCCGACGGGGTCATCGCCGAGGTCAATCTCGGCCGCGCGGCCCGGGGGCGGCCGCTGGACGTGGCCTACGCGGCGACGCTGAGCGCGGACGCCCTGCCTGCGTTCCATCGGGGGCTGCCGCGGCTCGGCACCAACGAGGCGTGCGCCGCGGCTGATCGGCTCGAGGGCCGGTGGCGCGAGGAGCTGGCGGCGAGGGAGCGCTGGACGATCGCGCTGGCCCGCGCCCCGCGGGGACCGATCGGTTGCGGGATCGAGCGCCGAATGTGAGCTTGAGCGAGGTCGCTCACGAGGCCCGTCATCCCGAGCGCAGCGAGGGACCTTCTCAGCCGAGTTCGAACTCGGCTGAGAAGGTCCCTCGCTACGCTCGGGATGACGGGGCTAAGTGGGCCGCGCTCAGTGCGCGGCGCTCATCGCGCGCGCGCAGCGCGTCCAGCTCCTCACGCTCCACGCCCGCGCCCTGCAGGAACCCCTCCGGCAGCGTCTCCAGTCCCGCCCGGAGCGTCATCAGGTCCAGGCACGAGTGGCCGTGGTGCACCACCGCGTCGAGTCCGCGCGCCCGTGCGAGGTCCTCGCAGGCGGCCAGCACCGTGCGGCCGAAGGAGGCGCCGGTGAGGTCGGCCCCGGCCAGCTGGACTCCGGCGAGAAAGGCCCGGGACAGCTCCGCGTGGCTGAGATCGGATTCGACCAGAACCGTCCCGTCGAGCACGGCCATCGCCAGGGTCGCGTAGGACAGGTTGCACTGCCGCCAGATGGAGTGGCTCAGCGTCGCGGCCGAGAGGTCGGCGCCCGAGAGGTTGCAGCCGACGACCGTGGTATGGCTGAAGTCGGTCCGCACGAGCGACGCGCTCTCCAGCACCGCGTCCTGGAGCGTGGCGAACTCGAAGGTGGCGCGGAGGGCGTCGGCGCGGACGAGGCGGGTTCGGACGAGCGTGGCGGCGAGGAGCTTGGCATCGGTGAGGCGGGCGTCGGTCAGGTCGGCGTCGGTACAGTCGGCCGAGGTCAGGTCGGCGCCGTCGAGTCGGGCCTGTCGGAGATCCGCCCCGGTCAGCCGGGCCTTGCAGAGATCGGCGCCCCGGAAATCCGCGCCCTCGGAGGTCCGCGCCGGCCAGGTCGGCGCCGGGCAATACCAGCCCGGCCAGCGAGGCCCCGACCAGCGTGTCGGCTGGCGTTCGCCACAGGACGGTGTCCGAGTCTCTCGCGCGGATCTCGAGCATGACGATCTCCTGGGCTGGGGGCCGGCCTGCGGGGGAGCCCAAGTATACGCCCCCAGGCGGGTGGGTCCAGACCCCCTGGGGCCTGGTCGGTCATTGACGCATTGCGGCTCGACCGGCGGGTGCCCACCGGCGCCCCGCCACGGAAGCGGTGCGGCGCAGTAAATTCCGTTCTTCTCCGCCGTGACACGCTCACGACGGCCGACGACTGAGAGGGGATATGATGCCGGTAACGACGCGTGAATCGGGCCGATCGATGACCGGGCCCGGGACGGTGTGGAGTGGCCGCCGCGAGGCCCGGCTCCGCCCCGAGCATGCCCATCGCTATCCCCGACTGCATGCGGAGAATTGGGTGTCCGCTGCCACGCTGGCCGACCAGGTGCTGGCAGGGGCCTTGCTCCGGGGACGGGACACGAGTCTGTGGGTCCGCCTGCTGCGCGACGAGCACTTCGAGTTCCGGGGCGGCGGTGGTCGCGTGGTCGCCGAAGGCGACGTGCGGCCCCGCCAGGAAGACCGGTGACGAGCGATCAGCACGAGGGCCCCACCGGCCCCGACCTGAAGCAGGGCATTCCCGCGGCAGACGTGGCGGATGGTGGCATGGTCGTCGGCCACGCGGACGGCGAATCGGTCCTGCTGGTCCGTCGGGGCGAGAGCTGGTTCGCGATCGGCGCAGCGTGCAGCCACTACAGTGGTCCGCTGGGCGAAGGGTTGCTGGTGGGGGACACGGTGCGTTGTCCCTGGCACCACGCGTGCTTCAGCCTCAGCACGGGAGAGGCGCTCCGGCCGCCAGCGCTCAACGACCTGACGTGCTGGGACGTGGAGGAGCGCGGCGGACGCGTCTTCATCGGCGCGAAGCGTCCGGCCGCGGCCCGTCCTGCCCGGCGGTCCCGCGTCCCCGAGCGTGTGGTGATCGTGGGCGGAGGCGCGTCCGGCAACTCGGCCGCCGAGACGCTCCGGCGCGAGGGATATGCCGGGCCGGTCACCATCGTGGATCCGGATCCTGACGCCCCGTACGACCGGCCCAACCTGTCCAAGGACTACCTGGCCGGCAGCGCGCCCGAGGAATGGATTCCGCTGCATCCGCCCGAGTTCTACCGTGACCGCGGGATCGAGCTCCGGCGCGAGGCGCGAGCCGGCGCGATCGACCCGAAGGGCCGCCGCGTGCGACTGAGCGACGGCACCGACCTGCCGTACGATGCCCTGCTCCTCGCCACCGGTGCGACCCCGGTCCGCCTGGACCCCGCGCTCGAGCGCGGGACGCCCGCGGTGCACTACCTGCGCTCGCTGGCCGACAGCCGGCGGATCGTGGCCGCCACGCGCGAGGGGGGCCGGGCAGTCGTGCTCGGAGCAAGCTTCATCGGGCTCGAAGTGGCGGCGTCGCTGCGCGCGCGAAAGATGGAAGTCCACGTGGTCGGGCCGGACGCCCGGCCTCTCGAGCGGGTACTGGGGCCCGAGCTCGGCGAGTTGATCCGCGGGCTGCACGAAGAGCAGGGGGTCGTATTCCACCTGGGCCAGAAGGCGCGGGCGGTCGAGGGGGGATCGCTGATCCTCGAGAGCGGCGAGCGGCTCGCCGCCGACCTGCTCGTCGCCGGCATCGGTGTGCGGCCGAACCTCGACCTGGCCGAAGCAGCCGGGCTCGCCCTCGACCGAGGCCTGGTGGTGGACGCGAGGCTCGAGACCAGCGCTGCCGGGAATCTTCGCCGCGGGCGACATCGCGCGCTGGCCCGATCCCCATACCGGCGAGCGCATCCGGGTCGAGCATTGGGTGGTCGCGGAACGGCAGGGACAGGCCGCCGCGCGCAACATCCTCGGGTTGAGCGACCGGTTCGACGCGGTACCGTTCTTCTGGAGCCAGCACTACCAGGTGGCGATCAACTATGTCGGGCACGCGGAGCGCTGGGACCGGATCGACGTCGACGGCGACGTCGGATCCAAGGACTGCGCGGTGCGGTTTGTGCGGTCGGGCCGGGTGCTAGCGGTGGCGACGGTGGGGAGGGATCGGGAGAGCCTCGAGGCCGAGGCAGCGATGGAGGGGGTGGGCGCGCGGGGAAGGTAGTCACCCTGAGCCTCCTTACTCGACGCCGGCGAGGTTGTACATCGCTCGCCACGCGCGGAACACCTCGTGGTAATCCTGGTGGACGAACTCCAGGGTACGCCCCGCCGTCCGGACCGAGCCCGGTACCAGCTCCGCCATGTCGGCCATCTGCGTCAGGGCGAAATCCACCTCGAGCCGGATGGGGCTCGCGAGCCGGAACGGGGCGTGGGCGCGGCCGAGCGCCGCGGTCGTGCCTTCCCGAATGAGGCGGCAGGCCAGCGTGGGCGCCACGCTCCGCGCGGCGAACCGGCCGACCGCGTGCTTGACGATCACGGTTTCGATCCCGGGGCCCAGCAACTCGCGCGCTTCGGCCGCCAGCGCCTGGTCCCCGCTCACGAGCGCCACGGGCACGTCGAACGTGCCGGCGAGCGCGGCGTTGATCGCAAGCTCGCCGACCGGCCGGCCGTTGAGCCGGGCCTCGTGCACGTTGCTCGTGTAGGTATGATCGATGATGGCGTGTCCCACGCCGGCGCGCGCGTGATAACCCACGAACAGCGCGGCGTCGAAGCCGAGCTCGATGCCTTCGACCATCGACCGGGCCTTGGGGCCGCCGCTCAGGAGCTCCGCCGCCGGGTGCAGCTCCTCGGCGAGCAGATTCATCATCAGCCAGTGGCTATCGTTGACCAGCACGCGTTCCGCGCCCGCCGCCAGCGCCCCCTCGATGGCCGCGTTCGCCTCGGCCGTCATCAGTCGGCGGAACCGATTATACTCTGCGGCATGTCGAGGATCGACCGGATCGGTCTGGTCCTCGTGGACGACGCCGGCCACGCCTTCCATGTCGACGGAGATGTAGACCCGCATGGCTGCTCCCAGGTTTGGGGGATCGGGTCCAGGGGACCGTGGAGAACGAGTAATGCGTATGCGTGCATGGGCACTGATCGGCGCGGCGGCCGTGGCCGCCTGCGCGCCGCGGGGCGAGAAGCCGCCCCGCACCGGGCTCGAGCAGGGCCGGCTGTACACCACCTGGCTCTACGACAACCAGTACCAGAAGCTGTGGGACCGATTCTCGCCGGAGATGCGCCAGACCTTCGGCAGCGTCGCCGACCTGGCGAGCTTCGCGGGGCGCGCCGTGACCCGGCTCGGACCCGAGCGCCGGGCCCTCAACGAGCGGGTGGACGACGCCGCGCCGTTCCGCATCTACCAGCGCACCGCGTCGTTCGACACCTCGCGCCGTCCGATGCTCATCGAGTGGAGCCTGGCCCGGGATGGGGCCGTGACCGGCCTGGTCGTGCGGCCGGTGCCGGACGACCGCTAGTAGACGCGCCCGCCGAGCGGCACCTCGCGCTCGGCGGCAAGCAGGATGACCTCGCCCTCCGCGTCCGGCAGCCCCAGCACCAGCACCTCCGAGGTGAAGCCGGCGATGTTTCGCGCGCCCAGGTTGACGGCCGCGATGACCAGGCGCCCGACCAGCTCCTCCGCGGCGTAGCGCGCGCGGAGCTGGGCGCTCGACGTCTTCTCGCCCAGCGGCCCGAAGTCGATCCACAGCCTGTACGCCGGCTTCCGCGCGCGCGTGTTGACCTCCGCCCGCAGTACCCGTCCCACCCGCAGGTCCAACGTCTCGAACGCCTCGATCGGATTCATTGGGTCCCCGTGCACGGCATCCTGCGTGATCAGTTGGCGCGCGGCCATGAGACGCTCGAGACGTGAGGAGGCGAAGCGGATGGAAATAAGGAGCGGACGGCGGAGAAGTGAAGGGCCTACCAAGCGGCGTCGTACCCTTTCTGATGCGGGGTGAGCTCGGGGGTAGACCCGGCGAGTGGCTGGGCGCACATGCGCTGGAGTGTCTCCGCGGCGGCGCGCTCCGGCTCGACCTGAATCCCCGGGCCGTCGCCGAGGCGGACGCGGAGGCGATCCGGCCCCCGGATGCCTGAAGGGCCGCCGGCGATCTCGCCGGCGGCCCTTCAGAATTGAGCCAGGTCAGTCTTCTTCGTCGACCCCGGGCTCGGGGTCGAGGCGCTGCTTCGCCTTGCCGACGCCCTGCTGGATCTTTCCCTTGATCTCCTGCGCCTTCCCCTTCACCTGCTGGCTGGTGTCGCCCTTGGCGGCGCCGACCGTGCTGCGCACGCGCCCCTCGAGCTCCTTGCCGGCACCCTTCAGCCGGTCCTTGGCGCCTTCAGTGGCCAGATCCTTGTCCTCATCCTTGTCCTCGGGCTCGTTGGCCCAATTTCTATTGTCAGGCATGATGCCTCTCCTCATCGGGGTTGAAAACGACCCCCACAAGGTGCGTCTGCCCGCGACTCGGGACCGTGACCGAACTCACCGAGTCTCGGCGATCATCTCCGCTGCCGGCGTACTCTCGGCATAGTGGCAGGCGGCGATGGTCGCGCCGACCGGGCGCAGCATCGGGACCTCGGTACGGCACCGTACGCTTCGGGAACGGATGGAAGCAGCGTGTGTGGAACGGACAGCCCGGCGGAGGGTTCGAGGGGCTGGGCAGGTCGCCGGTGAGGACGATGCGCGAGCGGCGGCGGGACGGGTCGGGCTCGGGAACCGCGGACAGAAGCGCCACGGTGTAGGGATGGCGCGGGCCGGCGAGCAACGCCTCGGTGGGCCCGGCCTCGACGATGCGACCGAGATACATCACGGCCGCCCGCTGCGCGATCTGCCGAACCACGGCGAGGTCATGCGCGATGAAGAGGTAGGAGAGCCCCCGATCCCGCTGCAGGTCGGCGAGCAGATTGAGCACCTGTGCCTGCACCGACACGTCGAGCGCCGAGACCGGCTCGTCGCAGACGATGAAGCTGGGCTCCACCGCCAGCGCCCGCGCGATCCCGATGCGCTGCCGTTGTCCCCCCGAGAACTCGTGCGGGTAGCGGCGCCCGTATCCGGGATCGAGGCCGACCTCCTCGAGCAGCGCGCCCACCCGACGGCCCACCTCCGGACCCGTGGCCAGGCGGTGGATCTCGATCCCTTCGGCGATCGCGGCGCCGACGGTCATCCGGGGATTGAGGCTGCCGTAGGGATCCTGGAAGATGATCTGCATCCGGCGGCGAAGGCGGCGGAGCGCGATGCGGTCGAGCCCGAAGACGTCGACGCCCTCGAACCTCGCCTGCTCCGCCGGTGGGCTCCTGCAGCCGCAGGACCGTCCGACCCACCGAGGACTTGCCGCACCCGCTCTCTCCGACCAGCGCCAGCGTCTCGCCCCGGCCGACGTCGAACGAGACGCCGTCCACCGCCCGGACCGGCGGCGCGCCCCGCGCGAAGAGGCCGCTGGCGGTGTAGTGCTTGACGAGATCACGCACCTCGAGCAGCGGCGTCATGACACCTTGCCCTCGGCCAGCCAGCAGCGCATGCGGTGGTCCGGTCCCACCGGCAGCAGCTCGGGAGGGAGCTCGCTCTTCTCGAACGCCTGCGGGCAGCGTGGCCGGAACCGGCAGCCGTCCGGCCACGCGGTGGGCGGCGGAACGGTGCCTCCGATCGGCGTGAGCCGCTGCACCGGCCCGGTGATGCGCGGAACCGAGGCGAAGAGTCCCTGGGTGTAGGGGTGCGATGGCCGCGCGAACAGCGTCCGCCGTCGTTGCCTCCTCGACGATCTGCCCCGCGTACATCACCGCCACCCGGTCCGCCCGGCCCGCCACGATCCCGAGATCGTGGGTGATGAGCAGCACCGCCATCCCGCGCCGCCGCCGCAGCTCGTCGAGGACCTCGAGGATCTGCGCCTGCACCGTCACGTCCAGCGCGGTCGTCGGCTCGTCGGCCACGAGGATCTCCGGCTCGGCGGCGAGCGCGATCGCGATCATCACCCGCTGCCGCATCCCGCCGCTCAGCTGGTGCGGGTAGGCGTCGAGCCGCTCCGCCGGATCGGGAATCCCGACCTCCTGCAGCAGCGAGCGCGCTCGTTCTCGCGCCTCGGCCTTCGACACGCGCAGGTGCGCGCGTACCGCCTCCGCGATCTGGTCACCGGCGGTGAACACCGGGTTGAGGCTGGTCATCGGGTCCTGGAAGATCATGCCGATGCGGCGGCCGCGAATCTGCCGGAGCGCCTCGCCCTCGAGCGTGAGGACGTCGGTCTCGCCCAGCCGGATGGCGCTGCCGGGGTCGATCCGTCCCGGCGGCGGAATCAGGCGCAGGAGCGCGAGGCTCGTGAGGCTCTTGCCGCAGCCTGATTCGCCCACCAGCGCCAGCGTCTCGCCGCGGTCCAGGCTGAAGCTGACGCCGTCGACCGGATGGAACCGGCGGCCGTCGGACTCGGGGAAGGAGATGCGCAGGTCGCGGACGTCGAGGACTCGGGTCATGCGCCTCGGGGGTCGAGGGCGTCGCGCAGGGCGTCGCCGACGAGGTTGGTGGCCAGGACGGTGAGCGTGATCATGACGCCGGGGAAGATGCCGACCCACGGCGCCGACTCCAGCACCGGCCGCGCATCGAAGATCATCCCGCCCCAGCTTGGCGTCGGCGGCTGGACTCCGAGACCGAGAAACGAGAGGCCGGCCTCGAGCAGGATCACGTCGCCCACGCCCAGCGTCGCGGCCACGAGCAGCGGGCCGGCGGTGTTCACCAGCAGATGCCGGAAGATAATCCGCCGCCGGGACGCGCCGAGCGCTTCGGCCGCGCGCACGTAGGTCTCCTCCCGCAGGCGGAGGACTTCCGCGCGAACCATCCGGCTGGTGCCGAACCAGCCCGTCGCCCCGATGAGGAGGATCAACGCCAGCAGCGGTACCCGCGTCGGCACCGCGAGCACCAGCATCAGCAGGAACGAGCCGCGGCACGGCCAGCGCACCGTCGACCAGCCGCATCAGCACCGCGTCCACCGCGCCGCCCAGGTAGCCCGCGACCAGCCCGACCGCGGCTCCCAGCGTGACCGACAAGGCGACCGCGATCGCCGCCACCGCCAGCGACACCCGCGCCCCGCTCACCACTCGAGACAGCACGTCGCGGCTCAGCTGATCGGTACCGAACGGATGCTCGGCGCTCGGCCGGGCGCTCTGCAGCTCCACGATGCCGAACTGGCGGAACGGGTCGGGCAGCAGCCGCGGGCCCAGCAGCGCCAGCAGGCAGAGGAACGTGAGGAACACCAGGCCCGCCCGTCCGCGAGGCGTGCGCCACGCCGCTCGCAGCGCGCCGTCCTCCGTCATCACGAGTAGCGGACTCGCGGATCCAGCAGCGCGTAGGCGACGTCCGTGAGAAAGCCGGCCAGGACGACCATGCCGGCCACGAGGATCGCCGCCCCCATGAGCAGGGGATAGTCCCGGTTCCCGACCGCGGCCGCGGCCATCGATCCGAGGCCGGGCCAGGCGAAGACCGATTCCACGAACACCGAGCCGGAGACCAGGATCGGGAGCCACAGGCCGAAGAGGGTCAGCACCGGGAACAGCGCGTTCCGCCACCCGTGCCAGAGCACCTGCCGCTCGGTGAGCCCCTTCGCCCGCGCGGTCAGTATATAAGGAAAGCGGAGGGCTTCCAGCATGGCCGTGCGCTGGTAGCGCATGGTGCCCGCGATGCTCACCACGGACAGCGTGATCGCCGGCAGCACCAGGTGCCGGGCGACGTCGACTGCCGCCGCCAGCCCGCCCGCTTCCAGCAGCGGGTCTCGCATGCCCGCCGGTGGCAGAAGCCGCCATTTCACCCCCACCAGCCACGCCAGCACCAGCCCCAGCCAGAAGGACGGGGTCGCGTACCCCGCCAGCGACAGCGTGGTGAGCCACCGGTCCTCCGGCGAGTCCTTGCGGACGGCCTGCCGCACACCCAGCCAGAGCCCGACGCGTGAAGTTGAGCAGCAGCACCGTGCCGCCGAGCAGGAGGGTGGCGGGGAGCCGCTCGAAAACCAGCCCGGTTACCGGGCGGGCGTACTCGATGGACACGCCGAGGTCCCCGTGGACGAGCCCGACGACGAAGCTCCAGAGCTGCTCGAGCAACGGCCGGTCCAGGCCGTAGCGATCGCGCAGCGCCTGGATCTGCTCGAGCGTGAGCGGCCGGCCTTCGCCCACGCGGCTGAGCGGATCGCCGGGGAGGATGTGCATGAGGAGGAACAGGATCACCAGCGCGACGGCCAGCGTGACGAGGGACTGGAGCGCGCGACGCAGCAACCAGCGCCGCACGTCAGTACCCCGCGGGGCGTCGCGCGCCCTGGGGGCCGACCGTCCATTCGCGCAGGCCGAGCCACGCCGATTCCGGCCGGATGCGCACGTTGGTGAACCGCCGGTTCACGGCGTACATGAAGTTCATGGTGTACATGAAGACGGCCGGCGCGTCGTCCTCGATGCGCCGAAGCACGGCGTGCCAGGCCGGGCCGGCGCCTTCGCTGGTTCGGATGGCGGTGTCGATCAGCGAGTCCACCGCCGGATCGCAGTAGCGCGCGGCGTTCGTCCGGCCTTGGCACGACCATCCCTGCGTCAGCCCGCTGGGAGAGGGGTCCTGGTTCGTCGAGGAGAAGTCGATGTCGAAGGCACCGGCAGTCCGTCGCTCCGTGTACAGGGTCCGGTCCGCTCGGCTGATCTCGAGCTGGACGCCGAGCGCGCGAAGCTGCTCCTGGACGATCTGCGCCATGTCGAGACGGACGGCACTCGTCGTGGGGACGTTCAGGGTCAGCGCCAGCGGCTGGCCCGCCCGGTCCCGCACGCCGTCGCCGTCGTGGTCGGTCCAGCCTCGGCCATCCAGCAGCCGCCGGGCCTCGCGCAGGTTCATCGCTGCCGGGGCCGGGGTACCGTGGCGGATCCAGAGAATGGACGAGGCGGGGCCATACGGCACGTCGCCCGCGTTGCCGAGGACCGCGCTCACGATCAGCCGGCGGTCGAGCGCGAGCCCGATGGCGCGGCGGACGTCCCGATCGCCCAGGATCGGATGCGGCCGGTTCCGATCCCGTGGATCGCGTTGGTTGAAGAGCAGAAATCCCAGCGTCGGCGATGGGACGGGGATGATCCGCAGGTTCTTGTCCGCCTTGACGCGGTCGATATTGGTTCGCGGGGGCGGGATGTTCTCCGTGGCGTCGGCCTCACCCGCGAGGAGCATGTTGAGCCGTGCATCCGCGTTCGCCGCCGTGCGGAAGATCAATCGTCGGACCGCCGGCACGCCGAGGAAGAACCGCTCGTTCGCGGCAAGCTCGATGAACTCGCCAGGCACGCGGCGAACCCAGCGGTAGGGGCCGCTTCCGACCGGCGCCTGCACGAACGACGCCTTGTCGAGCGAGCCCGCCGGGATCGACGCCAGCAGGTGAGCCGGGAGCGGCGCCACGTGAAAGACGGCGTCGTAGAGCTGCTCGGCGTACGGCTCCGTGTAGTGGAACACGACCCGGTGGTCCCCCTCCGCGGTCACCGACGCGATTCGCCGGAGCAGGGCGGCCAGGCCCAGCGACACCGCGGGGTTCCGCGCCCGATCGAAGGTGAAGACGACATCCGCGGCCGTGACCGGCACGCCGTCGTGCCAGGTCGCCCGCGGGTCGAGATCGAACGCCAGGGTCACCGAGTCCCGCCGGGTCCAGCTCCGGGCCAGCAGCGGCTCGAATGCCCGGTCGCCCGAGGTGATCAGGGTGGGTCCGAGCTGGGCCAGGCGCGCGAACAGCTGGTCCGCCACGTCGCTGTTCTCGACCGAGGCGTTCGGCCCCTCCATGAGAGTGGGAACCGGCACCGTCGCCTCCCCGCCGCTCGCGACTACGAAGCTGGTCCTCGCCGACTCGCTCTGCGCCGGGACCGCGCGAGGCGAGGCGAGCGCAGAGGCAGCGAGCCCGATGCCGGCGAGCATCACGTGGGCACGCCGGGTTGCGGGCGTGGGCGAAGCAGCGGGCCGTGGGGTCCAGTGCGTCACAGGAGCTCCAGGATGGGGCGGATCGGAGAGGGGTACTGAAAATCTAGCCGCGCGGAGCGGCGGCGTCAGGCGTCCAGGGCAGTCGGATGGGGCGAGGGGGCCGTCCGCCAGGAGGGCGCGGTCGAGGCGTCAGTGACGTCCGCCGGGTCGATAGCTTCGGATGCCGTGCCCGCTTCGCCGAGGTTGCTGGCGTCCCAGGTCCAGGCGGATGAGCGGAATCGAGCGGCATGCCGGCGCGCCTGACGCACGACGCTCGCGCAGCCGTCCACGCGCTCGCCCGGCGGCCCCCATCGACCGACCGCCGCTTCTGTCACCGCCTCTGCGGCCTCCTCCCAGCCGACCTGCCGTCCCAGCAGCCGCGCGAGTGGTGCCGATCGGTCCGCGTGGCGCGTCGCCGCGGGTGAGCCGCGCGACCATCGCCTGGTCGTCCGCGAGCAGGATGCTGCCGTGCTGCAGAAGCGCGCCGTTCTCCCGGAGCTGCGCGCTGCCCACCAGCTTGTTGTCGCCCACGATGACCTCGCCGCCCGCGGGCGCCGCGAAGCAGGCGCCGGCGTCGGGTCGGATGGCGGCCCGGGCAGCCGCCAGCTCGGCCGGGACGCCGAATGTGCGGAGGGCGTTCCGGATCACGCGATGAATCTCGCCGTAGGCCTCGCGCAGCGTGCCGAGGGCCGTGGCCGGCGCGGCCACGGCATAGGTCAGCTCGCCCGCATGCCACACGGCCCGACCGCCGGTGGGCCGGCGCACGACGTCGAGACCGAGCGCGGCGATCCGCTCGCGGTCGTAGCGCGCGCGCGGCCGGCTCATGGCGGCCGAACGAGAGGCACGAGGGGCTCCAGGCAGTACAGCCGGAGCCACGATTCGCCCGCTGCGGCGCGCTCGAGCAGGGCGCGGTCGATCGCCATGTTGAGCCAGCCGGGGCGGGGGACGGCATCATGCCAGAGGGTATACGGCACCGCAGGCCCGGTCCCGGACCGCTCACCCATACGCCTCCACCGGCGGACACACGCACATCAGGTTCCGATCGCCGAACGCGCTGTCGATCCGCCCCACCGTCGGCCACACCTTGTGCTCGCGCACGGCCCGCGAAGGATACGCCGCCCGCTCCCGCGGATACGGCCGGTTCCACCCGTCGGCGATCACCTGCTCGAGGGTGTGCGGTGCGTTGGTCAACAGGTTGTTCTCCCGGTCCGCCCGGCCGTCCTCGATCTCGCGGATCTCCTCCCGGATGGCGATCATCGCGTCGCAGAAGCGGTCGAGCTCCTCCTTCGACTCGCTCTCGGTCGGCTCGATCATCAGCGTGCCCGCCACCGGAAACGAGACCGTCGGCGGATGGAACCCGAAATCGATGATCCGCTTCGCGATGTCCTCCACGTCCACGCCCGCCGACGCCTTGTATGGCCGGGTGTCGAGGATGCACTCGTGCGCCACCAGTCCGCCCGGTCCCGAGTACAGCACCGGATAGTGGGCCTCGAGCCGCCGGGCGACGTAGTTGGCGTTGAGGATCGCGATCTTGGTGGCCTCGGTCAGCCCGTCGTAGCCCATGAGCGCGATGTACGCCCAGGAGATCGGCAGGATCGAGGCGCTTCCCCACGGCGCGGCCGACACCGTGCCGCAGGCCTGCGTGTGGTCCAGGTCCACGATCGGATGCCCGGGCAGGAACGGCGCGAGGTGCTTCGCCACGCCGATCGGCCCCATGCCCGGGCCGCCGCCGCCGTGCGGGATGCAGAACGTCTTGTGCAGGTTCAGGTGGCAGACGTCGGCGCCGATTTCCCCCGGCCGGCAGAGGCCCACCTGCGCGTTCATGTTCGCGCCGTCCATGTAGACCTGGCCGCCGTGCTCGTGGACGATCCGGCAGATCTCCCGGATCGATCCTTCGAATACGCCGTGGGTGGAGGGATAGGTCACCATCAGCGCCGCCAGGGTGTCGCGGTACTGCGCCGCCTTCGCGCGGAGGTCCGCGACGTCCACGTTGCCCTGGTCGTCGCTCTTCACGACGACCACCTGCATCCCCGCCATGACCGCGCTCGCCGGATTGGTGCCGTGCGCCGACATGGGAATGAGACACGTCGTGCGGTGCGTGTCGCCGCGGGCGCGGTGCCAGGCGCGGATCACCAGCAGCCCCGCGTACTCGCCCTGCGAGCCGGCATTCGGCTGGAGCGACACGGCCGCGAAGCCCGTGATCTCCGCCAGCTGATACTCGAGCTGGCGGAACAGCATTTCGTAGCCTGCCGCCTGGTCCCGCGGCGCAAACGGGTGCAGGCGGTTGAACTCGCGCCAGCTCACCGGCATCATCTCGGTGGTCGCGTTGAGCTTCATCGTGCACGAGCCGAGCGGGATCATCGCGCTGGTGAGCGAGAGGTCGCGCGCCTCCAGTCGCTTGATGTAGCGCAGCATCTCGGTCTCGGAGTGGTGCAGATGGAAGACCGGGTGCGCCAGGTAGCCGGACGTACGTTCCAGCGCCGCGGGGATGGATCGGTCGGCCTGCTGCCCGATGTCCTCGAGCATGAACGGCAGCGCCTCGTTGAGCGAGAAGACCGCGATCAGGTCGGCCAGGTCGCCCAGCGTGACGGTCTCGTCGAGCGCGATGCACAGCCGGGTGGGCGGCAGCGGGCGCAGGTTGATCATCCGCGCGCGCGCCGCGTCGAGCAGGCGGGGCAGGGCCCACTCGGGCACCTCGACGCAGATCGTGTCGAAGAACGAGTCGTGCACCACCCGGTAGCGGAGCCGGCGGAGCGCGTTCGCCAGCACCACGGCCCGGCCGTGCACCCGCTCGGCGATCCGGCGCAGGCCGCCGGGGCCGTGGTAGACCGCGTACATGCTCGCCATGACGGCCAGGAGCACCTGGGCGGTGCACACGTTGCTCGTCGCCTTGTCGCGCCGGATGTGCTGCTCGCGGGTCTGGAGCGCCATGCGGAGCGCGGGCCGGCCCTCGCGGTCCTTGGAGACGCCGATGATCCGGCCCGGGAGGAAGCGCTTGTAGGCGTCGCGGGTGGCGAAGAACGCCGCGTGCGGCCCGCCGTAGCCCATCGGCACGCCGAAGCGCTGGGTGTTGCCCACCGCGATATCGGCCCCCCACTCGCCCGGCGGCGCGAGCAGCGTCAGGCTCAGCAGGTCGGTCGCGGCGGTCACCAGCGCCTTGGCGGCGTGCGCCCGCTCGCACAGCGTGCGGAAGTCGCGGACGGCGCCGTCCGTGGCGGGGTACTGCACCAGGGCGCCGATCACGCCGGCCCCGAAGGTGAAGGTCTCCGGCTCGCCCACCTCCACGCGTACCCCGCGCGCTTCGGCCCGAGTCCGCACCACCGCGATCGTCTGCGGGTGGCAGTACTCGTCCACCAGGTAGACCGGCGGCTCCTTGGTCGTGCTCACCGCCAGCGTCAGGTGCATCGCCTCGGCCGCGGCCGTGGCCTCGTCGAGCAGCGAGGCATTGGCGACCGCGAGCCCGGTGAGATCGGACACCATCGTCTGGAAGTTGAGCAGCGCCTCCAGCCGCCCCTGCGAGATCTCCGCCTGGTACGGCGTGTAGGCGGTGTACCAGCCGGGGTTCTCCAGCACGTTCCGCTGTACGACCTGCGGCGTGAACGTGCCCGCGTAGCCCAGGCCGATGTACGAGCGGAACACTCGGTTCATCCCGGCCAGCCCGCGGAGCGCCTGCAGCACCTCGCGCTCGCTCCGGCCTGGCGGGAGCGCGAGCGGCCGGCGGAGCCGGATCTCCTCGGGCACCACGGCATCGATGAACTCGTCGAGGCTCTCGTAGCCCACGACCTGGAGCATCTCCGCGAGGTCCTCCCGCCGCGGCCCGATGTGCCGGTAGGCGAAATGACCGGGATGGAGGACGTCGGCTTCGGGGGCCGCGGGGGCGAGGGGGTAGGCGGTGGTCATGTGGAACGAAGGCTCCTGCTGGGTGAAGTGCGGGGCCCCGCCGCCGTCATCCCAGCGGATCGAGCCACCGGCCACAAAAAAGCCCCGAGACCATGCTCTCGGGGCATCGTCCAACCGTAATCGATTGTCGCGAAGATTGTTCCTGCTCACGAGTCACTCCCCGATGTGCGCCCGGTACGCCGCGGCCGTCAGCAGTCCGCCGAGCGCCTTCGGATCCGCCAGCCTGAGCGTCACCATCCAGCCGTCGCCGTAGGGATCGCGGTTCACGACCGCGGGGTCGCCGTCGAGCGCGCCGTTGACCTCGACGACCTCACCGGCCACCGGGCTGTAGAGCTCCGAGACGGCCTTGACCGCCTCGATCGTCCCGAAGCTTTCATGCGCCTCGAGCTGCTGGCCGGGCTTCGGCAGGTTGACGAAGACGACGTCGCCGAGCTCGCCCTGTGCGTAGTCGGTGATCCCGACGCGCACGACGGCGGCATCGCCGGTGCGGGCGACGTATTCGTGCTCGGGAGTGTAGACCAGCTCGTCAGGGACGTTCGACACGGACGCTCGCGGTCTGGGGTTGCGCGTGGGAGGATAGGCGCGGTCGCGGGCGAGGTCAAGCGCGCGCGGGCTCGGCCCGCGCGACGAGCTGCGTCCAGACCTCGCGCGCGCGCGCTTCGAGTCGCGGCGCGGTCGGCGTCGTTGTCGATCACGTAGGTGCTGCGCTCGCGCTTGGGGCCGGTCGGCGCCTGCGCCGCGAGCATCCGGTCGGCGTCCTGGGGCGAGAGCCCGCGCTGGGCCAGGAGCCGCGACCGCCGGACCGTCTCGGGCGCGTCCACCAGCACGATCACGTCGAACGCGGACGGGTCGGCGGCTTCGAAGAGCAGGGGAATGTCGCTGACGACGATCCGGTCGCCGCGGTTCCGCGCCTCGTTCTCCAGCGCCGAGCGTCGGCGGAGCACGTCGGGGTGCACCAGGCGATTGAGATCCGCGAGTGCCGCGGGATCACCCATGACGCGCTGGCGCAGCGCTTTCCGGTCGAGCATCCCCGATGGATCGATGAGATCCTGGCCGAATCGGCCGGCGATGGCCCGAAGCACGGGGCTGCCCGGCGCCTGCGCGTCGCGCACCAGCCGGTCGGCGTCGATCACCGTGGCGCCCCAGGCCCGGAACAGCTCGGCGACGGTGGACTTCCCGGAGGCGATGTTGCCGGTGAGGGCGACGTTGAGCATCGGTGCGCTGGGCGCTCCTGGCTGGCCGTGCTAGAGGAGGGCGGTCTGGTCCTCGTCCTTGCGCGGTACCTTGTGGCAGTGCCGGCAGCGCGCTTCGTAGCTCTCGCGGCCGCCGACCATGATCGTGGGCGACTCGTAGCGCGCCGGCTTGCCGTCGAGCAGCCGCTGATTGCGGCAGGCCGGATCACCGCACACGACGCAGATGGCCTGGAGCTTGTCCACCATCTCGGCCACGGCCATCAGCTCGCCCATCGACCCGAACGGCTCCCCCCGGAAGTCCGTGTCGGTGCCCGGCCAGGATCACGCGCATCCCGCGGCCCGCGAGGAGCGTGGCGACGGTCACGATGTCCGGATCGAGGAACTGCGCCTCGTCGATCGCGACGAGCTGCGTGTCGGAGCGCACCAGCCGGAAGATCTCCGCGGCCGAATCCACCGGCGAGGCGTCCAGCTCCGTGCCGTCGTGGCTCGAGACCGAGTAGAGGCCGGTATAGCGGCTGTCGAGATGGGACTTGAACACCTGCACCCGCCGTCGGGCGATGATCGCGCGGCGGACCCGCCGGATCAGCTCCTCGCTCTTGCCGGCGAACATGACGCCGCTGATCACCTCGATCCAGCCGGGGCGCGAGCCGTAGTTCATCCGGAATCTCCACGTGCGATGAGGGCGAGGACGCAAATCTAGAGCGCCGCGCCGCCGGCGCCAGCCACCTTGCGGCACGTTCACACGCGCGGCGATATTCGTCGCCCGCCCCACACAAGGAGACTCCGTGTGAACAAGCAGGACCTGATCGGCGCCCTGGCCAAGCGGCTGGATGTCACCCGGGCCCGGGCCGCGGAGATCACCGAGCACTTCTTCGCGCCGGACGGAGTGATCGCGACGGAGCTGCGGAAGGGCGGGAAGGTGGCCATCAGCGGCTTCGGGAACTTCGAGATCCGCAAGCGCGCCGCGCGCGAGGGACGCAACCCGCGGACCGGCAAGGCCCTCACCATCAAGGCCTCGACCATCCCCGCCTTCCGCGCCGGCAAGGTCCTGAAGGACCTGGTCAACCGGAAGCGGCCCTAGCGCTTCTCCGGCGGGCGCGCGGGGCGCCGCGGTGCCGCCGGCCGTCCGGTCGGGGCCGCCGGACGGCCGGTTGGGCCGCCCCGGTCCACGCGGGCGGTGATGCGCCGCCGCCGGATGGTCGTCCCGTTGAGCGCGCTCGCCACCCGCTCGGCGTCCTGGGCCGGCAGCTCGACCAGCGAGAACGCATCCCGCAGCTCCACCCGCCCGATCTTCGCCCGCTCCAGCCGCACGTCCTTGGTCAGCACCGCCACCAGATCGTTCACCGTGGCGCCGTCCTTCTTGCCGATCCCGACGTACACCCGTGCCGTCGCCGGGATGTCCGGCAGCGCCGCCGGCACGGTCGCGCCGGCGGCAGCGGTCCACAGCTCGTAGAGCGCGGCGGCCACGGCGGCCGGATCGTGCCGCTCGAACAGCGGGGCCAGCGTGAGGAGCGCGCGGTCGGGCGTGCCGGTCTCGAGCGCGCGTACGATCGCGCCGCGCCGCGCGGCCGCCGCCGTCGTGGCCGCGTCGAGCGCCCCGGGCAGCCGGAGCGGCCGGCGGGGCGAGGCGATCCGCTCGACGTAGCGCTCCGTGCCCGGTGGCACGAGCAGCACCACCTCGCCCGCGCTCAGGAGCTGGCGCAGCTGCTCCGCGCCCGGCAGGTCGAAGGCGATGACCACCTGCGCCTTGGGCGCGTCCCCGGTGACCACCCGTCCCTCGGGCTCCCGGAGCGCGGTGGCGGCCGCGATGGCCTCGTGGCTCGCCCGGTCCGCCGTCCACACCACCAGCGACGTGGGATCGAGCAGCTCCATCAGGTCGCTGAGTCCCGCCACCCGCCGTCCCCACGGCACGCTCACCGTCCGCACTGGACCGCTCGTCAGGCCCTCGGACCCGACGGTGCCGATGGTGAGCGCGCGCCGGGCGTAGCGCTCGACCATGTCGGCCGCCCGCTCCGGCGCCGAGGTGAGCACGATGCGCTGGGCCTCCTTGTCGAGGTCCTGCATGAGCGGCGAGACGCTCTCCTCCTCTTCCCACCCCTCGGGCCAGGCCAGCAGCACCGCGGCCAGCGCGTCGGCCCGGAGCGCGCTCCGCCGCTGGAGGGCGATCGCCGTCTCGGGCGTCGCGATGAGCAGGTCCACCGCGTCGCCACGGAGCCGCCGGGTGGCGCGCGAGGTGCCGTGCGCCACCTGGACGCGGAGCCCCGACTCGCCCGAGACCTGGTGGACGACGCGGCCCCACTCGTCGAGCTGGCCGGCCGGCGCCAGCAGGAGCCCGGGCCGGCCCTCCCCCAGGCGGCTCAGCATGCCCGCGAGGGCGGGCGTGGCGGCGGTCGGGGACGGTGGGATCACCAGGACGAGATTGTGGCCGCGCGCGGCGGTCGGCGCCGCCTCGCGCGTGAGCGCGTCGTCCGCGCTCCAGCCGAGCCGGGTGAGGGCCGCCGCGATCGGGGGGGACAGATGCAGCTCTTCCAATGCGGCCACGGGTGCCTCGAGTGAAGGGTGGTAGGGCCCCGCCAACCTAAGAGGGCATCACCACAGGGGCAACGCCGGACGCCGGGCATCGCCCGGAGCGGAGCCGGTTGACATCGCCCTGCCGGGGCCTGACTTTTCCCCCGTCTTTCGACGCCGACACCTCTGATACGGATCCCCGCGCATGCCCGACCCGCTGTCGATCAACGTCCAGCACCTCAAGGCCTCCGAGACCGTCGCCATCAGCAATGAGGCGAAGCGCCGGAAGGCCGCCGGCGAGGACGTGCTCGACCTGGGCGTCGGCGAGCCCGACTTCGACACGCCCGCGCTGGCCTCCCAGGCGGGATATCAGGCGATCCAGAAGGGGCTCACCCGCTACCCGCCCAACGTCGGCATCGCGGAGCTGCGGAAGGCGATCGCGCAGAACGTGAGCAAGATGTCGGGCGGCCGGACCATCGACCCCGACAACATCATCGTGAGCTCGGGCTCCAAGCAGTCGATCTTCAACGCCTGCTTCACGCTGTTCGGCCCCAAGGACCGCGTGCTGATCCCGGCGCCGGCCTGGGTGAGCTATCCCCAGATCGTTCATCTCTGCCGGGCCGAGCCGGTGCTGGTTCCCGGCGATCTCGAGTGGGGCCTCAAGGTCAGTGCCAAGGACCTCGACCGGGCCAGCAACAAGCTGACCCGCGGTCTCATCCTCTGCTCGCCGTGCAATCCCACCGGCGCCGTGTACACGCTGGCCGAGCTGCGGTCGATCGCCGAGTGGGCCAAGGCCAACGAGGTCTGGATCATCTCGGACGAGATCTACCGCCGGATCAACTACGGACCCGGTCCGGCGCCGTCGCTGCTCGATCTGCCCGACGACCTGCTCGAGCGCACCGTCGTCATCTACGGCGCGAGCAAGGCATACGCGATGACTGGCTGGCGCATCGGCGCGGCGCTGGCGCCGCCGCATCTCACCAAGGCCATGGCGGCGCTCCAGTCGCACACCACCACGGGCGCCAACCAGCCCGCCATGTGGGCCGCGGCCACCGCCTTCTCGGACGAGAAGGTCGATGCCGAGGTGACCAAGATGGTGGCCGCCTTCCGCCGCCGCCGCGACACCATCGTCGAGCGGTTCCGGCGCGAGGCGCCCGGCGTCGAGTTCGTGGAGCCGCATGGTGCCTTCTACTTCTTCTTCCGGGTGGACGGCATCCGGGAAAAGGACCCGGTGACGGGCTCGACGTTCTGCGAGCAGCTGATGAAGCAGGAGGGAGTCGCGCTGGTGCCCGGCGGTGCCTTCGCGGATGACCGCTGGGTCCGGCTGAGCTACGCGGTGTCGGACGCCGAGCTGGAGCGGGCGCTGGACAAGGTCTTCGGACTGATCCATCGCCTCGCATCCGCGCGTGCGGCCTGAGATGCCCACGGTGAACGTGGAAGCGCGGGTCGAGCCGCTGACGGGGAGCCTGCCCGCGATCGCCTGGCGCTGGGATCCCGAGACCGACATCCTCTCGGGCGCCTTCAAGGGCAACCGGAAGAGCGGGGGCCTCACCGGTACGGTCGAGCTCACCGACGACGAGGGCTCGGTCGCGGTGCTCGATATCAGCAACGGAGTGATCTGCGGGCTGGACGTCGTCGTCTGGCCCGAGGTCAGCACCAGCCCGACGCTCCAGGTGCCCGCACGGCTCACCGACGGCCGGGTCGTCCTGCCGTCACGCCCCTCGCGGCCCGGCATCGCCTCGATGGAGGTGGACACCACTCTCTCCGTCGAGACCAACGGCGCCGAAAGCGTCTTCCACCTGCGCATCGGCACGCGCCGCGAGGTCGAGGTCGTCCGCGTGGCGGACAATTTCTATATAGAAATGGATCAGCAGGGCGGCCTGGCCGGCTTCTGGCTCTCGAACGTGCCGCCATTTACTGCCTTCGAAGACGAGATGTAGCGTCTCCGGGACGTCCTCATCGACGATCGCTCGTCGACGATCGCTCGCACGCTGAACCACCACTCGTCACCCTGAGCACGGCGAAGGGGGCATGACCTGAATCATGCCCCCTTCGCTGCGCTCAGGGTGACGAGCCTGCCGCCTTCCCGCCTTCCCGCCTTCCCGCCTTCCCGCCTTCCCGCCTTCCCGCCTTCCCGCCCGCCTAAGGCCGAAGCCGCGCCCCAGCCTCGGCGCGTGAATGTACCCCCAGCTTGATCAGCACGCGCTGCGTGTGGTGCCTGGCGGTATGGGGGCTGATCCCCAGCCGGTGTGCGATCGTGCGGTTGGAACAGCCTTCGGACAGCAGCAGCGCCACCTCGATCTCGCGAGGCGTCATCCCGTATTCGAGGTGCAGATTGACCGCCGACCGGGGCAGGTTGCGGCGCTCGACCGTTGAGCCTCACGATGCCGTCCAGCGCAGGTTCGTGCCCGTCGCCGCGCAGCCGCGCCCGGTGCGTCCGCATCTCGAACACCGACGCCCGGAGGCGCGCCATCAGCTCGCGGGCTTCGGCCCGGAGCTCCTGGTGGTTCAATCGCAGCTCGGACAGCTGGTGCTGCGTAATCATTCCGTTCACCTGCCCCTCCCGCGGCCGACCCGATACGTTACGACCATGGCCGCAATCAATCTGGCTCACCTGCGACGGGCACTGGCCCTTCGGGGGCTCACGCCGGCCTCCGCGGTGCCCGAGGCCAGCGGCGGGCGCACCGAGGAGGCGTGTATTCGGCCCGCGCGGCTGGTCGAGGATGCTTCCCTCGCCTGGCATCCGGTCGGAGCGTCCGAGCCCTGGCCGGGGACGCTCGCCTTCCTCGACGGTGTGCAGCGCTCGGAGCTCCTGGCTTATGCCGGGTCCGCCCCCGTCGTGGTCGGCGAGGTCGCGGCCGCGGTGCGCGAGAGGTCCAACCGAAAGCTAGTCACTCTGCTGGAAGAGCGTCGGCTGCTCATCCTGGCCCGCCCGGCCGCCCTCGCCGCCGCGGGCGAGATGCCCGACGTCTTTCAGACCGTCGCCCTTCCCGCCGACGAGCCGCCGCATCCGGTGCGCGACCTGGCGAATGCGGCCCGAGCGCTCGACCGGGCGCGCGGCGCCCTCGAGCTCGAGCTCGGCGAGCGTTACCGCGGCCGGTCCGAAGGGTGGCTCATCGTGGACGGAGCGCTCACCGAGAGCCCCCGCTGGGCCGCCGATCCGCGCATGCTTGGCGTCTCCAAGAGCCATGCGACCCTCCCGTTCGACGGGGAGGACCTCGATCGCTACCTGCGGCTCCCGCCCGGCCATCGCTCGTCGGTGTATGCCCCCGAAACCCGGAGCCTTACCCCCGTCCACGAGTGGGCCCTCCGGCTCTGGCCCTGGGAAGGGAAAGATGTGTTTCACGGCCTCGTGCGGATAGAGGTGACACCGGCCAATGGCACTCCGGAGGTCGCCGACCGGCTCTCGCGCTGGCTCCTGGCCGAGCGGGCGCCGCTCAGTACCCCGGACCACCGCTGGGACCGGCTGCTCTACGGCATCCACTCCGTCGAAGCCTACCTCCGCGCCGGCGGCCGCCGCCTCGCTTGACCTAGCCGGCCATCCCGCCACATTCCTCCCATGTCGCATCCCGTACCGCCGCTTGGACGCGTAGTCGCCACCGAGCTCAAGCCGTCCACCCCCCATCAGTTCCACTTCTGGACCGCCCGGGAATCGCCGATCGGCATCGGCGCCATCGTGCGGGTCGAGGAGAGCGGCCGGGTGGTCTACGGCGTGGTGACCGACGGCTTCGCCTACTCCGACCTCGTCACGCCCATGCACGCGGTCATCGGCGCCGACGGCGATCCGGTGGCCGCCGGGCTCGAGCCGAGCCAGCGGGCCGAGATCCGGCTCTTCACCGCCGCGGTGCTCCGGCAGATGCCCGAGGAGCCGCTCCAGCCCGTCCCGCTCGGCGCGGTCTGGCTCGCGAGCGATGCCGACGTCGTGCTGGCCCTCCGGATGGATGCCTACATGGGGACCGAGCGTGCAACCGGCATCCCGGTCGGCCTCTACGCGGCCGGCGGCCTGGAGTCGCCCGTCTACCTCGACTGCGACTTCCTGCTCGGCCCCGAGGCCGCGCACCTCAACATCACCGGCGTCTCGGGACTCGCCACCAAGACCAGCGCGGTCGAGTTCCTGCTCGGCAGCATCTTCCAGACCTTTCCGCGGCACAAGGGGAGCGTCGCGGCGCTCTGCTTCAACGTCAAAGGTCCCGATCTCTGCTTTCTCGACCAGCCCGCCGCGCTGACCGAGGAGGACCGCCGCCAGTACGCCCGTCTGGGCCTCCGGCCCGAGCCCTTCGTCGACGCGCACTACTACGCCCCGTTCAAGGCCGACGGCGTGAACCTCAATACGCTCCGCACGCACGAGAGCCTCGCCCAGAACACGCACCCCCTCGTCTGGGGGCTGCGCGAGGTGCTCGACTACGCCGAGGTGGTGCTCAATCGGGACGACGTCGACGCCAAGGCCGATGCCTTCATCGATTTCCTCGCGGAGCGGGTCGTGGGCCGCGAGTACCAGGACGACATGCTGCGCGGAAAGCCGTTTCACGTGCAGAGCTTCGCGGACCTCGAGGAGTTCTTCCGCGCGATCTTCGATTTCATGGAGGCCCTGGGGAAGGGCGGGGAGGTGTGGAAGACGCATCACCTCGCGACCATCCGGAAGATCCGGAACCGGCTCAGCAACATCTCGACCCGCTCGAAGGGACTGGTGACCGACGACGGCGCGGCCCACGACCTCCCCTGGGGCGCCTTTGCCGATCGGAGCGTGCACGTCGTCGACGTGGCCGGTCTCGATCCGCTGGCGCAGGACCTGGTCTTCGCCCGGATCGTCTCCAAGCTGCGCGAGCACCTCGAGCGCCGTGACCTCGGCGTCGACCACGTTGTCGTCTTCGTCGACGAGCTCAACAAGTACGCCCCGGCCGAGGGCGCCGATACGTACGTGCGGAAGATGCTGCTCGATCTGTCCGAGCGCGGCCGCTATCTCGGCCTCGTCCTGTTCTCCGCGCAGCAGTTCCGCTCGCAGGTCCAGCGGCGCGTCGTGGGCAACGCCGGCACCGCGCTGTTCGGCCGCATGGACATGGATGAGCTCTCGACGCCGGCCTACGGCATGCTCTCGCCGGCTACCAAGATCAAGCTGGCCACGCTGCCCAAGGGCGAGCTCATGGTCCGCCACCCGCACTTCACCCAGCCCATCTTCGTCCGCTTTCCCCGGCCCCCGGTGCTCGGCAGCCGCGAGGGCATCGAGCGCTTTCCTCCGGCCGTCGAGCTGCCCTTCGCCGACGCCGTGGCCCGCCAGCTCCGCGGCCTCGACCGCCGCGTGAGTGCCGACGCGGTTCGAGCCCTGATCGACGGCCGGCGTGAGGACGACGTCCGCCGTGCCCTCGGCGCCACCCGGCGCGAGCGGCCGGACGACGTGCTCGCCTTCTTCACCGCCTGCCTGGGCCGCCGCGTCAACGGCGAGGTCGTCGCCCCGCGCCGCGCCGTGCCGGCCGTGCGCCGCGGCGACGACGGCTACGGTTTCTGAGCCCGGAGCAACCGGAGCGACCCGCCGAACTCCTTGCTAAATCACGCGATGGCGAGACATTTCGGTGGTGAAGCTCGCCCATATCGCCGATCCGCATCTCGGCATCCGCCAGTACCACCGGCAGACCCCCGCCGGCATCAATCAACGCGAAGCCGACATCGCGCACGCCTTCCGCCTGGCGGTCGATGGCGTGATCGCGGTGCGTCCGGACGCGGTGGTCGTCGCCGGCGACCTGTTCCACTCCGTCCGCCCGACCAACGCCGCCATCGTCTTCGCGTTCCGCCAGTTCCAGCGGCTCCGGGAGGCGCTGCCGGACGCCCCGATCGTGCTGATCGCCGGCAATCACGACACGCCGCGGTCCACGGAAACGGGCTCGATCCTGCGGCTGTTCGAGGAGCTGGGCGTCGATGTGGCAACCGACGAGGCACGGCGGCTGGTCTATCCGGCGCTCGACTTGTCGGTGCTCGCCGTGCCGCACCAGGCCTTGATGGATGGCGCGCGTCCGTCGCTCCGGCCGGAAGGCGCCGCGAAGCACCGCGTGCTCGTCCTGCATGGTGAAATCGAGGGTGTCTTTCCCTTCGATCGGAGCGGTGCCGAGTACGGTGGCGCGTTGCTCGGCCTCCCGGAGCTGGCGCCGGACGAGTGGACCTACGTCGCGCTGGGTCACTACCACGTACAGCACAAGGTGACTGAGCGGGTCTGGTACGCCGGGTCCCTGGAGTACGTGAGCCCTAATGTCTGGGGCGAGCTGGTCGACGAGACCAACCACCGACTCACGGGCAAGGCATGGCTGCTGGCCGATCTGGACCACGGCACGGTCGAGAGGCGCGAAGTGCCTCTGGCGCGTGCCATTCTGGACCTCGAGCCCATCGAAGGCGTCGGCCTGTCCGCCGCGGCGATCAACGCACTCATCACCGAGCGGGTGCGCGCGGTGCCGGGCGGCGTCGAGGATCGCATCGTTCGGCTCCGCGTCTGGAACATTCCCCGCCACGTGGCCCGCGAGCTCGATCACGCCAGCATCCGGGCGCTGAAATCGGCCGCGCTGCATTTCCAGCTCGACCTGCGCCGCCCGGAGATCCATCGTACCGTCGGCGTGGGGGCGCCCGGGCGGCGCCAGACCCTGCCCGAGCTCGTGCGCGGCTACCTCGCGCAGCGTCCGTTGCCCGCCGAGCTCGACCGCGATGCCTTCGTGCGCCTCGGCGAGTCGCTGATGGACGCCGTCGAGCGGGATCTGGCCGGCGCCTGATGCAGATCAACCGGCTGCGACTCTGCAATTTCCGCCAGCACGAGAACACCGATCTCGAGCTCGGCGCGGGCCTCACGGGCATCATCGGCCCGAACGGCGCGGGCAAGACCACGCTGCTCGAAGCCATCGCCTGGGCGATGTACGGCATGCCGGCGGCGCGCGGCAGCCGGGAGACCATTCGCCGACGCGGCGCGCCACCGCGCTCGCGGGTAGAGGTCGAGCTCGAGTTCACCCTCGGCGCCCACCAGTATCGCATCCTCCGCACGCTGCACGGGGCCGAGCTCTATCAGGACGGCGATCCGGCGCCGATGGCCAACTCGATCGGCGCCGTCACCGAGCGCGTCACCCGCCTCCTCGGCATGACGCGCGAGGAGTTCTTCAATACCTACTTCACCGGGCAGAAGGAGCTCGCCGTCATGGCGGCGATGTCCGCGCCCGAGCGCGCGCAGTTCCTCTCGCGCGTCCTCGGGTACGAGCGGATCCGGGCCGCGCAGGACCGGCTCAAGGAGCGCCGCTCCGCGCTCCGCGCGCGCCACGACGCCCTACGCGCCGGTCTCGTCGATCTGGCCGAGATCGAGGCGGCCGAGACCCGTGCCCGCGAGCGCGTGGCGGCGGCCCGCGCGGCGGAGCGAGCGGCGGCCGACGCGGCGGCGCTGGCCGAGCGCCGGCTCGCCGAAGTGCGGCCCCGGTGGGAGGAGCTCCAGCGGCTCCGCGAGTCGGCGCTGACCCTCGAGGCCGAGCTGCGCGTCACCGATCACCAGCGAACCGCCGCCGCCGAGCGCGCCGAGCGGCTCGAGCGCCAGGTGGCCGAAGCGGGGACGGCGCGCGTCAGGCTGGAGGAGGTGTCGCAGCGGCTGGCTCCGCTGCCCGCGCTCCGCGACGAGGTTGGCGCCCTCGAGCGGGAGGCCGAGTCGTACGCGGCGCGGAAGAGCCTGCTGGCGCAGCTCGACGACGTCCGCCGGCATCTGGCCTCGGTCGAGGACCGCCTGGCGCGCGTGCCGTCGCGAGCCCAGCTCGACGCCGCCCGCGAGCGGGTGAATGACGTCCGCGCCGCCGTCACGGCCGTGGCGCTCGATGGCGAGGCGATGCGCACCGCCTGGGTGCGCGATGCGCAGGACGCCAGGACCAAGCGCCAGGGGCTGGTCGACCAGTATCAGGAGCTCAAGGACCAGCGGCAGCGCATCGTGAAGGCGGGACCGGAGGGCGACTGCCCCACCTGCGCCCGTCCGCTTGGCGTCGAGTACGAGAAAGTGCTCGAGCTGCTCGAGCGGCAGATGGAGCAGGTGATCTCCAACGGCAATTTCTACAAACAGCGCATCGAGCAGCTGCTGGTCGAGCCCCGGGATCTCGAGGAGGCCGACCGTCGCCGCGTCGGGCTCGAGCGCGAGCAGTCCGAGGCCATCGCGGAGCAGAGCCGGCTCGAGGCGTTGACCCAGGAGGGCGGCGCCCTGCGCGAGGAGCAAGGCCGGCTCCAGCTCCGGGTGCGCGAGCTCGAGGCCGGGATCGACCGCGTGCTCGGCTCCTACGACCAGGGGCGACACGAGGCACTCCTGGCGGAGATCCGCGCCCTCGAGCCGCTCGCGCTCCAGGCGGAGCGTCTGCGCACCGTCGCCGACCGTGGCGCGGCCGTGGAGGCGGAGCTGGCCACCGCGGGCCGCGAGCGGGCCGACGCCGAGGTGCGCGCCGGCGAGCTCCGCGCCCGGCTCGACGGTCTCGGGTACACCGAGCTGAGCTACCGGGAGGCCCGCGAGGCCGAGACCGCGGCCGAGGGCGCGCGCCGCGACTCGGAGCTCACCCTGGTGCGCACACGGGGCGAGTCGTCCGCCGCGGCGGAGGCGGTGGAGACCGTGGCCCGTCGGCGGGCCGAGCGCGGTGTGCGCGAACGGGAGGTCGCGGCCGCCGGGCTCGAGTTGGCGCTGCACCAGGAGCTCGACCGCGCGCTGACGGACTTGCGCACCGATCTCAATGCCACGCTTCGTCCGGATCTCTCCGACCTCGCCTCGGGGTTTCTGCGCGACCTCACCAACGGCCGCTACACCGATCTCGAGCTGGACGAGGACTACGGCGCCACCCTGCTGGACGATGGTGACCCCAAGGCGGTCATCTCCGGCGGCGAAGAGGACATCGCCAACCTCGCGCTGCGGCTCGCGATCAGCCAGATGATCGCCGAACGCGCCGGCCAGCCGCTGTCGCTGCTGGTGCTGGACGAGATCTTCGGCTCGCTGGACGAAGACCGGCGGGCGGCGGTGGTCGAGCTGCTCCGGAGCCTCGCCGACCGGTTCCCGCAGGTCATCCTCATTACCCACGTCGAATCGGTGCGCGAGGGGTTCGATCGCGTGGTGCGCGTGGGCCTGGATCAGGCCAAGGGCGTGGCGACGGTGCGGGACGAGCCGATCGGAGGCCACGATGTGGCGGCCTGACCGGAGCCTTCGCGGTCCAGATCGCCCGACGCTCAAGGACATCGAGCCGCTCAATCGCGTCTTCGCCGACGCCTTCACCGATCGCTACAGCCGAGACGGGCTCGTGGGCGTGCGGGTGCCGCACCTCAACACCCTGGTCTGGCGGTACGCACTCGAGGACGCCGGCGACGGAGCGATGATCTGGCGCGACGGCGACGGGCAGCTGGTGGCGTTCAACATGGTCCACCAGTCGGGGCACGAGGGCTGGATGGGACCGCTCGCCGTACGCCCCGACCGCCAGGGCGAGGGACTCGGATCCACGATGGTGCGGCTCGGTATCGATTGGCTCAAGGGCCAAGGGGCGCAGACGATCGGGCTGGAGACCATGCCGCGCACCGTGGAGAACATCGGGTTCTACAGCCGGCTGGGCCTGGTCCCGGCGCCGCTCACCGTGACCCTGGTGCATGATGTGCCGCGCCGCGCCGGCGCGGCGGTCGAGCTGCTCTCGCTCGCGGGCCCCCACCTGGCGCAGCGCATCGACGAATGCCGCCGGCTCGCCGATGAGCTCGCGCCGGGCGTGGACTTCACGCGCGAGATCGCGCTCACCCGCGACCTCGGCATCGGCGACACGACGCTGGTGAGGGACGCGGGACAACTCCAGGCGTTCGCACTGTGGCACTCCACTCCGCTGGCGGCCGGACGAGCCAAGGACGAGGTCCGCGTGCTCAAGCTGGTGGCTCGTTCCATCGGCGCGTTCGACCGCCTGCTCGCCGCCATGCATGGGACCGCCGCGAGCGAGCGCGTCGGGCGGATCGCGATCCGCTGCCAGACCGACTACGCCGAGGCATATCTGCGGCTGGTCGCGGCGGGGTACCGGGTGCACTGGACCGATCTCCGGATGATCCTGCACGGCTTTCCGCAGGCGCCCGCGCGGCAGGGCGTGGTGCTCTCCAACTGGGAGATCTGACGGTTAGCGAAGTCTGCGAAGGCGCCTCGCAACTTGGGGCGGGCCGCGAGTTGCCGATACTGCAAGATCTTGCGCTGCGTACCTGAGATCGTCTCAGAGGCGGGCCTCTCCGCCTGGATCTGCGAGGACTTGATGTAACGCCCTTGACATTTGTGATCGGTATCACGACCTTGTGAGCGCGAGGCATCATAGAAAAAGAGATGGCGCTTATCCCGGCGACCATTCCCTCGCTCTGGGGACTCAATCCAGTTCGTCCCAGCGAACCCCTCTAAAACATTGTCTCCCGTGGGGCTAGCCGCCACTCGACCGCGTATTGCGGCGAGTCACTACGCCTCTGCGCGTCAGGACCCCCCTGACGAAGAGCCACCGCTTTGGCCGTGCCGAGCGCTGGCCCCTCGCCTGCCGCGCGTGTAGCCACTGGATCTTCTGGACTAGGGATACTCCACATGATTCGCGAGTTCGCGCACCTCCTCCGCCCGACCCGACTTCGAACGGTCGCCATTGCCGTGCTCGGTGTGCTCATCGGCGCCGCCTGCGACCACACCGACCCGCTCGCGTCGAGCGCTCCCAGCGAACCACCGGCGGCTGTGGCGGCGCCGGACTCGGTCACGGCGACGGATTCGCCGGCCCCGGCGCTTTCCTTGTACGGATCCGTGGGACGTCCGTTCGGCGCGTACGGGCTCCTGGCGTCCGGCACGGCCCCCGGCGCGCTGAACCTCTCCAACGCGGCCCCCAGCCCGAGCAGCATCGTGAACCTCCTCAACGCGGCACGTGCAAACAGAATGCGCCTCGTGCTGGCGATGACGGGTGGCCCCCACACCGCACTAAATCGTGGTTGCTGTCTGAGCGTGATCAACGGCGTCGTCCAGTTCGACCGCAAAAAGTGGGACGCCGTCATGGCGAAGTTCAACACCGCGACGATCAGGAACGCGGTCGCCCAGGCGGTTGCAGATGGTACGGTCATCGGCGCGACCGTCATGGATGAGCCCTACACCAGCGGCACCGGCAATAAGAACACCTGGGGACCGCCGGGCACGATGACGAAGTTGAAGGTGGATGGACTCTGCGGGGCCGTGCAGAACATTTTCCCGACCCTCCCTGCCGGGGTTCAGCACCCACCGTTGGACTGGGAACGCGACAAGAGCTACAAGATCTGCCAGTTCATCTGGGGCGGCGTTGGGGGTACGACCCTTTCCGAATTCATCGCGAACAAGAATGCGGCCCTCGCCCTGGGTGTGCGGGATCATCACGCGATCCTGTTCAACATGAACGTCATCAATGGCGGGCGGAAGGACACGGACGGCAACTATAACTGCACCGGCACGGATCAGGCAGGCAAAGGGAACTGGTACCCCTTGTGCCGGATGACGGCGTCCCGAGTGCGTGAGCGGGGCCTGGTACTGGCGACGGCGGGGTGCGCATTGACCATGTGGACGCACAACAGCACGTTCTGGAGCCGGACCGACAACAAGGCGGCGTTCAAGGATGTCGCCGCGAAAGCAGCGACGGTAGCCGCAAAAGCCTGCAGGAGATCATGACCTGAGTTCAGCGGGACAGCCGGCCGGAGGGAGACACCCTTCGGCCGGTTCGATTTCCGTGCTGACCCCGGGCGATGCCGTACGCATGGTGGTGTAGCGGAAGCCGGAGTTCAGCGGCCGTAGGAGGCAGAAACCTAGCGGGGCCCACTGTCGCGAGTCGGCCCCGTGCGCGCCAACGACTCGTTACCGGACCGCGTCCGGTCGGGCGCTCCTCCGCGTCCGCATTTGAGGATGTCCCGGTAGACGTCCAGTGTCTTGCTTACCGTGTGATCCAGCGTGAAGTGCTGCTCGTAGACCGCGCGTCCTTGAGCGCCGAGACGCACCCGCAGATCGGAATCGGTGAGCAACTGTTCGAGCCGGTCGCGGAGCGGCTGCACCTGACCTGGAGGCACCAGGAATCCGAGTCCTCCCGTCGCGTACTGACTCGCCTACCCCGCCCACCGCGGATGCCACCACCGGCAGCGCAGCCCGCATCGCCTCGAGAATGCTGAGCGGAAAACCCTCCCAGTTCGTCACCAGGAGGCTCACCTGGGCGTCTGCCAGGATCCGAACCACATCCAACCGCTGACCCAGGAAGTGCACCCGGTCTCGAATGCCAAGCGACACCGCCAGCGCTTCCAGTTGGGCGGCTAGCGGCCCCTCGCCGACCAGATCGAGCTCCCAGGGTGATCCCGGAGCCCCGCCAACGCCCGCAGCAACGTCGGGTGGTCCTTCTGACGCGCCAAGCGGGCCACCATCACCAACCGGACCGGCGTCCGCGCCGGGTCGGCCCGCCCAGCGGGAGCGATATCCGGCATGCCGTTGTGGACCGTCACCACGCCGGTGCGCCGGCAGATGCCGGTCCGCAGGGCGAGTTCGCGGTCGTAACTCGGAGACCGTGATGGTCTTGTCGGCGGACAAACGGACTGGTGGCCCGCTCGATCCAGCGATACACCGCCGCCCGGAGCGGCGGCACGCCGGCGGCGAACGACCACCCGTGCACCGTGACCACCACCGGAACCCGATCACCCGCGCGAGCATCCGCCCGATGATGGCCGCCTTGGTGGAGTGCGCGGCGATAGGTCGGGCCGAAGGCGACCAACGCCGCGTGGAGCTCGCGAAACGCCCGCAGATCCTGCAGCGGGCGGATGGGGACGATGAGATGACGCAGTGCGACGGTGTCGAGGCCGTGGGCGCGCAGATCGTCCAGGAACGGTCCGCTGCCGCCCACGAGCACCACGACGGAGTGTCCCTGGTCCCGCATCGCCACCGCGAGGTCCCGTACATGGATCTGGGCGCCGCCGATCGGGTCAGCCCGGGTCACGATGTAGGCGATCTTCAACTGGCGCCCCTTCCTGTCAGTGACATCCCGGCATCCCCGGCCCGGTCGAGATCCGGGGTGATCCTGCTGCCCCGGGTATCCCGGCCGTAGGGGCGGCACTGCCCGCGAGAAGTATACCCGAGGCGGTCCTCTGATGTGTGAGCGATTCGCGCGCGCGACCCGGGCCTGTCGGACCTCATGGCATGACTAAAAATCATACATGAAAACTGTTACAAATGAAGTGGCTGAATATTTCTGTAAATACATGTTGCCGTGAATAATTAGAGCATTACAAAAATGCCATTTACTGCCGGACTGTCAAGAATTTGCGCTTTACTTGGCCCCCAATTTGCCGTAAATAAGCTCTACCAGCCCAAGGGTGGTGGGGAGGATGGGTCACGGTTGGGCGCAACGCAGGGGAATGCTGCCGAGGAGAATTCCGGATGACGTACACCTTAAGCTTGCGCGCAGGCTGGCGATGTCGCGAGACTTGACCATGGTTCGGCGCTGCTGCTGCTGGCTGCTTGCGCAGGTGACACCACCGGCCCCGAGACCACCACCACTACGATCAACCCAGGTTCCCGTGCGGCTCATCCCGCGCACTGTGACGATCGAACCAATCAGAGGATCCGTTTCCGCGGCGAAGTCCTTCGTGGACGCGAGCGGACTACGACGCTCGCCTGGAGTGCCACCAGGCGGCACCATCACCAACAACGGCACCTTCTCCGCGACCACCGCGGGCACCTTTAAGGTCGTTGGCCGCGGCCGGGGCCGTAAGACGGCAGACACATCGACCGTCTCGTGGTCCCCCCTTCGACGGACCTCGTCGGGATGAAGGTCTCCCCCGATTCCGTCGCGCTCCTCGCAGGCGCCGACCGCACGTACGCCGCGGTGGGACTGCTGTCCGATGGGACCACGACACCTGTTGGCGTGACGTGGACCGCCACCGGCGGTGCCATCGATGCCGGCGGCGTGTTCACGGCCGGTCGACAGCGGGCGGAAGTTCCGGGTCGTGGCCACCAAGACATCCTCGACCTTGGCGGATACCGTCGTCATCGCCCCTCACACTCCCCGAAGCCCCGACGCTCACCTCGGTGATGCTCACACCGACTTCCGCCTCACTGTCCACGGCGGACGAGCGGTTCGCCGCTTCGGCCGGAACAGCGCCGGCGACAGCGTCGCCGTCGCGGTGACCTTTGCCGCCACCGGCGGTACCGTCAGCTCCAACGGCCTCTACACGGCGGGGAGCACGGGCGAGACATTCCGCGTCGTCGCTGCGGCGAGCGGAATCCGGATACCTGCGATCGTGACTCTCGCCGGCCGCACCCGTGGACCACGGGCCTGCCATTCGGCGCCTACGCGCTCTTGAAGTCCAGCATCGACCGCCCGCTGACCATGAGTCTCGTGGGCACCTCCTCGACCACAATTGTCTCGCAGATCGCCGACGCGCGCACCAAGGGCGTCCACGTCATGCTGGCGATGACGGCGGTGCCCACACCGCCACGAACCTGGGCTGCTGCCTGAGCGTCATCAATGGCGTCCTCCAGTTCGACCGCGCCAAGTGGGATGCCATCGATGGCGAAGTTCAACACCGCCACGATCCGGCACGCCATCGCTGCGGCTGTGGCGGACGGCACGGTCATCGGCGCCACCGTCATGGACGAGCCCAACGTCTACGGCGGCGGAGACGGGAACACCTGGGGGCCGTGCGGCACCATGACCAAGCTACGGGTCGACTCCCTCTGTAGCGAGGTCAAGCGGTTCTTCCCGACCCTCCCCGCCGATGTGGCGCACCAGCACCACTCTGCTTCGAGCCCACCAAGTCCTACCGGGTCTGCGACTTCATCGTGGGCAGGATTCAACTGCGTGCGGGACGAATGCGCACTATGTGGCGGGTCGCGACTCGGCCTCGCCCTGGGGGCAAGCGATGACGTCGCGATCCTGTTCAGCATGAACGTCCTGGACGGCGGGCCTCCCGGACAAGGACGGCACCTATGACTGCACCGGGGCCGGGCAGGCCGGTATAGGCACCTTCGGCAACCATTGCCGGATGACCGCGACGCAGGTACGCGACCGCGGCCTGATTCTCGGGCCGGCGGGTGTGGGCTCATCATGTGGAGATTCGACGACACGTTTTGGAGTCGGGCCGACAACCAGCAGGCGTTCAAGGACGTCGCCGCGAAGCTAGCCACGGTGCCGCAGAAAGCCTGCCGGAGGTCCTGACGCGAAGTTCAGGCGCGATTGCCGGCCGGAGGGTGATCCCCTCCGGCCGGTTCGCTTTTCGGCAAGTCGCCGCTCGGCTTGATCCTGCGTCCCGATACGCTGTAGAGTCGATGCAACAGGTGGTGTGTCCGGAGACCCCACAGCGTCGGCGTGGCTTGGCGGCTAGTCCGATTTGCTGTCGACAGGTGCTCTCCTGTCGAGGCCGTGGTAAATTGCGTGGCGGAGGCGCATCATGGGGCATGGAACCTGCTTCGACAGGGGCCTTCCGGCGGCGGCGTGACGCGCTCCCTTGGTGTTCTTCATCACCTTTTCGTCTGGCCACGAGGCTTATGCGCTTCCTCTCCACTCTCGCGTTCGCCCAGCTGGTCCTGTTGCTGCCGGCTCCGGCCTCGCCCAGGAGCCTGCCGCCCCGCAAGGCGCAGTCGGTGCTCACGCCAGGTGACTCGGTCCGCATCGAAGTGTGGCGCAAGCCGGAGTTCAGTGGAGATTTCGTGGTGGCGCCTGATGGAACGATCACCCACCCGCTCTTCCGGAGCGTACGCGTGGCGGGCCTGCCGTTCGCGACGGCCGAGGCCAATCTCCGCACTTTCCTGGGCCAGTACGAAGAGAATCCCCAGTTCGTCATGGAGCCGCTGATCCGTGTCGCAGTGTCCGGTGAGGTCACGCGGCCGCTCGTCTTCGCGGCCCGGCCGGAGACCACGATCGGCGAGGCCGTGGCACGCGCCGGCGGCACCACCCAGTTCGGCGCCCGCAGCCGCATTCGCGTCCTCCGCCTCGAGCCGAACGGCGCAGCAGCAGCAGATCGTGCTCAACCTGGCCGATCCCAACAGCACCGAAGGCACCTTGCCGGTTCGGTCGGGCGATCAGATCGTGGTGGATCGCCGGAAGTCGTTCTTCAGAGACATCCTGGTCCCGGCGCTCGGCATCATCGGCTCGATCGCGTCGGTCGGGCTGCTCATCGATCGCGTCAGCCGCAATAACTAACGGGCCGTCACCATGTCCCAGCGACCTCCGTCCTATCGCGCGCTGCCCGGCAGCACCGAGCCGCCGCTCCGGCCCATCGAGACCGCACCCGCGGGCGATTCGGTCACGTTCCGCCAGATGCTCACGGTCCTCCGCCGGCGGTTCCAGCTCATTCTGGCGATGACGTTGGTCGGTGCCTCGATCGGCCTGTTCCTGGCCTCCCGGGAGCCCCCCGCCTATTCCGCGGGTGCCATGCTCCGGTTCGCCGGGGAGCGCAGCGCCTTGACCGGGGACAACGATCAGGCCCCGGGCGTGAACCCCAAGACCACCGATCCCATCACGTCCATCCTGGAGCTGGTGAGGAGCCGCACGGTGGCGGGCGCGGTCGTGGACTCGCTCGGCCTGATGCTGCAGTGCTATGACCCGGAATTTTCCACCGGCCGGCTGTCGCAGGTGCACGTGGATCCCCGGGCCACCGGTGACTCGATCCAGCTCGTGTTCCGCGCGAGTGACGTGACGGCCCGCCGGGCCGACCGCACCGCCACCGCGCCGTACGGCCAGTTGATGAATCTCGGTGTCGTGCAGTTCGCCGTGACCTCACGGCCCGACGATCGAGGCCACGACCCTCTACATCGCCGGACGCGAGAGCCGGTCATCGACGGGCTGCTCGGGGGCCTGCTGGTGAGCCGGCGGACGGAAACCGATGTCATCGACATCGGGTACACCGCGGGCGATCCCGTGACGGCCCAGCGGATCGTCAACGCGACCGTGCAAGCCTTTCAGTCGATCAACGTGAAGTGGGCGCGCGAGCGCTCGCGGCGGCGCCGGGAGTTCCTGGCCGAGCAGCTCGCCCAGACCGACAGCATGCTGGCGCGGGCCCAGGCGGAGCTCGCCAGCTTCCGCAGCCGGCAAGAGCTCGCCAGCAGCGCCGACAAGCTCAAGTCGCAACAGAGCACCCAGCTCCAGCTCGAGACCCGCATGGCCGAGCTCGATGCCGACCGGCGGACGTTCAACACCTTGCAGCAGCAGCTGAAGTCCAGCGACGAAGCCACCCGCCTGCAGGCGATCCGCGCGCTCGGCACCTCTCCGGCCATGGCCGACAACGCCGCGATCGGCGGGATCTACCATCAGCTGCTCCAGTACCAGGACCGGCTCGACTCGATGACCACCGGTCCCTGGCGGTCGTCGGAGAGAAACCCCGACGTGATCCAGCTGAGGGGCCTGGCTGCATCGACCACCAAAAGCTCGAGGAAGCCGTCAGCAGTCAGTTGCGGACGATGGATGCCCGGTATGAATCGTTCGCCGCCCTCCGCCGCCAGAGCGGCGCGTCCATCCAGATCCTCCCCGCTATGGCCGAGGAGGAGATGCGGCTGAACCGCCGGGTCGACGCGCTGGCGGGCCTGGGCGACGACATCCGCAAGGACTACCAGCAGGCGCGTATGGCGGAGGCGGTCGAGGAGGGCGACGTCGACGTCGTGGACCTGGCCGATCTTCCGTACCCGCCGGTGCTCACGGCCTCGGCCGTGAAGCTGGCGCTGGGCTGGTCCTCGGTCTGTGCTCGGGCTCATGCTGGCCTACCTCCTCGAGGCGCTCAACACCTCGATCCGCCGGCCCGAGGATCTCGAAGCCGTGCTGCACCTGCCTGGACTGGCGGTCATTCCGCGCATCACCGGCGGCGCTCGACGGGCGCGGCGCGCCTTCGCGGGCTCCTTGGCGGCGGCAAACCGCGCGCAGTTGCCGGGTCGCCCATGTCGGGCACCCAGACCTTCTCCATCGGCATCGAAGCCTTCCGGAACCTGCGCACCAGCCTCATCTGGTCGGATGGGGGCGAAGCGCTCAAGACGCCTCGTGGTCACCAGCGCCACGCCGGGTGAGGGCAAAACGCTCACGGCCGCCAACCTTGCCGTGACCGCTGGCGTACGACGGGCTCCGCGTCCTGCTGGTCGATTGCGACATCCGGCGGCCCCGGGTCCACGGCATGTTCCGCGTTCCCCGCGCGCCCGGGCTCATGGAGATGCTGACCACCACCGCCGCGCCGGGCGCCCAGCCCCCGCAGGCCATTCGCGAGACGGCCATTGCCGGCCTCTTCGTGCTGACCTGTGGCGCATTGCCGTCCAACGCCGCCAATCTGCTCAGCGGCACGCGCATGCGGGTGCTGCTGCAGGAGCTGCGCGAGCAGTTCGACATGATCGTGCTCGACACCCCGCCGGTGCTCGCCACGGCCGACGCCGGCATCGTCGCATCGCTCACCGATGGCGTGCTGCTCGTCGTCCGCGCCGGGGCCACCGACCGGAACGCGGCGCAGCGGGCCTGCCAGCACCTCGGCAACGTCGGCGCGCGCGTGATCGGCACGGTGCTGAACGATCCCGGCGGGCAGGTGGCCAAGGAAGGCGACTACTACTACCCCTACGACTACGCGGCGGAGGAGCAATAGGCCGCCGCCGCCGGCGTTGACGCAGCGATCTCCCGGGACATGGAGCGGGCCGGCGGAAGGCGCGCCGTCTCCGCCCCAGCGAGTGGCGTATAGACTGCGGCGTCCTGCGCCGCAGCCGCCGGCCCTTGGGCAACCACGGAGGCAGGCTTACCAGCATGTCGTCTTCCATCGCTCCTCCGGTACCGCGCGTGAACGCCCCCGCGGGCACGCAGCGGATGAACATCGTGATCGTCGGCCACGTCGACCACGGCAAGAGCACGGTCATCGGCCGGCTGCTGGCCGACACCCACTCGCTGCCCGAGGGCAAGCTCGAGCAGATCCGGGCCCAGTGCGAGCTCAACTCGAAGCCGTTCGAGTACGCCTTCCTGCTCGACGCGCTCAAGGACGAGCAGGCCCAGGGCATCACCATCGACGCGGCCCGGGTGTTCTTCAAGAGCAGCCGTCGCGGCCGTACCTGATCCTCGACGCGCCGGGGCACATCGAGTTCCTGAAGAACATGATCACCGGCGCGGCCCGCGCCGAAGCCGCCCTGCTGGTCATCGACGCCGCCGAAGGCGTCCAGGAAAACTCCCGGCGCCACGGCTACATGGTGTCGATGCTCGGCGTCCGCCAGCTCGCCGTCGTCGTGAACAAGATGGACCTGGTCGGCTGGGACCGCGCGGTCTACGATCGGATCGTGCGGGAGTACGGCGCGTTCCTCGAGCAGGTCGGCATCCGGCCCTCGGGCTTCATCCCGGTCTCGGGGCGCGGCGGCGACAACATCGCCGATCGCTCGCCGAACCTCCCCTGGTACGACGGCCCCACCGTGCTCGACGCGCTCGATGCGTTTCACAGCGAGCCCGCGCCGGTCAACCAGCCGTTCCGCATGCCGGTCCAGGACGTCTACAAGTTCACCAAGCAGGGCGACGACCGGCGCATCGTGTCGGGCACCGTCGACGCCGGGTCGATGAAGGTGGGCGACCAGGTGATCTTCTTTCCCTCGGGCAAGAGGAGCCGGGTCAAGAGCATCGAGGGCTTCAACCAGGCGGCGCAGACCCGCGTGGAGGCGGGGCAGGCGGTCGGGTTCACGCTGCAGGAGCAGATCTACATCACGCGCGGCGAGGTGGCGACGCTCGAGCACGAGCCCCGCCCGCAGGCCAGCACCCGGCTCCGGGTGAGCCTCTTCTGGCTCGGCAAAGAGCCGATGGTCAAGCGCAAGGAGTACCTGCTCAAGCTGGGCACGGCCCGCGTCACCGCGCGGATCGAGGAGGTCCTCCGCGTCATGGACGCCTCGACGCTCGACACCGCCGAGCAGCGGACCGCCGTGCAGCGCCACGACGTGGCCGAGTGCATCCTCAAGCTCGACCGCGCCATCGCGTGCGACCTGGCGGCGGACATCCCGACGACCAGCCGCTTCGTGATCGTCGACGACTTCGAGATCCGCGGCGGCGGCATCGTTCGCGAGGCGCTGCCCGACCGCCAGGCCGGCGTCCGCGACCGGGTGCTGCTCCGCAACTACAAGTGGGAGCCCAGCATCATCCAGCCCGAGCGGCGGGCCGAGAAGTACAACCAGAAGGCCGCGCTGCATCCTGGTCACCGGCGAGCACGACACCGACCGCAAGGGCGTCGCCAAGGCGCTCGAGGGCAAGCTGTTCGAGGACGGCAAGGTGGTCTACTTCCTCGGCATCGGCAGCGTGCTCTACGGCGTGGACGCCGACATCGAGCGCAAGCCCGAGAACCGACTGGAGCACATGCGGCGCCTGGCCGAGGTCGCCAACCTGATGCTCGACGCCGGCATGATCCTGGTCGTGGCGGCCGCCGAGCTCACCCAGGACGACCTCGAGGTCATCAAGACCGCCGTCCCGCCCGACTGGATCGAGACCATCTGGGCCGGCGACACGATCACGACCGATCTCGCGGTCGACCTGCACCTGCCGGGCGGGGCCATTCCGGAGTCGGTGGATCAGCTCAAGGCGCACCTGCAGGACAAGGGCATCATCTTCCGCCCATGGTAAGCCCCCAGCTCCGCTCGGCGGTGATCGAGCTCGCGCGCGAGGCCGGCCGCGCCACCATGCGGTACTACGACGGCGCCGAAGATGCCGGGGTCCGCGAGAAGGACGACAAGAGTCCCGTCACCCTGGCCGACGAGGTGGCGCACGACATCCTGGTCGAGGGGCTGCGGCGGATCGATCCGGCGACGCCGGTGGTCTCGGAGGAAGCCGAGGCGGCGGCCTTCGAGCACCGGCGCGGCTGGCGGCGGTTCTGGCTGGTGGATCCGCTCGACGGCACCAAGGAGTTCATCAAGCGCCGGGCGGAGTTCACCGTCAACGTGGCGCTCGATCGAGGACGGCGAGCCGGTCTTCGGCGTGGTGCTCGCGCCGGCGCTCGACCTGCTGTACTGGGCGGTGAAGGGCGGCGGGGCCTGGCGCGAGGCGAAGGGCGACACCGCCGGAGCGCATCTATTCGGCCGCCCCGCCTGCCGGGCACGCCGCTCACGGTGGTGGAGAGCCTGTCGCACCCGTCGCCGGAGCTGGAGGAGTATCTGCGGACGATTCCGGTGGCCCGCCGCGTGAAGGCGGGCAGCTCGCTCAAGTTCTGCTGGGTGGCCGAGGGCCGCGCGGACATCTATCCGCGGCTGGGCCCGACCATGGAGTGGGACGTGGCCGCCGGGGACTGCATCTACCGCCAGTCGGGCCGGAACGGGGAGCGGTCCTCTCCGCTCACGTACAACAAGCCCGATCTCCGGAACCCCAGTTTCGTCGTCGGCCTGTGAGCGGAACGACAGGCCGCAGCGGCGGTGTTATGGTTCACTGGGCTGTCGGGGTCGGGAAAGACCACCATCGCCACCCGGGTGCACCAGGAGCTGGTACGGCGCGGGACCGAGGTCGAGTACATCGACGGGGACGCGCTGCGGGAGGTGTTCCCGAACACCGGCTTCACCCGCGCCGAGCGTGAGGAGCACCTCCGCCGCACCGGGTACATGGCGAGCCGGCTGGCCGCGCACGGGGTGACGGTGGTGGCGTCGTTCGTCTCGCCCTACCGCGAGTCGCGCGACTTCGTCCGGCGGCTCTGCCCGGGATTCGTGGAGATCTACGTGCGCGACGCCGCTGGAGGAGTGCGAGCGGCGGGACGTCAAGGGACTGTACGCCCGCGCGCGGCGCGGGGAAATTCGCAACTTCACCGGGATCGACGACCCCTTCGAGGCGCCCGAGCGCCCCGAGCTGGTCCTCGATACCCGTACCCTCACCGTCGAGCAGAGCGTCGCGGCGGTGCTCGAACGGCTCGGAGGCCGACGCTGATGGCAGGCGACCTGGACCATCTCGACCAGCTGGAAAACCGGAGCGTGCACATCCTCCGGGAGGCGTACGCCAACTTCAAGAACCTGGGGATGCTCTGGTCCATCGGGAAGGACAGCACGGTCCTGCTCTGGCTGGCCCGGAAGGCGTTCTTCGGACACGTGCCGATCCCGCTCATCCACATCGACACGGCCTTCAAGATCCCGGAGATGATCGAGTACCGGGACCGGCTGGCGATGGAGTGGAATCTCACCATGATCTACGGGCAGAACCGGCAGGCGCTCGAGGAGAAGCGGACCTTTCCCGACGGCGCCCTGGACCGGATCGCCTGCTGCAAGGCGCTCAAGACCGACGCGCTCAAGCACACGCTCAGCGGCGAGTGGCCGCGCTACCGGCTCAACCACACGAAGGGCGTCTACGAGCTGGACAAGAACACCGAGGCGTTCACGGGCGTGATCGTGGGCGCCCGGGCCGACGAGGAAGGCAGCCGCTCGAAGGAGCGCTACTTCTCGCCCCGGAACGCGCAGTCCCACTGGGACGTCGGCGATCAGCCGCCGGAGTTCTGGAACCAGTTCAAGACCGAGTTCGCGCCGGGGACCCACCTGCGGATCCACCCGCTGCTGGACTGGACCGAGCTCAACATCTGGGAGTACATCAAGCGGGAGAACATCCCGACGGTGTCGCTGTACTACAGCCAGGGCGACGGCAAGCGCTATCGCTCCCTGGGGTGCTATCCCTGCACCCAGGCGGTCAACTCGGACGCCCGGAACGTCGACGACATCATCCTGGAGCTCCGCACCGGGAAGTTCGCCAACATCGCCGAGCGGTCGGGCCGGGCGCAGGACAAGGCCGACGGCGGCGGGCTGGAGACCCTGCGGCGCGACGGGTACATGTAGGCCACCATGCTCTCCAAGCGGTCCAAGTACGCCATCAAGGCGCTGCTCGCGCTGGCCGATCACGAGCGCGGGGAGCCCGTGCGGATCGTCGACCTGGCCCATGAGGAGCAGATCCCGCCCAAGTTCCTCGAGCTGATCCTGCTCGGCCTCAAGAACCAGGGGATTCTGCAGAGCCGGAAGGGGAAGGGCGGGGGATATCTCCTCGCCCGCGATCCGGCCGACATCTACCTCGGCCAGATCGTCCGGATGTTCGATGGCCCGCTCGCCCCGGTCCCCTGTGCCAGCCAGACCGCCTACGTGGCCTGTGCAGATTGCCCCGACGAGGCAGTTTGCGGGGTCCACCTGGCCATGAAGGCGGTCAGGGACGCGACCGCGAAGGTGCTGGATGGGACCAGCATTGCCTCCCTCCGCCGGCAGATGGCTGACGTCACCCACCTGATCCCAACCGACTGACAATTCTTGCACTGCCGCGGATCGGAGGCTCTTGGCACATCTATTGCCTATTTACTCGATCAAGTCAGATCGACTAAATAGGATCATGCACACTCACTCGACGATTCCGGCCGAGTCCGACGCCGGGCCAGACGATACCCTCCCGCTCTCGCCGGCGCTCCTCAGGGAGCTCCGGCAGGCCCTCCTGGCGATCCGCTACGGGGCCATCGAGCTCGTGATCCATGATGGGCGGGTAGTGCAGCTGGAGCGACGCGAGAAAGTCCGCTTCGATACGGAGCTTACGTCACACCGACGTTGATACGACCACCGCGCGGGGAGCGCCTCGGCGCCACCCCCGTGCCCTGTGACTGACCGGACCGCCGGAAGTCCGCCAATCGCCTCTCAAGGAGATCGTCGCATGCGTGCGGTCCGGTTTTGGGTTAGCAGCATCATTCTGGCTGCAGGAAGTGTGGCGGTTGCGCCACAGGCCATGTCGCAACAGGAAGCGACCACGCCCGACAGCGCCTCGCTGCAGTCCAAGGTGGACGAGCTCGACCAGAAGGTCCGCGTGCTCGAGCGCCTGCGCGAGCTCGCCGCGGACAGTGCCGCGGCCGCCGCCAAGGACAAGGTCTCGGCGACCGCCAGCGCGAAGGACGGCTTCAGCATCAAGTCGGCGGACGGGAAGTTCAGCCTGAAGTTCAGGGGCCTGGTGCAGACCGACGCCCGGTTCTTCCTGTCGGACAGCGCGGTTCCCCGTGATCAACAACTTCTTCATCCGCCGGGCGCGTCCGATTCTCGACGTGGTCGTCGGCAAGTATCTCGAGTTTCGGCTCCAGCCCGACTTCGGCCAGGGCACGACCGTGCTGTTCGACGCCTACTCGGACGTGAAGGTCTCACCCGCGTTCGCGGTGCGAGTCGGCAAGTTCAAGCCACCCATCGATCTGGAGCGGCTGCAGAGCGCCAGCGACATCGTCTTCGCCGAGCGGGCGCTCGCGACGAACCTCGCCCCCAACCGCGACATCGGCCTCCAGCTTTCGGGCGAAGTGTCCGGCGGCGTGTTCGCCTGGCAGGCGGGCGTTTTCAACGGCGTGCCCGATCTCGGCAACGGCGACGGCGACGTGAGCGACGCCAAGGATTTCGTCGGGCGGGTGTTCATCCAGCCGTTCAAGACCGGCTCGCTGGCGGGCCTGGGCGTCGGCGTCGCCGGCTCGACGGGCATCGAGCGGGGCACGACCGCGGCCCCGGCGCTCGCCAGCTATCGGACGCCGGGACAGCAGACCTGGTTCCGGTACGCGAGCAGCACCACCACGCCCGCCAGCAACGTCTTCGCCGACGGGCGCCGCTCGCGCCTCGCGCCGCAGGCTTACTTCTACACCGGACCGCTCGGCCTCCACGGCGAGTACATCCAGTCGTACCAGACGGTCAGCCGGGCCACCTTCGCCACGGTCAAGCTGAAGCACACCGCCTGGCAGACCACCGGCTCCTGGTTCCTCACGGGCGAGAAGAATTCCTGCCGGAGCGCCACGCCCAAGAAGCCGTTCGATCCGAAGGCGGGCACGTTCGGCGCGCTCGAGCTGGCCGCGCGCTACAGCGAGCTCGCGATCGACGACGCCACCTTCCCGAACTACGCCTCCGCGGCCGGCACGCCGACCAAGGCAAAGGCGTGGGCCGTCGGGCTCAACTGGTACCTGGCGCGGGCCATCAAGCTCGTGGCGGACTACGAGCACACCACCTTCACCGGCGGTGCCGCCACGGGAGATCGCGAAGCCGAAAACTTCGTCGTGACCCGCGTGCAGTACGCCTTCTGAACATGCACAACACACGAGGCCACTCGACTCCCATGCGCACTCGACTCGCCGTTTCCGGCTGGTTCGCTCTCCTCGCCTTCCTGGCCGGCGCTGGCCGGTCCCAGGCGCAGGGAGCGCCCAAGCCCGTCACCCTGCTGAACGTGTCGTACGATCCGACGCGTGAGCTGTACGAGGATTTCAACAAGCAGTTCGCCACCTACTGGAAGGGAAAGACCGGCCAGGACGTGACGATCCGGCAGTCGCACGGAGGCTCCGGCAAGCAGGCCCGCTCCGTGATCGACGGCCTCGAGGCCGACGTGGTCACGCTCGCGCTCGCCTACGACATCGACCAGATCTCGGAGAAGGCGGGGCTGCTCCCGGCCAACTGGCAGACGCGGCTGCCGCACAACAGCTCGCCCTACACGTCGACGATCGTGCTGCTCGTCCGGAAGGGGAATCCCAAGAAGATCAAGGACTGGGGCGACCTGGCTCGGCCGGGCGTCTCGGTGATCACGCCCAATCCGAAGACGTCCGGCGGCGCCCGCTGGAACTATCTGGCCGCCTGGGCCTGGGCCCTGCGGCAGCCGGGCGGCAACGAGGCCACCGCCAAGGAGTTCGTGAGCAAGCTCTACAAGAACGTCCCGGTGCTCGATGCCGGGGCCCGAGGGTCCACCACGACCTTCGTGGAGCGGGGCATCGGCGACGTGCTGATCGCGTGGGAGAACGAGGCGCTGCTGGCCATCAAGGAGCTGGGCCCCGGCAAGTTCGAGGTGGTGGCGCCGTCGCTGAGCATCCTGGCCGAGCCGCCGGTGGCGGTGGTGGACAAGGTGGCGGGCAAGCACGGCACCAAGGCCGTGGCGCAGGCCTATCTCGAGTACCTGTACACGCCGGAGGGTCAGGAGATCGCGGCGAAGAATTTCTACCGTCCTCGGGATCCCGGCGTCGCCGCGAAGTACGCGGCCGCGTTTCCCAAGGTGAGTCTCGTGACCATCGACGAGGTCTTCGGCGGCTGGAAGAAGGCGCATGCCGCGCACTTCGCGGACGGGGCGTCGTTCGATCAGATCTACCAGCCGGGGCAGTAGCCCCGGCTGCATGTCTACCCCTACGAAGGGATGACGATGCGGCACAAGTCACGGAGCGTGCTCCCCGGATTCGGGCTGTCCCTGGGGATCACGTGCACCTACCTGAGCCTGATGGTGCTCCTGCCGCTGGCCACCGTGTTCACGAAGACCACGGACCTGTCCTGGGCGGAGTTCTGGGGCACCGTCACCAATCCACGCGTGGTGGCTTCCTACCGGGTGACCTTCGGCGCGTCGTTCGTCGCCGCCCTGGTCAACACCGTCTTCGGCCTGCTGGTGGCCTGGGTGCTGGTGCGCTACCGGTTTCCCGGTCGGAAGCTGGTGGATGCCATGGTGGACCTGCCGTTCGCCCTGCCGACGGCGGTGGCGGGCATCGCGCTCACGACGCTTTACGCCGGCAACGGGTGGGTCGGGAGCTACCTGGAGCCGCTGGGCATCAAGGTCTCCTACACCTGGCTCGGCATCACGGTGGCCCTCATCTTCATCGGCCTTCCCTTCGTCGTGCGCACGGTGCAGCCGGTGCTCGACGACCTGGAAGTGGAGGTGGAGGAGGCGGCGGCCAGCCTCGGAGCCCGCCGGTGGCAGACCTTCGTCCGGGTGATCCTGCCGACCGTCGCGCCCGCCCTGCTGACCGGCTTCGCCCTCGCCTTCGCGCGGGCGGTGGGCGAGTACGGCTCGGTGGTCTTCATCGCGGGGAACATGCCGATGAAGACCGAGATCGTGCCGCTGCTCATCATCACCAAGCTCGAGCAGTACGACTACGCCGGGGCCACCGCGGTGGCGCTGGTCATGCTGGTCGTCTCCTTCATGCTGCTGCTCACGATCAACGTGCTCCAGTGGGCGGCCCGGCGCCGCGCGGCGGTCTGAGCCATGACGACGCTCGCCGTCTCCCGTCCGGCCACGACCGCGCCGAGGGCCGTCACCCGCGCCACCGGGGAGTCGCCGGTCGTGCGCTGGGCGCTGACCGCCATCGCGCTGATCTTCCTCGCCGTCACGCTGGTGCTGCCGCTCGCGCTGGTGTTCCACCAGGCCTTCTCGAAGGGGCTGGAAGCCTACTGGCGGGCGATCTCGGACCCCGACGCGCTGAGCGCGGCGCGGCTCACGCTCCTGATCGCCTCGATCGCGGTGCCGATCAACCTCGTGTTCGGCGTGGCCGCCGCCTGGTGCATCTCCAAGTTCGCCTTTCCGGGGCGGAACCTGCTGATCACGCTGATCGACCTTCCGTTCGCGGTGTCGCCGGTGATCTCGGGCATGATCTTCGTGCTCCTGTTCGGCGCGCACGGCTGGTTCGGGCCCTGGCTGGTGGCGCACGACCTCAAGGTCATCTTCGCGGTGCCCGGCATCGTGCTGGCCACGACGTTCGTGACCGCGCCGTTCGTGGCGCGCGAGCTGATTCCGCTGATGCAGGAGCAGGGGACCGAGGAGGAGGAAGCGGCCATCGTGCTCGGCGCCAGCGGCTGGCAGACGTTCTTCCGGGTCACGCTGCCCAACATCAAGTGGGGCCTGCTCTACGGCCTCATCCTCTGCAACGCGCGCGCGATGGGCGAGTTCGGCGCGGTGTCGGTCGTCTCCGGGTCACATCCGCGGGGAGACCAACACGCTGCCGCTGCACGTCGAGATCCTGTACAACGAGTATGCGTTCGCGGCCAGCTTCGCGGTGGCGTCGGTGCTCACGCTGCTCGCGATCGTCACCCTGGCCCTCAAGACCCTGGTCGAACGGCAGCAGCAGAAGGCCGCGGCCGAGCCCGTCGAGACCGACGATACCTACCGGAGGGATCATCGCATGAGCATCCAGGTCCGCAATCTGCGCAAGGCGTTCGGCGGGTTCGTCGCGCTCGACAACGTGAGCCTGGACGTGCCCGGAGGCGAGCTGGTGGCGTTGCTCGGGCCCTCCGGGTCGGGCAAGACGACCCTCCTTCGCATCATCGCCGGCCTGGAGCCGGCCGATCAGGGCACGATCCACTTCCACGGCGAAGACGCGACCGACCAGCCGGTGCGCGAGCGCCACGTCGGGTTCGTCTTCCAGCACTACGCCCTGTTCCGGCACATGAGCGTCTTCGAGAACGTCGCGTTCGGGCTGCGCGTCCGGCCGCGGGAGCACCGGCCGAGCCGAATCGGAGATCCGCGAGAGCGTCATGCGCCTGCTGAGCCTCGTGCAGCTCGACGTGCTGGCCAAGCGCCGGCCCTCCGAGCTCTCAGGCGGGCAGCGCCAGCGCGTGGCGCTCGCCCGGGCGCTCGCGGTCAAGCCCAAGGTGCTGCTGCTCGACGAGCCCTTCGGCGCGCTCGACGCGAAGGTGCGGAAGGAGCTGCGGCGCTGGCTCCGGCGGCTGCACGAGGAGGTGCACGTGACGAGCGTGCTCGTCACCCACGACCAGGAGGAGGCACTGGAGGTCTCCGACCGGGTGGTCATCATGAACGAGGGCCGGATCGAGCAGAGCGGGACACCGGAAGAGGTCTACGAGCAGCCGGCGACGCCGTTCGTCTACGGCTTCCTCGGCGACGTCAACCTGTTCCACGGGCGGATTCACCAGGGACGGGTGGCCATCGGCGGCGGCCAGATCGACGCGCCCGGATGGGCCGATGCCCAGGACCAGGCGGGCGTCGCCTATGTCCGCACGTACGAAGTGGAGCTGGGCCCGTCCCCCATGGGCGACTCGTCGCTCGAGGCGGTGGTCCGGCACATCAGGGCCTTCGGTCCGGTGGTGCGGCTGGAGCTCGACCTCGTGGACGGGGGCCGGACGATGGAGGCCCAGATTCCCAGGGACCGCTTCGAGGCCCTCGCGCTCACGACCGGTCAGCGCGTGTATGTGTCGGCGACGAATGCGCGAGTGTTTCCCCGGATGGAGGCGTCTTGACGATGAGGCCGCACCAATCTGGGGCTTCTACCTCCCGGGCGTTCGATCCTTTACGGCGTCGAGCACAATGGATGAAAAGGCGAGATAATCATCCAGCGTGCCGGGATAGACACTGGCCAGCTTTCCGCCCTTGTTCCGAGGATCAAAGCGCTTGGACCGCCAGACCGTGCCTCCCTTCGCGTCCCAGTCCTGGCAATGGAACGAGCCCTCTTCATCGAAGTATTCGTACATGACGACTCGAAAGCCTGCGCTCTCGAGCAGTTCCCCCAGGGTCGGTAGGTGTACAGTGCCTTGTGATTTGCCGCGTTTCCTTCGGGGCCGGGCTTTGCCCCGTGCGGGTGCCAGCCCCGGCCTTCACCGAATCGACGTAGGTCGGGTCCGGGTAGCAGCCCATCCGGTACAGCAATCCGCAAGGTGCCTCCGGGCCCCAGGTACCTGAACAAGCTCTCGCAGCAGCGAGCCCGTCTTCGGGGGTAAGGTGCTCCCAGACGTGCTCCGCCAACATTGCGTCAACGGAATTCGGCTCGAAATAGGTCTCCCACTGCGTGGGATCGGTGACATCGAGAAACTCCTGCTGGGTGGGAATCCAGCCGGGGTCGAACCGGCTCCCTGCGCCGATGACGATTCTCTTGTGCTCGGAAGCTGCCAGCTTCCGCTTGAGCCACGATGACCGAACATCGGTAGTACGCTCTCCGGCTCTGGGCAGCGGCATGCTGGACCTGCCTGATGCCGGGAATCTGCCTCAGGGCTCGCCGGGTGCTGGGATTTCTGAGGAACGGCAGCCGCTTCAGGAATCGCAAAATCAAGAGTCTCTCCCTAGTTCACCTGTTGGGGGGGGGGCAGCCAGTCGTCTTCGGGGCCGGGAGGTGCGACGTGAGTTCGGTTCGAGTGGCTGGCGCGCTACTTCGTGCCGAGAAGACGAATCCCGAGGAATGCCCGGCCGACCGTGCGCCCCAGCGCTCGGCGGGGTCCCGGCGGCAACAGCCCCAGGATCGCCTCGCCTGCCACAACTGGAGCGACGGGAGTGGGTATGCAGACGCCCTGCCTGCCGAGCAGGGTCTGGACCTTGCGAAATCCCACCTTCCGGAAGCCCCCGCCGAGTCCCGCGACCGTGTACTCCTTCAGATGAAACCCGGTTGCGACGAGTCGAAATGCGCGGAGATATCGTGCGGACCACTGAGTCCGTTCGGCGTGATGCAGAGATACACTCCACCGGGTCGAAGGGCACGCCAGATTCCCTCAAGCTGTTCCAGCGCGTCATCCGGATGCAGGTGCTCCATCAGCTGGTTGCTGTACGCGACGTCCACGCTCTCGGGCGGGAGTGGGACGCTGGTGCCGTCCGAGAGAATCAGCTTGAAGTTGGAGGGAAGGGAAAGGCTCTGGGTAATCGTCTCCGATACGTCCAGGCCATACACCTGGCGTACCTGCTCCGCGAGGGCAAAGGAGAGCGCACAATCGCCGGGTCCGATCTCGAGCACGACCGTTTCGGGGCGCAAATAGCGACGCAAGAGCCGGAGCTGGACCACCAGGCCCGTGCGGCTCAGCTCCGGGGAGGCCTTACGCCCGAGCCGGCGGGTGTCGCGGCACCCTCTGGTACAGCTCATCGTAGACCTGCCCGTACAACGAGCGGCGCTGCTCGCGCGTCGCATGCCGGAGACGATCCGCGAGTCCTTTTTCTCGACCTCGTAGTGCTGACGCAGCAAGGCCGGGCTCCTGCGCTCGGTCCGACGGGGCATGACTGCTCCTTTCTGTGCCGCTCTACGCGTGCGATCGGCGTCCGCGAGTCGCGCTCGCTCGCCCAGTTCCACGCTCATCGCCTGAAGTCTAAGCATTGCGGGGACAAGGGACCATGGCGCCGACGTGCGGGTTTGCACGCGTCCCTCAAATGCGGCCGTGGTAGATTGCGCAACATGCAAGCCAGGGCATGAAACCTGCTGACCAGGCCGGGGCTGCCCGCTTGGCTGTTGTTGACGGATAGTCCGTAGGTGGCGTGACGCCACGGCGGATCCTCGAGACCCCCCGCGCCATAGGAGATGTCCCGGTGCTCCCCAACTTCATCGTCATCGGCGCTGCCAAAGCGGGCACCACAGCGCTGCACTGGTATCTCGCGGAGCATCCGGCCGTCTTCATGACTGCCGTGAAGGACCCAGCCTACTTCGCGTACGGGGTGGGCACTGACGGACGGCTTCTCTGGGGAAACCCGGACCTCCACATCTTTCCCGTCAAGACGTTCGAGCGAATACGAACGCCTCTTCGCGGATGCCGGCAATGCCGCCGCCATCGGAGAGGCCTCGACGACGTATCTCGAATGTCCCCAGTCGGCCGCCCGGATCCGGCAGCTGCTTCAAGCCCTAGGCTGCTCTGCAGCCTGCGCCATCCGGTCGATCGAGCTTACTCGGATTACCTGATGTATCTGCGAATTCGCGGCCGGCGCCTCGACCCGGTGCGCGACCTCACCACCACGGCGGTCTGGGCACAGCCCGAGTCTCACTGGATGCGCGTCGGCAGGTACTACGAACAGCTATCGCGATATTTCGACGCCTTTCCTCGGGATCAGATCTGCGTCCTGCTGTTCGATGATCTCCGACGGAATCCGCAGAAATTCGTGCGGGACACGTATCAATTCCTGGATGTTGATCCGGCGTTCCAGCCGGACTTCGCCACACCGCACATGGCCGGTGGCGAGCCCGCGAGCCTGATGCTGGAAAGCCTTTTCACGAGAGGTGCCAGGTCGGCGCTCAGCCCTGGGCGCCCAAAGGAGCCGCGAATTGGCTCAGGCGGTTCCGCGGCCGCACCATGCGTGAAGCCCCCCGACTGCCGGCCGATGTGAAGAAGCAGCTCACGGGCCATTTCCGCGACGACATCACGAAGACTTCCGAGCTCATCGGCCGAAGCTTGCAACACTGGCTCTAAGCCGCCTGGCGCGCCGGAGCGTGCGCGGTTCGCAGGGATGTCAACCGGTTCACCTGGTTCGTGAACCACTCGGGATCGAGGAAGACCAACAGAATCGCATTCATGACCATATGCTCGAAGAACGGGTGCCCGGAAACAAAGTACAAGCCGAGGTGGAAGAGGATGCCGCCAGCGAAGAACAAGGGCGCCGCACGCGGGACCAGGATGGACACGAAGAAGAAGGTCTCGAACAGAATCGTGCCGATGGCCAGCAGGACGCAAAGGGTGTGCTGGTGCGCCAGCCGAGACGCCGCGGGGATGTCGCGGTTGATGCCATCGATGAATACGTAGTTCTGCAGGGTGTAGCCATTCATCCAGGCGAGGCCGCCGGCCAGCAGCTTGGTGATGCCGGTCGAAAAGTAGGTCATCGCCAACACCACGTGGGCCAGCTTCAGTGGCCACATGGCAGTGTCGATCCGCCGGCGACCGGCGGCGGCTCGCCGGCGGCTCGAGCGCGACGGCGACGGATGAGCGCATCGATGGACAGTCGGTCACCCACGGGCGAGAAGGCCAGGGCCAGCAGGAAGATGGCGTACGGGGCCTCATGATGATGGATATCGGCGTAGGAGTATGAGTGACTCACGAAGAACCACATGCCGAGCGTCAGCAGAAAGAGGGACGTCCGCGAGGCGAACCCCACCAGCGCTGCCAGCCCAGCGGCCATGCTTACCCAGTAGATGACCGTAAAGCCGCCCGGGCTGAAGACCAGGTGGTGTGGAAACACGGCGTCGACGAGCCTGATGAGCGGCTGAGGGTGACGAATTCTGGGTTCGCCGTGAGCAGACGAATCTGGCTCTGCCCAGCGAGGGGAACAGCCAGAACACTTCGGCGGCGACCGCGACGATCCGGGTCGCCGCGAGATTCAGCGTCGAGGTTGTGGGAAACCAGTACGCGTTCCAGAGGGCGATCAGGCGCTTCACCGACACCTCCTTACCTCGAGCCCGAACGGTGGACCTGGTAGGTGATGACGGGGAGGGGTCCGTGACTACCCCGGAGTCGACGAGTGTCAGACGGCGACCTTCCAGACGGAGGCGTACCACGGGATCGCTTCGCCCCTGATTGAGCCGTTGGATCAGCACATAGGCGGGCGAGGAATCTCCCTCCAGAGGGGCGTGACATATGCGTTTCGAAACGCGGGCATGGGCATCCCGAGAAGCTTCGGGGTCACCTCTTCCTGCCTTCCGCTGGCGCAGTCGCAACGAGGCGTCTCGTGGCCATCGTGATGGGGCCTGGTGGAAAGGATTTCGCGTACATGGTCCACGACAGGAACGGCCAGCGGGTCTGCCTCCCGCGCGCTCGTAGGAGATCACCGGCACTGCGTGCAGCGCGATGATGAGCACGATGAACAAAGAGATCCGAGTTTTGAGTTGCATGGCCGAGTCACCTCCTCCAGAACATCGTACCTGGCCACCCACCCGGTGCAGGCTCCGGCCCGCGAGCGGGGAGCCCGGGGAATGAGGTGGCGATTTCGGGATTGGGGACGGCCTCATGCAGGCAGAAGCGGAATATAGGAAGTCGCTTCTTGTCCCAGCAAGAGGTGTGCCCTGTGCGGGTTATGACGTGGTGTCTGCCGCGGCCGCGGTGGTGTCGCGTAGATACTACAGGGGTCCGCAGGGTCACGCACCCCGGTCGTGGCTGAGGGTTCCTGCTCCGGACCTCGAGCATCGGTCCGCTCCACCTGGTATCCGACCGTAGTAGATTGCCCCGTTCACCTTCGCGGGCACTCGCGCCATGGGCGACGGCCCGGCCCTTGTGGGGCTGGGATAGGTTCGGGTCAACGCACAGACGGGCACGGATCGTGCCGAGTCGAGGCACGCTCTGCCGGGGTGAGGAGGGCGCGGTTCTACCAACGGAGCATCAATTCCATGCGGGGTGACGAACGGCCGATGACGACGATCAACAAGCCGGTCATCATCGTGGGCACCGGACGCTGTGGGTCGACGGTCTTTCACCGACTGCTCGCCAAACATGCCGACGTCATGTGGCTCTCGGGCTTCTGCGATCGGTATCCGTCGCGCCCATTATGGAACCAACGCACCGTTACGGCGATGGACAATCCGGTACTTCGCCGGTTGTTGGGCGCAGGGTCCAACCGGGTGAGTGCTATCTGTTCTGGGACAGGTACGCCTACGGCTTTTCCGAGCCGTGCCGGGATCTGGTTCGCACGGACGTGACCACGCGGGTTAAGCGCCAAGTCCGTGCTGCTATGGGAATGATGTTGACGCCCAAGCGCAACCGGCTCCTCCTCAAGATCACCGGGTGGCCCCGCCTCGGCTTCCTCAACGCGATATTCCAGGACGCGAGTTCATCCACCTGGTTCGCGATGGACGGGCGGTGGCCAGTTCGCTGCTGCACGTCGACTTCTGGCGCGGCCGTTACGGGCCCCAGGGCTGGCGGGCGGGCCTGCTCTCTCCCGAGGATCAAGCCACCGGGAGGCCTCCGATCGTTCATTCGTCGGATTGCGGGCCTCGAGTGGCGCATCCAGCTCCGGGCCATGGAAGCGGCGCGGCGAGCACTGCCTGACCCGACGACTTCTGAGATCAAGTACGAGACCTTCTGCGATCAGCCGCTGGAAACCTGCCGACAGGTCCTCGGCTTTTCGGAGTCGCCGATTTCCCAGGCATTCGAGCGACATGTCGCGGCGACACCCATCAAGAACGCCAGCAACCGCTGGCGGTACGGCCTGACGGTCGCGCAGCACATCTCCTCAACGACATCCTGCACGAAGATCTCGTTCGCTACGGCTACGACGTGCCTCAGCGGAGCGAGAGATCTCCGGGACCGTGGGCCGTTGAGTCGCGTGACGGACCCCACTTCGAGTCTGATGTACCGTACGATCGGGGGCATGGCGTGGGTCGCGTGGTGGAGCGGGGCCATCGCCGGATGAGGTTGGGGGGCTGGTTCTCCTCACCCGGCTTCTGGCACTGGCGGACTTCCGTGCTGTGAGCGCCGCGAAGGTGTTCATGACTTTCTCCTCAACTTCTCGCAGCTTGGAATGGGACCTGCCCTGGTGCAGCGGCCGGCGCTTGAGGCACGTCATACCAGTACTGCGTTCTTCGCGTCCGCAGCCTTGGAAGTTCTCGTCGCCGGTGTGGTCTGGGTGGCGGCGCCGATAATCGCCAGGTTCTTCCACATGGACCAGCTGGTTCCCGTCGTCCGCGCATTGGCCTTTGTCTTCCCCATCGCCGGCCTGTCGGTCGCTCCCGAGAGCCTCCTTCACGGGAGATGCGCTTCCGACTCCTGGCCAACCGCGACGTGCTGGCCTACGCACTGGGCTACGGAGTGGTCGGCGTCGCCCTCGCCCTCCGCAGATACGGGGTCTGGGCGCTGGTCGTGGCCCAGCTCACGCAGGCCGTCCTTCGCACGGCTATCCGGCTGCACAGCGGGCCTCCCATCCTGCGGGCGCGCCCGACATGGCAGAGCTCCCTGGAGCTGATGGACTACGGCGTTGGACAAAGCGTCGGCCGTCTGGGGGTCATCGACCTAACCAAGCAGATAACTGGTCGGGGACGCTGGCGGGCCCCGCCGCACTTGGCGAGGACAACCGGGCATTCCAGTCGGTGTCCGTTCCCACGACGCTGCTCGGGAATGTGTTCGACAGGGTGCTCTTTCCGACGATGGCCCTGGTTCAGCACGATCCACGCCGCCTCGGATCGGCCTTTCGGCAGGGGACCGCGGCGCTTGCCCTGCTGCCCTCCCGGCCGGCGTCGTCATCGCGGTGCTGGCTCCGGAACTCGTGGTGGTCGCCTTCGGCAGCCGGTGGGCGGGCGCTGGTCCCGCCTTTCCAGATACTGTCGCGGCGCGCGTTCCGGACGAGCTATCGCCTGAGCGATTCGCTTTCGCGAGCCACGGGACAGGTCTACCGTCGCGCATGGCGGCAGACCCTGTACGCGGTCCTCGCTTTCCGGGCGCGTTCCTCGGTCACTACGGGGGATTGACCGGAGTGGCCGCGGGAGTGCTGGCAGCGCTCTTCGTCAACTTTCTGCTCATGGCCCAGCTCGGCGTGAGCGTGGGACAGATCTCCTGGCTCCGGTTCGCGGAGGCGCAGTTCCCTGCGATCCGGCTGACGCTGTTGCTGGGGGTGGTGACGATCGCGGTTGCGGCAGGGACCCGGCACCTGGGTCTGCCACCGATCGCCACCTTCCTCATCGGCCTCGCAGTGGCCGCGGAGCCGCCGGAGCCGCCGCATGGCGGGCTCCGACACTTCGCTTGGGGGAGCATGGCACGCGCATGCGCGATGCGGTTCGCTCCCAAATGCTGAATCGTGTGAGTCTTGTGCCGCCGCGGGGGCCGGCGTGAGGACAGACGGCGCGATGGTCCTCTCCCCGCCGTCCCGCGGATCAGCGCCCCGGAGCCCGAGCCACGACCGAGAAAGCTTCCGCGAGGTCTTCCTGCCGGAGCCGACACATCAAGGCTTGCCGAAACATCTCGAGGGTGTAGAGCGGTGCGAAGAAGGACGTATAACCCGAGTTGTAATAGGGGACGATCCTCACGACTTCCAAGTTGCACTCACGGCACATTCGCCGAAAACCAGATGGCGTGCAGTCGTGATAGTGCACCTGAAAGCCACTGTTCTCCTCCTTCTCCGGAAAGATCGTGAAGAGCAGTCGGCGGGCCGCGCGGTCGCCGAGCCAGCGGTTGGCGATCGCGAACGGGGCATTACGGCAGGGCACGACGTGAGCCATCATTCCGCCAGGGGCCAGAACACTGGCCAGATTGGCGAACGCGTCGCGGGGGTTCTCCACGTGCTCGAAGACGGAGCGCGAGAAGACAAGATCGTAGTGGCCGGGGATCTGGACCGCTGCGGCGTCGCCCACGACAATCGCGTCATAGGCTCCGGCGGGGGCCTGGGCCAGCTCGGTCTCGGAGACATCGAGACCGACTACATGCAGACCAAGTTCCTGCTTCGTCTGGAGCGAAATGGCCGGATGCTTGCCGCCGCCGACGTCGAGGACTCGCAACCCGGCTTTCAGCAGGCTTGGTAACACCTGATCCCGGAAATCGCGCGGGCCGTCAGCGGCGCAACCTGGCACCACGCGTGCCATGAGAGCGCGTTCCCATCGCGACACACTGCGGTTCCATTCGATGAATCGCCGTACGGGTGTGGCCATAGCCCCTGTCGTGTCGATGGCTGGATGAACGCCGCGAGTGGCCGCGGCGCGTTCGTTGCCGGGCGCGGCAGCAGGTAATGTGGCCGGTGCCGTGGGGACTCGCAACCAGCAGGACGGCAAACTAGTACTTAGGAGCATGGTCCCGCTTCGGATGGCGGCGCGGCGTAACGGCTGACCAATCCACTCGATGCTGGGCTGGCCTTGATGATGGGAGCTGGTGCGTTTCTGGGAGCCGAGGCCGCCCGGTCGGCCCAGCTCGAAGATCTGGCCCCGCTGGGGGAAGGAAGTCTCAAATGATGACGTCCGTCGCGTACGCGGCCCTCTGGGTGTTCGTCTTCGTCGTGCCATGGGAGATGCTCGTCTCCCTGCCCGGCCTCTCCATTGTCTCTCGGGTCACGGGAGCGATCGCGATGGGTCTCACGATGCTCGCCATCGTGATTCATGGCAGGGTCAGGCGCTGGCGGATCTTCCACGTGGCGGCCCTGCTGTTCGTGATCTGGGCCGGTTGCGGCACGTGGCTGTTGAACGAAGGGGGCATCCCCCGAAAGTTGTATACCTTCGTGCAGCTGTTCTTTGTGCTGTGGATGATGTGGGAGCTCGGCTCTACACCGAAGCGCGTGCGAGCCTTGATGGCGGCTTATGTGTTTGGCTGCTGTGTGCCGGCGGCCGCTACGATCCTGCTGTACCTTCGCGCTGGGGACACGCTGCGGCGATTTGCGGCCGGAGGTCACGACCCCAACGACGTGGCCATGACCCTTTCGCTGGCCTTGCCGATAGCCTGGTATCTCGGACTCACGGCGCGGGGGACGCTCGCCCGGTGGCTGTTCCGAGGATACCTGCCGCTGGGCATGCTCGCCACCGCGCTCACCGGCTCGCGCGGAGGCCTGGTGACTTCGATCGTCGCGCTCCTCGTCATTCCGTTCACCATGCGACTGTCCGCCGGGAGGCTGGTGGGGACGGTCGCGTCGGTGTGCCTGTGCGGCGCGCTCCTGGTCGTGTACATCCCGCCGAAGGTCATGCAGCGACTCAGTTCGACCGGGACCGAAATCGAGGACAAGAGATTCGGTGGGCGCTTTACCCTCTGGAAGGCGGGGGCGCACGCGTTCATGCAGCGGCCGGTGCTGGGGTATGGAGTCGGGGGGTTCGTCCGTGCCGTGACGCCGGAGCTCGGGGACCGCGCGCTGGTCGCGCACAACTCCTTTCTGTCAGTGCTCGTGGAGGAGGGGATGCTCGGCTTGTGGCTGTACCTGACGATGCTCTTCTCGGTGTACTTCTCCATCCGTCGCCTCCCACGGCTCGAACGACGATTCACACTCGTGCTCCTGGCCACGGTGGTGACCGCAATGATGCCCCTCACGTGGGAGGATCAGAAGGCGGCCTGGATCGTCCTGGCGATCCTCATCGGATTGTCCGCGCAGTATTACGCGGAGCTGAGGCCGGCGCCGGTCCCCGATCCCGCTCGTCGGCCCGCTCCCGTCACGAGCCGACCGGAGACCGTACGCGCGGCGGTCTCGAGGACCGCCACGGGCCGGGGCAGGGGAGCGGCGTCGTAGCATGGAGCGCGACGGATGAGAATTCTGTTCCTGTCGACGAGCATGGGACTCGGTGGGGCGGACAGCCAGCTCCTGGTCGCGGCTCAGGATCTCCAGGCCCGCGGCCACGACATTCTCATCGTCTCGCTGACACCGCTCGGCCCGATGGGGCTGAGAGCCCGCGCGTCGGGCATCGCGACCGAGTCACTGGAGATGCGCCGCGGCATTCCGGACCCTCGAGGACTGGCGCGTCTGATCCGCATCGCCAAGGCGTGGCAACCGAACGTGCTCCACAGCCACATGGTCCACGCCAACCTGATGGCGCGTGCGCTCCAACTGGTGGCTCCGGTTCCGGCGCTGATCTCCACCATCCACAATATTCATGAAGGCGGTGGACTGCTGATGGCTGCGTATCGCCTGAGCAATGGTCTGGTCGACCGAATGACCATCATCAGCGAGGCCGCGGCCGAACGGTTCATCCGGGAGCGGATTATTCCCGGTGATCTGCTCCGTGTCATTCCCAATGGCGTCGATCCTGAGCTGTACAGGCAGCCTCCCGAGGTCCGTGACCACCTGCGGAGGGCGCTGGGGCTTGGTGAGGAGTTCGTCTGGCTTGCGGTAGGGCGGTTCGAGACGGCCAAGGACTACCCCAACATGCTGCGGGCGTTCGCCAGTGTCCGCGAGCGACACCCTGAGGCTGTCCTCCTGCTGGCCGGGCGCGGGGCCCTCCAGGGCGAGACGGAATCGCTCGCGCGTGAGCTGGAGGTCGGCCCGGCCGTTCGATTTCTCGGTGTCCGCGATGATGTCGCGGCGCTCGTCAGCGCCGCGGACGGCTACCTCATGTCCTCCGCATGGGAGGGGATGCCGATGGTGCTGCTGGAGGCTGCGGCCGGTGGGCTGCCCATCGTCACGACGAGGGCGGGCGGCACGGCCGAGGTCGTCCTGGACGGGGAGAGCGGATACCTGGCCCCGCCCGGCGACAGTGCGGCGCTGGCAGCGGCGATGCTGCGGCTGATGAATTTGAGCGAGGCCCAGCGGCGCGCGCTGGGCGAGCGGGGACGGGATCACATTCGGACGAATTACGGCCTCCACCGGGTGGTGGAGCGATGGGAGGAACTGTACCGCGAGGTGGTGGCAGAAAAGGCGGCCCGGCGTGAAGGCCAGGTCGCTTAGAATTCCCGTTCTTGCGAGCCGGCCAGCACACGGCGCATGACGCGCTTGAGCACCGTAGGGCAGTACGCGTATGCATACCGACCCGCCGCGAACACATACATCCAGCTCGGAAGCCCCAGTCGGCGAATGGCGCGCGACTGCGCCCGTGCGAGCCCCCGCTGCCGCTCGGCATACTTGAACGTGCGGTGGAAAAAGCTGGCCGGATGAACGAAGTGCTCGCCCAAGGCCTCCGGAATCGTGGCGAACTGCCAGCCGATCCGGGCCACTTCGACAAAGAACAGCAGGTCCTCGAGGTCGGGCACCAGGGATACCCTCCGACCTCGGTCCAGGCCTGCCGACGAAAGGCCACGAGGTATTCGCGAACGGGACCCCTTTGGCCATTGTCGCGACGATCGCATCGTGGCCATCGGGGGGCATGCGCACATAGCGTTCGCCACGGTTTTCGTCCACCAGGACGTAGTGGCTGCCCAGGACCCCTACCTTCGGGTGAGCGTCGAGGTACTCCACCTGCAGGCGCAACCGCTCGGGATAGCTGCGGTCATCGAAGTCCTGGCGGGCGATGAACTCACCCCAGCCTGGGTGACCCCGTAATTGGCCGCTACCGATATCCCCAGGCGGCCCGGCGAGAAGACTCGTATGCGGGAGTCCCGGATCGCCAGCTCACGCAGGATATCGGGTGTCCGATCCTGTGATCCGTCATCGACAAGAATCCACTTGAAGTTCTCGAACGTCTGCCCGAGGATGCCGGGGATAGCCCGATCGACATAGGGCTCGCCGTTGTAGACGGTAGTCACCACGCTCACTTTAGGCGTCACGAGGCGGCGTTCCGGTCGAATTGGTGGAAAGGGCGGGCGCGCCCGGAGTGGACGCATTTGCCGGCGGACGATGAACGTGAGCCGGAGCGGCGGTCTCGATGACCTGGAGGTAGTGGTCCACCGACGCCTCACGGGTGAATGGAAACAGCGCGTCGGTCGGGATCGCGCCCGCAGGTTGCTCCAGCGCCTCCAAAGTGGCGTTTGCCAGGGCGGCCGCGTTGCCCACCGGCACCAATGCACCCAATCGGCCGTCCTGGAGAATCTCTCGCGGGCCGCTGGGGCAGTCCGTGGAAACCACTCGGGTTCCTGCCGCGAGCGCTTCGATCAGGACAGTGGGCAGCCCTTCCCAGGCAGAGGACAGCACGAACACGGCTGAGTGCGCCATATAAGCCAGGGCATTCTCCTGGAAACCGGGAAGCGCCACGTCCTTCGCCACGCCGAGCTCGCGGACCAGGGCCTCGATTGCGGGCCGCTCCGGCCCTTCCCCAAGAATGACCAGGCGCGCGGGCCGGCGGCGCCGGACGTCGGCGAACGCCCGCACCAGCGTCAAGAAGTCCTTCTGCCCGGTGAGGCGCCCGGCGCCCAAAACGACGGGCGGCTGCCCCGGCGTCAACCAGGGATGGTCGGGCGCTTGCCGTGCGAGCGCCAACATGGCGGGCGTGATCACCGGGTTATAGACCACCTCGATCCGGTCCCGGGGCAATCCGGCCGTACGCGCCAGGTCGTCGGCTGCGCCGCGCGACACGGCGACGATCGCCGTGGCCCATGGGTAGAACGTGCCCAACAGATGCGGCCAAAGTGTGCCGACCAGGCGGCTCTGGCGCTGGGTCTCCTGCGAGAGGGTATTGTGCTCGGTGACGATCAGCGGCGCGACGCCTCCGGCCAGCTTGGCCGCCCCGATCGCGATCAGGTTGGCGTGCCCCATGGACGAGACCAGGACGCGCGGCCGCTCGCGGCGCAGATAGCCGGCCAGCGGAGCGAGGCTCCGGAGCACTCGAGGCGCGTGGAGATCCACGATCCGCACCGTCGGCGGCACCTGGTCCAGAAGGGGCCCCTCCGCCGCCGCGAGCACGAGGTCCACCCGGATCCCACGCTCGGTGAGCCCCTGCGCCAAGTTCACCACTACCCGTTCGGCGCCGCCCCCGCAGAGTGAGGGCAGGTAGAAGGCTATGGCGCCCTCGATGCTCACGCCGGTCCCGTCGCGGGGATGATTGGAGGGCACCGGTAGATCTGCAGATAGTTCTGCCTGAAATCCAGGCGGCCCACGCCGACGGTGCTGCGAAGCTGGCAGTTGGTGTAGATCCAGTCGTTCATGCTGCCCAGCTTCGGGTTGGTCCTGAATGCGTGCGAAGGCGCCGGCGTGACAATCCACAGCGACCCGCTTCCACCGGTCTGCTGCAGCGTGCCCGCGGCGCGGGCGAGTCGAGCAGGCTCGGCAATCAGGCGTTGCACCTGTTTCTCCGGCAGGTAGTGCGCCACCACATGGGGCTGATCCGAGAAGAGCACGTCTCCCGGCGCCATGCGCTCGCCAAGCCAGCGCGCGGCACCCCGGAAATCATACCGCTTGCCGTCGCGGTATTGGGAGATCAGGGTCGGGGCGCCGTGGGCGAAGATCATGAACCCCACCGCCGCCGAAAGCAGCCATCGAGGACGCAGTCCCGTCTCGACCCCGATGAGTCGATCGAGAAAGACGCCCGTCCCGATGAAGAGGGCGGGCATGGTGGGGATCAGGTAGAAGATGGACACCGCGGTCCGAATCTGGACCAGCAGAATGAAAGCAGCAGGAAGGACGAGCAGGCATGCCATCAGGAGGGCCAGGGACCGGGTCCGCTCCCGCCACAGCATGAAAATGCCCAGAATCCCGGTCAGGATGAGCGGCGGCGTCAGATTCTGCACGTAGACGAGTAGGAGCGAGATCTGCTTCACGCCCTGCCCGCCGGGAGTGTGCAGCAGAAATTCGCCGGTCCGTTCGTTCACCGGCACCCGGTCATGCGCGCGGATCCACGACTGCAGCATGGGAACGAATCGCATCGCGATGAGCACGACCAGAATCACGGCGAGGAAGGCGCCCCACCGAACGTCCTTTCGGCTCCACAACTGTGCCAGCCGATCGCGCTTCGCATAGGTCACGATGATCCACGCGCCTAATCCGCCGAGTAGCAGGACGGAGACCGGGTGCGCGAGGACCGCGAGCACTGCGGTCACCGAGCCCAGCGCCAGCATGCGACCGTTGCCGTCGCGAATTCCCAGATAAAGCGCGTACGGGTACACCGACGTCAGGAGGAACACGAGGGTCCAGTATCGGCCGAACTGGGAGTACGTGACCAGCAATCCGCAGGTGGCGATGAAGAACGCGCCAATGAGCGCGGGTCGTATGCCGACCAGTCGCCGGGTCATGGCGTAGAAAACCGGAACGGTGAGGACGCCGCAGATGGCCGGAAGCAGCCTGATGCCGAATTCGTCGAGCGGCAGGAACGGGGTAGACCACGTAGTGGTTGAGGAAATACATCAGCGGCCGCGGGTTGCTGAGACTCAGGGCAAGGGAATCCCGCAGCATGAAGACCTCGTCGCTCTCCATACTCCAGGATCCCAGCCGGTAGAACCGAAGCGCGAAGGCGAGGAGCGTCAGACCCGCGAGAATGATCAGGGGCGTCCGTGCGGACGATTCCATGACGCGTTCCCGTTCATCCAAACGCATAGCTACCTCGGATCGGAGAATTGCCCGGGTAATCGCTGCCGTGCAAGGAAGCAAAGAACGGCACGATCGGGAATGTCAGAAGGTAGCAGGCAACTGGTGGCGGCGCTGCTCACGGGTGAGGTTCAGGGCGCTGCCGGGCGGCAGACTGTGGCCCTTTTACCACCCGCCGCGGCGAAGGAGGACGACGGGGATGGTCTTGAGCATGATGAGCAGGTCTTCGCGCAGGCTCTGACGGCGGATGTACTCGAGGTCGTAGCTCACCTTGGTGCGCACGTCGTCGATCGAGCGGTCGTAGTGGTGGTTGATCTGGGCCAGCCCGGTGATGCCCGGCTTGGCCCGCTGGCGCAGCGGGTACTCGGCGATGTGGCCCCGGAGCTCGGCGAAGATCGTCGGCCGCTCGGGCCGGGGGCCGACGATGTTCATCTCGCCCTTGAGCACGTTGAGCAGCTGGGGCAGCTCGTCCAGCCGATACTGGCGCAGCACCCGGCCGAGCGGGGTGACGCGGGGGTCCTGTTCCTGGGCCCAGACGGCGGCGCCCGCGGCCTCGGCGTCGACCCGCATCGTGCGGAACTTGTAGATCGTGAAGACCCGGCCGCCGAGATCGTAGGTCCGGCGGTGGTTGACGGGACCGGCGTCGGGCAGCGCGGCGGTCGAGGCCGACCCGCTCCTGCAGGTAGAACACCGGGCCGCGCGAGGTGAGCTTGATCAGCACCGCCAGCAGGAGAAAGACCGGCAGCAGGGAGACGACGGCGAGAAGGGCCAGCAGGAAATTGAGCGTGCGGGTGGGCCACTCGACGCCTACGGGGAGCTCGGCCGGCGACGCGGCGTCGGGCGGGTCCTCACCGCGGTCGGTCCAGGGACTCGGGTCCAGGCGTCCGGCGTCGCCATTGGCGCGCTCCAACAGGGCCTCCATCCATCGCATCACAGGGTCGTCCGTTGCTGGGTCGCTCGGTGCTCCGAAGTGGCCCATCCCGTCAGGGTCGACGAGTGGCCGCGCTGTCGCTGGGAATGCGGCCGAAGCGACACCGGTCGCAGCCGCGAATTTTGCACGATCTATGCCCGCGAGATAACTTCCTGAATTGCATGTATTTGCACCCATTTAAGCGATTACGTCCCAACGACTTGCACTAGCATGGCTGGGGGTGGTTAGCGCCGACCCGCTACCTCCTGTGTGGTGGGCCACCCACACGCAAGTCGCGACGTGCCACAGCGTCAGGCACGAAGCGCCCACCAGCGCACGAACAGCACGGTACCGACGGCGAGCAACAAATGTGTCACGCCTGAGGTCGTCACACCGCCAAAGATGAGGAACGCCCAGGCCACGAGCGCGACGATCGAGACGATCAGCGTCAGTTGTGGCAACATGCGGACCGCTCCTCGGGTTGGTTGATTCTCCGGATGCACGTTCCTATCTTACTCGACGCGGGAGCGGGGAGCCACATTATTGAGCCAACAGGTCCAGTGATGGGTCCGAATGCCGTGGCCGATGTCATGCCCCCCGGGGGAAGACAGGAGTCAGGGTGAGGGCGCCGCAGGTTCTCATTGGGCTTCAATAATCCTCCTCGTTGCCGTACCACCGTGCGCCGGCTGGAACTTCCAGCCGGCGCACGTGTCTGTTTCACCTGCCTTGACCTTGCTCCGGGCCCCCGCCTTCTTCATGCCAGGCCCTGTCACTGGAACGGTCCATGCCGCGATGCAGAGTGACGCGGCGCGTGCACTTCAATGCCGCGCACCGTCTGCACAACCCCGCCGCCACGGATGCGTGGAACCAGGCGACGTACGGGGAGTGCAACAACCCGAACTTCCACGGACACAACTACGAGCTGGACCTGTCCGTCGAAGGGGAGATCGACCCGCGGACCGGGTACGTCATGGACCTGAACCACCTGAAGCAGCTCGCGCAGGAGCGGCTGCTCCGGCACCTGGACCACAAGAACCTGAACCTCGACGTCCCCTGGTTTCGGGACCTGGTCCCGACGTCCGAAAACATCGCCCTGGTCTGCTGGCGGGAGCTGCGTGGGGCGCTCCCGCCGGCGCTCACGCTTCATCTCCGCTTGTGGGAGACGCCGAGGAACTATGTCGACTACGAAGGGGACTGACGACGGCGTGCCGGAGCGCGCCTCGTGCCGTTCGCCGAAAAGGTCCGCGACGTGCTCGCGGCCCTGGGCGAGGATACCGGGCGCGAAGGGCTGCTCAAGACGCCCGAGCGGGTCGAGGCATCGCTGCGCTTCCTCACCCAGGGCTACCACATGTCGGTGGCGGAGGTCATCGGCGACGCGGTCTTCGCCGAGACCCACCAGAGCATGATCATGGTGCGGGACATCGAGCTCTATTCGCTCTGCGAGCACCACCTGCTGCCGTTCTTCGGCCGGGCGCACGTCGCCTACATCCCGAACGGCAAGATCCTGGGGCTGTCCAAGGTTGCCCGGATCGTCGACCTCTTCGCCCGGCGGCTGCAGGTACAGGAGCGGCTCACCGACCAGATCGCCGACGCCATCATGGACGTCCTCGCGCCCAGCGGCGTGGGCGTGGTGATCGAGGCGGCCCACTTCTGCATGATGATGCGGGGCGTGCAGAAGCAGAACTCGCGCACGGTCACGAGCGCGCTGCGCGGCATCTTCCGGGACGACTCCAAGACCCGAGTCGAGTTCCTCCGGCTCGCGCACGGGGGGCATTCCTCCGAGTGACCGCCCTCGCCGGCCGCGTCGCCCTGGTGACGGGCGCGTCCCGCGGGATCGGGGCGGCGACGGCCGAGGCGCTGCGGGCGGCGGGCGCGCGCGTGGTGCGCGTCGCGCGCGCGTTGCCGCCGGGGGACGACTTCCTGGACCTGCCCGCCGACCTCACCGACCCCGCCCAGGTCGCCGCACTCGCCGAGCGGGTGCAGCGGGACGTCGGCCCTCCCGACCTGGTGGTGAGCAATGCCGGCAGCTTCCTGCTGCGTCCGCTCGAGCAGACGACCATGGCGGACTTCGACGCGACAGGTCGCGATCAACCTGCGGGCGGCCTTCGCCATGGCCCGCGCCTTCCTTCCGATGCTGAGGGACGCGGGACGGGGAACGCTTCGTCACGGTCGGCAGCGTGGCCGATCACGTCGGCTTTCCCGAGAACGCCGCCTACGCCGCCAGCAAGTACGGTCTCCGAGGGCTGCACGAGACGCTCCTGGCCGAGTTCCGGGGCACCGGGGTGCGGCTCACGTTGATCTCGCCGGGGCCGACCGACACCGACATCTGGGCGCCGTTCGATCCGGACCGGCGCGAAGGATTCCCCCGCCGCGCCGAGATGCTCCGCCCCGCGGACGTCGCGGACGCGGTGCTGTTCGTCGCCACGCGTCCGCCCCATGTGCTCGTCGACTGGCTACGGCTCGGCCCGATCTGATTCCCCTCATCCCGATGCGGCCCGCATGAACGCACGCCACGCAGCTCTCTCCGCGCTCTCCGGCTTCGTCCTCGCCGCCGGCTCGCTCTCGGCCCAGGCCAAACCTGCGCCTGCCACCGTGCCTCCGCTTGCCGGACAGCGCCGGCTGGGGCGTGCACGTACTGGCCGTCAAGCGCGATCCGGGAGGCACGCTCTGGGTCGGGACGTACGGGCAGGGGATCTACCGCCTGCCGGTCGGGGCGGCCGCCTGGGAGTCGATCAAGCACGACACGACCGCCACGTCGATCTCGATGGACTTCGTGCAGGCCATCGCGTTCGGGGCACGCGGGGAGGTCTGGTACGGCACGGTGGGGAACGGCTGGGGGCTTTCGCTGGACGGCGGGCACACCTGGCGGAACTGGACCTACGACCAGCTGGGGCCGGAATGGCAGTACGTGATCCCCGACGGGATCGCCGTCCGCGGCGATACGACCGTGGTGGCCACGGCCGACGGGCTCCAGATCACGACCGACGACGGCGAGCACTGGACCGCCATCGGCGACGCGGTGGGGCCGCCGGCCCGCGGTCCGGCCGACACCGCACTGCCGCTCCTCACCAACGAATACGTCCGCCGGCTCGCTCCCGACCGCCGGGGCTGGAACGTCACCACGCTGCGCGGCAACCAGCGGCTGGTGCACACGGCCGAGGGCTGGCGGTCGCAGCCGCTGGCGGCGGCCGCGTTCCCGCCGGTCAATGCCATCGTGATCGACCGGCAGCAGTTCCGCGGCACCCGCTGCGGGCTCCGGCCGAATACCGATACGCTGCCCTGCCTCCGCCGCGCCGCGCCCGACGCCGGCGCGCCCAAGGACCCGCTCACGGTCTGGCTTCGCCGGCCGATCGCGCGGACCGACAACGCGTACATCGATCAGACCTATCGCTACGGCTCGACGATGGGCGGCTTCTTCCAGCAGCACCAGGGCGTCGAGTTCAACAATCCCGATGGCACGCCGGTCATGGCCGCGCTCGACGGAAAGGTGGTCTACGCCGGGCCGGCGGAGGCCGGCGCGCGAACGGTGGCCATCCGCCACGACACGACGGTGACGGCGGGCGGCACGCGGTTCCGGCTCTATTCCATCTACTACCACAACTCGTCGCTGGCGGTGAAGGTGGGCGACCGGGTGAAGACCGGGCAGGTGATCGCCCGCGTCGGCAATACCGGCCGGGCCACCAACGACCATCTCCACTTCGAGCTCGCGGCGTCGCCGACGGACTCGATCGGCGCGATCGTCGATTCGCTGCAGCGGTTTCCGCCGTACACGGTCAATCCCGAGCTCTGGCTCGAGCCGCTTCCCGGCACGGGCATCGTCGCGGGGCAGGTGTTCGACGCGAGCGGCGCGCCGGTGCCGCAGGCGCGGATCTTCGGGCTCGCCAAGCGCGACCCGATCGAGACGCCGTTCTCGTACGTCGAGACCTACGGCGACAAGGCGCACGGGCATCCGCTCTACGGCGAGCACTTCGCGGTGACGGACGTGCCGGAGGGGAGCTATACGGTGGGGACCGAGATCGGCGGGAAGAAGGTTTTCCGGAAGGTCGTCGTCGAGCCGGGGAAGCTCACCTGGGTGGTCTTCAAGCCCTGATGTTCATCGAGCTCACCGACCACCTCCGCTGTCCTGTCGATCACGACGAGGCTTTTCTGGTGCTCCTGCCCGACCGGGTCGAGGGGCGCTCGGTGCGAACGGGCACCCTCGGCTGTCCGGTGTGCGACCGTCGGTTCGAGCTGCACGACGGCGTGCTGGACACGGGCGACGCGCCCTCGCCCGGCACGGGCGCCGACCCCGGCAAGCTGACGGCGGAGGCGTTGGCGCCGCTGGCGGGCCTCAGCGGGCCGGGCGGCTATCTCGTACTGGCAGGTCCGCCGGCCGCCCTGTGGCGCGACGTGGCGGCGCTCGTGCCCGGCGTGGCCCTGGTGGCGGTCAATCCGCCGCCCGAGGTGGTGGACGAGGCGGGGATCAGCGTGCTGCGGGGGGACGCCTGACGCTCAAGACCAGCTCGATGCGCGGGTGTGGTGCTGGGGCAGCCCTATCGGCGGGGATCCGGCGTGGGTGCAGGAGGCGGCGCGCGTCGTGCTGCCTGGGCTCCGGGTGGTGGGCGAGGGGCCGGATCCCGATCCCGAAACCATCGACCTGATGGCAAGCGCTGGGAGGGTCTGGGTCGGCACCCGCCGCCGCTGACCGGGCGTGTCGTCAGCCCTGATGCGGCTCGGCGTAGAGCGCCTCGATGGCCGCCTTGTGCCGCTCCTCCACGACCCGACGCCGCACCTTGAGCGTCGGCGTGAGCTCGCCGCCTTCGACGCTGAAATCCCTGCGGCAACAGCAGGAACTTCTTCGGCATCTCGAACTGGGCGAGGTCGCGGAGCGTCTTCCGCACCTCGCGCTCGAGCTTCGTGTGCACCTCCGGCAATCTGCAGAGCGGCTCCATTTCATTCGCCGGCAGGCCGTGCCGCGCCGCCCAGGCCTTCAGCGGCTCGGCGTTGGGCACGACGAGCATGATCGGGAACGGCCGCCGGTCGCCGAGCATCACGGCGTTGCTCACGAACTTGCTGGACTTGGCCAGGTTCTCGATCGGCTGCGGGGCGATGTTCTTGCCGCCGGCGGTGACGATGAGATCCTTCTTGCGGTCGGTGATCCTGAGATAGCCGTCGGCGTCGAGCAGCCCGATGTCGCCGGTGTGGAACCAGCCGTCCGGGTCGATCGCGGCGGCGGTGGCGTCGGGCTTCTCGAAGTAGCCGCGCATGACGTTGGGGCCGCGCGTGATGATCTCGCCGTCCGGCGCGATCCGGATCTCGACGCCGGGAATCGGCCGGCCCACCGTGCCCAGCCGCGTGTGCCCGAAGGTGTTCACCGCCATCACCGGCGACGTCTCGGTCAGTCCGTATCCTTCGAGGATGGGCATGCCGGCGGCGAAGAAGAACTTGGCGATCTCCGGGGAGAGCGGCGCGCCGCCTGAGATGAAGAAGCGGATCCGCCCGCCGGTCCGCGCGCGCAGCGTGGCGAAGACCAGCCGGTCGGCCACGTGCCGCTGGAGCGCCAGCATCGCGGGCACGGGCTGGCCCGCCAGCGTCCGCTCCACCCAGGTCTCCCCCACGCGGCGGGCCCAGGCGAAGATCCGCCGGCGCGGGGCCGGGCTCGCCCGGACGGCGTCGAGCACGCGGGAGAAGATCTTCTCGTACAGCCGGGGCACCGAGGCCATCATGGTCGGCCGGAGCTCCTTCATGTCCGCCGCGACCGTTTCGATGCTGCCGGCGTAGTTGATCACCACGCCGGCGTGGAACATCGAGTAGTGGCCGAACATCCGCTCGAAGATGTGGGAGAGCGGCAGGAACGAGAGGCACTCGTCGCCCTCGCGGAACGCGAACAGCCCGACGCACGTGGTGACATTCGACGCGATGTTGCCGTGCGTCAGCATCACGCCCTTGGGATCGCCCGTCGTGCCCGAGGTGTAGATCAGCGTGGCGAGGTCGTCCGGTGCCGCGGCGAGGGCGTGGGCGCGCCAGTCCGGGTGGCGGCCGAGCGCCGCCCGGCCGCAGGCCAGCAGCTCGTCGAACGGGAGGACGTCCGGGCCCCGCGCGTCGGCGTCGAGCGCGATCACGTGGCGGAGCGCCGGCAGGTGCTCGCGGATCGACAGCAGCTTCTCCAGCTGCGCGGCCGTCGACACGACGATGGCCACGGCGCCGGAGTCGCGCAGGATGTACTCGACCTGGCGGGCGGGCAGGGTGGGATAGATCGGCACGTCGGTGGCACGCGCGGTCAGGCAGGCGTAATCGGTGATCGCCCACTCCGGCCGGTTCTCGGACAGGATCGCGACCCGGTCGCCGTCGCGCACGCCCAGCTCGCGCAGACCGATGCTCGCGGCGTGGACTCGCTCGGCGAGCTCCCGGTAGTCGAGCGCCGTCCAGCGCGCCGTCCCGCCGGATGCGCATCGCCACCGGGCGGGCGGCGAACGCCTCGACGGTGTCGAAGTAGAGCTCGGTCAGCGTGCTCGGCGTGGATCCCCCTACGGCGTGGTGAACCGGATGATGAAGCGCTGCCCCGAGCCTGGCACCGGGGCGCCGCGTGTCCGCTCGGCGCGGACGGTCACGATGGCGCTGTCCGGCGGGATCGAGCCGGTCACCACCACGAGGGTGGTCGAGGCGTTGCCATCCGACCCGGTCGGCAGCGTGTCGGCGACGACGTTGCCCTGCAGCAGGACGGTCGGCGTCCCGGCCGCCGGGTCGGGCGACGTGAGCGCGTAGATCACGCCGCGGCCGACGAGCGCGACCGGGCCCGCGGGGTCGAAGTGGTCGAGCCGAGCGGTGAGTGGGGCGGACGTGACGGCATCGGTCGCCAGCGTGACGACGGAGTCGCTGGTGAGCACGAGCGTATCGGCGGGATCGATGACCGCGAAGGTGATGAGCTCGGACCCGAGCGCCCCGACGGTGGCCTGGACCCGCGCGCTGCCGGCGCCCACGCCCGTGAGGACACCGGTGGCGGCGTCGATCGCGGCGGCGGGGTCCGCGGAGAGCCAGGTGACCGGAGTGCCCACGCTGTCGCCATCCTTGTTGAGCGGCCGCGCGGAGAGCTGGATCGATTCTCCCACCTCGAGCGTGTCCGGTCCCGGCACGCGCACTTCGATGCCGACCACGCCTGCCTCACCTTCGTCCAGCCCGCTGCAGCCGAGCAGGGCGGCCGCGACCAGCAGGCCAGGGGATACCTTCACGTCGTCTCCGGGGCCGGACTGCCGGCGATCTCGCGCAGGGCGCTCTCGGCGTGGCGCACCCAGCGATCCGCGTCGGGTCCCTTGGGCGGCCGCGCCAGGAACGCGCGCAGGTGGTCGGCCGCCTGCTGCACGTCGCCGCGCTTGAGCAGCAGGAAGGCCACGCCGTAGTGCGCGCCGCCCAGCGTCTCGTCGAGCTCCAGCGCGCGCTTGTAGTGGCGGATGGCCTCCTCCGGCTGACCGGTCTTGGTGAAGGCGATCGCCATGTTGAGCAGAATCCGGGAGTCGGTGGGATTGTCCCGGAACGCCAGCCGATAGGACGTGAGCGCCGCTTCGAAGTCGCCCTGACGCTCCAGGGCCAGCCCCTCGTTGAGGTAGTCGAGCCGCTGTGGGTTGAGGCTCTCGCGTGGCTCCTTGCCGAACAGGCGATTCCAGAAGCTCATTAGGGAGCGGGGCTCTCCGAGCAAAGTCGAATAGGCGCAACGTTTTGGATTGTCGCAAAATAGTTTGGGAAGGAGGGGAGGGCAAATGCGCCGATCCCCGGTTGCCCTCCCCCTCGTCCGGCGGTACGTTGCCCACTACGCCATGGAGGAGTCGATGCGCCGTACGCCTGCACCGGGACCGCGAGGAGTACTCGAGGTGGACTGGCCGTTCTTCGGCGAGATCTGCCGCGCGCTGGCGCTCCGGGTGGGCCGGGACTACCAGCCGGAAATCGTCCTCGGCGTGGCCAAGGCCGGCGTCATTCCCGGCGTGGTCGTCGCCTCGATCCTCCAGAGCGAGTTCAGCTCGATGACCGTCACCCGCATGGCGGAAGGCGCCGCTCCAGTGCTCGTCACCGGTCCGCCGCCGACCATTCGCGGACGCCGCGTGCTGGTGGTGGACGAGACCTGCGACACCGGCAGCACCATGAAGCTCGCGCTGAACGAGGTCCGCGCCCTCCAGCCGGCCGAGGTCCGGACCGCGGTCTCCTTCAAGACCGGCGACTACGCCCCCGACTACCACGCCTTCGAGACCGAGAGCTTCATCGTCCTGCCCTGGGACCGCGAGATCGTCCAGGGCGGCGAGCTCGTGATCCGTCCGGAGTACGCCGGCCGCCTCTGAGCGGCCGCTGCAACCCTGCACGCGTCCGCCCTGTCCAACGGGGGTCCTCTCCTTCGGAGCGCCCCTGATGCCGCGGTTCCCCGTTCTGTCGCTCTTCCCGATTGTCCTGCTCGGCCTGCCGGCCGCCCTGCGCGCCCAGCAGCCGCTCGAGCGCTACACCCTCGATGACGATGCCGTCGCCATCTACAACCTCGTGGGCGCGGTCCGGCTCGAGCCGGGCGAGGGCGGCGTCGCCGTCCAGATGACGCGCGCCGGCGCCGACGCCGCGCGGCTGCGTGTCGCCCAGGGTGAGATCGACGGCCGCGCGACGCTTCGCGTCCTCTATCCCGAGGACCGGATCAATTCCGGGAGGGGCAGTCGGGGCAGCTCGACGACGCTCCGGGTGCGGGAGGACGGCACCTTCGGCGACACCGACGGCGAGGACCATGGGCACGGCAGGCACGGCCGGGACCGGATGGGAGGAGGGCCGCAAGGTCACCATCGCGAGCGGCAGTGGCCTCGACGCGCGCGCCGACCTCGTGGTCCGGGTGCCGCGCGGCCATCGGGTCGCGATCTATCTCGCGGTCGGATCGGTCGCGGTGACGAACGTGGAAGGCGATCTCACGCTCGATACCCACGAGGCCGAAGTCACGGCCAACGGGGTGAAGGGCGGGCTCGGCATCGACGTGGGATCGGGCTCGGTGCGGGCGACGCAGATCGAGGGGGACCTGAGCGTGGATACCGGCTCGGGCAGCGTCGAGGTCTCCCGCGTGCGCGGCCAGTCGTTGTCGATCGACACCGGCTCGGGCGACGTGACCGGGAGCGATCTCGAGGCCGGGGAGTTGTCGGTCGACACCGGCTCGGGCTCGATCCGGCTGGCCGGCGTGACGGCGCCGGATCTATCCCTCGAGACCGGCAGCGGGAGCGTGACGGCGGAGCTCCGGCGCGACATCGCCTCGCTCCATGTGGAGACCGGATCCGGCGACATCGCCATCCGCGCGCCGGCGTCGCTGGGCGCGGAGGTCGAGATCGAGACCTCCAGCGGCGACATCGAGACGGACTTTCCGCTGCAGATCACCCAGCACGCCCGGGATCACATGGTGGGGACGATCGGCGACGGGAAGGGAACCATCGCGATCGAGACCGGCTCGGGTGGGGTCAGGCTGTTGAAGGGCTCGAATTGAGGCCCAGGGCGTCGGTGTAGCTCGATCCCTGCGCCATCCGGTCGTACAGTGCGCTCAGCGTCTCGGGGGCGCCCGCGAGGAAGCGGCAGCGGGCGTCACCCCGGGAGCGGCACTCGACCTCCATGACCGCCACCAGGCCGTCGGACAGGCGGCCGAAGAAGTCCGCCAGCAGGCCGCAGGTGAGATGGCAGGACGGGAACTCGCCCCGACCCTCGTCCGTCGCCTCGGCCCACTCGGCGGAGTCGAGGGCCAGCACCGTCCCGCCGAGCGTCTGTGCGGTGAGCGCTCCCCAGCCTTGCTCCGTGAAGAACTGCGACAGCGCCTCGTCGAGGAACCGCGCGTCGAGGTCGGCCGGTCGCTCCACGCCGCGCGTCGACACCAGCCATTTCGTGAACTCGCCGTACAACTCCTCGCCGCCGGCGAACCCCGCCTCCTGCAGATAGCTCGCGGCCTGCAGCCCCGTGTCCCGCTCCAGGGCGGCGCGGAGCTGGTGGATGACCTTGCGCCCGAGGCGAAGGCCGGGACGCGGCGAGGAGGACGACTGAGCGCTCATCGAATGACCGTCGGAGGAGGAGTGCTCGAAGTTAGGCCGTGCGCCCGACGCGACGCAAGAGTTCGGCCTCGTCGATGACCTCGACGCCCAGGGACTTGGCCTTCTCGAGCTTGCCGCCGGCATCGTCGCCCGCTACGACCGCGTCGGTCTTCTTGCTGACGCTGCCCGCCACCCGCCCGCCCGCGCCCTCGATGAGCTCGGTGGCCTGGCCGCGCGACAGTGTGGGCAGCGTGCCCGTGAGGACGTAGGTCTTGCCGAGCAGGGGGCCGTCGGCCGACGCGGCCCGCGGCTCGCTGAACTCGAGACCGCTCCTCCGGAGCCGCTCGATCAGCTTGACGTTGCGCGGCTCGGCCAAGAACGCGACCACCGCCTCGGCGATGGCGCCTCCGACGCCCGGCACATCGTTGATCTGCTCGGGCGTGGCCTTCATGAGCGCCGCCATCGTCCCGAACCGGCGGGCGAGCAGCTGGGCCACCGTCTTGCCGACGTGACGAATCCCGAGGCCGAAGAGCAACGACGAGAGCGGCCGTGCCTTCGACGCCTCGATGGCGGCGACGAGCTGCTGCGCCGACTGCTCGGCGAACCGGTCGAGCTCCACCAGCCGCTCGGGGGTGAGCTCGTACAGGTCCGCCACGTCGGCGATGTAGTGCTGCTCGAGGAGCTGCCGCACGCGCTCGTAGCCGAGGCCGCGGATGTCCATCGCGTCGCGCGAGGCGTAGTGGACGATGCCCTCCAGCACGCGGCCCGGGCAGGAGACGTTGGGGCAGTAGCGCATGGCCTCGTCGGCGGGGCGCTCCACCGGCGTGCCGCAGGCGGGGCAGGCGTCGGGCATCCGGAACGGCGCGCCGCGGGTGGCGGGATCGACGCCGTCGAGCACCGGCCGCACCACCTGGGGGATCACCTCGCCCGCGCGAATGACCTCGACCTGGTCGCCGGCGCGAATGTCCTTCTGCGCGATGAGATCCTCGTTGTGCAGCGTCGCGGCGCTCACCGTCACCCCCGAGATCACGACCGGGGCGAGCACCGCGTACGGATTGAGCGCGCCGGTGCGGCCGACGTTGATCCGGATCTCCTCCAGGCGGGTGACGGCCACCTCGGGCGCGAACTTCCGGGCGATCGCCCAGCGCGGCTCGCGGCCGCCCACGACGCCGAGCTCGCGGTGGAGATCGAGCCGGTCGACCTTGATCACGACGCCGTCGGCCTGGAACGCCAGCTTCGGGATCAGCTCCTCCAAGCCGGCGATCGCCGCCTGCACATCGGCCAGCGACCTGAAGCGCGCGCGGTGAGGCTCGATCTGGAAGCCCCAGGCGGCGAGCTGGTCGAGCAGCTCCCAGTGGGTGCGGACCGCCAGCCGCCCCTCGACCGGCTCGACGGCGAAGGCGAACATGCGGAGCCGGCGCTTGCGCGTGAGGTTGGGATCGAGCTGGCGGAGGCCGCCCGCGGCGGTGTTGCGCGGGTTGGCGAAGAGCGGCTCGCCCTCGCGCTCGCGGGCCTGGTTGATCTTGGTGAAGCCGGCGTAAGGCAGGTACACCTCGCCCCGGACTTCCATCACCGCGGGCCAGCCCTTCCCCTTGAGGGCCAGCGGGACGTCGGCGATCGTGCGGAGGTTGGGAGTGATGTCCTCGCCGATGACGCCGTTGCCGCGGGTCGCGCCCACCGCAAACCGGCCGTCCTCGTAGGTGAGCGTCACGGCGGCGCCGTCGATCTTGATCTCGGAGGTGTAGCCGGCTGTGCGGACCTCGGGCAGGATGCGGGCGTTGCGCTCCTCCCACGCCGTGAGCTCCTCGGCAGAGAAGGCGTTGGCCAGCGAGATCATCGGACGGCGGTGGGTGACCTTGGCGAGCGCGCTCGAGAGCGGCGCGCCGACGCGCTGGGTGGGACTGTCGGGCGAGCGCAGCTCGGGGTGCTCGGTCTCGAGCGCCTGCAGCTCGCGAAACAGCTTGTCGTACTCGGCGTCCGTGATCTCGGGCGCGTCGAGGATGTAGTAGGCGTGGTTGGCCCGGTCGATCTGCTCGCGCAGCCTGAGAACCCGATCGGCTGCGCTGCCGGTCACCGCGCGGTGGACTCCTGGCTCAGGACCGCCCGCGCCACACCCACCAGCCGCTCGATTTCAGCGGTCGAGCCGTCGGCCAGGCCGTCGTCGTCGTCCGGCGGCGCCGGGTAGTTGGTCAGCAGGCGCGCGCATGAAGCCGAGCAGCGCGGCCTGCTCCTGCTCCCGGCGCCGGGCGCCCTCGTCCTCGCCCTTCCGCTGCCGGAGGCGCTCGAAGCGGTGCGCGTTCCGAAGGGCCTTGGCGGTGAGGTTGGCCACGACCTGGCAGAACTGGAGATCGGCGGCGGAGAAGCTGGGGCCGTCCCGGAAGGTGCGCAGGAAGATCGCGCCGATGGCGGCGCCCCGCCACGAGATCGGGATGACGGTGATGGTCTTGACCTTCCGCGCGGCGAGCGCCCACCGTGCCGGGCCCAGCTGCGGGTCGGTGGCCGCGTCGGCGATGAACACCGTCTCGCCGGTCTGGAGCGCGCGGCGAAGCTCCGGGTAGCGGTCGAGGTCGACCACGTAGTTCCGGATGCCGGGGTCCTCGTAGCTCGCCACCAGCCGAACGCTGCCGCCGCCCCGCTCGGCGAGGAAGATCGAGCAGCGGTCGAGCCCGAAGGTCTCGCCCAGCCGGAGCGCGACCGATTGGACGACCTCGGCGAAGTGGAGCGAGCCGCCGACGTCCTGGAGGATCTCGATCACCGCCAGCAGATGCTTCCGTTCCTGCTCCAGCGCGGTGAGTCGCGCCTGCAGCCGTTCGACGTCGTCGATCGCCATGGCAGCCGAGGTCATGGTGCGTCCTGGTCGAGGGGGCCGGCGGGAGCCGCCCGGAGGGGGGGCCGCCTGCACCAGTATAAGGCAGCCGCCCCGGCCCGAAAACTCATGAAGGAATGTGCAGCCGATCTGTCAAAAGTCTATGGTGTCACGAAGGTTGACGCTTTCCCGGATAGCGGTAGGTTGCAGGGGAGTCCTGATTTGCCCGGCGACACGGAGGAATCGATGGCCGACGAAGAGCGCACACCCAGCGCCGGAACCAACCGTGGCGCCGAGACAGGTCGGGGACTCGGCGGGTTCGCCGCCGGGATCTTCTTCGGGGCGCTGATCGGCGCGGGGATCGCGCTGATGTTCGCCCCGGAGAGCGGAGAGAAGACCCGCCGCCGCCTGCGCCGGCGGCTCGAGCGGCTCCGCGAAGAGACCGCCGACGGGCTCGAGCGAGCCGGGGCGAGCACGCGACGCGACCTGGCGCGCCGGCGGAAGCGGCTCGAGGCGGGCATTGAGCGCGCGGCCGATCGGGCCCGCGACATTCTGTGACTCACTTCTTCTTGGCGATCCTGGCCGCCAGCGCTTCCGCCTGGCGACGATAGACGCTGTCCATGATCTCGCGGTCGGGAAGCGCCGCCAGTTGGGCGAGCTCCGACCGGGCGTCGTCGTAGCGCTTCCGGTCGACGTAGATCTCCGCCAGCTCCAACCGGTGATAGAGACGGCCGGGGTCGAGCGCCACGGCGCGCTCCATGTCCGACACCGCCTCCTCCCACGACGCCTCGCTTGAAGATGCCGGCCCCCAGCAGGTTCTTCGCGAAGAAGCGGCTCAGCCCCGAGAGCCGCATGATCTCCGCGTTCCAGCGGCCGAGGATGTGGTAGGCCCCGTCGTGGCGCGGGTCGATCTCGAGGGTGCGGAGGGCCTCGTCGCGGATGATGCGGGCGCGGCGGATCCGCTCCTTCTTCCCCATGGTGAGCGACGCGCGCCCGACGGCGGCGGCCAGGGCGAAGTGCCCTTCCGCGCGGTTGGAGTCGGCCGCCACGGCGCGGCGCGCCAGGACCTCGGCGCGGGCGTAGAGCGAATCGCGCTCGGGGCTCTTCACGCTGTCGGGGATCTGCTCGCCCTCGTCGAGCAGGGCCAGGGCCGCCCGCCAGTTCGCCTCGTACGCGGTCGAATCGAGGGCCAGCGCCGCCTCGTAGTGGGCGAGCGACGTGTGGAGGTCGTGCACCTGCATGGCCGCCACGCCGAGGGCGACATGATCCGCCACCGACTGCGCGGCCAGCGGCAGGGCAGGGAGCAGCAGCGAGCAGCGTGGCGAGCACGATCCGAGGTCTCGACAGAGGACGGTCCTGGTGACAGGTGGCGTCGAATGGTGATCCCGCAGCTCATCGAGCACAAGCGCGACGGCCGGGCCCTCTCCCCGGACCAGTGGGGCCAGCTGGTCCGCGCCTACGCGGCGGGCGAGGTGCCGGACTACCAGATGTCGGCGCTGCTCATGGCCGTGTTCTTCCGCGGGCTCGAGCCGGGGGAGCTGGCGGCCCTGACCGACGCCATGATCGACTCGGGCGACCGGCTCCGCTTCGACGGCTACGCCATCCCGCGTGGCCGACAAGCACTCGACCGGCGGCGTCGGCGACAAGGTGTCCCTGCTCCTCGCGCCGATGGTGGCGAGCTGCGGCGTCGCGGTGCCGATGATGTCGGGCCGCGGGCTCGGCCACACCGGCGGGACGCTCGACAAGCTCGAGTCGATCCCGGGATTCCGCACCAATCTCTCGCTGCAGGAGGCGCGCGCCCAGGTCGACCGGCTGGGCTGCGCCATGCTGGGGCAGACGCCGGAGATCGCGCCGGCCGACAAGCGGCTCTACGCGCTCCGGGACGTCACCGCCACGGTCGAGTCGATCCCGCTCATCGCCGCCAGCATCATGTCGAAGAAGCTGGCCGAGGGCCTCAACGGCCTCGTGCTCGATGTGAAGACCGGAAGCGGCGCGTTCCTCACGGATCCCGAGCGCGCCATCGAGCTCGCGCGCACGATGATCGGCCTGGGCGAGGCCCGCGGTTGCCCCACCGTCGCGCTGCTCACCGCCATGGACCGCCCTCTCGGCCGCGCCTGCGGCAACGCGCTCGAGGTCGAGGAGGCGATCGAGGGACTTCGCGGCGGCGGTCCGGCCGACCTGATGGAGGTCACCTATGCGCTTGGCCGCGGAGATGCTGGTGCTGGTGCGCGCCGCGCCGGACATGGCGGAGGCGCGCCGCCGGCTGGAGGCGTCGGTGACGTCGGGCCGCGCCCTCGAGACGTTCGCGCGGATCATCGAAGCCCAGGGCGGCAATCCGAAGGTGGTGGACGATCCGGGCGTCCTGCCGCAGGCGGAGGCGGTCGAGGTGTACCGCGCCGACCGCTCGGGCGTCGTCTCAGCCGTCGAGCCCCGCGCGCCTCGGCCGGGCGATCATCGAGCTGGGCGGCGGCCGCACCAAGGTCGACGACGACGTGGATCCGACCGTCGGATTCGTGATCACGGTGAAGCCGGGCGATCCCGTGCGTGCGGGCGAGCCGATCGCGTCGGTCTTTGCCCGGGACGAGGCCGGGATCGCGGTCGGGATGCAGGCGCTCGAGGAGGCGGTGACGGTCGGCGAGACCGGGAAGCTCACCGCCGCTCGTGTCACACCGGATCACGGGGCGAGGGGTGGAAGTGCTGGCGGACGGCTCCTGACGTGCCGCTGGTGAGCGGGCCGGTCGGGACGCTGCTGGTGGCCGGCGCCGCGTTCGCGGCGCTGGTCGTCTGGCTGCTCCGGCGGCCGCGGCATCCGGGGCCGCGCCTGGTCGGGGACGACGGGATCGACCGTGAGGAGCTCGAGGCGGCCGAGCGCGAGGTGCGGGAGCTGGAGAGCAGGCAGCGGCCGGAGGATGGCTTCGAGGGGGATGACTGGGGGCCGGGGGCGGCGCAGCCGCGTCCGCCGGTCAGGTTGTAGGCTCGACGCGTGGCCGGCATCGCACTAGCTCTAAAAGGACTTGGAGGTGCACCATGGATGATCTCCGCCTCGCTCTCCGCACGCTCCGCCGCGCGCCGGCCTACACCCTCACCGTCATTCTCACGCTGGGCCTCGGCATCGGCGGCGCAACCGCGGTCTACAGCGTCCTTCACTCGGTCATCCTCCGACCGCTTCCGTACGCGCCGGCCGACCGAGTGATGCTCCTGGCCGAGCGCAACCGGCCGCCAATATTCGCCTCCCGTCGTATCCCACCTTCCAGGACTGGACCACCGGCACCGACGCGTTCGAGGCGATGGCGTTCGCGCGCGGGCTCAGCACCGTGATGAGGACCGGCGAGGTCGCGCAGCGGCTGGTGCACGTTCGTGTCGGACGGGTTCTTCCGGGTGCTCCCCGAGCAGGCCGCCGTCGGTCGCGCGCTCGAGCCGGCCGACTACGCGCCTGGCGCGCCCCCCGTCGAGGTACTCTCTGGCAGCTCTAGCAGCGAGGGTTCGGCGGCGACCGCGCCGCGTTGGGGGCGGAGCGTGACCCTGGGCGACCGTGCCTACACGGTGGTCCATGTGATGCCCGCGGGTTTTGCCTATCCGACCTGGGCCGACTTCTTTGCGCCGATCGCCGCCATCCGCTCGACGGACGCCGCGCTCGGGCAACGCGGCCTCCACGTCGACAGCCGCGTGATCGGCCGGCTCCGGACGGGAGTGAACTGGCCGCCGGGCAACGGGCGCTTTCCGCGGTCGCCGCACACCTCGCCGAGGTCTACCCGGCGGAGAACGGCGGCTGGGGCGGCGCCGCACTGGTCCCGGTCGCATCCGAAGTCCTGGGTGACAGCGGCCCGCAGCTCCGCTTCTCGCGGCCGCGGCCGGGCTGGTCCTCCTCATCGCGTGCGTCAACGTGGCGGGGCTTGCGCTCGCCCGCGCGGGTTCCCGTTCGCGCGAGCTGGCCATCCGGATGGCGCTCGGCGGCGGGCGCCCCGCGCTGCTTCGGGTGTTCGCCGCGGAGTCCGTCCTGCTCGGTGCGGCGTCGGCTGTCGCGGGGCTCGGCCTCGCGGTCCTTGTGGTCGGCTGGATCAGGGTCGCGGGGCGGGATATGCTGCCGCGGGCCGACGAGGTCACCGTTGATCCGCTCGCCCTGCTCGTGGCCGCCGTGCTCGCGATCCTGGTCGTCATGGGCCTTGGGCTCCTGCCGGCGCTTCGCCGGTCGGGCCCGCTGACGGCCGCGCTTCGGGAGGGTGTCGGTGCGAGCCGTGGGCCCGCGCGCCGGCGGCTCCGCGCCGGGCTGGTGGTGGGCGAGATTGCGCTTGCGCTCGTGCTGCTCACGGGCGCGGGCCTCCTGCTCCGGAGCCTCGAGCGGTTGCAGCGCGTGCCGCCGGGATTCGACGTCGACCGGCTGGTCGTCGTGCCGATCACGCCGCCATCGCCGCGGTACGACGCGCCTGAACGGGCGCTCCAGCTCTACCGCGATGTCGCGGCCGCGGTGGCGCGGGTGCCTGGTGTGGCGTCCGTCTCACTCACCAACTCGTCCCGCTCAGCGGCACGTCCATGAGCAGCGCGATCGAGGTCGACGGCGCGCCGGCGGGCAGCGGCGAGAGCGACGAGGTGATCTTCCGCGAAGTGGACTCGGCGTATTTCCGCACGGCCGGTTCCCGATTGTCCGGGGCCGCGACTTCACGCCGGACGAAATCGCGCACCCGGGCGACCTGATCCTGGTGAACCAGGCCCTTGCGTCGCGCTACTGGCCGGGCGGCGATCCCATCGGCAAACGGATCACCGTATACAAATCGGCGCAGGGACGCCCCGACTTCGGGCAGCCGGTACGGGCCACGATCATCGGTGTTGCCGGCAACGTGCGCCACTTCTCGCTCGATACCGACTTCGCGCCCGAGGTGTACCTCCCGTACACGATCACCGTGTGGACCCATATGGAGGTGCTCGCCCGCACCGGGGGCGATCCCGAGCGACTGGTGCCGACGATTACTCGCGCTGTCCGCGAGGTGGATCCCGATCTCCCGCTCGACGGCGCGTATCTCGGGTTTCGGGTCTACGCGGTGAGCGCGTCACTCCAAGAATCGCTCGCCTACCGGCGCTTCATCACAGGGCTGCTGGCGGCCTTCGCCCTGCCTGCCGTGCTGCTCGCGGCCCTCGGTATCTACGGCGTCGTTGCATACCTGGTGACGCAGCGGAGCCGCGAGATGGGCATCCGCATGGCGCTCGGGGCGCAGCGGCGGAACGTGCTCGGGCTGGTGCTTGGGGAGGGAATGCGGCTGGCGGCGATCGGGGTGGTGATCGGCGGCGCGGGCGCGGCCATCGCCACTCGGTGGCTGCGGGCGCAGCTCTATGAGGTGAGTGCCACCGATCCGGCCACCTTTGTGGCGGCCGCGGGGGTGCTGGCGGCGGTTGCCGCGCTCGCCACGCTGCTCCCTGCCTGGCGGGCGACGGGGATCGATCCAGCGGGCACGCTCAAGGCGGAGTAGCCGCTGGCGGCCGGCGGGATGATGAGGCACATGGGAACGGGTCCGACAAGCGTTCCTCCTGCAGAAGCGTTGAGTCGGTCAGCGATTCCATGAATGCCACCAGAGCGCCAACCTGGCGTGGCGACAGCTGCAGTCTCCTGGGTGTGCCGTCGGCCGCGCGGAGGCGCGGATCGAGCGCGGGTGAATTCCGCACCCCATGGTCATAGAACTCGACAACCTGTCGCAGTGTCGTGAACCTGCCGTCGTGCATGTAAGGCGGGCGAACCGCCACGTTGCGTAGCGAGGGAGCTTTGAACCTCGCCTCCCCAGCGCCAGTATCAGGCGCGATCGTGTCGAGGCCGTTGTTGCTCGCCTTGTCGGCGAAAAACGCGATGGTGCGGTGGCAGTTGATACACCCTATGGTGGTGAACAGTCGGAGCCCTTCACGCTCAACCGCGGTCACGGCGGTCGAGTCCGGAGCGCTCCCGGTCGCGTAGACGGCGTCGAGGCGCGACCGCGCGGACACCAGGGAGCGAACAAACTGGGCCAGCGCGGCCGCGATGCGCTCGCGGGTCACATGGGGAGAGCCGAAGGCGGCCGTGAAGAGGGCGGGATAGAACGCCGTCGCTGCGATCTTGCGCTCCAGCTCCCTGGGGGCGAGTCCCATCTCGATCGAGTCCTGAATTGGCCGCAGGACCTGCGCCTCCAGGGAGGGCGCGCTCTCGTCCCAGAAGAAGCGCCCTCCGGCATTGAACCTGGCGTTGGCCAGCGCCATCGTGTGACGGCGGAGAGGCCGGCCGTCGTGCCCTCGGCTGGATTGTGCCGTGTCGCCGAACCCGAGAGACTGGCGGTGACAGCTCGCGCAGGCGATTTGATCATTTCCGGACAATCGGACGTCGTAGAATAGAACCCGGCCGAGGGTCGCACCCGCATTGGTGATCCGGTTGTCGGGCGGCGTGTTGTCCGAGAAGATCACGGTGCCCAGGGTGGACTGGCGAAACTGCGGAGGCAGGGGACGGTCGGCGTCGGAGTACCGGTATCGGCGCGCCGGCAGCGCGGGCGCACAGAGTCGGGAGGCGCCGTCGCTTTCGCGGTCCGAAGGCCGGCCGCACTGCACGATCAATATCCCCAGAGCAGTGAGGATGGCTCGTCGCAAGACGATCAGCGATCCAGGAAGGTCAGGGCGCCGAGCGGCTGCTGCCCTCCTCCGGTCAACACCATCGTCACCGCATGACCTCCGGGGGCGCTGGCCACAACCCGCCCGACCTCCTGGTTCTGGCCGTACTTGTCTTGCCCGATGACGTCAAAGTCGCCCGCGGCGCGCGCGAAGTATTGCGAGACGTTACTCGGGTCGAAGTAGCAGAGTTCCGGGAGGCCGTTCGCGGGCTCACCACGGTCGGAGGGAACCACCAGGACCGAAGAGCTTTGGATCAGACGCACCAACCCCGAATCAGACGGCACGCTGGCCGTCGTCGGCCATACCGCTTGGAGGTATCCCGCCTGCGGGCTGCCAACGGCGTACAGCGACAGATGATCCCCCGGCCGGACGACCCTGAGAAACTCGCCCGTGCCGCCAATCATCGGATCGACGGGCGGCAACCCATCGGGCGTGACGCGCAGGTCCCGGACACGATGGGAGCTCGACCGACTCGCCGTATGAGAGCGAGACCGCTGAGCCCTGGGTCAGGAGGAACCGGACGGGCCCCAGTCCCGGGATCCCATGCACGAGCCGAACGCTTGCGGGCTGCCCGGCGAGGATATCCAGGACATGGATCGGGACACTGAGGGTGTCGTCCGGGCTTGCCACGGTCACCGTCGCTTGCATGTTGCCCTGGTGAGCGGCGACCAGTCCGGTGGGGCTCACGCTTACGGCGGCGGAATTGGTCGAGGTCCACGTCACCGACGGGACGTCGGGAATCGGGTTGCCGTTCACGTCCGTCAGCTGCAACACGTGTGGCCTCGTTCGCGCCCTCGCTTCTAGTGCGCCGACGAGGTCTGTATTGGCACAAAACCGGGCGACCATCGAGTGATCGCCCGGTCGCATGTGAGAGAGCAACGCCAGTCGCCTACACGTCCAGATTGCTCACATACTTCGCGTTCCGCTCGATGAACAACCGCCGCGGCTCGACCTCGTCCCCCATCAGCTCGTCGAACAGCTTCGACGCCTCCACCGCGTCCTCCATCGTCACCCGGAGGATCGTGCGCGTCGCCGGATCCATCGTGGTCCGCCAGAGCTGGTCCGGGTTCATCTCGCCCAGGCCCTTGTAGCGCTGGATGTTGACGGTGCCCCGGCCGTCCCCGTTCGTGAACCGCTTGGTGTACTCGTCGCGCTCGGCCTCGGTGTAGGCGTAGAACTCCTCCTTGCCCTTGGCCACGCGGTAGAGCGGCGGCTGCGCGATGTAGACGAAGCCCGCCTCGACCAGCTCCTGCATCTGCCGGAAGAAGAACGTGAGGAGCAGCGTCCGGATGTGCGCGCCGTCGACGTCGGCATCGGTCATCAGGATGATCTTGTGGTACCGCGCGTCCTCGAGCTTGAAGTCCTCGCGCACGCCGGTGCCGATGGCCGTGATCATCGACCGGATCTCCTCGTTGCTGAGGATCTTGTCGATCCGGGCGCGCTCGACGTTCAGGATCTTGCCGCGCAGCGGGAGGATGGCCTGGAAGGACCGGTTCCGTCCCTGCTTGGCGCTGCCGCCGGCCGAATCGCCCTCGACGAGATAGATCTCGGTGTGAGCGGGGTCGTCGAGCGAACAGTCGGCCAGCTTGCCGGGCAGCACCGCGTTCTCGAGACCGGACTTCTTCCGCACCAGGTCGCGGGCCTTCCGGGCCGCCTCGCGGGCCCGCGCCGCGCTGACCGCCTTCTCGATGATGTTCCGGGCGACCGGCGGGTGCTCCTCGAGGAAGTTGCCGAGGTGCTCGTTCACCACCGCCTTGACGATGCCCTCGACCTCCGAGTTGCCCAGCTTGGTCTTGGTCTGCCCCTCGAACTGCGGTTCCTTGACCTTCACGTGCAGGACGCACGTGAGCCCTTCGCGGATGTCTTCGCCGGAGAGAGTGAAGTCTTCCTTCTTCAGGAAATCGCGCCGCTTCGCCACGTCGTTGATGGTTCGTGTCAGCGCCGACTTGAAGCCCGTGAGGTGGGTGCCGCCCTCGTGGGTGTTGATGTTGTTCACGAAGGTGAACGTGTTCTCGTTGTAGCCATCCTCGTACTGCAGGGCGAGGTCCACTTCCACCTCGTCCTTGGTCGCACTGAAGTAGATCGGCTTGGGGTGCAGCGGCTTCTTGTTCCGGTTGAGCCACTGCACGAACTCGGAGAGGCCGCCCTTGGCGAAGAAGGTCTCCTCCTTCTTCTGGTCCTCGCGCTCGTCCTTGATCGTGATCGAGATGCCCTTGTTCAGGAACGCGAGCTGGCGCAGGCGGTCGGCCAGGGTCGAGTAGTGGAACTCGAGCACCGTGAAGATCTCGGGGTCGGGCTTGAAGCGGACGATGGTGCCGGTTCCGCGCGCCTTGCCGGGGAGCGTCTCGAGCTTCTTGACGGTCTTGCCCCGGACGAATGACATGCGGTGCCGCGCGCCGTCCCGGTCCACGACCACCTCGAGCCGCTCCGACAGCGCGTTCACCACCGAGACGCCCACGCCGTGCAGGCCGCCGGACACCTTGTAGGTGTTCTTGTCGAACTTGCCGCCCGCGTGCAGCACCGTGAGCGCGAGCTCCACGCCGGGGATCTTCTCCGTCGGGTGGATGTCCACGGGAATGCCGCGCCCGTTGTCCTGCACCGTGATCGAGTTGTCGGCGTGGATGGTGACGTTGATCGTGTCACAGTGGCCGGCGAGCGCCTCGTCGATCGAGTTGTCGACCACCTCGTAGACCAGGTGGTGCAGGCCGTTCTCGCTGGTCGACCCGATGTACATCCCGGGACGCTTGCGGACGGCGTCGAGTCCCTTGAGGACCTGGATCGAATCGGCTTTGTACTGCAGCGTGCCGTCGGCGACGGGGGTGTTCTCGGTCTTGGCCATAGGCTCCATCATTTGGTGCCGGGCCCGAGCGGGACCCAGCGGATTTGCTTCACGCGCCCGGTGCGCCCCGCGTTGAGGCGGGCGAGGATCCGGGGCGTCATCAGACTCAATTCGTTGGCCCACGCCGCCGTCGTGACGTTGACCCGGAGCACCCCATCCGGGGTGACCGATTCGGGCGAGGTGACGGCGGCGATCTGCGGGCCGACCAGCTCCGCCCACTGCTCGACGATGCCCGCCTGCTGCATCCGCTTGGAGAAGCCGGACTGCTTGAGATAGCTCGCCAAAGCGTCGGCAAGCGTGGCGGGCGGGCGCCGTTCCTTCACGTCGTGACCTTTCCGGCGTCCATGCGCCACACCGGGAGGGCCAGATCCGGCGGCAACTCGTCCTGCCGTGGTGCCGTGAGGAACACCTGGCGCTCCGGCGTTTCCAGCAGCCGGCGGGCGAGCCGCCGCTGGCGGTCGGCGTCGAACGCCGCGAACACATCGTCCAGGAGCAGCGCCGGCTCGGTGCCGCGCGCGGCCCGGAGCGCCGACAGCTCGATCAGCTTGAGCGCCACCGCGGCGCCGCGCTGCTGCCCGTTCGAGCCGAACTCCCGGAGCGGCCGGCCGCCGACCTCCAGGAGCAGGTCGTCCCGGTGCGGGCCGATCGTCGTCATGCCGCGGGCCTGGTCTCGTGGCAGGGCGGCCGCGAGCGCCGCTGCCCAGGCGTGGGGCTCCGCCAGCCCTTCGGTGCCGCGGTACCGGAGCCGAGCGCCCGCGCCTTCGCCCAGGCAGTCGAACTCGGCGGCGAACTGCTCGCCCGCGCCCGCGGCCCACTGCTCCCGCATCCGCACCACGTCGGCGCCGGCGGCGGCGAGCGGCGCATCGAACACGCGGGCCAGGTCCGCCCGTCCCTGCCGGAGCGCGCTGTTCCGCTGCGCGAGCGCGGCGCGATAGCGTGCCAGGGATCGCAGGTACTGCCGGTCCGCGAGCGACAGGAGCCGGTCGAGATAGGCGCGCCGCTCGGCGGCCGCCCCGGTAGCGAGCCCCACGTCGTCCGGGAGAAACGACACCGCGAGCCACCCGCCCACGGCATCGGCCACCCGCACGGGCTCCTGACCTTCGACCAGGATTCGCTTCCGCCGACCCTGCGCCGCGTACGCGGCCCCGACGTCGGCGACGGGTCCGCCCTCGATCCGGGCCTCGACCTGAAACCCGGGACCCTCGAATCGCGCCACCTCCTGGTCCGGCGCGCCGCGGAAGGAGCGGAAGAGCACCGGGTAGTAGATGGCCTCGAGCAGGTTGGTCTTGCCCTGCGCGTTGGCGCCCAGGAGGACAAGGCCGGTCGGGGGAAGCTCGCAGTCGAGGTCCGAGAGGTTCCGGAACCCTCGAGCCACCAGGTGGCGGAGCCGCACTACTCGATGCGGATCTGGCGGCTGACCGGACTGCCCTGCTGGCCCAGCACGTCGACGCCATGGACCCGGACGACCACCGTCGCGCCGCTGAGGCCCAGAGCTCGAGAGCTGCAGCGCGAAGTCCACCGTGTCCTCCCCCTCCCCCTGGATCGGCGAGAAGCCCTGGTTGGCACCGCCGACCTCGAAGTACACCGTGTCGACCCCGTCCGCGTCGTAGGTGCGTCCCCGCACGAATCAGCAGGTCGCCCTCGATGACCACGGTATCGGCGCGCCGCGGGCTGATTGATCTCGGTAGTCGGGCCGGCGCCGTCACCCGGGTTCTCGACCGGAAAGATCAACCGGTCCCGCTCGCCGCAACTCACCAGCGCCGCGAGTGCCGCCCACCGAAATGCCCTTCCTGGAATCATGGAAAAATAGCCGGTTGCAAGGTGAAATTGCAGGCTCAGGACCCGGTGAAGACGGCCTTTCGCTTCTCCAGAAACGCCCGGGTTCCCTCGCGCATGTCGGCCGTCTCGCTGAGCCGTCCGAACCAGGTGGCCTCGACCGCCAGTGCCTCGTCCATGCCCATCTCGAGGCCGGCATCCACCAGCTCCAGGCAGGCCCGCACGGCGAGCGGGCCGTTCTCCAGGATCGTCCGGAGGAGCGCGGTGGAGTCGGCCAGGAGCCGGTCGGCGGGAACCACGCGGTTGACCAGCCCGATCCGCCATGCCTCCTGGGCGTCGATCATGCCGCCGGTGAGCAGCAGCTCGAGCGCGCGGCCGCGGCCGACCAGCCGCGGGAGCCGGACCGTTCCGCCGTAGCCCGGACCGATCCCGAGCTTGACCTCGGGCTGCCCGAAGCGCGCGGCCTCGCTCGCGATGCGGATGTGGCAGGCCATGGCCAGCTCGCATCCGCCGCCCAGGGCGAAGCCGTTGACCGCCGCGACCACCGGCTTCCCGCACTGCTCCAGCCGCCGCATCATGCGCTGGCCCGCGCGCGAGCGCGCCTGACCGTCCGTCGCGCCCTGCGCCTCCGATCTCCCCGATGTCCGCGCCCGCGACGAAAGCCTTGGTCCCGGCACCGGTGAGGAGCACGCCTCGGATATCGCGCTCGCGCTCGACCCGGCCGGCGGCGTCGTCCAGCTCCGCGATGACCGTGGCGTTGAGCGCGTTCAGCTTGTCCGGCCGGTTCACCGTGATCGTGGCGATGCCGTCCGCGAGATCGAAGAGCAGCGTGGTATAGGCCATGGAGACGACCCGGTGAAAGGAGTGGATGGGAGTCCTCAAACATAATCGCGGCTCGCAAGGCCGCCCGCGGATTATCTTTGCGGCATGACCATTCCCCAGCCCATCGCCTGGACGCCGGACTTCGCGGTTCGGATTCTCGACCAGACCCTGCTTCCGGCACCGAGACGTATCTGACGCTCGAGACGGTGGACGCCGTCGCCGAGGCAATCCGCACACTCCGGGTGCGGGGCGCGCCGCTCATCGGTATCGCCGCCGCCATGGGGATGACGCTCGCCATCCGCCGAGGCGCGGCGACCCTCGAGACCGTCTGCGCCGCGTCCGCCGCTCTCGGCGCCACCCGACCCACCGCCGTCAACCTTCGCTGGGCGCTCGGCCGCATGGAGCGGCGCGCGGCCGGGGCGGCCGCCGGCCGGCGAGGACCTCCAGCGGGCGCTCAGAGACGAGGCCACGGCGATCTGGGACGAGGATCGCGCCATGTGCGCGCGGATCGGCGCGGCAGGCGCGGCGCTGATCGACGGCGACGCGGTCGTGCTCACCCACTGCAACGCGGGTGCGCTGGCGACCGGCGGGATGGGCACCGCACTCGCTCCGATCTACACCCTGCACGCGGCCGGCCGGCGCATCTCCGTCGTGGCCGACGAGACGCGGCCGCTGCTGCAGGGCAGCCGGCTGACCGCGTGGGAGCTCGCGCGGGCCGGCGTGCCGGTGACCGTCATCGCCGACGGCATGGCCGCGAGCCGGCTCCGCCGCGGTGACATCACCTGCGTCCTGGTCGGCGCCGACCGGATCGCCGCCAACGGCGACGTCGCCAACAAGATCGGGACCTACGGCGTTGCGCTCGCGGCGCGGGCGCACGGTGTGCCGTTCTACGTGGCCGCGCCGAGCTCCACGGTGGACATGGCGACGCCGGACGGGGCGGCGATCCCGATCGAGGAGCGGGCCGCCGAGGAAGTCGCTGCGCTGGGCGGCCGGCGGTCGGTGCCCGACGGGGTCCAGGTCTGGAACCCCGCATTCGATGTCACGCCGGCCGGGCTGGTCACCGCGATCATCACCGACCGCGGCGTGTTCGCGCCGGCGGACGTGGGTGGCACGTTCGTGAGCTGATGCCGTCCATCCTCGCGCTCGACCAGGGCACCACCGGCTCCACCGCGCTGCTCATCCATCAGGATGGGAGCGTCCTCGCCCGCGGCTACCGCGAATTCACCCAGCACTATCCCCGTCCCGGCTGGGTCGAGCACGATCCCGAAGAAATCGTGCGCGTCTCCCTCGAGGCGATGCGCGAGGCGCTGGCCGGCGCGGGCGAGCGGCCCGCGGGCATCGGGATCACCAACCAGCGCGAGACGATCGTGCTCTGGGACCGGCGCACGCTCGCGCCGGTCGGTCGCGCCATCGTCTGGCAGGACCGCCGCACCAGCGAGCGTTGCCGCGAGCTGCGCGAGACCGGCGCCGAGAGCCTGCTGCGCGAGCGCACCGGCCTGGTGGCCGATCCCTATTTCTCCGCCACCAAGCTCGAGTGGCTGCTGCGCGACCCCGACGTTCGCCGCCGCGCCGGACGGGGCGAGCTGGCCGCGGGGACGGTCGAGAGCTGGCTGGTCGCCCGCCTGACCGGAGGACGGGTTCACGTCACCGATCACACCAACGCCTCGCGCACGCTGCTCTACAACCTGGCCGCGCGCGCCTGGGATCCCGAGCTGCTCGAGCTCTTCGGCGTGCCGCAGGAGATGCTGCCGAGCATCGTCGCCTCGTCGGGGACGGTGGCGGAGATCGACGCCGAGCACCTGGGCTCGAGCCTGCCGATCGCCGGGCTCGCGGGCGACCAGCAAGCCGCGCTGTTCGGCCAGGGCTGCTGCCGGGACGGACTCGCCAAGAACACCTACGGAACCGGGGCATTCCTGCTGGTCTTCACGGGCGATCGCCTGCCGGTGCCGGCGCCGGGTGTGCTGGCTACCGCCGCCTGCGGACCACGCGGCGAGCCCGCCTACGCCCTCGAGGGGAGCATCTTCATCGCCGGCGCCGCCGTGCAGTGGCTGCGCGATGGGCTGGGCCTCATCCAGACGGCCGGCGAAACCGAAGCGCTGGCTCGCAGCGTATCGGATACGGGTGGCGTGCATTTCGTGCCCGGCGTTCGTGGGGCTCGGGACGCCCCACTGGGAGGCCGACGCGCGCGGGACGATCACCGGCCTCACGCGCGGCACCACCCGCGCGCATCTCGCTCGCGCGGCGCTCGAGTCGATGGCATTCAGCAGCGCCGAGCTGCTCCAGGCGATGGCGGGTGCAGGCGACTTCGATGTGCCCGTGCTCCGGGTCGACGGGGGCGCGTCCGCCAACGACTGGCTGATGCAGTTCCAGGCCGACGTCATCGGCATCCCGGTCGAGCGGCCGGACATGGTCGAGACGACGGCGCTCGGCGCCGCGGGTCTGGCCGGACTGGCGCTGGGGGTGTGGCAGAGCAGCGCCGAATTTCTCGCCGGACGGCGCTTCCGGCGGTTCGAGCCGGTCACGACGCCGGCCGAGCGGCGGACGCTGGGGCAGGGGTGGGCGCGGGCCGTGGACGCGGCGCTCGCCTGGGCGCGGGCCGGCGGCGGCCAACTGGGGTCTTGAATAACCCCGGCCGGGAGAGGAGCTTTCCGGGTCGGGTACCGGTTCACGCCAACAAGGGCAGACCATGAAGGCGGGTCACAAGTTTCTCCTGGGCGCGGCGCTGATCGTGGGAAGCGTGGGCTTCCTGATCGCCGAGGGCGTGAAGGAGACCGGCGTGTACTTCCTGACGCCGGCGGAGCTGGCCGCGAAGACGGCCGCGGATCCGACTTTCGTGGAGAACGTCGGGTTCAAGGTCGGCGCCAAGGTCGTGCCCGGCTCCGTCCGCCGCGACAATTCCACCCGAACGATCGACTTCAAGGTGTCCGACGGGGTGAAGACCTACCCGGTCACCTATCACGGCCTCGTCCCCGACACCTTCACCGACGCCAACGACATCGAGGTCGTGGTCGAGGGCCGGCTGGGGCGCGACGGGGTCATCCGGGCCACCGACGTGCTCGCCAAGTGCGGCTCGCGCTACGAGGCCGTGCCCAAAGCCTGAGACGCCTTCCATGACACTGCTGGGACAGTTCGCGCTCTGGGCCGCCTTTCTCCTCGGCCTGTGGGGCGTCGCCTTCGGCTTCTCGGGCCGCTGGCGCGATCGCCCCGAGCTCGCGGCCACGGTCGTGCGCTCGGTCTACGCGGTGCTCGGCTGCCTGGTGGTGGCCTCGCTGGCGCTCTGGAAGGGCCTCGTCAGCCACGACTTCAACATCGAGTACGTGGCGGCCTACACCAGCCGGAACCTGCCGCCGTACTACGTCTTCTCGGCGTTCTGGGCTGGCCAGAAGGGATCGCTGCTGTTCTGGGCGGTAGTGCTCTCGATCTTCGCCAGCCTGGCGCAGCTGCTCACGCCGCGGCGATACGCCGACCTGATGCCCTACGTGGCGGCCGTCACCTCGGCGGTCGTGGCGTTCTTCGTGAGCGTCATGCTGTTCGGATCGAATCCGTTCGAGCGGCTGGCCTTCACGCCGGCGGATGGCCGCGGGCTCAATCCGCAGCTCCAGAACGTCGGCATGGTCATCCACCCGCCGATGCTCTACCTGGGCTACATCAGCATCACCATCCCCTTCGCGTTCGCCATCGCCGCGCTGCTCTCCCGGCGGCTCGACACCGGCTGGATCCACGCCATCCGGAAGTGGACCCTCGTGAGCTGGCTGTTCCTCTCGATCGGGATCACGCTGGGGATGTGGTGGGCGTACGTGGAGCTGGGATGGGGCGGCTACTGGGCGTGGGATCCGGTCGAGAACGCGAGCTTCCTGCCGTGGCTCACGATGACCGCCTTCCTCCACTCGGTGATGATCCAGGAGAAGCGCGGCATGCTCAAGCGCTGGAACCTGGGGCTCATCGTGGGGACGTTCCTGCTCAGCATCTTCGGAACGTTCATCACGCGCTCGGGCGTCATCGCGAGCGTCCACAGCTTCACCCAGTCGAACGTCGGCTACTTCTTCCTGGCGTTCCTCGTGGTGGTCGCCGTGCTGTCGTTCACGCTGCTCTACACCCGCTGGCCCCTGCTCGAGGCCGAGGTGCAGCTCGAGTCGATGCTGAGCCGCGAGGCGGCGTTCCTGTTCAACAACCTGCTGCTGGTGGGCGTCGCGTTCTCGGTCCTGTGGGGAACGCTCTTCCCGATTCTCTCCGAGGCGGTGCGGGGCACCAAGATCACGGTCGGCCCGCCGTTCTTCAACCGGGTCAACATCCCACTCGGCCTGCTGCTGCTGGCGCTCACCGGTATCGGGCCGCTCATCGCCTGGCGGAAGGCCTCGCCGGCCAACCTGCGCCGGCAGTTCATCGGCCCGGTGACCAGCGGGAGCGTGACGCTGGTGGCGCTCCTCGCCGCGGGCGTGCGGGACCTGTACGCGGTGATGGCGATCGCGCTGGCCGGCTTCGTGGCCGGGACGATCGTGCAGGAGTTCTACCGCGGAGTGCGCGCCCGGCGGCGGATGCACGGGGAATCGGTGCCGCTGGCGTTCCTTCGGCTGATCGGGCGAAACCGGCGGCGCTACGGCGGCTACATCGTGCACGCCGGCATCCTCATCTACTTCGTGGCGTTCGCGGGGATGGCGTTCAAGGTCGAGCGCGAAGCCACGCTCAAGCCGGGAGAATCGGTCGAGCTCCGGAGCCCGTTCGGCCATACGTATCGCTTCACTCACGTGGGCATCTCGCAGTACGAGGCGCTCAACCGCGTGGTGAGCGCCGCGACCGTGCAGGTCTTCATCGATGGGAAGCCCGCGGGGCTGCTGACGAGCGAGAAGCGGCAGCACGTGGACAGCTTCAAGCGGCCCACGTTCGAGCCGTCGACCGAGGTCGGCATCCGGAGCGGGCTGCGCGAGGACCTGTACATGGTGTTCGCGGGCGCGGTGGACGGCACCGAAGAGGCGGTCTACCGGTTCAACGTGAATCCGCTGGTGTGGTGGGTCTGGTTCGGCGGATTCGTGCTGGCCTTTGGCGGCCTCGTGACGATGTGGCCGGGCGGCGGTCCGACGCTGGCGCCGGCTCGGCCGGCGCAGGGCGGATACGGCGTGTCGCTCGTCGGCGCCGGGAAGGAGTGAGCGGGTGACAGGCGAACGGGGAGACTCCTCGATCGGCCGGCGCGCTTTCCTGGGAGCCGGGCTGGCGTTCATCGTGCGCCGGCCACAACAGGATCCAGCCGCGTCATTGGCCGCGCAGGACTCCCTGGCGGGCCGCGGCGCGATCGGCACCCTGCGCGATCCATCCGCGGTGGGACGGCCTCGTCTCCCGACGGACCCCGAGGAGAATGCCGCCGAGATCCAGGCCATCGAGCTCCGATTGGCCTGCAACTGCGGTTGTACGCTCGACGTGTTCACCTGCCGGACCACCGACTTCTCCTGCACCTACTCCCCCAAGCTGCATCGCGAGGTCCTGGCGCTGCGGAACCAGGGGAAATCGGCCCAGCAGGTGATCGACGCGTTCGTCGAGAAGTACGGGGAGAAGGCGCTGATGGCGCCGAAGCCGAAGGGGTTCAACCTGGCCGGCTACCTGGTGCCCGGCGCGGCGATCGCGACGGCGGGGGCGGCGCTGGTCCTGCTGATCAGCCGTCGGCGCGCGGCGCTGGCTTCCCCCGCCGTAGGGGGCGTGTCTGCCGCGCCGGTGGAGGCGAGCCCCGAGGAACTGGCCCGGCTCCAGCGGGCGCTCGACGAGGTCGAGGACTGATGGGACTGGAAGTCCTGGCCGCCGCGCTGGTCGGGCTTGCGGCCGTTTGGCTGGTGCTCCAGCCGCTCGTGCTGCCCGGCCGCGCACGGACGCCGGTGTACGAGCCGCCCGATCCGGAGGAAACGCCGAAGGGCGTGGCGCTGGCCGCGCTCAAGGAGATCGAGTTCGACCGGGAGACCGGCAAGCTGAGCGACGAGGACTACGCCTTTCTCAAAGGCAAGTACACCGGGGTGGCGCTCGATGCGCTGCGGGTGGAATCGGCCGAGGCAGCCGAGGCGGGAGCCAGGGCGCCGGGAGGTGGGAGCCCAGAGGCGTCGGCAGAGGCAGGACGGGGGTGGCGATGTCGAGGTCATGATCGCTGCCAGGGTTCGCGCCCTCCGCTCCGCTGCGACCTCGGCACCGCCTGGGGCTCCTGTCTGCTCGACCTGCGGACCGCGTCCGGAGGCGGACGCGGTGTTCTGTTCGACCTGCGGGCACCGGTTGCTGCCGGGCGGCGCCTGTGCCGGCTGCGGCGCCGAGCTGGGGCAAGGCAGCCGATTCTGCGAGCAGTGCGGCACCGGGGTGGCGGCGTAGCGACACCGCCTGCGACGGATCACCTGCCATGATGTCGGTGACCTACAATCGATAGTGCAGTGCCGCGCTCGCCTCCCGCCGCCACAGCGCCCGCGGCTCGAGCGGAGGATCGAGATCCTCCTCGGTAAATGGCGACGAGGGCGTCACCGCGCCGCCGAGCCGTGCCGACCCGACCCAGCGCCCTCCGAACGGTATTTCCAGACCCACCGACGCCCCGAACCCCACGCGCAGGTGGGAGCCCACATCGGGCAGCTTCCAGACTTCAAACAGCGGCCCCGCGTAGAGCCGGACCAATCCCTCGGGCCCGATCCGGGTCAGGCGGACCGAGATCTCCGGGTCGATACCGTAGACTTCGAGCGCATCCTTCACCGCGGCCAAGGCGTCGTCACCCTCGAGCGCCAGACTCGACGACGCATAGTTGAGCCGCAGCCCCACGCCCACGCGGCGTCCCATCCGGTCGACTCCGATTTCCCACATCGTCGGCCGGTAAGGCCGGAGCGACCGCCCTGTGGCAGGCTCGACCGCCCCGCCCGAGAAGCGCGGGGCCCTGATGCCCGTCGCGACTCCCCATTGCGCGATGAGGTCGGATGCGGCCAGTGAGAGCAACAGGCTGATGAGCGCCGCGCGGGCGCGAGTGCTGGGCATGAGGATCACCGCATCTGAAGTTTGAGCCAGCCCTTGGTCACGTTGCTCTCGCCGCGGACGATCCAGTTGGCGCCGCTGCGGTACTCGCCGACGACGGTGTCCTCGATGGCGTTGCCGATCAGGTCATCCTGGGAGGTGATCCAGGAGTACGCGGCCCTGAGAATCCGCTGCAGCGCATTGGCCCGCTTGAAGATCCTGGCCAGGCCGCTGGTGCTGTCCTTGCCCCCCGTCAGATTGGGGTAGTCGTTCTGCAGCGTGGTCTGGAACGTCTTGAAGCGATTCCCGTCCAGTCGGATCTGGCAGGCCCCGTCGTCATCCTCGATGGCAAGAATCCGCACGTTCTGGTTTGGATGGGCCGTCTTGTAGGCTGGTGAGCTGCGACTGGGTGAACAGAAGCACGTTGCCGGTCCAGTCCAGGTTGTTCTGGTCGAAGGCGTAGAGCCCACCCGCGTGCTCGCCGGCGCACTGGTAGCTCGTGAGCGAATCCGACGCTCCCGACTGGCCCAGGATGTGGATCTCATATTCGGGGCTGCCCTTCAACCAACCTTCAAAATCCTCCACAAAGTGGGCGGACGTCATGTACAGCCCCGCCGGCGGGGTGGGCGTCGGGATGCCGCCACCGCCTCCACCTCCGCCGCCGCCGCCCCGTCCTCGGGCAGCATCATGCCGATGCTGTCGCTGCTGAAGTCGGTCTCCACGGGCACGACGGCGAGCACCGGCGTGGCCGGAGGCGTGCGCGGGTCGAGCAGCCGCCGGCGGCCCCGCGTATCGTACGCCACCGGAGCCTCGCCGTCGTCCCGTGCGGTGGCCACCAGGATGTCCTCGCCGCCGCCCCAGGACGCGCGATGGGCCGCGCACGGGCAGATACACCTCGAGCGCGATGGTCGAGCGCGCGTCGGTATCGACGGATGACTCCCGCTTCGCCGGCGCCCCTGGCGAGCGCGGCACGGGCCCGGCCGCCGGAGCGGCCGAGGAAGTGCTGGAGGTGAAGCTTGTGCTCGCGCACGGGCGAGCGGTCGAGCGCGTCCTTGACGTAGGCCCGGAATCCGGCCTCCGCGAGGGCCAGCGCCAGCCGGCGCGCGAGCCGCTCCTGTGCCGCGCGGGACGCCGGGCCAGCGGGGCCGCCCGCTGCCTCGAGAGGAGCCGGAAGCTCGGGTGCCTTGCCGGTGGCTCCCGGCTCGGTGGGTCCTGGGTCGGCGCGGTCGCCGCAACCGGCCGCGCCGGCGGCCAGCAGGGCGAGTGTCGTGAGGTGAAGTCGACGGAACATGGCTCCCTCCTTGGGTGGGTCGCACGCGCGGACGGCCGCGCCGGGTCCGACGGCGAGCCCAACGTAGGAAGTGCCTCATGCGAGCTTGGGATTCGGGATTGTGCCGGAGGGAACGGAAAAGGGCGGCTGATGGCCGCCCTTGGTGGAACAAGTGGAGCTTCAGGAGTGAAGGTCGAGAGCGCAGCTCGTCACCCACTCGGCATCGAATTCGGTAACCCCGTGTCCGATGGACATGGATCGCTGGCCCTTTACCACGAAGGCACGAAGGACACGAAGGACCACGAAGCCACCGCCGCGCCCACAAACATTTGGGGTGGGTGGTCGGGCTTCGTGTCCTTCGTGCCTTCGTGTTGAATGAGCACTGCCGCTCCAAGCTCACCGGAGCTCCTCCGAACCGCTCCGCGCTCACGGCAGCCGACCGACCTACCCCCGGAGCGCCGCCCGCGCCGCCGACAGCGCCCGCTCCACGCCATCGGCCGGCACGTCGAGATGAAAGACCGCCCGGACCAGCGTCGGCCCCAGCACGGTGAACCGCACGCCGAAGCGCTCGGTCCGCCGGCCGAACTCCTCGCCCGTGAGGCCCGCGCCGCGCACGTCGAAGATCACGATGTTGGTCTCCACCCGGTCGGCGTCGACCGCGAGGCCCGGCAGCTCCGCCAGCCCGCGCGCCAGGCGCCGCGCGCGCTCGTGATCCTCCGCCAGGCGGTCGACGTGGTGCTCGAGCGCGTAGATGCCGGCGGCCGCGATGATGCCCGCCTGGCGCATCGAGCCGCCGAAGCGCTGCTTGAAGACCCAGGCCTCCTCGATGAACGCGCGCGAGCCCGCCAGGACGGCGCCCACCGGCGCGCCGAGGCCCTTCGTGAGGTCGAGCCAGACGCTGTCGAACGGCCGGGCAAAGGCGCGCGCCGGTGTCCCGCTCGCGACCACCGCGTTCATCAGCCGGGCACCGTCCATGTGACAGGCCAGTCCGGCCGCGTGCCCCGCCGCGCACACCTCCTGGATCTGCGCCAGCGGCCAGCACACGCCGCCGACGATGTTGGCCGTCTGCTCGACCGAGAGGACCCGCGTGCGGGGCATGTAATGCACCCGCGGCCGCACGGCCTGGCGCACCTGCTCGGCGGTGAAGAGCCCGCGGGCACCGGGCAGCGGCCGCATGATGGCGCCGACCAGCGCCGCCGGCCCGCCGGCCTCGTACAGCAGCGGATGGGCCAGCTCGTGCAGCAGGATCTCGTCGCCCGGACGGCAGTGCACGGCGAAGGCGACCTGGTTGCACATCGTGCCCGACGGCAGGAACAGCGCCGCCTCGGTGCCGAGCAGCTCCGCCACCTTTTCCTGCAGCCGGTTGACGGTCGGGTCTTCCCGGTTCTGCTCGTCGCCCACTTCGGCCTCGGCGATGGCCCGCCGCATCGCCGGGGTGGGGCGGGTGACCGTATCGCTGATCAGATCGACCGCGATCTCCGTCATGTCACCACTCCATCAGCTCCAGCCGGCGGGCGCTCAGCCGGAGCGGCACCAGCGTCGCGGTCACGCAGATTCCCACCACCGCCGCGCCCGCGAGGATGAGCGCCGGTGTCGGGTGGAGCTGGTCGCCCCGCTGCCAGGCCCGGAGCTGCTCGGTGACCGGCAGCGCCTCGATCATGATCACGACCGCCAGCAGGCACAGGCTGGTCATCATGTACACGATGCCGCCGAAGCTGGTCGGGATCTGGGCCGCGTTCTCGGTGCCGAACTGGGGATAGAACACGCCGAAGGTGAGCGCGAGCGCGCTCACCGCCAGGGTGTAGAGGACGATCGTCGCCAGGCTGACCGCCATCATGAACGGGCTCACCTGGAGCAGTACGTTGGTCAGCACCGTGATGCTGATCGCCAGGACGAGCAGCGGCACGGTCCCCATCCAGTACTTGCTCCAGAGCATGGCCCTGGGGTCGAGCGGGCTCGAGCGGAGCAGCCACATCTGCCGGCCCTCGAGCGAAATGCCGGGGAAGATGAACCGTGCCGCGACCGCGGACAGCACGAAGCCCGGCGAGACCCAGGTTGAGGAACGAGATGATCGTCACCAGCGCGAACGGAACCCGCTCGCCCGAATGGATCGGCAGCGACTTGATGTTGAAGATGTAGATCATCAGCAGCACGGCGAGCAGGATCAACTGGCTCCACTGGGTGTTGTCGCGGAAGAAGAGCCGCATGTCCTTGAACAGGAACTCGCGCTTCTGCGGCGGCAGCCAGTTCAGCAGGGTGGAGGCGGGGCCGCGGAGCGTCCGGCGCACCTTCCGCGAGGCGCCCTCCTGCGCCTTCGAGTAGCCCAGGAGAAACAGCTGGCGGTGCACCGCCGCCCCCGCCGCGAGCGCGAGCAGGCCCGCGCCCCACAGCTTGACGATCGGCCACGGGTCCGAGACCCGGGTGAGCCAGTTCATGATCATCTCGGATGCCCACTCGCTCGGCAGCCACGGGCTCGTCGGCGTCTTCAGCACCGCCAGGTAGTCCAGGAAGTTCTGGAACCCCTCCGGCCGGGCGAGCCGCTCGGGCCGGATGAAGCGCAGCATGAGCACCACCGCGGCCACCGCTCCCAGGCCCACCAGCCCCAGCAGCTCGCGCGTCCGGCGGGCGGGGAAGACGTTCACCAGCAGCACCGTGAAGATCGCGCCGGCCACGGCCGGAAGCGCGAGATAGGGCACCACCGCGGCCATCGCCACGAACGGAAAGAACGGCCCGCCGGAGAACACCACGCCGTAGGCGGTGAAGATCGGGCAGCGCCAGCAGCCCCACCATCCACGACGAATGCACGATGGTCTCGCCCAGCTTGGAGAGGTACAGGCGGAACCAGCCGATCGGCGCCGCGACCAGGAGATCGAGATCCCTGGCGAGGAAGAAGGTCGAGAGTGCCGTGATGATGTTCGAGAGCAGCAGAATCGACAGGAACGCGAGCAGGATGACGCTGAGCATCTTGCCGGCGAGGAGGGCGCCGATCTCCTGCACGTTCTGGATGTAGCGCAGCACCCGCCAGGCGACCCCGAACACCGCCGTCCAGAAGCCGATGCCGGTGAACGCCAGCAGGACGAACTTCGCCCGGGACTTCCGCTCCTGGCGCACGCGCGCGAGCGCTCCCCGCCACCTGGGGGTGAGGATCGTCCACACGCCTGGCTGGATCCGTCCGGGCGCGGTCATCCGTCGAGCACGGCGTCCAGCCGGACGGTCTGGTGGCCGCCGGTCAGCTTGAGGAAGAGGTCCTCGAGGCTCATGCCCTTCCGAGGACGTCTGCCGCCGGAGCTCGTCCATGGTGCCCTGGGCCGCGATCTTCCCGCGGTAGACGATGGCGATCCGGTCGCACATCACCTCGGCGATCTCCATCGTGTGGGTGCTCATGAGCACCGTGCCGCCGCGGGTCACGAACTCGCGGAAGAGCTCCTTGAGCAGGCGGGCGCTCTTGGGGTCGAGGCCGACCATCGGCTCGTCCACCACGATGACCTCGGGCCGGTGGACCAGCGCTCCGGCGATGATCAGCTTCTGGCGCATGCCGTGGCTGTACGTCTCGGTCAGCTCGCCCTTCCAGGGCACCAGCTCGAACATCGCCATCAGCTCGTCGATCCGGCGCTCCACCACCGGGCCCTGGAGGCCGTAGAGCGCCGCGACGAAGCGGAGGAACTCGCCGCCCGTGAGCTTGTCGTACACGAACGGCCGGTCGGGGATGTAGCCGAGCCGGGCCTTGGCCTCGAGCGGCCGCGCCTGGATATCGATGCCGCCGATCGTGACGCTGCCGCTGGTGGGACGGAGGATGCCCGCGATCATCCGGATCGAGGTCGTCTTCCCCGCGCCGTTGGGCCCGAGCAGGCCGAAGAGCTCGCCGCGGGGCACGTCCAGGTCGATGCCGTCGACCGCGGTGAACTTGTCGTAGCGCTTGGTGAGCTGGTGCAACCGGATCACGTCTTCCTCCGCACGATGGCTTCGACCACGTCGCGCTCCGCCGGCGCGTCGACCACGATCCGGAGCTCGGGCGGCTCGTGCCGTCCCTCCGGCCCCGGAAACGTTTCCACCAGGAGCTCCGCGGAGGCCTCGACCGTGAGCTGCCCGTTCGCCATGCCCACGAGCGGTGCGGCGACGCGTGCGAGGCCCCAGTCGCCCGCGCGCTGCCACGCGGACACCAGCGCGCGCCGCGACCTGCTCCCGGCCCGCCGCCCCGCGCTCGTCCGCCACCACCACGTGCAGCACGAAGTCGGCGGCCAGCGCGCCAGCGCCGGTCACGACGGCGGCGCCGGCCTCGAGCGGGGTCGCGGTGCGCCGTTCCTTCGCGAAATCCTCGCCGCCGAGCTCGTCGAGCCGGACGGCGGCGGCACCCGACCGGCGCGAGCCTCGCATCCGCCGGCCGAAGCACCGCGTCCACCGCCTCCCGACCGAGCTCGCCGACGACGACCCGAATCACCCGCCGGCGAGCTCCCGGGAGCGCTCGTACATGTCGCGGGCCTCGTCGGGCCGGCCCAGCCGGTCGAACACTCGTCCCATCAGATGGTGGGTCTTGGAATCGCGCGGGTCGAGCTCGAGGGCCCGCTGCAGCGCGGCCTGCGCACCCGCCAGGTCGCCCGCCTGATTGAGGGCGTCGCCCAGGCTGGCGCAGATGCGCGCGCTCTCGGGCTGGAACTCGAGCGCCCGACGGAAGTAGGTCGCGGCTTCGCCGGCGAGCCCCTTCCGCCAGAGCAGCCGGCCGAGCTCGAGATGCGCCGGCGCGTGCGACGGGTACAGCCGGAGCACCCGCCGGAGGTCGCCGTCCGCCTCCTCGTACCGCCGGAGGTGGGTGAAGATCCCTCCGCGGAGCACCAGGAACTCCGTTTGATCGGGGGCGTTGCGCAGGGTGTCGGCGAGGAGAACCAGCGCCTGTTCGTACTCCTCGAGCTGGACCAGCAGGCGGGCCAGATGGAGCCGGGCATCGACGTGTCCGGACTCCGCGGCCAGCAGCTCGCGATACACCGCCACGGCGTCGACCGGCCGCGCCCCGGCGGCGAGCGCGTCCGCACGCTCGAGCAGCCGCTCGGCCGGGGCGGGTGTCCGTTTCGGCGGCGTCGCCGCTGCCGCCGGATCGCCCACTGCCGCGGCCGACGCCACGCCGCCGGTCGGTTCTTCGGGAGAGAATGTCATCGAGGTCGCTGAATGCTAAGGTGAGGCCCCCTCCCACCGTAACCCGTTGACCCTCGGGACCGGCTTCGGGTACCTTTCGGGGCTATGGCTCAGGAATACCTGGTCGTTCGGGGCGCGCGCGAGCACAACCTCAAGAACGTCTCCGTCTCGATTCCCCGCAATCGGCTCACCGTCATCACCGGGCTCTCGGGCTCGGGGAAGTCCTCGCTCGCCTTCGACACCATCTACGCCGAGGGGCAGCGGCGCTACGTCGAATCACTCTCCGCGTACGCCCGCCAGTTCCTCGGGCTGATGGAGAAGCCCGACGTCGACGCGATCGAGGGGCTCTCGCCCGCCGATCTCGATCGAGCAGAAGACCACCGGCCAGAACCCGCGCTCGACGGTCGGCACGGTGACCGAGATCTACGACTACCTGCGGCTGCTCTGGGCGCGGGTCGGTATCCCGCACTGTCCCAACGACGGCACGCCGGTCACCCGGCAGAGCGCGGCGCAGATCACCGACTCGGTCCTCGCCTGGCCGGCCGAGACCCGGATCGAGGTGCTCGCGCCGATCGTGCGCGGCCGCAAGGGCGAGTTCCGCGACCTGCTCGACGACGTGCGGAAGCGCGGCTTCGTCCGCGTCCGCGTGGACGGCGAAACGTACGACCTAGCCGACGTCCCCGCGCTCAACCGGCGCCAGAACCACGACATCGCGGTGATGGTCGACCGGCTGGTGGTGCGGGCCGACGACCGCTCGCGCCTCACCGATTCGATCGAGACCGCGCTCAAGACCGCCGACGGCATCGTCGAGGTGGTGCGGTACGGACGCAGCCCATCGGAGCGCGAGCCGGTGACGTTCTCCGAGCGCTTCGCCTGTCCGGTGTGCGGACTCTCGCTCCCCGAGCTCGAGCCCCGGCAGTTCTCGTTCAACTCGCCCTTCGGCGCCTGTCCCGACTGCCACGGCGTCGGCACCCGGCGCGACGTGAACGCCGACCTCGTGCTGGGCGATGCCAGCATCTCCATCCTCGAGGGCGTGATCCTGCCGTGGGGCGAGCCGACCGGCTACCTGCGGAAGGTCGTGCTCCCGACGCTCGCCAAGGCGTTCAAGTTCGACCTCAACGCCCCCTGGGGCGAGCACAGCGCCGCGGCGCAGCACGCGCTGCTCCACGGCGCGCCCGGGCGCTTCAAGTTCCAGACCGACGGCGCCCGCGGCCGGGGCGAGTACGAGAGCGACTGGGAGGGCGTGCTCCGGAACGTCGAGCGGCGGTACCGGGAGTCGTCCAGCGACGCGGTGCGGACGTCGCTCGAGGAGTTCATGATCGAGCAGCCGTGCCAGACCTGCGGCGGCAAGCGGCTCAGAGCCGAGAGCCTGGCGGTGCTGGTGCACGGCCACGGCATCGGCGACGTGGTGGACCTCCCGGTCGGTCGTGCGATCGAGTTCTTCGAGAGCATCCCGCTTCGGAGCAACGGGCGAGCCTCGGGGCTCGACGCCGACATCGCCGGCCCCATCCTCAAGGAAGTCACCGACCGGCTGCGCTTTCTCCGGGACGTGGGTCTCGACTACCTCACGCTCGGCCGCGGCGCCACGTCGCTCTCGGGCGGCGAGACCCAGCGCATCCGGCTGGCGACGCAGATCGGCTCCCGCCTGGTGGGCGTGCTCTACATTCTCGACGAGCCGAGCATCGGGCTGCACCAGCGCGACAACGAGCGCCTGCTGGGGACGCTGCGCGGCCTGCGCGATCTGGGCAACACCGTCATCGTGGTGGAGCACGACGCCGACACCATCGCGGCGGCCGACCACGTCATCGACCTGGGGCCGCGCGCGGGGCGCTTCGGCGGCGAGGTGATCGCCGAGGGAACCGTCGAGGACATCCGGCAGCATCCGAGCTCGCTCACGGGGCGGTATCTGCGGAACGAGCTCCGGGTGCCGGTGCCGGGCGGGCGGCGCGAGGCGGAGGCCAAGCACCGGCTGCGGATCGTCGGGGCCCGCGCCAACAACCTGCGCAATCTGACGGTCGACATCCCGCTCGGCGTGTTCACGGCGGTCACGGGGGTGTCGGGCTCGGGCAAGTCGACCCTGGTGACGGACATCCTCTACCAGTCGCTGGCGCGGCACTTCTACCGCGCCAAGGTGGTGCCGGGGGCGCACACGCGGATCGAGGGGCTGGACCGGATCGACAAGGTCATCGACATCGACCAGAGCCCGATCGGGCGGACGCCGCGGTCCAACCCCGCCACCTACACCGGGCTGTTCACCCCGATCCGCGAGCTCTTCACCCAGCTCCCGGACGCCAAGATGCGCGGCTACGGCCCGGGCCGCTTCTCGTTCAACGTGAAGGGCGGGCGCTGCGAGGCGTGCCAGGGCGATGGGCTGGTGAAGATCGAGATGCACTTCCTGCCGGACGTCTACGTGCCGTGCGAGGTCTGCAAGGGCCGGCGGTACAACCGCGAGACGCTGGAAGTGCGCTACAAGGGCCGGAGCATCGCCGACGTGCTCGACCTCACGGTGGCCGACGCGATGGACTTCTTCAGCAACCAGCGGCGCATCGCGGAGAAGCTCGAGCTGCTGAACGACGTCGGGCTGGGCTACATCCACCTGGGCCAGGCGGCCACCACGCTCAGCGGTGGCGAGGCCCAGCGGGTCAAGCTGGCCACCGAGCTCGCCAAGCGGGACACGGGCCGCACGCTCTACATTCTCGACGAGCCGACCACCGGCCTCCATTTCGAGGACGTCCGGCTGCTGCTCGAAGTCCTGCACCGGCTGGTCGACAAGGGGAACAGCGTGGTGGTGATCGAGCACAACCTCGACGTCATCAAGACGGCGGACTGGATCATCGACCTGGGCCCGGAGGGCGGGGAGGCCGGCGGGCTGGTGGTGGCGGCGGGAACGCCGGAGGAGGTGGCGACGATCGAGACGAGCCACACGGGATGGTTTCTTCGGAAGGCGCTGGGGCCGTCGACTGGAGGCGCGTCACCCTGAGCGGAGCGAAGGGGGCATCACCCGGCATGCCCCCTTCACTTCGTTCAGGGTGACTCGCGCACCGCGCTCGTCACTTTCGGCGTCGCCCCGAAGGTCGGCGCCTTCGCGGCCGGATCGATCTTCAGCCAGATCCACATCCCGCTCAGCGCGTGCCCCGGCACCCCGCAGATGATCCGGTAGCTCCCGGTGTCGGGCGCGGTGAACCGGATGACATCCGTCTCCCCTTGCGCCATCCCCTCGACCACCTTGTTGGTGTAGGCCCGCGGAATCGCGGGGTCGCCGCCGGAGTTCGGCATCGGCCCGGTCCCCGACGCGACTTCCGCGCTGTGCGGCGTGCCGTCGTTCTGCAGGAAGTTCCAGACGTTGGTGCTGCCCGCCGGCACCGTCAGGGTGCCGCCGCCGTTGGTGAAGTGGTTGAACTCGAACGGCCCCGCGACGAGCCTGAAGGTCACCGTCTTGGTGGCGGGGTCCCACTTTACGTACTCTGAGTCCGCCGCGGCCGGCGCGCTCGGGGCCGCCGGTCAGCGACGGGCGGGGAATCCGCCGGCTGCGCGGCGACCCGCGCTGCCGCCGACGCGGTCGCGGTCGTCGACGCGCGCTCGGCAGCAGGCGCCGCCCCGCCCGACGGCTCGGGCGTCCGGCTGGAGCACCCCGCGGCCGTACCGAGCGAGGCCGCCATCAATACCGCACGGGAGAAGTCGCTGCCAATGCGAAACGTCATGCCTGCCTCGCGAGTGAGAACCACGATCGTCCATGCTGAAACCAAGCCGGCCTTGCCACCGAAGTATGGCAGGTGCTCCGCCCTGGCGGCCCGGGTATACTGAAACGAACAAATAGTCCGGGCCCTCCCGCATCGCAACCAATCACTCTCGGGATAACTCGTGATTCGTCGCCACCTTGCCGGCTCGCTCGCGGCCCTGCTTCTGCTCGCGTCCCCTGCGGCGGCCCAGCAGGCCGATTCGAGCCTGCTCACGCTGACCCGGGTCTACGGCTCCGGCGAGTTCGCGCCCCAGAAATTCGGGCCTTCCCGCTGGCTTGGCGACGGCGCCGCCTACACGACGCTCGAGCCCACGGCCGACGGGCAGGGCGAGGACCTCATCCGGTACGACGTGGAGAGCGGCCGGCGCGAGGTGATGGTGACCGCGCGCGAGCTGACGCCCAAGGGTGCCGACGGCCCGCTGGCGGTCGAGGACTACGCCTGGTCACCCGACGGCCGGAAGCTGCTGGTCTTCACCAACACGCGGCCGGTCTGGCGCCTCAACACCCGCGGCGACTACTGGGTGCTCGACCGCGCGAACGGCGCGCTTCGGCAGCTGGGCGGCCGCGAGGCCAAGCCCTCGACCCTCATGTTCGCCAAGTTCTCCCCCGACGGCGGCCGGGTCGCGTACGTCCGCGAGAACAATCTCTACGTGGAGGATCTCGCCTCGGGCGCCATCACCGCCCTCACGACGGATGGCTCCCGGACCCTGATCAACGGCACCTTCGACTGGGTCTACGAAGAGGAGCTGATGAACTACTACGCCGACGGCTGGCGCTGGAGTCCGGACGGCAGGAGCATCGCGTTCTGGCAGCTCAACGCGGACCGGGTCAGGAGCTTCGACCTGGTCAACAACACCGACTCGCTCTACTCACGGGTGATCCCGGTCCAGTATCCCAAGGTGGGAGAGGAGAATTCCGCGGCGCGCGTGGGGATCGTTCCCGCCGCGGGAGGGGCCACCCGCTGGCTCGAGATCGAAGGCGACCCCCGCGAGCACTACATCCCCCGGATGGATTGGGCGGCCGGGTCGGACGAGGTCATCCTCCAGCGGCTGAATCGGCTGCAGAACACCGACGAGGTCATGCTCGGCGATGCCCGCACCGGCCAGGTCCGGACCGTGTTGACCGAGCGCGATTCGACCTGGGTCGACGTGGTCGACGACCTGGTCTGGCTCAAGGGCGGCAAGGAGTTCACCTGGGTCAGCGAGCGCGACGGGTGGAAGCACGTGTACGCCGTCTCGCGCGACGGCAAGTCGGTGCGGCCTCGTGACCCCGGGCGACTTCGATGTGCTCGAGGTGAAGGGCGTCGACGACAAGGGCGGCTGGCTCTATTACGTCGCGTCTCCCGACAATCCGACGCAGAAATACCTCTTTCGGACCCGGCTCGACGGCAAGGGCAAGGCGGAGCGTATCAGCCCGGCGACCGAGCCGGGCACCCACGCCTACGATCGCGCGCCCAACTTCAAGGCCGCCATCGAGACCTACTCGAGCCTCGGCAACCCGCCGGTCATCCGGCTGGTGCGGCTGCCGGGCAACCAGGTCATTCGGACGCTGGTCGACAACGCGCCGCTACGCGCCCGGGTCGCGGGCTTGCGACGGGGACAAGTCGAGTGGCTCACGATCCCGACCGCCGGTGGCGCCAAAATGCCGGGCGTGCTGATGAAGCCGGCGGACTTCGACTCGACGCGCCGGTATCCGTTGCTGTTCTTCGTGTACGGCGGCCCGGGCAACGCCGAGGTCAAGGATCAGTGGGGTGGGTACTGGCTCTGGCACACGATGCTCACACAGAAGGGCTATCTCGTGGCCATCGTGGACAACCGGGGCACCCCCGCGCCGCTCGGCCGCGCCTGGCGCAAGGCGATCTACGGACAGCTCGGCGTGCTCGAGACGGAGGACCAGGCGGTCGCCGCCCGGACGCTGCTCAAGCGGCCGTACGTCGATCCCAGCCGCGTCGGCATCTGGGGCTGGAGCTACGGGGCGTTCATGACCCTGAACGTGCTGTTCCAGCATCCCGACATCTACCGGACCGGCGTCGCGGTGTCGCCCGTGACCCACTGGGCGCTCTACGACAACGTCTACACCGAGCGCTTCAACGGGCTGATCACGACGAATCGCGCAGGCTACGACCGAGGGTCGCCGATCAGCTACGTGGATGGGTTCAAGGGCAACCTGCTCCTGGTCCACGGCGGGGGCGACGACAACGTCCACTTCCAGAACAGCGAGATGCTCATCAACGCCCTCGTGGCCGCCAACAAGCCGTTCCAGATGATGGAGTACCCGAACCGGACCCACTGCATCTGCCAGGGGAAGAACACCACGCCTCCACCTGTTCTCGCTCATCACGCGGTACCTCGACCAGAACCTGCTTGCCCCGGCGCGGCACCGCAGGCAGCGCGCCGCCAGCCACTGAATCCAGCAGGGCGGACCGCGTTGCGGCTCCGCCCGTCGAAGGCCTACATTAGGGGTCCTACCTCCATGGGGGACCCCATGACCTACGAAGACATCGTCTCGCTGCTGGGCTACGCCGGCGGGCACGAGCAAGCCGTCCGGATCACGACGACGGACCGGACCGAGGTCGTCGGCATTCCGACGAGCGTCGACACCCACGTGACCGCCCACGAGGTCTACCTCCGGCCGGCCGGCAGCGACGATACCGAGATCGCCGTCTCGCTCGGCGCGATCGAAGCGGTCGAGCTGGTCTAGTCCTCGAGCCGCTGCCGCCTTCACGCGTTGCGCCCTGAAACATTGGGGGTCGAGGCGCCGTAAGGTCGACCTCGGAGGACTCAGGTATGGATATGGAAGGCGTACTCGCGATCACGTTCATCTTCGGAGGAGGGACCCTGTTCCTCCTGGCCGTCAGCCCGGTGGGACGGGCGCTGGCGGAGCGCATCAGGTCCCACGGCGCGCAGCCGGGAACGGATCCCGAGTTGCTGGCGGAGGTGGACGCCCTCCGCGCCGAGGTGTCGGAGCTGCACGAGCGGGTCGATTTCGCGGAGCGGTTACTCGCTCAGCGGCAGGAGCCCGGGAAGATCGAGGCGAGCCAATGAGTCCCGATCAGGCGATGATCCTTATCGTGATCGCCACGGTCGGCGTGGGCCTTCACCAGGCTCCTCCGGAGCCCCATCGGCGAGGCGTTGGCCCGCAGGATCGGGGGTGACCGCCTCTCGGGCGCCGCGCAGGACGGCGAGGTCGCCGAGCTGCGGACGCGGCTCGCCGAGCTCGAGGAACGGCTCGATTTCACCGAGCGGGTCCTGCTGCAGGAGCGGCAGGCCGGCGAGCTGCGGCAAGGGGGTACGACATGATGCTGCTCCAGGCGGTACCGCCCATTCCCGATCCTCCGAGCATTCCCTTCGATCCGAACATGATCGCCACGAGCTTGGACTCGCCGGCGATCGTGATGATCGTGCTCCTGGTGATGACCGCGTGCACCATCGTGCTGTGGCCGCTGGTGCGGGCGCTGGCGCGGCGGCTGGAGGGGCGGGGAGGCCAGGACGCGGCGCTCCGCGGCGAAGTGGAGCACCTGCAACAGCGGCTCGGCGAAGTCGACCAGCTCCAGGTCCGGATCGCCGAGCTCGAGGAGCGGCTCGACTTCACCGAGCGGATGCTGGCCCAATCGCGGGAGCCGGACCGGCTACAACGGTAGGAGGGGGAATGCAGTTCACGGCGCCGGACGCCATCGCGCTGGTCGCGCTGGCGATCGGGATGGCGAAGATCCTCACGGGACCGATCGGGGTCGCCCTCGCCGGGCGGATTCGCGGGGCGTCGGGCGGCGAGTGACGCTGCCGCTCGCAGGCCGAGGTGGAAGACTTGCGCGGCCGATTGGGCGAGGTGGAAGAGCTGCGCGGCCGATTGGCCGAGGTGGAGGAGCGGTTAGATTTCGCCGAGCGTCTCCTGGCGCAGGCGCGCGAGGCCGACCAGCTGCACGGGGGAGCGCAACGATGATCACCCGCGAAGACATTCAATCCTGGTTGGACCGCCTCGACGGCGGCGGCCTGACGGTCGCCGAGATCGAGCCGAACCTGTGGCTCGCCCGGACGGCGGGATGACGCCGAGGTGGTGGTGCACTTCGCCCCGCCGGTCGTCATTCTCCGCGTCCGGGTGATGGAGCTGCCCGAGAGCGAGCCGCGGCGCTCGGAGCTGTTTCGGCAGCTGCTGGAGTACAACGCCCGCGAGCTGGTGCACGGCTCCTACGGCCTCGAGGGCAACCACGTCGTCCTGACCGACACGCTCGAGCTGGAGAACCTGGACTTCAGCGAGTTCGAGGCGAGCTTCGACTCGATCACGCTGGCGCTGGCCTCGCACCTCGCCACGCTCGCTCCGTACCGGGAAAGGTGAAGCGACATGGGACTCTTTGACCGTCTTGGGACCCTGCTCCGGTCGAACATCAACGACCTGATCTCGCGAGCCGAGAACCCGGAGAAGATGCTCAACCAGCTCATCGTCGACATGAAGACGAACCTCGCCAAGGCCAAGCAGCAGGTGGCCTCGGCGATCGCCGACGAGAAGAAGCTCCAGTCCGACGCCGAGAACATGAAGAAGCAGGCGGAGGACTGGGAGCGCCGCGCCATGCTGGCCGTGCAGGAGGGCCGGGACGACATGGCCAAGCAGGCGCTCGGCCGGTACAACGAGCACATGCAGGGCGCCCAGCAGCTGCACGAGACCTGGCTCAAGCACAAGGCCGAGACCGACGCGCTCAAGCTCTCGCTCCGGCAGCTCAACGACAAGATCGAAGAGGCCAAGCGCAAGAAGAACATCCTGGTGGCGCGGGCCAAGCGGGCCGAGGCGCAGCAGCGGATCCAGGAGACCATGTCGGGGATGTCCGACAAGAGCGCCTTCGAGTCGTTCGAGCGGATGGCCGAGAAGATCGAGGCCACCGAGCGCCGCGCCATCGCGTCGGCCGAGCTCAACGAGGAGGTCTCGGGCGACCGGCTCGCCAAGCAGTTCGAGGCCCTCGAGTACAAGGGCAGCTCCGACCAGCAGCTCATCGAGCTCAAGTCCCGCATGGGTCTGCTCGGGGCGGGGCAGGGCCAGCCGAGCCGTCAGCTCAACAAGGGGAACGCCGACGTCCACGATGCCGAGCTCGTGGAAGAAGGAGACGAAGGGTCCACCCGCTGATGGCAGTGCCCGCACCGAACGGCCGGCGGAGCTTCCCCATCGGGCGGCTCCTGCTGGCCGTCGCGCTGGTGGCCCTGGCCATCAAGACGGTCGACATCCTGCTGGTGGTGTTCCTGGCCGTCATCCTCGCCATCTACCTGAACTCGCTGACTGATCTGCTGCACCGCCGGCTCGGCATACCCACGCCGCTGGGCCTCGCCCTGGCGGTCGGTGCGACGATGGGAGCGCTGGTGGGCGTGATCCTGCTGATCGCGCCGCCGGTCACCGCCCAGGTGCAGGACCTGCTCACCAATCTGCCGCGCTACCTCGCCAGCCTCGACACCAACCTCAACCAGTTCATCGGGAGCATCCCGGTGCTCCGCCGGAGCGTCACGCCCGGCGCCGACGGCCAGCCGGGGGTGCTCGCCAACGCACTGTCCGAGATCCTCGGGTTTCTCCGGGGCGCGGCCGTGCCGTACCTCAAGGGCGGTGTCGAGGTGCTCATCGAGGGTGTGAGCGTGCTGGTGATGGCGATCTTTCTCGCCCGGCATCCCCGGGTCTACTCCGACGGCGTCGTGGCACTGGCTCCTCCGCCGCGGCGCCCGCTGGCCCGCGCCATCCTGGGCGATCTCAACGTCACGATCCGCGCGTGGGTCATCGGCCAGATCATCGCGATGGTGCTGCTCGCCGCGCTCACGACGCTGGGCCTGTGGGCGCTCGGAATGCCGTACTTCCTCGCGTTCGGGGTCTTCGCCGGCGTGGCGGCCATCGTGCCGTTCTTCGGCGTCCTGCTCTCCACGCTGTTGCCCGCGCTGTTTGCCCTCGGCGCCTTCGGCGTCACCAAGGCGCTGCTGGTCGGCGCGCTGGGCGTGGTGGTCCACCTCATCGAGGCCAATTTCGTGGCCCCGGTCGTGATGGAGCGGCAGGTGAACCTGCCGCCGGTCATCACGATCGCCGGCGTTCTGCTCATCGGAAAGCTGTTCGGGCTCGGGGGGCTCATCATCGCGGTGCCGATCCTGGCGCTGGTGATGATCCTCGTGCGCCACATCCTGCTGGGCGAGGTGTACGGGGATCCGATCAGCGTCACCGCGCCGTCGGGCACCATCCCCGCCGACGCCGAGCCGGCTCTCCAACCCACTCACTCCTGACCGCATGAGCGCACCACGCTTCCTGATCGTCGCCGACGGCGACTTCGCGCCGATGACCTCCAAGACCGCCAATTCGGTCATCCGCTACCTCCCCGAGCGGACGGTCGGTGTGCTCGACCGCCAACAGGCCGGCAAGACGGTGCAGGACGTCCTGGGCTTCGGCGGGTCGATTCCGATCGTGGGCTCGATGAAGGCGGGGCTCGCGCGCGGGCCCACGGCGGTGCTGATCGGCATCGCGCCGCAGGGCGGCCGGATGCCGGCCGAGTGGCGCGCCTGGCTGGCGGAGGCGCTCGACCACGGCTGCGACCTCTGGAGCGGGCTCCACACCTTCCTCGGTGACGATCCGCTGCTTGGCCGAGAAGGCGCGCGCGGGCGGGCGGAAGATCTTCGACCTGCGGCGGCCGCCGGCCGATCTCCCGATCGCGTCGGGGCTCGCGAAGACGGTCGACCCGCTGGTCGTGCTGACGGTCGGGACCGACTGCAACGTCGGCAAGATGACGGCGCAGCTCCAGCTCACGCAGAAGGCTGAACGACCGGGGCGTGCGGACCCGGTTCGTGGCCACGGGCCAGACCGGCATCATGATCCAGGGGTGGGGGATCGCGGTGGACGCGGTGGTCGCCGACTTCATCGCCGGCGCGGCGGAGCGGCTGGTGCTGGAAGGCGCGAAGGACGCGGACGTGGTGCTGGTCGAGGGGCAGGGCAGCATCAACCATCCTGGCTATTCGGGCGTCACGCTCGGGCTGATGCACGGCTCGTGTCCGGATGCGCTGATCCTGTGCCACCAGTCCACCCGCGAGTACATCGGCGACTATCGCCAGGCCGCCTGGCTCCGGATCCCACCGCTCACCGAGTACATCCGCCTGTACGAGGCGATCGGGTCGGCGGTGCATCCGACCAAGGTCATCGGCATCTCGCTCAATACCTTCGACATGACCGACGCGGAGGCGCGGCGCGCCTGCGAGGTGGCGGCGGACGAGACCGGGCTCCCGGCCACCGATCCGGTGCGGTTCGATCCCGGGCCGCTCGTCGACGCTGTCATCACCGCGCGGACTCGCCACGACCAGGCGCGCCGCACGGCCTGAGATGACGTCGCGTTATGTCGCGCAGGGTGACTCCAGGTGGCCGCGGCGATTTGCACCGGCTGCACCAGATTTCGATTGGCGCTCCGGCACTCGTCCGGCCCCATCGTCCGCCATGCTCCCCGGCGCCCCTTCCCGCCTTCCAACTTCCTTCCCGCTCCGCCGCGCGCTTGGCCTGTCACACCCCGGGGATCCTCTCGGCGCCTGGGTGCGCATGGGCCGGTGGCCGTTGCACCTGCGCGCCGGCGGACGCGCCCTCCTCGCCAGTGCCGACCTGGGGTACCTGCTCCGCCGCTGCGCCCGCGTGCTCGTCCGGGACGGTGAGGCGGCCATCGTGCTCGAGGCCGACCAGTTGATCGCATGGCGCACGCTTCAGATCGTGGTCGGCGCCCCCTACCTGCCGGAGGTGCAGGCGCTCCGGGCCATGTATCCCGGCCTCCGCGTCACCCAGGGGCGCATCGCCCTGCCGATCGGGCTCGACGGCGCGGAGCCGGCCCTGGCGGCCTGCGCCGCGGCTCGCGTGCCGGTGGCCGCCACGTGGATCGCGTACGACGGGGGCCGTTCCGGTTGACGCACGGCAGGGCGGGTCTCTAGGTTAGGTTTCGCTTTCGACCAGGCCTATGCTCGCATTCAACCTCGCCCCGCTCTTCACCTTCGGTGAAGTCCTCCGCCGTCTCGCCGCCATCCTCAGGATCGATGGGGAGGAGCTCGCGCGGAACGGCCTCCGCGTGTTCGGGATCTGGGTCCTGGCCTGGTTCGCCTACCGCGTGGTCCGGCTCGCCGCCCGGCGGATCGAGGTCGCGGTCGACGACGGCGACGACTCGGTCACGACCCTGCGCGAGCGCCGGGGGCAGACGATCTCCCAGCTGCTCCGGAGCGTCGGCCGGGTGGTCGTGTTCGCCGTCGCGGTGCTGCTCACCTTCAACGTCTTCATCGACATCGGGCCGATCCTCGCGGGCGCCGGCATCCTCGGCCTCGCCGTGTCCTTCGGTGCGCAGAGCCTGGTCAAGGACGTGATCTCCGGGTTCTTCATCCTGTTCGAGAACCAGTTCGCGATCGGGGATGTGATCGAGGTCGCCGGCAAGAGCGGGGTGGTCGAGAAGATGACCCTCCGCGTCGTGGTGCTCCGGGACGGCGAGGGGATCATGCACGTGGTCCCCAACAGCGAGATCAAGGTCGTGAGCAACAAGACCCGCGGCTGGTCCCGCGCCGTGGTGGACGTGGGCGTCCCCTACGATGAAAGCGTGGACCGGGCGCTCGAGGTGCTGCGGGACGAGGCCGCGCAGTTCTCCACCGACAAGACCTGGGGCTCCCAGCTCGACGGCCCCGTCGAGGTGCTCGGCGTCGAGTCCCTGAGCGACAGCGCGGTGGTGCTCCGGACGATGATCCGCACCCAGCCGGGCTCGCAATGGACCGTCGCCCGCGAGTTCCGCCGGCGGATCAAGAACCGGTTCGACCAGGAGAAGCTCGAGATTCCGTTCCCGCAGCGCCGAGTGCACGTGCGCGTCGAAGGCGGCCCGGCGGGCATCGATCCGGTCGCCCACGCCGCGGCCGGGGCGGCGGGCGGATGAGCCTCCGCCTCTACAATACGCTCACCCGCCAGATCGAGCCGTTCGTTCCCCTCCAGCCGGGGCGGGTCACGCTCTACACCTGCGGGCCCACCGTCTACAACTACGCCCACATCGGCAACTTCCGGACGTTCCTGTTCGAGGACCTCCTGCGCCGCTGGCTCGAGGCGAGCGGGTACGAGGTCTTCCACGTCATGAACCTCACCGACGTGGACGACAAGACGATCGGCGGCGCCGTGGCCGCCGGCCAGCCGCTCCGCGAATACGTGCAGCAGTACATCGACGCCTTTCACGAGGACCGGCGCTACCTCCGGATCGCGGACGCCTCGATCTACCCGCGGGCGACGGACTACATCGCGCCGATGATCACGCTGATCGAAGGGCTGCTGGCCAAGGGCGTCGCCTACCGGGGCGAGGACGGGTCGGTGTACTTCGCCATCGCCCGGTTTCCGGCCTACGGCCGGCTCTCGCAGCTCGACCGGCGGGAGCTCAAGGCCGGCGCCAGCGAGCGGGTGAGCGATGACGAATATGCCAAGGAGGACGTGCGCGACTTCGCCCTCTGGAAGGCCGCGCGTCCCGATGACGAAGCGGTCGGCGCGGCCTGGGACGCGCCGTTCGGCCGAGGGCGGCCCGGCTGGCACCTCGAGTGCTCGGCGATGGCGCTGGAGCTCGTCCGGCGGCATGCGGGCATGGACGTGCTGGACATTCACGCCGGTGGCGTGGACCTCATCTTCCCGCATCACGAGGACGAGATCGCCCAGAGCTGCGCCTACACCGGGCAGGAGCTGTTCGCCCGGTACTGGGTGCACGGGGAGTTCCTCAAGATCGGTGGCGAGAAGATGTCGAAGCGGTACGGCAACATCACCACCGCGCGGGATCTGCGGGAGGACGGGGTCGACGCCGGCGCCGTGCGGCTGCTCATGTGCCAGGTCCACTACCGGCAGCAGCTCGACCTGACCGACCAGGCGCTCGCCAGCGCGCGCGAGGGCTCCCGCCGGCTGGGGGAATTCCAGCACCGGCTGGCTGCCGCCGCCGGCCCGGCCGACGCGGCGCCGTTCGTCGAGGCGGCCGACCGCCTGGACCGGGAGCTCACCGAGGCGCTCGACGACGACCTCAACGCCCCGCGCGCGGCGGCCGCGCTGTTCAGCTTCGCGTCGGCGGGCAACGCGGCGCTCGACGCCGGGCATGCCGCCGGGCCCCGGGCCGTCACCGCCTGGCGTCGCGCCGAAGGCGTGCTGGGCGTGACCTCGTCGGTCGAGATGGTGAGGGTGGGAACGGACGACGTCACGGCGTCGGCCGAGCTCGATGGGGAGCAACCTCCGTCCGGGGACGATGGCGTCCAGCGCTCCTGGGCCGTCCGGTGGGCGGTCCGGCGAAAGGCCGCGAAGACGGCGCGGGATTTCGCCGAGGCCGATCGCATCCGCGCGCTGCTCAAGGGGGCCGGTTGGGAGGTCCGGGACAACCGCGACGGGTCGATCGAAGTCGTGCGGGCGGGAGGTCGGTAGTGCCGGCTCGACTCAGGTGACGGCAGGGTAATGCGTTAGCGCTCGGCGGCGGGGGTGCCGCGGCGCCCGTCGGCCTGCCAGGTTCGCCAGCCGGCGAAGGACCGTCGTGGCGACTCGCCTTCACGACGCCAACCCCATTGACTCACGCTAACTTGCCCTCTATCATACGAGTCTGTCTTGTTCGGCCTGTTATAGGCTGGCGTAGCTCAACTGGCAGAGCACCCGCCTTGTAAGCGGGAGGTTAGGGGTTCGATTCCCCTCGTCAGCTCGGTGACGCCGACACCTTCGATGAATAGGACCCCGCTCCTTCGCCGGCGGGGTTCTGTCTCAGATGAGGGTGAGTCGCAGGCTCGGTGGGGTGACCGAGTGGCTAATGGTAGCAGACTGTAAATCTGCCGGGCTATGCCCTACGTAGGTTCGAATCCTACCCCCACCATGGCGGGCGGTCAGGCGAGAAGTGATCGCGAAGGCGAAGTGATCGCGAGAGCAGGGACGCGGGATGCGCGGGTGTAGCTCAGTTGGTAGAGCATCAGCCTTCCAAGCTGAGGGTCGCGGGTTCGAGCCCCGTCGCCCGCTCTGGTACGCAGAGGGTCGCTCGTGTAGCTCAGTTGGTAGAGCACATCCTTGGTAAGGATGAGGTCACCGGTTCGATCCCGGTCGCGAGCTTGAAGGCGGGCGAGCGCAGGCTCGAGCGCCCGACCGCCCTGACACCGCACTCAAACGCACACGGGACATCGCACATGGCCAAGGCCAAATTCGAGCGCACGAAGCCGCACGTGAACGTCGGGACGATCGGGCACGTGGACCATGGCAAGACGACGCTGACGGCGGCGCTGACCAAGGTGTCGGCGGACAAGGGCTGGGGGACGAAGTACATCCCGTACGACGAGGTGGCGAAGGCCAGCGAGTCGCAGGGCCGGCGGGACGCGACCAAGATCCTGACGATCGCGACCAGCCACGTGGAGTACGAGACCTCGAAGCGGCACTACGCGCACGTGGACTGCCCGGGGCACGCCGACTACGTGAAGAACATGATCACGGGGGCGGCGCAGATGGACGGGGCGATCCTGGTGGTGTCGTGCGACGGACGGCCCGATGCCGCAGACCCGGGAGCACATCCTGCTGGCGCGGCAGGTGAACGTGCCGTCGGTGCTGGTGTTCCTGAACAAGTGCGACCTGGTGGACGACGCGGAGCTGCTGGACCTGGTGGAGCTGGAGGTGCGCGAGCTGTTGAGCGCGTACGAGTTCCCGGGGGACGACACGCCGGTGATCCGGGGCTCGGCCACGGGGGCGATCGCGGGGCAGCCGGAGTGGCTGGCCAAGATGGACGAGCTGTATGACGCGCTGGACACGTTCATTCCGCAGCCGGTGCGGGAGACGGAGAAGCCGTTCCTGATGCCGGTGGAGGACGTGTTCTCGATCACGGGCCGGGGGACGGTGGCGACGGGCCGGATCGAGCGGGGGGTGGTGAAGGTGGGGGAGGAGGTGGCGGTGGTGGGGTTCAACAGCGCGAAGAAGACGGTGGTGACGGGGGTGGAGATGTTCCGCAAGCTGCTGGACCAGGGGCAGGCGGGGGACAACGTGGGGCTGTTGCTGCGGGGGGTGGAGAAGCACGAGATCGAGCGGGGGATGGTGCTGGCCAAGGGGGGAGCATCACGCCGCACACGCACTTCGAGGCCGAGGTGTACGTGCTGACGAAGGAAGAGGGGGGGCGGCACACGCCGTTCTTCAAGGGGTACCGGCCGCAGTTCTACTTCCGGACGACGGACGTGACGGGGTCGGTGGAGCTGCCGGCGGGGGTGGAGATGGTGATGCCGGGGGACAACATCCAGATGACGATCGAGCTGATCACGCCGATCGCGATGGACGACGGGCTGCGGTTCGCGATCCGCGAGGGCGGCCGCACCGTGGGCGCCGGCGTCGTCACCAAGATTCTCAAGTAAGTCGACGCGCCGAGGGCTAGATGCCGAGAGACAAAATCACGCTCGAATGCACCGAGTGTAAGAGCCGCAACTTCTTCGCGGACAAGAACAAGCGCAAGCACCCGGAGCGGGTCGAGCGGCGGAAGTACTGCCCCCGCTGCGACACGCACCGCATGCACAAAGAGTCCAAGTAGCCATGGAACGGGTGCAGGTGGCGCAGCCCGCCAACCGGCTGACCGGCTGGGTGGACCGCACCCGCCAGTTCCTGGTGGGCGTGCGCGAGGAAATGAAGAAGGTGACCTGGCCGACCCGCGAGGAGCTGGTCAAGGCCACCCGGATGATCGTGATCCTGAGCATCGTTCTGGGGATCACGATCGGCCTCATGGACTACGTGCTCCAGCTGATCCTCGTGGAGGGAATCGCGCGGCTCGCGCGGTAAGACTTATGGAATACCGCTGGTACGCGATTCAGACGACGGCCGGGCACGAGAACAAAGTGCGGAACCTGCTCCAGAAGCGGATCGAGGACGATCCCCGTCCGGCGGAGCAGAAGCTGATCCGCCAGGCGCTCGTGCCGGTCCAGGACGTCATCGAGATCAAGAACGGCAAGAAGGTCACGGTGGAGCGCAAGCTCTACCCGGGCTACGTGCTGGTCGAGATGGCGATGAGCCAGGAAGCGCTGCACGTCGTCAACAGCATCCAGGGCGTGATCAAGTTCGTCGGCACCGGCAAGCTGCCGCAGCCGCTCCGGCAGGACGAGGTGAACCGGCTGCTCGGCATCGCCGAGGCGGTCGCGGAGTCGGAGCCGAAGGAGGAGATCCCCTTCATGGTCGGCCAGGTGGTCGAGATCACCGAGGGGCCGTTCTCCGACTTCAGCGGCACGGTCGAAGAGGTGCTGGCGGACAAGGGCAAGGTGAAGGTGTCGGTGAGCCTGTTCGGGCGGCCGACGGCGGTGGAGCTGGATTATCTGCAGCTGCGGGGGCACTAGGCAGCGCGGTCAGGCGGGCAGGCGGTCGGTCGGAGTACGCCGACCCTGATCGGCTCGCTGCCGCTCGACTGACCGACGCCGACCGCTCGTCCGCCTTCCCGCGACCGCGCGGGTCATCGCGGCAGGATGGGGCGCGCCGAAGCGCCCACCGAAACGAGGAGCACGATGGCAAAGAAGATCCAGGCATTGGTCAAGCTGCAGTGCCCGGCCGGCGCGGCGACGCCCGCGCCTCCGGTGGGCACGGCCCTGGGTCCGCACGGCGTGAACATCATGGAGTTCGTGAAGCAGTTCAACGCCCGGACGCAGAGCCAGAGCGGGATGGTGATCCCGTGCGTGGTCACGATCTACGCCGATCGGACCTTCACGTTCATCACCAAGACCCCGCCGGCGCCCAACCTCCTGCTGAAGGAGGCGGGGGTCGAGAAGGGGAGCGGCCAGCCCAACCGGACCAAGGTGGGCAAGGTGACGCGCGCGCAGGTCAAGAAGATCGCCGAGATCAAGATGGCCGATCTCAACGCCTCCGACCTCGACAGCGCCATGAAGATGATCGCGGGCACCGCCCGGTCCATGGGACTGGAGGTGGTGGACTGATGCACAGCCCAGGCAAGAAGTTCAAGGCCGCGGTCGCCAAGGTCGATCGGGCGCGCGAGTACCAGATCCCCGACGCCGTGGCCCTGGTGAAGGGCGCGTCGTTCGCCAAGTTCGATGAGACCGTGGACGTCGCCGTGCGGCTCGGCGTCGACCCGCGCCACGCCGACCAGGTCGTGCGCGGGACGGTCGTGCTGCCCCACGGAACCGGGAAGCCGGTTCGGGTGTTAGTGATTACCCAGGGCGACCGGGTCCGCGAGGCCGAAGCCGCGGGCGCCGACTTCGTGGGCATCGAATACATCCAGAAGCTCAAGGACGGCTGGCTCGAGTGCGACGTCATCGTCGCCACGCCGGACGTCATGGGCCAGCTCGGCCAGCTGGGCCGGGTCCTGGGCCCCCGCGGCCTCATGCCGAACCCGAAGGCGGGGACGGTGACGATGGACGTGAGCAAGGCGGTCCGGGAGATCAAGGCGGGCAAGATCGAGTTCCGGGTGGACAAGACCGGGAACGTGCACGCCCCGGTCGGGAAGGTCTCGTTCTCGCCGGCGCAGCTGGCCGACAACGTGGGCGCCTTCATGGACACCATCGTCCGGGCCAAGCCGTCCGCGGCCAAGGGCACCTACATCCGCTCGGCGACCATCTCGAGCACCATGGGGCCGGGTGTGCGGCTCGATACGGCGGTGTACCGATGAGCAAGACCGAACGGCAGGAGACGGTGGACACCCTGAGCGCGCTGCTCAAGGACACCCCGCATCTCTACGTGACCGACTTCAGCGGCATGAGTGTGCTGCGCATGACCGAGTTCCGCCGCCGGCTCCGCGCCGCGGGGGTCTCGTACGTGGTCGTGAAGAACACGCTGGCCCAGCGGGCGCTGGCTGCCAACGGCATCACCGGGCTGGACGAGCACCTGGCCGGCCCGACGGGCCTGGTGCTCACGAAGGATCCCCTCACCGCGGCCAAGATCCTGGGCGAGTTCGCCAAGGAGTTCGAGCGGCCGACGGTGAAGGCGGGGCTGGTCGACGGCAAGACCGTCGCCCCCGCGCACGTCAAGCGCCTCGGCGAGATCCCGTCGCGCGAGGTGCTGCTGGCCCAGATCGCCGGGTCGATGAACGGCATCCTGTATTCCTTTGTCGGCGCCCTCGAGGCCCTCCGCGAACAGCGCGGTACCGCTTCTTAACCGTACGGAGATCGTGAACATGCCAACGACCACGCTGAGCAACGAAGAGATCCTCGAAGCGATCGGCAACAAGTCCGTCCTCGAGCTCGCGGATCTCATCGAGGCTTTCAAGACGAAGTTCAACGTCACCATCGCGGCCGGCCCGGTGGGCGGCGCGGGTGGCGGGGCGGCGGCGCCCGCGGTCGAGGAGAAGACGGAGTTCTCCGTCATCCTCAAGACCGGCGGCGCCAAGAAGATCCAGGTCATCAAGGTGGTCCGCGAGATCACCAGCCTGGGCCTGAAGGAAGCGAAGGACGCGGTGGACAACGCGCCCACCGTCGTCAAGGAAGGGATCTCGAAGGCGGAGGCCGAGGAGATCAAGAAGAAGCTGGAAGACCAGGGTGCAGAAGTCGAGCTGAAGTAGGGCGGAAGCGCTCCCCCGACCGTGGGCGGGCCGTTCCGGTCCGGCTCACGGCGAGGGCAAGGCAGCTTCAACCTATTTCAGTGAGACGAATGCACGCTCGAAACTCTCGGAAGTTCCCGAATCTGCCGAGCCCCGTAGGTCACCCCGTCTTCCGGCGGGGGATCCGCGTTGGGGCCATTTGTGTTGCGTGGGAGTGAGCTACTGATGCCTCAGACGACCCAGACGTCCCGTTCCGTCATCACGTTCAGCAAGCGCGAGGGCGGCATGCCGATGCCGCACCTCCTCGACATCCAGACGGCGGCGTTCCAGACGCTGCTCGTCCCCGACGACGTCCACGGCGCCCGCCAGGACGTCTCGCTGGAGCGCGTCTTCCGGGACCTGTTCCCGATCACGGACGTCAACGAGAAGTACAAGCTCGAGTTCCTGGGCTACTCGCTGGGCGAGGCCAAGTACGCGGTCGAGGAGTGCATCGAGCGCGACATGACCTACGCGGCGCCGCTCAAGGCCAAGCTCCGCCTCGACGTCTACGAGGAGGTCGAGGGCCAGAAGCGGCTCAAGAACGCGATCGAGAAGGAGGTCTACCTGGGCGAGCTGCCCATCATGACCCCGCTCGGCACGTTCGTCATCAACGGCGCCGAGCGCGTCGTGGTGAGCCAGCTCCACCGGTCGCCGGGCGTGGTCTTCGAGGAGGACACGCACCCCAACGGCCAGCGGCTGTTCTCGGCGCGGATCATCCCGTTCCGGGGCTCGTGGGTCGAGTTCACGATCGACATCCACGACGTGATCTACGTCCACATCGACAAGAAGAAGAAGTTCCCGGCCACGGCCCTGCTCCGGGCGTTCGGCCACGGGAACAACGCCGACATCCTGAAGCTGTTCTTCGCGACGAAGGACCTGAACATCACCGGCAAGCTCGAGGGCCGGCAGGAGAAGCGCGAGGTCATCGGGTCGCTGCTCGCGGTGGACGTGCCGGAACCCCGAGGACCCGAAGGGCGAGCCGCTGGGCGAGGTGGGCGACGAGCTCACCCAGGAGCGGCTCAACGAGATGCGGCACAAGGGGGTGAAGTCGGTGACGGTGTTCGCCGGCTACACCACGCTCGACGTGCGCGAGGAGGAGCAGCCGACCACCACCCGCGACCGGCTCGAACCACGTCCTGGCGTTCGACGCCGCCGACCCGGAGACGGGCGAGGTGGTGGCCGAGGGCGGGAGCGAGCTGACCGACGCGCTCCGGAAGAAGCTGATCAAGGCGGGCGTCCACAAGATCGAGGTGCTGCTCCCGGCCGGACGCTCGGAGTCGCCGCTGATCAAGAACACGCTGGCCAAGGACCCGACCCACAGCGAGGCCGAGGCCCTGGAGCAGATCTACGCCCTGCTCCGGCCGGGCGACGCGCCCAACCTCGAGACCGCGCGGCAGCAGCTCCAGAAGCTGTTCTTCAACCCGAAGCGCTACGACCTCGGGCGGGTGGGCCGGTACAAGATCAACCAGCGCCTCAAGCTCAAGACCGACTCGAACCACACGGTCCTGACCGAGGACGATTTCGTCGCCATCATCCGCTACCTGATCGACCTGCACGACGGGCGCGGGTTCACCGACGACATCGACCACCTGGGCAACCGCCGCATCCGGAGCGTGGGCGAGCTGATCGCCAACCAGTTCTCCGTCGGCCTGTCGCGCATGGCGCGGCTGGTCAAGGAGCGGATGAGCATCAACTCGGACCCCGAGAAGATCTCGCTCGACGACCTGGTCAACGCCCGGACGGTGAGTGCCGTCATCCAGGCGTTCTTCGGGAGCTCGCAGCTGTCGCAGTTCATGGACCAGACCAACCCGCTGGCCGAGCTGACCAACAAGCGCCGGCTCTCGGCCCTCGGCCCGGGCGGCCTCACGCGCGAGCGCGCGGGCTTCGAGGTCCGCGACGTGCACTACTCGCAGTACGGCCGGATGTGCCCGATCGAGACGCCGGAAGGCCCGAACATCGGCCTGATCACCAGCCTCTCGACCTACGCCCGGATCAACGATCTCGGCTTCATCGAGACGCCGTACCGGATGGTCAAGAACGGCAAGGTCACCGACGAGATCCGGTGGCTCTCGGCCAGCGACGAGGAGGACTTCACGGTCGCCCAGGCCAACGCGCGTGATCAATGCCGACGGCACGTTCGCCGACCAGCTGGTGCTGTGCCGGAAGGGCGACGACTACCCGCTCCTGCCGCCCGAGCGGATCGACTTCATGGACGTGGCGCCGGAGCAGCTGGTCTCCATCGCCGCGGCGCTGATCCCGTTCCTCGAGCACGACGACGCCAACCGCGCGCTCATGGGCTCGAACATGCAGCGGCAGAGCGTGCCGCTCCTCTTCCCGCAGGCGCCGCTGGTGGGCACCGGGCTGGAGGAGAAGGTGGCGCGGGACTCGGGCGCGGTCATCATCGCGCGCCGGAGCGGGACGGTCACCCGGGTCACGGCCGACGAGATCATCGTCGACGCCGGCGCCGACGGGGCCCAGGTGGGTGACGCGCCGCTGGCGCGGCTGCACCAGCACGACCGCTACCGGGTCAAGAAGTTCTGGCGCACCAACCAGGACACCGCCATCAACCAGCGGCCCCTGGTCCAGCTCAACCAGAAGGTCGCACGCCGGCGAGATCATCGCCGACGGCGCGGCCACCGAGGGCGGCGAGCTCGCGCTCGGCAGCAACGTGCTGGTGTCGTTCATGCCGTGGTACGGGCACAACTTCGAGGACGCCATCGTGCTCAGCGAGCGGCTGGTGAAGGACGACGTCTACTCGTCGATCCACATCCAGGAGCTCGAGCTGCACGTCCGCGACACCAAGCGGGGCCAGGAGGAGATCACCCGGGAAATCCCCAACGTCTCCGACGAGAGCGTGGTGGACCTCGACGAGCGCGGCATCGTCCGGATCGGCGCGCACGTCAAGCCGGGCGACATCCTGGTCGGCAAGATCACGCCGAAGGGCGAGACCGAGCTGAGCCCCGGAAGAGAAGCTGCTCACCGCCATCTTCGGCGAGAAGGCCAAGGACGTGAAGGACAGCTCGCTCAAGGTGCCGCCCGGCATGGCCGGCGTGGTGATCGACGTCAAGATCTTCAGCCGCATCGAGGATCAGGTCGTCGAGAAGGACCGCGGCGAGCGGATCGGCGAGGTGCGCCGGATCGAGAACGACGAGAAGGCGCGCATCAACACCGTCATGCTGGAGGAAGCTGCGGCACCTGCTCGCCGGGCAGGAAGTGGCGCTGATGCTCAAGTCCGGCACGGTCGAGGAATACCTCGCCGACCGGCACCAAGCTCACCGCCCAGTCGCTCGAGCACGTCGACCTGGGCGACGTGGACCTCAAGACGCTCCGGGTGGCCAACAAGCCGGCCAACGAGCGGATCCGCCAGAGCATCGACATGGCCGCGCGCGAGCGGGCCAAGGTCGAGGAGAAGGCGGAGGACCAGATCGACAAGATCCTCCAGCCGGACGAGCTGCCCCCGGGCGTCATCCAGCTGGTGAAGGTGTACATCGCCGAGAAGCGGAAGATCTCGGTGGGCGACAAGATGGCCGGCCGGCACGGCAACAAGGGCATCGTCGCCCGGATCGTGCCGGAAGAGGACATGCCGTTCCTGCCGGACGGCACGCCGGTGGACATCGTGCTCAACCCGCTCGGCGTGCCGAGCCGGATGAACGTGGGCCAGATCCTCGAGACCCACCTCGGCTGGGCCGCGCGGATCCTCGGGTTCGAGGCCAAGACCCCGGTCTTCCGGGGCGCCGACGAGGCCGAGATCGGCGTGCTGCTGCGGCTCTCGGGGTTCCGCTGGGCGGCCGAAGGGCTGCAGCTCCGGCACCAGGCGCCGGTGCTGGCGCCGGCGGCGATCACCCGGCTGGTGGCGGACCTGAAGAAGGTCGCGCCCAAGGGCGAGCACACCACCCTGGGCGAGGCCGGCATCAGCATGCTGGGCGCGCGGCACGCGTCCGCCGAGACGAAGGAGATCTTCAACCAGGTGCGCGCGTTCCTGGTGGAGGCGGCCAAGGAGCTGGCCGAGCGCGAGCTGGCCCAGCGCCGGCAGGAGGTCGCCTTCCACAAGGCCGGCCGGGCGAGAACGGGCACGCCAAGGCGCTCGGCAAGGCGCTGAAGGACCTCGAGAAGGCCGGCGGGCGCGACGCCCGGCCGAGGCGCTCGAGGCGGCGGGCAAGCCGGCGCTGGCCGGCCTGCTCGGCCCCAAGGGCGAGAGCGACGTGGACGCCGCGGCCGACGAGCTGCTCCGCACCGCGGGCCTCACGCCGGCGGGCAAGGCCCGGCTCCGGGACGGCCGGACCGGCCAGTTCTTCGAGGGCGAGGTCACGGTCGGCTCGATCTACATGCTGAAGCTGAGCCACCTGGTGGACGACAAGATCCACGCGCGCTCGATCGGCCCGTACTCGCTGGTGACGCAGCAGCCGCTCGCCGGCAAGGCGCAGTTCGGCGGCCAGCGGTTCGGCGAGATGGAAGTGTGGGCGCTCGAGGCCTACGGCGCCGCGCACGTGCTGCAGGAGATGCTCACGGTCAAGTCGGACGACGTGAACGGCCGCAGCAAGGTGTACGAGGCCATCGTGAAGGGGCAGAACCTCCCCGAGCCGGGGATTCCGGAGTCGTTCAACGTGCTCGTGAAGGAATTGCAGGCGCTCGGCCTGAAGGTCACGCTCGGTACCACCGAAGCCGGCGACGAATAAGAGGGAATGACATGATTGATTTTCGCAGCGGGCGCGAGCCCAAGAGCTCGAGCTTCGACTATATCAGCATCCGCATCGCGAGCCCCGAGGAGATCCGGGGCCCGCGCGACCCCAAGGAGCGCGAGCGCCTGGAGCTCCAGGGCCAGCGCGCCTGGTGGTCGTGGGGCGAGGTCACCAAGCCGGAGACGATCAACTATCGGTCGTTCAAGCCGGAAAAGGACGGCCTCTTCTGCGAGCGCATCTTCGGTCCGGTCAAGGACTGGGAGTGCCATTGCGGGAAGTACAAGCGGATCCGGTACCGCGGGGTCATCTGCGACCGCTGCGGCGTCGAGGTGACGCTGAGCAAGGTCCGGCGCGAGCGCATGGGCCACATCGAGCTCAGCGTGCCGGTGGCGCACATCTGGTTCTTCAAGACGCTGCCGTCGCCGATGGGGAACCTGATCAACATCACGCTCCGCGACCTCGAGCGGGTCATCTACTACTCGAGCTACATCGTCATCGAGCCGGGCAAGCAGGAGGTCGAGGCCAACCAGCTCCTGGACGAGGACGAGTACCTCACCCTCCGCGCCAAGGCGCGTGAGGAGGGCGACACCGCCTTCCGGGCCGACATCGGCGCGCCGGCGGTGCGCGAGCTGCTGAGCCGGATCGACGTCCGCCAGCTGGCGGAGGAGCTCCGGGCCGGCGTGGCCACCGAGACCAGCCAGCACCGCAAGAAGCAGATGCTGAAGCGGCTCAAGATCGTGGACGCGTTCCTGAGCTCGGGCGACTCGGGCGACCTGCCGAACAACCCGGCCTGGATGATCCTGGACGTGATCCCCGTGATCCCGCCCGATCTCCGGCCGCTGGTGCCGCTCGACGGCGGGCGGTTCGCCACGAGCGACCTGAACGACCTGTATCGCCGGGTGATCAACCGGAACAACCGGCTCACCAAGCTGATCCAGCACAAGGCGCCGGAGGTCATCCTCCGGAACGAGAAGCGCATGCTCCAGGAGGCGGTGGACGCGCTGTTCGACAACGGGCGGCGCTCCAAGGCCATCCGGGGTCGCGGCAAGCGGCCGCTCAAGAGCCTCTCGGACATGCTCAAGGGCAAGCAGGGCCGGTTCCGCCAGAACCTGCTCGGCAAGCGCGTGGACTACTCCGGCCGTTCGGTCATCGTGGTGGGCCCGGAGCTCCGCCTCCACCAGTGCGGCCTGCCCAAGGCGATGGCGGTCGAGCTGTTCAAGCCGTTCATCATCCACAAGCTGGTCGAGAAGGGCATCGCCGAGACGGTCAAGCGCGCCAAGAAGATCGTGGAGCGCGAGAGCCCGGAGGTGTACGAGATCCTGGAAGAGATCATCCAGGACCACCCGGTGCTGCTGAACCGCGCGCCGACGCTGCACCGCCTGGGCATCCAGGCGTTCGAGCCGGTGCTGGTCGAGGGCAAGGCCATCCGGATCCATCCGCTGGTCTGCGCGGCGTTCAACGCCGACTTCGACGGCGACCAGATGGCGGTGCACGTGCCGCTCTCGTTCGAGGCGCAGCTGGAGGCGCGCCTGCTGATGATCAGCTCCAACAACGTGCTCAAGCCGTCCGACGGGCGGCCGGTGGCGGAGCCGTCGCAGGACATGGTGCTGGGGTCGTACTTCCTCACCAAGCTGCCGGCGGGCTTCGAGGAGGAGCTCCGGAAGGCCGGGGCGGGGAAGACCGAGGAGACCAAGGGCCGGCTCTGGAAGGACGCCAAGTACTTCGGCTCGCCTGGCGGAGCTCGAGATGGCGCTGCTCAACGGCAGCGTCGGCTACCACTCGGCGATCCACTTCTGGTACGTGCCGCCGGAGGAGACGGTCGATGCCGAGGCGCGGCGGCCGCGCTGGCTCCGGACCACCGTCGGCCGGGTGCTGTTCAACAGCATCCTGCCGCGGCAAGGTGGTGGCCGAGCTCGGCTTCCGTGACGACCTGATGAAGAAGAAGATCCTGTCGGAGCTGGTGCTGCAGAGCTACCGCCGGGCGGGCCTGGCCGAGACGGTCACCTTCCTCGACCGGCTCAAGGACTTCGGCTTCCGCTTCGCCACCATGGGCGGCGTGAGCATCGGCATCGAGGACCTCGAGATCCCGACCGAGAAGGCCGGAGCTGCTGACCGAGGCGGACGCCCGGGTCAAGCGGTTCCAGCGGGCGTACAACACCGGCCAGATCACCTTCGGCGAGCGGTACAACAAGGTGATCGACGCCTGGACCCACGCCAACAACGACGTGGCCGAGGCGATGATCAACTCGATGCGGGTCTCCCGCGGCGGGTTCAACCCGGTGTTCATGATGTTCGACTCCGGCAGCCGCGGCTCGCGCGACCAGATCCGGCAGCTCGCCGGCATGCGCGGCCTGATGGCCAAGCCGCAGAAGAAGCTGACCGGCGGCATCGGCGAGATCATCGAGAGCCCGATCAAGTCGAACTTCCGCGAGGGGCTCACGGTGCTCGAGTACTTCATCTCGACCCACGGCGCCCGGAAGGGCCTGGCCGACACGGCGCTCAAGACGGCCGACGCCGGCTACCTGACCCGCCGCCTGGTGGACGTGGCGCAGGACGTCACGATCACCGAGGAGGACTGCGGCACGGTGCTCGGGCTCGAGATCGCGGCGCTGAAGGAGGGCGAGGACATCATCGAGCCGCTGCGCGAGCGCATCCTGGGCAGCGTGGCGGGCGAGGACGTGTTCGACCCGCACCAGCTCGACGAGGACGGCGACCAGAGGCTCCTGGTCGATGGCCGGCAAGCTGATCGACGAGGACGTCGTCCAACGCGATCGACGACGCGGGGATCGAGAAGGTCAAGATCCGCTCGGTGCTGACCTGCGAGGCGCGCCGCGGCGATCTGCCGGATGTGCTACGGCCGGAACCTGGCCACCATGGACATGGTGGACATGGGCGAGGCGGTGGGCATCCTGGCGGCCCAGAGCATCGGCGAGCCGGGCACGCAGCTCACGCTGCGGACCTTCCACATCGGCGGTACCTCCAGCCGCATCGCGGAAGAGGCGGAGCGCCGGGCCCGGTCGGACGGCAAGGTGAAGTACACCGACGGGCTGGAGTGGGCCGACGTCGCGGTCGAGTTCGAGGACGGCACCAGGGCCAACCAGCGGATCGTGCTGACCCGCGAGGACGAGATCGGCCTCGGACGAGAGCAAGGAAGGCATCCTGGTGGTGGACCCGAAGGACCCGAAGCGGGTCCTGAACCGCTACCCGGTGCCGGAGGGCGCGCTGCTCATGGTGAAGGAGGGCGACCTCGTCACCAAGGGCGACAACGAGCGCCGGGCGACGATCCTCTACACCTGGGACCCGTACAACGACCCGAGCATCATCAAGGCCGACGGCGAGCTGCGCTGGAAGGACCTGGTGCCGGGCGTCACGCTCCGCGAGGAGCTGGACGAGGGCACCGGGCTCCGGAGCATCGTCGTCATGGCCGACCCGGACCGCGAGCTCCATCCGTCGGTGCTGGTCTACATGCCGAACCGGAAGGACCCGCAGGAGTACACCCTGGCGGAGGGGAGCCGCGTCATCCTGGGCTCGCCGACCGACCAGGTGAGCCGGGCGATGGAGATCCCGGACGCGGCCAACCCGTGGAGCACCAAGTTCCACGTGGACGAGCGCCCGATCAACGAGGCGTGGCCCAGCAAGACCAAGAAGGAGATCGAAGGACAAGACGGTCTTCCTGAGCCCGCCGGTCAAGGTGACCAAGGGCATCACGGTCACCAAGATCCCGCGGCAGGCGTACAAGACGCGCGACATCACGGGCGGCCTCCCGCGCATCGCGGAGCTGTTCGAGGCGCGGCGGCCGAAGGATCCGGCGACCATCTCCGAGGTGGACGGCGTGGTGAAGTTCGGCGAGATCAAGCGCGGCAAGCGCGAGATCTACGTCTACCCCGAGACCCAGCCGGGCGGGCGGAGGAGGCGTGGAGCCGCAGCTGTACGAGGTGCCCGCCGGCAAGCACCTCCGGGTGCACGAGGGCGACCGGGTGCGGGCGGGCGACCGCCTCACCGAGGGCCCGGTGAACCCGCACGACATCCTGCTCATCAAGGGTCCGCGGGCGGTGCAGGAGTACCTGCTCAACGAGGTGCAGGAGGTCTACCGGCTGCAGGGCGTCCGCATCAGCGACAAGCACATCGGCGTGATCGTGCGCCAGATGCTGCAGAAGGTGCGGGTGACCGAGCCGGGCGACACCGACTTCCTCGAGGGGGAGACGGTGGATCGCCTGACCTTCCGCGACGAGAACGAGCGGATGACCAAGCGGAAGAGCGAGCCGGCGCAGGCCGAGCCGGTGCTGCTGGGCATCACCAAGGCGAGTCTCACGACCCAGTCGTTCATCTCGGCGGCGTCGTTCCAGGAGACCACCCGGGTGCTGACCGACGCGGCGATCCGCGGGGCCAAGGACGATCTCCTGGGCCTCAAGGAGAACATCATCATCGGCCACCTGATCCCGGCGGGCAGCGGCATCTACCGCTACGCCGAGATCGACATCCAGCCGCCGGCGGGCTACGAGGCGCCGCCGCCGCGGGTGGAGGAGCCCGTCCCGCAGCCGCTCGCGGCGGCGGGAGTCCTGGTGGAGGACGAGCTGTAAGCCGTCCGTTGCCCGAGCTGGACAACAAAGCGCCCGGGAGCCTCGCTCCCGGGCGCTTTGTGTTCCGCTTCCGCGCGCCCACCGCGGTCGTCGCTGGCGACTACTGCTTGCGCGCCCTGGGCGCGGCCGCCTTGGCCAGCGCCACCGCGACCGGCTGGGCCCAGGACAGCGGGCGCTTCTGGAGCTGGTCCACCACCAGGAAGACGTCGTTTCGTCCCGTCTTGACGTAGACGCGCACGCCGCGCTGGGCCTTCTCGCAGGAGTCCACGAAGGCGACGTCGCCAACGCCGCGCAGCGTCTCGCGGGTACAGCCCGCCTCCGGCGTGCGCGCGCGATAGAACTCGGTGTGGCTCCCGCGCGACCCCGGCGGGATGAAGACGACGCCGATCTGCGGGAGATCCTTGGCCGGGTCCGCGCCCATGCCGCCCCAGAGGCACGTCGATCCGCCGAAGGCCCCCTGGCCGATGTCGATAGCCTCGCCCGGGCCGTAGTCCAGGCCGGTTGCGGTATCGAGCTCCTGATCCGTGAGGAGGGGACACGCGGGGTTGGTGGGCGGATCGCGTTTGTCGCTCTGGGCGACGAGGCCCGTGGACAGCGTGGCGGAGAGCACCGCCGTGAGGGCAATCGAGCGAAGGAGCGGGGTCATGGAGGTTCTCCGGTCGTGAAGGTGAATCACTTCGACTTCGGCGTTGCGGCCGCGGGCCTCGCCACGGCGATGGCGACGGGTGTCGCCGTTCCGGCGACAACATGCGAGAGCCTCCAGAAGGGTCGGCTGGATGACGGCGCCAGGTTCGGGCGTGTCGTCTATCGTTCGGAACGCCCGGCTTTGGACGGAACTCCCTCAGCGGGAATAGTGGCGTGGCGGGTCTCCGGCTCAGTCGGGGCCGGTCAGCCCGCCGAAGTGGACAGCCCTTCGCGCATCGCTCAACGGACTCGGCGCGGAGCCGGGCGCCGGGGCCGGGGCAGCGCCCGGCCCGGTCGACCAAGCCACCGGCGAGCCACCAGGCGCCGCCGCCCGGGGTGGAGGAGCCCGTCCCGCAGCCGCTCGCGGCGGCGGGAGTCTCGGCGGGAGACGAGTTGTAGCGCCCCGCAGGCCGCGAAGGAGAACGCCCCGGAAGGTCTCCCGGGGCGTTTCTTTCGTGCCGATCTCGCTAAATTCCCCCCGTGACCCACACCGACCGAACGACCCAGCCCGACGCCTCCGCCCGCGAGTCGCCACGCAAGGACTTTCTGCGCGAGAAGGTCGCCGCGGACGTGGCCAGCGGCCGCTTCGGCCGGCCGATCCACACCCGGTTCCCGCCCGAGCCCAACGGCTACCTGCACATCGGGCACGCCAAGTCCATCTGTCTCAACTTCGGGATCGCCGCCGAGTTCGCGGGCCGCTGCAACCTGCGGTTCGACGATACCAACCCGACCACCGAAGACCTCCGGTACGTCGACGCCATCCGGAACGACGTCCGCTGGCTCGGATTCGAGTGGAACGAGGAGCGCTTCGCCAGCGATTACTTCGAGCGGCTGTACGAGATTGCCGAGGGGCTGGTCCAGGCCGGCAAGGCGTACGTGGATTCTCAGAGCGAGGAGGGCATCCGGGAGGGCCGTGGCACGGTCACGGTGGCCGGCACACCCAGCCCGTATCGCGATCGCCCGGTCGAGGAGAACCTCGACCTGCTGCGGCGGATGCGGGCGGGGGAGTTCCCGGACGGCGCCCACGTGCTCCGTGCCCGGATCGACATGGCGCATCCCAACATGCTGATGCGGGACCCTCTGCTGCTCCGCATCCGGCACGCGGCCCATTATCGCCGCGGCACCGACTGGTGCGTGTATCCCGCTGTACGACTTCGCCCACGGACTGTCCGATGCGTTCGAGGGCATCACCCACTCGCTCTGCACCCTCGAGTTCAAGGACAACCGGGAGCTGTACGACTGGCTGGTGCGCGAGGCGGGCTTCGAGCGGCCGCCGGAGCAGACCGAGTTCGCCCGGCTCGAGCTGGACTACACGGTGCTGAGCAAGCGGAAGCTGCTCAGGCTGGTGAACGACGGGCACGTGACGGGCTGGGACGACCCGCGGATGCCCACCCTGGCGGGGCTCCGCCGGCGCGGGGTGACGCCCGAGGCGATCCGGGCCTTCGCCGACAAGATCGGCGTGGCCCGGTCCGATGCCCGGATCGAGCTCGCCACCTTCGAGTACGCTGTCCGCGACGATCTCAACATGCGGGTCCCCCGCGTCATGGCGGTGACCCGCCCGCTCAAGCTGGTGCTCACCAACTATCCCGCGGACCAGGTGGAGACCTTCGACGCGCCGCTCTACCCGCACGACGTGCCTAAGACCGGCTCCCGGCCGGTGCCGTTCAGTCGCGAGCTGTGGATCGAGCGGGACGACTTCATGGAGGACGCGCCGAAGAAGTTCTTCCGGCTCACGCCGGGGCGGGAGGTGCGGCTGCGCTACGGCTACCTGGTGACCTGCACCGGCGTCGTGAAGGACGCCTCGGGTGAGGTCGTTGAGGTCCATGCGACCTACGATCCGGCCACCCGCGGCGGGGACGCACCGGACGGTCGCCGGGTGCAGGGTACCATCCACTGGGTATCGGCGCAGCACGCGCTGGACTGCGAGCTCCGGATGTACGACCGGCTGTTCTCGGTCCCCGACCCCGACGCCGTGCCGGAGGGCAGCGATTTCCTCTCGGCGCTCAATCCGGAGTCCCTGGTCGCGCTTCGGGGCAAGGTCGAGCCGAGCGTCGCCGCCGATCCACCCGGAACGCGCTACCAGTTCGAGCGGGTGGGCTATTTCATCAGCGATCCGGTGGACTCCCGCGAGGGCGCCCTGGTGTTCAACCGGACCGTGGGGTTGCGGGACTCGTGGGCCAAGGTCAAGGACAAGTAGCGGCGCAGGAGTCCGCACCGCCGGTCCGGGACCGCACTAGTCCGCAAGCGGCCGCCGCCGCGGCACTCGAGTCCACAACTTAGAGGCCGAAGAAGGCCAGGCCGATGTTCGCTTCCAATGCCTTGCGGTGCGGCTCGACCCGGGTGCGGAGGGCTGGGGATGCCTTCGTGGCCGTCGTCAACCGTGACGCCGGAGTTGCGGGCTGCCGGCCGGCCATCACCTCGTCGATGATCCGGGACACGTCCACCTCCAGCAGCGACATGTCCAGGGCGCCGTAGGCCCGGGAACGAATCCAGCGGTACTCCTCGAGCGAGAGACCGGCGCGGTTGAGCGCGTCCACCTGGGCCCGCTTGCCATCCACATAGGCCCCCGCGAGATCCCGGTAGGCGCTGACTAGCTCCGGGACGTCGACCGCGGTCACGCTGTCCTTCGCGAGGAGGCGCCGGTAGCGGTGCTCGATCTCGTCAGCCCGGGCGCCGAGGCGGGCGCGAACGTTCCCCTGAATTTCCAGCAGGCGCTCGATCTGGGCCTGACTGGGCTCCCCGGCCGGCGGCGGCTCGAAGGGTCGCTGGTTCTTGACCGAACGCTCGATCTGGGGCAAGGAGCCCAGCTCCGCGAAACCCGTGAAGGCGGAACTCACCCTATGGTAGGCGTAGTAGGAGGCTCCTCCTGCACCCACCATGCCCAGCAGTAGGAGCACCCCGCAGCCGATCGCGAGCTTCTTCATGGTCAGGCGAAGACGCCCGCGAACCACCGCTGGTAGTGCTCGCCGAGCAGCGGCACCGGCCGCATCTCGCCCCGCACGGCCGAGATCAGGCCCATGATCCAGAACACGAACAGCACTACGGCGACGAAGAACCAGACGATCCATCCGAGAATCGGCACGACCCCGCAGACCGACCCGGCCGCCGCGGTCAGCACCATGCCGAGCACCTGGCGGAGGTGGAAGGCGCCCAGTTGGGTCTTCTGGTTTTGATGCATGAAAATGGCCGCGATGAAGCCGATCAGGGTGATGTAACAGAGGACGGCGACGGTCTTGTCCTCGGTGGCCGCCGCTGCGGCCGCAGCTTCGGAAGGTGGCATGATGGTCTCCATGGGTGCCCTCGAGGTGATGGTGCATGCCGATCGCTGTGGCGTGTAGCGACAACGCCCCGGATGAACACCGCGTCCCTCATGGCGGCTCCAGGTTCAGGCCACGGCCGTGTCGCCAGCGAGTAGGTGGGAGCCCCTCAGCTACTTGCTCACGGCCGCGGCGATCGCCTCCGATGCCTGTTGCACCATGGGCGTCAGCAGGTCCTCGCCGTCAGACTTCGCCTTGCGCTTGTCTTCTTTTTCCACCAGCATGGTGCCGTCCGACTTTTCCAGCCGGTATTTCGAGGGTGATCTCGTCCTTGTTGTGCACCGAGGTCGCGTAGTTGTAGGCGGCCTGGCCGGCGGCGCCGTAGGCGGCCTGGCCGGCCACCCGGCCCACTGCCGACCCGCTCGCGGCCCCTGCCTCCCAGGCCCCCTGCTGTGCCGCGCCGGCCGCCATCTTCCCGAATACGCTGCCGCCGCTCTTCTTCTGGACATGCTTGAGGGTAGTGAGGAGGAGGTAGGGGCAGCCGGCCTGATGGGCCTCTTGCCGGATCTGGCTTTCCAGCTTGGCCTTGATCGGGTAAGTCGCGAGCGAGGGCCCCGTGAGGAAGCCGGTGAAAGTCTCGCGCGCCGCGTCCATCGCCTTGGTGGCGTTCCCGCTATTCTCCTCGACACTGGTCGGCGCCAGGCAGATCCAGGTGGTATCGGACCCGCCCTGTGCCCGGGCGTGGCCAGGCACGGCGGCCAGCACGGCGACCGCCAGCGTAAGCGTGGCAAACGCGTCAGTCCATCGGGTCATGGCGTCCTCCCGGTTCAGGGCTGTTGTTCCTTGATGAGCCGGCCGAGCTCGGCTTCGTTCTGCCGCACCGTGGCCACGTTGTCGCGCAGCGCGCCGGGCGGAAGGGGAGCGGCCGTGCCCCCCGTCGCCTTGGCGCTCTCCTCCTCCGCCATGCGATGGCCGACCTGCAGCAACGCCTTCGAGACCTGGGCCAGCATACAAGGGGACGGCCCGCTGCTCTCGTCTTCCTACGCCCAGGAACGCTCGGGACGCCCTCACGCCGGCGGCCGCCGACGAGCTCAACGGGCAGCCACGGCCGGAGCAGGGGTGGGTGAGCTGGATCGGCGCCTTCGGCTCGTCCGGGCTCCCCACGCCGCCAGGATCCCCAGGAGCGCTATCCCGATCACCGGGGTGCGGAAGTGGTAGCGATTGCGCTCGAGATATGTGCGGGCACCCGCCGCCAGCTGTGCGTTCCTAGGCGACGGTGGGTCGTAACGGATTGGCAGCTCCATTCCGATCTGGAGCCCCGCGACGCTCCCCGAATCCACGGCATCCACGGCCAGCGTCGAGTCCGGGTGTCCCGGGCTGGGGAAACGGAGCTGAACCACCTGATAGGGCATCGTCAGCCGGCGGGCTTGATCGCCCAGAGTCCGGAAGGCGCGATGTCGCCGGGAGCTGTTTCGCGCCGGAGCCTTGGCGATCAGGTTGATGGCGGTCACCCGGCCCGTCGTGGTGGCGGGACCGGCCGGGGCGGGGGAGACAGGTGGAAAGAGCAGGAGCAGGCCGGCGCCCATCCAGGCCAGGCCCGTCAGGACTACCAGGGGCGTGGCGATCCAGCTGGCGATCCAGAGCCCAACGACTCCAGCCAGCAGCCAGACGAGCGAAGGCATCAGTCCCGGGGTACTCACCAGGCGGCCGGCTGCGTCTCCGGCCGCTTGGAGGGTGGTCCGGTCGGCGGCCCTTGCGAGCAGGGGAAAAGCCGGGAAGTAGTGGACCGCGATCGTGTCCCCCAGGCGCAGCGCATCGTATCGCACCCGAGGCAGGGTCAAAGTGGCCATGCCCAGGTTGTCATCTCCGGTCGGAAACTCGACCCCAACCCGGTACCAGCGGTCCCACCCACCCCGCGGCTCCTGCTGGATGGTGATCTCCTCGCGCTTCGACGTGACGGTCGCTGCGGCGGTCTCGCCCCGCTGGTCCAGCCAGACCGAGCTGCCAACCAAGAGCCCCAGGGTGACCACGAAGTACACCACGCTGAGGGGGCTGGTGCGGCGGCGTCGCCGGGGCATGATCGGTAACCTTTCGAGTCGGGTGCCAAGTGGGTTACTGCCATTGAGGAACGCCCGTTTCGGGCGTACAATCCCTCATTCCCACGCCAGCCGGCCGTGGTCACTCCGACGATCTCCACATGACCGACGAATCTGACTCCCCCTCGGGCGCCATTACCCAATGGCTGCTGGACTGGGGCCGGAGTGACAAGAAGGGCCTCGATCAGATGCTCCCCGTGGTGTACGAGGAGCTGCATCGAATGGCCGCCCACTATCTGAGCCGGGAGGCGACCGGCCACACCCTCCAGCCCACCGCCCTGGTGCACGAGGCCTATCTCCGGCTGGTGGATCAGCGCCGGGTCGACTGGCGCAACCGGGCTCAGTTCCTCGGGCTCGCGGCGAGCATGATGCGGCGGATCCTGGTGAACCACGCCCGCGACCGGTCGGCGCGCAAGCGAGGCGGCAATCCGGACCGGGTGTCCCTCAGCCTGGTCGAATCGCCGTCGGGTCGTCCCGACGTCGAGCTCATCGCGCTCGAGGACGCCCTGCAGCGGCTGGCGGCACTGGACGAGCGGAAGAGCCGCGTGGTCGAGCTCAAGTTCTTCGGCGGACTTACGATCGACGAGATCGCCGAAGTGCTCGGCGTCTCGGCCGCGACGGTGGAACGGGAGTGGGCCTTCGCGCGCGCCTGGCTGTACGACGCGATCGAGGGGGCCGAGGCCGAGGAGTGAGACGAGCCGTGGGCGCCGGGCGATGACGAGCGATCGGTTTCAGCGCTGCGAGGAGTTGTTTCACTCCGCGCTCGCCCTCGGGGGCCGGCGCGCGAGGCATTTCTGGAGGCGGCGTGTGCGGGCGATGTCGGCCTGCGAGCCGAGGTGGAGCGCTTGCTGAGCGCCCGCGCCCGGAGTCGGGGGAGCTCATCGGTTCTCCGCCGTGGCTCTGCCCCCAACCGGGCCGACGGGGAGGAGTGGTGGATGCTGCCGCGAGCTGGCACACCGCCGTGAGTTCCTGCACCCCGGCCCCAGGGGCATAAGCATTGAGGATACCGATGCCGATACCGCCCTCATTCAGACCTTGCGTCAGGCGATCGAGAATCCCCGTCACCTCGGTCTCGCTGGCCACGTTCTCCACCCAGCGACGGTCCCGCATGGCGCGGCCGAAGGCTTCCAGCGAGGACTCCTCGTTTGAGCCAGTCATGGCACCAATGCGAGCGAACGCCCAGTTGGTGGACGCGCCATAGTTCAGTAGCCGCCCCTGGTCCGCCTGTCGCCGGTACCAGGATGCGACCGGCAGCACCCCCGCTTCCAGATCCAGTGTCGTTGTCACCCCATCGAAGGCCTGCATGCGGTCCGCCGGAATCGACTGGCCGTGCGCATGCAGATCGATGAAGCCGGGGGCCACCACCAGGCCGGTGGCGTCGATGGTGCGTTCGGCGTCGCCCAGCCCTGTCCCGATCGCGGCAATCCTGCCATCCAGCACTGCCACGTCGGCGACGGCGTCCATCCCACTCGCGGGATCCACCACCCGGCCATTGCTGATCACTATGCCACCCATCTCACCACTCCGCATGCTGAGACCAAGGCTTCCCCAGCCGGCAGCAACCAATCCCGCCAATACTCGATCCGGTGCATCCTATGCTAGCCCACGGGATCAGGACGCGGATTGGCCCGACATGAAACAGAGAGGCATCCGGCCCCGGATCTCACAGCAGGACCTGGCGCAGGACCGCGCGTTCTGGCGCGACCTTTTGGCGCGGCGCTCCAGCTCACGCGGGCTGCCGGCACATAGCGCAGGGGGTTACCGGAACCGGCGGTTTGCGATCATTCGTGATGCCGTGTGGATCACATTGTACCGGGCAAGGCTTCCATTTCCGCAGGTCGGCGTGTTCCTTCGCTGCGTTGGCCTTGCCGGCGACGCATTCTTCACGCTGGCCGACAGCACCCGCACGGAGATCGAGCCGCGGCTCGGCGGCACACATGGACTGCGATCCGACCAACAATCGACTGAACAATCTGCGGGCGCTCTGTCAACGCTGCCATATGCTGCATGACCGGCCGCACCATTTGGCACAGCGTTGGATCACCTACCGACGGCGGCTTGCCGTCGGCGATCTGTTCCTCGGCAATTATCCGGCATTGATCGCCGCAATGCGTTCGAAAGGCCTGGTCGACCAATTGGCGTGCGCATAGGTGATGTGGCAGTCCATGGTTGTTCGCTTGCCTGAAGCCGTTACTCAATACGGGACATCCGTACAGAGCCGGCGGCTTGTTGGTTCCCGTGACGCGCGATGGCAAGATGCTCCCGCAGTTTGGCCCAGCGCCGCCGTGAGTCTTGGTTGCGAACCGCGATGGCCAACGCCTTTCGCTGACCAACCAACACCACCAGCCGCTTGCCGCGTGTCACACCCGTGTAGAGCAGGTTGCGCGCCAGCATCATGTAGTGCTGGGTCGCCAATGGGATCACCACTGCCGGATATTCCGAGCCCTGGCTCTTATGGATCGTCGTCGCGTAGGCCAACACCAACTCATCGAGCTCGCCGAAACCGTAGCTCACCTCCCTGCCGTCAAATGCGACGACCAGCTCACCCTCCTCCTGGTCGATCCGCTGCACGATGCCAAGATCACCATTGTAGACCTCACGGTCGTAATCGTTCTCGACCTGCATGACCTTGTCGCCCGGGCAGAACGTCCAACCGAAGCGCTCGACGCGCGCCTCGCCTGGCGGATTGAGCGCCTTCTGCAGTTCGATGTTCAGTGAACGCGCGCCCAGGCCACCGCGGTTCATCGGGCATAGCACCTGAACATCGCGGATCGCGTCCAGCCCGAAGGCCTTGGGAATGCGATCCCGTACGGCAGCGACGATCTTCGCGATAGCGTCCTCGGGTGCCTCCGCGTCGATGAAGTAAAAGTCGGACAAGGCTCTATCGTTGGACAGCTCGGGCATTTGCCCGCTGTTGATCCGGTGTGCATTGGTGATGACCCGGCTGCCGGCCGCCTGGCGGAACACTTCGGTCAGCCGGACAACCGGAATCAAATTGCTGGCGATGATGTCGGCCAGCACCTGGCCTGGGCCGACGGAGGGCAGCTGGTCGACATCGCCAACAATGAGCAACGCTGCCTCGTCCGGCACCGCGCGGAGCAGCGAGCGCATCAGCAGAACATCGACCATGCTCGCCTCGTCCACGACCAGGAGATCGCAGTCGAGGGGATGCTCCTCGGTCCGGCGGAATTCGCCGGTCCGCGGGTCCGTCTCCAACAGGCGGTGGATGGTCTTCGCCTCCAGTCCGGTACTGTCCGACAACCGCTTGGCCGCGCGACCCGTGGGCGCACACAGCGCCACGCGAACCTGCTTGGCGATCAGCATCTTCAGGATCGAGTTGACCAGGGTGGTCTTGCCCACGCCGGGGCCGCCGGTGATCACCAGCACCTTGCTGGAGAGAGCAATCCGGACTGCCTCGCGCTGGCTTGCGGCCAACCGCAGACCCGTCCGGCGCTCGACCCATGGGATCGCCTTGGCGGCGTCGATCGACGGCCAGGATGGCCCGGTAGACACCAGAACCCGCAATCGTTCGGCAATGGTCTGCTCGGCCCGGTAGAGGCCCGCCAGGAACACACAGCGACGGCCTTCCAGCAGGTCGGCCACGACGTCCCCGGCCTCCAGCTCCAGCGCCAATGCCGTCGCGATCAGGTCGTCAGAAACCTCCAGCAGCCTGGCGGTCAGCGCCGTCAGCTCCTCCACCGGCAGACCGCAATGCCCCTCGTTCATCGCCTCGGCCAGCGCGTAGCTGATGCCGGCACGGATCCGGACCAGCGCGGTCTTCTCGATCCCGACCTTGGCCGCGATCTGATCCGCGGTGCGGAACCCGATCCCGCGGATATCCCTGGCCAGACGGTAGGGGTTCTCGCTGATCACCCGCACCGCATCGTTGCCATAGGTCTTGTAGATCCGCACCGCCCGCGACGTGCCGACGCCGTTGGCATGCAGGAACAGCATGATCTCCCGGATGATCTTCTGCTCGGCCCAGCCGGCGATGATCCGTGCCGCACGCTTGACGCCGATGCCGGTCACCTCCCGCAGGCGCTCAGGCTGCTGCTCGATGAGATCGAACACCGCCTCCCCGAAGCCCCGCACCAGCCGCTTGGCGTAGACCGGGCCGATGCCGCGGATCATGCCCGAGGCGAGATACCGCTCGATGCCCTCCAGCGTTGTCGGCGGGCTGGCCTTGAGGAAGGACGCGCGGAACTGCTGGCCGTGGGTGCGGTCGTTCACCCAGGCGCCACTCATCTGGACGAACTCGCCGGCGCTGATCATCGCCGCGTGGCCGACCACGGTGATCAGGTCTCGTTGGCCCCGGGCCTTGACCCGCAGCACGCAGAACCCGTTCTCCGGGTTGTGGAACGTCACCCGCTCCACGAGTCCGGCCAACGCTTCGGTCGCCGCAGGCTGGGCGATATTCGCCACTCCGCCCGTCCCCTCCCAAGAATCGGCTTCGCTGTGCTCTTCTTACCAGCGATATGACCAGCCTGTAGACATTGGCTCTCGACAGGGGACCAGCAACACCTTGAGGCAGACAACCGAGCTCACCCGGGTCAAGGCGCGGATCAAGGCGCTGGCCGACAAGACCGTCTCCAACGGGTGCACCGAGGCGGAGGCCATGGCAGCAGCCGAGATGGTCGGTCGGCTGCTTGAGCGTTATGCGCTGTCGATGGAGGAGATCGATGTCCGAGAGCAACGCTGCGCCCAGGTCGAGGTACCGCTCGGCGGCAAGCAGCGGCGCCCGATCGATGGCTGCGTCACAGCGATCGCGCGCTTCTGTGACTGTAAGGTGTGGGTCTCACGGGACACCATGATGCCGAGCTATGTGTTCTTCGGGTTCGACGCTGACACGGTGCTGGCCGTCTATCTGTTCAATGTCATCGACCGCGCCATGGCGACCGCGCTCACGGCGTTTCGGGCGACACAACCTCGGTTGCGCGGCGTTGGTCTTCGCGGTGCATCGAGAAGCTTTCAGCAAGGCATGGCGGTCCGCGTCGCTGATCGGCTCGATGCGATGCACCGGCAACGTGATGCCAATGTCGCTACACAGCGCTCGACGGGTACTGCTCTCATCCTGGTCAAGCAGCAAGTGGTCGAGGACGCCTTCCGAGAGACCGAGATCCGGCTCGTGGCGGCAGCCGGTCTGAACCGCGCGCGTCTGAACGGGGCGTTCCGGCATGGATTGGCCGCTGGCGATCGCGTCAACCTTAACCGGCCGGTTGGCGACGCCGGCAGGCCCTTGCTGCCGTGACCGCCGATCGGGATCGCCAGCGCAGCAAGGTCTATGCCTGGGAGGAGCGCTTCGTTGCGCCACGCGACGCGAGCTCGATCGCGTTCGCACAGGCGCAAGGCATGGTGGATGCCATCTGGGCTGAGATGGGATTGCGCTTTCCACCGAAGGTCGAGCCTCTTCCCCGCCAGGCCCGCTCCACGGTGGCCGATGCCAATCGGCTGTCGATCCGGTTGGCGGATGCCAGTCCGTCCTGGTGGCTGCTGCATGAGCTCGCCCACGCGATGACCAGCACCTACGACGGCCAGTCCGATGGCCACGGACCAAAGTTCATGGGACTGTATGCCCAGCTGCTGACGCGCTACCTGCGCATGCCCACCGATGCGCTCCTGGAGTCACTGCATCACGCAGGCATCGAGATCGATACGCAAGCGGCGCCAGTGTTCGTTGATGGTCCATAGCAGCACGAGCGTTCGTTGATTCGGCTACCTCCTCGGTGTCTATTTCCCTCGGTGTCGCGGATGCCGCTCAGAGCGCCGCCATGGGTGGAGAGCGGACGCTCCTGACTGCGGGACCGACGCGCGGTTTCTGATCCTCACTGGGCAGCGCAGCGAAATAACCTGCAACTTGCGTCAGTTGACGAGAGAACGCAGCAAATCGTAATGAATTGGTGATGAATGGCAGGAAAATGAGGTCGCAGTGGCTTCATGTCCCTCTCCATTCGGTAGCTGGAGCAGCTAGTGAGTAGCAAGACGCCATGGCAATCCGCCGCCGAGGCAGAAGGGATCACCAACTCTGAACGCTACCTCACACAGCTTGCACGTAGAGCGTTCTTGAGCTTGTGGAGCTACGTCAACCCGCATACCGACGAGGGACGCTCGAAGGGTAAGGGGGACGGCAAAGAATTGTGTGACTTACTGGTGGTGTTCGGAGATGAGAATTCTAATATTCTCCGACAAGCATTGCGAATTCCCCTCCCACTCAGACATCGGTACTTCATGGTCGCGTTGGCACCGGCGTGCCGTCGAGAAATCGGCGAAACAGTTGGCCGGCGCTGAGCGGTTCATAAAGGAATACCCGCGGCGCATTTTCATGGACGAAGATTGCAAGTCGCCACTTCCCATTGACATGTCGGATCCCTGCGTTGCTCGCTACTTTCTTGTTGCGGTCACCCGCGGTTCTTACGACGTCGGCAAGCACTATTGGGGGGGGAAGTTCTGGGAGCCTGATGCTAGACAACACCATCGTGGGTGATGCACACTATCGGGCTCCGTTCCGCGTCGGGTTTCCGTTGCAAAGTCACCCGCTTCGTCCATGTACTCGACGAGATGACGGTCGATGTGCTGCTGGAAGAGCTCGATACTGGTTCCTGATCTGGTGGCTTATCTGGAATGCAAGGAGCACTATCTTTCTCAAGCAGGGGTTAGCGTTGCCGTTGCGGGGGAAAAGCAGCTTCTTGCACGATATATTTGCACAATGAAAGACGACAAGCACACGCTGCCAGCGATCCCAGCGGCACGACTCATGTAGCACTTGCCGAAGGGGATTGGGAATTCTACTCCACGAGTCCCCAACGAGCGGCAAAAAAGGAGGCAGATGCCGTAAGCTACACATGGGGTAAGCTGATTGAACATCAAAGTTCTTTTATCCGTGCCGGAACGGCTCTAACTTTCTTTGATTTGAAGGCGGAAGTGTCAGACCATGAACTCATTGTGCGCGCGTTGGCGGATGAGTTCAGATTGTCTCGCCGCGAGTTGGCCACTCACTTACTGTAAGTCACGCACTATCGCAAAGCGAGCTAGGCAGGAAATTCGCACGGGTAGTAATCAGCGGAGACAGACCAACCCGAGCCTACGTCTTCCTCACAGCCCCGAAGCCGACCGACGTTACATACGAGCGGTATCGTGAGATGCGAACCGATGCGCTTTTCGCCTACTGTCATGGCGTAAAGCTAAAATTTCCTGATGTCGTTGAGGCTGTCGGAATCGCCTCCGAACCAATGACAGAGACAATGTCGTCGCAAGACTTTATATATGTCGAGCTTTCTGCTGATATGTTCGACGACGACGCCACAGCCAAGTGGCATGAGACGATGGCGGAGTTGGATATCTACAATCACCACCGTTGAATCTAAGCAAGTTTAGGTCCCATGAGTTCCCTATGCCGTTCAACTTCTCGAAGGAGCCGAGTTCCTTCCGGTCAGTGACGGCATGCCGATGAATCGGAAGGCGCGTAGAGCTATGGCGTGAAAAGCACGAAGAGATTCGCGTTAAGCTTGAGCATCACCGGTCACAGATTGCGGCTACAAGTACGTCCAGGTCGCGTATCCCCTACCTGTTCCAATAGCTGTCAACTAGTCGGGCTACGGTCTGCCCTTCCAGCTTTGCCTTGGCCTCGAACGCATGGCTCTCCTATATCCGACCTTGGGAAGGTAGGCATTTGTAGGATATGTCATCATCGCTTGGCGTCCTTGCGATAGTTACGTAAGCGGCCTGACTCTCACGGATACTAGAATTTGTCAATCAGAGTTGTAACGATGCAGTCGGTGCCCACGATGGCCAGCTGCTTACTCACCTTGGCTATGAATTTCGAATGAGCCACCGAAGGTCGTCTTTGATGTGATCGAGATGCCTGTGCTGCAAATTCTTTTCTGTCGGTGGACGGCATGCCTGTTGCGCGAGCTGACCCGATTGCGGCCGCCCGGATCGCGTGGATCGGATGCCTGTTTTTGACCTTTCCAACATTCAGGTAAAGCTGCCGACTGGCAAATGTTGGCCGATTGCAGAATGACGGCTGTGGAGACCGAGGTCGTCAAAAGCGCCATTCATTCAGCGCCGACCTGCTGGTCTTCCCCCCACCGTTCCGCTCGCACATGGCTTCTCGCCAATCGAAGGTGGACTGGAGGGCGGCGGCTCAGTCTCGTGAAGCGCTGCGATCAAGTAGTCGACAAAGGCTCGCGCTGATGGCTTGGCGGCTCTGCCGCTCGCATAGACGGCGTTGAGCTCGACCGTTCCCGCGTCCCATTCCGGTAACAGCCGAACGAGCTCTCCTCTCTCCAATTCCCGACGGCACGCGCCGAGCGGAGTCATGACGATGCCCAATCCTTCGACGGCCGCTGCGATAGCGCCCAAGCTTGCCCTTATCGTCAACTTGCCCTCGACCTGGAACGAGGTCGCAGTATCGCCCTTGCGAAAGGACCAGTGGCCGCCAAGGCTTGCGGGCCCAAGAATGATCGCATGCTGGGCCAAATCCGTAGGTGTGAGGGGGGCCCCGGCCTTGTCGAGGTAAGCTCGCGACGCGGCGAGGACCCGCGGCCATGCGAGAATTCTCCGCACCGTCGCTGTCGAGTTGGGAAGAGGACCAAACCGAAGCGCGACGTCCACGCCTTCGGCCACGAGGTCTTCGCGCTGGTCTTCCATCATCAGGTCGATCCGTAGCGCCGGATGCCGGCTCATGAAGTCCGAAAGCCGGGGGATGACCTCCCGCACGGCGAAGTTCGTTGCCAAACCGATCCGCAATATTCCGCGCAGCTCTCCCGTTCCGCGCGCAGCGTGTTCCGCCTCGTCGAGCTCGGCCAGGACAGACTCGATGCGAGCCAGGAAGTCCAAGCCGGCGTCGGTCAGCGTTACTGCGCGCGTGGTCCGGACGAACAGCGCGACGCCGATTTCGCGCTCCAGCGTCGCGATCGTCCGGGACGCGGTCGATTGCGGAATGTTCAGCTCACGACCGGCCGCGGAAAAGCTTCCCTTGCGGGCGACCCGAGCGAACAGCCGCAGCGCGAAGAGGCGGTCGCTCATAGCGAGGGTGGATAACTGAAAGCCATTTTGGCTGACTACAGCAGTCAAATGGAAAAGTCGATCTCCATCCGTGAAGCCCGGAGCGCCTCTGATATGGGGGAACGTGGACTCTCGGCAGCATGGAGATCAGATATGCGGCACAAGTTCTCTCTGGCCATTGTGGCGGCCTTTGCGGCGTTCCCTCTCGGGAGCGCGATCGCTCAGGTTGGCGGAAAGTGGCTACTCCCTGCCACTGGCACTCGCGGTGAAGGCAGCGACCAAAGCGATCGCAACCTGCGCAAGCAACGGTTATCCGGTTTCCGCCGTTGTCGTTGACCCCTCCGGAGTCATCAAGCTCGAGGCCAAGGGCGACCACTCGACCATCCACACCACCACGTCAGCCTTCCGCAAGGCATACACGGTCGTGACTTTCGGGCCGATCTTTCGGTTCGATGCTTCGAGCACGTTCGCAGAGCTCGTAGCCAAAAATCCGACCGGTGCAGCGCTCGCGACGCTGCCCAACATTGCGCTGCTCCCCGGCGGGGTCGCGATCAAGGTCAAAGACGAAGTCGTCGCTGCGCTCGGTGTCGGGGGTTCGCCGGGCGGCGACAAGGATGAGGCCTGCGCCCAGGCCGGAGTCGCGAGCATCAAGGATGATCTTGCAAGCTCACGGTGAATGCGGTGGCTCGGGAAGGCTCGGCGATCGTAGGATCAGCCGGTGCCGCTTCGGTGGCCGCCGCCTCGGAGGACGTCTCCCATGGTGTTCTACCGCACCGTAATCGTCGATGGCCTGTCTATCTTCTATCGCAAGGCCGGGCGGCCGGATGCGCCGACGCTCTTGCTCCTGCATGGCTTTCCGTCATCCTCGCGGATGTACGAGCCGCTGTTGACGCGTCTCTCCACGTATTACCACCTCGTTGCCCCGGATTATCCGGGGTTCGGTCACAGCGATGCGCCGGGCGCCAAGGCGTTTTCCTACACGTTCGATCATATTGCTCAGGTGATGGAGCACTTCACCGAGGCGCTCGGCCTCGATCGCTATGCGCTGTACGTGCAGGATTATGGTGGTCCGGTCGGGTTCCGGCTCGCCATTTCTCATCCTGAACGCGTGCAGGCGCTCATCATACAGAACGCCGTCGCCCACGACGAAGGACTCGGCCCGCTCTGGCAGAAGCGGCGAGAGTTCTGGGCCGACCGGGCCGCAAACGAGGCCGGGCTACGGCGAATTTCTTGTCCTTTGCTGCCACCAAGCAGCGTCATGTCGGCTCCAATCCAGATCCCGAGACACTCGATCCCGATCGATGGACGGACGAGTTTGCGTTCCTGAGCCGGCCCGGCGAAGCCGACATCCAGATCGATCTGTTCTACGATTACCGCACCAACGTCACCAACTATCCTCGTGGGGCGCCTGGCTACGGCTGAACCAACCGCCCACGTTGGTTATTTGGGGCTACTACGACCCCTCGTTCCTGGTTGCCGAGACGGCTGCTTATCAGCGCGATCTGCCTGGGGCGGAGGTCCACATCCTCGATGCCGGCCACTTTGCGCTCTACGAGAAGCCAGACGAGATCGCAAAGCTGGTTGGAGATTTTCTGGGACGCACGCTCAGTCGACCAGCAGACCTCGAGCAATGACCGCGACGGTTTCCGCATCGGCATCGGCGGTCGCTC
>CAWHZQ010000022.1:0-203020 GCA_963833905.1 uncultured Gemmatimonadales bacterium | reverse complement strand
GGAAGACTGGCTCATGGTCGGTCCGATGACCGGCCACGAGTCGGATCTTCCGGGCTGGCTCTGGAGCCAGAACAGCGAGCACAGGCTGCCACTCCCGCGCCTGGTCAACCTCGCGCTGCTCCGGGCCACGGGCGACTTCCGATCGACCATGGTATTCGACGCCCTCGCCATCGCCGCCGTCGCGGCCGCCATGATCCTGGTCGCGCGCAGGCTCCGTGGCGGCCACACCAGCCTGGCGGACGCGCTTCTTCCCGCTGCTCCTCCTCCATCTGGGCAACTGGGACAATCTCGTCTGGGGCTGGCAGATCCAGTTCGTCCTTCCGACCGTGCTCGCGTGCGTCCTCCTGCTGGTCATCGTCGCCCGGCCGGGATCGCCGGCGGGCTGGGGCGCGGCGGCCGGTGCCGTCGCGCTGATCGGGCTGCCGCTCTCCGGCGCGAACGGGCTCCTCTTCGCGCCGCCGCTCGCAGCGTGGCTGGCGTATGCTGTCTGGACCCGGCGCCGGCACGCCACTGCCGGCCTTGGGACCGGCGACTGGCTGCCTGCCGTGGCGGCCTGCCTCGCGGTGCTCCTGTGCGCCGTGTACTTCGTGGGCTACGAGGCTTCGCCGTGGAACCAGGCCAGCCCTGGTTGGGGCGCCACGCTGGCGACGACGGGCAAGTTCCTCGCGCTCAGCCTCGGACCGGTGGCAGCGAAGGGATGGCTCGTCTGCGGCGCCGCGGCCGTGGCCGTGTATCTGATCGCTCTCGGCCTCCTCGCAGTCGGGTACCGGCGGGACCGGGACGAGCGGCTCCGGATCCTCGGACTGCTGGCGTTCTTCGCAGCCGCGATCGTGCTGGCGCTCGCGGTCGGTTGGGGCCGCGCCGGCCGGGCCGCGGCGACCGGGCGGATGCCCACCCGTTACGTGCTGCTTGCCGCTCCCGGACTCTGCGCCGCCTACTTCACCGCGCTCCTCTTCGGACGCGGCTGGCTTGGGCGCGCCTTCCCCGTCGCGCTGGCCGCCGGTCTCGCGCTGCTATTTCCGCTGAACACCTGGATCGGGTTCGAGCGCCGGGCCTGGTTCGGCGCGGGCTTCGCGGCGTTCGAGCGCGACCTGGCGGCCGGTGCCTCGAAAGAGGTCCTCGCCGACCGGCACCACGAATTCATGCTGCACTGGGACGTGCCCCTGATGGTCGCCAGTCTGCAGCAGCTGCATGACGCCGGCATCGGGCCATTCGCCGCGTGGAAGCCCGAGCCTGCCGCCCCGGCCACTTCGCCGCCGCCGGCTCGGCCGGCCGATTCGGCGGCGCCACGATGAAGGTCCTACTGTTTCCGCTCTGCTTTGCCGCCGCGCGGGTCCTGGCGATCGCCGCCGACAATCCGGGACAATATCGGCCGTCCGATCTGGCCATCGTGCTCCTCGCCGTGAGCCTGGCGACCGGGCTCGCGATCGGCGCGACGCTCGCGGCGGTGAGAATCGTCGAGCGGACGGACCGGGCGGCGCCGCTGGCCGCGGCAGTCGCCATGCTGGGAGTCGCCTGGTTCTTCTTCTACGTGCCGGCCCACATGGCGCTCCGGGACGTCAGCCCCGCCATCGGCCGGCATCGGGTGCTGATGCCGCTCGGCGCCCTCGCGACGATCGTGGCGCTGGTGTGGCTCTGGCGTCAGCCGCGCGAGCGCTTGCTGGCCGTCGGCACCTTCATGACCCGGTTTGGCCTCCTGCTGCTCGCCATCGTCGGGGTCCAGGCCGGGATCTCGGCGGCGCGTGGGCCGCGGGCGGCGCGACAGAGCAGCCTGGCGCGCGAGCTCGCAGCGCCACTTCGCACCGTGCCGTCGGTGCCACCGAGCCGGAACACGCCGCCACGGGACATCTACGTGGTCGTGCTCGACGGTCATGCGAACGCGCGCGTGCTGGAGGAGGTGTTTGGCTTCGACAACTCGCGGTTCGAAGACAGTCTCCGGGCCCTGGGCTTTCAGGTACCGCGAGATATGCGCAGCAACTACGTGCAGACGTACCTGTCGATCTCCTCGCTGCTCAACTTCTCGCAGCTCACGAAACTGACCGACGACCTGGGCGCCGCGAGCACGAGTCACGCGCTGCCGACCTACCTGGTGAAGTACAACCGGGCTGCTCGCTTTCTGAAAAGCCGCGGCTACCGCTATGTGCTCTTCCCGTCCGCGTGGTGGGCGGCCACGGCCAACAGCCCGCTGGCGGACCTGGAATTCGACCCGCACGCCGCGTTCGACCTTGGGTACGAGCTTCGTCGCACGGAGCTGCGCCTCGCCCTGGTGCGGTCCTCGATGCTGCGATTCGTCCTCCGGCCGGACCTCCCGCAGGTCCCCATGACCCAGCAGTTCCTGCGCTCGTTCGAAGGCCTGCGGCGGGTGCCCTCGATCCCGGCACCGACGTTTACCTTCGCGCATCTCCTGCTGCCCCACATCCCATACATCCTGGACGCGGGCTGCCGGCCGCTCGCCCAGGCGATCTCGGACGACATGGAAGCCGACACGCCCGCGCAGCGAGCCGCCTACATCGCCCAGGTGCAGTGCACCGACCGGCTGGTCCTCGAGTTGGTGACCGCGCTGATCCGGCAATCGTCGACGCCGCCCGTGATCCTGATCGTGGGCGACCACGGCCCGCGATTCGCCGATGTCGGCTTCTATGGTCACCCGGAGCGGGTCTCGACTGCCTTTGTGCGTGAGCGGTTCGGCGCGTTCGGCGCGTTCTATCTGCCGGGCGGTGGAGAGCAGGCGTTCCAAGAGCCGGTCACACTGGTCAACGTGCTCGGCAACGTGGTCCGTTACTACTTCGGCGCGGCCGTGCCACGGAGCGGTGACGACATGTACGTATCGGGCCAGGAGCTCTATCACTTCTATCGCGTCGATCCTCGGCTGCTCGAGCGCACGGCGGCACCGGCGCCGGAACGGGCGCCGTGACCCCTCCCCAGCCCACGGTCGTCGTCCTCGGCGGCGGCCTGTCCGGCGTGGCCGCGGCCTACACCCTGGCCCGGGCGGGTGTCCGGGACATCACCGTCCTCGAACGTGGCGACCGGGTCGGCGGCCTCGCGGGCAGCTTCGAGCGGGAGGGCCACTTCTATCCGCTCGGCTATCACCACATCCTGGACCGGGACCACGTCCTGCTCCATTTCCTGGACCTGATCGGCGCCCTGCCCGACGTCCGCTGGCGCCGGGTACGGATGCTGTTTCACCTGGGCGGCCGCGCCTACGACCTGGGGTCGCCGGCGGGGTTCCTCGGGTTCCCGATGTCGCTGCGCGACAAGGCGGGCTTCGTCCGCCTGATGCTGAAGGCGTTCAACAAGCGCGACTGGTCGGACTGGCAGGACCGGAGCGCCGCCGATCTGGTGGACAGCTACGCCGGCGAGGGGGCTCGGGTGGCGCTGTTCGAACGGCTGACACAGCTCAAGTTCGAGCTGCCCTGCAGCGAGGTGAGCGGCGCCTGGCTCGGCGCGCGGCTGCATTTCCGTGAGGGATCGAGGCCGTTCGGGTACATTCCGGGCGCGAACTGGACCAAGGTGCTCTGCGACGGCGTGGCCCGGCTGCTCGCCGACGAGGGGGTTACCGTCCGGCTCAATACCACCGTCAGCCGCCTGGTCGCCGCCGGCGGTCGCGTGCGCGAAGCCGAGCTGAGCACCGGAGAGCGGATCGGCGGCGACGTCTTCGTCAGCACGATCCCGACCGAGCTGTACCTCCGGCTCCTCCCCGGCGATCGCACGCCCGAGATCGAGCGAATCCGGTACTCCGCCCTGATCTCCGTCGTCTGCGCCACGCATCAGCCGGTCGACGCGCGCACCTACTGGATCAACCTGGCCTCGCTCGACCGGACGGCCTGCGGCATCTTTCTGCTGAGCTCACTGAACCCGTCAATCGGCATGGCCGGGGACAGCTGCGTGAATTTCGTGACCCATCTGCGCGGCCGCGACCGGCCGCTGTTCCACGTGCCGGATGACGAGTTGCTGGCGCGTTATCGTGACGATTTCCGGGCGGTATTCGGTTTCGAGCTCGAGCCGTTCTGGACCCAGGTATCGCGGGTGCCGATGTATTCCCCGGTGTTCGGGCGCGGCTTCCGAAATCCGCCGATCCGGAGCGCCTCGTGGGAAAACGTGTACTTCGGGGGAAACTACCGGACGTTCCCGTCGATCGTCTCGACCGGCACCGCGCTCGGATCCGGCCTCGCGACCGGTGCCGCGGTGCTCGGGGACCTGGGGCGCCGGACCGACCTGCCCGGCACAGGCGTCGAGCTTCCGGCTCGCCGCGATGCCACGTGCCTGAACCGACCACGCGTGAGGCGCCGACGATGACCACGGCCGAGGTCGCCAAGCCCGCCGGACCCGCACAGGCGCTCGCGCTCGTGCGGGCGCTCCGGGTACACCAGTGGGTCAAGAACCTGCTCGTGTTCGTGCCGGTGGTGCTCGACCACAAGCTGTTCTCCGCCGAGACCGTGGCGAAGTCGGCCACCGCCTTCGCGGCGTTCTGCTGCGCCGCGTCGAGCGCCTACATCCTCAACGACCTCCTCGATCTCGAGGCGGACCGCCGGCATCCGACCAAGCGCCATCGCCCGTTTGCCGCCGGAACGCTGAGCCCCGCCCTCGGCATGGCCCTCATCCCGGTCCTGCTCGGCATCGCCTTCGCGGTCAGCCTGTACGCGCTGCCGCCCAGCTTCGTCCAGCTGCTGGCCATCTACGTCGTCCTGACGACGACGTACTCCCTGTATTTCAAGCAGGTCGCCGTGGTCGACGTCCTCCTGCTCGCCGGGCTCTACACCCTGCGCGTGCTCGCGGGCATCGCCGCCGCGCAGGTTCGATTCTCGACCTGGCTGCTCGCGTTCTCGATGTTCCTGTTCCTCAGCCTGGCGTTCCTCAAGCGATTCACCGAGGTCAGCGCGATGGAGGGTGCCGCGACCGAGCAGGTCCGCCGCCGCGGCTACATCCGGGGTGACCGCGAATGGCTGGGCTCCATGGGAAGCGCGAGCGGCTACCTGTCGGTCCTGGTGCTCGCGCTCTACATCAACAGCGAGCAGGTGATGGCGCTCTACCGCACGCCCCTGCTCCTCTGGCTCGTCTGCCCGCTGCTGCTCTTCTGGACCAGCCGCATGTGGCTGCTGGCCCATCGCGGCCTGATCCATGACGACCCGATCGTCGCCACGGTGACGGGATCCGGCGAGCTACGTTCTTGGCGCCCTCGTCGCGCTCGTGCTGTACCTGGCGCTCTGATGGCGGGCGCCGTGGACGGGCGCCGCCCGGCGCGGCGTCCCTACCGATCGTGGGGCCGGTATCCGTCGGCCGCCCCGGCCGACGTGTTCCCCGTCGTCTGGCGCTCCGACGTGCCGCCGTTCGAGCGGCTGCCCGGCTCGGTCCTGCCGTACGGCTGCGGAAGGAGCTACGGGGACAGCTGCCTCAACGACGGTGGCCTGCTGCTGGACGTGCGCCGGCTCGACCGGCTGATCGCGTTCGACGCCGAGGCCGGGCTGCTTCGGTGCGAGGCCGGGCGTGACGCTGGCCGAGATCCTGGCGCTCATCGTGCCGCACGGCTGGTTCCTGCCGGTGGTGCCCGGCACCCGCTGGGTCTCGGTGGGCGGGGCCATCGCGAACGACATCCACGGCAAGAACCACCACCGTGCCGGCACGTTCGGCGCCCATGTGACGCGGCTGGAGCTCCTCCGCTCGAGCGGCGAACGGATCGTCTGCGTACCGGACGACGCGCTGTTCCAGGCCACGGTCGGCGGGCTGGGCCTCACGGGACTGATCACCTGGGCGGAGATCCGGCTCAAGCGCATCAGTCGGACCCGGCATCGCGATGGAGCGGATCCGCTTCCCCGGGCTCGACGCGTTCTTCGAGCTCGCGGCCGAGGACCAGGCCTTCGAGTACACGGTGGCCTGGGTGGATTGTCTGGCGCGCGGGTCTCGGCTCGGACGCGGGATCTACATGCGCGGCGATCACGCCCCGCTCGACGGCCCGCTGCCCTCGCCGCTCGGCGCCGCGCGGCTCACGGTGCCTGTCGACGCGCCGGCTGGTCTGCTCAACCGGGTGACGCTCGCCCTCTTCAACGAGGCATACTATCGGGGCCAGCTCGGCAGCCGGCGGCGGAGCGTCGTCCCCTACGCACCGTTCTTCTTTCCCCTCGACGGCGTGGGCGACTGGACCCGGCTCTACGGGCCGCAGGGCTTCGTGCAGTATCAGTGCGTCGTCCCGGGCACCCCGGCCGCCGGGCCGATCCGGACGATCTTCGAGCGCATCGCGCGGTCGGGCGAGCCGGCCTCGCTGGGAGTGCTCAAGCGATTCGGCGCGGCCCGCTCGCCCGGCATGCTCTCCTTCCCACGGGAGGGCACGACCCTGGCTGTGGACTTCGCCGTCCGCGGGAACCGGCCATTCGCCCTGCTGGACGATCTCGACGCGATCGTTCGCGAGGCGGGCGGCGCCGTCTATCCAGCCAAGGACGCACGCATGAGCCCGGAGAGCTTCCGGGCCTTCTTCCCGCAGCTCGATCGGTTCCGTCCCCACCAGGACCCCAAGTTCTCCTCCTCGTTCTGGCGGCGGGTGCATGCCTCCTGAGCCGCCGATCCGGGTCCTCGTCGTCGGAGCCACCTCCGCGATCGCCACGGAAACCGCCCGGATCTACGCCACGTACGGAGCCCGGCTCTTCCTGGCGGCGCGGAACCCCGATCGGCTCGAGGCGGTGGCCGCCGACCTCCGGGCGCGCGGTGCCGCTGAGGTGAACACCGCCCTGTTCGACGCGACCGATCATCAGCGCTGTGAGGACGTGGTAGACGCCGCCTGGACCGCGCTCGGCGGGCTGGACGTGGCACTGCTCGCGCACGGCGTGCTCCCGGATCAGGCCCGCTGCCAGGCGAGCGCCGCCGAGTCACTCCGCTCGATCGACGTGAACTTCGGCTCGGCGGTGGCCCTGCTCACCCCACTGGCCAACCGGTTCGAGGCGGCGGGACGCGGGTGCATCGCCGTGATCGGGTCGGTGGCGGGCGATCGCGGCCGGCAGAGCAACTACGTCTACGGTGCCGCCAAGGGCGGGCTCGACCGGTTCCTGGAAGGGCTGCGGAACCGGCTGTTCCATGCCGGCGTCGCGGTCGTGATGCTCAAGCCGGGTTTCGTGGATACGCCGATGACGGCGGAGCTCGCGAAGGGGCCGCTCTTCGCGAGCGCGCGTCCGCGCCGGCCGGGATGTCCACCGTGCGATCGAGCGCCGGCGCGACGTCGCCTACATTCCCTGGTTCTGGCGGCCGATCATGGCCATCATCCGAGCCCTGCCTGAACGCCTTTTCAAGCGACTGCGCCTCTAGGGCTCGCGTCTCACCCTCGGGAGACCGATGCGTGCACTGACCTTGCTGCTCCTGCTCGCGACCACCGCCGCCGCTCCGCTCGCCGCCCAGGCGGGGGCGAGCGCGTCCGCTGCCACCCGCGCCGCCCACGCGCTGGATCCGCGCGTCCTGCGCGCCCATCTCGAGTTTCTCTCCGACGATGCGCTCGAAGGCCGCGCCCCCGGCACCCGGGGCGGGAAGACCGCGGCCAAATACATCGCGACCCAGTTCGAGCGCCTGGGCCTGGAGCCGGCTGGAGACAGTGGCACCTACTTCCAGCGCGTGCCGATCATCTCGCTCACCCCCGCGCCGACCCTCGTCGTGGCGGGCGCATCGGCCACGCCGCTCGCCTGGAAGAACGACTTCGTCATGTGGTCCATGCGGAACGACTCGCTGGTGAACGTGCAGCGGCGACGTCGTCTTCGCGGGCTACGGCATCGTGGCCCCGGAGCTGGGCTGGAACGACTACGAAGGGCTGGACGCGAAGGGCAAGATCGTCGTGGTGCTGGTGAACGACCCCGGCCTGCAGGACTCGACCATCTTCCGGGGCAAGATCCTCACGTACTACGGCCGGTGGACCTACAAGATCGAGGAGGCTCGGCGGCAAGGCGCGGCCGGCATCCTCATCGTCCACACCACCGAGAGCGCGACCTATCCCTGGACCACGGTCCTGTCGGGGTGGGTTGGGCCGCAGGTGAGGCTCGAGACACCGCCGAGCTCCCTCATCGTGGCCGGCTGGCTGCACCAGGATGCCGCCGCGCGCCTCTTCCGGCAGGGCGGCCAGGATCTCGCCGCGCTGACCGCGGCCGCGGCCCGGCGCGGGTTCCGCCCGGTGCCGCTCACGCTTCAGCTCGATGCCACCGTCCGGAGCACGATCCGGCGCTCCGAGACCGAAAACGTCCTCGGCCGCTGGCCGGGCCGGGGCGCGCTCGCGCGGGAGGCGGTGCTCATCGGCGGCCACTACGACCACTTCGGGATCGGCGCCCCGGTCAACGGCGACTCGATCTACAACGGCGCCGAGGACAACGCCTCCGGCACGGCGGGAGTCATGGCCACCGCCGAGGCCTTCGTCCGGAGCGGCGTCCACGCCGCGCGCTCGCTGGTGTTCGTGGGCTTCGCGGCCGAAGAGTCGGGCCTGATCGGCTCCCAGGCCCTGGCGACGAATCCGCCGTTCCCGCTCCGCGACATGGCGGCCATCCTGAACCTCGACGTGCTCAACCTCTACGGCCGGACCCGCGACTTCTCGGCGCTGGGCCTCGACCAGTCGTCACTGGGGCGGGCCATCGGGCAGGCGGCCGCGGCCGAGGGGCTTCGGGTCACCCCCAACGAGCACGCCCTGATCACCGGTGCCTACTTCCGGTCCGACCACTTCTCGCTGGCGCGGGCCGGCGTGCCGGGAACGAGCCTGGAGAGCGGGTCCGACTTCGTGGGCCGCCCGGCGGGCTGGGGCAAGGAGCAGAAGGACCTGTACACGGCCCAGCGGTACCATCAGCCCAGCGACCAGCTCCTGCCGTGGTTCACGTATGACGGCGCAATACAACAGCTTCGTGTCATCGTCAGGACAGCGATGCTTGTCGGAAACGCGCCCGATCAGCCTACCTGGAACGCCAGCTCCGAATTCCGGCAGGCGGGAGAGGCCAGACGCGGCTCCGGGAGCCGGTAGCCCTTCGGGCGGCGGCAGTTATGGGCCGCCGCCCTACCGCAGGTGAGCCGCCCCACCTATCTTCCCGGCCGCTTACGCCCTGCCTCCCTCCCCAGGAGCGTTTCTGGAACTGCCCAATCAGCACCGGATTCCGCTTACCTGGCTGCTCGAGAACGCCGGGCCCTCGATCCGGTACCGCACCTACACCGAGCTGGCACCCCCCGGGTTCGCCTCCCCGGAGGTCATCGAGGCCGCCCACGCCGCGGTCGTCGAGTCGAAGGCCGCCGTGGCGGTCATCAAGAAGCAGAAGGACACCGGCGTCTGGGGCGGCAACCTGCTCGGCCTGGCCGCGTCCGCCCCGCAGGGGATCAAGGACGTCGGCACGATTCCCCAGTACCGCCGCCTGCTTCAGCTCGGTTGGCCTCGCGCCAGCCGCCCGTTCAAGCTGGGCGACAGGGTGCTGTTCCGGCTGCTCAGCCGGGACGAGGACCCGGCGCTGCTCTTCGAGTTCCAGAAGATGGTCAAGTCGGATGTCGAGGCCGAGGCCTGGGCCCGCGGGATCATGCGCGAGGCCGCCTCGGCGGCGCTGGCCGAAGCGGGGTACGCGGACGACCCCCGGCTGCGCGGCGCCGGGCACAAGATCGCCAACGCGATCTCCCAGTTTCTCCGGAGCCCGCTGGCGGAGAAGCCGTTCCTCAAGGCGGGCAAGCAGATCGTGCTGCACCCCGAGGCGCACCCGCCGAGCTGGTACTCGGTGGCGATGCTCTCGTTCATGCCGAACCTCCAGCGCGAGCGCGCCGGCTTCACCGAGCGCCTCGGGCACTATCTCGCCCAGCCGGCGCCCAAGAAGTCGTTCGTCATCCAGGTCGGGAAGCGCACGGTCAGGCCGCAGCACCTGCTCCTGGGCGACCCCATCGAGACCGATGCCAAGGGCCACCCCACCGACCTGCCGCTCGCGCTGCATTACATCGAGCTGATGGCGCGGATGGGCGCTCTGCCCTGGGCGCCGGTGGCCTCCAAGGCCCTGGGACGGCTGCTGAAGGACACCGACGAGGAGGGTGTCTGGCGGCCCAAGAACCTGCGGTCGCAGCCCAAGGCCCTCAACAAGATCACCTACCACTATTACCCGCTGCTGGCGGATGCCAAGACGACCGAAGGGCGCGAGGTGGACGTCACGTTCAGGCTGGCACTCATCGCCAAGCTGCTGGGCTGGCCCACCGAGTACGACTGAGCGGCCGGGCCCAGCCACCCATTGCGGGCCTGAGCGTAGTACGACAGACTACTAATCATGTCGCGGCTCGATCTCACCCATTTCGGCTTCACGCCCACCGAGAGCCTGGTCTACGAGGTCCTCCTCACGGGCGGCCCCGGCACCGGCTACGCGATTGCCCGGTCGGCCGGGCTCGCGCGGGCCAACGCCTACAGCGCCCTGGAGGGGCTGGTCACGAAGGGTGCCGCCCGGGTCGACGGCGGCAGGCCGAAGCGCTACCGGCCGGAGACTCCGGCCGCGCTCATCGCGCGGATCTCGACCGACCATGGCCAGGCGCTCGAGCGGTTGAGCAACATGCTCGACTCGGTGAGCGTCCCCGCCACGCCGACCCTGGTCGAGATCGAGTCGGGTCGCGCGGTCCTCCAGCTCGTCACGCACGACGTGGCCCGCGCCACCGCATCGGTGGCGCTGCTGGCGCCGGCGGATGCCTTTCCGCTGCTGGCGCCCGCGCTCCGGCGGCCGTACTCGGCGGGCATTCCGCTGCTGCTCTGCGCGACGGCGCCGGTGGACCTCGGCTTCGCGGTCGTGGAGATGGTGGCCGGCGCGGAGCGGTGGCCGGGAATGCCCATCATCAGCGTCGTCGACGACCGGAGCGCGATCCTCGCCGCGCGTCAGGGCGCGGACGTGCGCGGCCACTGGAGCACGGCACCCGCCTTCGTGGCCGGCGCACGGCTCGCCCTCGAGCGATTCCGGCACGGGCCATGACCGAGACCGACTCGCTCGACGACGCGATGCTGGAGCTGCAGCACGAGTATCTCGCGGAGTTTCCCGACCGGCTCGAGGAGCTTCGCACGGATATCGCCGCGTTCCGCGCCCTTCGCCCCGAGGCGGCGGCCGCGCTCAAGACGCATTTCCACCGCCTGGCGGGATCGGGCGGCTCGTACGGCTTTCCCGAGATCAGCGTCGTCGCGCGCGAGATGGAGCAGTGGATGGCGACCAAGCCGGCTCCCGGGCGAGGCGCCCCGTCTCGACGACGCGGTGGAGCGGCTGGCGGCGCTGTTCCGACAGGCGCAGGCCAAGCTGGGCAGCACGACTCGACCGGCCGGGACGCCGCTCCGTGCCACCATCATCCTGCCGCCCTCGCCGGAGACCGACCGGCTCGTCGCCACGCTGCAGGGAGAGGGGTACGAAGTGCGGCTGGGCAATCGGCGGGACGATCCGGCCGCGCTGCCCGCCGGCGAGCGCCCCGACCTGCTCGTGGTGGGTGCCGCGGCAGGCGAGGGCGACCCGTCCGCGGTGGCCTCCGTGTGGACGGCTCAAGTGGCGCGGCCCCGCGCGGTCGTCCTGGTCGAGACCCTGCGCGCGGTGGACCGGCTCCGGGCGATCGCATCGGGAGTAGACGCGGTCGTGGCCGTCGAGCGGGTGGCCGAGGACCTTCCCCGATACGCCCGGGCCCTGGCCAGGATCGGCCCCCCGCCTTCCACGGTGCTTCTGGTCGAGCATGAGGCCGAGTCCGCGGCCGCCAAGACCGCGTGCCTCGAAGAAGTGAACATTCGCGTCGTGCGCTGTGCCCTCGCGCAGTCCGTCCAGGAGCTGCTCGAGCGGGAAGTGCCGGATCTCATGCTGCTGGCGACCCACCTGCCGGATGGAGACGGCGCCACCATCGCCCGCATCGTCCGCGAGGATCCGCGGTTCCGGATGATGCCGATCGTCTTCGCCGGGCCCGAGGACCTGCCGGAGCGGGTGGCGGCGCTCCAGGCGGGTGCGGACGACTTTCTCGCCACGCCGGTCGATGCCGAGCTCCTGCTCCAGACGGTAGTCGTGCGCGCCGAGCGGGGACGCCGCCTCCGGGAGCTGCTCATCCGCGACCCGCTGACCGGCCTGCTCAACCAGGTCACGCTGCTGGCCGAGCTCGGATACGCGGTCGATTACGGCCAGCGACACGGCGGCGCGCTCTCCCTGCTGGTCTTCGATCTGGACCGCTTCCACGAGGTGAACGAGCGCTTCGGGCAGCTGGTGGGCGACCAGGTTCTGCGCCACGTGGCCAGCGTGTTCCGCTCGAGCGTGCGCGCGAGCGACCTCATCGGCCGCTTTGGCGGCGAGGAGTTCGCGATGGTGCTTCGGGGCGTGCCCGCCGAGGGGGCGGCGGTGGTGGCGGCCAAGCTGCGCCGCGTACTCGGCGAGCAGTCGGCCACCACGGCGGAGGGGATCATCATCCCGCTGCACGTGAGCGTGGGGTGGGCCAGCTTCCCGGCCAGCGGCGCCAGCGGGGGCGAGCTGGTGCATGCGGCGGTCCGGGCGATGCGGCGGGAGAAGGCGGAGAAGGCGTGAAGGGGTCAGGCGGCAGGCGGGCAGGCGGTCAGGCGGTCAGGCGGTCAGGCGGTCAGGCGGAGGTAGCGCCGGGCGAAGCGAGGAGGGGGGATCGGACGCGCCACTGCGTTCTTTTGTGGCGCGGCCGATTCCCCTTCCTCGCGTAGCCGTGGACCCGGACAGCAAAGGGGGCATGCCCGAAGCATGCCCCCTTCGCTTCGCTCAGGGTGACTCGGATCCGGACGGTCGATCCCCTAGTGCCGGAACCCCGTCGACAGCGGCATCACGTCCCGCGGGTTCTTCTCGTCGCCGAACAGCAGGCGACCTTCACGGAAGGTGGCGCCCCGGAGCGTGAGCGCGAGGACCTCGCCCAGCTCCGAGACCAGGTGCACCTCGATCTTGTCCCGCACTTCCTGGGGCAGATCGGTCAGGTCCGGCTCATTGTCCTTGGGGACGATGATGCGGGTGATGCCCGCCCGGACCGCGCCCAGCACCTTCTCCTTCACGCCGCCGATCGGAAGCACCCGGCCGCGGAGCGTGATCTCACCGGTCATGGCGATATCGTGGCGGACGGGCCGCCCCGACAGCGTCGACACGACGGCCGAAGCCATCGTCACGCCCGCCGACGGACCATCCTTGGGAATGGCACCAGCCGGCACGTGGATGTGGATGTCGCGGTCGAACATCTCGTCCTGGATCTGGAGCCCGGCCGCGTGCGAGCGGGCGTAGGTCCAGGCGGCGCGGGCCGACTCCTTCATGACGTCGCCCAGCTGGCCGGTGAGGACCAGCTCGCCTTTGCCGCGCATCGTGGACGCCTCGACGAACATGATGTCGCCGCCGGTCGGGGTGTAGTACATCCCCGTGGCGGTGCCCACCTCGTCGTGCCGCGCCATCTTCTCCGGATGGACCTTGGGACGGCCGAGCAGATCGTCGACCATGTCCTTGTCCACCGTGATCGGCCCGGCCTCGCCGGAGGCGAACTGGCGCGCCACCTTGCGCGCCAGGCGGCCGATCTCCCGCTCGAGCTGCCGAACGCCGGACTCCCGGGTGTAGCTCGTGATCACCTCGGCCAGGGCCTCGTCGGTGATCGTCAGCCGCGCCGGGCTCACGCCGTTCTCGGTGAACTGGCGCGGGATGAGGTACTTCCGCGCGATCTCCTGCTTCTCGCGCTCGGTGTACCCCGCGAAGTCCACGACCTCCATCCGGTCCAGCAGCGGGCCGGGGATGTTCTGGATGAAGTTCGCCGTCGCGATGAACAGCACCTCGCTCAGGTCGAACGGCACGCCGAGGTAGTGGTCCACGAACGAGTCGTTCTGGGCCGGGTCGAGCACCTCGAGCAGCGCGCTCGCCGGATCGCCCTGGAACGAGACGCCCAGCTTGTCCACCTCGTCGAGCAGGAAGACCGGGTTCTTGGTGCCGGCCTGCTTCATCCCGTTGATGATCCGGCCCGGCATGGCGCCGACATAGGTGCGCCGGTGGCCGCGGATGTCGGCCTCGTCGCGCGCGCCGCCAAGCGAGATGCGGACGTACTTCCGCCCCATCGCCCGGGCGATGCTCTTGGCCACCGAGGTCTTGCCGACGCCCGGCGGGCCCACGAACAGCAGGATCGGGCCGCGCGCGCGATCGTCGTCGTTCCCCTTGACGACCGCGTTGGGCGCGGGGACGGTGGCCGTGGCCTGCGGCGTGTCGGTCGACTCGCCCTGGGTCACTTCCTCCGCCTTCCGCTCGGCCGTCTTGGCCTCATCGGCGGCGCGGTCGGCGGCGTCCTGCTGCATGCGCAGCTGGCGCACCGCCAGGAACTCGAGCACCCGGTCCTTCACGTCGCCGAGGGCGTAGTGATCCTCGTCGAGGATCGTCTGCGCTTCCGGCAGCTGGAGGTGCTCTTTGCTGCGCACGTTCCAGGGGAGCTCCGCGACGTTCTCGAGGAACGTGCGGATGACCTGGCTCTCCATCGATTCGCGGCCGATGCGGGTCAGCCGCCCCAGCTCGCGGTCGACTTCCTTCCGGGCCTCGGCCGGCAGGTCGAGCGCCTCGAGCTTCTCGCGCAGCTCCTGGAGGTCGTCCCGCTCGTCGCCCTCGCCCAGCTCGCGCTGGATGGTCTTGAGCTGCTCGCGCAGGAACATCTCGCGCTGCCGCTCGCCCAGCTCTTCCTGCACCTGGGACTTGATGTCCTCCTGGGCGTCGAGCACGCCGATCTGGCGCTGCACGTGCACCAGGACGCGCCGGAGCCGCTCCTCGACGCTGAGCGTCTCGAGCAGCGCCTGCCGCTGGGCGGGGTTGATGTCGATGTAGCCGGCGACGAGATCGGCGAACCGCCCGGCCTCGTTGACGCCGGCCAGGACCTGCTGCACTACCTCGTCCGGCAGGCCGGACTTCTGGCCCAGCTCGGCCGCACGGGCTCGCGCCTCGCGGTGCAGGGCCACGAACGCCGAATCCTCGGCGTCGAGCGGCAGCATCTCCTCGGCCTCGCGCACGATGGCCTGGAGGTACCCCTCCTTGTCGGTATAGTGAATGGCGATGCCGCGCTGCTCGCCGTGCAGCAGGAGCTGCATCCCTGACAGTCCGCGCTGCAGCTGCCCGATCTTGGCGATGGTGCCGATGGTGTACAGCACGTCCGCGGTCACGCTCTCGACGTTCTGCCGCTGGGAGACGGCGAAGACGAGCCGGTCCGGCGTCGCCAGCGCGGCCTCGATGGCGCGCAGGGTGGCTGGACGTCCCGCGCCGATCGGCGCGGTCACGCCGGGAAACAGCACGACCTCGCGCAGCGGCAGGACGGGCAATGTCAAACGTTCGGCCATGTAGAGACTACTCCTTCCGAGTCCCCGTACGAACGGGGAAAATGACGGACCCACTAGAGATCGCGGGCAGGTTTGCACCGAGCGTGCCAGACTACCCATGGTCTCCGGGCTTGCTGTAGAACAACTTATGGTGCCGGACGGTTTCCCGCCCAGCGCCGGGACGGCAGGCCCGGCGGGAAATCCGAGTGATCCGCTGCCATATTGACGGGAGGGGAGCGTTAGAGTCCGGCCTGGATGTCATCCTGGGAGAGGGAGTCATCCTGACCTGCACCAGCGCGTCATCCTGAGCGGAGCGAAGGATCGGGCGGGTGGTGCCTGTGAGCCCGGAGTCCTACTCTGAGCATCGAGCGTTACTCGCATGGCCGGGCCCGATCCTTCGCTCCGCTAGGATGACCCGGAGGCCCATTCAGTTGCCGCTGGCGGGGTATCGGTACAGATTGTGGGCCATGTTCGGCGGTCCCAACGCGCTGCGCAATTCCGCTCTCCTCTTGCCCGCCCCCAGAGGTGCCACCGCCCATGACCGACTCGGCCGATAGGCCACTGCCGGCCCGGCTCGCCGAGGCACTAGGGGACGCGTACACCATCGAGGGCGAGGTCGGCCGCGGCGGAATGGGTGTGGTGTACCGGGCCCGGGACGAGCGGCTCCAGCGCCGCGTGGCCATCAAAGTTCTTCCGCCCGAGCTCGCCTTCCAGAAGGACATCCGCGAGCGGTTCACCCGCGAGGCCCAGACGGCAGCCAAGCTGTCCCACCCGCACATCGTCCCGATTCACACGGTCGGCGAGGGACAGGGGCTGGTCTACTTCGTCATGGGATACGTCGACGGCGAGTCGGTGGCCGGGCGGATCCGCCGTCGTGGGAAGCTGCCCGTGGACGAGGCGCGGCGGATCATGGGTGAGACCGCCGACGCCCTGAGCGCCGCCCACGCGCTCTCGATCATCCATCGCGACATCAAGCCCGACAACATCCTTCTCGAGGGGTCCCGCGGCCGCGTGATGGTGACGGACTTCGGCATCGCCAAGGCGTTGAGCTCGACCTCGGGCGCGACGCTCACGGGCGCGGGCGTGGCCATCGGCACACCGGCGTTCATGAGCCCGGAGCAGGCCGCGGGCGAGCGCGAGATCGACGGCCGGTCGGACGTCTACAGCCTCGGCGTCGTCGCGTTCCAGATGCTCACCGGCGAGCTGCCGTTCACCGCGCCGACCGTCGCCGGGATCCTGATGAAGCAGATCACGGAGCCCGCGCCGGACATCCGGCAGCGCCGGCCCGATGTGCCGGAGGACCTGGCGCTGGCCGTGAGCCGGTGCCTCGAGAAGGACCCGGAGAACCGGTGGCCGAGCGCCGACGCCCTGCGCCGCTCGCTCGAGAGCCGGACGGTGTCCGGCTACCGGCCGACCGGCACCTCGTTCAAGGGGCAGCGCTTCGACCCGAACGCGGACCGACGCCCCCTGACCGGCGCGCGGCCCCGCCAGCCGTCGGGGACCGCCAGCCGGCGGGGCTCGCCGTTCGACGCGCGGCCGGGGCTCGGCCCGAGGCCGCTGCCGGCGCCCCGGGACGAGCGGGGCGTGCGCCGGCGCGACTACCGCGAGCGGCGGCCCGACAAGGATCAGATGCCGGACACCGGCGAGCCGAAGATCGTCCAGAAGGTGCGCGGCCAGTTCGCGAGCTGGGCGGCCGTCTCCCTGGGCTGCCTCGGGATCAACATCGCCACCGGGATCGGCGATCCGTGGTTCCTCTTCCCCATGTTCGGCATGGGCATCGGCGTGTTCCGGAACTACGCCCAGCTCTGGCAGGCCGGCTACAGCTGGCGCGACGTGCTGACCCGTCCACCCGCGCCCGACGCGATCGAGACGACGCTCGTCAAGGGCACGGCCCGGATGGCGCGCCAGCTCCCGCCGCCGAGGGCGGACGAGTTCGGCGCCCATATCGACGCCATCCGCCAGGTGCAGAGCGACCGGCAGGCCATCCTCCAGCTCCTCGACCGCCTGCCGCCCTCCGAGCGCAAGTTGCTCCCCGAGGTGCAGCAGACGGTCAACGGCCTGTACGAGCGCGCGACCGACGTGGCGCGCACGCTCCACGCGATGGACAGCAACATGGACACCGAGGGGCTGGGGCAGATCGACGAGCGGATCGCGGCGCTGGCCAAGGAGCCGGACGACCAGGAGCGGGCCCGGCGGCTCAATCTGCTTCAGCGCCAGCGCCAGACGATCATCGACCTGCGCGGCCGCCGGGGACAGGTGGCGAGCCATCTCGAGTCCTGCGTGCTCGCCATGCAGAACGTGCGGTTCGATCTCCTGCGCCTCCGCTCCGCCGGCGTCGCCGCGGTGCTCGGCGACCTGACCCAGGCCACCCAGCAGGCCAAGGCACTGTCCCGGGACGTCGACAACGCGATCGCCGCCGCCGGCGAAATCCGCGAGGCGATGCGCCCCTAGCCGTGACGCCTTCTCATTTTTCTCCGTGGAGGAGCCCGCATGCGTGGTGACCCGAGGTTCCAGCGCTGGCCCACCCTGGTCCGGACCACATGGGCACTGGCGGCGATGCTCGCCGCGGCCGCCTGTGGGAAGACCGGCGAGGCCGGCAAGCCCGCGGAGGGCGCCGCGTCGGACGCCGCCGCCGGCCAGTCGGTCCCGGTCATCTCGATCATCCGGGCGGCGGACTGGATCGGCTCCGAGTGGAGCGAGGACGCGCTCAAGGTCGGCCTGCAGGAGTCCGAGCTGGAGCAGGGGCGCGACTACGAGTTCAAGGTATCGAGCGCCCAGGGCGACCTGGCCACGCTGCCGAGCCTGATCGACGCGGCGGTGGACGCCAAGGCGAAGGTGATCGTGACCCTCCAGGACGAGACGCTGCAGGCGGCCGTCCAGCGGGTGAAGACGACGCCGATCGTCTTCAACATCCTGTCGGACCCGTTCGCGGCCGGCGCCGGCACCAGCGACTCGAACCATCTCGCCAACATCACCGGCGTCTACTCGCCCGGCTTCGGCGATCCGGAGCAGGCCAAGCGCGTCGAGCTCATCAAGCGCATCGTGCCCAAGGCCAAGCGCGTCGGCATCCTGTTCAGCCCGGGAGAGCCGCTCTCGGTCGGGCTCAAGGACCGGATGACGATCGCGGCCAAGAAGGCCGGTCTCACGGTCGAGGCGGTGCCGATCAACAACGTGAGCGAGGGGACCGAGGCCGCCGTCCGCATCGTTGGCAAGAAGGTGGACGCGATCGAGATCTACGGGAACGCGGCGCACGGCGCGTTCGAGAGCATCATCCAGGTGGCCCGGGAGCACAAGGTGCCGGTGTTCTCGCCGTCGCCGTTCGAGATCCTCAAGGGCGCGACCGCGGCGTTGTACCCCGACTTCCAGGAAGGCGGAGTCGAGGCGGGCAAGATGATCGGCCGCATCCTCAAGGGCGAGAGTCCGGGCGCGATTCCGTTCTTCCGCCTGCAGACGACCAAGGAGCAGGTCAGCAAGAGCGCCACCGACAGCAAATGAAAATGGTCACCGCGTACGTGGGCAGCAGTGCCCTCGTACGCCTGACCGGACGGCTGGACGGCGAATGGTCCCGCCACCTCGCCGACACGCTGGACGAACTGCTCCGGGACGGCCTGCGGTCGGTCGTCCTGGACATGTCCCAGGTGGACTACATCAGCACCCCCGGCGTGCAGGTCCTCGGCCAGCGCTATCGCGACTTCAGTCTCCTCCGCGGCGAGCTTCGTGTGGCCTCACCTTCGCCGGCGGTCCTCCAGGCCCTCACCGACGCCGGACTCCTCGATCAACTGCTGCTGCTGCCGGGCGACGAGCGCGTCGCCGGCGGCGCGGGCCGTCCCTCCGCGCTCATGGCGCGCCCGGCGAGCGAGTTCACCGGCGATGCCTGGCATGTCCCATCCGCCACCGGCCCGGCCGGCCAGTACGAGATCTCGCGGCGCCACCTCGCCGGAGAGCTGGCGTGCCGCGTGGTGGGCCGGCCGGCCGGGCTCACGGCCGGACTCCGAGAGGAGGATTGCCGGACCATCTCCTTCACCTCGAGCACGTTCGGGCTCGGTATCGGCGCGATCGGGGAAACGTTCGATGAGACCAGCCTGCGGTTCGGAGAGCTGATCGGCGTGGCGGGAACGGTGGCGTATCTCCCGACCGATGGCGCGCTCGTTCCCGACTACCTGTCCGCCACCGCCCATTCGGCGCCGGCCGCGGTGCTGGGAAGCGGGCTGGTCTTCGACGGCACCGTTTACCAACCTGATCCGGTTCCGGACCCAGCCGGGCGCGGCCAGCGTGCCGCTCGGCCGAGCTCGCGGGGGTGGCGCTGGCCACATTCGACCGAGGAGGTGGCGGGCCTGGTCGTGGCGGCGGAGGCCACCGAGCTGGTGACCACCGCGCTCCGGCGCTCGCCCGCCGCGGCCGACGCCCCGACGGCGCTGGACGCGGCCGCCATGCGCGAGTGGCTGGCGTTCTCGCCCGAGCGCACGCTGGCGCGCCGCGCGGTCGTCATCGCCGGCGTCGTCGCGCGCCAGCCGCCGGCCGCCCTGGCCGGCTTCCTCCGGCCGCTCAACCCATCCAACGACCTCGTCGGCCATTTCCACGCGATGGTGTTTCCCTACCGGCCGGTCCCGCAGCGCGCAGTGGCGCTGCGCGCGATCATGGAGAAGCTGGTCGAGAGCCAGTCTGCTCCGGAGCGTGGGCCACCTCGTGTTCGACGACCGGGGACCGGAGAGCGCCGGCGAGAATGCGCTGCTCCGCGGCCTCTGCTGGACGGCGCGGGTCACGTCGGTGAGCGCGGCATGAACCTCCTGATCGGCGCGCTCACGATCGGGCTCCTGCTCTCGCTGCTGGCCCTGGGCGTGTTCATCACCTACCGGGTCTTCGGCATCCTCGACCTCACCGCCGACGGGGCGTTCGGCGTCGGCGCGGCCACCGCGGCGGCGCTGCTGGCGCACGGCTGGTCGCCGGGGCCGGCCACCGCTGCTCGGCGCCTGGGCCGGCATGATGGCCGGGCCTCGTCACCGGCCTGGTGCACACCCGCTTCGGGGTCAACGCGCTCCTCGCCGGCATTCTGACGACGACCGCGCTCTACTCCGGCAACCTCTACATCATGGGCGGCGGCGACACCTCGGTCGCGGCGGTGCCGACGCTCATCACCCGCGCGGAGGGGCTGTTCGCCCGGGTCGTGCCCAACGCGGACGCGATCACCCTGCTCGGCACCCCGGTCAGCGCGCGCAACCTGGCGGCGCTGATCCTGCTCGTGCTCGTGGTGGCTGTCGTCGTCCTGCTGCTCGCGCGCTTCTTCGGCACCAACCTGGGGCTCGCGCTCCGGGCGACGGGAGACAACCCGCAGATGGCCCGCGCGCTGGGCGTCTCGGTCGACGGGATGATCGTGGTGGGGCTGGTGATGGCGAACGGGCTCATCGGGCTCGCCGGCGCGCTGTTCGCCGAGTACCAGGGGTTCGCGAACATCCAGATGGGGTTGGGGATGATCGTGACCGGCCTGGCGAGCGTGATCGTGGGCGAGACGCTGGCCGGTGGCCGCCACGGCATCGCGCCGCGCCTGGTCGCGGTCGTGCTCGGCGCCGTGCTGTTCCGGCTGATCATCGCCGGCGCGCTCCGCGCGGGCCTCGATCCGAACGCGCTCAAGCTGGTCTCGGCGGTGTTCGTGTTCCTGGCGCTCGTGCTTCCGGGCGCGGTGCGGCGGCGGTTCCGCCGCGACTCCGTGTCCGAGGGTGCCCGTGGCTGACCCCGCGCTCGAGATCCGTGGCTTGGGCCACACCTTCCACTCCGGCTCACCGGACGAGACCCGGGCGCTGCAGGGGATCGACCTCACCGTCGAGCGGGGCTCCTTCGTCATCGTGCTGGGCACCAACGGCTCGGGGAAGTCCACCCTGCTCGGTGCGGTCGCCGGATCGTTCACGCCCAACCAGGGCACGATCCGCCTCGATGGGAAGGACATCACCGGCTGGCCCGAGCACCGCCGGGCGACGCTGATCGGGCGGGTGTTCCAGAATCCGTTCAGCGGCACCGCGCCGAGCATGACGGTGGCGGAGAATCTCGCGCTGGCCGCGCGGCGCACCCGGCAGGGCGGCCTCGGGCCGGCTCTCAGCCGCCAGCGCCGCGCCCAGATCGTGGAGCAGATCGAGCTGCTGGGGACGGGACTCGAGGACCGGCTCGACACGCCCATGGGCCTGCTCTCCGGTGGCCAGCGCCAGGCGCTGACGCTGCTCATGGCCACGATGGAGTGGCCGCAGCTCCTGCTGCTGGACGAGCACACCGCGGCGCTCGACCCCAGGGGTGCCGAGCAGGTGCTCCGCATGACGCAGGAGATCGTGAGCCGCCGGCGCCTGACGACGCTGATGGTGACCCACTCGCTGTCCCAGGCGGCGCGGCTGGGGGACCGGGTGCTCATGATGCACCGCGGCCGGGTGGTGCACGATTTCAGCGGGATCCGGAAGCGCCGGCTCCGGGTGGATGACCTGATGGCGCTGTTCGATGAGGTGCGCGGGGCGGAGCTGCTGGACGAATCGACGGCGGCGATGCTGGCGCGGAGCTACGTGTAGGCCCGCGCCCGTGCGTCAGAACGCCGCGATCTCGACGATCGCCTCCTCGAGGTCGTCCACCTGCGGCAGGATCACGTCCTCGAGCTCGGGCGCGTAGGCCACGAAGGTGTCGGTGGATGCCACCCGCCGCACCGGCGCGTCGAGGAAGGTGAACATCTCATCCGCGATGCGCGCCGCGATCTCCGAGCCGTAGCCCCACGAGAGCGAGTCCTCGTAGGCCACGATCACCCGGCTGGTCTTCCGCACCGACTCCCGGATCGTCTCCCAGTCCACCGGCGAGAGCGACCGCAGGTCGATCACCTCGGTGCTCACCCCGTGCAGCTCCTCGGCCCGCTTGGCGGCCCACAGCGTCCGCTGGACCAGGGCGCCGTAGGTCACCACCGTCAGGTCCGTGCCCGGCCGCACCACCTTGGCCTTGCCGAGCGGGATCATGAAGTTCGGTCCCGGGTTCGGGGCCTTGTTGTAGGTCTGCCGGTAGAGATGCTTGTGCTCGAGGAAGAGCACCGGGTCCTCGCACCGGATGGCGGTGCGGAGCATGCCGTTGGCGTCGAGCGCCGTCGACGGGCAGACGACGCGGAGCCCCGGAACGCCGGTGAAGATCGCGGCGCCCGTCTGGGAGTGGTAGACCGACCCGCCCTTGAGGTACCCGCCGTAGGTGACGCGCACGACCACCGGCGCCGAGAACGCGTTGTTGGACCGCCAGCGCATGAGCGCCAGCTCGTTCCGGAGCTGCATGTACGCGGGCCAGATGTAGTCGAAGAACTGGATCTCGACCACCGGCTTGAGCCCGCGCGTGGCGAGCCCGATCGCGCGGCCGATGATGTTGGCCTCGGCGAGCGGCGAGTTGTACACCCGGTCGCCCCCGAACGCGCGCTGCAGCCCCCAGGTCACCTTGAAGACCCCGCCCTTGCCCTTCACGTCGGGCAGGTTGTCCTCGCGGCTGCAGTCCGCCACGTCCTCGCCGAAGACGACGATCCGCGGGTCGCGCGCCATCTCGTCGCGCAGGCAGATATTGAGCAGGTCGACCATGGTGGTCGGATCCCCGGCGAAGCGAGGATCGTCCTCGGTGTCGAACTGCTCGGACGTCGGATCGACGTCGGGCGAGTAGACGTAGTTGTAGATCGTGTCGGTGCCCGGCTGGGGCGAGGCCAGCGCCACGTCGGCCGCCACCTGGATTTCCTCCGCCACCTCCTTCACGATCTGGTCGAGCTCGGCCTGCGTGGCGATGCCCTGCTCGAGGAGATGCTTGGGGAACCGGTTGAGCGGATCTCGCTCGGCATCCGCTTGCCGCTCGGACGAGGGCCGATAATGGACCTCGTCGTCGGAGAGCGAGTGGCTGTAGGGCCGGATGACCTTCGCGTGCACCAGCGCCGGCCCCTTCCGCGCGCGGGCGTAGTCCACGGCCTTCGTCAGGACGTCGTAGGAGGCGAGGACGTCGCAGCCGTCCACTTCCTGGATGAAGAGCCCGGGGAAGCCGGTGAGCAGGCGCGAGATCGAGCCGCCGGCGGTGCCGACCTCGACCGGGACCGAGATGGCGTACCCGTTGTCCTCGACCAGGAAGACGACGGGGAGCTTGAGATTGGTGGCGGTGTTGAGGGCCTCCCAGAACTCGCCCTCGCTGGTGGTGCCGTCGCCGGTGGTGCAGAGCACGACCTCGTCGCCGTGCATGAGCTCGTCGCGCTCGGCGATGCCCTCGATCTTCGAGTAGCGAAGCCATGCCTCGGCGCAGCCCACGGCCTGCAGGAACTGCGTGCCGGTGGGGCTCGAGGCACTGACGATGTTGAGGGCCTTGTGTCCCCAGTGGGACGGCATCTGCCGGCCACCCGAATTGGGGTCATCGGCCGCGCCGACGGCGGAGAGGAGCTGCTCGGTGGCGGTCATGCCCAGGCCGAGACACAGCGCGCGATCGCGGTAGTAGGTGTAGAACCAGTCGTAGGCGGGACGAAAGACCCGGGCGGCCGCCACCAGCACGGCTTCGTGGCCGGCACCCGAGATCTGGAAGAAAATCTTGTTCTGCCGCTTGAGCTGGATCTCCTTGTCGTCGATCCGCCGCGCCAGCAGCATGGTCCGGTAGAGGTCGAGCAGGTCCGCCTTCTCGAGCTTGGCGGATGCTCGGGCGCGGGTGGGGGAACGTGTGGCCATCGCACTCGGGGGAGAGGGGTCGCGGTCGCCGGCTGCCTCAAACGAGGCGAAAGATAGCCTCCCCAACCGCCTCCGGGCGAGTCAGTTCCGCGGTAGTCCGCACTGGCTTCCAGTCGACCATCTTCACTTCGGCCAGCACGCCCTCGAGATCGTTGAACCGCACCGCCTTGGGGGACGCGGGCATGGGGGGAAGGTCGATATCGGTCCGCGGGCCCGTCACCTTGACCCGCACTCGGGCCACACGGTCCTTGCCCAGGTCGAGCGTCACCGGCACGTACATCAGGAAACCGTCCGGCACGCCTTCCTGCTGGACCTGGAGCCGCACCCGGAACTGCCCATCCTCCATCGGCTCCGTCCGGTAGGCGACCCGATACGTGGGCAGCGCCGTGCCATAGACCCACTGGTCGAAGAACCAGCCCATGTCGGCGCCGGTATGCCGCTCGACGATCCGGCGGAAATCCGCGGTCGACGCCCGCTTCCCCTGATAGCTCTTGTAGAAGTCCTGCATCATCAGGGTGAAGCGGTCCTCGTTCATGGTCTTGAGATCGAGCGTCAGCATGCGCAGCATGTGCACCACCCACGCCCCCTTCTTGTAGACGATCGTGCCGTAATCGTCCAGGTCCGCGTCCCGGGACGACTGGACCCGGTGCCCGAGGGAAATCGGACCTGGCACGTCCTTGCGGAGGAAGATGGAGGACCGGTACTGGCGCAGCATGGCGAAGTATTTGTCGTTGCTGTGGCGCACCGTCTGCATGTACCAGAGGCCGGAGAACTCGGCGAAGCCCTCGCTCAGCCACCGGTCGTGATAGGTGAGGTAGTCCACGCCGATGCCCCACCATTGGTGCGCCACCTCGTGCGCCCGGAAGACCTCGTCGCCGCCCTGGTCGTCGGTCTGCTGGAAGGTGACCCACGAGAGATGCAGCATGCCCGGAAACGCCTCCCCGTGGAACTCGGGGATCTCGGTGGCATAGAAGTGCTTGATGTTCGTCGGGCCGTAGACGCTCTGGAAGAACTGCAGGCTCTTGCTGACGTCGCCTCCGACCCTCTCCCGCATCTTCGACTGCTGGGCGAAGTGGTATTCCCGTGCCAGCTTCTTGTGGGCCTCCTCGGAGATCATCACGGTCACCGGCGGAATCCCCGACTCGGTGAGCGTATAGTCCTTGAACAGACCGAGGTTGAACGACGCGTTGCGGATGGGGGCCGCGGTGACCCAGCGCGTAGTGATCACCTTACCAGCGCGGGCGGAATCGACGCGCTCGCCGACGCTGGCGAGCAGGTAGCTGTCCGGTGTGTTGAACGTGAGGTCGAACGTCGCCAGGGTCCGGCCCTCGAGCGACAGCGGGTACCACGCCACCGAGGCCTTGATCCGGAAGAAATCGATGGTGCGCTCGATCAGGTCCCCGTGATACGCGATCGAGAGCGTGCGAGTCTCGCCCGGCTGCATGCGGCTGCCGAGCCGGACCCAGAGGTATGGGCTGTCCTTGCCCTTGAACACGGTGGCCGGCTCACCGCCGTCCCATCGCGCCGAGTCCACCTTCAGCTTGTCGAACAGCTCGAACGCCACCCATGGCCCGACCGCGCTGCTGGCGGTGATCTCGAGCTTGGCGCGTGGCGGCGAACGCGATCTCGCCGATGCCGCTCTGCGGCAGGTCGACGTTCATGACGTACCGGCGGATCTCCGCCGGGTCGGTGCGCTCGCCGGTGCGCTGCTCGTCCCGCGGACGTCCCTGGCGCGGGAACTGGGAGAGAATTTCCCGATCCTTCGCCCACCAGCGCGTGGCCCTGCCGCTGAGGCTCACCGCTTCGACCTCGTGCGGGTTCAGGGTGAACATCAGTGGCTCGGCACCCTGCCGCCGGATATGGGCGTAGAACAGATCGGTCGTGTCGCCGTTGAGCAGGGCGCCCATCAGGTCGGGATCGAACGTCTGCGAATCCTCGTCGCTCAGATACTTGAGCCCGTCCCGCACCCGGTCGCGCACCTCTCCCGGCGCCGCCTCGGCGCGAAAGGTGAGCGTCCTGAGCTCGGCCATCGTGGTGTCCGCGAACATCAGCAGCACATCGGTGAAGGGCGCCTCGAGCGCGGTCTTGCTCTCGTAGCGGGCCAGCCGGTGCTGCTCGACCGGCGAGGTCGGCGCGAAGGAGAAGGTGCCGGTCCCGCGGAAGAGGGCCGCCACGGTCCGCCCACCGATCGGGGTCAGGAGGTACAGCTTGCCGCTCTTGAGCGTGAACCTGGCGAGGTCGCGCTGCAGCACGAGATTGCTGACATCGGCGACGCCGTCGGGCACCGGGCTCAAGGCCATCACTTCCGCGAAGCGATCGGCATAGGCCGGGGCGACGGGCGCACTCTGTGCCCGCAGCGCGGGCGGCGGGGAAAGCAGCAGTACCGTGGCCAGCGCGATCATGGGCGGGCTCGGAAGAAGCAATGACACACAGCCTCCGGGGTCCGGACGGACTTCGTGCGCGCGCGTCCGGGGGATCCGGAAGGCGGTGTCGACGAGCAATGAAGAGGGGACGAACCGATAATGCGGCCCGCGCCAGGGCGGGTCAAGTCACTAGAATGCGACAGCGTCGGGCAGCTGATCAGGCGACGAACGGAAGTCAGCGGTACGTTCGACAGTGCGACACCTGACCGCTCAGGCGCTGAACCGCGTGTCGCACCGCGGGCTATTTCGATTGATATACGACACGCCCGGCCGAGTCGCCGGTCCAGATCCGGCCATACACCACGAGGTCGGCGGACGCTCCACGGGGGGCATTCCCGCAGGCCATGAGGCCGGCGAGCGCGACCGCTCGGAGGCCGTGGTGGATCGGTTGCAGCGCAGGCATGGGAGCTTAGCGGAGCTTGGTGAGCCGGCGGATGGCTTCGAGCTTCTCGAGCGCGCTGCCCCCCGAGGCCGCGGGGGCGACGGAGAACAGGTCCCGAATGTCGAGCAGGATCTCCAGCATGAGCTGGTCCCGCATGTAGGCGCTGTCGAGGTCGATCATGCGGCCCCGGTCGCCCGACTCCTTGGCGCCCTCGTAGGATTCGCGGTAGATGGACTCGAGGTTGGCCAGGATGCGGTCGCGGGAACGCATAGGTGCGACTCCGAAATTCGGCGGAACGACAGCAGGATCGGGCGCGCGGCCCGGAGAATCTCCGCACGTCGCATGGATTCTGCAAGAGTGTTGAGCGGCGCCTGGTCGAGCTATCGATGATCCACCGCTATACTTAGCGGAGCGGCCGGGGCACCCCGCCCCGGCCAGGATCTTTCCGCCGCACGAGCACGCCATGAGACTGCAAGGCACGACCGTGTTGTTCTTCGCCGGTCCCCTCTACGAAGACCTCGAGCTCTGGTATCCCAAGATCCGCCTCGAAGAGGAAGGCGCCCGCACCGTGGTCGCCGGCACCGGCGAGCGCACGTACCAGGGCAAGCGAGGCTACCCGCTCACCGTCGACGCCGACGTCGAGGACCTGAGCGCCGAGCATTTCGACGGCCTGGTGATTCCCGGCGGCTATGCGCCGGACGTCATGCGCCGCTCGAAGAAGCTGCTCCAGCTCACGCGCGAGATCTACGAGGCCGACAAGCCGGTCGGCTTCATCTGCCACGCCGGCTGGGTGCCGATCTCGGCCGGGATCGTGCGCAACAAGCGCGGTACCAGCGTCGGCGCCATCAAGGACGACCTCGTCAATGCCGGCATGGTCTGGGAGGACAGCCCGGTCGTCGTGGACGGCAACCTGATCTCCTCGCGAACGCCTGCCGATCTGCCCCAGTTCATGCGGGCACTCATCCGCGCCCTCGAGGCCGGCCGTCCGGCCCTGGCCGAGCCGGTGGCGGGCGGGCGCTAGGATGTCGTCTCGCCGACGCGCAGCAGCGGGTGGACGCCTGGATCAGCCAGTACGAGGAAGGCTACTTCCACCCGCTCACGAACCTCGCCCGGCTCACCGAGGAGGTCGGCGAGCTCGCGCGCGAGGTGAATCACCGGTTCGGGCAGAAGACGAAGAAGTGGGACGAGGCCGAGGGCGACCTCGCGATGGAGATGGCGGACATCCTGTTCGTGCTGATCTGCATGGCCAACCGCGAGGGGATCGATCTGCAGGCCGAGTTCGACCGGATGATGGCGAAGGTGGAGACGCGGGACAGGGATCGATGGACGAAGAAGGGCGGCAGGCGGGCGGGCGGGCAGGCGGGCAGGCGGGCAGGCGGACAGGCGGGCAGGCGGTCAGGCCGGACAGGCGGTCGGTCGACCAGGCGGACGGCTGGGCAGACGATCGGTAGCTAGTGCTAGGGAGCGCGGCTCCCTGGTCCGACCGACCGCCTGCCCGCCTGACCGCCTGCCCGCCTGACCGCCTTATTCCCACTCCCTCGGCGCGCCTTCCAGCTCCGCCAGCAGCACCAGGTAGCTCTCCCACCGATCCCGCGCGACCGCGCCCCCCTCGACCGCCTCCCGCACGCGGCAGCCCGGCTCGGTCCGGTGGCGGCAGTCGGTGTAGCGGCAGTCGCCCAAGACGGGCCGGAACTCCGGGAAGCAGGTATCGAGCTCCGCCGAATCGATCCCCCACAGTCCCACCTCGCTGAAGCCCGGCGTATCCACCAGGTAGCCCCCGGCGTCGAGCGGGAGCATCACCGCCGAGACGGTCGTGTGCTTGCCGCGCCGGACCTTGGCGCTGATCTCTCCGATGCGGAGCTTGAGGCCCGGCTGCACGTGGTTGAGGAGGCTCGATTTGCCCGGCGCCCGAGGGGCCGGTCACCACCGAGATCCTGCCCGGCCAGCGCGGCGCCGATCTCGGCAATTCCCTCGCCGGTCTTGGTGCTCGTCGCGTAGACCGCGTAGCCGGCCTTCCGAAAGCGGTCGATGAGGGCGGTGCCGGGGTCGAGATCGACCTTGTTGACGACCACCGCGGCGGAGATCTCGTTGGCCTCGGCGACGACGAGCAGGCGATCGATGAGCTGGGGAATCGGGGTGGGGTCGATCGAGGCGGTGACGACGAAGACCTGGTCCACGTTGGCGGCCACCGGCCGGGCGCCGCGGCCCTCGGGGACGCGCCGCTCGAGCAGTGCCGTCCGGGGCTCGACGCCGACGATGGCGTGAAGCTCCGCCTCGGGATCGGGCTCGAGCCGCACCCGGTCGCCGACGACGACCCGCGTGGTGTCCCGCTTGGCCTTGCCCGGCGAGCACGGCGCGGATCTCTCCGCCCTCCGTCGCGACGCGATAGACCGACCCGTCACGCTCGAGTACGGTGCCGAGCAGCGCGGTCACCACTCCGCGGGCGCGCGGGCGATCGACTCGTCGAGCGCGGCCTTGACGTCGTACAGGGACAGCGCCTTCAGACGCTCCTCGGCTTCGGCCGCGGTGCGGCCCCACGCGAGGGTCTCGGTCTCCACGTGGCCCACGGGCCGGTCGCCGCCGGTCGACCAGCGCACGAACAGCAGCGCGGCCCCGTAGAGGCCGCGCACGTCCGGCTCCTCGTCGACGTAGATGGCCACCGAATAGGCCTGGCCGTCGCTGCCTCCGAAGGCCGCCGCCCGCTCGTGCTTGGCCATATAGCCGCCCAGCGTCAGCTCGCTCACCGTCCCGGTACCGACTCTCGCACGATGTTGCCAAGGAAGAAGGCGATGTTGGCGGGCCGCTCCGCCAGCCGCCGCATGAGGTAAGGATACCACTGCGTACCGAAGGGGATGTAGACCCGGAGCCGGAAGCCCGCCTGGCGGAGGCTCTCCTGGAGATCGCGCCGCACGCCGTAGAGCATCTGGAACTCGAACCGGTCGGTGCCGACGCCCTGGCGCCGAACGAAGTCGCGCGCGTGGGCGATGATCGCCTCGTCGTGGGTGGCGATCCCCGGGTAGTTGCCGGCGGCGAGCAGCCGCTCCATCAGGCGCACGTAGTTCCGGTCGACGTCGGCCTTGTCGGGGAACGCGATCGCCGGCGGCTCCAGGTAGGCGCCCTTGCAGAGCCGCACCCGCGCCTTCAGCGCGATCATGTCCTCGACGTCCTGCTCGGAGCGCCGGAGCATCGACTGGAGGACGACGCCGCAATGGGCGCCGAACCGGTCGAACAGCCGGGTCCGGAAGAAGTCGAGCGTCCGCTGGGTGTAGTCCGAGCTCTCCATGTCGAGGCGGACGAAGCCGTGGAGGGTGGCGGCCTTTTCCAGAATGGCCGTCATGTTGGCCAGGCAGAGCTCCTCCGCGATATCGAGGCCCATCTGCGTGAGCTTGACCGACACGTTGACCTCGGCACCGCTCGCCGCCATGCGGTCGAGCATGCGGAGGTACTGATCGCGCGCGGCCACCGCCTCGGCCTCGGCGCTGACGCTCTCGCCGAGGAGGTCGAGCGACGCCGTGATCCCTCGCCGGCTCAGCTCCCTGGCCGCCTCGACCCCCTGGTCGATCGACTCGCCCGCCACGAACCGCGAGGCGAATCGCCGGGCGAGGCCGTTCCTGCGCACAAAGTTGAACACGCCCTGCCGCTCGGAGAGCCAGAGCAGGCCCTGTCGCATGATCACGATGACACCTTGTCGGAAGCTGGGCAGGCGGCCGCGGACGCCCGGAAAACCGCTCCGAACCTAGCCGGGCGCGGCGGCGGAGAGTAGAGGGCCACGGGGCCGTGAATGTTTATGCAACCCTGTGATTGGCGTCACCTTACGTCATCGGGGCCGACAATGGCCCGAGCGGTTTGTGTCCTTCCCCACCGCCGGAAGCCGCGAAACCGGAAATCTTGCCGTCACCAGTCCACCGGCCGCGACGCCGGGCCCATGTACACACCGACACGCTCTTCGAAAGCTGCCCGGATGCCCGCACGCCGCCGCCGCAGGACGCCGCCCGCGCCAGACCCGACCGAATCCGCCCAGGCGGCGGGCCTTCGATACGTGAGCGACGCGAGTCCCGGCATTCGGCGGCGGCGGTCAGGCCGTGGGTTCAGCTACGTCGGGCAGGATGGTCGGACGGTGCGTGACCCGGCGACGTTGGCCCGCATCCGGAGCCTGGCCATTCCCCCGGCCTACACCGACGTCTGGATCTGCCCCAGTTCCAATGGCCATATCCAGGCCACCGGCCGGGACGCGCGCGGCCGGAAGCAGTACCGATACCATCCGAAATGGCGCGAGGTGCGTGACGAAACCAAGTTCGGCCGGATGCTCGCGTTCAGCGACTCGCTGCCGCGCCTGCGCAAACGGGTGGACGAAGACCTGGCGAGGCCGGGGCTACCGAGGGAGAAAGTGCTGGCCACCGTGGTGCGGCTGCTCGAATGCACGGCGATCCGCGTGGGCAACGACGAGTACGCGAAATCCAACCGCTCGTTCGGGCTCACGACCCTGCAGGACCGCCACGTGGAGATCTCCGGAGCCAGCCTGCGCTTCGAGTTCCGGGGCAAGAGCGGGAAGACCCACCAGGTCTCGCTCAGCGACCGGCGGCTCGCCCGGATCGTGGCGCGATGCCAGGCTGTGCCGGGCGCCGATCTGTTCCAGTACCTCGACGACGACGGCAACCGGGTCGCGATCGGCTCGGGGGACGTGAACGATTATCTGCGGGAGATCACCGGGCGAGGAGTTCACCGCCAAGGATTTCCGGACCTGGGCCGGCACGCGGCAGGCGGCGGCGGCGCTGGACGCGGCGGGACCCGCGCCCAGCGAGCGCGAGGCGAAAGCCGCCATCCTGAAAGCGATCGACCAGGTGGCCGAGCGCCTCAACAACACCCGCGCCGTCTGCCGGAAATACTACGTACACCCCGCGGTACTGGAGACCTACGAGGCCGGCACGCTGCACGAAGCCCTGAACAACGGTGGGTCGCCCGCCAAGGCCGGCGCTTCCGGGCTCAGCGACGACGAGCAGGCGGTGGTTCGGCTGCTCCGTCACGTCGCGGGGTGATCACGGATATCACGCCGCCACCGCCGCCTCCGCCGCCGCCACCGCCAGATCCACCCGTGCCACCGGTCGACCCCGCGGTAACGGTCACGGTGCCGTGCATGACGGCCGCGCCGTGGATGGTGCAGTGGTAGGGGTAGGTGCCCGCCGCGGAGAAGGTGCGCGGAAAGCTGCCGGAGCTCTGCGTCGCGGAGTGCTGCCCGTCGTCGAAGGTGACATTGTGCTCCACTGCTCCGGCCGCCCAGCTCCATGTCACCGTGGTACCCGTCGCCACGCTCAGATCGGCCGGCGAGAAGAAGTTGTTCCCCACCGTCACGGTGTTGCCTTGCGCGTCCATGGGGCCGGTGGTCGAGTCCGATCCGCCGCCGCACGCGCTCAGGAGGGTGACGAGGCCGAGACCTGCAAGTAACGACTGTCCACGCATGTGCATTCTCCCAGCGCCAGAATCCGAGCCACCTCCGACTGGACTTTCATTCTTACGCCGGACGGTGCTCCCGGTCTTGAAGGGATGCAGCGGATTTGTGCGGGTGGAGCCGGATCGGCATCTTTGAAAGGTCCTGCCGCAGGGATGACGGTGCATGGAGGAACGAGTCGACTACGTCGGCGGATTCAGCTTGCGGGAAGGGCGTCACCCGGCCGGGAGCGTCCTGCCTTGGCACACCCACCCCGGTCCCACCCTGTGCTTCGTCTACGCCGGTGCGTTCACCGAGAGCTTTGCCGGCGCGACCCTCGAGTGTACGCCCGGCACGCTCAAGATCACGCCCGCCGGCGAGCGGCACTGGAACCGATTCGGGAGAGAGGACACCCATGGCCTGCTGGTCGAGGCCGAAGCATCACGAGTCGAGAGTCTGGGAGGCTATGCGGCGGTACTGGCCGAGCGCGGGAGCTACCTGGACGACGGGCTGGCGGTCCTGGCCTGGCGGCTCGCCGGCGAGCTGCGCCGGCGTGACACCGCGGCGCCGCTCGCGATCGAAGGCATCCTGCTCGAGCTCCTCGCCGGGCGCCGCCCGCGAGCGGGAGCTCCGGCTCACTGGCACGCTACCCCGGTGGCTCGCGGACGCGCGGAGCTACCTGCACGATCCGGGGCAGGTTGGCAGCCTGAGCGAGCTGGCGACGGCGGTGGGCGTGCACCCCGTGACGCTTGCCCGCGGGTTCCGGAAGGCGTACGGCTGCAGCGTGGGTGCCTATCTCCGGTGGCTCAGGGTGGCGCGCGCCGCCCACGAGCTGACGGAGACCGACGCGCCGCTCGCGGAGATCGCCCTGGCCGCGGGGTTCGCCGACCAGAGCCACTTCTCCAATGTGTTCCGGCGTGAGATGGGGCTGTCCCCGTCGGCCTTCCGGCGGGCGGTGCGCGCCCGCTAGCCTCGGGACTACTCGCCCCTCGAACCTTCCTGCCCTGCCAGATGATCCACGATCCGCGCCATCGCCTCGGCCTGGATCTCGTAGTGCGAGCGGTGCCAGGCCGCCACGCCGTCCCGGAGAATGATCACCTGGGGCGACGCATGGCGTACGCCGATCCGCTCGGCGAGCGCGCGGGACAGCGGACGGTGATGAATGACGTCGACCATGTAGACCGGCACGGGCGACGGCGGCGGAACGCGAGCATCTCCTCGTACGCCACGTCGCTCGTCGGGCAGATCGGACTGTGCTTGTAGAGCACGGCCAGGGGCGCGGCGAAGAGCAGGTCGAGGTCGGCGTCGGTGACGATCGGGTGCATCACGCCAGACGCATCCGCTCCACCAGCCGCCGGAACCGCGGGTCCCCACGGAGGCCGTCGAGCATCGGCTCGACGTTGAGATAGGCCAGCCACCCGCGCCGCTCCTCGTAGGCACAGTCGAGCCACTCGAAGGCACGGTCGGCGTCGCCGAGGGCGCTGTACACCATCACCAGCGCCACCGGCGACACGTACGCGTCGCGCCGCCGGGCCTCCAGCTCGGCCAGAATCGCGCGGGCCTCCTCGGTCCGCCCCCGCGCCGCCGCCACCGCGCCGAGTCCGGCCTCGGCGAGCGCCGGGCTCTCGGAGATCGCGCGCGCCTCGCGGAACGCCGCGGCCGCCTCGTCCCACTGCCCCACGTGCAGGTACGTGAGGCCGAGGAGCCGGTGGTTCTCCTCGGCGGTGGGGTTCATCGCCACGGCGCGGCGCAGCTGCTCGAGCGCCAGGTCGGGCTGCCGCGCGTAGTAGTACAGCCAGCCCAGGCTCCGCCGGATCGAGACCGACGCGGGGTCGAGCGCGATGGCCTGCCGGCCCTCGGCAATGGCCAGCTCCGTGTGCCCCATCGCCACCTGGAACCAGCTGTGCCACTGCCGGGCGACGGAGTAGCGGGGGTTGAGCTCGATCGCGCGGCGGAAGTGCCGCCCGGCGAGCGGCCAGTCCCAATCGTAGATGAAGGTCACCCAGGCGAGCGACGTGTGCGCCTCGGCCAGCGTCTCGTCCAGCGCGAGCGCGTGCTGCGCCTCGGCGCGCGCCCGCTCGAACCCCTCGCGCACGGGCGCGCCGCGGTAGTCGAGCTGCAGCGCGTACGAATCGGCCAGGCCCGTGTAGGCCAGCGCGTAGCCGGCGTCCTCGGCGGTGGCGGCCTCGAAGTACCGGATCCCTTCGGCGATCGCCGCCGGCGTGCGGCGGTTCCACGAGTAGCGGCCCTTGAGGTAGAGCTGATAGGCCTTGAGGTTGGCGGTGTAGCGCACCGGCGTCGGATCACCGAGATCCTGGAGCAGGGTGGCGCGGAGCGTGTCGACGATCGTCCGCGCGATCTCGTCCTGGATGGCGAACACGTCGGCCAGCTCGCGGTCGTACCGCTCCGACCAGAGCGTCCGCCCGTCCCGCACGCCGGTGAGCTGGGCGGTGATCCGGAGCCGCTGTCCGGCCCGCCGCACCGAGCCCTCGATGATCGCGCTCACGTTGAGCCGGGCGCCGAGCGCGCGCACGTCCTCGCGGGCGCCCTTGAGCGCGAAGACCGACGTGCGCGAGGCCACCTGGAGACCTTCGACCTTGGTGAGCGCGGTGATGAGCTCGTCGGTGATCCCGTCGCTGAAGTATTCGTTCTCGGGATCGGCGCTCGCGTTCACGAACGGCAGCACCGCGATCGCTCGGGCGTCGCTGCCGGGGAAGGCCACCGCGGGGGCCACGTCGAGCGTCGGGTCCATGAGCGCGGCCACGAAGTCGGTCATGGTATCGAACCGGTCGCACGGCGACTTGGCCAGCGCCCGCTCGAGCGCGCGCTCGACGGCCACCGACACGGTCGGGCGGCGCGCCCGGACCGGCGCCGGCGTCTCGATCGCGTGCCGGGCCATGGTGGCTCGCACGCCGGTCCCCGCGAACGGCGGCTCGCCCGCCAGCATCTCGTACAGCACGCAGGCGAGGCTGTACTGGTCGGTCCGCCCGTCGACCCCGCTTTCGGCGCTGGCCTGCTCCGGGCTCATGTAGGCGGGAGTGCCGACCGCGAAGCCGTGGTCGGTGATGTAGACGTTGTCGCCGCCGGCGGCGGAGACGGCGGTGGCCACGCCGAAATCGGCGATGACCGGCTCGCCTTCCTGCAGCAGGATGTTCTCGGGCTTGATGTCGCGGTGAATCACGTCGAGGCGGTGGGCGTATCCCAGCGCGCCGGCGACGGCCCGCGTAATCCGAAGCGCGACGTCGACCGGCAACGGCCCCTCGCGCTCCAGCCGATCGCGGAGGGTCTCGCAGCCGGCATAGGGCATCACGAACCACAGCAGCCCGTTCCATTCGCCCGAATCGTGGAGCGGCAGGATCTGGGGATGGGCCAGGCGCGCGGCGATCCGGATCTCGCGGAGAAAGCGCTGCGGCTCGTACCCCGCCGACGTGTCCGGCCGGAGGACCTTGATCGCCACCTTGCGGGCGTGCTTGACGTCCTCGGCGAGATACACCGTGGCCGCCCCGCCCCGGCCGATCTCCTCCTCGATCAGGTAGCGATCGCCCAGGGCTTTGCGCAGACGGGTGGTGATGTCGGACACAACGGGCTCGGGTTCGGGCCTCGGACCATCGGTGCGTAACGGTATCCCTTGAAGGGAACCGGACGCCGCCCGATACACAAGGCGGCGCCTCAGCGCTTCACGTCCTGGCGCAGCGTCTCGAGGAAGCGGGCGATGGCGCCGAAATAGACCGCGGAGTCCGCCTCGAACGCGTCGCCGTGGCCGCCGGCAAGCGCGACGAACGTCTTGGGGGGCGGCGCGGCGTCGAAGAGCCGCCGCCCGTGGGCGATCGGAACCACGTCGTCCCGCCGCGCGTGCAGGAACAGCTTCGGCAGCTGCACCCGGCCGATCCTCTCGATCGAGGCGAACCGGCTGCGGGCGACCCAGCGCACCGGCACGTACGGGTACACCTCCTGGGCGCGCGCGATCACCGACATCAGCGCGCCGTCCAGCACGAGTCCGGCGGCCGGCACCCGCGTAGCCAACTCCACCGCCACCGCCGACCCGAGCGAGTGGCCGAACAGGACGATCCGCTCGGGCGGCACGCCGCAGCGTGTCCCGCAGGTACCCATAGGCCGCGTCCGCGTCGCGATACAGTCCCGCTTCGCTCGGGCTTCCACCGCTCTCGCCGTACCCGCGGTAGTCGAACGCGAGCAGGTTGAGGCCCAGGGCCCGGAGGCCGGCATAGTGCTCGGGTCGCCCGGCATCGCTGAGGTTGCCCGCGTTGCCGTGGCAGATGAGGAGCCAGCGGCCGGTGGTGTCCGCTCGCGGGCGCCCGAATCACCCATGCGACCAGCGTCACGCCGTCGCCGTGACGGGATCTCGACGCGCTCGGGCGCCAGGCCGAGCGCGGGCGGGGCAGGCGCGAGCGTGCGCGAGGAGCCCGGTGCGTACAGCAGCCGGCTCTCCGAAAGTCGGAGCAGAAGCAGGAAGGCGAGATATCCCAGCGCGAGCGCGACGAGGAGCAGCACGATCATCCGCCGCGCTCCTCCGCGGCCCGGCTCAGGCAGTGTAGTAGCGGGTGCCGTGCGTGGCCGCCTCGACCAGGCTGACGGCGGGGGCGAAGCGCGGCCCGTGCACGTCCTCGAGGTCGCGCAGCACTTCCAGGACCCGCGTGGCGGTGTAGTCGTCGATGACCCGCAGGGGCCCGCCGCGGAAGGCGGGGAAGCCGATGCCGAAGAGGGCGCCCACGTCGCCGTCGCGCGAGCTCCGGACGGCGCCCTCGTCGAGCGCCATGGCCGCCTCGTTGAGCATGGCGTGGACCAGGCGCCGCTCCACCACCCCGGCATCGGCGTCCTCGACCGGCCGGACACCGAGGAGGCCGTAGACGCGTGTCGTCCACGCCTGCCTTGTGCCCGTCGTGATAGCGGTAGAACCCGCGGCCGTTCTTCCGGCCGAGCCGGCCGTCGGCCAGGAGCCGCGCGAGCGTCTCGGGCGGCCGGCAGCCGGTCGCCGAACGCCGCGTGCATCACGCCGCCGGCCTTCTGCGCCACGTCGAGCCCGACCTCGTCGAGCAGCGCGATCGGGCCGACCGGAAAGCCCCACGCGGTCATCGCCCGGTCGATCACCTCGACCGGCACGCCTTCCGACAGGAGAATGGCCGCCTCGTTGAGATAGGGCGAGAGGATGCGGTTCACCCAGAAGCCCGGATGGTCGGCGACGACGATGACCGTCTTGCCCATGCGCCGGCCGAACCGGACGGCGGTGACGATGGCCTCGGGCGCCGTGTCGTCCGTGGGGATGACCTCGAGCAACGGCATCTTCTCGACCGGCGAGAAGAAGTGCATGCCGAGCACCCGCTCGGGCCGGATGGCGTGCGCCGCGATGTCGCGGATGGGGATGGTGGACGTGTTGCTCGCGAAGATGGTCTCGGGCCGCACCACGGCCTCCACTTCGGCGAGCACCCGCCGCTTGAGATCGAGATCCTCGAACACCGCCTCGATGACGAGATCGGCGCGGCCGAACCCGCGGTAGTCGTCGCCGCCGGAGACCAGCGCGCTCAGGCGCTCGAACTGCGGGCGCGTGATGCGGCGGCGCTTGAGCCGGCTCCGCCAGGATGCCGGTCGCCGACTGGAGACCCTTCCCCACGCGGGCCAGGTCGGCGTCCTTGAGCCGCGTGTCCACCTCGACGTTGGCCACCGCGGTGCCCGGCGATCCCCGCGCCCATGAAGCCCGCGCCGACCACGCCGAGCCGGCGGATCTGCCGCGGCGCCGCGGCGCCCGGCGGAATGCCGTCATCCCGCTTGAGCGCGTTGGTCGCGAAGAACACCTGCACCAGCTTGCGCGAGACATCGCCCACGGCGAGCTCGCCGAAGGCGCGGTGCTCCGCCGCGAGCCCGGCGGTGACGCCCTGCTCCAGGCCGATGCGCACCGCCTCGAGCGCACGGAGCGGCGCGGGATAGTGGCCGCCGGACTTCGCCGCCACCTGTTTCTCCGCGGCGCGGTACACCAGCCGCCGGCCGGTGGCCGTGCGGTCGAGCAGCATCCCCTGGAGGCCGGTCTTCGGCGCCCGGCGCGGCAGCCCGTCGCGCACCAGGCGTCCGGCCGCGGCGAGCGCGGTGGCGCGCAGGATGCTCGGCGGTACCAGCTCGTCCACCAGCCCCAGCCGGAGCGCCTTGGCGCCGCGCTCGCTCTTGCCGGTCAGGATCATGTCGAGCGCCGCGCGGGCGCCGATGAGCCGCGGCAGCCGCTGGCAGCCGCCGGCGCCCGGGATCAGGCCGAGCTGCACCTCGGGCAGGCCGAGCTGGGTCTTGGGATGGTCGGTGGCCACGCGGTAGTGGCAGGCGAGCGCGAGCTCGAGCCCGGCGCCGAGGCAGGCGCCGTGGATGGCCGCGACCACCGGCTTGGACAGCGTCTCCACGCGGTTCACCATCTCCTGCCCCTCGAAGCTCAGCCGCTCGGCCGCGCTCTCGGTGGTGAGCGCGGTGAACTCCTCGATGTCCGCCCCCGCGATGAAGCTGTCGGGCTTGCCCGAGATGAGCACCGCGGCTCGGATCGCGTCGTCGTCGCGGATCCGGATGAGCAGCGCCTCGAACTCGACCTTCACCGCGTCGCTCAGCTTGTTGACCGGCTCGCCGGGGAGATCGAAGGTGACGACCGCGATGCCGTCCTCGACGACCGTCGTGAGCGCGGACATCAGTCGCGCTCCAGGACGAGGGCCGCGCCCATGCCGCCCTGCGCGCAGATGGAGATGAGCCCGAACTGCACGTCGCGCCGGCGCATCTCGTGCGCGAGCGTGGTCACCAGCCTGGCGCCCGTGGCCCCGAACGGATGCCCGACCGCGATCGAGCCGCCCATCACGTTGGTGCGGTCCCAGTCGACCTCCCCCACCGGGCCCCGGCAGCCCCAGCCGCTCCGCCCAGGCCTGCGAGCCCCACGCCTGCACGTTGCTGAGCACCTGCGCGGCGAAGGCCTCGTGGATCTCCACCAGGCCGAGGTCGCCCCAGGCGATCCCGGCGCGCTCGAGCGCACGGGGCACCGCGTACACCGGGCCCATCAGGAGCTGCCATCCCGGATCCACCGCGGCCACCGCGTAGCTCCGGAGGTAGGCCAGCGGCTCGTACCCCAGGGCGGCCGCCTTCTCCTCGGCCATGAGCAGCACGGCGGCGGCGCCGTCGGTGAGCGGCGATGAGTTCCCGGCCGTGACCGAGCCGTAGCGCCGGTCGAAGACCGGGCGAAGCTGCGCCAGCGCCTCGAGCGACGTGTCCGGCCGGATCCCGTTGTCGCCCGCGATGATCTCGTCCATCCCGCGCCCGCCGAACCAGGGGGCGATCTCGGCGGCCATGCGCCCGTCGGCGGTGGCGGCCGCGGCGCGTTGATGGCTCTGCAGCGACAGCCGGTCCTGCGCCTCGCGGGTGATCCCGTTCTCCTTCGCCATCTTCTCGGCCGACTGGCCCATGGTCTCGCCGGTCGACGGCTCGGCCACCGCCGGGGTCACGGGCACGAGGTCCCGCGGACGGGTGCGGGCGAGGGCGGCCAGCCGGCCGCCGACGCTCCTGGCCTTGCCCGCCTCGACCAGGATCTGGCTGAAGCGTCGCGAGTGGAGCACCGGGATATCGGACAGCGATTCGACGCCGCCGGCGAGCACGATGTCCGCGTGGCCGAGGGCGATCTGGTCGGCCGCGTTGGTGATCGCCTGGGCCGCGGACGCGCAGGCCCGGTTGAGCGAGTAGGCGGGGACGCTCGGGAGGAGCTGGGGAAGCAGGCTCACCTCGCGCGCCACGTTGGGCACGCGCACCGAGGGGACCACCTGCCCGAACATCACTTCGTCGATCTCGCGTCCGTCGAGCTCGCTCCGAACGAGCAGCTCGCGCGCGGCGTGCCGCGCCAGCGCCGTCGCGGAGACGTCGCGGAAGACGGTGCCGCTCTTGGCGAACGGCGTGCGGAGGCCGGCCACGATGGCCACCCGCCGCCCAAGCCGGGAGTCGTGCATGTCGACCTATCGATGAAGTGGGAGAAGCGTCTTAGACGACGTGGCTGTACTTTTCACTCGCGACAGGCCACCACGCTCGCGATCGCGCGCCAGCGCTCGGCGTCGACCGGCTCGAGCACCTCGCGGCCGTGCAGGATTCGCAGCGGGGCCACGAGCCCGGCCAGCTCGCCCGGGCGCAGGAGGTGATCGTCCGAGGTGGGTCCCCAGCCAAGCTCGCGCTGGCCGATCAGAAATGATTCCATCATCAGCAGTCCGCCGGGGGCCACCAGGTGCTGGACCTCGGGCATCCGTGCACGGTCAAGATAATTGAACACCAGAACCGCATCAAAATCGCCCAGCTCGGGCCATGGCCCCTGGAGATCGATGACCCGCCAATCGACGCTCAGCCCCTGCGCCTCGGCCAGCTCGCGCGCCGTCGCCAGGCGGGTCTCGTCCCGGTCGACGCCGGTGACGTGCGCGCCGAGCATCGCCGCCGCCAGGCTGTGCCGGCCCTCGCCACACGCCAGGTCGAGCACCCGCATGCCGCTGCGAATCCGATGAGCGTGCCAGAGAAACCAGGTGCTAAGTCTGGGCATCCGGGCAACGGGGGGCAGGCTCACGGCAGTCGATCCTCGGTGCGGGCGACACTCGAGCAGCTCACGGCCGAGCCCGCCGACCTGCTCGTCATCGGGGGCGGCATTACCGGCGCCGGCGTGGCGCGCGACGCGGCGATGCGCGGGTTGCGTACGGTGCTCGTCGAGCAGCAGGACTTCGGGGCCGGCACGAGCTCCCGCTCGAGCCGGCTGGTGCACGGCGGCCTCCGCTACCTCGAGACCGGCGACTTCAAGCTGGTGCTCGAGGCCAACCGGGAGCGCCGGGTCCTGCTCCGCATCGCGCCGCACCTGGTGTGGCCACTGCCGTTCGTCTTCCCGCTGCACCGCGGCGACCGGATCCCGCTCTGGCGCCTGGCCGCGGGGATGTGGCTCTACGATGCGCTCGCGCTGTTCCGCAATGTGAAGACGCACCGCATGCTCGGCAAGCGTGCCCTGCTCGAGGCCGAGCCGATGCTGCGGGAGCGCGGCCTCCTCGGCGGCGCCCGGTTCTACGACGCGCAGTGCGACGACGCCCGGCTGACGCTCGCCACCGTCCGCTCGGCGGTCCATCACGGGGCGCTGGTCGCGAACTATACCGCCGTCCGGGCGCTCGAGCGCACCGCCGGCCGGGTGGTCGGGGCGCAGATCGAGGACCGGCTCACCGGCGCCCGCGCCACCCTCCGCGCCAGCGTCGTCGTCAACGCCACCGGGCCCTGGGCCGACAAGGTGCGCGTGCTCGAGGACTCGGGTGCCACGCCGCTGCTCCAGCCCACCAAGGGCGTGCACATCGTGGTGGACCGGAGCCGGCTGGCTCACCGCGACGCGATCGTCTTCACCAGCCCGATCGACGGCCGCGTGCTCTTCATCCTGCCCTGGGGCGAGCTCTCCTACATCGGCACCACCGACACCGACACCGCCGAGGCGCCGGACCAGCTCACGGTGTCCGCCGACGACATCGTCTACCTCCTCCGCTCGGCCAACTCCCGCTTTCCCGGCGCACGGCTGGGGGTCGAGGACGTGCGGGCGTCCTGGGCCGGGCTTCGCCCGCTCCTGGCCGACCGCGATCACAAGGCGACATCGAGCCGCTCGCGCGAGCACGCGATCGTCTACGGCGCCGGCGGCATGATCTCGGTGGTGGGCGGCAAGCTCACCACCTACCGCGCGATGGCGGCCGAGGTCGTGGACCGGGCCGCCCGCGAGCTGCGGCACCGGGACGGCCGCGCGCGGGCCGGTGCCCCCCGGACCGACGAAGATCCGCTGCCCGGCGGCGAGGCGGCCGACCTGGCCCAGTTTCGCGAGCGCGGGCTCGAGCTGGGGGTGACGCCCGAGAGCGTGGAGCACCTGCTCCGGCACTACGGCACCGAGGCCGCCGGCATCTACAACCTCGGCGCCGGCGAGCGGCGGCTGCTCAGGCGGCTGGTCCCGCCCCACCCGGCCGTCGAGGCCGAAGTGGTGCACGCGGTGCGGCGCGAGATGGCGCAGACGGTCGAGGACGTGATGGTGCGGCGCACCCACCTGTTCTACGAGACGGCGGATCGCGGCGTGTCGGCGGCCCGGAGGGTGGCGGAGCTGATGGCGCGGGAGCGGGGGTGGGACGAGGCGCGGGTCGACGAGGAGGCGGCGAAATACCTGGCGTTCGCGGGCGGGTGAGCCTCTCACCCGCCCGCGCGCGCCTCAGGGCAGCGTAGTCACCACCGAGACGGTGCCGGACATGCCGACGCCGCCGACGTTGCCGTGCGCCTGGCAGTGATAGTGGAACGTGCCCGACGTTCGTTGAAGGTGTAGTGGTAGGTGTGTGGTGCACTGGCCAAGGCGCCGCTGCTGGCCGGCGTCGTGCCGTTGTCGGGGACGACGTTGTGGCCGACCGCACGCGGTTCCCCACACCCACGTGACGGTCGTGCCGACCAGCACCGTGATGTCTTCGGGTCCGAACTCGGTAGTGAGTTCCGACAGTACCTGCACTATGGTTCCACTCGGTCTGCCGTCGTCCGTCGTCGCCGTCGCCGTGAAGGTGACCGGCGAGCCCGTCGCGTTCGTCACACTGGCCGTGGCCGCCATGGCCCCGGGCGTGCCGCCGAGCGTCCAGGTGCTGGTGCTCAGCCCGTCGCCGTCCGTCTGGTCGCTCGTCGGATCGAGGCTTCCGCTCCCGGTGGACCACGTGACCCCGACGCCGGCGGCGGGCGCCCCGTCACGAGTGACCACCACGCGGAGAGCGTTGGGCAGTGCTCCGCCGACCAGGCCCGTCTGGAGGTCGCCGCTCTTGGTGGTCGTCTTGGCGATGACCAGCAGGCGACTGTCCGGGTCCGGTGTCGTCGCCGGAACCGCACGCCGCGCTCAGCACCACTGCCATGACGCCCAGGATCCGAGTACAGGGGCCCGCAAGAATGTGCATTGTCAGCTCCGTTCAGTGAATCGCCGAGGCCTTGAGTCTTGACTCTACCCGGCACGCGACCTTCCGCAAGCCCATGGGGCAAGCCGAGCGTCACAAGGCGGGGGAGTCCAGTACCGTGACCGTGCCGGACATTCCGATTCCACCCGCGGCGCCGTGCGCCGCGCAGTGGTAGTGGTACACTCCTGGAACTTCGAACCGGAAACTGTGGTAGGTCGGATAATCGCGGAGCGGTCCCGACTGCGGCGGCGAGTCGCCGTCGTCCGGGACGACGTTGTGCCCCTCGCTGCCCTCGGGCCAGAGCCAGTTGACCGTACCGCCCACAACGATGGTGATCTCTGCCGGGTCAAACCGGTTGGCGCCATCGCCGCGCACGAGCACCGTATTGGCGGCGGACGGATCAGGCGTGGCGATCGCCGTGAACACTACCTGGCTCCCCGCGCCTGGCACGAGCGAGGCGCCGGCCGCTTGCTGCGCGAAGAAGCGCTCGAGCGTCCAGCGCGAAGTGCTCACGCCGTTCTCGTCGGTCGTGTCGACGGCGGGACTCACCGATCCCTCGCCGGTCGCCCAGACCACCGGCACACCAGGTGCCGGCGCACCGTCCGCGGTCACGATGACACGGAGCACCTCGGGCAGCGTCGTGCCCGCCACCGCGACCTGGGCGTCTCCACTCGCAGTCTCGGTTTTGGCGATCGCCAGCCGGGAGGGATCCAGAGGAGCCTTGTCGCCGGCGCCGCAGCCCAGGACTACGGCCAGGGTCGCAAGCCGCACGCTGAAAGCGCGTGCGAGCGATGCGCGGCCTGCCGGGTGAGCACGATGTCTCACAATTGCTGCTCCTGGGTGCCGGGGTGGCATGTGCGGCGCCGGGCGTTGCCGGCGCTACACCTAAGGACGTCCAGTTCCCCCGCTCATGGACGCCGTGGCTCGGCGTCCTCCCAAGCCGTTGGCGGACGGTTATCTTTCGCGTCCCACTCCAGAGGCGCCGGGCGCGCCGGGCCCCCTGCTCCGTTGCTCACCCGTCGGCATGGTGGACGTCGTGGATCCGAACGTGTTCGAAACGGCCAACGCCGGCTTTGCCCAGGTCATGTACGAGGAATTTCTCCGGGATCCCGCGGCCGTGGGTCCCGAGTGGCGCCGGCTGTTCGAGAGCGGCATCGTCGGCGAGCGGCCTGACGGCAACGGCGCCGCCGCACCGCGGCCCGCCGTGGCGGCCGCGGCTCGCGCTCCTCCCCCTCGACCACCACCACGCTTCCGCCCGGCGCATCCGCCATCAAGGGCCCCGCCGCCAAGCTCGTCGCCAACATGAACGAGAGCCTGGCCGTGCCCACCGCGACCACCCTTCGCGTGCTGCCCGTCGGCGTGCTGGAGGAAAAGCGGCGCGGGCTCAACCAGGCGCTCCAGGCCGCCGGGAAGCCGGGGAAGATCTCGTTCACCCACCTGATCGCCTACGGGCTGGTGCAGGCCACCAAGCAGCATCCGGTCATGGGGCACACGCTGCTGGCCCACGACGGTGTCCCGTACCGGGTCGCGCCCGAAGGCATCGCGCTGGGGCTCGCGGTCGACGTGCAGCGGAAGGACGGCAGCCGCGGCCTCGTCGTGCCGGTGATCAAGCGCGCCGACACGATGGACTTCGGCGCGTTCCACGCGGCCTACGAGGCGCTGGTCGAGAAAGCCCGCACCAACCGCCTCATGCCCGACGACTTTGCCGGCGCCACGATGTCGCTCACCAACCCCGGCGGGCTCGGCACCGTCGCGTCGGTGCCGCGGCTCATGGCCGGCCAGGGGAGCATCATCGCGGTCGGCGCGATCGGCTATCCGGCCGAGTTCTCGTCGGTGCCGGAGGAACGGCTCCGGGAGTTCGGGGTCAGCAAGGTCATGACCGTCACGAGCACTTACGACCATCGGGTCATCCAGGGCGCGGAGTCGGGGGCGTTTCTCGGCACGGTGGACCACCTGCTCCAGGGCGATCAGGGCTTCTACGAGCTCATCGCCGAAAGCCTGGGCCTCGGGCAGGCGGAGTACCAGCTCGCGCGCCCGAAGCCGGCCGCCAAGCCGGGGCAGGAGAGCGCCGGCCCGGTCACGCCGGAGATGCTCTACCACGTGGCGGCGGCGATGGCGCTGGTGAAGGCCTTCCGCATGCACGGCCACCTGGCCGCCCACCTCGATCCGCTCGGCACGCCGCCCATCGGCGATCCGGCCCTCAACCCCGGCCCGCTCGGCCTCACACCCGAGGTGATGGCGGCGATTCCGTCGAAGGTGCTCCGCATCGCCGTGCCCGGCGGCACGCTCGCCGAGTCGCTGCCGTACCTCCAGGCCACCTACTGCGGCACCATGGCCTACGAGATCGAGCACATCTCGACCCACGAGGAGCGTGTCTGGCTCCGCGGCAAGATCGAGAGCGGCGCCTACCGCCAGCCGATGACGCCCGATCAGCAGCGGAAGCTGCTCCAGCGACTCACCGAGGTCGAGACGCTCGAGAAGTTCCTGCACAAGGCCTATCTCGGCCAGAAGCGGTTCTCGATCGAAGGCGTCGACATGCTGGTGCCGATGCTCGACCTCACGATCGAGAGCGCGGCCGAGGGCGGCGCGCGCGACGTCGTGATCGGCATGGCGCATCGCGGGCGGCTCAACGTGCTGGCCCATACGGTGGGCCGGCCGTACGAGACGATCTTCGCGGAGTTCGAGGGCGGCCGCCACGTCGAAGCAGGGCAGCTCACCCCCGAGGGCGGCACCGGTGACGTGAAGTACCACCACGGCGCCGAGGGCGCGTACCGGACGGGCAAGAACAAGTCGATCACCGTCACCCTGTCGCCCAATCCCAGCCACCTCGAGTTCGTGGCGCCGGTGGTGGACGGCCGGGCCCGGGCCAAGCAGACCCAGCGTCGCGGGCGCGACGCCCATCACGACCCGACGGCGGCTCTTCCGGTCGCCATCCACGGTGATGCTGCCTTCGCCGGCCAGGGCGTGGTGGCCGAGACGCTCAACCTGGGCGCGCTCAAGGGATACCGCACCGGCGGGACGCTCCACATCATCACCAACAACCAGGTCGGCTTCACCACCGACATGGACGACGCGCGCTCGACCCGCTACGCGTCCGACCTGGCCAAGGGCTTCGACATCCCGATCATCCACGTCAACGGCGACGACGCCGAGGCCTGCCTCAGCGCGGTGCGGCTGGCGATGGCGTACCGGGACCGCTTCCACCAGGACGTGCTGATCGACCTGGTCGGCTACCGGCGCTTCGGGCACAACGAGGGCGACGAGCCGGCGTACACCCAGCCGGTCATGTACGAGCGGATCAAGGCGCTGCCCACCACGCGGGAGCTCTACGCCCGCGCGCTCGTGGCGGGCGGGACGATCACGCAGGAGGAGGCCGACCGCCAGGCGGCCGAGGCCTACCAGCGGCTGGTGGACATCCAGCAAGGCTTCAAGGCCAGCATGAGCCGGGGAGCGCCGTCCGAGACGCAGCACAAGACGGCCGGACCCGGCCTCGAGGTGGACACCGCGCTCGCGAGCGAGTTCCTCGTCGCGCTCAACGAGCAACTGCTGAGCTGGCCCGAGGGCTTCACCGTGCACCCGAAGCTCCGCAAGCAGCTCGAGCGGCGGCGCGCGGCGCTGGGACCCGAGGGCGGCATCGACTGGGCGCACGCCGAGGCCCTGGCGCTCGCCTCGCTGCTCACCGAAGGCGTGCCGATCCGGCTCACCGGGCAGGACACCGAGCGCGGCACGTTCAGCCAGCGCCACCTGGTGCTCCACGACGCCACCACCGGCGAGCGGCTCACGCCGATGGAGCGGCTGCCCGGCGCGCTCGCGCCGCTCGAGCTGCACAACAGCCCGCTGAGCGAGCTCGCCACTCTGGGCTTCGAGTACGGCTACAGCGCGGCGGCGCCCGAGGCGCTCGTGCTCTGGGAGGCGCAGTTCGGCGACTTCATCAACGGCGCCCAGGTCATCGTCGACCAGTTCCTGAGCTCCGGGCTGTCCAAGTGGGGGCTCACGACGCGGCTCACCCTGCTCCTTCCGCACGGCTACGAAGGCCAGGGCCCCGAGCACTCGAGCGCGCGGCTCGAGCGGTTCCTGCAGCTCGCGGCCGAAGGCAACATCCGGGTGGCCAACCCCACGACCCCGGCGCAGTATTTCCACCTGCTCCGCCGGCAGGCGCGGCGCAACCGCCAGCGGCCGCTCATCGTGATGACGCCGAAGAGCCTCCTGCGCCTGCCGCAAGCAAGCTCTCGGCTCGAGGACCTGTCCGAGGGTCGGTGGCATCCGATTCTGGATGACCCGTGGGCAGCAGAGCACACGGAGGAGATCCGCCGGGTCGTGCTCTGCACCGGGAAGGTCTACTACGATCTGCTGTCGGAGGCGGGGAAGGCGTCTTCACAGCGGCCGGCGCTGGTCCGGCTGGAACAGCTCTACTCGTTCCCGTGGGCCGAGGCGCGCGCGATGCTGGCGCGGTACCCGCGGCTGGAGGAGCTGGTGTGGGTGCAGGAGGAGCCGCGGAACATGGGCGCCTGGACCTATCTCGCGCCCAAGCTGCAGGAACTGGCCGCTGACAGGCTCCATGTCGGCTATGTGGGCCGGCCCGAGCGCGCCAGCCCCGCCGAGGGCTATCCGGCGGCGCACGCGGCCGAGCAGGGCCGCATCATCCGGGAGGCGCTGGACGGCACCCAGCGGCCGCCGCTCCTGCCCACCATGGTCCTGGCGGGCGACGCGAAGGGTTGAGCTCGGCCGTCCGATCCGGCGCCCTGGCGCCGGCTCAGACGACCGCGTCCAGCAGCCGAAGCGTGCCGTCGGTGACGGTCCCGAAGGTGAGGTGGCCCGCGAAACCGCGCGCGTGGGTCTGCCATGGAAACGCGCGCGGTCCTGGGGTGAGGCCAAGCGTGGGCACCAGCCCCTCATCGACCAGCGCCCAGAAGGCCGTCCCGAAGCTCAGTCCCGCCGTACGGCTCAGTGTCTGGAAGCGCCGGCGAAGCACCGCGTACACGGCGCCGGCCCCGATCCCGAGCGCCCAGTGGATGGCCAGGCCGGCCCGCTCGCTCTGGTCCTTGTCGAGGGAGGCGCCGGCCAGTCGGGCCGCCTTCTCCGCCGCCACGCCATAGGAGGTCCGGGCCCCCCGGACGTCGTCTTCCGCGCGCCGGACCCAACGGTCTTCCCGCTCGTACATCACCGTGGTCACCTTGCCCATCACCCAGGTTGCCACGGCCCCGGCGATGGCGCCCTTGATCACGTCGTCTCGAACACGGGACTCCCTGAATCGGGCCATCGAAGACCTCCTGGCTGGATGGGCAACGCTCGAACCCTTCGCGTGACGGGTCCACGATCGTACCGGCGGCCCACCCGCGTCTGTGACCTGCCCCCCTTCCCGCCAGTCCCGGACGCAAAAAGGGCGGCCATTCTCGGCCGCCCTTCCTCATTTCCACCACCGGCGAATCAGTCCTTCGGCAACATCGGCCGCTCGGACGCCTGTCGGGCCAGCTCCTTGAGCGGCTCCGAGAGGTGCTCACCATAGTGCAGGAGGTAGACTCCGCGGGAGCGCTTCTGCATCAGAAAGGCTACCAGCGGGGTATCCGCCTTGGCCGCGTTGCACTCCCGGCAGGCCAGAACCAGATTGTCCGGGCGATCGTAGGCGGTCTGCCCACGGCGGGGACGAACGTGATCCAGGGTGATGATGTCGGAAGGCGTCTCGGTCCCGCAATAGGCGCACACCGAACCGTGGAGGTCGAGGAGCCAATCGCGGTGGGACTGCATGGAACGGCCGGGTGAGCGGCGAAAACTGGTGGTGGAAACGGCGCTTCGATTTCGTGATCTGCGAGCCACAAGGATCCAAGTAGAGGTTGAACATGATGGCCTGCCAGGCAGACCAACGATGGATGACCAAGAAATCTAGCAAGATTAGCGCCAGAATGACAGCTTGGGCGCTCCAAGTCCCGGTAATTGCCCTCGGGCTGGGGCTCCTGGCCGGCTGCGGACAGGGACTCGCGCCCGAGCTGGAGGGGGGCTCCCGACGGGCCATCGAGGCCGCCGTCCAGCGGTACGTGGACGCCACGAACCAGGGAGACGCCGACGCCCTCGCCTCCCTCTATGCCGACGACGCCGTGCTCCTCCCGCCGGACCACGAGCCGGTGCGCGGCCGGGCCGCCATCGGGGACTTCTGGCGCCAGGGCACCGACGAGGGGCTCGAGGTCACCACCCTCACGGTCGAGGTCGAGGGCGACCTCGGCTATCTGGTGGGCCGGTATCATCTGCCGGCCACCGACGAGGAGCCGGCCGATTCCGGCAAGTACGTCATGTGCCTCAAACGGCAGCGGGACGGCGCCTGGAAGCTGACGGCCGATATCTGGAACCGGAGCGGGGAGGCGGAGGATGAGGGAGACAGCCGGCGGGCGCCCTCGATTACGTGACCCGGGCTCCGGGCCGACTCGAGCTCAGGGCGCCGCGAAGGGCGTCTCGACGTCGGGCACTGCCGCCCGGAACCGTGACTCCAGGAGCAGGCCCCACCGGCGATCGTAGGGATGCACCTCCGTGGTCGGACGCCCGTCCCGGAAAACGGGACGGTCCTCGTTGGCCCACTGGAAGATGCTGCCCCCGAGGTTCCGCACGTTGGTGTAGCCCTGCGCCACCAGCCAGTGCGCCAGCCGGGCACTCCGGTAGCCCACCGAGGAATAGACCACGATCGGATCGTTCTTGGCGCGGGTGGCGAGCGGGCGAAGGCTGGGACGCCCAGCGTCGACCCGAACCGCGTCGCGCAGGTGGCTCACCTCGTATTCCGCGGCGGTACGGGCATCGAGCACGAGCGGCGGCGTGCGGCCGGAGTCCTCGCGCCAGCGGGCCAGCTCCGCCCGGTCGATCCACTGCACGTCGGGGAACTTGCGGGCGGTGAGCCGCCCGATCGCGTTGAAGGCCACACCCCGGCCGGCGATCAGCACCACCCCGGCCCCGATGAGGATCGGGAGGACCACGACGGCGAGGAAGACGCCGAGCCAGGGCCGCCGCGCCTGCGACCGCCGAGCCCGCTCCCACCGTCCTCCGGTCTCCTGCTCGAGGTCCGTGCCCATGCCTCCAATCTGGCCCCGTCAGCGGCCGAGCGACACCCCGGCGTGACACCCGTCACGACCTCCGGCGCCTTCCACGTATATGGTGGGCAAGTGTCTACATCCACCAGTCGATCCGGACATCATGGCTGAGCCGACGGCCCAGCCGCCGGCATCGAGACGCTTCCGCTGGCCCAGTGGACCAGGGGGCGCGTTCGCGCGCCACGTGGTGACCCTGGCCTCGGGCACCGCGATCGCGCAGCTCCTGCTCGTGCTCGCGATGCCGGTGCTGACCCGGCTCTACACCCCGGCAGACTACGGCACGCTCGCGGTCTATTCGTCGACCCTCACCGTGCTCCTGGTGCTGGCGTCGCTGCGCTACGAGGCGGCCATCCCGCTCCCGGAGGATGAGGAGGCCGCCGGATCGCTGCTCGCCCTGACGCTCATCGTGCTCGCCGCGATGGTGGTGCTCGTGGCGCTGCTCGTCTGGCTGGCCGGCGACGCGTTCGTCACGCGCGCCAACGCCGCGGCCCTCCGGCCCTACCTGTGGCTGATTCCGATAGGCCTGCTCGGCGCGGGGAGCTATCAGGCCCTCTCGTACTGGGCGATTCGCCGGCGCGCCTTCGGGCGCATTGCGCGGACGAAGCTCAGCCAGGGCATCGGACAGGTGGTGGCCCAGGTGGGGCTCGGCCTCGTGAAGGCGGGTGCGCCGGGTCTGCTCATCGGGGACGTGATCGGGCGCGTGGCGGGTGGCGGCGGGCTCGCCATCCTCGCGTTCCGCGATCGTCCGTTCGCGCGGGTGACGGGCGCGAGCCTCCGCGCCGCCGCCGGCCGCTACCGCCGGTTTCCCCTGCTGACGACCTGGTCCAACCTGTTCACCATCGGGAGCCTCCAGCTCCCGTCCATTCTCTTCTCGGCGGGCTTCGGCGCGGCCGCGGCCGGCCTCTACGCGCTCAGCTACAAGATGCTGGTGTTGCCGACCATGCTGGTGGCGCAGGCGGTCGGCCAGGTGTTTCTCGCGCGAGCGGCCACCCTGTACCGGGAGCCGGAGGCCCTGCGCCGGCTCACCGAGCGCACCGCGCTCGCGCTCTTCGCCTGCGGGCTGCCGGTCTTCTGCGCGGTCGGGCTCGGCGGGCCGCGGCTCTTCGCGACGGTGATGGGCAGCCAGTGGGAGGAGGCGGGGCGCTATGCCCAGGCCCTGGCGCCATGGTTCGCCGTGTGGCTGGTGAGCAATCCGCTCAGCGGGCTCCTCAGCGTGCGCGAGTGGCAGGGCTCGGCCCTGGCGTTCGCCGCCTTCGAGTTCGCCCTCCGGCTCGGCGCGCTGCTCATCGGGACGAGCCGCGGCTCGCCCATGCTGGCGGTTGCCCTGCTCTCGGTGAGCGGCATCGTCATCTCGGTGGCCTCGATCGCGCGCTTCATGCACGCCGGCCACAGCTCGATCGGCCGCCTCGTCGATCCGGCCGTCAGGCTGGTCGCGCTGGCCGGGGTGTGCCTCCTCCCCGCGGCCGCCGCGCTCTACACCCGGAACGAGCGGCTGGCGATCGTCGCCGGCGCGCTGGCGATCGCCGCGTACTACGTCGTCGTGCTCCGCTCCGCCGCCGCCTCGCGCCTGCTCCATCTCGGTGCGGCCGCCAGCCCTTCGAGCGCCGCGCCGTGAGGATCGTGTACGTCACCCAGCGGCTGCCATTCGGCGAGGGCGAGACCTTCGTCGTGCCCGAGGTCGAGGCGCTGCTCGCCGCCGGTCACGAGCTGACTGATCGTGCCGCGGCGCTCCACGGGATGCGGTAGTGCACGACAACGTCGGCGCGCTCCTGCCACGCACGCGGGTCCTGCCGCGCACAGGCGTCGTCGTCGCCGCGGTGGCAGGCGCGCTGGCTACGCTCGCCGCGCCGCACGGTGGGTGCGTTCTGGCGCCTCCGGCGGACCCGGCCCCGCCGCCGGGCGATCGCCAATGCGGTGGCTACCGCGCAGGGCATCTGGCTCGCGAGGATCGCCCGCGAGTGGGGTGCGGACCACATCCACGCCCACTGGGCGCACCTCACCGCCACGCTCGCCATGGGCGCGAGCACCATGAGCGGCATCCCCTGGAGCTTCACCGCGCACCGCTACGACGTCTTCCTCAACAACCTGCTCACCGAGAAGCTGCGCTCGGCGCGGTTCGGGCGCTTCATCGCCCGGGAGATGCTGGCGGTGGCCCGGCCGCTGGTCGCGCCGGATGCCTTCGCCCGGGCGGTGGTGGTGCACATGGGCGTCGCGCTCCCACCCGCCCCCGCCGAGGACATGCCGCCGCGCGCGACGCCCGTGCTGCTCTGCCCGGCGCGGCTCGCCCCCATCAAGGGCCACGGCGACCTGCTCGAGGCGGCGGCACGGCTGATGGCGCGCGGGATCCCGTTCGAGCTCTGGCTCGCGGGTGAGGGCCCCGAGCGCGCGGCGATCGAGCGCCGCATCGGCGAGCGAGGGCTGGGCGACCACGTCCGGCTCCTGGGCACCGTCCCGCACGCGGAGCTGCTGGGGATGTACCGCGACCGACGAGCGGATTGCGTGGTGCTGCCGAGCCTTCACGAAGGACTCAGCGTGGCCCTGGTCGAGGCGATGGCGTATGGCGTGCCGGTGATCGCGACCGCCGTCGGCGGCGTCCCCGAGCTGCTCGAGGACGGTGCCGGGGTCCTGGTGCCGCCCAGTGACGCCGACGCACTGACCGAGGCGCTGACGCGCGTGCTCGGCTCGCCGACGCTCCGGGCGGAGCTCGCGCACGCGGGCCGGCGGCGTGTCGAGGCTGAATTCGAGGTCCACGCCATCGCCCGGGAGCTGGTCCGCCGCTTCGACGGCGCAGGCCGAGCGCGCGGGGTAGGCGCCCATGCCCGACGTCCTCATCGTCACCCGCAACTTCCCGCCGGCAAGCCATGTTTCCGTCGAGCGGGCCATGAAGCTGGCGAAGTATCTGCCCGAGTTCGGCTGGCGCCCCACGGTGCTCACCGGCGCGCGGGCCACCGTCGGGCTGCCCGAGGATCCGGGGTTGGCGGCCCAGGTGGCCGGGATCGAGGTAATTCGCACGCGCGCTCCCGAGTTCTCGCTGTTCTATGGCAGGCGGGCGACGCGTGGCGGCGCCAAGGCGGGCGAGATCCCGGTGGCCCGACACGGCGCGCCGCGGCGTGGCAAGCTCCACCCGAAGGCGTGGCTGGTCCCGGATTCGCAGCTCCTGTGGTATCCGTTCGCGGTCCGGGCGGCGCTCCGCCGGGCGCATGCCGGCGGATGGGATGTCATCGTCGCCACGTCGTTCCCGCCGACGGCGATCCTCATCGCGCACACGATCGCCGCGCGCCTCCGGGTGCCGTACGTGGCGGACTTCCGCGACGCCTGGACCAGGTACGCCTACGCGCCCCGAGCGGCCGGCGCCGCTCGCCGAGCTCGAGCGGCGGCTCGAGGCGCGGATGATCCGGGACGCGGGCGCGGTCGTCGCCGTCGATGCACGCCTGGTGGATCACGCGTTCGCGCGGCTCGCGCCCGATGACCGGCCGCCGCTCCACGTCATTCAGAACGGATACGACGAGGACGACTTCCGCGGCGCGATGCCGGCCGAGCTCCCGCCGTTTTCGATCGTGCACACCGGCCGGCTCCGGCGCTCGCCGCGGCCGCTCTGGGACGCGCTGGCGCACGCGATGCGCGAGCGCCCTGAGCTCCGCGGCCGGCTGCACGTCTGGCAGGTCGGTGTCGTGGACCCGGGTGCGGTGGCTCGACCTCCAGGCGCCACCCGAGGGCGTGACGGTGCACCTGGTCCCGCCGGTGCCCCAGCGCGAGGCGATCGGCTACATGCTCGGCGCGGACCTGCTGCTGCTGGAGGAGTTCGGGTCGGTCATGCCGTCGAAGGCGCTGCAGTACCTGCGGGCGGCGCGCCCGCTGCTCGCGCTGCTGGACGCGGGCGGCGTGATCCGCGACCTGCTCCAGGGACATGCCCGAGGCCCATCTCGTGGACCGCGGCGATGCGGCGCGGGTCGGGCGCGCTGATCGCCGCGCTGGCCGCGGGCCCTCGGCCGGCGCCGCGCGAGCCCGACGCCGCGGTGGCGGCGTACTCCCGGCGCGAGATCGCCCGGCGCTACGCCGCCGTCCTCGACGCGGTGCGCGAGCGCGCTGTGGTCGCCGCGGACCGCGGCCTCACGTCCGCTCGATTTCGGCCCTGAGGCGGAGCAGCGAGTCCTCCGTCGCCACGAGTGAGCCGCGGGCGTCGGTCAGCTCCTGCTGGGTGCTCTGCACGAAGCGGCGGTACGGCGCGATGGCCTCGTTGATCCGGTCGGCCGACTGGCCGATCTCCAGGTGCACCTGCCGGGTGAGCCCGTCGCGGAGCCGCTGCCGCAGCTCGTCGATCCGGCGGCTGAACTCGCGCTGCGCCTGGCGGCGGCGGCGCGGGATGACGTAGAACCCGCTCACCGCCAGCGTCGTAGCCAGCAGCAGCCCGGTCACATCGGCGACGGCGCCGGTCAGCAGCGTAACCACCAGCGTCCCGAGCCCGAGCGCGCCGACCTGCGCCAGCGCGGTGGTGGCGAAGGTCCCCTGCACGTCGTTGGCGATGGCTCTCGCCTCGGCCTCGCGGTCGTAGCTCCCGATCACCTCGCGCGTCACGCGGCCGATCGAGTCGAGCAGCGCCTGGCGGTTGTAGGTGAAGCTGGTCCCGACCTCGCCGACCATCCCCTCGCGGTGGCGTGCGATCTGCCGCCGGTCGATGTATCCGCTCACGTCCTGCCAGGCCTTGAGGTTGCGCTCGACGATCCAGTCGATGACGCGCCCGGTCTCGGCCTCGATCTGGGCCGCGGTGTCCCCGATGACCTCCCGCTCGAACGCCCGCCGGACGCCCTCGCTGTCCATGAGGCTCCGGATGCGGCCGATCCGGATCGTCTCCTCGAAGAACCGCATGCCCCGCCGCTCCATGTCGCCGAGCAGCACGTCGAGCCGGGCCAGGCGCGGCTCGACGTCGCGCAGCATCTCGTCGTGCGCCAGCGCGAGCTGGCGGTCGATGCTCTGGATGGTCTCGATGTCCTGGGTCAGGAGCTTCAGTCGCTCGAACGCGACGTCCTTGTACCGGGCCGCGAGCCTGAGCCCCACGTTGAGCGGGTTGAGGAGCTTGAGCCGGATCCGCTCCTCCTGGTTGAGCGTCCGCACGAGGTAAGTGTCGACGTCATCGAATCCGCTGGCGCGCCACGCCTCGGCCGAGCCGTCCGCCCGGGCCGCGAGCGCTTCGCGGGCGGAGACCGGAAAGAGGCGGGGCGCCTCGGCCAGGAGCGCCTGGGCGTGCTCGCGCACGAAGCCGAGGACCTGCTGCCGGTCCTCCGGGCGGGGAAGAATGTCGATCTTGTTCACCACGAACACGATCTTCTTGCCCCACTCGCGGATCTGCTCGAGGAAGCCGCGCTCGCTCTCGGTGAATGGCCGGTCGGCGCTGGTGACGAAGAGGACGAGATCGGCGCGGGGGATGAAGTCGCGGGTGAGCTCCTCGTGCCGCCGGATGATCGCGTTGGTGCCCGGCGTGTCCACGATGGTGATCTCGCGGAGCAGCTCGGCGGGATAGGTGCGCTCCAGCAGGAACGCCTCGAGGTGCTGCTCCGTGATCTCGGGCCCGTAGCGGAGGAGGTTGATCCGGTCGGTGGTGGGTGTGACCCCTTCCGGGAGCACGCGCTCCCCGAGCAGGGCGTTGATGAAGCTCGACTTGCCGGAGTTGAACTCGCCGGCCACGACGAGGAGGAAGAGTCCCGTGAGCTGGTCCCGCGCCTCGCGGAAGCGGCGGAGGTCGTCGGGCTCGACGTCGCCGCCGAAGCGCGCGAGCGCCGTCGCGAGGCGCTCGAGCAGCTCCTGTTCGCGGCTCCGGAGATCCTGCTCCCGCTCCGACAGGATCGGGCGGCGGCCCAGCAGTCTGCCGATCACGATCGCGCCTCCGGAGACCGCGCTGCTCGGGCTCCTGCCCTGGTGAACGCTTCGAGCCCGATTCTCAATCCGTAGCCGCGGAGCACGCGGGCGTGGGGCTCGACCCCGCCACCGCCGATGACGGCCATGGTGCGCGGCGGGAGCTTCCCGACAACCGCCGCGAGGGCCGGCAGGCTGGCGCGCACGATCGAGGGATCGCTGCCGCTGAACGCCACGCCTTCCGGCGACAGCTTCCACGCCGCCTCGACCACCGCGTCGACCGGAAGGTCGGCGCCGAGGTAGTGGATGCGCCACCCGTCCTCCTGCACCACCGCGAGCGTCGCCAGGAAGCCCCACTCGTGCCGCTCGCCCGACAGGCATCCGCACACCACCAGTGGTCCGGTACCCCGCGACATCCGGAGGCCACCCTTGAGCGCATGGAGCACCACCTCGCTCGCCAGGTGCTCCGCGGCGATGGGGACCCGGCCGAGCGCCCAGAGATCGCCCAGGGATTGAGCCAGCGGCAACACGACCTCTTCGGCGAACGCCCGAAGCCCTCGGAGAGCGAGCTGCTGCGCCACCAGGCCCTCGAGCCGCTCGCGGTCGAACGCACGCACCGCCTCCAGCAGCGCGGCCTGAGGCGATCCGTCGAGCGGGCGGACCGCCGCCCGGGCCAGCACGTCCTCGCGCTCGCACGCGGCGAGATCGCCGATGCGCTCGCCTCCCGCGATCAGACGCGCGTAAGCGCGGAGCAGGGCGACCTGGTCGGCCGTGTAGACCCGGTAGCGGTTCGACAGGCGGCGGGGACGCACGACCTCGTACCGCCGCTCCCACGCCCGGAGCCGCGCCGCCGCCAGGCCTGTCAGCTCGGCCACCTCGTGGATCTCGTAGGTCCGGTCGGGCCGGGTCACCGGCGTGACGACAGCTGGCATCGGGCCAAGTCCTAGGACTGCGTAGCGAAACCTTCCGGTGAGTCACTCTGAGATACTCAGGGATGACTTGGTCTTGAGTCGCGCTCTAACCTATGGGCTGCCGGAGCAGAGCGACAGGACGGCGGCAGACGCTCACCAAGGCTATTGACGCTCCCGGTCCGCGCCCGTACTACTCTCACCATCCCTCGCCAGGAGCCCCGGAATGCCGCTCATCCGCGCTACGCTTGTGGAGAATGCCATTACCCAAGAGCAGAAGCAGGAGCTTATCGGCCGCATCACCGACGCGGTGGCTACAATCTACGGCGACCACATGAGGCCCAACATCTGGGTTCTGGTCGAGGAAATCAAAAGTGGCCAGTTCGCCGCTGGTGGCCACGGTGTTACGACGGACGAGATGCGCGCGCTCATCGCCGGAGAGCCAGCGTTGAAGGGTTGAGCCCAGGCTGTCCCAGGCTCGTGTCTGCCAGCCCGGCCATAGTCCAGCCGGGCTGATCCGTTTCGGGGACTCGGCAAGCTGTTACAGTCAAAACCGGACCACCCGCGGTGCGGCACCGGCTGCCCGGGTCTTTACCGGCCGGTTATCTTCCGCCACGTTCAGCCTCCGCTCGTCCACGTCCATCCTCCGCTCGTCGCCTGCGCCGGTCCCGCGCGCGAAAGGAGCCATTCTGACCGCAGACAGCACTCGCACCCGCGGCGCGCGCGCCGAGGATCCTGTCGCCGCGCCGGGCGCGGACGCGTCTGCCGCGAAGACGTCCGCAGTCGGGCCATCCGCCGCCGAGACGTCCGCCGCCGAGGTGTCCCCCTCCGACGCCCTGGCCTGGCGCAGCATCAACGCCATCCGGGCGCTGGCCATGGACGCGGTGGAGGCAGCCCAGTCCGGCCACCCGGGCACCCCCATGGCGCTCGCCCCCGCGGCCTACGTGCTGTGGCACCGGTTCCTCCGGCACAACCCCGCCAATCCCGATTGGCCCGACCGCGACCGGTTCGTCCTCTCCTGCGGCCACGCTTCCATGCTGCAGTATGCCCTGCTCCACCTGACGGGATACGACCTGCCGCTCGACGAGCTGCGCGCGTTCCGCCAGTGGGGCTCGAAGACGCCGGGCCATCCCGAGCGGGGCCACACGCCGGGCGTCGAAACGACCACCGGGCCGCTGGGCCAGGGCGTGGGCAACGCGGTCGGCATGGCGATCGCCGAGCGGTTCCTCGCCGACCACTTCAATCGGCCGGGCCACCGGATCATCGACCACCGCACCTGGGCCTTCGTGAGCGACGGCGACCTCATGGAGGGCGTCGGGAGCGAGGTCGCCTCGATCGCCGGGCACCTTCGGCTCGGCAAGCTGACGCTGATCTACGACGACAACCACATCACGATCGACGGCGACACGGCGCTCTCCTTCAGCGAGGACGTGCCGCGGCGCTTCGAGGCCTACGGCTGGCACGTCGTCCGGGTCACGCGACGGCAACGACCTCGGTGCCATCGCCGAGCGCGCTCGAGGCGGCGCGCGCCGAGACCGCGCGTCCGACGCTCGTGGCCCTCCGCACCTATATCGCCGATCCGGCACCGACCAAGCGCAACACCTCGAAGGCGCATGGCGAGCCGCTCGGCGCGGAAGAGGTCCGCCGCACCAAGGAGATCATGGGCTGGCCGGAGGAGCCCCCGTTCTACGTGCCCGAAGACGCCCTCGACCACTGGCGGGAGGCGCTGGCGCGCGGTGCGGCGCTCGAGGCCGAATGGCGTTCCCGGCTTGCCGCCTACACGGCGGACGACCCCGAGGCCGCGCGCGAGCTCCAGCAGTGGCTCTCGGGAACGCTGCCCGAGGGATGGGACGAGGGCCTCCCGGCGCTCCGGCCGGAGAACGGGCCGCTCGCCACCCGGCAGGCGTCGGGGCTCGCCCTGCAGGCGATCGCGGCGGCGCGTGCCGAACCTGGTGGGCGGCTCCGCCGATCTCGGCGGCAGCACCGGCACGACGCTCAAGCAGGGCGGCGTCTTCGGCCCCGACAGCACCGGGCGGACCTTTCACTGGGGCGTCCGGGAGCACGGCATGGCGTCCTGCCTCAACGGCATCGCCGCCCACGGCGGGCTCCGCCCCTTCGGCAGCACCTTTCTGGTCTTCTCCGATTACATGAAGCCGGCGATTCGGCTGGCGGCGATCATGCGGCTGCCGGTCATCTACATCGGGACGCACGACTCGATCGGCGTCGGCGAAGACGGCCCGACGCACCAGCCGATCGAGCATCTGGCGATGCTCCGCGCCATCCCCAACCTGGTGGTCCTCCGCCCCGCCGACGCCACCGAGACCATCGAGGCATGGCGCGCGGCCGCGGCGCGGCGCGACGGCCCGACGATGCTGGTGCTCACGCGCCAGAAGCTCCCCGTGCTCGACCGCACCGCGCTCGGGCCCGCCGCCGGCACCGCCCGGGGCGCGTACGTCCTGCTCGACCCGCCGGGCGGCACGCCGCAGGCCATCCTCATCGCCACCGGCTCCGAGGTGCACGTGGCGCTCGCCGCGGCCAAGCTGCTCCAGGCCGACCGGGTGCGGGTGCGGGTGGTTTCGATGCCGTCGTGGGAGCTGTTCGCCGCCGAGCCGCAGAGCTACCGCGACGAAGTGCTGCCGCCGGGCGTGCGCGTGCGGCTCGGCATCGAGGCGGCGTCCCCGTTCGGATGGGAGCGGTGGGTCACGACCGATGGCGCCATGCTCGCCATGGAGGGCTTCGGCGCCTCCGCGCCGGGCGACCGCCTGTTCGAGGAGTTCAAGTTCACGGCCGATCGGGCGGCGGCGATCGTGCGCACGCTGCTCGCGCAACGACACATTCCGACCCGCAGTGAGGGAAGCGCATGACGACCGACCAGAGCGCCGAGAAGAATCCGCTGGTCCGCCTCGGCGAGCTCGGCCAGAGCCCCTGGTACGACTATATCACCCGTGACCTGATCACGAGCGGCGAGCTGGCCCGGCTGATCGCGGAGGACGGGCTCCGGGGCATGACCTCGAATCCGACGATCTTCGAGAAGGCCATCGCGGGCAGCCGGCTGTACGACGAGGAGATCCGGACGCTCACCGACGCCGGCCGGAGCGCGCAGGAGATCTTCGAGCATCTGGCCGTGGCCGATGTGCGCGCCGCCTGCGACGCGTTCGCCGGCGTCTACGAAGCAAGCGGCGGGTCGGACGGCCTGGTCTCGCTCGAGGTCTCGCCCACGCTGGCGAACGACACCGACGCCACCATCCACGAGGCCGAGCGGCTCTGGCGCTCGCTCGATCGCCCCAACGCGATGATCAAGATCCCGGGCACCGCCGAGGGGCTGCCCGCGATTGCCCGCTGCATCGCGGCCGGCATCAGCGTCAACGTGACGCTGCTGTTCTCGGTCGAGCGGTACGGCGAGGTGATCGAGGCGTTCCTCGACGGCCTCGAGCGCCGGCTCGCGGCGGGCCAGCCGCTCCGGCCGATCGCCTCGGTCGCGAGCTTCTTCGTGAGCCGGGTGGACGGCAAGGTCGACCCGCTGCTCGACCGGGCCGGCGACCCGGCCGGCCTCCGCGGACAGATCGCCATCGCCAACGCGTGCGCGGCATACCGCCTGTTCGAGTGGTCCCTCGGCACGCCGCGGTGGGAGCGCCTGGCCCGGGCCGGCGCTCGGCCGCAGCGGCCGCTCTGGGCGTCGACCAGCACCAAGGACCCCGCCTACGCCGACGTCCACTACGTGGAGGCGCTGGTGGCCTCACGGACGGTCAACACGCTGCCGCCCGACACGTTCGCCGCCTACCGCGACCACGGCCGGCCGGCGGTGCGGATCCAGGAGGGCATCGCCGCCGCCCCCGCCCGGCTCAAGGCGCTGGCCGAGCTCGGCATCGACCTGGCCGCGATCACCCGCGAGCTCGAGATCGACGGTGTCGCCAAGTTCGCGGCGTCGTACACCTCGCTCCTGGCCGGGATCGAGACCAAGGCCGGAGCACTGGTCGGCCACTGATGCTGCGCGCCCTTCGGAGTATCTCGCTCACCTGGTGGATCTTCATCGGGATGGGGACCGGCATCCTGATCGGATGGCTGGCGCCGGAGTTCGCCGCCTCGCTCAAGCCGCTCTCCACGGTTTTCCTGCGGATGATCAAGTCGGTGATCGTGCCGATCATCTTCGGCACCCTGGTCATCGGCATCGCCGGCCACGGCGACGACCTGAAGCGCCTCGGCCGGCTGGCGGTCAAGTCGATCGCCTACTTCTGGCTGATGACCTCGGTGGCCCTGGCGGTCGGCCTCATCGCCGTCAACATCACCCGCCCGGGCGTGGGCGTGGTCCTTCCCGCGCCCGACCCCAACGCCGCCATCCCCAAGGCCGCGCCGACCACCTTCGGCGGCTTCCTCGAGCACGTCGTGCCCCGGAGCTTCTTCGAGGCGGCGGCGGACAACGAGGTGCTGCAGGTGGTCTTCTGGGCCACGCTCTTCGCGATCGCGCTGACGCAGGTGCGCGGGAAGCCCAAGGAGGCGATGCTCGGGTTCTGCGAGGGGCTGGCGGAGGTGATGTACAAGTTCGTGGGGATCGTCATGCGGTACGCGCCGATCGGCATCGGCGCCGCGATGGCGGTGACGGTGAGCCACAGCGGCATCCAGGTGCTCAAGAACCTGGGGCTCCTGGTGCTCACGCTCTATGGCGCCCTGGTGGTCTTCGCGCTGGTGGCGCTGGTGCCGGCGGCGCTCATCGCCCGCATTCCGCTCCGGCGGTTCCTGCGCGCGGTCAAGGACCCGGCGATCATCGCGTTCACCACCACGTCCTCCGACGCGGCCCTGCCGCTGGCCATGCAGCGCATGACCGAGTTCGGGGTGCCGCGCCGGATCGTCGCCTTCGTCATGCCCACCGGCTATTCGTTCAACCTCGACGGCTCGACGCTCTATCTCGGTGTCGCGTCGATCTTCGTGGCGCAGGCGGCCGGGGTGCACCTCTCGATCGGCCAGCAGCTGGTCATGATGCTGACGCTCCTCATCACCAGCAAAGGCATCGCCGCCGTGCCGCGGGCCTCGCTGGTGGTGCTCTCCGGCACCCTCACGGCGTTCGGCCTGCCGCTCGAGGGCGTGGCGGTGATCCTCGGCGTGGATGAGCTGATGGACATGGCGCGGACGATGGTGAACCTCGTCGGGAACTGCCTGGCCACCGCCGTGATGGCGCGGTCGGAAGGGGAGCTCGGCCCGGAGGTGGCGGCGGCCGGGTCTCCAGCCGTCTCACGTCGCGGTCGCGCCGGCGCGGTCCGACGCCTGAGCTATACTGTTCTCTTCCTGAGCGAGTCTGGTAGCGAATGAAAGCTCTCACCAATCACCACAGAGGCACAGAGTACACAGAGAATACCAGCGAGGTTTCTTGCTTGCCTTCTCGCCCTTCTCTGTGCCCTCTGTGCCTCTGTGGTGAACACCCCAGCCCGATCGCTTCCCATGACCCGAACCGAAGCACCCCGTTTCACGCTCGTCCGACTGGCGTTGGCAGCGCTGGCCGTCGCCGGCACTTCCACAAGCGCGGCCGTGGCGCAGAAGGCGCCGGCGCCGGCGCAGTCCGCCCCGCTCGCCAACCTGCGGTACGAGATCACGTTCGACTCCACCACCGCCGAGACGCGCACGCTCAAGGTGGCGATGAGCTTCGACGTCGCTGGGCCGGGACCGGTGCTGCTCTCGCTCCCTGCCTGGACCCCCGGCGCCTACGAGCTGACGTGGTTTGCGCGCTGGGTCGCCAACTTCACGCCCACAGCCGGGGACCGCTCGCTGGCATGGGACAAGCTCGACTACGACACCTGGCGCATCCAGCCGGCCGGCGCCAAGTCGGTCAGCGTCCGGTTCGACTACCTGGCCGATACGCTCGACAACGCGATGGCCTGGGCCCGGCCGAACTTCGCGTTCTTCAACGGCACCAACGTCCTGCCCTATCCCGAGGGCCGGGGCCTCGATTTCCCCGCGACGGTCGTGATCCGGACCGAGCCATCGTGGCTCGTCGCGACCGGCATGCAGAGCGTGCCGCAGCAGGCGGGAACCTACCGCGAAGGGAACTACCACGACCTGGTGGACAAGCCGTTCTTCGTCGGACGGATGGACTACGACAGCCTGCAGGTCGCGGGCGCGTGGACCCGGCTCGCCACCTTCCCCGCCGGCCTGCTCACGGGCCAGGCGCGGGCGAAGCTGTGGGACGACATCGGCAAGGTGATCCCGGTGGAATCGGCGGTGTTCCAGGAGACGCCGTGGCCGCACTACACGGTGATGATGCTGTTCGACTCGAGCTTCGGCGGGCTCAGCGCGCTGGAGCACACCAACTCGCACCTCGGCATCTACAATCCGCAGGCGATCGGCAGCCCGATCCTCACCTCGGTCACGGCCCACGAGATCTTCCACGCGTGGAACGTGAAGCGCCTGCGGCCGGCGGACATGGTGCCGTACAGGTACGACCGCACCGAGCCGACCGTCTGGCTGTGGGTGAGCGAAGGGATCACGGACTACTACGCCGACCTGGCCCTGCTCCGCGGCGGGGTCGTCACCGCCGATCAGTTCCTGGCGCAGACGGCGGACAAGATCGCCAAGGTCGCGGCGGCGCCGCCCACGGCGCTCGAGGATGCGTCGCTCTCCACCTGGATTCACCCGACGGACGGGAGCCAGTATCTCTACTATCCGAAGGGGTCGCTGGCAGGGTTCATGCTCGACGTCCTGATCCGCGATGCGAGCGACAATCGGCAATCGCTCGATGGCGTGATGCGGACGCTCTACCGTTCGACCTGGAAGGCGGGGCGCGGCTTCACGGGCGCGGAGTGGTGGCGCGCGGTTACGGCCGCGGCCGGCGGGAAGAGCTTCACCGACTTCGCCGCCAAGTATGTCGACGGCCGCGAGCCCTATCCGTGGGGCCAGATCCTTCCGCTCGTCGGCCTCAGAACCGCCGCCGACACGGTCATGGAACCCCGCATCGGGCTCGCCTCGGCGCTCGACTCGGCCGGCCGGGTCGTGGTCCGCCAGGTGATGCCGGGGAGCGCGGGCGAGGAGGCGGGCGTGCGAAGCGGCGACGTCCTGCTGTCCCTGGGCGACATCCCGATCACGGATTCGGACTTCGGCCCCAAATTCCGGGCGAGATTCGGGAAGGAGGACGGTCAGCCGCTGGCGATTCAGGTCGAGCGCGCGGGACAACGGCTCACGCTCAACGGCAAGATTCGGCTGGTCCCGCGGGTCGAGAGCCGGCTGGAGATCGACCCCGGCGCGCCGCCCAAGGCCGCCAAGGTACGTGAAGGCATCTTCAAAGGCACGACAGGCCCGTAGCCGCCGTCAGGCCCGCTTGCGCACGATGTTCTTGATACGCACCGCCGGCTCGAGGGCCTGACCCGTGGCCGGCGCGGCGTTGATCTTCCGCACCACGTCCATCCCGAGCATCACCCGCCCGAACGCGGCAAATCCCTGCCCGTCCGGGTTCCGCTTGCCGCCGTAGTCGAGCGCCGGCTGATCACCCACGCAGATGAAGAAATCGGACGTGGCCGTATCCGGGCCGTCCCGCGCCATCGAGATGGTGCCGTCCTTGTGCAGCAGCTTGGTCACGCTGGTGCGCTCGAGCTTGATCGGCGGAAAGTCCTTGACCCGGAGCGAGTCGAGCCCGGCCTGCACCACCGCGATCTTCACCTTGCTGTCGGGCTGGTTGTCCGCCCGGACCGTTCGGTGGAACCGACCGAAGCGGTAGAAGCCGAGATCGACGTAGCGAAGGAAGTTGGCGGCGGTGAGCGGCGCGTGGGCGGTGTCGATCTCGACCTCGATGTTGCCGAGATCGGTCTGGATGATGACCCGGGGGTATGCCTGCGCCTCGGCGCGCTCCGCGGCGATGGTCTGCACCACAGAGGCACAGAGGACGCAGAGCAACGCTCTGGCATGACGCATGGTGCCGTCGTCCGACGCCTCGTATTTCATGACGTCTGTCATCCTTGTGGTGAGCTGTCGTGATGCTAACCCGTCCCGAACAGGTTGGCCAGTTCGGCCGGCGCCAGCGGCACGTCAGCGGGCTGAGCTCCGGTGAGAAACGCCGCGCGCCCGAGTACCTCAGCCGGGGTCATCCCAGCCGCCCGAAGCTCCCGAATCCCCGTGTCCCCGCTCGACTTGCTCAGCTTCTCGCCGCCGGGCTTCCGAATCAGCGGATGATGGAGAAAGACCGGCGGCGCGGCCCGTCCGAGCAGGCGCCCGAGCAGGAGCTGGCGCCCGGTCGACTCCAGGAGATCCTCGCCCCGGACCACGAGGTCGACGCCGTGGCGGAGGTCGTCGACCACCACGGCGAACTGGTAGGTCCACTGCCCGAGGCGATCCCGGAGCAGCAGATCGCCGCACTGCGCGGCGGGCATCTGCTCGCGCGGTCCGAGCCTGGCGTCGTCGAACCGCTCCGCGCCGGGATCGACCCGGAGCCGCACGCCCCGCCCCGGGGCCGGAGCAAGCGCCCGGCTCCGGCAGCGGCCCGTGTACGGCGTCTCCTCGTTGAAGACGTCGCCGCCTACGCGAGCCAGATCCTTTCTGGAGCAGTCGCAGATGAACACGCCGCCACGCGAGGTCAGCCGCGCCAGCGCCGCCTCGTAGCTCTCGCGTGCGTCGCTCTGGCGATACGGCGACGGCCCGGCGCGAAGCTCCGCCACCGCGCCGGCGTCGGGGACCAGGCCAAGCCACTCGAGATCGTCCAGGAGCGCCGTCTCGTACTCCGGCCGGCAGCGTCCCCGATCGTGGTCCTCGAGCCGAAGGAGCACGCGACCGCCGAGCGCCTGGGCCACTCCCCACACCCAGACGGCGTTGGCCACGTGGCCAAGATGGAGATAGCCGGTGGGGCTCGGAGCAAATCGGGTCAGCGGGCGCGCCGGAAGGCGGGCCGCGAGCGTCGCAAGATCGATGGCCGGCATGCCGGAAAGATCGCCCGAGGGCTCGGCCTTGCGCGATCCCGCGCGGTGGACTTCATATCCCTGCGTGCCGATTCGCGAAGTCGTCATCCACTCGCTGAGCGAACTCATCGCCCAGACCACGCCGGAGCCCGATCCGACCTCGGGCCGGCGGCGAGGCACGGGCATCTACCGCGGCGCGGCGGCCGCCACGTGGCCCCTGCTCACCAGCCTGGACCTGCTCGGCGGCGCCGGGCGCCCGCATACCAAGGGCGAGCTCGAGGAGTACATCCTCCGGAGCTTCATCCGGTATTCCCGGCCGTACTTCGCCAGCCCGCCGGTCAACGACTGGGAGGTCCTCGTCGCCGCGCAGCACCACGGACTTCCTACGCGGCTTCTCGACTGGACCTATTCGCCGCTCGTGGCGGCGCACTTCGCCACGGTGGACCCTGCCGTGACGACGGATCGGGCAGTCTGGCGGCTCGACTGGAAGGCGGTGCATCGCCGTTTCCAGCTGCCGGACCTGGCCCTGCTGATTCAGGATCTGGACGGGATTCTGGGGGAGACCGGCCGTTCACGCCGTCCGCGCTCTTCGCGATGCGGGACGACGTCCGGCCGTTCGCCTGCATGCTCGAGCCACCGTCGCTGGACGCGCGCATCGTGGCGCAGTCGGCGGCGTTCACGCTCTGCTCCGACAAGCGCCAGCCGTTCGACCGGTTTCTGGAGCATCACGGCCTGGGCGACGCGCTCACCAAGCTGGTCATCCCGGCCCCGGAGGCCGGGCGCATTCGCGATCAGCTCGACCTGGTGAGCGTGGACGAGCGCCGGCTCTTCCCGGACCTCGACGGCGTCGCGGACTACCTCCGCCGCTACTACTCCTGAGCGAGTCGGCGGCTCAGGTCGCGCCGTGCGGCTTCCGCCCGAGCCACGCCTCGCGCAGCAGGCGCTGCTCGTCGCTGGGATTGGCATCGATCTCGAAGCGCACCGGCTGGCCCTGCGCGTCCTCGATCAGCGTGATGCCGAGCTTGGCGTAGTACTCCTTGATCGGCAGGTGCTGCGAGTCCCACACGTAGCGGTCGAAGAAGTCCCGGATCTCGGGATGGGTCAGCGCCACCAGCGTATCGATGAACGTCGAGTCGGGAAACGCGCGCCGCTTCCCGAAGCGATGCGCGAGCTCGATGATCAGGTCCTGCAGCCCCTGCTGCCCGTGGGACAGCTCGAGCAGCCGGATGTCCAGCAGCCCCGCCGTCAGCGCTCCCCGCATGTAAATGTTGCCGTACTGCGCCTGGCCCGAATCGCTGTAGGAGGTGAGCGCGAGCTCGCCGCAGGCTGTACGTGCTGTCGAACGCCTGCCGGTCGATCTGCATCTTCCGGATCTGGGTCTGGAGGTACGCCTCGGGCGTCTTGAGGCCGGCGCGGAGCTGCATCGCGTGCGCGGCCCACTCGGTGGTGCCCTCGTAGAGCCAGAGGTGCCGCGACGGCACCGGCGTCACGAAGTTGAAGTGCTCGATGATCTCGCTGTGGATGTTGAGGGGTGTCACGATGTGAAAGAACTCGTGGGCGGCGATGTCGGTGACCCGATGGCCCACGGAGTCGGTGAACTCGCCCTCCTGCAGCACGTATTCCGAGCTGAACGAATGCTCCCACGCGCCCGCGCCGTCCTGCCCGAAATGATAGAGGAAGGTGTAGTGGTCCACCGGCAGCCGGCCCAGGAACCGGCCCGCGGCGGTCAGCATGCCGCTCATGGCGGTCAGCAGCTGCCTGGCCTTGATCTTGTCGGTCGCCGAGTAGGCGAAGACGTCGATCGGCACACCGGTCACCACCAGCCGGGCCTTCGAGAGCCGGCCCAACAGGATGGGGGAGTCGACCAGCTGATCGTAGCTATCGGCCACGAAGACGCCGTCGGGGCCCCGGTGCAGCGCCGTGCCCACCGTCCACGCGGCCGGATATGCCAGGCGCAGCCGCACCGGCGCCGCCTGCAGCCCCTCGGGGTAGCCGATGACGGCGTGCGGATTGATGAGCACGTGGTCGGTCTCGATCGACGTGCCGCACATCTTGTAGATCGGGTGGTCCAGCGGGCTGTCCCAGGTTTCGGTCATGGTGTAGCGGATGGTGCGGACGCGCGCCGGCGAGCTCAGCCGCCACTGGTTCACGGAGATGCGCTCCGCCGGCACTCGGACGCCCTTCGCGTCGTACGCCTCGAACGCCTTCACGAACCGCCCGATGTTCATGACCTGGTACGTGCCCGGCGCGGTCGACGCGAACTGATAGATGGCGTTCTCGGCGCGGAGGCCGCTCACCCGGAGCGTCACGTGGAACAGATCGTCGGCGCGTCGGTTGAGGTCGATGCTGTAGGCCAGCGTGGCCGTGGCCGGTACGGTCGTGGCGGCGCCGATGGACGAGAGCGGCGCCAGTGTGGCGAGCAGCAGCAGGCGGAGAGCGCGAGCCTTCATGGCGTGTCCTGGGTGATGGTCCTGTGGAGTGTGTGACGGCTTCCCGGCCCGGCTGGTTTCACGGTTTTCCACATCCGAGGCGGAAGGTGACCTGGCGCACAGACGGCGCTCTGTCCGCGACCGTACCCTCCATCAACGTGAGCGCCGGGCTCCCCGGCAAGTCCTTTCCTCAGCACGCATTGTATCGTGATCATCGATTCGACGCCTGACCTTCCGCTCGCCGGTACGCGCACGATCCTCGTCGTCGACGACGTGGGGGTCGTGCGCAAGGCCGCCTTTCGCCTGCTGTCGGAGGCAGGCTATCGGGTCTTCGAAGCCGGGTCCGCAACCGAGGCGCTGGAGGTGCTCGCCACCTCGCGGCAGCCGATCGATCTGGTGCTGGTGGACGTGGTGATGCCCGACGTGGGCGGTGTCGCCCTCGCTCGTCTCATCTGCGAGGAATGGCCGGCGGTGCGCATCCTCTTCATGTCGGCCTATCCGGCCGAAATCATGGTGCGCGAGGGCCTGGACCATCCGAGCGTCTCCTTCCTCGCCAAGCCATTCACGCGCTCGGAGCTGATGGACAAGATCGTCACTGCGCTGCGCGGGCATCCCGGGCACGACGTCAAGCCGTCCCGCACCTCCCAGCTCCTCGAGCTGACTCGGGATTATGCTTACGCATGCCGCCAGACGCCGTCGTCGTAGGATCCGGGCCCAACGGGCTCGCCGCCGCGATCGTCCTCGCCCAGGCCGGTATCAAGACGCTGCTGCGTGAGGCCGCCCCGACGTTGGGCGGTGGCCTTCGGTCCGCGGAGCTGACGCTGCCGGGCTTCACGCATGACGTCTGCTCCGCCGTCCATCCGCTGGCCATCTCCTCGCCCTTCTTCCGCGGCCTGCCGCTGGGCGCGCACGGGCTCGAGTGGGTTCAGCCGCCGGCCCCCCTCGGCGCATCCGCTCGACGATGGAACCGCGGTCGTGCTCGAGCGATCGATCGAGGCCACGGCGGCGGGGCTGGGCAACGGCGGGGCCGACTGGCGCCGGCTGCACGCGCCGTTCGTCGCGGCCTGGAGCGAGCTCGCCGGCGACGTGCTCGCGCCGCCGATCCGGCTTCCCCGACACCCCGTCCTCATGGCGCGGTTCGGCCTGCAGGCCATTCGTCCGGCGGCGAGCGTCGCGCGCGGGCTCCGCGGCGACGCCGCGCAGGCGCTCTTCGCCGGCAACGCCGCGCATTCCTTCCTCGCGCTGGAGGCCTGGGGCACCGCCGCCTTCGGCATCATGCTCTCCGTGGCGGGGCACGCGGTGGGCTGGCCGGTCGCGCGGGGTGGCTCGCAGCGATTGGCCGACGCCCTCGTCGCCCACTTCCGCTCGCTCGGCGGCGAGGTGCAGGTCGACGCGCCGGTCGAGCGCCTCGACGAGCTGGCCGCGGCCCGGATCGTCATGCTCGACCTGGGACCGCGCCAGGTGGCCCGGCTCGCTGGAGATCGGCTGCCCCCGCGGTATCGCCAGGCGCTCGAGCGGTACCGCTACGGCGCCGCGGCGTTCAAGCTCGACTGGGCCCTCGACGGCCCCGTGCCCTGGACGGCGCCCGAGTGCCTCCGCGCGGCCACGGTGCACCTGGGTGGCACGCTCGAGGAAATCGCCGCATCCGAGGCGGCGCACGAACGGGGCGAGGTCCACGACCGCCCCTTCGTCCTCTTCGCTCAGCCGACGCTCTTCGATCCGAGCCGCGCCCCGGAAGGCAGGCACACTGCCTGGGCCTACTGCCACGTCCCCAACGGCTCGACCCTGGACGTCGCCGACCGGATCGAGCGGCAGGTCGAGCGCTTCGCGCCGGGCTTCCGCGAGCGGATCCTCGCGCGGAGCGTCCTCACGCCCGCCGATTTCGAGCGCCGGAACGCCAACCTCATCGGCGGTGAGATCAACGGCGGCCGGATGGACCTGCCCCAGATCTTCGCCCGGCCCGTCGCGCGGCCGACGCCCTACCGCACCCCGATCCGGGGCGTCTACCTCTGCTCCGCGTCGACGCCGCCCGGTGGCGGCGTGCACGGCATGGGCGGATATTTCGCCGCGACCGCGGCGCTGGCGGACCTCCGCCCCTGACCCCACTGAATCGTCCGGACTGCCCGAAACCTCCACGTTGGACGCTCCGTAGTGTAAAAAACTTTGCACGAAGGCCCATGACCCAGCCCCTGCAGAATCAGCTCAGCCGCCGAGAGCGGCAGATCATGGACGTCCTCTACCGTCTGGGGGAAGCCGGCGCGGCGGAGGTCGTCGATCACCTGTCCGACCGTCCGGCCTATAACTCGGTCCGTGTGACGCTCGGCATCCTGGAGCGCAAAGGCGTCGTCCGCCACCGGCGCGAGGGCAACCGCTACGTCTACGCGCCAACGGTACCCGCCGAGGCGATGCGGGAGTCGGCCCTGCGGCACCTGGTTCGCACGCTCTTTCGGGGCTCGTCCTCGAAGGCCGTACTCACCCTCCTCGATTCGCCCTCGACCCGGTTGTCGAAGGAGGAGCTGAGCGAGCTCGCCGCCTGGGTCGAGGCGGCTAAGCGGGAGCAGCACCCATGAGTCCCCTCGAACTGCTCGACCTGCTGGGCGGCACCCTCGTACGTGGCGGGCTCATCCTGGCCGTCGCCTTCCTCGGAGCGTGGCTCCTGCGGCGGCGGTCCGCCGCCGGCCGGTACGCGGTGTGGACGGCGGTCTTCGCCGGTCTGGCGCTGCTGCCGGCCCTGACCCTCATGCTGCCCGTGCTCGAGCCTCCCAGGCTCGGCCGCGCGGAGCCAATGGTAGCTGGCCGGCGGCCCGCCACCGAGGCGATGGCCGTGACCCAGTGCGCTCGGGAGCTGAACGGATGCGGTCCGTCGCCGGCGGCATGACCAGCCCGGATCGGCCCCATCTCGGTAAGCCGGATCTGGTCCAGACCTCGGCAGTCCGGACTGGTCCCGCGTCGGCAGGCTGGCAGGACCGCCGGCTCGCCGCGCGGCGCCGTGGCTTCTGGGCCTGTGGCTCGCGGGCGCCCTCTTCGTCCTCGCCCGTCTCGCGCGTGACATCCGCCGGATCGCCCAGGTGGCGAGTCGGGCGGCGACCCTCCGGCGAGGACCGCTGGCCGATCTCCTGCGCGAGGTGGCGGCCGACATGGGCGTCCGGCGGCCCGTACGGATCGCGATCAGCCGCGAGCTCGCCGTACCAGTGACCTGGGGCATCCGCCGGCCCGTGGTGCTGCTGCCCGCGGCCGCCAGGCGCTGGGACGCGGAGCGGCAGCGCGTCGTGCTCCGGCACGAGTTGGCGCACATCCGGCGTGGCGACTACGCGGGGCACCTGCTGATCGAGCTCGCCTGCGCGCTCCACTGGCCCAATCCCTTCGCATGGCGCGCCGCGTATCGCGCGCGGCTGGAACAGGAGCAGGCCTGCGACGATCGCGTGGTCGCGCTCGGGACCGGTCCGATCGACTACGCGCAGCAGCTGCTCGACATCGCCCGGGCGTTCGTCTCGCCCGGCGTCCCCGAGCGCGGCGCGCTCGCCATGGCGGCGGCGGCCACGCTTGCCCGAGCGCATGCGCTCCATCCTGGATGTCGGGCTCGATCATCGCCCGGCGGGCCGCCGCACGCTCCTGGCCGTGGCCGGTGCCGCCATGCTCGTGGGGATGCCCACCGCCGCGCTCCACCCGTGGAGCGTGGGTCCGCGCGAAGCCGACCTCATTGCCCTGCTGGGCTCCATGGATCCGGTGGTCCGGCGCGACGCCGTGTGGTCGCTCGCCGTGCGCGGGTCGAGCGGCGCCCGCGCGGCGCTGGTCGGACGGTTGCACGATCTCGATCCCTCAACGCGCGGGGTGGCGGCGTGGGGCCTCGGCAAGCTCGGCGACCGCGCGGCGGTCGCGCCGCTGCTGGCCGCGCTCCGCGACGACGACGCCCATGTCCGCGAGATGGCGGTCCTCGCGCTCGGCGACCTGCGTGATCCCCGCGCCGTGCCGGCGCTGGCGCCGCTGGCCGCCGACCCCGAGCACGGCGTGCGCGCGGTGATGACCGTGGCCCTGCGCGAGATCCGCGGCGAGCCCGCCGCCGAGGCGCTTGCCCGGCTCGTGCGGAACGATCCCGACGCGCACACCCGGGTCATGGCCGCGGCAGCGCTCGGCCGCTTCGAGAGCCGCGGCCGCATGGCGGCGCTCGAGGCCGCGCTGGCCGACCCCGCCGCCGAAGTGCGCGCCACCGCCGCCTGGACGCTCGAGACGATCGGAAGCCGCGCGTCGGTGCCCCGGCTGCTCGCCGCGCTCGCGTCCGAGCGCGACACCGAGGCCCGCGATGCCTTCATCCATGCGCTCGGCGCCTCGAGGATCCCGCTGCCGTCGACGGCCTGGTGCGGGCCCTCGCCGACACCGTCCCGCAACTGCGCGAGAGCGCGGCCCACATGCTCGGCATGCTGGGCGACGAGCGCGCGGTGGAGCCGCTCATCGCGGCGACGCGCGACCCCGACCACGAGGTGCGCTTGACCGCCGTCTGGGCGCTCGACGCGCTGGAGCAGAGCCGCTAGCCGGATGGACCGTGTTCGCTGAGCGCCGGCCGCACCCGCCGTGCGCCTTTCGTTTGGGCCCGGGTGCAAAAATTTCTGCATTTGCCTCATGGGCGGATGCGCGGAGGCAGCATGAGCGCAATGAAGACGGTGGCGATCGCGGTGGTCGCGGCGGCCGTGGCGGTGGCGGCCACGCTGGCGCAGCGGAGCGCCGACACCCGGCCCACCGTGCGGGCGACGGGCGACACCGTCCCGCGCTACGCGGGCGATTCCCTGATCCGCCCCGACGGCTTCGAGCGCTGGGTCCTGGCCGGCGCCTCGATGGGGCTCGGCTACTCGCAGCCCAGCGGGGCCGATGCCGCCGCCGGAGCGACTGCCGGAATGTTCCACAACGTCTACATCGAGCCCTCCGCCTACGAGCACTTCGTGCGCACGGGCAAGTTCCGCGAGAAGACCATGATGGCGATGACGCTCTACGAGCCGGGGCAGAAGGTGCATCCGAGCAAACAGGGCTTCTTCGAGGGCGACTTCATCGCGGTCGAGGTCTCGCTCAAGGACAGCGAGCGTTTTCCCGGCAGCTGGGCGTACTTCAACTTCGGCAAGGGCGCGAAGGGCTCTCGCGCCGTCGCGATGCCGCGGCAGGCGTGCCAGTCCTGCCACGTCAAGAACGCGGCCGACGACAACGTCTTCGTCCAGTTCTATCCCACGCTCCGCGCCGTGAGCACCAAGTTCGACCGCGACAAGACCCTCGGCGCGAAGACCTCGTCGGACGGCGGGACGGCGGCCCGGCCATGACCGCCGTCGACCGCCGGGCCTTTCTCGGCACCACGGTCGGCGCGGCGCTCGGTTGCGGGGCGCACGTGCTGGCCGCGCTGGCGGGCGCGACCACCGGCACGCGGCAGCTCTTCGCCGCGGAGCCGCGCGGCGTCCCGGTGCGGCGCGAGCCCTGGGGCCGGCTCGAGCGCGTGGCGGACGGGGTGTGGATGCTGATCTCGACTCCGCTCGCCGGCGACCACGCGATCGCCATGCGGACGTTCTCCAACGGCGGCCTGGTCGCCGGGCGGGACGGCGTGCTGGCGGTCGAGGGATTCGCCAGCGAGGAGGGCGCGGGCTGGCTCGCGGGAGAGGCACGGCGCCTCACCGGCCGATGGCCGTCGCACGTCGTGCTGACGCACTGCCACGGCGACCACTCCGCCGGCCTCGGCGGATACGGCGCCGGCGGCGCGCGGGTGGAGATCCTCGGCACGGCGGTCACGCGCGACCTGCTCCGCCAACGGCGGCCGGAGGCGGTCCTCCCCACCACGATCGTCCCCGCGCTCGGCCCGACCGAGCTCGACCTGGGCGGCCGCCGGGTCCGGATCGATCCGCGCGAGGGCCACACGCCGAGCGACCTGACGATCGAGGTGCTCGACCCGCGCGTCGTCTGGTGTGGCGACCTGGTCTGGAACGGCCTGTTCCCCAACTTCGTGGACGCCACGCCCAGCCGGCAGACGGCGCACGTGCGGCGGCTGCTCGCGGAGCCGGCCACGCTCTGGGTTCCGGGTCACGGCTCGGCCGCGCGGGCAGCCGAGCTGCGCGCGTTCCTCACGCTGCTCGAGAGCATCGAGGATGGGGCGCGCAGGGCCATCGCCCGCGGCGTGCCGGCCGCCGAGGGCGCGCGCGGCTGGCGGCCGCCGGGCAAGCTCGGCGAGTGGGTACGGTTCTCCGACGACTACTACGAGGTCGCGTTTCGCGCCTGGGAAAAGGAGCTGCGGTCATGACTGGTCTGTATCGCGCCGCCGGAATCGCCGTCCTGCTCGCCGCCGCCGGGCGGACCGCGCTCGTGGCCCAGGACACCCGCGCGGAGCATGGCGGAATCGAAGGCATCACGGCCGCGCGCATCGCGCGTCACATCGAGGTGCTGGCGGACGACTCGCTGCTCGGCCGCGCGACGCCCTCGCACGGGCTGGACGCCGCCGCCGCCTACGTCGCGGCCGAGTTCCGCCGGGCGGGGCTGCGGCCGCTCTCGGGCAACGACCTCGTCGTGCGGTGGCCGCTCGTCACCACCCACGTGGTCACGCAGCGGGATCGAGCTCGCGGCCGCGGGACGCGAGGGCGAGCGGCTGGTGTATGGAACGGACTTCGGCGTCATGCGGGCCGGCGCGGCGCGGCTCACGGGTCGGGTCGTCGCCATGAAGGACTTGAGCGACACCGCCGCCATCCGCGGCCGCATTCCCGTCCTGCGGCTCCCGCCGGGCGAATGGCGCGGTCCGGCGCACACGGCCACCTTCGCCGCCCGCCGTGCCGGTGCGTCGGGACTCGTGCTGATCCTCGACTCGGCCCAGGCCGTGGCACCGGTCGCGACGGCCACCGCGGAAATGGACCACGCGTCCAACGGGGTGCCGACGGCGCTCGTGAGCGCGGCGGCCGCGCGGCGGTTGGTCCCGGATGCGCCGGCCGCGGGGGAGATCACGCTGGTCATTCCCGTGGTCACGGACACCGTTCTCGTCCCGTACGTCGTGGGCGTGCTGCCGGGCCGGAACCCACGGCTTCGGAACGAGTATGTCGTCATCAGCGCCCATCTCGATCATCTCGGCCTCCGCATCCCGGCCGACCAGGGCGACAGCATCTACAACGGGGCCGACGACAACGCCTCGGGGGTGGCCGCCGTCATCGAGACCGCGCACGCCTTGGGGCGGATGGGCCGGCGCCCCAGTCGCTCGGTGATCTTCTTCACGCCCAGCGCGGAGGAAGTCTGCATCTGCGGCAGCGAGTACTTCACCCGCCAGCCGCCGGTGCCGATCGGCGCGATCGTGGCCGACGTCAACCTCGACGGCATCGGACGGAGCTGGCAGGCCGACACCGTCTCGGCGGTCGGCAGCCCCTACTCGACGCTCGGGCGCACGGTCCGGGCGGTGGCGCAGGCGCACCCTGGCTTGGCGCTCACGGTCGTGGACGACCAGTGGCCGGACCGCCACTATTTCACGACTTCGGACCAGATCTGGTTCGCGCGGCGGGGGGTGCCGAGCATCTTCCTCTCGAGCAGCGGGCCGGACGAGCACTATCACCGGGCGAGCGACGAGGCGGGCACGATCGAGCCGGACTTCACCGCCAGGATCTCGCGCCTGGGCGCGTGGCTGGTGCGCGCGGTGGCCGAGGACCCCGAGCGGCCGCGGTGGGACGAGGCCGCCCGGCGGTCGCTCCAGATCGCGCGCTGAATCGAGCAGACGGGCCCCGGCAATCGCCGGGCCTCGTCATTTCCGGATCCAGCCCGGGCGCTTCCATTCGCCGGTCTCGAATACCGACGAGTCCAGCGCGGCGTCGAACGTGAGCTGGGTGTATTCCTCGCGCTGGATCTCCTTGCCGTCTTCTCTGAATGCCATCTCGGTCTCGACCGGAATGGCCCCCGAGGCCCGGCGGAGCACATCACCGACCAGGGTCTTCCCGCCGGGCCCCGACTCGTGGATCCGGACCAGCAGAAGCCGCTGCTGGTCGACCCAGAGCTGGGGCGACGTGCTGTCCCCGGCCGCGGCGCCGATCACCCAGACTCGCTGGCCGCGCAGGGTATCCGCGCGAAGCTTGCTCAAGTCCATGCCGTGCCGCTCGAGCTGGGCCACGGTCTCCGCCACCGGCTGCGCATACACATCCGAGAGCACGATGCCGAGTGTGTTCGGGTAGGGATGGGCCCCTGCCGGCTTCCCGCGCTTGAACTGGTACACGGAGTCGTTCTTGATGATGGCGGTATTCATGCTGTCGATGGGCCCGAAGTCGATCCGCAATCGGCCGGGGTTCTGGATCGTCTCGTACCACGTCTGCGCTGGTTTGTCAGGGAACGTCGTCCGCTGAACGAACGTGAAGGTCCGGAACCACTTGCCCTGCCAGCGGTCGTGCATGCGGGCCACGACGTCCTGGCCGGTTTGCGGCTGACCGGCCGCGACCTGGAGGAGCAGGAGAACGGCGAGGCTCATGGGTCGGTCCTTGGGCTCAATCGTTTCGGAGGATGCTGAGCGGGTCCGCGCGCGACGCCCGCCGCGCCGGCAGGTAGCAGGCCGCGAGCGCCACCGCCGCGAGGGCGAAGGAGACGCTCGCGAATGTCAGCGGGTCACTGGGGCTCACGCCGTAGAGGAGTCCCGCGAGAAGGCGCGTGGCGGCGAGCGCGCCGGCGAGCCCGAGCGCGATGCTCACGCCCACCAGACGCGCGCCCTGGAGCACCACCGACCGGGTCAGCCGGTTCGGCGTCTCGCCCAGCGCGATCCGGACGCCGAACTCCCGCTGGCGCTGGCTCACGCTGTAGGAGATCACGCCGTAGATCCCGATCGTCGCCAGCAGCAGCGCCAGGCCGCCGACCGCCTGCATGAGCAGCAGGCTCAGCCTCGGGCCCGCGAGCGCGTCCGACACGTACTCCTGCATCGGCCGCAGGTCGGCCAGGGGGAGGCTCGCGTCCATCGCCGCGACCTCGCGCCGGACGGCCGGGATCAGCGACGTGGGATCGCCGGCGGTGCGCACGGCGTACGAGGCGCTCAGACCACGGCGGATACGGGCTGTAGATGGCGGGGAGGCCGTATCCGTCGAGGCCGAGCATGCGGGTGGGCTCGACGACGCCGACGACCGTCGCGTTCATGTTGGGCGTGCCTGTCGGCTCGAGCTGGAGCGGCTTCCCGATCGGACTCTCCTTGCCCCATACCCGTTTGGCCAGCCGGTCGTCCACGATGATGGTCCGGTTGGGCCCGAACGCGAGGTCCTCTTGAGTGAACGCGCGTCCAGCGAGCAGCCGCGTGCCGAGCGTCGTGAAGTAGTCGGGGGAGACCCAGCGCGCCTCGGCGGTCACGCTCTCGAAATTGCGGGCGGTCTCCTCGTCGTACGCGTAGGGCTGGAGCGCGCCGCTGCCGGTGAGTGGAAGCTGGTTGGTGCGCGCCGCCGAGGAGACGCCAGGCAGTGTCTTGAGCCGGCGCTCGAGCTCCTCGTAGAACTGCTTGCGCTTGCTGCCCTGCGGATACGCGCCGAGAGGAAGCGAGAGCTGGAAGGTGAGCACGCCGGAAGGCTCGAAGCCGGGCCGGACGCGCTGCAGCGCGAGAAAGCTCCGCACCAGGAGTCCGCCGCCCACGAGCAGCACCAGCGACAGGGCGATCTCCGCCCCGATGAGCGCGTTCCGGATCTTCCCCTGGCGGCCCGCGTTGGCCACCCGCCCGCCGCTCCGGAGCACCTCGCTGCCGCCCGGCTCCGCGGCATGGAGCGCGGGCGCGAGGCCGAAGAGCACCGCGGTGCCGACGCAGAGGAGCACCGTGAACGCGGCCACCGTCCAGTCCACCCGCACATCGGCGAGGCGGGGAAGCGTGGCCGGTGCCAGGCGCGCGAGGGCCGCGAGCGAGGCGTATGTCAGGCCCACCCCCAGGACGCCGGCCAGGGAGGCGAGGAGCAGGCTCTCGGTGAGCAGTTGCCGGACGATCTGTCCGCGGGCGGCGCCCATCGCCTGGCGGATGGCGAGCTCGCGCTCGCGCACCGTGGCGCGCGCGAGCAGCAGGTTGGCCACGTTGGCGCACGCGATGACCACGAGCAGCCCGACGGCGGCGAGCAGGATCACGAGCGTGGGCTCGATGCCTTTCACCACGTCGTGGTGCAGCGGGACGGCGCGGATCCGCACCTGCGACATCTTGTGCTCGGGATAGGTGGCGCGGAACCTGGCGGCCACGCGATCCATCTCTCCCTGCGCCTGCGCGAGCGTCACGCCCGGCTTGATCCGACCGAAGACCGTGAGCGTGGTGAGGTTCCGGGGCGGGAGGTTGCCGCGGTCGATCTGCAGCGGCGTGTAGAGATCGCCCTCGCGGATGGCGTAGACCTCGGGCGGCAGGAACAGACGGAAGTCGGGCGGCAGCACGCCCACGACGGTGTGCGACACGGCGTCGACCTGGATCGTCTTGCCGATGATGTCGGGGTCGCCGCCATAGCGCCGGCGCCAGAGGCCGTAGGTGAGGATCGCGACCTTGGGTCCCTGGAGCGCCTCCTCCTCCTCGGTGAAGGTGCGACCGAGGATCGGCTGCACGCCGAGCAGCGGGAGGAGGTTGGCCGAGATGGGCGTGAGCTCGACGCGCTCGGAGGCGCCGTCGCCGGTGAGCACACCCGTGGCGCCGACCTCGGAGCCGCCGGTGCCCGCCGCGAAACCCTCGAACAGCGTGGTCTCGCGTGGGTAGTCGAGGTAGTCGGTGGCCGAGGTGGCGGGGAGCGTTTGCGCGCCCTGGCCGAAGTCGTTCCAGATCATGACCAGCCGGTCGGGCTCGCGGTACGGAAGCGGCCGCAGCAGCACGCCGTTCACCACGCTGAAGATCGTCGTCGCGGCGCCGAGGCCGGCGCCGAGGGTGAGCACGACGATCAGGGTGAAGGCCGGCGCGCGGCGCAGGCCGCGCAGGGCATAGGCGACGTCGCGGCGGATGGCATCGCGCATGGACGGGAGCTCGGCAGGGGTGGCGGGCCGGGAATGGAGCGGATGGCACGGCCGATGGAGACGGTACGGGGGCGCGGACGTTGGGGTTTCGGGTGACGGAAGGCGACCCCAAATGCCTGAGCGGTCGCGACCCACAAGCTGTCGAGCACGGGAAGCGGCCCGCGCAGGGCGACAAAATGGCTGGCAGGGCTGGGTGCCAGGAAGCCGCTGCTGCAAAATGACTTGCGGCCTATGGAGCCCACTGAGCGCTTCGTCGCCATGAGCTACGAAGCGCTCGTGCGCTCGTTCCAACATTTTGGAAGACTGATCGGGGCCTCTTGACAATACATGTTATGACATGTACTTTATCCCATATGCCATCCCGACTGCAGGCCGAGCTCAAGCAGACCAAGCCGTTCCCCCGGCGGAGCAGCGAGGCGCTCCTGAGCGTGATGCGGACGGCGGCGTTGCTCGTGCACCAGATCAACGAAGTCCTCCGGCCCTACGGGATCACCGAGCTACAGTACAATGTGCTGCGAATCCTCCGGGGCGCTGGCCCCGACGGGTTGTGTGGGCGCGAGATCGCGGAGCGGCTGGTCTCGAAGGTGCCCGACGTGTCGCGGCTGCTGGACCGCATGGAGAGCATGCAGCTCCTCCGTCGCGAGCGCGATGAAACCGATCGCCGGCACGTGACGGCCCGCATCACGCCCAAGGGCCTGCGCGTGCTGGAGGAGGCCACCGTCCCCCTCGAAGCCTTCGAGCGAGAGCGCTTCGGGCACTTCGACGCCGAGGTGCTGCAGCACATCATCGACGGTTTGGCGGACGTTCGGAGCGCGCTGTGAAACCCTTCAGCGCATGTATATGTTATAACAAGCGATGGTATCACGGCAGTCTGACTGAGCGGGTCCCTTTTCCACGAGGCTTTTATGTCCACCACGACCTACATCTCTGACCCTGTCACCCTGGGCACGGGCCTCCTGCTCGCGCGCCTGATCCTCGGCGGGCTCATGGTGGCCCACAGCGGCCAGAAGCTGTTTGGCTGGCTCGGCGGGTACGGAATTGCCGGCACCGCCGGGTACTTCGAGCAGCTGGGCTTCCGTCCCGGCCGCCTCTTCGTCATCATCGCCTCCCTCAGCGAAGCCGCAAGCGGGATCCTGATCGCACTGGGTCTCCTGGGCCCGATTGGGCCGGCCCTGCTGCTGTCGGTCATGATCGTGGCCGCGATCAGCGTGCACTGGAAGAATGGCGTCTTCGCCTCGGCCAACGGCATCGAGGTCCCGCTGCTGTACGCGACCGGCGCCATCGCGCTCGCGTTCACTGGTTACGGCCCGTTCGCCTTTGATGCGGCGCTGGGCATCGACCACGCCTGGACGCCCGAGATCAAGGTGGCCGCTCTCGCCGCTTGGTGTGGTAGGTGGCGTCCTGAACCTGCTGGCCCGCCGCTCGTCAGCGGTCACAGCCACTGCGTAAGCGGCAAAGAAGAGCCGGGGAACCCGGGCCTGAGCCGCCGGCAGGATGATCCTGCCGGCGGCTTGTTGTTCGCAGGTCGAGATCCACGGAGCGGTCGAGATCCGGCGAGGACGGGCCGGGGCGGCATAGCCCTTGCCGTGAACGAAAAGGGCCCCTGAGCAGGGGCCCCTAACTTGTTGCAGCATTTGAGAGGCGCCGATCGGAATCGAACCGATGATGGAGGTTTTGCAGACCTCTGCCTTACCACTTGGCTACGGCGCCGGGTGTTGCGGGCCAATAACTTAGCATCAGGGTCGGCCGAACCTCAAGGGCGATGTGGGCGGCTGGCTCGCTCGGACTTCTGCACCGGACCTACGGCAGGTTGACCAGATCACTGGTACCCAGGGTCACGGCACCGTCGCGCGCCAAGGCTCTTCCCACCAGCTCCACCTCCGCTCCGAAGGTGATGGTCGTAGCCGCGATCATATTCCCCTTCATGAAACTGTTCGCGCCAAGCGTGGCGGAACTGCCGATCACCCAATAGATGTTCTTGGCTTGAGCGCCGTTCTGCAGTGTCACCCTGGAGGCCGCGGCAGTCGTGAGCGCGGCCGTCGCGACTTTGATCACGAAGGAGGCGTTGGGATCGCCCATGGCGTCGAGAAACACCTCTGTCGTCAGTGCCATCGCCGCCAGCGCGCAGTGTACGCCTGGCTGCAGTGTTTTTCCCCCGAGCTCAGCGACCGGTACGGGACCGCACGGCATGGCCGCCAGCTGACCGAACGCCGTGACCAGAGAGGCGTGAGCCGCTTGGGCGGGGCCGTCATTTTCGTGTAGCGCACCGGCAGTACACGGCGGGAAGTTGGCGACTGCGGGGCCCGGGGCGACGCCCACGTCGCCGTTGATGGTTGTTCCGCTGACGCAAGTTACGGTCGTGGCCCCGAGGACTCCATATGTTGCCGCCGCAGCCAAGTCGACCAGTGGCGGGGGATCCGTGACAACGAGAGTAGCGGATCCGTGAATGCCCCCACTCATCGCTCTGACCGTGCTGCTGTACGTCCCGGCCACCGTGCCCGCCGTCAACAGCCCGTCAAGGTCGATGGCGCCACCGCCGGTCACCATGGACCAGGTCGGCGTGAGCGCGACGAGGTTGCCACCGGCGTCTCTGCCGACGGCAGTGAACTGCTGGGTGCCGTTGATGAGCAGGGTGGCCGTGTCGGGGCTGACGGTGATGGTCGCCAGCGGACCCACGATCACGCGCACGGTTGCGGTTCCCGAGACTGTCCCGCTGGTGGCCCGGACAGTATTCGCGAACGTGCCCGGCTGCGTACCCGCGGTGAACAGTCCCGCCGTACTCACGTTCCCACCATTGGCCACGACCGACCAAGTGGGCGTGATGGCGAGGACGTTGCCCGCTGCGTCCTTGGCCACGGCAGTGAACTGTCGGGTGCCGTTGATGAGCAGGGTGGCCGTGTCGGGGCTGACGGTGATGCTGGACAATGCCCCGGCGATCACCGCGACGGTCGCGGACCCCGAGATGGTCCCGCTGGTGGCCCGGACAGTATTCGCGAACGTGCCCGGCTGCGTACCTGCGGTGAACAGTCCCGCCGTACTCACGTTCCCACCATTGGCCACGACCGACCAGGTGGGCGTGATGGCGAGAACGTTCCCGTTGGCGTCCTTGCCCACGGCAGTAAACTGCTGGACGCCATTGACGAGCAGGGTGGCCGTGTCGGGGCTGACAGTGAGGCTGGACAATGCCCCGGCGGTCACCGTGACGGTCGCGGACCCCGAGATATTCCCGATGGCCGCCCGGACCGTATTCGGGTAACTGCCCGGCACCGTGTCGGCGATGAACCCACCCGTGTCGTCGACACCCCCCCCACCGGCCACGACCGACCAGACCGGCACGATGGCGACGACGGCACCGGCCGCGTCCTTGCCGACCGCGATGAATTGCTGGGTGCCATGAATGGCCAAGGTGACCGTGTCAGGACTGACCGTGATCGTCACTACCGTTCCGACGATCACCGTGACCGAGGCGGTACCCGACACCCCCTCACTGACGGCCTTGACCGTGGCGGTAAAGGTTCCGGCCACCGCGCCCGCGGTGAACAGGCCATCGTGGTCCACAGCGCCCCCGCCGGCCACGACGGACCAGATGGGCGAGATCGGGACCTCGGCGCCCGCGGCGTCCTTGCCGACAGCCGTGAACTGATGGGTTGCATTGGTGGTCAGGGTGACGTCAGGTGTGATGGTGATGCTGGCGAGTACGGCAGGTCCGGCGGGTCCGGCGGGTGAATCACCCTTACATGCTGATAGCACTCCGGCTAATGCGATCGCGAGCTGTAAACTCAGAACCGGGGGCAAAAACGCTCGAAGCATGCGGCAACTCATTTTGATCCTTTATTCACGAATTCGAGGGCGAGGCAGGGACCGGCTTGGACCGACGCCGAACCCTGCAACGGGAGATCTGTGAGGGCCTGGCGGAGCCCGCGCTAGGGACCGCCAGGCGCCGCCAGCTTACCTAGGCTGTATCCGGGCGCTCGCGAAAGCCACACAAACGGCAAATAGGCTCACGCGCGAGGTAGGGACCAGACTACACGTGTAATGGTATCAGGCCCCCTGCCGAGGACATCGGGTTACGCAGGTAGGGCTTACAGTCGGGCTGGAGAGAGCGAGGGACCCGCTGGCTGTATCAGCAGTGGCAATAAGCGATCCACGTTGGCGTCGAGGAGCGACACCGCGTCACCCGCCTCTGCTGGTTGAGGGCCGACGCCTGGACTGCCCCGCTCCTTTCTGCCAGCAGCGGGGCTTTGCTCTAAGCTCCATTCGACTGACCCAATGCTCCTTCGCTTACCGTTTTGTCGGTCTCGCTACCGAATGTAGGTCCCTCCGAAAAGATCTTCGGCCGGTGGGCGCCAAATCGGGTGGTTGTCCGAAGACCTTTTCGCTACCCACCACGAGAAATCAACCACTTAGCGCGGCATCGGTCCTGCTTTTCCCTCCAGGGCGAGTTCCCCGCATATCACGGCGCCTTTCCCTGGGAGGTCACCATGCACGACGTGGATCGCACGCTCCGCGAGTTCGAGACCGAGTCGGAATTCGAAGGTCAAGAACTGGGTGAGACAGAAGCGCAGCAGGGATTCCTGGGCAGCATTCTCGGCGGCCTCGTGGGTGAGGCCGAGGCCCAGGAGCAGGGTTACCTCGGGGAGGACGAAACCTCACTGGGCGAGGCGTTCGAGCAGGGTTTCCTCGGCGAGGCGCAGGAGACCGGCGAGGCCTTCGAACAGGGCTTCCTGGGCGAAACCGAGCGCGGCGTCTTCGACGAGGTCCAGGAGATGGAGCTCGCAGCCGAACTGCTCGAGGTGAACAACGAGGATGAGCTGGAATACTTCCTCGGCAAGCTGGTCAAAAGTGCGGGCCGAGCTCTCGGCGGGATCGCGCGGGGGCCGATTGGCAAGGCCCTCGGCCCGATCCTCAAGAAGGTGGCGAAGACGGCGCTCCCGCTCGCGGGCGCCGCGCTCGGGAACCTGGTGCTCCCCGGGGTGGGCGGCGCCATCGGCGGCAAGCTCGCCTCGGCGGCTGGCGGCATGTTCGGCCTCGAGTTGGAGGGGCTGAGCCCGCAGGACCGCGAGTTCGAGGTGGCACGCCGGTTCGTTCGATTCGCAGGCGCCGCCACGCAGCGGGCCATGCGGACCCCGCCGAGCGTCACGCCCCGTCGCGCCGTGCGAACCGCGGTGGCAACGGCGGCTCGCCGCCACGCCCCCGGTCTCCTGCAGCCGCGCGCGAGCCTGGGCCGGATGGTACGGGGTGGCTCCCGGCGGGGCCGGCCGTACGCACCGGGCTACGGCGCCGCGGGCTACGGATCACCGGGCTTTGGCGCGCCCGCTGCGGCGGGGGCCTACATCGCCCCCAGCGTGCCAACGCCGGCTACGCGTCGGATGGCTACGGCGGGCCGGCCTACGATCCGAACTACACTGGCGGCAACGGCTACGGGGCCGCCTCGCCGGCTTCACGCGCTCGGGACGCTGGTTCCGCCGCGGGCGCAAGATCGTGCTGATGGGCGTCTGAGGCGGCATCGTGACCCGCGCCCGCCACCAGCGGCGCGGCTTCCTCGAGCAGGAGGCGCGAGCGCTGCTGACCCGGCTCGCCCGGGTAGGCCGTTCGCGCTGCTAGGACACGATGCGTGCCGGCGGCCGCAGTCTAAACGGTGGCGGCGCGGGCGCCATCGAGACGCTTCCTCGCCCGACGGGCCGCCGGTGAGCTCCGCAGCCGGATCGACGGTTCCTCGCTGGCTCGCACGGACCCGGAGGGTCATGAGTCTCGCCTCGCCTGTCGGAGCTGCAGCAGCGCTTCACGCTTCTGCGGCTGCGCTTCAACGTCGGTGCTCACGCAGTTCGACATCTTCGCCGACGTGCTGACGCAGCGCAGCGAGCACGAACCGGCGTCTGGCTCGCGGGCCTCGACGTCCTCGCGGCGCGACGCGCTGGAGCTGCCGGGGCTACTACCGACGCGCCGCCGGTCATCTGCTATCTGGATCGCGGGCACGGCGCCGCGATCCGTCGGGCGCGCACGCGCCTGCCGGGCGGCGGCGAGAACCCGGTGGCGATCATCCGCGTGCCGCGCGAGCGCATGGTCGGCAGCGGCATCGCCTCGTCGCTGGTCCACGAGGTCGGCCACCAGGCGCGCGGCGCTGCTCGACCTGTGTCGTCGCTGCGCGCGGTGCTGCGCGGTCGAGCGGAACGGCGCGCGATCCGCGGCGCTGGCGGATGTGGGACGCTGGATCTCGGAGATCGTCGCCGACTTCTGGTCGGTCGCGCGGCTGGCGTCGGCGTCGACGCTCGGGCCTGATCGGCGTCGTCAGCCTGCCGCGCGCCTTCGTCTTCCGGCGTCAGCCCCGAGGATCCGCATCCGGTGCCGTGGATCCGCGTGAAGCTTGAGCTGCGCGATGGGGGCTGCGCTCTATCCGCATCCGCAGTGGGCGGGCTGGCGCGGCTCTGGGAGTCGCTCTATCCGGCTGACCGGGCCGCGCCGGCAACAGCGCAGCTCTTCGCCGCTCGAGGCGACGCATGCCGGAGTTCGTCATGGCTGCTCGCTGACCACCGTCCCGCCGCGCTGCGCGGCCGCTCGCTGTCCGAGGTGCTGGGCTCGGCGGAGCGGCAGCCGGCGACGTCTCGTCGAGCATCTGTCGGCGCGCTGGCGCGGCGCGCCGCACGGCGATGCGGGACAGCGCCGCCGTCGCTGGTGTTCGCGGTGATCGGCCAGGCGCGGGCCGACGGGACCGATCACGCCCGAGGAGGAGAGCCGCTGCTCGGCCGATCTGCTCACCTACTGGGCGCTCCGCAGCACGCTCGACGATCGCCGAAGTCTGCGCGACGCGCTCGACGCCGCGGCTCCGCCGCCGGCGCCCTTCGCCCACGCCTACCGCGGCCCTGAGCCGCTGTGTGAGGAGGAAGACATGTCCGACTTGGCTGACATCGATCGGGTGGCGCTCGAGCCACCGATTTCCCATCCACGCCCGATGAATTCCTGTGGGACGTCATCAAGGACCGGACGGCGGCGCTGTCGTTCACGCGGTACTCGGATTTCATCGATCGGGTGCTCTCAGACGCCGGCACGCCCACGCAGAGCCCCAAGGCCACGTGCTGGGCACGGCACACGTCCTGTCCGGCGGGTTCCACGTCGCCGACATCGTTGCCGTGCTCGTGGAGCATCCGACGTCCAGGCGGACAGCGACCTCAACAACCGCATCCGCGAGGCCGGGCGGTCATCGGTGATGATCAGCGTGCCGCGAGGAAGAGCGCAACGAGGCGGCGGGATTCCTTCCCAGCAGTACGAAGCGCGCATTGGGCCGGTGCCTGCCACGGTCGCCGACGCGCTGAGCCCACCAGCCGCTGGGCACCGAGTCGCGGCCGTCCTGGGTTCACCGCCTCCGGTGACCTCAAAGCCCGTCTTCGGACTTTCGGTGCCTTCAATGGCGACGCCTACCACTCCTCAAGGCAGCAACCGAATTCTCTCTACGCCGAGGCCGGGCGGCTCGAGGACATCGGGGCTTTCAGCCCGCCCACGAGCTACCTGCCCGCGAAGACCTCGACCAAGCACCCTGGACTTCATGGACCGCTTTCGGAAGCGGTTACCTCGTGGACCTGGGCCCCGAGCCGGACTCGCCATACGTGCTGCCCTATCTCGACCTCATCCGCCGCCGGCTGGGCGAGCTGCCGTTCAAACAGGGCCTGCAGCTTGGCGTCGCCTGGCTCGAGTGCCTATGGTATCCTGCGCTCGCAAGCTGGTGAGCCCCGTGCCTGCTCGAGCTGATCTGGTCGTACTGGCACGAGGAGGGCATGCTGGTGCAGACCATGAACGCGATCAGCGCGCGGTTCCAGAACCGCCGCGGCGCCGGCGAGCGCGACCCGCTGGCCAACATGGAGATCGACCCGCTGCGGCCGCTGAACAACCTGCTCTGGGGCTACATCCAGGACGAGCAGCACCGGCTCACGCGTCGCCGCGCCGCGCCTACGAGTACGACCACCACTACGGCCTGCGCGCTCGCGGGCAAGGCGGTGCCCGACCTGCAGCACGGCCGACAGCCGGTCGAAGTTCCTCGAGGCGTTCCACAACCTGCTGCAGCTCTGCACCGCGGCTTCTTCAAGCAGGACGACGACACGACGGTCGATCGCCGACGGCTTCCCGGTGCTGAACGCGCTCAAGGAGGTCCACCTGATCCTGTCGCGAGGGCGCGCACAACCAGTTCGGCGACCTGCCGTCGACCGCGCGCATCGAGATGCTGATGCAGCAGTGGATCCTGGCGCGGCCGGAGTTCCGCGAGTTCCTGCCGACGCGCGATCATGGTCGCCTACCCGGAGCCGTGGATGGACCGGGTCGACGCGATGAAGAAGCTGCAGGGCTGGACCGACACCTCGGTGCTGCACTTCCGCGACCTGGCGATCTTCGGCGAGCAGATCCTGCTCTCGATCCGCTTCGGCGACTGGAGCAACGTCGACGACCCGGACCAGGCGGCCAACTGGGCGCGCTACTGGCGGCCGGAGATCCAGGGCTACATCCACGCGCTCCGCATCGTCTCCGGGATCGACATCTCGGTAGGCGATGTCGCCGAGGTGCGCACGGGCTCCGAGCGCGTGGCGCAAGGGATGGTCGCGGGGCGCGCGCCGACGCCGGGCGGCACGTTCAATTTCCCGGCCGCCCCCGCGCAGCGCCAGCTCGGGCCCCGGCCGGGTGCGGACAAGCTGCTTCGGCCCGCCCAGCAGCCGGCCGCGGCACCTGGGTGGAGCCGGACCGAAGGCCCCCCGCGCCGGTAGCCCGCGCGGTGGCGCTCGACTTCACGTCCTCGCTCTACCTGGGGCTCCGGCACACCGGCGATTCGTTACGGCCCTGGTCCCGGTTCACCACCGGCACGCCGGCGGCGCTCGGGGAGCCGCCGGTGGTTGGACGAGTGGTCCGCGGGCTCGCGACGCTCACGGGCTCGGAGGCCGGCGTCGCGGCGGGCTCGACGCTGCACCTCGCGTGGGACCTGCTCGGGCTCCTCGCCACGCCGAGCGGGGCACCGCGCACCGAGCCGCGCGTCGCGATCTACGTGGACGACGGCACCTACCCCATCCTGCGCTGGGGCGTGGAGCGGGCAGCGGCGCGCGGAGTGCCGGTGCGGACGTTCCCGTCGCACGACCACCGCGGTCTCCGGCGCCGGCTCGCGGCGGATGCTGTGCACGGGCGGGTGCCGCTCGTGGTATGCGACGGGAGCTGTCCCACCTGCGGGCAGGTGGCCCCGCTGCCCGATTACCTCGACGCGGTGCGCCCCTCCGGTGGCCTGATCGTCGTGGACGATACACAGGCGCTCGGCGTCCTGGGCCGGTCCCCGGACCCGAGCGCGCCGTACGGGAGCGGCGGCGGCGGGTCGCTCCGCAGACACGGCATCGAAGGGCCCGATGTATTGCTCATCGCGTCGTTGGCCAAGGGGTTCGGCGTGCCGATGGCCGTGCTCGCCGGCAGTGCCCACCGCCTCGCCCGCTTCGCCGAGCTGAGCGAGACGCGGGTGCACTGCAGCCCGCCGTCGCTGGCGGCGCTCCACGCCGCCGAGCGGGCGCTCGAGGTGAACCGCCTGGCGGGCGACAGACTCCGGCAGCTGCTCGCCGCGCGCGTGGCGCGCGTCCGGAGTCACCTCGTCCAACTCGGCGTCTCGCGCGGCCGAAGTCTCTTCCCGGTGCAGGTGCTCGACACGCCGTGCGGCGACGTCGCCGCGCGGGTCCATCGAAGCCTGGCCCGCGCAGGTGTCCGCGTGGCACTCCTGGGAGGCCGGCGAACCCGGGACCAAGCGCGGCTCGCATTCATCGTCACCGCAAGCCATGGCGACGAGGAGATCGACGCCGCGGCCGCCGCGCTCGAGCGCGCGCTCCATCACTCGCTCGGGTACTCACCCATGGCATCCGACTCGAGGAGGCCCCATGTCTGCCGACACGACGAGTATCCCCTGGATCCGGGGCGGCCAGATCCGCAGCGTGCGGACGCTCCGCTGGCGACCGGCGCCCAGCGGCCGGAGCCCCTCCGCCGTTGTCGTCTATGACGACAACGGCAACCTGCATCTCCGCGTCGTCTATGACCGCCCCCTCGGCCAGGTCCCGACGCCGCGGGGTGTTCCGCCCGGCACGCGATCGTTCGGCGACGCGCTGGAGCCTCTAATCCTGGCCCGCCTCGCGCGATTCACCGGCCAGTCGTTCCGCCCCCGGCGAGCGGGCGCGACGTCGGCGCCGGATCCCGAGGAAGGCACCCTCAACGAGGTTTCCCCGACCGTGCATCGTTGGGCACTCCGCGCCCGGCGGCAGGCGCAGGACTGGAGCACACAAGGCGCGGGTCCGAGACCGAACCGCGAGGGCTGGCTCAACAGCCAGGCGGCAAAGATGCTGGCGATCGTCGGCCGACTATCGGTCCCCGAGATCGACATCGTTCTCGGCGCGCTGACCGCCCTCGAGCGCGTCGTCGGGAAGACGCCTCGAGCGGTGCACGCCTTCCGCTCCGCAGCGCGCGGCCGGCTCGGACTGCAGCCCTGAGAGCGGTCTGGAGCGTCTGCTTATGTCGCACGCCGTACAGATCCTAGGCTACGTCGCCGCGCACGCGCCGCGCTTCGTCGAGGAGTTGCGGACGCTGGTACGGTTCCCGTCCGTGAGCGCGGAGCCCGGGCGGCGGAGGGCGGTTCGCGCGTGCGCCGAGTGGCTCACGCAGCATCTCGCGATGCTTGGACTCGAGCGAGCCCGGCTAGTCGAGACGGAGGGACATCCGATTGTCAGTGCCGAGTGGCGGGGCGCACCCGGGCGTCCGACGCTGCTCGTGTACGGGCACTACGACGTGCAGCCGCCCGATCCGATCGGCGCCTGGCGCGTGCCCCCCTTCGCCGCGGCGCTCGAGGAAGGGATCCTTCACGGCAGGGGCGCGTCTGACGACAAGGGCCAGCTCTTCACCCATTTGAAGGCGATCGAGGCCGGACTGCGGACCGAGGGCGCGCTTCCGGTCAACGTCGTCTGCCTCATCGAGGGCGAAGAGGAGATCGGGAGCCCACACCTCGGCGCGGCGCTCACGCGCCATCCGCTTGCCCGGGGCGTGGACGTGGCGGTCATCTCGGACACCCGGATGCAGGGACGTGGCCACCCCGCGCTCACCTATTCCGTCCGCGGTGAGCTCAAATGCGAGATTCGCGTTACCGGTCCTGCGGATGACCTCCACTCGGGCCACTACGGCGGCGCGGTCCACAACCCGATCCAGGCCCTGTGTGAGATCCTCACGGGCCTGCACGACGCGAGCGGGCGAGTCAGCGTGCCGGGGTTCTACGACCGCGTGCGGAAGATCGGGACGGCGGAGCGCGTACGGCTAGCGCGCGTGGCGCCGAGCGACTTGGAAGTCGAGCGGCTCGCCGGCACGAGCCTCGGCTGGGGCGACACCGCCTACTCGCTGTTCGAGCGCACCACCATCCGCCCGGCCCTCACGATCAACGGGATCGCTGGCGGCTACGCGGGCCCCGGCCACAAGGCGGTGCTCCCGGCGACAGCCGCCGCCAAGCTGAGCGCCCGGCTCGTGCCCGACCAGGATCCCACGGAGATCGAGCGCGCGTTTCGGCGACACCTGGCGCAGGTCTCGCCCCCAACCGTCCGCGTGTCGTTCGTCCGTTACGCCGGCGCCCGGCCCGTGCGGTTCGAGCCGGGCCACCCACCTGATGCGCGCGGCCGCTCTGGCCTACCGCGACGCGTTCGGCACGGCGCCGGTGCTCCTTCCGTCGGGCGGGACGATCCCGGTCGCGAGCATGCTGAAGGAGCGCCTCGGCATCCCGACCGTGCTGATGGGATTCGCCCTGCCCGACGACCACGCGCACGCGCCGAACGAGAAGTTCGAACTGGAGTGCTTCTTCGGCGGTATCGCCACCAGCGCATTCTTCATGGCGCGGCTGGGAGAAGGCACGATGCGACGGACCGCCACGGCGTGAGGGGAGGCACCTATGATCGTGGACTGCCACTGCCACGCGGGTAAAGGCGACGGACTCACCGGCCCCTGGGACACCGACGCACCGCTCGACCGCTACCTCGCCCGGGCATCGAGGGCGGGGATCGATCGCACCGTCCTCTTCGCCGCGTTCCACTCCGACTTCGCCGTGGCCAACCGCGAGGTCGCGCGGATCGTCGCGAGCCGGCCTGCCCGCTTCTTCGGCTTCGCATTCGTCAATCCGGTCGCCGACCGCGGCAGGATACGAGAGATGGTCCGCGACGGCGGTGGAGGAGTACGGTTTCCGGGGCATCAAGGTCCACCGACACCACGGCCCGATCACGCGGGAGATCTGCGAGGCCGCGCGGGAGTTCGGTCTGCCGGTCCTGTACGACGTGATGGGCACGGTGTCCACGGTCGAGATGTTTGCCCCGGCGTATCCCGACGTGGACTTCATCATCCCGCACCTCGGCAGCTTCGGCGACAACTGGCGCGCCAACCTCGCGCTGATCGATCAGCTCGTACGCCACCCCAACGTCTACACCGACACCTCGGCCGCGCTCCGGTTCGATCTACTCGAGCAGGCCGTGGAGCGGGCCGGCGCCCGCAAGGTGCTGTTCGGGTCCGATGGGCCCTGGCTTCATCCCGGTGTGGAGCTGGCCAAGGTCCGGCTCCTCCGTCTCCCGCCGGAGGACGAGCGTCGGGTGCTGGGGGGGAATCTGCTCCGGCTCATCGCCGGCCGGAGGCGACGGCCGGCGCAAGCCGCCTCGGGGTCGCAGAAGGCGACCTCGGAGGCGGAACTGCCGCTGTCGGCGGCGTGGCCGGTCCGGCCGGCGCCGCAGCCGAGCCTGCACGCGCTTTGAGAGCGCGGGGCCGCGACGGCATCAGGCGGGTTGGTCCACGGAGCGCGCGGCGCGCCGCGCGGCCCGGCGGATTTGAAGCGTGCGGTCGGTGACGCGCAGGCGGCGTGCCGCTCCATGGACGCTGCCCTCGACCTCGACCGCGATGTTGATCGCCGCCTCGGTGGCGGCGCGGCCGATGTCCCTGAGATCCACACCCTGGATCACGGCCCGCCGGATGGATGCCTCAAACGCCACGCCGCGCCAGTCGGGCAGGCGTTCGTCGGCGGGCCGCTCGTCGTCGGGGACATCGCCCGGCGTGATCGGCCCGTCGCCGACGTGCCGATGCATGATGCGGCCCATGAGGTGCTTGAGGTCCCGGACGTTGCCCGGATAGCTTCGCCGCACCAAGTACCCGGCCACCGCCGCGTCGATCTCGGGCGGATCGCTCCCGACGTGGCACTGCGCGACGAAGTGACGGCTGAGCGGCAGCACGTCCTCGGGACGGTCGCGGAGCGGCGGCAGCGTGACGCAGAGGCTCGCGATCCGGTAGAAGAGGTCGCGCCGGAACCGTCCCGCGGCGACGTCCTCAGTCAGGTCGTGGTTGGTGGCGCTGACCAGGCGGAAGTCCACCTGTTGCCAGTGGTTGCTGCCCAGCCGCTTGTAGGTGTGTTCCTGCACGGCACGGAGCAGCTCGGGCTGGAGGCCGACGGGTAGGTCGCCAATCTCGTCGATGAAGAGGGTGCCGCCTCCTGCGGCCGCGAAGGCGCCCTCGCGCGCGCTCATCGCGCCGGTGAACGCACCGCGCTCGTGTCCGAAGAACTCGCTTCCGGAGAGCTCGGGCGCGATGGTCCCACAGTCCACCACGATCAGATTGCGCTTCGGGACTCGTCGGTCCAGAGAATGGACCAGGCGGGCCGCGAGCTCCTTGCCAGTGCCCGTCTCGCCGAGAATCAGGATCGGGTCGTCGGTGAACCTGACCATCTCGACCAGACGACGCATCGCGCCAACCCAGGGGACGCTGCGCCCCACCAGGTTGTCCTGCACCAGCGGCGATTCGACCAGTCCGTCGATCTCCCGCCACCGCTCGAGTCGGGCGACCGCCTGCGCGGGCACGCCTCGTTCGCCAAGAGCGCCGAGGACATCGGACGCCCCATGTCGCAGGAGCTGCCAGGCATCGTGGCTCTCGACCGAGCCGGTGAGGGCGATGGCGAGGACGCGCTCGCGCCCGCCCCGACTCACTTCGAGCAAGAACTCGTACAGGCCTACGCTGATCGTGTCGAACAGAACGATGCCCGAACCTTGGACGACTTGAGGGTCCAGGGCAACAAGCTTGAAGTCGGCGGCCGCGAGCGCGTCGTGAAGCGGCCCAACAAGGGGAATCGCTTCGGCCGCGAAGGAGTGATACCACACTACCGACGATGACATACGGTTCCAAGTCTTCGCGCTTTACCAACCACCACGCACGTCACCAGTTCGCCAGGTTCTCTTCCTTCCCCCAGATGTGGCACTGCCAACCAAGGCGAGGGCTGGGAAGTCACTCCACGGCAGCCAATCTTGTTGCGTTCGTGCGGCTCTGAAGGGCCACGGACATGTTGCCAAGTTCTATCGTGTGGTCGGGAGAACGCACTACCTTAGAGAGTGCTCGCGAACGCGTCAAGCACCGAGGCTCGCGATTAGGGTCGGGCAGGCCCCGAAGGCGGTGAGACCATGAGACGCGTCCCGGGCTCTCTCCGATGCCTACGCGACACACTTAGTGGACATCTCGTCGTGATCGCGTCTCCGCTGGTATCAACGCGACCGTACAGCGAATGTGACTGTGATGGCGATATGAATGGTGAGTCGTGTGCGGACATGGTTTCGCGTGCCAGCGGCAGGTCTGCCGGAGTCTCGGTCAGGGAGCGATCAGCAACGAACGGGTTCCGTCTCCTGATGTAATCGATCCACCGGCCCCATCGAGCTCGCTGCGCTCACTCCGCGTCATGGAAGATGATCCCCGCCGTGTGCCGCCGCCCAGAGCGGATCCGGCTCACGCCGTGCCGCAGGTTCACCCGGTATACGCCCCGCGTCCCCTGCACCGGCCGGTGATGCACCGCGAACGCGACCGCGTCCCCCTGCCGGAGCGGCACGACCTCCGCCCGCGACTGCATCCGCGGACGCTGCTCGGTGAGCACGAACTCGCCGCCGCTGAAGTCCCGGCCGGGCTCCGACAGCAGGATCGCCACCTGGATCGGGAAGACGTGCTCGCCGTAGAGGTCCTGGTGCAGGCAGTTGAAGTCGTCCGGGCCGTACTGCAGGAGCAGCGGCGTCGGCTTACGCTGGCCCGCCGCGTGGCAGCGCGCCAGGAAGTCGCGATGCTCGGCCGGATACCGGACATCGAGGCGCAGTGCTTCGTTCCAGCGATTGGCCACGGGGGCCAAGCGCGGATAGAGCGCCGTGCGCAGGCCGGCGATGGTCTCCGGCAGCGGATAGCTGAAGTACTTGTACTCTCCGCGCCCGAACCCGTGCCGTCCCATGACCACCCGGCTCCGAAAGTGTCCGTCGTCCGGGTAGAGCGCGGCCAGCGCCGCGCAGGCCTCCGGCGCGAGCAGCCGCTCCAGCACCGCGCAGCCGTGCGCGTCGAGCTCGCTGGACACGCCGGTCCCAGGCGAGGGCGCCCACGCGCTCGACGGCTGCCGCCGCAGTGGCAGCCACCTCACGCCCCGGCGCGGCGCCGGTAGGCACCCGCCCGACCGCGGTCACGACCGAGCTCTCCCGCTCCAGCAGCGCCCGCTTCCGCTCGACTCCCCACCGGTACCCGGAGAGCGAGCCGTCCGTCCGCACCACACGATGGCACGGGATCGCCACCGCGAGCGCGTTCGCGGCGCAGGCACCCGCCACCGCCCGAACCGCCCTGGGCGCCCCGATCCGGCCGGCGATCTCACTGTACGTCGCGGTCCGGCCGACCGGGATCTCCCGCAGCGCCTGCCACACCCGCTGCTGGAAGGCCGTGCCTCGCACGTCGAGCGGCAAGTCCAGGCCCAGGCCCGGCGCCTCGACGAATCCCACCACGTTCGCCACCAGCTCCTCGAATTCCGCGTCGCCACCGATCAGCTCGGCCCGGGGAAAGCGCTCCTGGAGGTCGCGTGCCAGCGCCTCGGGGTCGTCGCCCAGCATGATCGCGCACACGCCCCGGTCGCTCCGTGCCACCAGGATCGCGCCCAGCGAGCATTCGCCGATGGCGAACCGGATCTCGGCCGTGGCGCCCCCGGCGCGATAGACGGTCGGCGTCATGCCGAGCACGGCGTCCGACTTGGCGTAGAAGCGCCCGTTCGAGTTGTAGCCTGATTGGTAGATCGCCCGTGTCACGGTGTTGCTCCTCTCGAGTTCTCGGCGCACCCGGTTGCCCCGGTGCGCGATTGCGTAGCCGCGCGGCGTCAGGCCGGTGAGGGCTCTGAACACGCGGTGGAAATGGAAGGGGCTCATGCCCGCCTCCTCGGCCAGCGCCTCCAGGCTCAGTGTCGCTTCGGAGGCTTCGATCCGGCGGCAGGCACCGCGTCACCGTCGCGGTCTGCCGCTCGAGCAGCGACGGCTGGTCGGGCGTGCACCGCTTGCAGGGCCGGAAGCCCGCCGCCACCGCGTCCGCACAGGTAGCGTGGAACCGGACGTTCTCCGGCCGCGCCGGACGCGAGGGACAGGATGGCCGGCAGTACACGCCGGTGGTCCTGACCGAATACACGAAGGTTCGGTCCGCCGCCGCGTCCCGGGCGACCACGGCCGCCCACCGGGGATCACTGGTCGTCCCGGCCGCGCGTTGCGCCTGCCTGGCTGATCGGGTCATGTGCCTCCTCCTCGCTCGGGTGCCATCTCACGAGACACAGTCTAGCGATGCCCAGCCGGCCTGACACTCCGGTTCTTGCGCTCGAATTCGATCGGGCGGCGGAGGAATCACGATCGAGGTGGGCGGCGAGGGGGTGGCGGGAGGATTGGTGCGGTTGAAGATGGAGTCCGGGACTCATGATGGGCGGCAGCCCGGTGCCGACAGCCAGGTGGGCGCCGGGCGCCCAGGAAGCGTGGCCGCGACCTCCGGAAGCCAGTTCTAGCACCCGGGCGCGCCCCTTCCCTCCCGCCCGTCCTCGCAGCATCTTCGGCCCACGGGATGTCTCCCGACTCAGCGCTCCCCGAATTCCGGCATGCCGCACCAGTTGAGGAAGGCCACCAGGTTCTCGGCCTCCTCCGGGGTCGGCATCATGATCTCGGTTCCGCCGCGCGTCACCAGCGGGACGAATCGCATCCCGTTCCGCCCGGGCCGGCGGAGCGGCCGCTGGCCGATGTGCCATGGTCCATCCTGAAGCTGGTCGGCGCGCGGGCCGAGCGCGAGCCCGTCGCGCACGAGGCTCCGGAGCAGCGACCAGTCGCGGCGCTCCCGGCTCTTGGGATGCCGCTGGTGCGCCAGGAGGAAGACCAGCTCCACCATCGCGCGTTTGCAGAGAGTATCGGCCGCCGCGTCGTCCATGGACACCACGTTGGAGGAATCGCGTGCAAAGTACCATCCGCGAAGCCCGGCTCAAACCCGAGTACGCCTCCCTCTATCCGGGCGTGCAGCCCGACGCCTGGATGCCGGCGTCCGCGATCGGCCAGCAATTGCTGCTCTGGCACCTGACCGCGCCGGCGACCCCGCAGGGGGAGCGACTGATCTCGGAGGAGCACTTCGAGTTTCGCGGCGGGCAGAAGCGGGTGGGGTCCTGGATCAACATGCGGACGCGGCCGGCGGATAGCCCACGTGAGGGTGGCTGACGCGCGTCAGCCTGGGCACAACGAAGGGGGCATGCTTAAGGCATGCCCCCTTCGCGGAGTCTACCCTGGGCGTCAGCCAGGGCTCAGGGTGACTCCAAACCGACCGCCTGACCGCCGACCCCCGTCAGCCCGCCCGGCGGCTCCGCAGCGCCACCGGCGCGAGCGCGGGCTCCTCGGCGACCGAGCTGAGGTAGGCGGTCGGATCGTGGTAGATCGCGCCCTCGGGCAGGTACTGATACATCGGGCCGAGGTCGTGGCGGATCCGGTTGTGATAGAACTCCGGCAGCACCGTCGTCTCGCCGTCCAGGTACGCGCGGACCGACCGGTCGGTGTCGATCAGCTTGCGGATCTTGGTGTGGTAATCGATGCGCCCCCAGCCCTCCGACGACATCGCGCGGACGACGTTCATCCACTTCGGGATCGCCGTGGGCGTGGCCGGGATGCGCCGCGCGATGGCCCGCCACGAGAACGAGTAGCTCGTCACGTCGATCAGCCCGTCGTAGAACTCGCCCCACTTGTAGTTCTTGGGCCGGACGTTCATGGCGTGATTGTTGTTCAGGAAGTGGAACGGGAACGGCAACACGCGCCCGGCGCGCTGGTAGTCCAGGTTCATCGGCGCCGCGCGGCCGAAGGCCGAGAGCAGCGAGTACGCAGGGAACGCCCCCGGCGACAGGTCGATGAAGGTCTTGGTCAGCTCGAACGGCTCGGGCCCCATGTCCCCGTCGAGGCCGAGCACGAAGTTGGTCTGGATGTAGGGGATGTAGCGCAGGATCATGTTCACGTGATCCGCGACCTGCTTCACCTTGTCCATCCCCTTCTGGCGGGTCTTCGACTTGTTGCCGAGGTCATACCACGACTCGATCCCCGGCAGGATCGCCTGGAAGCCGTTCTGCCGGAGCCGTTTCAGGTGCGGCTCGGCCAGCAGCGACAGACTGCTCTCGGCGATGTGCCGCATCCGTCCCTGCGGCACCGCCGCTTCCACCGCCTCCATGTAATCGTCGAACCGCACGCCGAAATTCGGGTCGTGCCAGCCGACGATCGGATTCTTCATCTTGGTGAGGAGGAACGCCAGATCGTCGCGCAGGTCGTCGAAGCCGAGGGGCTGGTAATCGACGGTCGAATCGATGCAGAAGCTGCAGGTGTACGGGCAGCCGAGGCTCCCGATCATCGGGACGATCTTGATGGTCGGCGCCTTCTTGAGCGTGGCGGCCGTGAACTTCCACCGCTCACGCAGCGTCGGCAGGTCCACCGGCTGCGTGGCCGCGGCCATGTGCACGCCCAGCGGACGGTTCGGCTGGCAGTCGCGCAGCATGTCGGCCACGACGCCGCGGTCGGTGAAGCCCAGCACGTAGTCGAAGTACTTGCGGGAGTCCTCGGGATAGCACCGCGCGTGCGGGCCGCCGATCACGGTGACGGCGCCCTTCTTCCGGTACAGGTTGCTCAACGCGTACGCCAACTGCGCCGACTGGGTGAACGCCCCGATGAACAGCACGTCGAGGTCCGATGGCAGCTCCTGGAGCAGATCCTCCATCCCCGTGTAGCACACCAGGGTGACGTCGTGACCCTCCTGTTCACACCAGACGCCGATGACCTGGGGCATGATGCTCGCCAGGTTGGCGTTCATGAGCCGGCCGTACAGCGATGGATTGGGGCTCTTTGTGACCAGGTCCAAAATGCCTATACGCAACCGACGCATGCAGAATTTCTCCAGCTGGGGAAGCAGGTCCTCGGTGCGTCAGATCACGCCGACAGGGAGCGGGTGACCGTACCACGGAGAAAGTTGTCGCAGGCGGAGCGTGCCGGGTCAGCGGCGGAAGGACAACGGACAGTGGGGGGAACTATGCCCGGGTGGACAGGGGAAGGCAACCCACGCTGACAAACTGTCTCGCACAAACCCGAACGGGCCCCGGCAAGCATGATCCATTTTCGGACACCTCACTCAGGCCCCATCACCGGCAACGCCAAGGGCAGGATCCGGTACTCGAGCGGCGAAGCGAGCAGCGTCACCTCGCCGTCCAGCGAGACTTGAAGGCGCCGCCGGCGGGTCTCGACCGTTGCTTCGGAGACCAGAAAGAGCTCGAGCTCGCGCACCTGGTCCACGCCTCGCCACAGGACCTCCCAGGCGAGTAGCAGCAGGCTTCGCCGCAGGGACGCGTGCATCACGTAGAGCGCCAGCCGCCCTCCGGTGAGCGACTCGCGCGAGGCGGCCCGGAGGCCCACCATGCGGTACTCGTTGTTGCCCACGAACACGAACGGCGTGAGGCGGACGACCGTCTCGTCGGCGGTCCGGATCCGGACGCCCATGAACGGCCTGCGGCGCACCACCACCAATGACGCCCAGAGGGCCGCCACCCACTTGCCGAGGCCGGTGGACTCCCACCGGCGCCGAAGCTCCACGACCTTGGGGTAGACGCCGATGCTCGAATTGTTGAGGAAGACGCGGCCGTTCACCTGGCCCACGTCCACCCGGCGCACCGTCCCCCGCGCCGCGACGTGGACGGCCTCCGCAAGGTCGAGCGGGAGGCCCAGATCCTTCGCGAAATGGTTGAGCGTCCCCATCGGGAGCACCCCGAGGGGAACGTCTCGCCCCAAGAGGGCCGTGGCAACGGCGTTGACCGTGCCGTCGCCGCCGGCCGCGACGGCGATGCGACATCCTGCCTCCAACGCCGCACGCGCCTGATCCGCCAGCGTGCGGCCAGGGCCCGCGGCCAGTACCGTCGCCGCCCGCCCCTCCGCGGCGAAGAGCTCGACGATCCGTTCGGGCATCGTGTCGCGGCCGGCGGAGCCCGACGCCGGGTTGAGAATCACGGCCACATCGATCACACTGCATCCTTGGGCCGGAGACGAATGCACGCTACCCGGGAAGCCGAGCGAGGTGAGACATGCGTCACGAACACGGGAGGCTCCGCCACCGCCGAGGCATCACCGTCCTCAATCTGGTGCTGCTGATCCTGGCGGTGGTCGTCGTCGCGGTGCTGGTGAGCCGGCAGTTGTAGGCCGGCTACTGCATCACGGTGACACTGTCCACGAAGTAGGCGGTGTGGCCAAAGCAGGTGGTGGGAATGCCGGGATGCTCGGTGTAGTGGAGCGTCACGCGCTTGCCCATCGCGGCATTGAGGCGGGGAACGACGGCATCGTCCCGGACGCTGAAGTCCCAGATGGTCGGCGTGACGCCCGGGACGATCGACATCGCCAGCTCGCCCTCGTACGTCTTGCAGACCCATCCCCGGCGGCTGAACTTCTGCAGCACGCCGGCGCGCTCGCCCTCCGAGTAGCTCCATGAGAAGGCCAGCCCCACGTACAGCGTGAACAGGACCAGGGGGATGATCAGGAGGCCCAGGAGGATGGGCCACCGGAGGCGGCGCTTCGTCGGAGGAGCGGAGTCGGTCATGGGCGGCTCGGTTGGGGACGCCCAATTATAGCGGCCGGCGCCCCAGAGGCGAGAAGACGAACCCCTTGCCCACCGTGACGACCCACCCGGCGCCCTGCACGTCGTTCCCGAAGCGGCGCGCGAAGTCGAAGCGCAGGGCGTCGGTGTCGGTGGAGCGGCTGGCGCCCAGACGGAGACCGATGCCGGCGTCCCAGCCGCTCCGCCGCGCGCTCCCCCGCGTACCACGCGCCGCCGTGGTCCACGAACCCCGCGATGCCGAGCCCGATTTGGCCGAGAAAGTCGTCGACGACCGTGACCCGGTATTCGGCCGTGCCGAAGTAGGACCGGTCGCCGGTGAAGGAGTGGCTCCGGAACGCACGGGGCCCGGTGCCCAGTCCGAGATCGAATTCGGCGCCGGGCACCGGATCCTTCAGCCACCCGCCTTCCAGGTGCAGGATGCCCACCTGATTGGGGCCGGGCTGGAGCACCGCGGTGGCGGCGAGCTGCACCGAGCCGCTGTCCAGCCCCGACGCGTCGTAGAGTCCACCCGCCAGCGCTTCCAGATAGCCGAACCCGCCGGGGACCCGCACGCCGAGTCGGGCGCTCGTCAGCGGGGCGATGCCGTCGCGCTCGTAGCCGAATGCCGCGGGTGCCACCATCAGACCGGCGCGCACCGTGAGCCCCAGGTCCACGTCCTCCTCGCGCGCGAAGCCGGCATACCCCCGGGTCACCAGAAACCGAGTGCGGCTCCACGTGACGTACGGTCCGACCGCGCCGGTGATCGTCTTCTCGAACGGCACGACGGAGCCCTCCGGCCGGAAATCCTCGCGCCGCACCTGCGCCTGCACGCCCAGCCGCAGGTACCCCTCCGACGACGCGCGGAGCGCCATCGCCGCCGATCCGCGGACGAGGGTGTACCGGTGCGTCAGGCTGTCGCGCGCCTCGTTGGCGCCGTCGAAGAAGCGAAGCACGCGCTCGTCGCGGTCCTCCGTCTTCGAGCGCGGAAGCCGCGCCGCGAGGTGAGCGAATAGAACGGCTGCTCCAGGGCGAGCAGGCTGAGACGCCCGTCCGAGCGATCCTCGTAGGCCGCGCTGAGGCCGACCGCGCCGGCGAAGAGCCGCGGCCGCCGGAAGGCGAGGGTGACCGAGGTCCGGTCGGGAGTCTTCTTGTAGCGCACCGCCGCCGACGAGGCCGTACCGAGCAGGTTGTCCTCGACCAGCCCGATCGTGAATGCCACCTCGCCGCCGGTACTCCGGAATCGCCAGTCGGCCTTGGTGCTCCACCCATCCTTGGTGAGGACCCGGGCCACCAGCCCCGAGTCGGTCCGCACCGTGTCGATGACCACCCGCCGGAAGACGCCCAGTGCCCGCAGGTTCCGCTCGGATTCGGCCGCGCGCGCCGAGTCGAACGGCTCGCCCGGCCGGAACAGCAGCTCCCGGCGGATGGTGGCCGCCCGGGTCTGGATGTGGAGCGCGTTACCCACCCGCGCGACCCAGCCGCGCTCGTTGGGATCGAAGATGTCCCGGCGGTCGAGCTCCACGGCCCGCAACGTGTCGCCGCCCGGCGTGGCGGCGGCGGATGCGCCGAATCCACCGGCGCCTGCCCGGCGAGGTCGAGGGGAACGAACAGGATCGACAGCGGCAGGAGATGCCGTAACCGCAAACGCACTCCAGATCACGGGGGTCGGAAAGATACCACCGCGATCATGACAGTTCGGTCACGCTGGAGAGGATGCGATCGGGCGTGATCCCGCTGCCCTGGAGGACGTCCTCGCGAAACTTGCCGGTTCGGACCAGCCAGCCCTGCAGGCCGGCGCGCTGGGCGCCCTGGACGTCGCTCCAGAGATCGTCCCCCACCATCGCGACCGAGCGGTCCGCGGACAGGCCGAGGCTCCGGACCGCGGCCTCGAAGAACGCCGGGCTGGGCTTCCCCGCCACGGCGGCGGTGGCGCCGGCCGCATACTCCAGCGCGGCGACGAAGGGGCCGGCGTCCAGCGCGAGCCGGTCGCCCTGGCGGAAGTAGCGATCGCGGGAAAGGGCCACCAGCGCCGCGCCCGCCATCAGCTGCTCGAACGCCTCCTGCAGCAGCGCGAAGGTCCACCGCTCGCCGAGGTCGCCGAGCACGACGACGTCGGCCGCGGTCGCGCGGCCGGCCCGAGGTGCCGCCCGCGAGCGTGAGCCCTTCCATGTCCTCGAGCGCGCCCGCCGGGACGAACGGGGCGACGCGGCCGTATCCGGCCGCCCGGACCAGCTCGACGCCAGCGAGGGTCGCGGTGACGATCTCCTCCGGCGCCACCGCCAGCCCGTATCCCGCCAGCCGGTCGACGAGCATCCGGCGCGAGCGGCTGGTGGTGTTGGTGACCAGCCGGAAGGGCACGGCCTGCGCCCGAAGCCCCGACAGCGCATCGGCGGCACCGGGAATGGCCGCGTCGCCGGTGTAGAGGGTGCCGTCGAGATCGAGCAGAAGACCGGCGGGTGTGGAGGTTGGCATGGTTGTCGCGTCCGGCTCTCACCGATTATCGTGCACCTGTCCCCTCGAAGGATCGACTATGCTGGCCACCACGCTGCTCGCCCACGCCGCGCTGCTCGCCCGTCTCACCGCTCCCTACCCGTTCGCCGTCGGGGAGATCCTGGAATACGAGGCCAAGCTCGGGGTCATTCCGATTGGCACCGCCCGGATGACGGTCAACCCGATGACCCGGGAGCGAGGGGCCGAAGCGTTCGTCTTCGCGGCCACGGGTGCGGGCCGGCCGATGGGCATCCGCGTGGGTGCGGACCTCACCTCGTACGTCGGCGCCCGCGGGTTCAACTCGCTGCGGTTCCACCGCAAGCTCTACCAGGGCGGCGAGCGTGGACGAGTCGCAGTTCCAGATTGTCCCTGATTCGAGCCGGTATCGCGAGGACGGTGTCCCCCATGACTGGGCCGCGCCGCGAGACCCGCTCGACGAGCTCGCGTTCCTCTACTATCTCCGCACGGCCCCGCTCAAGGTGGGCGCCACCTACCAGATCCCGCGCTACTTCAAGACCGGGTACAACCCGATCCAGGTCCGGGTCCTCGGCCGGGTCGAGTGGCAGCTGCCGGACGGCCGCACGGTGCCGGCGTTCAACCTCGAGATCACGTCCCGCAATCTCCTGATGAACGTCACCATGACCGACGACGCGCGGCGGCTGCCGGTCGAGCTGGACCTGCCGCTGCCGTTCGGGCGGGTGACGCTGGAGCTGACGAAGGCGGGGTGAGGGTCGGGCGGTCAGGCGGCAGGCGGTCAGGCGGTCAGGCGGTCAGGCGGTCAGGCCTGCGCGAACCCAAACGCTGTCCCATCTGCGCACCAGCGGCGCCAGCATGCGTGGCAGTTCGTGCATAACCAGCTGACCGTCCGACCGTCCGACCGCCTGACCGCCTGACCGCCTGCCGCCTGACCGCCTGCCCGACCGCCCGCCTAATACCTCCCCAGATACGTATCGATCTCCCACTGACTCACCTGCAGGTTGTACTGCAGCACCTCGTTCCGCTTGGCCTCCAGGAACCGCTCCGTCAGGTGCTCACCGAGGGCCTCCTTCACCACGTCGTCCTTCTCGAACAGCTCGAGCGCCTCGTGCAGGTCCCGCGGCAGCTCGTCGATCCGGTACTTCCGGCGGTCGCGGAAGCTCATGGTGAAGACGTTGCGGTGGACCGGCTCGCGGGCCTCGAGCTTCTGCTCGACGCCGTCGAGGCCGGCCGCGAGCTGGACGGTGAGCGCGAGGTACGGATTGCAGGCCGGGTCGGGCATCCGGAGCTCGCAGCGGGTCCCGAGCCCCCGGCGGTCCGGGATCCGGACCAGCGGCGAGCGGTTCCGCGTGGACCACGCCACGTTGCTCGGCGCCTCGTAGCCCGGCACCAGCCGCTTGTAGCTGTTGATCAGCGGATTGGTGATGGCGCAGAAGCCGCGGGCGTGCTGCAGCAGTCCCTCGACGTAGCTCAGCGCCACCCGGGAGAGCTGGTACTGGCCCTTGGGATCGTGGAACGCGTTCTCCTTGCCGCGGAACAGCGACTGGTGCGTGTGCATCCCGCTGCCGTTGATCCCCTGGATCGGCTTCGGCATGAACGAGGCGATGTAGCCGTAGCGGTTGGCCACGTTGCGGACCACGAACTTGAAGGTCGTGAGGTTGTCCGCCGTGACCAGCGCGTCCGCGTACTTGAAGTCGATCTCGTGCTGTCCCTGCGCCACTTCGTGGTGCGCGGCCTCGACCTCGAACCCCATCTCGACCAGTTGCTCGACGATGACCCGGCGGATCTCCTCGCCCTTGTCGAGCGGCCCGAGGTCGAAGTAGGACGCCGAGTCGTGCGTGGCCGTCGTGGACGAGCCGTCGGGCGACTTCTCGAACAGGAAGAACTCCGCCTCGCATCCCGCCATCATCGCGAAGCCGAGCTTCTTGGCCCGGGCGAGCTGGCGTTTGAGCGTCAGGCGGGGACAGCCGGCGAACGGTTGCTCGTCCGGGGTGTAGATGTCGCAGAGGAGCCGCGCCACCCGGCCGCCCTCGTCGTCGTACGGGAGGATCCGGAAGGTGGCGAGATCGGGCTTGAGCAGCATGTCCGACTCCTCGATCCGCACGAACCCCTCGATCGAGGACCCGTCGAACATGATCTCCCCGTCGAGCGCCTTGCCGAACTGGCTGCGCGGCACCTCGACGTTCTTGTTGATGCCCATGATGTCGGTGAACTGCAGCCGCATGAAATCGACGCCGAAGCGCTTCGAGACCTCGAGCAGGTCCTCCTTCCGGGCCCCGGTGAGGTCGGTCGGGAAGTTGTCGAGGCTGGGGCGTTCGACCGCGCCGCTCGACCGCTGCTTGGCGTGCGCCATGTCTGCCTGTCTCCGTGCCGGGTAGGTGGCGTGGGAAGGACGCGCGATGACCGCTGAAAGAAATCCCGGGAGTGGTCGTGGGGTAAGGCCCCGGGCGTCCTTTTCCCGGCTTCGGCATCGGTGTACGCTTCTGCCGCGATGACCACCTCCCCTTCCGTCTGCCCGGCCTGCGGCAGCGCCGCCTCGGGCAGCTTCTGCAGCGCCTGCGGCGCGAGCCTCGTGGCGCGCACCTGCGCCGGCTGCCGGGCCGACCTGTCGCCCCAGGCCCGGTTCTGCCATCGGTGTGGCCGGCCCACGGCTCCCGGCGCCGGCCCGCCGGCCACCCGCCTGCCGCCGCGCGAGCGGACCGCATGGATCGTGGCCGGCGGGCTCTGCGTGATCCTGCTGGCGACCATCCTCTTCACGGTGGTGCGCGACGCCCCCGCTCCGGTGGCCCCCGACATGGCCAACGCCGGCGCCCAGAACGCCGGCGGGCAGGGCCCGGCAGGCGGACCGTTCAGCGCCGGCGCGGCCGGCGCCGCGCCCGACATCAGCCAGATGACCCCGCGCGAGCGGTTCGACCGGCTGTTCAACCGGGTGATGCAGGCCGCCGAGCAGCAGGACACCGCGCAGGTCGAGCGTTTCACGCCGATGGCGCTCGGAGCCTACGCCCAGCTCGACTCCATCAACATCGATGCCCGCTATCACGCCGCGGTGCTCCGGCTCCAGGTCGGCGACGCCGGCGGCGCGCTGGCCCTGGCGGACACCATTCTCGCCCGGAGCCCGGGCCACCTGTTCGGGTACATGGTGCGCGGGACCGCCGCCGGCTTCCAGGGCGACACCGCCACCGCCCGGCGGGCCGGCCGCGAGTTCCTCTCGCACTACGCCGCCGAGCTCAAGGCGAACCGGATCGAGTATCGCGAGCACGAGCCGGCCATCCAGGACTTCAAACGCCAGGCCGAAAGCGCCACGCCATGACCCGCACCATCCGCGTCGCCCACAGCCCCGACTCCGACGACGCGTTCATGTTCTACGCGCTGGCGGAGGGCAAGATCGACACCGGGGACCTGCGCTACGTCCACGAGCTGTCGGATATCGAATCGCTCAACCAGCGCGCCCGCCAGGCGGAGCTCGAGGTGACGGCGGTCTCGATCCACGCCTACGCGTATCTCTGGCGCGACTACGCGCTCCTCGGCTCGGGCTCCTCCATGGGCGACGGCTACGGGCCGCGGCTGGTGGCCACCCGAGCCGCGCCCGTCCGATCCACGCGCCGCGCTCCGGGGCCTCCGCGTCGGGCGTGCCCGGCAAGCTGACCACCGCCTACCTGGCGCTCCAGTTGTATCAGCCGGACGTGGTGGCGGTCGTGATTCCGTTCGACCAGATCGAGGACGCGGTCCACCGGGGCGACGTGGACGTGGGGCTGCTCATTCACGAGGGCCAGCTGACCTACGCCGACACCGGCCTCCACCTGTGGGCCGATCTCGGCGCGTGGTGGCTGGAGGACACCGGCCTGCCCCTCCCGCTCGGCGGCAACGCCGTCCGGCGGAATCTCGGCCGCGCGGTCATCGACCAGATCGCCCGGGATCTCCGGGCCAGCATCGTGTACGCGCTGGAGCACCGGGCGCCGGCCCTGGCCCATGCCAAGCAGTTCAACCGCGGCATCGGCGACGAGCGCACCGACACCTTCGTCGGCATGTACGTCAACGACTGGACCGTGGATTACGGCCCGCGGGGCCGTGAGGCGGTTCAGACGCTGCTCGATCGCGGCCACGCGGCGGGAATCATTCCCGAGCGCGTCGCGGTCGAGTTCATCGGGTGATTGACCCTGTCTTCCCCGCGCCCTACCTTCCCGGTACCCTGAGCTTCCAGAGCCTCCGCTTCCCTTGAGGCGTGGGCGCGCCACCCAGGCCTGCCCGCCTGGTGGAGGAGTCCGCGTGGCCCCAACGGACGGTCCCGTCAGCCTCCTCGTCGTGGACGACGAAGAGGCCATCCGCAATGCCCTCAGGAAATACCTGGTCCATCAAGGCTTCGAGGTCTCGGTCGCCGCGACGGGCGAGGAGGCCCTCGCGATCCTGGGGCAGCGGAGGATCACGGGCATCCTCCTCGATGTGAACCTGCCTGGTACCAACGGGATCGACCTGGTACCCCGGATCCTCGAGCTGGAGCCCGCGGCCGCCATCCTGATGCTCACGGCCGTCAACGATGCCACGTCCGCGGCGCTCTGCATGCAGCGTGGCGCCCTCGACTATCTCCTCAAGCCGATCGACCTGGCTCACCTGGGGCGGGCCATTTCCCGCGCCCTCGAGAAGCGGCACACGCTCATCGAGGGGCAGCGGATCACCCGCTGGCTCGAGGAGGAGGTCGCCCTTGGCGCGGCCGAGCGCCGGCACGATCAGGCGACACAGGAGCGGATCTCGGTGGCCACCCTCGAGGCGCTCGTCAACGCGCTCGAGGCCAAGGACCCCTACCTGCGCGGGCACTCCGCGCGGGTCGCCGACCTCTCGGCCAGCGTCGCGGCCCACCTGGGCTGCGCGGACGAGGAGATCGAGATCGTGCGCACCGCCGGGCGGCTGCACGACATCGGCAAGATCGGGATCCGTGAGGAGGTCCTGAACAAGCCGGGCCCCCTGAGCGACGACGAGTACGAGCACGTCAAGCAGCACGTGCTGGTCGGCTCCCAGATCCTGGCGCCGCTGGTGCATCTGCGGGACGTCATCACCTATGTGCGGAGCCACCACGAGCGGTGGGACGGCTTCGGCTACCCCGACCGCCTGGCCGGAGACGCCATTCCGCTCGGCGCCCGGGTCATCGGCGCGGTCGAGATCTACGACGCCCTCACCACCTCCCGGCCCTACCAGGAGAAGATGCCGCCCGAGGAAGCCGTGGAGCGGATGCGCGACCTCGTGGGCACGGCCATCGATCCCGCCATCCACGAGGCGCTGGAGGCCGTGGTCTCCCGGCGCCAGGCGCTCGTTTTTCTGGACGACGCGCAACTGTGACGTGAGCAAGCTCCTCCTGGCCCGGACGTGAGCACGCTCACGATCATTCTGATCGTCGCGAGCGTCATGCTCGGCGTGGGCGTGCTCGCGGTCGTCGTCTGGTTCGGCTACACCTCCTACCTCAATCACGTCGAGCGCCGCCTTGCCCGGCGGAAAGGCCTGTACCGGGAGCTCGTGGCCACGCTGGCCACGCGCGAGCGCGCCCTGCTCGAACCGGAGATTCACCGCATCCGGACCCTCCTCGACCTCGAGGCGCTCGAGGCGGTGCTCGAGGAACAGGCTCGCGGCACCTCCGAGCGCCCGCCGCTGGCTGCTCGACGTCTACGACCGCTTCGGCCTGGTGGACCGCTACATCGAGCGGCTGCGGACCGGGCGCCACTGGCGGGAGCGCGCCTTCGCGGCCGAGCTGCTGGGGCGGGTCGGAAACGCCAGGGCGGTGCCGGCGCTGCTGGAGACCGTCCTGGCCACCCGGATCGAGGACAGCGACGTGCGCGAGATCGCCCTCCGCGCGCTCGCCCGCATTGCCGACCCGCGCGCGGTGGAGCCGCTGATCGAATCGCTCAAGTCAGCCGAAATCTGGCTCGCGCCGCGCCTCGCGGACATTCTCACGCGCCACGGCGCGCTGGTGGTCGATCCGCTGATGGCCTTCCTCGAGCAGCCCGGCCGCCATCCGGCGCGCGCCTGGGCCGCCAACGTCCTGGGCGAGGTCCACGCCCAGCGCGCCTTCCCGGTGCTCGTGCGCGGCCTCGGCGACCTCGAGGACGAAGTGCGAGCCAAGTGCGCCACCGCGCTCGGCCGCCTCGGCGACCGCCGCGCGATCAGCTATCTCCTGGAGCACCTGCTGTCGGATCCGGCGCCGTTCGTCCGGGCGCGCATCGCGGGCACGCTCGGGCATTTCGACGACCCCGATGTGATCGACCGCCTGGTCCGCGCGCTCGGCGACCCGGCCTGGTGGGTGCGGATGCGGAGCGTCGAGGCGCTCGAGCAGATCGGCGCGCGCGCCGAGGGGCCGCTGCTCGTGGCGCTCGACGACCCCGACCCGGAGATCCGGATCCGCGCCGCGGTCGGCCTCGAGCGCCTGGGCGTGCCCGCGACGCTGGTGGGCATGATCGAGCGCGCCGAGCGGCTCCCCGAGGCGATGGAGACGCTGGTCAAGTTCGCCAGCGCCGGCGCCCGCGAACTGCTCGCGGAGCTGCTGCTGCATCCGTCGCTCGAGGTCCGGACCGCTGTCGTGCGTGCCATCCGGCACGCCGCGCGTCGCGACCTTGCGCCGGGAGCTCATCGAAGCCGCCCGCCGGGACGCCGCACCGGCGCTCCGGGCCGCCGCCTTCGAGGCCCTGGGCAGCCTCGGTGCTCCCGAGGCGGTGCCAGCCGCGCTCGACGGGCTGACCGATCCCGAGGACGAGGTCCGGTCCGCCGCCATCGGCGTCCTCGGGAGCCTCGGCGGCCCGGAGGTGGTGGCCCGGCTCCGCGAGCGGACCACCGATCCAGAGGCCGGCGTGCGGGCCGCGGCGGCCCGCGCGCTCGGTCTGCTCCGTGCCGGGGACGCCGCGCCCGACTTCGTCCGCCTGCTCGGCGACCCGCACCCGGAAGTGCGGGAAGCAGGTGCTCGCGCCGCCGCCGACCTGCGGGTCGGCGGCACGACCCCGGGGCTGATCGGACTGCTCGGAGACGCCGACCCCGACGTGCGGCAGGCCGCCGTCGAGGGGCTCGGCCGTCTCTCCGATCCCGCCGCGGGGCCAGCCCTGGTCCGCGCCTTCGAGGGAGCCGACTCGGCCATGCGCGAGGCGATCGTCGAGGCGCTGAGCCACATCGACGTGGGAATCGTCGAGGGGCTGATCGACGTCCTGGTCGACAGCGGGGACACGGCCGGAAAGCTCGGGGCCATCCGGACCCTCGGCCGGCTCCGGTCCGTCGCGGCCGCGGGCGCGCTCGACCGACTCTCACAGGACCCCGAGCCGACAGTGCGCGCGGCCGCGATCGAGGCCTTTGGCCGCGTGGGCGGCGAGATGGCGCGGGTCGCGGTCGCCGCCGGGCTCCATGACCCCGACGACGAGGTGCGCGCCGCGGCGCTCGACGCCGCCAGCCGGATGCAGCTGCCCGACCAGGGACGGACCGTGCTGGGGCTGCTGGAGCACGACCCGTCGCCGCTGGTGCGCGAGCGAGCGGCGCTCGCGACGGGGCTCCTCCGCGTTGCCGGAGGCGAGGCGGGATTGCTCGCGGCCTGCCGTCGGCAGGAGCCGATGGCGGTGCGCGCGGCCGCCGCGCTCGCGACGGGGGCCTTCGAGCAGGACAGCATCGTGGCCCGGGTCGTCGAGATGCGGGACGAGGCCGCGGTGCGGGCGCATCTCCGCGAGCGTCTCAAGGACGATGCCGAGTACCGCCTGCTCGGCCGCAAGCTCTCGACCGCGCGCCACCTCGAGCTCCGCGCGCTCGGCGCCCAGACCACGGCGGCGGCCGAGCGCTCGCTGGCCGAGGGGATGCGGAGCATCCTCGATGCGGGCGAGCGGATCCGGCTCATCAGCGGTCTCCGCGCCTTCCAGGGCGACCAGAGCCGCGGCGCCCTGCTGCAGGTGATCCGCGGCGATCCCAGTCCCGAGGTCCGCACCGCGGCCCTCACCGCCGTCGGCGACCTGCTCGACGACGACGAGCTGCTGGAGGTGGCGCGCCGCGCGCTCGGCGACCCGAGCCTCCTCGTTCGCCGCGCGGCGGTCGTCCTGTTCGCCCGGATCCCGCCGGAGCGCGGGCTGCCAAGCCTGCTCCAGACCCTCCGCGCCGACGACGACCCCGCCGTCCTCGCGAGCGTGGCCGAGCTGGCGGAGGCGGCGTTCGACACGTTCGTGGATCTCGCCCTGGGGATGCCGCTCGACGGGCACGAAGCCGTGCTGGTGGCGCAGGTCGCCCGCTACGTGCACCACCGCGACCTCCCGCGGCTGCTGCCGGTCATGGCGCGGAGCGGCGCGCCCGCGGTGCGCGAGGCGATCGCGACGCTCTGGCGCCACCGCCCCGACGTGGCGGACCTCGCGGGGCTCGAGGCCCTGACCATGGACCCGGTGGTGGCCGTGCGCCGCGAGGCGGCCGGCGCTGCCGGCGGCGTCGAGTGCTGGCCGCTGCTGGCCCGAATGGCGGACGACCCCGACGCCGAGGTGCGCCGCGAGGTGGCGGTGGCCATCGGCGCCGCCGACCAGGCCCGCCCCGGCCGCGCATCGAGATCCTCGCGCGCCTGGCCGACGATCAGGAGATGGCGGTGCGCGCGGCGGCGTACATCGGGCGCCTGCTGCAGGGCACGCCCGTGCCGCTGCCGCCGGGCCTCGACCCGCGCGCCGCCGGCGGCGCGCTTCGGCGCGTCGTGCACCTGTCGGCACTGCGTGAGACGGCGCGGACCGCGCCGGGCGAAGATCGCCGGCTCTCGGCCGCGCTGGCACTCGCGCTGCTCGAGGACGAGGTGGCCCATCAGGTGGCCCACACCGACCCGGTCCCGGCCATCCGCCACCGGGTGAGCGGCGCCCTGGACCTCGCCGCCGCGGCGCGGGAGGACGCGTGAAGGACACGATCATCCAGGTGCTCATCGTGGTGGCGATCGTGGCGCAGCCGGTCTTTCTCTTCTACTTTCTGCTGTACAACACCTACACGCTGTCCCTCGTGATCCTGTCGGCACGGCAGGTGCGGCGGCGGGTGGCGGGCCACTTCGTCGAGGACCTCGATCTCATCGATCGGAGCGACCTGACGAAACCGCTCACGATGATCGTGCCGGCCTTCAACGAGGAGGTGACGATCGTCGACAGCGTCACCAACCTCGTGCATTGCGACTATCCCCGGCACGAGATCGTCGTCATCAACGACGGCTCGAGCGATGGGACGCTCGACCGCCTCAAGCAGGCGTTCCGGCTCCGCCGCACCGACATCCCGTACCGCGAGGCGATCGGCACCGCCAGGGTGCGCGGCATGTACGAGGCGACGACCCCGCTGCCGCCGGGCCTGATGCACCTGGTGGTGATCGACAAGGAGAACGGCGGCAAGGCGGACGCCCTCAACGCCGGCATCAACGCCTCGACGACACCCTATTTCGTCTCGCTCGACGCCGACTCGATCCTCGACCAGCGCGCGCTCAAGGAGCTGATGCGGGTGGTCCAGCAGGACCCGCGGGTGGTGGCGGTCGGCGGCCAGGTGGCCATCGCCAACGGCTGCACGATCCAGAACAGCCGCGTCGTGAAGGTGGGCCTGCCGGCCCGCCCGCTCGCCCGGTTCCAGATGGTGGAGTATCTGCGGTCGTTCACCACCGGGCGGACCGGCCTCGACCGGATGGACGCGATCCTCATCCTGAGCGGCGTCTTCGCCGTGTTCGAGAAGGAGACCGTGATCCGCGCCGGCGGGTACCTGACGCCGTTCGTCCGGTCCCGCATCACCGAGGAATACGTCGGCCGAAGCGTCGGTACGGTCTGCGAGGACATGGAGATCATCGTGCGCCTGCACCGCTTCGTGCGGGACAAGCTGCAGGACCGGCGTATCGCGTTTCTGCCGCACCCCGTGGCCTGGACCGAGGTGCCCGAGACCATGGAGTCGCTCCGGAAGCAGCGGGGCCGCTGGTACCGCGGGCTCCGCGAGTCGCTGCGCTACCATCGCGCCATGCTGTGGCGGAAGAAGTACGGGCGGATCGGCTGGTTCGCGCTGCCCACGTTCTGGGTCTTCGAGTATCTCGGCCCGCTGGTCGAGCTGTCCGGCTACGCCCTCGTTCTCTTCCTGGTCCTCATGGAACACCTGCTGGGTCACCGATTCATCAACTACGAGTACCTCTGGGCCTTCCTGCTCGCCTCGCTCGGGTACGGCGTGCTGGTGAACGTCTTCGCGGTCCTGGTGGGCGTCTGGCGGTTCCGTCTCGGGCTCGCCGACCGGATGCAGCGCGGCCTGCTGCCCTTCACCCGCCGCCGTGACGTGCTGATCCTGCTGGGGTACGCGGTGCTCGAGAACCTCGGCTATCGCCAGCTCACGCTGTACTGGCGGCTGCGCGGGCTCTGGGACGCGTGGCGGGGCAAGACCGGGTGGGAAAAATTCGCCCGCGTCGGGTTCCGCGAAGGGGTAGCGCCGGCGCATGGCTGACGCTCCGGGTGCACGCGTCCTGGTCGTCGACGACGACCCGACTCTCGCGCGCCTGGTCCTGCACCTCGTGCGGTCGCGAGGCTTCGGCGAGGCCGTGCACGTCACCACGGGGCGCGAAGCGCTCGAGTCGCTGGACGGCATCGACATCGTCCTGCTCGACCACCAGCTCCCCGACGCCAACGGCCTCGACATCCTCGAGGTGATCCGGGCCCGCCCCAATCCCCCCGCCGTCGTCCTCATCACGGCCCACGGCAACGAGTCGCTGGCCGCCGGGGCGCTCCGGCTCGGCGCCGACGACTACCTGGCCAAGGACCAGTCGCTGCTCGAGATGCTGCCCGAGATCCTGGAGCGCGTCCGGCGGGGCCGGGAGCTGCGCAAGGCGCTCGTGGCCGCCGAGCGCGACCTGGTCCGCGCCGAGCGGCTCGCCGCCATCGGCGAGATGACCGTCGCCCTGCACCACGGGATCAACAATCCGCTGATGTCGGCCTCGACCGACGTCGAGCTGCTGCTGGCCGACCCGGACCTGCCCCCGGAGCAGCGGCAGCAGGCCCTGGAAGGTCTGCGCACGTCGCTGCGCCGCATCAGCGACATCGTGCGGCAGATCGGCCACCTGCGGGCCATCCATACCAAGACGTACCTGCCCGGGATCCAGATGGTGGATCTCGATGCCGAGAACCTGGGCGCGCCGGCCCCGCACCGGGGCACCGCGCTGGTGCAGGTGGCCGAGGAAGGCATGGCCCGCATCGTGGTGCTCCTGCTCGGCCACGCCGGGTTCGCGGTCGAGCGCTGTGCCACGACCGAGGACCTCCAGCTCGCGGCCGGGCGCGTCGGCGTGGCCCTGGTGCTTCTGCTCGGCGGCGCCGGCGCCGCCGGCGCGCATCCGCTCGGCGGATTCGATCCACCGCCGCTCCGGGATTATCGCGTGGTCGCCCTCGTCGCGGGCGATGGCGAGGCGGCGCGGAGCGCGGGCGCGGACCGGGTCATCGAGCTGCCCTTCGATCCGGGGAGCTTCACCGCGGACATGGTCGATCTGGTGAGCTGAGCCGGACGGCTACACCTGGGGAGCGGCCGAGGGCGCTGCCGGCGCGCCGGGCAGATACCCCATGCCCTGCAGCCGGGTGATCCGCTGCCCGATCGGCGGATGGGAGGCCAGCGCGTTGGCGAAGAAGCCCTCCCGGCTGGAGAACAGACCCGGCGCCGGATCGACGATGCACAGATGCGCCGCGCCGCGCGTGATGGCGCGCGTGGGCGAGGCCGCCGCCTCGAGCTTCTCGAGCGCGGAGGCGAGCGCCAGCGGATTGCGGGTGAACTGGGCGCCGGTGGCGTCCGCCAGGTACTCCCGTTTCCGGCTCACCGCCATCGCGAGGATGCGGGAGACGATCGGCGCCACCACCAGCGTGAGCAGCCAGAGCACCAGCACCACCAGCGCCAGCGGATTCCCGCCGCCCTTTCCCCGGCTGCCGCCTCCCACGCTCCGCCCGCCCCCACCCACGGGTCGCGTGCCCCGGATCATCCGCCCCATGCCGTCCGACATCAGCGCGATGGCCCCGACCATTCCGGCGAGCAACGTCATCAGCCGGACGTCGAGGTTCTGGATGTGCGCCATCTCGTGGGCCACGACCCCCTGCAGCTCGTCACGTGAGAGGGTACGGAGGAGGCCCTCCGTGACCGCGAGGCTCGCGGTCGCGGCATCGCGTCCGGTCGCGAACGCGTTCGGGTCGTCGTCGGGCACGATCCACACGCGGGGCCGGGGGAGACCCGACGCGATCGCCATCTCTTCCACCACGTTCACCAGCTGCCGCTCCTCCGGCGTGGCGGGCTCGATCAGCTCCCGGGCACCGGTGGACCACAGCACCTGGCGCGGCCCGTAGCGCCACGAGTACCAGCAGATACCGCCGGCCACCAGGGTGGTGAACAGATCCGATGACGGGGAAGACGTGATGGTAGGCGCCCGGCCGGGGCGTCGGCGGTGAGGAGCGCCGAAGGCCAGATCGCCGCCGAACCCGACCCAGGCGAAGAACACGATGAAGCCGATGACGAGCCAGGTGGAGCGGCGGCGGTTGGCTTCCTGTTGCGCGAAGAGGTTGGCGTCCGCGCTCACGGCGTCGGTTTGGTGGACGACAGATCGACCGCCGGCACCGCGCGCTCCGTGTCGTCCGTGATCTGCCAGAGCTCCGCCGGCGTCGCCTTCGCCAGACCGGCCACGAGCATGGTCGGGAAGGTGGCCTGCTTCGGTGTTGTATTGCGTGGCGGTGTCGTTGTAGAGCTGCCGCGCGAAGCCGATCTTGTTCTCCGTGCTGGTCAGCTCCTCCTGGAGCTGGGCGACGTTGCCCGTGGCCTTGAGGTCGGGGTAGGCCTCGGTCAGCGCGAACAGCCGGCCCAGCGCCTGGGTCAGCTCGCCTTCCGCCTTCGCCGTCTGCGCCACGCCGCTCGCGCTCACCGCCTTGTTGCGCGCCGAAATGACGGCTTCGAGCGTGGATCGCTCGAAGTCCATCGCGCCTTTCACCGTGTTGACCAGGTTGGGGATCAGGTCGTGCCGCCGCTTGAGCTGCACGTCGATCTGCTTCCACGCGTTCGCGACCTGGTTCTTGAGCGCGATCAGCCCGTTGTAGGCCGCGATGATCCAGAGCACGATGACGGCGAGGATGACCAGAAGGATGAGGAGGGCCATGATCGGTCCTTGGGAGAGGGGTTTAGGGCGCCACCAGTCCCGCGAGCGCCTGACGGAGCGCTTCGGCGATGGCGTCCACGTCGCCATTGAGGCGGAGGACCGGATGCTGTTCGTCGATCAGCACCTCGATGCCGGGCGTGATGGCGATACGGCGGCACGCCGTGGCGACGCCGGCGGTGCCTTCCACGGGGGCGAGCCATCCGAGCAGTGCCCGTCCGACGCGGCCACGGCCCGTCCCCGGCGCCTGCAGCAACGCCAGGCGGTCGGGCCGCGGCAGCGCGGGTCCGAGGACGCTGGCCACCCGCCGCTCGATCAGGTCGCCGGTCAGGTCCGCGAATTCGCGCGTCATCGTCTCGAGCGTGGCGCCTTCCATCTGGCGCAGCTTGATGGCGAGCACCTGGAGCAGATGGCGATACGAATAGACCGCGGCGGTGCCTCGGCCGTCGGGCGGACTCACGAGCCCGCGCGCCACGTAGAACCGGATGGTGCGCTCGCTGGGCCGGGCGCGAGCGGCGGCGTTCACCGGCACCACCCCCGACGCGTCGAGGATGCCGGCGGCCAGGGCCGCGAGATCGCGAAGACCCCAGGGCGCCAGCGACCGGTACTCTCGGAGCGTGGTGAGCGGGTCGGGTGGGGCGGTGAGCGGCAGTCCGGCGGTCATGGTCATGCGGATCCGCTCCCCGCACGCTGGTCGCCGGACGCGCGCTCGAGCGTGGCGACGAGGGTGGCCCGAAGCATTTCGAGCGTGAAGGGCTTGAGCAACAGGGGACGGACCCGCAGCTCGAGGGGCCAGTGATCCATCTCGGCGAAGGAGTCGCCGGTCATGAGCACGATACGCTCGGCCAGACGCGGCCAGCGGCGGACGAGCGCCACGAAGAACGTGTCCCCCGACATCTGCGGCATATGGAGATCGAGCAGCACCAGGTCGACATCCGTCTCGTGCAGCACTTCGTAGGCGAGCTGCGCGTCGGCGGCGGTCACCACGTCGTAGCCCATCCCCCGGAGCACCCGCTCCAGCGTCCGGCGCAAGCGCGGCCTCGTCGTCGACGATCAGCACCCTCGGCTTCACGATGCGGCGGCCCGGCGGAGGGGAGTGGTGAAGTAGCGGCTGGTGACCATCGCCATCGCCTCGTCGATGGAGAGCGACACCCGGAGCTCCCCCGCGGTGAGGCCGAACACGGCGCGCAGGTGCATCTGCAGCGTCTTGGTCTTGCTATACCCCAGCTTCATCGCCACGTCCTCGACCGTGTAGCCGGGGTCGAGCAGCAGCCGGTGCGCGTACAGCAGGCGCGTCAGCACCATCACCACCCGCGGCGACGGCAGACCCACCTTGGTGAACCAGCGCTCGCAGGTGCGGCGAGTGAGCCGGGCGCGGTCGGCGAGCGCGGTGACCGTGGGACCCTCCCCCGGAGCGTGGAGCATGCCCTCGAGCGCAAGCCGCAGCTCGGGCGGCAGCTCGCGGAGAATCTGCCCCAGTCCAAGGATCACCTGCTGCGAGGCGCTCTGCTCCAGCTCGGCCAACAGCGCGCTCCGGAGCGAGCCCGGGGCGTCCTCGAACCGATGCACGATGACGCGGCGGATGCCCGTGCGTCCGAGCTCCAGCAGGACACCGGCGGTGGCGGGCGCGAGCTCGGTGTAGACCAGCAGCGGCAGGGAGGGGAAGAACTGGCGGATGCGCCCAATGCCGTGCGTGCGGGGGACGGTGCCGCCGAGCAGAGGATCGACGACCGCCATCTGCACCGGCCTGGCGCGGATGGCCTCGACCGCTTCAGGCCACGTGTTCACCGCCTCCCAGACGAACCGGTCGGGATCCAGTGAGCGGAGCCGGAATAATCGCTCGGCCGGCACGGCGGCGAGAACAAAATGTCGCAAATCGGCCCCTATTTGTCGCAAAAAAGGCCTATTACACGCCGAGGGGCTCCTACCAGATTGGCGTCACCCTGTCACCCCAGACGCCAGCTGAAAGGGAATACCATGTCCTCCACCACGAAGTGGCTCGCGATCGCATCCTTGACCCTCGCCACCCTCACCTCCGCCGCCTGCACGCGTAGCGACGCCACCGGGCCGTCCGAATCGACCACGCCCGCCTTCGAGAATCAGGGCTCCAACAACTAGCTAGATCGCAGCCGCGGCGTACTCGCGGAGCCCGACCGCCACCGCCCGGACCGCCGGCAGTTCGCCGAGGCCGGGATGGGTGGCGGGCTCGGGCTCGCGGAGTTCACATCCCGTCAGGTTCGCGAGGACCTTCTCGCACCGGAAATACCAGGCGTTCAGCCGATGGGTCTCGGCCAGCGCCAGGCCCGCCGTGAGAAACTGGCGTGCGCGACCGATCTGTCCGAACCGCGCCAGCCCCACACCGGCCTTGTAGTAATAGTCCGTCATCATGCTCGGCGGCATCCGGCCCTGCGCCTTCTCCGCTTCGGCACGCCGCCGCTCGAACGCCATGCGGTCGCCCACGCTCGACTCCAGCTCCATGAGCTCGAGGAGGGCATTGGTCGCGCACCAGAAAGCTGGTGCGCGCGCCGACGACCAGCTCGAATGCGATGCGTGCGCCGTCCACGGCGCCGATCTCCTTGAGCCCGATGCCGAGGTCGCCGAGCACGCGCATCCGCTGCAGCGCGTCCTCGGTGATGCGGAAGGCGTCGTAGTTCGCCTGAACCGCCTCCACGCGACGCCCCTCGGTCGGCGTACACCGCGCCGAGGTCGGTGAGCGCCATGGCCTCGACGTCCCGGAGACCGGCGGCGCGCGCCGCTTCGATGACGATCTCCACCATGGCACGCGCGAGCGGCAGGTTGCCCTGGCCGCGGAGCACCGCGCTCCGGCCGAGGCGGGAGCGCAGCCCGAGCACCCGATCGCCGGCCCGCTCGGCCGCCGACTCCGCCGACATATAGCAGGTCGTGGCCTCGTTCCATCGGGCAAGCAACCGGTTGAGCCGCCCGGCGAACAGCGCCGATGCCGCGAAGTCCTCCGCCGGCACCTCGGGCCCGTGCGTCCGGACCGCGAGCGCCAGGACCTCCAGCGCCTCCTCCAGCCGAGCCTCGTGCTCCAGGAAGTAGGCGTACGCCATCAGGCTCAAGCGCAGGCCGGCGAGCGGCTGGGGGCCGATGGAGACGGCGTCGGCGATGCCGTGAAGGTGGGCGCTCTCGGGAGAGTCGGGGGGCAACTCCCGAAGATGGCGCCGGACGGCGTCGAGCTGCCAGAGGAGCCCTTCACGCGCAGCCTCGTTCGTGTCGCGTGCGAGCAGCCGGTCGACCAAACGCGACACCAGGTAGGCCCCAAGGGCCAATCGGGCGGGCACCTCACGCTCGCGTTCATGCTCCGCGCGCGCGCGTTCCAGAAAGGGCGCGTGGGTCAGAACGTCTGCTGAAGGCTCGGCCTCACCGAAGAGTTGCTGCGGCGTGAACAGGGCGCGCCCTTCTGTGAGAGTGGCTGGGGTAGGAGCTAGTATCGCCCACCGGGAGCCCGCAGGCAAGTGCACGCAGATTTCGGCAGTCTGCCGGCAGAAAAGGGGTGCCGGAACCCTGGCCCGGCGCCCCTATCCTGGCCCCCATGCGACGCGGTTTCACTCTCATCGAGCTGGTCCTGATACTGACTATCATCGGGATCCTGGCGGCCATCGCCGTACCGCGCCTTCGCGGCTTCAATGACAGCCTGGCCGTCGATCGGGCTGCGGTCGAGATCGTGTCCGCCCATCGGCGGGCCCGGATCAGCGCCATCCTCCAGAGCCGCGTCATCGAGCTCACCATCAGCGCGGCCGAGCTCTCCATGCGTCCGCGCGGTGCCGCCGCCGACACCTGGCGCGCTCCCGGGCCGGCCGCGGAAGGGGTCGCGCTGGCGGGACCGGGCCACGTCATCGTCTTCTCGCCTGTCGGCATCTCGATCGGCCTGTCCAACGCCTCGTTCCCCCTGAGCCGCGGCGCCGCCAGCCGTACCGTCGTGGTGTCCCGCCTCGGACGGGTGCGCATCGTGCCCTGAGCGCGCGGCCCCTCGGCTGGCTCGGAGGTTGACGGCACTTTCGAGGAGGGGTCGCGTGCCTACCGCAGCGCACGCGGCGGCGAACGTCAGCAGCACCCCGGTGGCCAGTCCGTACTTCCGCACCTTGTGGAGCAGTGTCGAGCGCGAGATGCCGAGCAGGTGCGCGGCCTGGCGCTTGTTACCGTGGGTGTGGCGCAGCACGAGGGCGATGTGCCGCCGCTCGGCGGCCTCGAGCGAGTCGGGCGCGGGCGGCGCGGCCGGGGCAAGCACCTCGCGAAGCCGGGGCACGTCGAGCTCGGGAAGGCCGAGGTCGAGCAGCAGAGCATCGAAGCCCGGGAGTCCGATGGCCGCCGCCGCCGCGGGCGCGTCCGGCGCCGCCACCGCGTGGTGCCCACCCGAGCGCAGTACTCCCAGCAGCGCCTCGCGGCGCGCGGGATCGCGCTCGAGCACCAGCAGATGCATCGGGGTCATGTCTCAAGCTACAGCCGAACGCCGACGTGAAACAGCCGGAGCCGCCGTGATCGAGACCTGGCCGCACTCCCCGATCTGAAGCAGCTGGCCGTAGGCGATCGCGTGCAGGACTCGCTCCTCGTCGTGGAGGTCGAGCACCGCGACTCCGCCCGCGGCGGATTCACCACGCTGACGCTCGGCAACCGGCACGGCCAGCTCTCCACGGCGCCCTTCTGGGCGGAAGACCAGCCGCGCATCGCCGGCATCGAGCGCGGCGCCGTGGCGCAGGTCGTCGGCGAGGTCGGCCTGTATCACGGCAAGCGGCAGCTCAAGGTCAGCTCCATCCGGCTCCTGCCCCGGGGCGCCATCGACTGGCGACAGCTGCTTCCGTCCGTCGGGGACGTCGCCCCGTACTGGGACACCCTCGATCGCTGGCGGAGCGAGATCCCGGGCCCGCGGCTCCGCCGCACGCTCGACCTGTTCTACGCCGATGGCGATTTCCGCGCGCGCTACGAGCAGTGCCCGGCCAGCACGACGGGTCACCATGCCGAGCTGGGCGGTCTGCTGGCGCATACCTGCGAGGTCGCCGCCATCGGCCGCGCCATCGCCAGGGTCTGCCGAGCGGACGCCGATGTGGTCCTCGCCGGCGCGCTGCTCCACGACATCGGCAAGCTCGAGGCATACCGCTGGGAGGGCGCGTTCGAGGCCACCGAGCGCGGCACGCTGCTCGGCCACGTGACGCTCGGCATGCTCATGCTCGGCCGGCGCGTCGCGGAAACGCACCCGGCGCCCTGCACCGAGCGCGAGCTCACGATCCTGCACCACCTCATCGCGTCCCACCACGGCCGGCAGGAGTTCGGCGCCGCGGTGGCACCCATGACGCTCGAGGCCGAAGTGCTTCACTTCGCCGACAACGCGAGCGCCAAGACCGCGAGCATGGCCGACGCCCTCACCGATCCGGACAACTTCACCGGCGAGGCGCTCGTCAGCCCGCGCGGGCTCTGGCAGCTCGATCGGCGGCGGGCGTACCGCGGCAGCAGCGATTGGGGAGCGAACGGCAGGGGGTAACAAAAACGGAACGGCCGCCTAGTCGTGGCTAGACGGCCGTCCCACGCATGGACTACCCGAGGTCGGGGCATTGCTGCCGCCGTTCTTCTCTCACCTGCCACCGGTTGGCTGATACGCCGCTCGGGAGGGCGAGGCGAGGCCTTGGTTTCCATCCCCAGGCCGGATGGCCATCCCACCTGGTTCGTCCATTCGAGCGCTGCGAGTCAGATCGGGTCGCGGACCGACCGTTCGCACTGCACTCCGAGGCGCAAGATCGGAGTGGATGAAGCACGCGACTGGCTTCAGCTGTTTGAGCCGGGGTGATCACCAGGATCGACGAGAGCCTGAGCCCTTGGTTGCGTCGGCTTTCTCCCCTGATATCCCGCTCGAACCCGCTCGGCAGGCCGCCACTGTGACTCGGGGTCCCAGCACGTTTCCTTCCAAGCGCGTGCCACTAAAATAGGCACCTGCGAAAAACTCGCAAGTGCCTGATTTTATTCGGGTTACGTCGCTTCTACTGGTCCGGTATGTGGATTCCTAACCCTCATCGGCCGCGCATTCTACCGGCTCCGTCCACACGATGTGGAGATGTGAATCCACACCCGCATACCGAAATCACGCCCCAGGACTCGACCTCCGAGTCCCGATCAGGACTCGAGTCCGACCTCCACGTAGCGGTACGTCCGCTCCGGGTCGGGCTCGTTGGAGCCGAACAGGCATCCCGCCGAGCTGGCGGCGAACCATCCGGCAACCAGCGGGCGCGGCACGTCCAGCTCCTGCATGATGGCCCCGAGCCACCGGCGCAGGTGCCGAATCTCCGGTGCCCGGCGCCCGAGCAGGGCGAGCAGGGCACCGGCCCCGGCCGTGGCACGGAGAAAGTGCGCCAGGCCATGCGCGCGCTGGGTGAACTCCACCGCCTTCACGCCGGGCTCGTCGAACAGCACGGCGCCCTCGAAGACGTCCATCGGCGGCGCGTCGAGCCGCGGACCGAGATAGATGAACCGCCGGCCGTCGGGTCCCTTCCGCTCGATCACCGCGGCGGCCGTCTCGCTGGTGAGCCGGGCGGCATGCAGCAGGTCGTCGTCCAGCAGGATGCCGACCGCACCCGTCCACTCGAGCGCGGCGAGCGCCGTCTCGACCGGGCAGCCCAGCGCGTCGTCGAAGGCGAGCAGGCGGGGCGCCTCTCCGGCGCGGAGCACGAAGTGGGACAGCCCTTCGGCCCGATCGGTGAAGGTACGGACGACCAGCGCTTGCGGTGATGTCATCTCATGAATCTAAGGGCAACGGCGGCTCCGCGTCAGAGCGCCAGCCGGCTCGTGTGGACCCGCCGAGGAGAGCGGGGTACCTTTCTCCCGGCCCGAGTTCCCGGAGACCGCATGCACGTGGAGTGGACGACATACGGCTCACCGGTCGGCGCGCTCACCCTCGTCGAGTGCGAGGCCGGTCCGCTCGTCGTCGAATTTCCCCACCGCGCCACCTCAGTGAAGTGGGCGGTGCGGCTCCGCTCGGCCATCCCCGAGCTGCACATCGCCCAGGGCCCGTGCCGCGCGACGGCGGCCTGGCTCGACGAGTATTTCGCCGGATCCGCGCGCCCGATTGCCTTCCCCGATCATCTCAAGCAGTGGTTCGATCTCTCCCCCGCCCAGGTGGCGGTGTTCAAGACCCTGCGGCGCATCCCGCTCGGCGAGACCCGGTCCTACGAGGACATCGCGCGCGCCACCCGGCTCCACCCACGGCAGATCGGCTGGCTGGTGGCCGCCAACCACCTGGCGATCCTGATCCCCTGCCACCGGGTGGTCGGCAAGGACGGCTCTCTGGTCGGCTACGGCGGTGGGCTGGCCAAGAAGCGCTGGCTGCTCGACCACGAGCTCCGCACCGCGGGGGTCGTCCTCCGCTGAGCGCGCGCCCATATTGACAAATCCCAAATCGCGCATGAGCTTGGACTATGCTGCGCGAAGTCAATCCCTTGCAATCGTGAATCGCCGTCGGCCGGCCGGACCTCAGGGTCCGGGCGGCTTTTTCTTTTGGGGCGTTTTCCCGGCCACGAAGGCCGGGGGTTTCCCGGAGCCCTCGGGCTCCCTTTCAAGAGGTTGCAACATGGCGAAGGGCACGGTCAAGTGGTTCAATGACGCAAAGGGGTTCGGCTTCATCGCGCAGGACGGCGGCAAGGACGTGTTCGTTCACCACACCGCCATCATCGCCGAGGGGTTCCGCTCTCTCTCCGAGGGAGACGCCGTGGAGTTCGAGGTCGTGGAGGGCCCGAAGGGCCTTCAGGCCTCCAACGTCCGCAAGGTCTGACACTCCGGCGCTCCGCGCCCTTCCCGTACCGACGCTGAGCCAGTCTCACCCGAGCCCCTCGCCTCTCCGGCGGGGGGTGTTGGGCTCTGTGTTGTCGAGGCCCCGAGATCTCATGTCTCCAGTCCTTCGCGCGGTCTGCCCGCTCCTGCTTGCTGCTCGCCGCCGCCCGGCCGGCGCCCGCCGAGCCCATGCCGGCCGACACCGCTCCGCTCGAGTTCCACGGCTTCCGCGCCGGCGCCACCCTTGCCGAGCTGCAGACGCTGTTGCAGGCGCTCGATGGCGGGCGCCTGCGCTGCGAGCGCGCGAAGGCCGATCGCCGAGTCAGCGAGTGTCGCGCCGCGGTCACCGACGTCGAGCTTGGCGAGCGGGTCAGCCTCTGGGTCTCCGCGATCGACAGCGTGGCGAGCGTGATCACCCTCTCGAGCACGGTCAGCGCCGGTCAGCTCGACCACTGGCGCCGGACCATCGAGCGCCGCTACGGCCGGGTCGACGCGACCGTGCAGGGCTCACAGTGGATGATGCAGTGGGTGCGCCAGGGACGGATGCTCCGGCTCACCTGGCGCATCGAGCGCGGCGAGAAGGTGGCCTCGGTGAGCCTGGTAGACGGCCGGGTTCTCGACGCCTGGGGCCGGGACCGTCGTCAGCCGGCCAGCCGCACCAGGTAGCTTCCTTCGGATTCTTCCAGCACGTAATCCTTCACCACCTCGTTCGCGGCTTTCAAGCGCCGCAGCAGGGTCCGCACCCGGGTGCGGATCGGCGCGGCGCCGCCCGCCCGGCCGCGCCCGGTGATGAGCCGCACGACCCCGCCCCGGCGGGCCCGCGCCTGCGCCCGGAGAAAGTGCTCCGCGTTGGCGACCGCGTCGAGCACCGTCTGCCCGTGAAGGTCGAAGGTGGCATCGGGCGCCCGCATGCTCCAGTCGATCACGTCGCTCCTTCTCGCTGTGCTTCGCCAGCCCATTCAGCTCTGAGCATGTACCGTGAGTACGTAAATTGCACTCCCGGCCACTCGCCACGAGTCCGGGGGGCCTTCCGGCCTGCCACCCGCCGAGTACCCGGACCAGCGGCAGCACTCTAAACAACTATCGATAAATCAGTTACGCCACGTTCGTCGGCCGCCGGTCACCGCGCCGACCGGGCCGCACGCCGGCCCCGCGCGACGACCATCCATCGGGGAGTCCGTCTTGGCATTGTTCGACGATGTGAGGCTATTTGCGCTCCGCACGGCGCTGCCGCTGGCCGCGGTCGGGTTGCTCGTCGCCTGCCCGTCGAGCGGCAACGGGCCCGTGCGGATCGGCGTGGCGGGCTCCTTCAGCGATCCGATCGGCCTTCCGATGCGGCAGGCCGCCGAGCTCGCCGCGGAGGAGATCAACGCCGCCGGCGGGATCAACGGCCGCCGGCTCGAGCTGGTGGCGCGGGACGACTACGCCGATCCGGACTCGGCGGTCTTCGTCGCGGGCGACCTCTACGACTCGGATGTCTCCGCCGTCGTGGGCCACCTGTTCTCCGGCATGACGCTCGCCGCCGCGCCAGTCTACAACGGCGGCAGCGACCCCGTGGTCGCCATCAGCCCGTCGTCTTCCTCGCCCGACGTGACCGCCGCGGGCGACTACACGTTCCGGGTCTGCCCCAGCGACCTGGCGCACGGCACCGTGCTCGCCCACTGGGTGCGCGACCGGCTGCACCTCACGCGCGGCGCCGTGCTCTACCTCAATGACGAGTACGGCCGCGGCATCCGGCAGACGTTCGTCGCCGAATACGTCCGCCTCGGCGGCAACCTGCAGGCGGTCGATCCGTACCTGGGCGAACGACCCGACGTGGGCCCGTACCTCGACCGCCTCGCGCGCGGTGAGCCAGCCCGAGTTCATCGTGGTGGCCGGCAACACGGAGCGAGGCCGAGGAGATCATTCGCCAGGCGCGCAAGCGCGGCCTCAAGATGCCGATCCTCGGAGGCGATGGGCTCGAGGGCATCCAGGCCGCGGGCGCGCTGGCCGACGGCGTCTACCTCTCGTCGCCCTATTTCCCCTCGATCCCGAGCGCGCCCAACCGTCGATTCGTCGCAGGCCTTCCGGCGGAAGTATCCGGACGCCGGGATGCCGAACCAGCCCGCGGCGGCGACGTACGACGCCATCTACCTGCTGCGGGACGTGATCGCGCGGGCCGGGACCAGCCGGGCGGCCATCCGGCGGACGCTGGCGGGCGTGGGCTCGGTGACGCAGCCGTTCGAGGGCGTCACCGGCACCGTCGCGTTCGACGCCAACGGCGACGTCCCCGACCAGAACGTCTACATCGGTCTCGTGCGAGGTGGCGCGGTCGGCTGTGGTCAACGGCGCCGATGCGCCGGAGGGCACGCAATGAGGCTGCTCCCCAGTCTCCGCCACCGCGTCATCGCGCAGATGGCGCTGCTCCTGGCGCTCGTCTTCGGCATCGCGCTGCTCGGGGTCAACTCGATCCGGTCGCTGGACACTTCGGTGTCCGAGGAAATCTCGCTGCTGCTCGAGAGCACCGATCTCGGCAACGGCCTGGTCTCCTCGGTGTCGTCGGAGATCCGGTCGGCGGAATCGTACCTGGCCCGTCCAAACGAGCGGCTCCGGATGCTGACGATCGAGGAGGGCGACTCGGCCTATGCCTATCAGCGCCGATATCGCTCGCTCGGGTCGCTCGCGACCGCCGACCGCTACATCGTCAACAAGATCGCGTCCAATCAGGCGCAGATCGAGGTGGCGTACGGCATGGCGCACGCCCTGACCGACCTGGGCCGGGCCGACGAGGCGCGCCGCATGGCCGACCTGGCGCGCGGCCCGTCGGATACGCTGCTGGGCGACGTGCGGGCGCTCGGCCTCGCGCAGACCACCCGGGCGTCGGCGCGCGCGAACGATCTGCACCGGCAGGCGGCCAACCGGCGCAACGTGCTGTGGGGGCTGTTCCTCGCGTCGCTGCTCGTGGGCGCGGTGACCTCGTTCGGCACCGTCCGATCGGTCGACCGGCCGCTCAGCCGGCTCATCGGCGCGGCCGAGCAGTTCGGCGCCGGCGACCTGCGCCCCATCCAGCTCGGTTCGGCGATGCCGACCGAGATCGAGCGGCTCGGCCGCGCGATGGACGACATGGGCAGCCGCCTCCGGGACGTCGTGCGCTCGGTCGTCGGCGAGGCGAGTCAGATCGGCAACAGCGCGAGCGACTTCAGCGCGATGAGCGAGGAGCTGGCCGCGAGCAGCGGCGAGATCTCGACGGCGATGGTCAAGATCGCGGCCAGCGCCGAGCAGCAGGTGAGCGGCATGGAGAAGGCCGACGCGCTGCTGGAGCAGCCTGCGCGAGATCGCGGAAGCCAACGCCCAGGCGGCCGCGCGGGTGGCCCAGCTGGGCGACCGGATCCAGGAGCTGGCGGCGCGCCACCGGTCGGACGTCGCCGCGGCGGGCCAGTCGCTCCTCGACGTGCGCGAGGTCGTGCGGACGTCCGCCGGGCAGGTGCAGGAGCTGGCCCGCTCGTCGGAGCCGATCACGGCGTTCATCGATCTCATCAAGCAGATCTCGTCGCAGACCAACCTGCTCGCCCTCAACGCCGCCATCGAGGCCGCCCGCGCGGGCGAGCATGGCCGCGGCTTCGCCGTGGTGGCCGAAGAGGTCCGCCGCCTGGCCGACTCGAGCGCGGCCGCGGCCGAGGACGTGGCCAACACCGTGCGCTTCATCCGGCAGCAGACGCAGCAGGTGGTCGGTACGATGGAGGTGGGGTCGGCCAAGGTGCAGGGCATCGAGGGCGTGGCGACGGCGGCCGCGCGGGCGCTGGAAGAGATCTCACGCGCGGTCGAAGAGGTGCACGACGCGGCCGAGGCCGTGGCCCGCGAAGTGGCCGCCAATCAGGCGATCGTGGAGCAGCTGGGGCACCGCACCCGCGAGGTGAGCCACTCGGCCAGCGAGCATGCCGCGTCCAGCGAGGAAGTCACCGCGGCGGCCGAGGAGCAGACCGCCAGCACCGAACAGATGGCCGCCGCGGCGGGGGATCTCCTGCAGGGGGCGACGCGACTGACCGCGTTGATGCAGGAGTTCAAGACCTGAGGCAGGCCTACCGCTTCTTCACGCCCTTCGTCGCCTTCTTCATCTTCTTGACCGCCTTCACCGGCCGGACCGTCTTCGCCTTCGCCCGCGCCTTCAGCTTGAGCGCGCGCTCGCGCTCGGCGGCCTTGTCGGCGCGGCGCTGCTCGGCCGCGTGCACCTCGGCCAGGAGCCGGTCGCCCTCGTCCTGACCCAGGAGACCGCGGCGGGTCGCGTACCGGACCAGCTCCTCGGCGTCCTGTACCTGGAAGTCGGCCAAGCGAGCACCGGCCCGGATCACGTTGCCCAGGGCATCGGCCACCGGGCTCCGCAGCACGTTCGCGATGCCGGGCAGGGTTTCGAGCAACGTCGAGATCTGGGAACCACCAAGTTCGGACACCACGAGTCCTCCTCCGCCTGCAGGGCGCCCGGCGTCGACTGGCCGCCGGGCTCAAGTGCCAGAATTCTCGCATGACGGAGGTCAGTTCGCTAGTAGTCCTATATACAACTACTCCAAGATTTGTGACGCCCAGGACAAAGCCCCACCTGAGCTTGCTGGTGGGGCTTCATGTGCTATATCACTGATGTACCAACGACTTAGCTTACTCGATCGTGATCGTGCCCCGCATGTCGTACGCCCGATGGGGCAGGCAGTAAAACTGGTAACTGCCAGCCGGAACCTGTGGCACCACCATCCGGTACTCCTTCCCCACCGCCGTCAGCAGGGGGCTGCTCAGGTCACCCGACCGTCCTGGCATCGCCGAGTTGATGGCGCCGCGTACGCCGGGCGAGAGCCCCTCGCCCTCGAACACGATGCTGTGGGGAGCGCCAGTCGCCACGCGAAAGACGATCACGTCGTTGGGCCGTACCGTGAGCGAAGCCGGTGCGAAGCGGTAATCGTCCTTACCGGCGTCCGCGATGAGCTGCACCACGTGCGTCGCCTGGGCGGCGGCGGGGGCCGCGGCCACCGCGATCATGCCGATGCCGAGCGCTATCGTTCGAAGCAGTCGCCACATATGTGAGTCCCCTCCCGCGTCGCACCGACTCGTGCGGACCTTTGCGTGTCTGCTTGGCTTCCGATAAATTGAACGGAATGGTGGGGTAGCCACTTCCGTGCCACCAGACCCTGCCGGAAGGGCCGACTGTGGGACGTCGGGGCATCAAGGAGTACCGGGCACCTGAAGCGCTGATTCTGATCGCTGCGGATCGGGACCAGAAACCGCTGGTGTGTCCTTCCTGCAATTCCCCCGAGGTCGAACGCACTCCCGAGCGGTCCTCGTCCGAGGACGCCCAGGGCGGCAAGGTTACCCTGCACTGCGCCGCCTGCGGCCGCACCGCCGCCTACATCCCGCGCACCCTCAGCCGCTCCTCGCTTCCCGAGTCGCCACGGCACACCTGACCGGCGCTACTGCGGCTGCGTGAAGATCCTGCCCCACCGCACCGCGGTCAGAAATGGCAGCGACTTCCAGCTGTTCTGGTCATAGCTGAAGTACACCACCAGCGGCCGTCCGCGCACGTTGGTCCGCGGCAGGAATCCCCAGTAGCGGCCGTCGTACGAGCTGTCGCGGTTGTCCCCCATCATGAAGAACGAATCGGCCGGCACGACGATCGGCCCCCAGTCCTGCAGGTCCGGCTGGTAGGAGGCAGTGTCCCGCTGCGCCAGGTGCGGCACCTGCCACTCCCGCATCTTGGCGCGCTGGATCGGATCCTCGGAGCGGTGGGGATCGCCGTGGACCACGTACGGCTCGTTTACCCGCTGGCCGTTCCGGAAGAGCTGGCCCGCCTCCATCGCCAGCGTGTCACCCGGCATCCCGATCAGCCGCTTCACCACCTTGAGCCCCTCCTCTTCGACCGAGTCGAAGACGAGGATGTCGTTCCGCTCCGGCTCGCGCACCGCGGGCAGGCGCGTGTGGATGAGCGGCACCTCGGCGCCGTAGAGCGCCTTGTTCACGAACAGGAAGTCGCCGATCAGCAGCGTGTTCTCCATGCTGCCGGACGGGATCCGGAACGCCTCGACCAGGAACGTCCTCAGGAAGAACCAGACGACCAGCGCGACCACGATCGACTTGGTCCACTCCCACATCCAGATGAAGGCGGAGCGGGACCGGTCGGCCCCGGCCGGCCGTTGGGGACGGGTGGGCCGGGAGACGGAGAAGAGCCGGTGGTGGTGGTGCCGCGCGCGGTCATGCCCGAGGTCCAGGAATGAGGAACGTTCAAGTATAACGGGGAGCGGCGGTCATTCGCCCTCGCGGAGCGCCGCGAGCACCTTCTCCGGGTGCTCGGCCGCATTGGCCACCCTGGCCCAGTGCCGGCGGACCCGTCCGTCGGGACCGATCCAGACGGTCGAGCGGATGACCCCGACCACCTTCCTGCCGTACATCGTCTTCTCGCCGTAGGCGCCGTACGCGGTCATGACGCTCCGGTCCGGGTCCGAGAGCAGGGTGAACGGCAGCCGGTACTTGGCGGCGAAGCGCTGGTGCGAATCGGCGTCGTCGGCGCTGACGCCGAGCACGACGGCGCCCAGCTCCCGGAGCTCGTCCCACGCGTCCCGGAACCCGCAGGCCTCCTTGGTGCACCCCGGCGTATCGTCCCTGGGGTAGAAGTAGAGGATGACGTCGCGCCCGGCGAAGTCCTTGAGCGAGACCTTCTCCCCCGCCGGGCCGGTCAGGGTGAACGCGGGGGCCTTCGTACCGGGCTCGAGCATGGGCGTCGGTGCCTCAGCTGTCCTTGACGAGCGCCGGCGTCCGCTCGACCACCTTGGGTGAGACCGGCGCACCTTCCGCCAGCCGCTCCTGACCCCCCACCACCACCTGCTCCGCCGCCTCGACCCCGGTCCGCGCCTCGACGAAGCCCGGAGTGCGGACGCCGAGATCGACCTGGCGACGGGTCGCCTTGCCGTTGACCACGACCCAGACGTAGTTCGAGCCCTGCAGCGGGATGATGGCATCCTCCGGAACGACCACGGCCTCGGGCCGGACGGCCGTCGCGAGCCGCACCTCGATGAACATGCCGGGCACCAGCTCGCGCTTGGGGTTCGGGACCACCGCCTTGACGGTGATCGTGCGCCCGGGAAGCTGCACCGCGGGATCGACGAAGTCCACTCGGCCGGCGAACTCGCGCCCGCGGAGCGCGGCGACGCGGAAGGTCACCTGCTGCCCGACCTTGAGCTGTTGGGCGTAGCGCTCGGGCACCTGGAACATGGCCCGCTGGGGGGAGACCGTCTGCAGGGAGACGAGCCGGGTGTCGGTCGTGACGTAGTCGCCCAGGCTTACGTAGCGCTGGCCGACGGCGCCCGCGAACGGCGCGCGCACCACCGTCCGGTTCAGCCGGGTCGCCAGGAGGGCGAGCTGCGCCTCGTTGCTCCGCGCCGTGGCCTCCGCGCGCTCGAGCTCCGACTGCGAGGAGGCCTTCTGCTGGAGCAGGTCCCGGGTCCGGGCGAGCGATTGGCGCGCCAGGTCGCGGTCCGCCTCGGCCCGCGCCACCTGGGACTTGAGCTCGGCGTCGTCCACCTTGAAGAGCGGCGTGCCGCGCGCCACGACGGCGCCTTCCCGCACCAGGATGTCGGCGATGCGGCCCTCGATGTCGGGCCGGAGCTCGATCGACTGCATCGCCTGCATCTGGCCGGTGGCGAGAATGGCGTCGACCACGGTATCGGTCCGCGCCACGGCCACCTCGACCGGCATGGCGGGCGGACCCGCGCCCGCGCCTCCGCCGGCGTCGCCGCCGGGCCGGCCGGCCGACTCCGCCTTGTCGCACCCGGCGAGCGCCAGCGCGAGGGCCAGCGCGGGTGCCGCGGATCGGAGCAGCGACGGGTGCCGCCCTCTCAGAAGTCCATGTATCGGTGTCACGGGACATCCCTGTTCGTGAAGAGTCGGTGGCCCAGGATCGCCTCGAGGCCGGCCAGGGCCAGCCGCGCGGCGTAGCGCGACTGCACCAGATCCGCCTCGGACTGGGTGAGCCGGATCTGCGCGTCGAGCACGTCGAGGATCGTGGTGGAGCCGGCGCGGTAGCGCGACTCCTGTACCCGGTAATTCTCCCGGGCCACGAGCACGCCCGTGCTCGAGAGCGCCGTCGTGGCCTGCGCCGTGACGTACGCCTCGAACGCCGCCGTCACATCGGGCCGCGCCGCGCGCTCGAGGTCGTCGCGGATGGCGCGCGAGACGTCGCGGTTGACCCGCGCCTGCGAGATGGCGATCTCGCGCCGCCCGTCGTCCCAGATCGGGAGCGAGACGTTGAGCGAGATGGCCGAGACGTGGCGCGCGCTCGGGAAGAAGCTGTCGTCGAACCGGGAATGGGTGCCGATCAGCGTCACCCGGGGGAGGTACTGGCCCCGTTGCCCCTTGAGGAACGCCGAGGCGGCGCGCTCGCTGGCCCGTGCCGCCCGGTACTGCGGCCCCTGCGTGACCGCGAGCTGCACCGCCTCGTCGACCCCCAGCGGCAGGTCGGGAGCGGGTGTCGTGTCCACCGGCTCGGCGTCCACCGGGCCCGGCTCGCCGATCCGGCGCCCCAGCTGGAGCCGCGACACTCGGAGTGACGCGTCGCGCCGGAGCTGGTCGGTGCGCGCCTGCGTCAGCTCCAGCACGAGCTGCAGCGAATCGCTCTGGACCGCGGCGCCCGACACCACCCGCGCCCGGGCGATGCCCAGACCCTCCTCGGCCCGCCGGGTGCGGTCGGCCGCGACGCGGGACAGCTCCTGGTTCTGGAGCACGGCGTAGTAGTCGGACTCGACCAGGAGGGCGGTGCGGAACCGCTGCTCGAGCTCGCCCGCGTGGGCGCTCTCGAGCTCCGCGCCGGTGCGCCCGAGGTCGGTGAACTTCCGGGCATTGAAGAGGTCGTAGCGGGCCTCGATGGTCCCATTGACCGCCTCGGCCTGGTTCCGGCCGGTGCCGATGTTGAAGAACTCGGTCGAGTACTTCGTGGCGTCGATCGAGGCGGTGAGCGAGGGCAGCACGAACACCGCCAGCGCGGCCCGGCGGCCCCACTCCGCGTTGTCGACCTGGCCGAGCGCCCGGACGTAATCGGGATCCAGCCGGGTGGCGCGGTTGATCGCCTGGTCGAGGGTCACCCGCGGGGGCGCGCCGCCCGCCGTGGGCGTCGCGGCCGCCTGCAGCACGAGGAGCAGGCCGATGATCACTCGGCCTCCGCGGGTGCGAGGCGGTGCCCTGGAGCGCGCGCCCGACCGCGCATCCGGACCAGCAGGCCGTCGAAGATGACGTACACGGCCGGCACGACATAGAGGGTGAGCAGCGTCGAGAAGAGCACCCCGCCCACGATGGCGTACCCGAGCGGCCGGCGGCTGATGGACCCCGCGCCGAGCCCGAAGGCGATCGGCACGGCCCCCATGACGGTGGACACCGAGGTCATCAGGATCGGCCGGAGCCGGATGCGGCCCGCCTCGAGCGCGGCCGGCACCGTCTCCAGCCCCCGCTCCTTGAGCTGGTTGATGTACTCCACCAGCAGGATCGAGTTCTTGGTCACGAGGCCGATGAGCAGAATCATGCCGATCTGGCTGTAGAGATTGAGCGTGGCGCCGGCCAGCTTGAGCGTGAACAGCGCGCCGGTCACCGCCAGCGGGACGGCGAGGAGCACCGTGAACGGGTGCACCAGCGACTCGAACTGGCTGGCCAGGACCATGAACACCACCAGCAGGGCGAGGAGGAAGGCGAAGTACAGCGAGGAGCCGCTCTCCTCCAGCTCGCGCGACTCACCGGCCAGCGCCGTGCTGCTTCCCTTCGGCAGCACCTCGTTGGCGATGCGGTTGAGCGAGTCCATCGCCTCGCCGAGCGTGAAGCCGGGCGCGAGGCTGGCGGTGAGCGTCGAGGAGCGCACCCGGTTGAAGTGGTTGAGCTCCCGGGCGCCCACGCCCTCCTTCACGCTGGCCAGCGCGTCGAGCTTGATCAGCTCCCCGCCTCGGCCGCGCACGTACAGGCCCGTCATGTCGCTCGGCGTGGCCCGGGCGCGCGGGTCGAGCTGGACGATGACGTCGTACTGCTTGTTGTTGCGGGTGAAGGTGCTGGTGCGGTTCCCGCCCAGCAGCACCTGCAGCGTCGTGGCGACGTCGCCCACCGGGACCCCCAGATCCTCGGCCCGATCGCGGTCGAAATTCACGGTCAGCTCCGGCTTGTTCACCCGGAGATCGCTGTCCACGTTGAGCAGCCCCTTCACCTGCCGCGCGCGGGCCAGCAGCGTGTCGTTCCCTTTGACCAGCAGATCGAAGTCAGGGTTGCCGATGACGAAGTTGACCGGGCTGCCCCAGCCGAACGCCGGCGGGTTGCTGGCGAACGCCATCACCCCGGGAATGCCGAAGAACTGCCCCTGGACCTCCCCGATGATGTCCTGGATCGGCCGGGTGCGCTGCGCGAAGTCGACCAGGTTGCTGAAGATGATCCCGCGGCTCACGCCGTCGCCGATGTTCACCACGCTGAAGTAGCTCTCCACGTCCTTGGTCTTGCCCAGGATGGCCTCCGCCTGCCGCTGGTAGCCGTCGGTATAGGCGAGCGACGAACCTTCCGGAGCGATGATGAACGTCATGAACCAGCCCTTGTCCTCGGCCGGTACGAACTCCCGCTTGAGGCTGCGGAAGACCAGCCCCGCGCCGAGCGTCAGCAGCACCACCACGCCCAGGACCGCCCAGCGGTAGCGCAGCGCGCTCCGGAGCGAGCGGCTGTACCCCGCCGCCAGGGCGTTGAACCCGCCCTCGAGCACGCGGTAGAGCGCCCCGTGCCGCTGGGGCACGCGCAGGATCTTGGCGCAGAGCATCGGCGTGAGGGTCAGGGCCACGAAGCCGGAGACCACCACCGCGCCCGCCACGGCGATGCCGAATTCGTTGAACAGCCGCCCGGTCGACCCCTTGAGGAACGCGAGGGGCGTGAACACCGCGACGAGCGAGATGGTCGTGGCGATGACGGCGAAGCCGATCTCGCGCGTGCCGTTGACGGCGGCCTCCTCGGGGCTCTCGCCCAGCTCCTCCTGATGGCGATACGCGTTCTCGAGCACGATGATCGCGTCGTCCACCACGATGCCGATGGCGAGCGTGAGCGCCAGCAGGGTGAAGTTGTTGATCGAGAAGCCGAGGAAATACATGATCGCGAACGTCGCGACGATGGACGTCGGGATCGCGAGCCCCGGGATGATCGTGGCCCGCAGGTTCCGCAGGAACACGAAGATGATGATCACCACCAGCAGCGCGGCGAGGATGAGCGTATCCTGCGCCTCCCGGATCGAGCGCGACACGAAGGTCGACTGGTCGAACCCGATCGAGAGCTTGACCCCGGGCGGCAGCGACTCCTGGATCCTGGGCAGCTCCTGCCGGATCGCGTCGGCCACCTGGATGATGTTGGACTTCGACTGGCGGACGACGCCGATGGCCACCGACGAGGTGCCCTTGAACCGGAGCTCGCTCCGCTCGTCCTCGGCGCCGAGCTCGACGCGCGCCGAGATCCTTGAGCTTCACCAGCACGCCGTTGGTGTTGGAGACGACGAGCTCGGCGAACTCGTCGGGGGTCTTGAGCTCGCCCAGCGAGCGGACGGTGAACTCGCGGCGGTCGGATTCGATCCGCCCGGCCGGCACCTCGACGTTGCGGCTCCGGATGGCCTGCTGCACGTCCTGCACGGTCAGGCCGCGGGCGGACAGCTCGGACGCTGACAGCCACACGCGCATCGAGAAGCGGCGCTCGCCGAAGATCCGGGCCTGGCCCACGCCGGGCAGAGTCTGCAGGCGCGACTTCACGAGCCGGTCGGCGATGTCCGAGAGCTGGAGCATCTCGTAGTTCTCGCCCGAGAGCGCGAGCCAGTAGAACGGCTGCGCGTCCGCCTCCTGCTTGGCGACCACCGGCTCGCGCACGTCCTCCGGCAGGCGGCCGCGGATGCGGGCCACCTTGTCGCGCACGTCCTGGGCGGCGGCCTCGACGCCCCGCTCGAGGTTGAACTCGAGAGTGATGTTGCTGAACCCTTCGGCGCTGGAGCTCGTAAGGGTACGCAACCCTTCGACCGTGCTGAGCTCCTCCTCCAGGATGTCGGTGACCGCGGACTCGACCACTTGCGGGTTGGCCCCCGGAAGCTCGGTGCTGACGGAGACGATCGGCGGATCGACGTCGGGGAACTCGCGCACGGCCAGCCGGGTGTAGCCGATGGCACCGAACAGGACGAGCGCCAGGCTCACCATGCTGGCGAGCACCGGCCGGCGGATGGACAGGTCCGAGAGCTTCATGGGGGTACCCTACAGGTGGTAGCGGCACGTACTGATGGCGGTGTCCAACCCGCCGTCCGGAGCGACCCGTTGCCCTACGGAACGCCTCCACGAGAGATTCAGGCATGGCCATCAAACTGTCTTCGCGCCAACAGGCCCAGCTGGACTACCTCCAGACCCTGCCTCCCCGGTTCGGGCGGATCCACTCGGTTATCGAGGAGATGGCGGGCGGCCAGGCGGACGATGTCGTCGTGCGCGGGCTCGCGCGGCTGCTCGACAGGATCAAGGCCGAGTCGGGCGCGCTGAGCCTGGGCGGCCTCGCGGAGACCGCGGGCCTCATGAGCACCATGTCGCGTCGGGGTGGAGGCGTGCAGGTGAAGGTGCGCGGGCTGCGGGAGTTGCTGGGCAGTCTCAAGATCAACTACGAGGCCGCCCTGCGCTCGGCCACGACGCCCGAGACCGACCCGGGCGGGTCGGAGCCGTGAGCTACCGCGCGGAGGCGCCGCCGCGACGGCCCATCAGCCGGTCGATGGCGGGCCCGGACACGAGGACGATCATGGCGTTGGTCAGCACCCCGACGAGCGTGGACACGAAGGCCAGCGCGCTCAGGATGAGCGTGGCGCCGATCGTGGCAAGCAGGACTCCGATCCAGTACCACATCGTCGGTCTCCAGGGGCTGGGGTTCGGCAGGGCCGTAGGTTAAGCTCGCCGGGCCACACCCGCAACCCGATACACCACTCTCCCGAGGACATCACCGATGCGCGCACTCTCGGCCGCCAGGCCGCTCTCGCTCCTCCCCGCCCTGTTGCTTGGCCTGGGCCTCCGGCCGCTCGCCGCCCAGGACTCGGCCCACAAGGCCGCGCACGAGCACGGGGAGCATGCCGATCCCGATCACGCGGTGCAGGGTGGGGGCGCGCTGCCGGCGGGCTGGTCGGTCCGCTCCGACGAGGATGCCGGCACCGCGAACGTGAAGGTGGTCGCGATGGGGAAGGGCATCCACGTCACGCTCGGGCCGGCCATCATCCTGTACCGCGACAAGATGGCGGGCACCGGGCCGTTCCACACGCTCGCCACCTTCACCCAGACCAAGAAGACCACGCATGCCGAAGGCTACGGATTGTTCTACGGCGGACAGGCGCTCGACGGGAAGGGGGAGAAGTACACCTATTTCCTCGTGCGACAGGACGGGACGTACCTGGTCAAGCGGCGGGACGGCGAGAAGACCACCGAGATCACGAAGGGGTGGGTGGCGTCGCCGGCGGTGCACAAGCCGGACGCCAAGGGCACGGCGACCAACCTGCTCGAGATCGACCACAAGACGCGACCCGAGCAAGGTGGTGTTCAAGGTCAACGGCGAGCCGGTCTACACCCTGGACGCGAAGGCCACCGACGACAGCGGCGTCGTCGGCATTCGGGTGAACCACAACCTCGACCTGCACATCGAGGGGTTCGACGTGCATCGCTGAGGCAACGGGGAGTGGCGAGCGAGCGGGGCGGTCCTTACCCCTGCGCTGTCTGGCGTCTTCTTTCCGTCCTTCCGTCTACCCCGCGCGCGCACTCCGCCTGGAGCACCGGCGCGGCGTAGCGCACGACGCCTTCGGCCTCGCGCGCCAGCCGCTCGAGGGTGCCACGGGCGGCCGGCGCTTCGGACAGACCGAGTGCCTCGACCGCCGCGAGCCGCTGCCCGGTGGAATATCCCTGCCGCCGGAGCAGGCTCCGGCGGGTCAGGGCCACGCCCTCCAGTGCGCTGCTCGTCTCGGGCGTTCCGATGCGACCGAGGGCGTTGACGAGTGCGAGCCAGGCGTCACGATCGCGCTCGCTCTCGAGCGGAGTGACCAGCAGCAGCGCCAGCACCCCGCCGCGCCAGACCGCGATGGCCTCGGCCGCCGCGGCCCGGGTCCGGCCGTCGGGATGATGCAGCGCCTGCCGGAGCGGCTCCGCCGCCGCGCCCTCGTGGATCTCGCCGATGGCCCGCACGCCCGCCACCCGCACGCTCTCGTCCCGATGGCTCATGAGCGGCACCAGCTCGTCGATGGCGGCGGGCTGGCCCAGGCGGCCGAGCAGCGCCGCGCCGTGCGCGGATCTCGTGGGGGTGGTGGCTGGCGAGCAGCGGTGTCACCAGCGGGTATGCGCCGGGCATGCCGCCGATCACGTCGTAGTAGAACCCGCGTACGCCGATCGCCTCGCCCTGGACCAGCGCGGTCGAGGATGATCTCGGCGGCATCCAACCCGATCCACCGCAGCACTTCGGCTGCGCGCGCGCGGAGCGCCGCATCCTGCTTCCGCGAGGTCCACCAGCGACTCGACGGCGCGTCGGGGGATGGCACGCCGCACCTGGATGCCGAACATGCGCCGGCTTCCCGCGGGTACCTGAGGCGCCAGGCGGACGAGCGCGAGCGCGGCGGCGAGCACCGCGTCCCAGGCCATGCTCCGGGCGCTCCGGCCGAGCGTCTCGTGCAGGCGCTCGATCTCCGAACGCTGCCCGTTGATGAGGTGGAGGCGGCGCTCGCCGCGGACCCGGCGGTCGGCGCCCCGGCGGCGCTCGATGCCGACATGGCGGGCGCGGCCGGGCCGGCGGCGCTCCTCCCACGCCCGCCGCTCCGCCGGACCACGTGTGCACTGGCGGGTCTGACGCCGGCGCACCCCGGTCGACTCCCACCTCGGGCGCGGCCGGCACTCCCGGCGGCGGGACGAGATGCTCCACCATCCGCACCTGGACGTTGGGGCAGGACGGAATGACGACGGTGTCGTGAGAGAGTGCCCGCGCGAGCGCCAGCAGCTCGTGGGGCTCGGCGCCCGCCGCGACGCGGACCGTCTCGACCTGGCGGGCCAGGAGCCGGCCCTTGAGAGTGAGATCGTCGGGGATGACGCTCCAGGCGAGACCGGCTTCGACATCGACCGGCTCCGCCTCGACGGCGGCACAGGCCGCGGACAAGGCCAGGTCCTGCGCCGCGTCGTTTCCCGGGTCGACGCGCAGCAGCACCACCAGGTCGCCGAACCGCTTGACGAACGTAGACTTGGAGTCCACGCGCCGGCCTCGGAAGCTCGAGAGGGGGAACCTCGGCAAGCTGTATCGCCGCACCCGCCTTCGCAACTGCTGTAGATTCGTGCACACCCTGACACCCTTCCCCACATGACCGAATCGCGCGACCGGCTGGCCGACAGGCGTTCGCCACCCTGACGGGACCACGCCTTGACGGTCAGGCGCCGACTGGTACATTGATCAAATGCACCCCCAGCATAACAGCAACCGCAATCGCGCCGCCAATTACTACGTGTTCACGTAGGATGTCGAGCCGTTTCGGGGGCAGGATGGTGCGGTAGTTCCCGGCCCGCTCGACAAGCTCGAGGGGCTTTTTTGTTGCCATGTGGTCCCTTCACTTCTGCCTGTGGGAGAGACTAATGAAGCGAGCGAACGTTCTGGGAGCTGCCCTCGTCGTCGCGGGATTGGTCGCGACCGCCGTGCCGGCGGCGGCGCAAACGGTCGGTGCCGACCTGGGCCTGTTCAGTTCCTACGTGTGGCGTGGGCTGAGCCTCACGAACAAGCCCGTCGCGCAGCCGGACCTGTACGTGACGTTCCCGGCGGGCGCGGCGTCGATCACGCTGGGTGGATGGGCCAACATCGACCTCGGGAAGTATGATGACCCCAACGACGACATCAGCGAGAGCGGCGGATCGTCGGCGTTCAATTTCGCCGAGTTCGATCCGTGGGCGGAGATCAGTTACACCGTCGGGAAGGCGACGCTGACCGGTGGAGTCACTGCCTACATCTATCCGAACAAGGACACCGCTCCGCTTTTCGCCCTGACAGCGATTTCAACACGGTCGAGGTCTACGGCAAGGTGGCGTTCGACGCGCCGCTCAGTCCCGAAGATCGCGGCATGGTACGACGTGGATAAGATCAAGGGTTCTGTATGCCGAGGCCAGCATCTGCCACTCGGTCCCGCTGGGCGAAGGACCAGCTCTCGCTCGCGCTCGGAGCCCTGGCCGGATTCAACGCGGGACAGGACGCCGACCTCGACGCCGGCGTCCCGCAAGCGGATTTCTTCAATTTCGCGGACAATGGCTTCACCCACCTCGACCTGTCCGCCGGCGTTCCGATCACTGCGGGGTCGTTCTCGATCACGCCGGCGTTCCACTTCGTCATTAACGGAGACGACGCCATGAAGGTCACGTCGCCGTCGAACACCGGATAAGCGACGTGAAGTTCTGGGGCGGCGTGACCATCAGCTGGTCCAAGGCGTACGGTGCAGCGGCGGAAGAGGAGACCACCGAGTAGCGCTTCCGTACTGGTCACCCTGAGCGAAGCGAAGGGGGCATGCCTCGGGCATGCCCCCTTCGCTGCGCTCAGGGTGACGGGCGGGCGGCGCGACACGCCAGCCCGACTACAACCCCCGCGCCACCTCCTTGAACGTGTCCTCCAGCCGGCTCAGCATCTCCTGCAGCAACGCCTTCGGAATCCCCAGCGCCGGCTCGATCCGGATGACCTGCGCCCTCGAGTAGGTCCCGGCCACGAGCACGCCACGCTTGAACAGCCCCGCCGCCACCTGCCACCCGATCTCCTGCACCGGAAACTCCATCCCGATCAAGAGCCCCTTGCCGTGCGCCTCCGACAGCACCTGGGGATACTTGCGCTGCAGCCCCGCCAGCTCGCGCAGCAGGAAGTCGCCCTTCTCGGCCGCCTGGCCGGGCAGGTCCTCCTCCAGCGTCACCTCGATGGCCGCGAGGCCCGCCGCGCAGGCGATCGGGTTCCCGCCGAACGTCGTGGAATGGATGATCGGATTGGGGATCATCACCTCCCACACCGTCGGATTCGCGATGAACGCCGAGAGCGGCATCACGCCGCCGCCGATCGACTTGCCCAGGCACATGATGTCGGGCACCACGTTCCAGTGGTCCACGCCCCACATCTTGCCGGTCCGGCCCATGCCGGTCTGGATCTCGTCGGCGATGAGCAGCGCGCCGTATTTGGTGCACGCCGCGCGGGCGCGGGGGAGGTAGTCGTCGGGCGGCACGACGCCGCCGGCCTCGCCCTGCACCGGCTCGAGCACCACGCCGGCGATATGCGTCCCCACGGCGTCGCAGCGCTCGAGCTCGTCCTCGAGCGCGGCCGCGTCGCCGTAGGGCACGAAGCGCACGTCCTGGAGCCCGCTCTGGAACGGCTCGCGGAACGACGCCTTGCCCATGAGCGAGAGCGATCCCATCGACTTCCCGTGGAAGCCGCCGAGCGTCGAGATGAAGGTGTGCCGCTTGGTGTACAGCCGGGCGAGCTTGATCGCGCCCTCGATGGCGTCGGTGCCGTTGTTGATGAAGAACGAGTTCTGGAGATCGCCGGGCGTCACCTCGGCGAGCACCTTCGCGAGCGCGGCCCGCCAGGGCTCCAGCAGCTCCTGGCTGTTGAGCGCCATGCGTCCGAGCTGGTCGGTGACGGCCTTGACGATCTTGGGATGGTTGACCCCGGCGCTGAAGATCCCGTAGCCGCCCAGGCAGTCGATGTACTCGCGGCCCAGGAGATCGTGGAGGATGGCGCCTTTGCCGCTCCACTCGAGGGCGGCGAATTGGCCGGCCTGGGTGACTGCCTTGCGGTAGGAGATGAACCCGCGGTTGGAGTACCGCTCGTAGCTGTCCACCGTTTCGGTGATGAATGCCTGCTTTTCTTCCGTCGACATCTCCCGCCCGGCGACGAGCTCCAGATACCGGTGGGTGTGCTGCAGGACCTCGGCATTCGGCAATCGCAATTAATCGGCGCTCCTTTGGTTGAGTGACTGACGGTCAGGCGGTCAGGCGGTCAGGCGGTCAGGCGGTCAGGCGGTCAGGCGATCAGGTAGGCCCATGACCCACGGGCACTGCCCGGTCCTTCGCTCCGCTCCGACCGTCCGACCGTCTGACCGCCTGACCGCCCGACCGCCTGTTCACCACCCCAGCGCATCCCGCACCCTATAATACCCCCCCACGAGCGGCAGGAACCACGGCGTGCCCCCGTACAGCGGCACCGCGCGGAACGGCGCCGTGAGCCGCGGGATCTCCCCGCCCCGGCCAGCGCGTCCCCCATGCGGGCACCGAGCCAGGTGGCCATCGCCACGCCGTGCCCGCCATAGCCCAGCGCGTAGTGGACGCCGTCCAGGCGGCCGGCGTGCGGCATCTGGTCCACGGTGAACGCCACCTGCCCGCCCCAGGCATACTCGACCGGCACCCCGGCCAGCTCCGGGAAACACCTCGACCATCCCGCGCGCCAGAATCTCGGCGCTCCGCGCCACCGGCGTCGGGGTGAAGGCCGCCCGTCCCCCGAACACCATCCGGCCGTCGGGCGAAAGCCGGAAGTAGTAGAGCAGATTCTTGGTATCGCTCAGCACGCGGAGGCGCGGCACGAGCCGGGCCGCGAGCGCCGGATCGAGCGGCGGCGTCGCGATCAGATAGCTCCCCACCGGCACCACCCGGCGCTGCAGCGCCGGCACGGCCGGCCCCGTGTACCCGTTGGTAGCGACGAGCACCTCGCGCGCGAGGATGGCGCCCGCGGAGGTCGCCACGGTCCATCCCTCGCGCCGCCGCTCGAGCCCGCGGACCTCGACCGCCTTCCACCAGCCGGGCGCCCGCCCTCGCGGCCGCCCGCGCGAGCCCCTGCACCAGGCACGCCGGCTGCACCGCGCCGGCCAGCGGGTCGAGCAAGCCGCCATGGTATCGGGTCGATCCGATCTCGCCGCGGAGGTCCGCCCGCGTCAACAGCGTCGTCTCGTGGCCGAGCTGGTCCCGGAGAAACTGCCGGCTGCGCTCGAGCCCCACCAGGTGGCCCGGCCTGGCCGCGAGGATGATCGTGCCGCACCGGGTGTAGTCGCAGTCGATCGCCTCGTCCGCAACCAGGGCCTCGAGCCCCTCCACCGCCTGCTTCGAGAGCTCGAACAGCCGGCGCGCCTCGGCGACGCCGAGCTTGCGGGCGAGCACTTCGACGTCCGGCTTGAACCCCGGCAGCACGAATCCGCCGTTCCGGCTGCTCGCACCCCAGCCGATCACGTGCCGCTCGAGCACGGTGACGTCGACGCCGCGCCGCGCGAGCGCGCGGGCGGCGGCGAGACCGGTGTACCCGCCGCCGACGATGGCCACGTCCGTCCGATCCGGCGGATACCGCGGCCGCCAGGCCCGGCGAGACAGGCGCCGTTTCGGTCCAGAGGCAGCGCTCGATCATCGAGCTCGCAAGCGCTCGATCACCGCGGTAGAGCCTCCCCGCCCGCACGCTCTCGCGGAAGACGTCCGTGTGACGGTCGACGTCCGCTTCGGTCACGGCGGGAGCGAGCAGCGCCATGTTGTGGAACGGCGTGAGCAGGATGCCGCGGTTGAGCGCGGCGAGATGCATGTAGCGCTCGAGCTCGGGGTCGACCGCGGCCGCCGCCTCGCCGCCGGTGCGCGGTGGGGCCGGACGGAACCAGTACTCGACCCGGCAGCCGAGCCGCTTCACGATCCAGGGCAGCCGCTCCTCCGCGATGACCGTCTCCACGCCCTGCGCGAACCGCTCGGCCAGCGGGATCGTCCGTTCGTAGCTGGCCTCGGTCAGCACGTGCTCGAGCGTGGCACGCATCGCGGCGGTGGCGAGCGCGTTGGCCGCGAGCGTGCCGCCGATCCCGCCGGTATCCGCGGTCTCGAGCCGGCTCCGGGCCTGGATCCGCCGGGCGACGTCCTCGCTGAATCCGTACACCGCGCATGGAACGCCGCCACCCACCGGCTTCCCGAGCGTCAGCATGTCGGGCTCGAGCCCGTGGGCTCGGGTGTACCCGCCGGGCCCGGCGCAGATGGTGTGCGTCTCGTCGATGATGAGCAGCGTCCCGGCCCGGCGGGTGAGGTCGCGGAGCGCCGCGTGGAAGCCCGGCTCGGGATGCACGATGCCGACGTTGGTGAGCGCCGGCTCGGCGAGCACGCACGCGACGTCCCCGAATGCCAGGGCGGCCTCGAGCGCCGGCAGATCGTTGAACTCGACGACGCGCGTCGTGAGCGCCGGGTCGACCGGCGGGCCCGAGGTTGCCGTCGCGCGCCACCGTGCGGCCGTCCTGGAGCGTGGCGAAGGTCTCGTCCACGGTGCCGTGATAGCACCAGTTGAAGACCAGAATCTTCGGCCGTCCGGTGATGTGGCGGGCGAGGCGGAGGGCGAAGCGGTTGGCGTCGGTGGCGGTGACGGCGAACTGCCAGTAGGGAAGGCCGAAGCGGCGGGCCAGCTCCTCGCCGACCCAGACCGCGTCTTCCGTGGGCAGCATGAAAGTGAAGCCGCGCCCCGCCTGGGCGCGCACCGCCTCGACGGTGGCGGCCGGCGCGTGCCCCGTCATGGCGCCGGTGTCGCCCAGGCAGAGATCGAGATAGCGGTGGCCGTCGACGTCGGTGAGGTGCGCGCCCTCGCCGCCGGTGACGAAGAGCGGGAAGCCGCCCGCCCAGCGCACCATCCAGTGCATCGGCACGCCGCCGAGCAGCGAGCGGCGGGCCCGCTCGAACAGGGCCAGCGAGCGGGGGTGCGCCTCGTGAAACCGGCGCTCCTCTTCGGCAAGGAGTGCCGCGAGGCGCGCCCGGTCGAGCGTCATGCGAGGGCCGGTGTCCGCCCCACGGCGGCTTCGAGCGCCGCCCCCATGACGTCCAGGCCCTCGTCGATGATCGCGTCGTCGGCGGTGAGCGGCGCGAGCACGCGGATGGTGTTGCCGAACGTCCCCGCCGACAGCAGCACCAGGCCGCGCTCGAGTGCCGCCGCCAGGACCCGGCCGGTGAGCGCCTTGTCGGGCGTCCGGCTCTCGCGGTCGGTCACGAGCTCCAGACCGACCATGGCTCCGAGCCCGCGAACGTCGCCGATGCAGGTGAACTGCTCGGCCCACTGCCGGAACCGCGCCTTGACCCGGTCGCCGGTGCGCTGGGCATGCGCCGGAATCCGCTCCGCCTCCATGGCGTCGAGCACCGCCAGCGCCGCGGCGCAGGCGAGCGGATTCCCGCCGTAGGTGCCGCCGAGGCCGCCCACGTGCGGCGCCTCCATGACGTCGGCGCGGCCGGTGACGGCGGCGAGCGGGAGCCCGCCCGCCAGCGACTTGGCGGTCGTCATCAGGTCGGGCACCAGGCCGTAGTGCTCCGAGGCGAACAGCTTGCCCGTCCGGCCGAAGCCGGTCTGGATCTCGTCCGCGATGAACAGGATGCCGTGCTGCTTCGCGAACGCCGCCAGGGTCTGCACGTACTCCACCGGCGCCGGCACGAACCCGCCCTCGCCGAGCTCGAGCTCCATGATGACGGCGGCGACCGAGCCCGGATCGACGGTCGTGGACAGGATCTGCTCGAGCCGCGCCGTGTCCGCCAGGCAGCAGCGGCCGCCCGACGGCCCTTCGGCGCAGCGGTAGCAGTAGGGATACGGAATCCGGTACACCTCCGGCGCGAAGGGGCCGAATCCCTTCTTGTACGGCATCACCTTCGCGGTGAGCGCCATGGTGAGATTGGTGCGGCCGTGGAAGCCGTGATCGAAGCAGAGGACCGCCTGCCGGCCCGTGAAGTATCGCGCCACCTTCACGGCGTTCTCCACCGCCTCGGCGCCGCTGTTGACGAAGAAGGTCCGCTTCTCGTGCGTGCCGGGCGTGAGCCGGTTGAGCCGCTCGGCAAGCTCGACGTAGGGCTCGTACGTCGAGACCGGGAAGCAGACGTGCGCGAACCGGTCGAGCTGGGCCCGGACCGCCTCGACGACGCCGGGGTGTCGGTGACCGGTGTTGACGACGCCGATGCCGCCGCCGAAATCGATCAGGCGGTTGCCGTCGGCGTCGGTGAGCACCGCGCCTTCCGCGTGCACGACGGCGATGGGCGTGACGGCGGGCACGCCCCTCGGCACAGCCTTGGCGCGGCGGGCGAGGAGGGCGCGGCTGTTGGGGCCGGGGATCTCGGTCTGCAGGCGAATGACGCCGGGCATGAGCGGCCTCGGGTGGAAAGAGCTGGACGTCGCAGCCGACGCACCGCGTCATCCCGAGCGGAGCGAGGGATCGGCCTTCTGCCGAGTCGACGCTCGAGGCTCACTCGTCCCGGACTACACGGTCCCTCGCTCCGCTCGGGATGACGGAGACTCAGCTGCGCGACTTGACGGCGACTAACAAGTAAGGCGGACGCCAGCCGCCGCCACCCCCGCGCTTCCTTCTCACGCGCCGGTTTCGGATGTAGGATTGTATCCGGAGGCCGATCCCCTCACCCCAGCCCACTTCCCATCAAGGAGTTGCGCTCCATGACCTGGCGGCGTTCGAGAGTGCCCGGGCTCATCGCCCTGACCGCGGCAGTGCTGGTGGCCGCGGCGTGCGGCGGGGGCGACAAGCAGGCGGCCGCGCCGGCGGCCAAGGCCACGAAGATCACGATTACTCCGACCAAGGACGCCCGCGCGGACGCGAAGACCTACCTCGCGCAGCTCTGCCCCAAGCCGATCGGCGGCGAGCTCAACTTCATGGTGTGGGAAGGCTACACCGACACGCTGTTCACCAAGCCGTTCGAGGAAGCCTGCGGCGTCAAGGTCAACGCCACCTACATGGGCTCGAGCGACGACCTCGTCGCCAAGCTCCGCGCCGGCGGCGCCGAGACGATCGACCTCATCTCGCCCTCGAGCGACGCGGCCACCGCGATCATCGACGCCGGCCTCGCCTCGGCGATCGACGTGGGGCGCATCCCCAGCTACACCGATCTGAGCGAAGGCTTCCGGAACCTCAAGGTGGCCCGGAAGGACAGCACCGTGTACGGCGTGCCCTGGGCGTTCGGGCCGAACCCGCTGATCTACGACACGACCAAGATCACCAAGGCGCCGGACTCGTGGGGCGTTCTGTGGGACAAGAAGTACAAGGGCAAGCTCTCGCTGCAGGACGACATCGCCACGCTCTACATGGTGGCGCAGTACCTCGGCCTCGACGATCCCAACGAGCCGAGCAAGCTCTACAACCTGAGCGACGAGGACCTGGCCAAGGTCAAGGCCAAGATGCTCGAGCTCCGGCCGAACGTCCGGAAGTACTGGGTCACCGCGGGCGACATGACGCAGCTCTTCGAGAGCCACGAGATCGTGGCGGGCGAGGGCTGGCCGCTCATGACCAACACGCTCCGCCAGGCCAAGTTCCCCGCCGGCGAGACGATCCCGAAGGAAGGGACGACCGCCTGGGCCGACCACTGGGTGCTCACCAAGGGCGCCAAGAACCTCGACGCCGCCTACGCCTGGCTGGAATACACGGCGCAGCCGTTCACCCAGAAGCTGCTCTACGACGTGACCGCGTACATCGTGGCCAACCCCGCGGCCAAGTCGTACATGACGGCCGAGCAGGCCGCGAGCCAGCGCGACATCTCCGACTACGGCAGCAAGGTCAACTTCTGGCAGTGGAGCCCGCGGCGCGAGAAGTACCAGGAGATCTGGAACGAGGTGAAGGCCGCCAAGTAGCCGTGCCCGCGCCTATCCTCGAGCTGCACCACCTCTCGAAGCGGTTCGGCGACTTCGCGGCGGTCGACGACCTGTCGCTGGACATCGCGGCGGGTGAGTTCCTGACGTTGCTCGGCGCCTCCGGATCGGGCAAGACGACGACGCTCCGGATGATCGCCGGCTTCGAGCCGCCGACCGCTGGCGAGATCCTGATGGCGGGCGCGCCGATCGCGGCGCTCCCGCCGTTCAAGCGCGACATCAACACGGTGTTTCAGCACTACGCGCTGTTCCCGCACATGAGCGTGCGGGACAACATCGCGTACGGCCTCCGGATGCGGGGTGTCCCGGCGGCCCAGCGCGAGGAGCGAGTGACGCGGGCGCTCGAGATGGTGAAGCTCGAGCAGCTCGGCGCCCGCTCGCCGCGGCAGCTCTCGGGCGGCCAGCAGCAGCGGGTGGCGCTCGCGCGGGCACTGGTCAACCGTCCGCGCGTCCTGCTGCTCGACGAGCCCCTCGGCGCGCTCGACCTCAAGCTCCGCAAGGAGATGCAGCTCGAGCTCAAGCACCTCCAGACGGATCTCGGCATCACGTTCGTCTACGTGACGCACGATCAGGAGGAGGCGCTCACGATGAGCGACCGGATCGTGCTCATGCGGCAGGGGCGGATCGCGCAGATCGGCACACCGCGCGACCTGTACGACCGGCCCGCGTCGCGCTACGTCGCCGACTTCATCGGCGACACCAACCTGCTGGCCGGTACCGTCGTCGAGTGCGCGAGCGGGGTGACCACGCTGCGCGTCGGGGACGTGGCACTCCGGGGGCTGTGCGACGGCGCCCTTCCGGTGGGCCGGGAGGCCTGGCTCACCGTGCGCCCCGAGGCGATCCGGCTGATCGACGGCCACGGGGCCCCCGCGGGGCAGAACACCGTCGCCGGCACCGTGGAGGACGCGGTCTACGCCGGCTCGGCGCTCCGGGTACACGTGACCTTGCCGGGCGGCCAGCGCCTGGTGGCCAGCGTGCCCTCCGGCACGAGCGCGCCACCCGGCGCACCGGTGACCCTCTCCTGGCCGGTCGAGCTCGCGCGCTGTGTCGGCGACTGAGCGCCCCACGCTCCTCGACCGGATCCGCGCCCGCCCGGCGCTCCGGACCGCGATCGCGGCCGCGGTCCCGGTCGGCTTCGTCACCGCCCTCCTCTTCATTCCCTACGTCCTGCTCCTGGTCCACTCGTTCTGGCGCCTCCGGGGCGGCGTCATCACCCACGAGCTGACGCTCGAGAACTACCAGCGGCTGTTCGGCACCGAGCTCTACCCGAACACGATCCTCTTCTCCGCCGGCATCGCGCTCCGGGTGACGCTCTTCTCGCTCTTGCTCGCCTATCCGCTGGCCTACCTGCTGGCATTCAAGGTCAAGCGACACAAGCAGCTCATGTACATGGCGGTGATCATCCCGCTCTGGGTGAGCTACCTCGTGCGCGCCTATGCCTGGAAGATCATCCTGGGCCAGTCGGGGATCCTGAACGGCCTGCTGCAGTCGGCCGGGTTGATCGACGAGCCGCTCACCTTTCTGCTCTACAGCCGGTGGGCGGTGATCCTGGCGCTCACCCACATCTACACGCCGTTCACGCTGATGCCGATCTACGCCGTGCTCGAGGCGATTTCGCCCGCCCTCAAGGAGGCGAGCCAGGACCTCTACGCGAACCGGTGGCAGACCTTCCGTCGGATCGTGCTGCCGCTCTCGCTGCCGGGCGTCATGGCGGGCTGCACGTTCGCCTTCGTGCTCAGCATGGGCGACTTCCTCGCCCCCCAGCTCCTGGGCGGCAACGACAGCGCGCTCATGGTGTCGAACCTGGTCTGGAGCCTCTTCGGTGTGGCGTACAACTGGCCGCTCGGCGCCGCGGTGTCGGTGATCGTGCTGCTGATGACGCTGTTCCTGCTCTGGCTCGCGAATCGGGTGGAGACGGCGATGAATTACGGCGGGCAGGCGGGCGGGCGGGCGGGCGGTCAGGTCGTCGTCGGGCGGACAGGTGGACAGGTGGGCGGAGCATGACAACAACTCCTGCCACGACGAGGCCCCCGACCGCCCGACCGCCTGCCCGCCTGCCCGCCCGACCGCCCGACCGCCTGACCGCCCTGCCTCTGGCTCGCCGGCGGACTGGTCTTCGCCTTCATCTATCTGCCGCTGCTGGTGGTGATCGTCTACGCGTTCCACGACTCGCCGATCATCGCATGGCCGCTCCGGCTCGGCACGCTCAAGTGGTTCGGGGCGCTGGCGCACGACCGCGGCCTGCTGGACGCGGCGCTGGCGAGTCTCAAGCTGGCGCTGCTCGCGGTGGTCATCGCCCTCGTGGTCGGGGTGCCGGGCGCGTTCGTGCTCGACCGGTCGAGCTTCCCCGGGAAGACGCGCGTTCCGCCGGCTGGTCCTGCTCCCGCTGATTCTCCCGGGCATCATCACCGGCGTGGCGCTGCTCACCTTCTTCAGCTTCATCGGCCTGCGCCTCTCGAGCGGCTTCCCGTTCGTGCCCGGCTGGCCCGTGGTGCTGGGCCATGCCGCCGCGCTCACCTCGGTGGTCATCACGCAGGTCTTCGCCCGGCTCCAGCGGCTCGACCGGGCGCAGGAGGAGGCGAGCCAGGACCTCTACGCCAACGAATGGCAGACGTTCTGGTACGTCACCTTCCCGAGCATCCGTACGGCGGTGCTCGGCGCGGGCCTGCTCGTCTTCACGCTCAGCCTCGACGAGATCGCGGTGACCTTCTTTCTCATCGGCCGGCAGAACACGCTGCCACTCCAGATCTGGGGGTTGCTGCGGCGGGGGATCACGCCGGAGGTGAACGCGGCCGCGACGGTCATCTTCCTGGTGTCCGTCGTCGTCATCGTCGTCTGGGCGCGGCTGATGCAGGAGGACCAGCCCACGTGATGTCCGACGGGCGCGGGCCGCTCCGTGGTGCTCGCGCTCCTGCTGGCCGCTTGCACTCCCACCGGGCCGACTTCCCCTCCGCCGGTCGATCCCGCGAGGCGGGTGATGCGCCTGGCGGACGAGTACGTCTCCCGGTATTTCCAGCGGTCGCCGGAGGCCGCCACCCGGCGTGGCCTGCCCGCCGACAACGGCGGGGTGGTCGACAATTCGCTCGCGGCCGTGGCAGACTGGCGGCTCCGCGAGGATGGGTGGCTTCGGGAACTGCGGCAGGTAGACACGACCGCGCTCGCCGGCGGACCGGCCTGGGCCATCTACGGCATCCTGCGCGAGCTGCTCGAGGATTCGGTCGCCACGCGGGTGTGCCGGAACGAGCTCTGGAGCCTGAACACGAACATCGCCGGGTGGCAGTCGCAGTACACCAGCCTGTTGGCGCTGCAGCCGGTCGGAACCGACTTGCTCCGGGCGCAGGCAATCGCCCGGGTGCGAGCGCTGCCTCGGTTTCTCCGGACCGAGCAGACCAATCTCCGCGAGGGGATCCGACGGGGTTATGTCGCCCCGCGGACGACGGTTGAAGCCATCGTCCGGCAACTCGACGGCCTCCTGGCCACCCCGGCGGACAGCTCGCCCTTCGCCTCCCCCGCCGCGCGGGACTCGTCACCCGCGTTCCGCGCGGCCTACCTCCGGGCGGTCGCGGAGGAGCTGCTCCCCGCGATCACCACGTACCGCCGCTTCCTCGTCAGCGACTACCTGCCGCATGCGCGCGCCGCGATCGGCGTGTCGGCCAATCCCGACGGTATGGCCTGCTACGAGGCGTCGGTCCGGCGCTTCAGCACGCTCACGATCGGTCCGGGGGAGGTCTACCGCGCCGGCGAGCAGCAGCTCGCGCGCTCCGAGGAGGAAATGCGCGTGCTCGGGGAGCGCACCCTCGGGACCGGGGACGTGCCGGCCCTGCTCCGCCGGCTCCGGGAAGACACCGCCTGGACCTTCCGGACCCGGCGGGAGATCCTCGACCGGTCGAACGAGGCTGTCGCCCGGGCGAAGGCCGCGGCGCCACGATGGTTCGGCCGCGTGCCCACGGCGGACGTGGTCATCCGCGAGTATCCCGAGTTCCGCCAGCGCGCGGGAGCCGTGCCGTCGTACAGCCCGGCGTCGGAGGACGGGAGCCGGCCCGGGATCTTCAGCATCACCACCTGGCAGCCGGAGCGGATCTCGCGCGCGAGCCTCGAGAACGCGGCGTTTCACGAGGCGATTCCCGGTCATCACCTCCAGAACGCCATCGCCCAGGAGCGGCGTGAGGCCCATCCCGATCACCCGGTACTTCAACTTCTCTGGCTTCAGCGAAGGCTGGGCGTTGTACGCGGAGCGGCTGGCCGACGAGATGGGTCTCTACTCGGGGGACGTGGACCGGATGGGCATGCTCGCGGCCGAAAGCTGGCGCGCGGCGCGACTGGTCGTCGACGCCGGCATCCACACCAGGGGCTGGACCCGGCAGCAGGCGGTGGATTTCCTCACCGCACACAGCGCTCTCTCGCCGTCGGCCGCCGAGGGGGAGGTGGATCGCTACATCTCGTGGCCGGGGCAGGCTACGGCGTACATGCTGGGGAACCTCACGATCCGCGCCATTCGCCGAGACGCCGAGGAACGCCTGGGGCCGAGGTTCGATATCCGGGAGTTCCACGACGAGGTGCTCGGCGCTGGAACCATCACGCTGCCGATGCTGCAGGAGCGGATGGAGCGGTGGGTGGAGGCGCACCCTGGTCGGCCGGACCCGACGTGGACGACAGCTACAGTCCCCCGGTCCTCGCACTGCGGGAAGCGGACAGCCCTTCCGATGCCCCTCAGAACCCCCGTAGCTCTCGCGTGAGCGTTCCCCGCCGCCATAAATATTCGCTTCGATTTGGATGCCAGCTGCCAACCCATGCCCATCATGCGGTTAGTCATTGCATGCCCAGCCGCCTCAAATGTGAGAGTCATCACCCCCACCCCCGGGGGGCTAGACAGCCGGTGGGGGGCGCAGGGTAGGTTGGGAATACGCCGCCCCCACGAGGGGAGGGCGTGTTTGCATCCTCCGACCAAGCGGAGGGTCCACTCTCACAGCTGACCATCTCCTTGAGCTGTGAGCCCCCATCAGCGGCGGGGGCGAGGGCGCAGGACCGACGCCGGACCGGGTCGCCTGCAACCAGACCGAGGGCCGCGCCAACAATGAAAAGAGGAGTTTGTGAAAGTCCTGGTGCTAGGCGCCGGCGCGGTGGGGACCGTGTCCGCCCTCAAATTCGTGCAGGACGCGATGCTCGAGCAGCTCGTCATCGCGGACGCGGTATCCGCCCGCGCTTCCCTCCTTGCGGACCGTTTGTGTGATCCACGCGTCTCCTACCGCCGGCTCGACGCCCGCGATCGCACCGCCGTGGCCAACCGCCATTCGTGACACCGGCACCACCATTCTCCTGAACGCGGCCCTGCCCGCCACCAATCTCGACGTGATGCGCGCCTGCCTCGACGCGGGCTGCCATTACATCGACATGGCCAGCGCGGGCACCGACGACGACGGCATCCCCAAGATGGAGGATCAGTTCGCGCTCGACGCCGAGTTCAAGGCCGCCGGCCGGATCGCCCTGCTTGGCATGGGCGCCGATCCCGGCACCAGCAACGTCTACGCCGCCTACGCCGCCAAGCACCTGCTCGACGAGATCACCGAGCTGCACGTGCGGGACGGCGACAATTCCGTATGCCAGGGGCACGACGGGTTCGTGGCGGCCTTCAGCCCGTGGGTCTTCATCGACGAGTGCCTCTGCAACGCGGTCTCCTACCGCGAGGGGCGCTACCACCTCGAGCCGCCGCTCACGGGATTCGAGCCGTTCGATTTCCCCGAGCTCGGCGTGCTCAACTGCTACTACGTGGACCACGAGGAATCGCGCACGCTGCCGAAGTACTTCCCCACCGCCAAGGTGGTGGACTTCAAGCTCTGCATGGACGATGTGACGATCGAAACGCTCCGCGTCATGAAGCGGCTGGGGCTCTCCAGCAAGGACCGCGTCCGGGTCGGCGACACCACGGTGGTGCCGCGCGACGTGGTCGTGTCGCTGCTGCCCGATCCGAAGGACCTCGCGGGACGGATGCGAGGCAAGACCTGCGTCGGCACCCTGGCGCGCGGCCGCAAGAACGGCGAGTTCGCGGGCCTTCTACATCTACAACATCGCGGACCACGAGACGGTGTTCACCGAGCTGGGCGTGCAGGCGACGGCGTACCAGACCGGCATCCCGCCGGTCATCGCCGCGCGGCTCATGCACGAGGGCCGCTGGGCCGGGTCCGGCGTCCGCTCGCCCGAGGAGTTCGATCCCGATCCGTTCCTCGAGCGGCTGGCTCGCGAGGGCATGCCGTGGCACGTGCGGGACGATACGGCGCGGGTGGAGCTGCCGAGGGTGCGCATCCGGCCGTCGCGGGAGACCGTGGCGGCGTAGACGGGGAGGGGGGAGTCGCCCGGCGGAGTCATTCCGGCCGGCTCGTCATCCCGAGGGAGCGATGCGAGCGAGGGACCTTGCCGGGGAATGGCTCGAGCCGTTCCCGGGCAAGGTCCCTCGCTCCGCTCGGGATGACCTCTCTCTCGCAACTCTGTGATAGATTAGCCGAGACTGGTGCCCACCCACGGACCTCAGAGGCAGTGACCGGAGGCGCACGATGACGAGCACGGCCACGGCGCGGGGGAAGACCCGGAAATCCGCGGTCACCTCGTACCAGATGTACATCGACGGCAAGTTCGTCGATGCGAAGAGCGGCAAGACCTTCGACGTCTACGACCCCTCCACCGAAGCCGTGATCGCCAAGGTGCCGGCGGGCGGCCCGGAGGACGTCGACCGGGCGGTCAAGGCGGCGCACCGGGCGTTCTACGAGGGCGGCTGGAAGGGCGTGAGCGCGCAGGAGCGCGGGCGGGTCCTGTTCCGGCTGGCGGAGCGGATCCGCGCGCGCCGGAGCGAGCTCGCCGAGCTCGAGACGGTCAACTCGGGCAAGCCGATCGTCGAGTCCGAGTACGACATGGACGACACCGCCACCTGCTACGAGTACTACGGCGGCCTCGCGACCAAGATCAACGGCGAGGTGCTGCCGGTACCCGCCGATGCGGTAGCGTTCGCTATGCGCGAGCCGATCGGGGTGGCCGGCCAGATCATCCCGTGGAACTATCCGCTGCTCATGGCCGCCTGGAAGATCGCCCCGGCCATCGCCGCGGGCTGCACGGTCGTGATCAAGCCCGCCGAGCAGACGCCGCTCAGCCTCCTCAAGCTGGCCGAGGATTTCGAGGCGGTCGGGCTGCCCCCTGGCGTGGTCAACGTCATCACGGGTGACGGCCCCGGCGCGGGCGCGCCGCTGGTGGCGCACCGCGATGTGCGGAAGATCGCTTTCACGGGAAGCGCCGAGGTCGGCAAGCTCATCATGCGGAGCGCCGCGGACCAGCTCAAGCGGGTCTCGCTCGAGCTCGGCGGCAAGTCGCCCAACATCTTCTTCAGCGACGCGGACTTCGAGAACGCGGTGGACGGCGCCCTCTTCGGGACCTTCATCAACCAGGGCGAGGTCTGCTCGGCCGGAAGCCGCGTGCTGGTGCAGAAGGACATCTACAAGAAATTCGTCGACGCCGCGGCGGCCAAGGCCAAGACCATCCGGCTCGGCCCCGGCATGGACCGCGAGACCAAGATGGGCCCGCTGGTGAGCGCCGAGCAGCGCGACCGGGTGGCCGGCTACCTCAAGATCGGCCGGGGCGAGGCCAAGGTGGCCGCGGGCGGCGGGACGCCGAAGCAGTTCGACAAGGGCTGGTACGTCGAGCCGACGATCTTCTTCGACGTCGACAACTCGGCCAAGATCGCGCAGGAGGAGATCTTCGGCCCGGTGATGAGCGTCATTCCGTTCAAGGACGAGGCCGACGCCATCCGCATCGCCAACACGACGCCGTACGGGCTCGCGGCGGCGGTCTGGACGCGCGACATCTTCAAGGCGTTCCGGGTGGTGAAGGCGCTCGAGGCGGGGATCGTGTGGGTCAACCACATGCAGCCGACGTTCGTCGAGGCGCCGTGGGGCGGGTACAAGGCGTCGGGGTTCGGGCGGGAGCTGGGGCACTGGGGGGTCGAGGAGTATCTCGAGACGAAGCAGGTGTTCATCAATCTCGACGAGAAGCCGATCGGCTGGTATTAGCGGTTCGCGGAGATCGCCGGCCGTCACCCGAGCGCCCCCGCGTCGATCGCGAGCGCATGCCTGAGCGATGCTCCCTCGCTGCGCTCGGGATGACGGCATCGTGCGCGTGACCGTTGCGCCCGATGCCGTCTGACCGTTTGTTTCCGCTGTGATCCAGGGACCCCTCTCCCCCACGCCCGACATCGAGCTCCACGCCGCACTGCTGCAGGCCGCCATTACGGGTGCGCTGGGGCTGCTCTGCGCGTTCCTCTTCGGGCGGTACCGGAAGCCGTACTTCGCCTGGTGGGCGGTGGCCTGGGGGCTCTATCTCCTCCGGGTCGGGGCCATCACGAGCTTCATGCTGAGCGGGCAGCAGCCCATCTGGCTGTACTGGCATCAGGTCGTCACCGGCTGGACCGCGCTCGCGCTGCTGTATGCCGCGCTGGTCTTCTCCCAGCGCGTGCGCTGGCGGCCGTGGTATCTCGCCCTCGTGCTCTTCCCGCCGGTCTGGTCGTACGTCGCCATCTACCGGCTCGACCACTTCCTCTGGGCCGCCGGTCCGGCGGTGCTCTTCCTCAGCCTGGCGACGCTGTGGACGAGCTGGGTCTTCTACCGCTACCGGCGTCGGGTCGCGTCGAGCGGTGCCACGCTCCTGACCGTGGCGTTCGGTCTCTGGGGGCTCCACCACCTCGACTATCCGTTCCTCCGCGCGCGAGGGGCATGGGCGCCGTGGGGTTACTACCTCGACATCCTGCTCGCGCTCGCGGTCGGTGCCGGCATCCTGCTGCTGGTGCTCGACGATCTCCGGCGCGGCCTGAGCGCGCTGTCGGCCCTGTCGGGCGATCTCCAGCACGCCGGCGGCGAGCAGGACGTCCTCGCCGCCCTGCTGGCGCGGCCGCTCACGCTGCCCGCGGTCCGGGGCAGTGCGCTCTACCTCTATGACGACGGGCTGCCCCGCCTGGTCCGAGGCGCGGGGGTGTGCCACCGCCGCGGGAGCGAGGAGCTCGACGCGTCGGCCGCCGCCGTCCTCGCGCGCGCGTACGAGACCGGCCTGCCGCAGGTGACCGGCGACTGGCGCGAGCCCGGCGCCGCCGCATTCCCCTACGCCGCGGTGCTGCCGCTGTTCCGGCGCGAGGCGGTCATCGGCGCGCTGGTGCTCGTGGGCGACGCCCGCGATCCGTTCACCGCGCTCGACGACCGCTTCCTCGTGGCCCTCGGCCAGCAGGTGGGCGCCGCGCTCGAGAACGGGGACCTCACCACGCGCCTCCAGGCGCGCTCGGTCGAGCTGGCCCGGCTCTCCGCGCGCATGGTGGAGCAGCACGAGGAAGAGCGCCGCCGGCTGTCCCGCGAGCTGCACGACGAGACGGCGCAGGTGTTCAGCGCGGTCAAGATGGAGCTGGGGCTGCTGCGCGATGGAGTGAGCCCGGCGCACGCGGAACGGCTCGATCAGGCCCTCGCATTGATCGACACCGGCATCCGGAGCATCCGGAGCGTCACCAACGATCTCCGGCCTTCGCTGCTCGACGACCTCGGGCTCCTCCCGGCACTGCGCTCGCTGGTGGCGGACTTCGGCGCCCACAGTGACGTCCGGATCACCTTCACCGCCCCCGCGTCGATCCCGCCCCTGTCGAAGGAGGCGGAGCTGGCCCTGTTCCGCGCGCTGCAGGAGGCGCTCTCGAACGTGCGCCGGCACGCCGCCGCCCGGAGCGTCGAGGTGATCGCTCGCGCTGGACCCCGACGGGCTCCGGCTGGCGGTGCGCGACGACGGGCGGGGCCCGCCGGACGTGAGCCCCGAGCGGCTCGAGCGCGACGGGCACATGGGCCTGGCGGGCATGCGCGAACGGATCGGCGCGCTGGGCGGGAGCGTCCGGTTCGGCGGCGGCCGCGGCGCCGGGGCCGCGCTCGAGGTGCTCCTCCCGGTGCTACCGGCGGAGGTGCCGTGAGCGACTCCCGCCATCCGCGTGCTGGTGGCCGATGACCACGCCATCGTGCGAACCGGCATCCGCCACGTGCTCGAGACCGAGCCCGGCTTCACCGTCGTCGCCGAGGCCTCGAACGGCGCCGAGGCGCTCGCCCTGGCCATCGAGCTCTCGCCCGACGTCGCGGTGCTCGACATCTCGATGCCGGGCCTGTCCGGCCTGCAGACCGCGGCGGAGCTCCGCCGGCGCGCGCCCGAGACGCGCATCCTCATGTTGAGCATGCACGACAATGCCGAGTACGTGCTCGAGAGCCTGCGCGCCGGCGTGCACGGCTACCTGCTCAAGGACAGCGCCGCCGCCGAGCTGGGCACGGCCATCCGGGCGGTGTGCCGCGGCGAGTCGTTCTTCAGCCCACCCGTGGCCCGCCAGCTCGGCGCCGTCGTGCGCGGCGAGCTGGGCGGCGAGCGGCCCGGCGCCCTCGACCAGCTCACCAGCCGGGAGCGCCAGGTGCTCGTCGGGGTGGCCGGCGGGAGGACCAACAAGGAGATCGCTCAGGAGCTCGGGATCAGCCACCGCACGGTCGAGAGCCATCGCGAGAGCCTGATGCGGAAGCTCGACGTCTACACCGTCGCGGGGCTCACGAAGATCGCGCTCGAGGAGGGACTCATTCCCTGAGCGTTTATATTGGGCGCATGAGCAAGGTCAAGACCGGCATCGTCATGATGAACCTCGGCGGGCCGGCCACCCTCGACCAGGTCGAGCCATTCCTGCTCGAGCTCTTCGCGGACCGGGAGATCATCCAGCTTCCGTTTCAGCGATGGCTCGGGCCGTTCATCGCCCGGCGCCGGGCCCCCAAGGTCCGAGGGCTGTACGACAAGATCGGCGGGGGCTCGCCGATCCTCCGGTACACCCGGGCCCAGGGCCAGGGGATGGTCGAGCGGCTGGACCGCCTCTCGCCCGAGACCGCGCCGCACGGCTTCTACGTCGCCTTCCGGTACGTCCAGCCCAAGAGCGACGACGCGCTCCGCGCCATGGCGGAAGACGGGGTCGAGCGCGCCGTGGCCTTCACCCAGTATCCCCAGTTCTCCTGCAGCACGACCGGCTCGAGTCTGAACGAGCTCTGGCGCGCCGCCGAGCGCACCGGGCTCGCGGGATGCGTTCGCGTGGAGCATCATCGACCGCTGGCCGGTGCACGACGGGTTCATCGCGTCGATGACCGAGACGGTCCGGGAGGGGCTGGACCAGTTCGATCCCGCCGATCGCGACCGGGTGCTGATCCTGTTCAGCGCCCACTCCCTGCCGCTCGACGTGATCGACCGGGGCGACGCCTATCCGCAGGAGATCGGCGCCAGCGTGCAGGCGGTGGTGGAGCGGCTCGACCGCGCCAACCCGTACCTCCTCGCCTTCCAGTCCGAGGTCGGCCCGGTCCGGTGGCTTGGGCCCCACACCGAGCAGGTGATCAAGCAACTCGGCGCGCGCGGACAGAAGCACCTGCTGGTTGTTCCGATCGCGTTCACCAGCGACCATATCGAGACCCTGTCGGAGCTCGACCGCGAGTATGGCGAAGTGGCGCGCCGGGCCGGCATCACCCACTACAAGCGCACACCCGCGCTCAACGAGCGGCCCCAGTTCATGGACGCGTTGGCGGATATCGTGCGCGAGCACCTGGCGTCGGGGCGGGCGTACAGCTCGCTCTATCGGACCCGGTGCCCGGGATGCGTGAACGCGCAGTGCCGCCAGATCCTGAATCCGGTGGGCGCGGCGGCGGCGGGGAGCGGGCGGGGGTGAGGCGGGCGGGCCGGCGGCGCGAGGATAGCGAGTCACCCTGAGCGAAGCGAAGGGGCCATGATCAGGTCATGGCCCCTTCGTTGCTCAGGGTGACTCGCGGCCTTCCGCTAATCCCCCCGCAGCGACCGGCTCACCGGATACAGCACCCGCCGCACCAGCCGGTCCGCCATCTCTTTGACCACGAGCCGCTCCGCCTCCGACAGCTCCGCGAGCTGCGACAGCGCCCTGGCCGCCTCCTGCTCGGCCACCAGCGCACCCAGCCGGTGGAGCTCCGCGAGCCGCGGCGCCTCATAGTGGCCCCGCAACCGCTGGTCGAGCCGCGCGAGCTCCTCGTCGAGCACTCGCTCGGCGTCATCGAGCGCGGCGGCCGGCGTCGCCGGCCGCGGGGCAGCAAAGTCGCTGCAGGTCATCGAGATCGAGGAGGCGGATCCGCGAGAGCGAGCGGGCCTCGGGCTGCACGTTCCGCGGCACCGACAAGTCCATCGTGAGCAGCTCACCGTCGCTCCGGCCGGCCACGGCCGCCGCGAGCTCCCCGGCCGACACGACCGGTCGCGACGCAGCCGTCGCCACGAACAGAAGCGCCGCTCCCTCGAGCAGCGCCGGAAGCGCTTCCCAGCCGTGCGCCGTGGCGCCCCACGCGGTGGCCAGCACCGCCGCCCGCCGCCGGGTGCCGGTTCACCAGCGCCACGCGGGTGGCCCCCTGGAGATGCAGCGCGCGCAGAACGCCCTCGGCCGCTTCCCCGGCCCCGAGCACCACCACCGGGCGATCGCCGATCCCTCCCGCCCATGAGCCGGCCGCCAGCTCGACCGCGGCGGAACTGACCGACGATGGATGCCGGCCGAGCAGCGTCTCGTGCCGGATCCGGCGTCCGGTGGCGAGCGCGGCCGAGAAGATGGCGTCCATGTCGCGCGTCGTCGTGCCGGCCGCGCGCGCCGCATCGAATGCGCGCCGGACCTGTCCGAGGATCTCGGTCTCGCCGAGAATCTGCGAGTCGAGCCCGGCCGTGACCGTAAACAGATGACGCACCGCCTCCGCCCCGTCGAACCGCATCAGCTCGCCAGTGAGCGTCACCCCGCGCTGCCCGGGCGAGATCGCGGAACCACGACTCGTAGTCGTGTGGCCCGGACCAGTAGAGCTCGCATCGGTTGCAGGTGAAGAGCAGCAGGGCGGAGCGGCCGGCCGCGTGCTCCTGCGCGAGCAGCGCGTCGAGCTCGGCGGGCGTGAGCGCGAACTGCTCACGGACGCCAACGGCCGCCGTATGGTGGCTGACGCCAACGACATGGAAGGAGAATTCGCGGGTCACGTCCCAAGGGTACATGGCGCGTCAGGACGGGACAATACGCATCCCTCCGGATGGTGCCTCCGTAGAAATACGGATGGGGTCGTACAGAGCAGGGCCGAGATCATGAAAAACCCCCCGGTTATTTCCGGGGGTCTTGGGAGGCGGGCGGCACCGTCCCACCTAAGGGTACGGCATTCGGCGGCCGGTGGCTGTGGGTTAGCTCACCTTGACCGGGATCTCCCGCGGACGGGCACGCTCGGCCGCTATCTTCGGAAAAGCCTCCCGAACACGCCGGTCGCGATCACGCTCTCGAACCCATGCGCCAGCTCGTCCATCGACTGGAACCGCTCGACAGGGTTGATGTCCAGGCACCGCAGGATGACGGCCTCCAGCTTGGCCGGCAGCTCGGGCCGCAGGTCCCGCAGCTTGACCGGAGAGCCGCGGAGGCGGGCGATCATTGTCTCCTGCGCCGACTTGCCGGCGAACGGCAGCTGGCCGGTGAAGAGCTCGAAGGCGAGAATGCCCAGCGCGTAGACGTCGCTCCGTCCGTCCAGGGGCTTGCCCCGGATCTGCTCGGGGCTCATGAACTCCGGCGTGCCGAGCACGATGCCGGTCGCCGTCAGCTTGGCCACCTCCGGCCCCGCACGGCGCTCCTTGGCGAGGCCGAAGTCCATCACCACGGCTCGGAAGCGCGGCTCGCCGTCCTCGCCGGTGCCGTCCGGCACCAGCATGACGTTCTCGGGCTTGAGATCGCGGTGGATGATCTGCAGCTCGTGCGCGTGCTGGAGTCCCCGGCACATCTGCACCAGGAGGGGAATCGCCTCGGCGAGCGGCGAACGGCCCGCGCCGGGACTCATGCTCGCTGAGCGGCTCGCCCTCCAGGTAGGGCATGACGAGGTAGATCATCCCGTCCGCCTCGCCCATGCGGAGAATCGAGCAGACGTTGGGATGGTCGAGCCGGGTAGCGATGGTGGCCTCCCGCCGCAGGCGCTCGACGGCGGCGGGATCGCGGGACAGCCGGGGCAGGAGGATCTTCACCGCGATGGTGGCGTTGGTCTCGACGTCCTGCGCCCGGTAGACGTACGACATCCCACCCTCGCCCAGCCGGCGCCCGACCTGGTAGCGCCGGTCGAGCAGCTTCCCGCTCAGCGTGGCGTAGCGGTCGAGCTCCTCGGGCGTGACCACGTATTCCTCGGTGTGCACGCCGCGTGAGCGGCGGCGCGCCGGCGGCCGTGCGGCCGGGCCCTGGGCCGAACGTGGCGGTAGACTCGGCGTCCACCAGCGGCGATCCGTCCTTGACGCAGTACCGTGCCGGCGCCGGATACGTGGCCTGGCAGCGGGGACAACGACGGGTGCTCAATCGCGGAACCGGTTCCGGCCGTCGCTCTTGGCGCGATAGAGGTGATTGTCGGCCAGGCGGAGCAGCGACTCGCCGTCGGTGACCCGCTCGCCGGGGTAGGATGCGATGCCGATGCTGATGGTCACCCGCACCGGCCTGCCGGACTCGCCGAATTCGTGGGTGGCCACGCGGCGCAGGATGCGCTCGGCGAAGTTGCGCGACTCGGCGGACGTGGTCTCCGGCAGCAGCACCACGAACTCCTCCCCGCCGTAGCGCGCCACGATGTCGACCGACCGCTGCTCGCGCTTGAGCAGGTTGGACAGCTGCTTGAGCACCCGGTCGCCCACGAGGTGGCCGTGGGTGTCGTTGATCTGCTTGAAGTTGTCGATGTCGATCATCATGCCGGTGAGCATCGTGGCGTACCGGGCGGCGCGGTCCATCTCCTGCTCGAGCTTCTCCATGAGCGCGCGGCGGTTGAAGCAGTTGGTGAGCGGATCGGTCTCCGCCAGGTGGCGCATCTGCTCCTGCCCCATCACCGCGTTCTCCAGGTCGTACGCCTTCTCCAGCGCGGCCACCGCGGCGCTGATCACCTGCTCGGCGAACTGCACGTCCTGCTCGTTGAGCGGCGCGTCCTCGGTGGTGGTCCGGAGGAAGAACACGCCGGCCGGCTGCCCGCGGAGCGAGAATCGGAGCGCGATGGCGGACCGGGTCTGCACCGGCAGGCCGCCGTTGGACCACCGGCCGCGCACTTCCTCGTACAGCTGGTCCGTCGTCGCGTCGCGCACCAGCACCACTTCGCCTGTGGCCAGCGCGCGCCGGATCTCGGGATACTTGCCGAGGTCCACCGACAGGTTGTGGAGCATCGGATTCTCGAACGCCGCCACCACCGTCCCGGTGTCGTCGTCGGGTCCGGCGATGACGATCGAGCAGCGTGAGATGTTGAGCCCGTGCGCCACCCGCCGGACGAGGATCTGGTAGATCTCCTCCGGCTTGAGCGAGGCGGTCACCTCCTGCATGATGTCGATCATCTCGGAGCGCGAGCGCGCCTCCGCCCGGGCCTGATTGAGCTCGCGCCCCACCCTGAGATGCGCCTTCACCCGCGCCAGCAGCTCCCGCACGCGGAACGGCTTCGGGATGAAGTCCGCGGCGCCGAGGCCGAGGGAACGGACGGTGGCCTCCTCCGGGGGCATCGAGGAGATCATGAGCACCGGCAGGTCCTTGTACCGCGGATCGGACTTCACCTTCTGCAGGAGCTGGAGGCCGTCCACCTTGGGCATCATGATGTCGAGCAGCAGCAGATCGAACGGCTCGGCCTGCAGGTGCTCGAACAGGTGCTCGCCGCCGGGGACGGTGAGCACGTCGTAGCCGTTCTCCTTGAGGATCCAGGACAGCGTGCGGGAGAGCGCCTGGTCATCGTCCGCGACGAGGATCTTCGGAGCGAGCGTCATCAGCGCACCAGGCGTTGATAGAGGTCGGGATCGACGTTGCCGCCGCTGACGACGGCCACGGTGGGTCCGGCCGGCCGCACATGCCCGGCGAGCAGGGCCGCCACCGCCACGGCGCCGGACGGCTCGGGGCGGAGCTCGGTGTGGTGGTGCAAGTACCGCACGGCCGCCGCGATCTCCGGCTCGGTCACCGTGACGGACCGGCGCACCACACCGCGCATGAGGTCGAAGGTGAGGGCGCCGATGGACCGGGACAGGAGCCCGTCCGCCATGCTCTCGGTGTGCGCCAGCGTCCGCGGGGCGCCGGCGGCGAGCGCCGCGGTGAGCTTGGCGGCGCCCTCCGGCTCCACGCCCACGACTTCCACGCCCGGGGCGAGCGCCGCCACGGCCACCGAGATGCCGGAGATGAGGCCGCCGCCGCTCACCGGCACCAGGATGGTCTCGACGTCGGGCCGTTGCTCGAGGATCTCGAGGCCGATGGTGCCCTGTCCGGCGATCACGTCGGGATGATCGAACGGCGGGATCATCGCCAGACCCTCCTCCCGCGCGATGGCCTCGGCCCGCGCCCCCTGCTCGGCCGATCGCGTGGCGCCCGCCAGCACCACCTCGCCCCCGTAGCGCCGCACCCCATCCACCTTCACCTGCGGAGTGGATTCGGGCATCACCACCACCGCCCGGAGGCCGAAATGGCGCGCGGCGAAGGCCAGTGCCTGCCCGTGATTGCCGCTCGAGGCGGCGACCACGCCGCGCGGCGCCCCGCCTCCCGCAACCAGCCGGGCCAGTGCGTTATAGGCGCCCCGGATCTTGAACGCGCCGACCGGCTGGAGGAGCTCGCACTTGAGGGCGACGGGCACGCCGACCCGGGCGGACAGATCGGGCGCATCGAGGAGGGGGGTGCGCATCGCCACGCCGTCGAGCACGCGCGCCGCGGCGCGAAGCGATTCGATCGTCACGGCGGCGGTCCGGTCTGCGGTCTGCGGCATAGATATCCTGCTAAATGCGCGGGGGGGCTCGCTTAGGCAACCCCCTCGCGCGGCTCATTCGTCGGCGGCCGCGGTCGGTACCACTTCGTCGCCGCCGGCGGCATCCTCCGCTCCTCCTTCATCCTCCTTCACCACGCGCGCCACGCCGACCACGGCGTCGCCGGCGTCGAGGTTCATCACCTTGACGCCCTGCGTGTTGCGCCCGATGACCCGGATGCCGTCCACCGGCAGCCGGATGATGACCCCGTGCCGCGTGATCATCATCAGCTCGTCGTCGGGAATGACTTCCTTGAGCGCGATGATGGAGCCGGTCTTGTCGGTCTTCTTGAGGGTGATGATGCCCTTGCCGCCGCGCTTCTGGACCCGGTAGTCGGTCAGCTCGGACCGCTTGCCGAAGCCCTTCTCGCTCACGACCAGCAGCGTCGCGTCGCGCCGGACGACCACCATCCCGATGACCTCGTCGTCCTTCTCGAGCTCGACACCCTTCACGCCGGTCGTGTCCCGGCCCATCTCGCGCACGTCGCCCTGATGGAAGCGGATGCTCATGCCGTCCTTGGTGGCCAGGACGATGTCGCTGTTCTGGTCGCACACCTGGACGTCGATCAGCTTGTCGTCCTTCTCGATGTTGATGGCGCGGATGCCCGTCAGTCCGGACGTTGCTGTAGGCCGAGAGCAGCGTCTTCTTCACCGTGCCCTGCCGGGTGGCGAAGATGAGGCACTTGTCGTCGGCGAACTCGCGGACCGGCACGAGCGACGCGACCTGCTCGCCGGGCTTGATCGCGATGCAGTTGACCACCGGCTTGCCGCGCGCCGCCCGGCCGGCCTGCGGGATCTCGTGGACCTTGAGCCAGTAGAGCTGTCCGGTGTCGGTGAAGAACAGCACGTAGTCGTGCGTGCTCGCGATGAAGAGGTGCTCGACCCAGTCGTCGGCCTTGAGGTCGGCGCCGTTGAGGCCCCGGCCGCCGCGCCGCTGCCGCTTGTAGGTGGTGATCGGGATCCGCTTGATGTAGCCCGTGTGGGAGATGGTGATGACCATGTCCTCTTCGGCGATCAGGTCTTCCACCGTGAACTCGCCCTGGTCGCTCAGGATCTCGGTCCGGCGCTCGTCGCCGAACTGCTCCACCACCTCGCTCATCTCCTGCTTGAGGATGGCCATCCGCCGGGGCTTCGACGCCAGAATGCTCTTGAGCTCCTTGATCGTGGCCCGGACCTCCTTGAGCTCGGCTTCCAGCTTCTCGATCTCGAGACCGGTGAGCTTGGCCAGCCGCATGTTGAGGATCGCGTCGGTCTGCTTCTCGCTCAGCCCGAACCGCTTCCGGAGCCGGGCGTCGGCCTGGGGCGTATCCTCGGAGCCGCGGATGATCTTGATGACCTCGTCGATGTGGTCGACCGCGATCTTGAGGCCCTCGAGGATGTGCTCCCGGGCTTCGGCCGCGTTGAGGTCGTACTGGGTCCGCCGGATGACGATCTCGTGGCGGTGCTCGATGTAGTGCTCGAGCAGCTCCTTCAGGTTCATGATCTTGGGGGCGCCCTTCACGAGCGCCAGCATGATCACGCCGAAGGTGGACTGCATGGCGGTGTGCTTGTAGAGCTGGTTGAGCACGACGTTGGGGATCGCGTCGCGCTTGAGCTCCACGACGACCCGCATGCCCTCCTTGTCGGACTCGTCGTTGACGCCGCTGATCCCCTCGATCTTCTTCTCCATCGCCAGCTCGGCGATGGCCTTCACCAGGTTCTCCTTGTTGACCTGGTAGGGGATCTCGGTGATGACGATCTGCGACCGGCCCGACGACTCCTTCTCCTCGATCTGCGCCCGGGCGCGCATGAGGACCCGCCCCCGGCCCGTCTCGTAGGCGTCCTTGATGCCCTCGCGGCCGTAGATGTACGCCCCGGTCGGGAAGTCGGGCCCCTTGATGAGCTTCCGGAGGTCCGCGATGCTCGCGTCCGGCGTATCGATCAGCAGCTCCACCGCCTTGGCCACTTCGCGCAGGTTGTGGGGCGGGATGTTGGTGGCCATGCCCACCGCGATGCCCGAGGAGCCATTGACCAGCAGGTTGGGGACCTTGGACGGAAGGACCGTGGGCTCCTGGAGCCGGTCATCGAAGTTGGGCTGGAAGTTGACGGTGTTCTTGTCGATGTCCTCCAGCATCGCGACCGCGACCCGGGTGAGCCGGGACTCGGTGTAGCGGTAGGCCGCCGCCGGATCGCCGTCCACCGAGCCGAAGTTCCCCTGCCCGTCCACCAGCGGATAGCGGAGCGAGAAGTCCTGCACCATGCGGACGAGCGCGTCGTAGACCGACTGGTCCCCGTGCGGGTGGTACTTGCCGAGCACGTCGCCCACCACGGTCGCCGACTTCTTGTACGGGCGGCCGGGAACCAGGCCCAGCTCGTTCATCGCGTAGAGAATCCGCCGGTGGACCGGCTTGAGGCCGTCTCGGACGTCAGGCAGTGCCCGGGAGACGATGACGCTCATCGAGTAGTTGATGAACGACTGCTGCATCTCTTCTTCGATGAGCCGGGGCAGGATGCGTTCGCGCGAGTTGGGTGCGGTCATGTCGGTCGCTAGCTAGGGGGAAAATCCTGCGGCCCCGGAGGGAGCGCCGGGACCCCCAAATATATCCCGGAACGTGGCGTGGACGCAACGGTGGGAGGCGTGCGGAAGTGGCCGCAGGGCAAGGAGTTAAGGAGGACGACCGGGCCGTCATCCCGAGCGCAGCGAGGGACCTTGCCCGGGAATGGCTCGAGCCATTCCGAAACAAGGTCCCTCGCTCCGCTCGGGATGACGGAATTATGGCGTTGCGCCTATCGCCTCCGCCCTCACTGCTGGCACGGCGCCTCCGGATCCGGCTTCGGCTTGTCCACCACCAGCCGGTGATCGAGATCCGCCACCCGCCCCGCGAGCGCGGCCACGTAGCGGACCACGTTGGCGAACTTGTCGTAGTCCAGGAATTCGACCTCGTCGGTCACCTGGTGATAATCGCGGTGGCTCCCGGTGCTGAAGAACACGATCGGGATGCCGTAGCGCGCGTAGTTCGCGTGGTCGCTGCGGCAGTAGTACTGGTCCGGATGGCCGTTCGCGTCGTAGGCGTAGTTGAAGCGCGAAGCCGAACTTCCCGTCGGTGTTGACCTGCTCCACCAGCTTGCCCAGCTCGGTCGAGAGCCGGCTGGCGCCGAGCACCTCCACATACCGCGGGCCGCCGTTGGGCACGTCGTTCGGGCCGCCGCGGGCGATCATGTCGATGTTGATCTGCGCCACGATCGAGTCGCGCGGCACGGTCGGATGGTCGGTGAACCAGCGGCTCCCCTGCAGCCCCGATTCCTCGCCCGTGTGCCAGACGAAGATCAGCGACCGCTTGGGCCGGACGCTCCCGCGCGCCACGGATTCGGCGAGCTCCAGGAGGCCCATCGAGCCCGACCCGTCGTCGTCGGCGCCGTTCACGATCGAGTCCAGGCGGGCCGGCCGGAGGCGGCGCAGGCTGTCGAGCATGCCCTTGATGCGGGCCGCCTCCTCCGCCGTGGGCGGCCGCGGCGTGTCGTTCGCGCCGCGCGGACGCATCACCGTGTTGTAGGCGCGGAGGCTGTCATGATCCACCGGCGCCACGATGCCGATCGCGTCGTTGTGCGCGCCGAGCGCGACGTACTCCCCGCGGAGCGCGGGGTCGGAGCCTTCGAGCACCGCCACGACGTTCGTCGCCGGGAGATCCTTGCCCACATAGGCGACGTCGCCCTGCACCGTCGGGCCGGCCTCGCCCGGCTTGAGTGCGTCGAGGGGCTTGCCGAACAGCTTCTCGACCGACTTCGTCGGCACGAACAGCATCCGGGGCTGGGTCACGCCGGGCGGCGCCTGGTCGCCGGCCTTGACCTCGACGCGCGGCGCGCGAAGGTAGTCGCCGAACTGGCCGATCAGCGGATCGATGTGGGTCACGGCGATGCCCGCCACCTGCCCGAACGGACCCTGCGGACCGAGGTTGGGCGCGCCGATCGATTGGCCATCGCCCGAGCTCCGGAACACGACCAGCTTACCCTGCAGCGCCTCGCGGGTGGGCCACGCCGCCGAGTCGGACGGCGCGCCCACGTAGACGAGCTGGGCGCCGTTGATCGGCCGGACCGGCACCGCGAACGTCGGCTGGTAGGGATAGAAGTCCGAGAACGCGGCCAGCGCGCTCGCGCCGGCGCGGAGCGCGGTCCGGGCGGTGTCGAGGGCGTAGCTGGTGAGCGGCACCCGCTGCAGGAACCCGCCGCTGTCGCCCGCGGGCTTGAGGCCGAGCCGGGCGAGCTCGCCCGCGATGTAGGCGTTGCCGCGCACGTTGCCCACCGTGCCGGCGCGGCGGCCGAGCATCGAGTCGTCGGCGAAGATGGCGCTCCGGAGCTTCAGATCGGCCGGGGTGATCGCCGGTACGGTGCCGCCAGCGGGCACCGCGGCCTCGGGGGCGCGGCCGCCCCCGCAGGCGGCGACGACGGGGAGGACGATGAGGGCGAGAATCCAGGAACGACGCATGGTGGTCCGCCGGGTAGGGGAAGCGTGGACAGCGGCTCCCACTACCTCGGATGGACCGAAAACGTTTCAGGCGCCGGCCGCGACCTCGCACGCGGGCCGGGGCCCGCGCCGGAGGAGCACCGTTTCCGCCCCCGGGCCCGAGCATCGGCTCTCCGGCGGGCGCCACCACCCGGCCGATCGGACGTTCGTCGTCCAGTACCATGTACACCATCGTATCCTGCCTGCACAGCTGTACCATGTGCCAACTCCATCCTTTCCGGTCTTGCTGAAGCCGGCGGCCGTCGGGCCGCGTACGACTTGAGATGCTGCCGGCGCGCCAATGGTTGCGTGCGCGTCGCCCCGCCCCGAGCAACCCTTTGAGGCACCCCTGTGTCAGAGAGCCGTTCGACCTGGTACCCCTCACGCGCCGGAGCCCGTGGACGACCGTGAACTGATCGGCCGAGTGCTGGCAGGCGACCCCCGCGCCGAGCGTGAGCTGTACGATGCCCACGTCGACCGCGTCTTTCGCCTGTCCTGCCGGATCTCGGGCGACCCGCACCGGGCCCAGGACTACACCCAGGAGACCTTCATCCGTGCGTTCCGGCGGCTGGCCGATTTTCGGGGTGAGAGCGCGCTCTCGACCTGGCTCTGCGCGATCGCGGTCTCGGTCACGCTCAACGGCCTCCGGTCGCAGCGGCGGGCACGGGAGCGGGAGGTCGGACTGGATGAGGCCCCGGCCCTCGGGACCCGGACGGTCGAGGCCGACCCCGACCTCAAGACCCGGATGACCGCGGCCATCGACGGACTGCCGGAGGGATACCGCACGGTCTTCGTGATGCACGACGTCGAGGGGTACACGCACGAGGAGATCGCCACGGCGCTGGGCGTGCAGCCGGGCACCTCGAAGGCGCAGCTCTTCCGGGCACGCGCCAAGCTCCGCACCGCGCTGGCCGATTTCGCGAGGGACTGACATGACGGACGATTACCTCCACGATGGCCACGACGAGCCGCCCGGTGACCTGCCGGACGAGCCGCTCGAGCCTTCCCTCCTGGCCGCGGCGAGGGAGTATCACCGTCCTCCGGAGCCCCCGCGCGAGGCGATCTGGCGGGCCATCCAGGCGGAGCGGCGGGTCGAGCGCGCCACCCGGCCGGCCCCGCGCCGGTGGGTGCCGTGGGCCGCGGCCGCGGCGGCGCTGCTCGCGCTGGGCGTGGGCATCGGCCGGCTGACGCAGCCCGGGCCGGCCGAGCGGAATGCGCGCCGGTCGCCAACTGGGGTCCCGTCGGCCGCGATCCCGCGGGTGAACGAGGCCGCGTACCGGCTCGCCACGTTCGAGCATCTCGGCCAATCGGAGGCATTCCTGACCCTCTTCCGCACCTCGGTCCGCACGGGCGGGCAGGAGCGGCTGGCCTCGGCGACCGCCCGCCAGCTGCTGGCCACCAACCGGCTGCTGCTCGATTCCCCGGCGGCGGCGACCGGAGAGACCCGGCTGCTGCTCGAGGATCTCGAGCTGGTGCTGGCAGAGATCGCGCAGCTCGCGGCGGACGCGCAGCGCGGACGATCGCGAGCTGATTCGCGAAGGACTGGACCGTGGCGGAGTGCTCTCCCGTCTCCGGACGGAAGTGCCCGCCGGAACGACCCTTACCCGAGGTGACCTGTGATGGATCGGATGTGGCTGGGCCTGGCGCTTCGCCGGCCTGATGGCGCTGGGCAACCGGGGGAAGACCATGTTGGTGACCTGGCAGGGCACGCGGCCGGCGCGCAGGACTCGGCCGCGGCTGCCGAGCCGAGGCCGCCGGCGCCCTGGCTCCAGGGCGACCCCGCCGACTCAGTCTACCGCGCCGCCCGGGTCGGCGCTCGACCGCCGCGACTATCGCCAGGCCGCCGAGCTGTTCGCCCAGGTGCCGGCGCGGTTCCCCCGCTCGGGCTACGCCGCCGACGCCTACTACTGGCGCGCCTTCTCGCTCTACCGCGTGGGCGGCACGCCCCAGCTGCGCGCGGCGCTCGCCGCGCTCGACACCCAGCGCGAGCGCTTCCCCAAGGCCGCCACCAAGGGCGACGCCAAGGCGCTGGCCAGCCGGATCCAGGGCGAGCTCGCCCGGCAGGGTGATCCCGCAGCCGCGGCGCCAGGTGGCGGAGGCCGCGGCGGACGCGGGCCGGCCACCGTCCCCCCGCGCCGCCGACACCCCCGACGCCGCCCGTGGGACCGACGCCGCCCACGCCGCCGACGCCCCCCTCGCCGCCTGGCCGAGACGACCGCTGCGCCGACGATGACGACGACACCAAGGTCGCCGCGCTCAATGCGCTGCAGCAGATGGACGACGAGCGCGCGCGCCCGATCCTGCAGCGGGTGCTTGCCCGCCGTGATCCGGCGTCGGCCTGCCTCCGGCGGAAGGCCGTATTCCTGATCGCGCAGGAGAGCGCCAGCGGCACCGAGGACATCCTGCTCGAGACCGCGCGCAGCGATCCCGACCACGAGGTCCGGGAGCAGGCGGTCTTCTGGCTGTCGCAGGTCGGTACCGACCGCGCGGTCGGCGCGCTCGATTCGATCCTGCGCACCTCGAAGGATCCGGCGCTCCAGGAGAAGGCGGTGTTCGCGCTCTCGCAGCATGGCAGCGCCGCGGGCCATCCAGGCCCTCCGCACCTACGCCGAGCGGCCCGATCTGCCGGTCGACGTGCGCGAGAAGACCATCTTCTGGATCGGTCAGAGCGGCGGCGCGGAGAACGAGGCCTATCTGCGCGAGCTCTACGGCCGGCTCAAGGAGGAGTCGCTGCGCGAGAAAGTGCTGTTCTCGGTCTCACAGGCCGGCGGCCAGGAGAACGCGCGGTGGCTGCTCGGGATCGCCAAGGACGCCCGACAGCCGCTCGAGCTCCGCAAGCGCGCCCTCTTCTGGGCCGGGCAGAGCGATGCGTCCCTGACCGACCTGACGGCGTTGTATGCCGCGATGACCGATCGCGAGATGCGCGAGCAGCTGATCTTCGTCTACTCGCAGCGCGACGAGCCGGCCGCGGTGGATAAGCTGCTCGACATCGCGAAGCGCGACCCCGACGTGGAGCTCCGCAAGAAGGCGCTCTTCTGGCTCGGCCAGAGCGACGATCCCCGCGCCGCCAAGGCGCTGCAGGATATCATCGAGCAACCGTGAGCCGGGAGGCCATGATGCATGCACGCCTGGCGGCAGTACTCGCGCTGCTGACTCTGCCCGCGGCGGCCGGCGCCCAGACGCTGGCGCAGCGCGCCGAGACGCCTCGGTGACGGCACGCTCCGGCTCAGCTTCGCCGCGCGGGCCGGGGTTTGTGGCAACGGCGGGCACAGCATCACCATCGTCAGTCACGACGAGGACGACGAGTGGGAGAGCGACTGCACGCCCGGCCCCGTGCGGGTGTCGCTCCGGGTGCGCGGGGGCCGGGTGGCCGACGCCCACACCTACGTCGGCGGCCGGTGGCGTCCGCCCGAGGGGAAGACGACCGATCTCGGCCAGTTGCCGGCCCGGCAGGCGGCTGCCGACCTGCTCGCGCTGGTCGAGCAGCAGCGGGCGGACGCCGAGGAGCTGGTCACCGCGCGCCACGCTGGCCGACAGCGCGGTCGTGTGGCCGGTGCTGCTCCGGATCGCGCGCCGGCACCGAGCTGCCGGTCGAGACGCGGCGGCAGGCGGTCTTCTGGCTGGGACAGGCGGCAGGCGAGGCGGCGACGCGCGGACTCGATTCGCTCGCGTCCGACGGCGGCGAGGAGGTCGAGGTGCGGAAACAGGCGGTGTTCGCCCTGTCGCAGCGGCCGGCGGATGAAGGCGTGCCGGTGCTGATCAGGATCGCGCGCTCGAATCCGCACGCCGAGCTGCGCAAGTCGGCGCTCTTCTGGCTGGGCCAGAGCGAGGACCCGCGGGCGATCGCTTTGTTCGAGGAGATCCTGACCTGAGCGAGCGAAGGATCGCTAGATGCGGTGACGCTCGAGGCTCACCGCATCCCGCTCCGCTCGATGCACCGCTCGGCCCCCCAGCCTCCCCATTACATTCCCCCCATGCCGGCCCACCCCCACGCCCTCCTCGGCGCGGTGCTGCTGCTTGCCGCGTGCGGCGAGAAGCGGCCGCCGGCGCCGGTCGTGACCCTCGTCCCGCCGCCGGATACGGTCGTCGACGACGCTCTCGGAGATCACCTCCGGCGCCTGGCTCGGCGGCGACCGCTGGGCGCTCCTGGCGCCGGCCGACGAGCAGGTCGCCATCGCCGACGTCGGCAAGCGCTCCGTGACGCCGCTCGACACGGACCGGGGCAAGCGGCTCCGCAATCCTTCGACGCTCTTCCGCGCGGGCGACACGCTCTACCTGGGCGACTGGGGCCTGCGACAGATCTCGCGCTGGACGCTCGACGGCGGCTTCGCCGGGGCGACCCCCGCGCCGAACGCGCTGCGTGGCGTGCTGCCACGAGACCGCGACGGCGCCGGCCGCTACTATCTCGAGCTGCGCCCGCCGCCGGGCCCCGACGGGCAGGGCAACCGTGACTCGGCCGTCGTGGTACGGGCCTCGCCCGCGCTCGACCGGGCCGATACGCTCGCCCGGCTCGCGCCGCTCGACATCGCGGAGGTGATGGGCGACGCGGGCCGCCGGTTCGAGCGACGGGTGTTCAGCGGGACGGACCAGTGGGGCGCGCGGCCGGACGGATCGCTCTGGGTGGCACGGGTGTCCGGGAACCGGGTCGACTGGCGCGACCCGACCGGCAAGTGGACCCGGGGCGAGCCGCTGCCGGACCGCGTGCTCGAGGTGACCCGCTACGACCGTGAGCTCTTCCTGCGCCGGTTTCCGCCGGAGCTCCGCACCACGGCCGAACAGCTGCCGTTCGCGCGCGATCAAGCCGCCGTTCGAGGCCGGGCTCGCCGGTCCCGGCGACGAAGTATGGCTGGAGAAGAGCCGCGCGCCGATCGATTCCAGTCGCCGCTATCACGTGGTCGACCGCCGGGGCCGGCTGCGGGAGGAGATCCGGGTGCCGGGGCGGGGGCGTATCATCGCCGTGGCGCCGGGCGCCGTGCTGGTGGCCGAGCCGGCGCGGGGCGGGGCCCGGCTGCTCCGGTTCGCCTTGCCCGCGCCGGCCGCGAGCCCATGAGGATTCCGTTCGCGTCCGTTCGTCCGCTTTCCGGAGGAGTTCCCGCATGAAGTTGGCCGCATCGCTCTGCACGCTCGTCCTGCTGGCCGCCGGCTGCACCCCGGCGCAAAGCCAGGGAGGGCTCACGCTCGAGAAGAAGCTGCCGGTCACGTTCGGGCAGTTGAGCAACGTCGTCGAGCTGGGTGACGGCCGGGTGGCGTTCGCGGACACCAAGGCAAAGCTGTTCCTCGCCGCCGACCTCAACACCGGCAAGGTCGACACGCTCGGCACGCGCGTGGATTCGTTGATCAGGAATCCGCCGCCCGAGCAGTACAAGTTCCCCGGCTGGGTGGCGCGGCTGGGGGGTGACACGGTCGCGCTGGTCGACTTCAGCGCGCTTCGCACGACGCTCTGGGGCCAGGATGGGAAGTCGCGCGGCGTGCTGCTGATTCCACCGGTGGCGGGCACGGCGCCGGTGCTGGTCTACGACACGGTCGGGCACGGGTACAAGGTGGACTACCAGTCGATCATCGGTGGGGCGGAGCCGGGCAGCAAGGCGCGGCCGGACAGCGTGCCCGTGCTGCGCATCGTGCTCAAGACCGGCAAGGCCGATACGGTGGCGAACCTGGCCTCGCCCGAATACGGCGAGGCGACGTTCGGCACGCAGAAGCAGGAGGCGGCGAAGGTGTTCGCGCCGAACGACTTCTTCGGCGTGCTGCCGAACGGCGCCGCGTGGCTCGCGCGCGGCCACGAGAACCGGGTCGACTGGCGCGATCCGTCCGGTCACTGGACGCGCGGGAAGCCGCACGAGTACACCAGGAGTGCCGTCACGCAGGCCGACCGCGACCGGGTGCTGGCCCAGGTGCGCGAGCACGGCAAGCAGTTCGGCATGCCGCAGGACCTGGAGATCCACTACCCGTTCGCCGAGACCAAGCCGCCGTTCGACTTCGCGCTCGGCCGGCCGAGCGGCGAAGTCTGGCTGCAGCGGCCGCGCGCGCAGGAGGATGCGGCGCTGACCTATGACGTGTTCAACCGACAGGGGAGCTGGCAGCGGTCGGTGGAGTTTCCGAAGGGCGCCTCGCTCGCGGGGTTCGGAGCCAAGGGCGCGGTGTACGGGTCGATCAAGGAGGCGGACGGGACGCGGACGGTGGGGCGGTTCACGCTGCAGTAGTAGACGCGGAGTCGGAAGCGTCATCCCGAGCGAAGCGAGGGACCGTCGGGAATGGCTCGAGCATGCCGCGGTCCCTCGCTCGCTCGGGTGACGATCTGCGCGGTCCGGCCCTCAGTCCAGCATCGGCGGCTCGTCCCCCGGCGGCGTGTTCGGCCCCTGCCGGTCGGTGCGCCGGCGGTCGCGGCGGCGGCCCTCCTCGTACCATCGCCGCGTGATCTCGCCGGCGAGATCGCGATTGCCGAGGCCGAACGCGAGCCCCACCGCCAGCGCCACGGCGCCGAGCGTGAGGGTGAACGCGGCGGTGACGATCTCCTCCGCCACGCCCACCTGCTGCAGCGCCATGAAGACCGCGATCACGACGACGGCGCCCTTGGCCATCTTGGCGACCGTCGGCACGCCCGACACGCTCCCGGCCGACGCCAGGATCACCCCGCGCACGAACTCGCCCAGGATCATGCCGAGAATCACGATGACGATCCCGGCGATGAGCGTCGGGATGAAGGCCAGCATCGTCCCGAACATCTGGTTGATGCTCTCGAGCCCGAGCGCCGTGCTGGCGAGCAGGATCACCACCAGCATCACCAGCCAGAAGATCAGCTTGGCCAGCGCCCGCACCGGATCCAGCCGGGAGCCGGTGCGCCCCACCACCTCGTCGAGGCCGCCGGCGGCGGCCATGCGGTTGAAGTCGAGCCGCTTGAGCGTGTCGTCGGCCCAGCGCTGGACCTGCCGGGCGAGGAAGTAGCCGGTCAGGAGGATCACCGCCGCGCCGACCAGCGCGGGCACCACCGACCCGATCTGCTCCCCGCCGATCCGCAGTCGCTCCCACAGTTCGTTCACGTCGCCACCTCGATCACGAGTTTACCGGTCTGCTCGCCGCGCTCCAGCCGCGCCACCGCCGCGGACCACTCGGCGAGCGGCACCACCCGATCGACCACCGGCCAGAGGCGGCCCTCGTGGGCCAGGGCCACGACCTCGGCGTACTCGCGCCGGCTGCCGAGGGTGGAGCCGAGGATGCTCCACTGGTGCCAGAACAGGCGCCGGAGATCGAGTGCGACCATCGGCCCGGTGGTGGCGCCGCAGATCACCAGCCGGCCGCCGCGCCGGAGCGCGCGGAGCGAGTCCTGCCAGCGCGCCTCGCCGATGCTGTCGACGACGACGTCGGCGCCCCGTCCGTCGGTGAGCCGGCGGACCTCCGCCACGACGTCGGCCGTCGCGTGGTTGATCCCGGCGTCCGCGCCCAGACGCCGGGCCGCCTCGAGCTTGGCGTCGGCGGAGCTGGTCACGATGATCCGGGCGCCAAGGTGCCGCGCCACCTGGAGCGCCGCCATCGCCACGCCGCCGCCGATGCCCCAGATGAGCACGGTCTCGCCCGGCCGGAGCGCCGCGCGGGTCGTGAGCATCCGCCACGCGGTGAGCGTGGCCAGCGAGAACGCCGCCGCCTGATCCCACGGCATCCCCGGCGGGACCGGTGCCAGGTTCTCGGCGGGGACGACCACGAACTCGGCCGCGGTGCCGGGCCGATGCTCGCCGACGACCCGGAAGGCGTGGCAGAGCGATTCCTCGCCCTCCCGGCATGCGGCGCACGCGCCGCACGAGAGGCCGGGATTGATCATGACCCGCTGGCCCGGCCGCACGGTCGTCACGGCGGGCCCGACCGCGTCGACCACCCCCGCGCCGTCCGACCCCACGATGTGCGGAAAGGCGTATCGCACGCCCGGCAGGCCCTCGGCGACGAAGAGGTCGAGGCGATTGAGCGCGGCGGCGTGGATGCGGACCCGCGCGTCGCCCGGCGCCTCGAGCTCGGGGCGCGGCAGCTCGCGTACGGCCAGATGCTCGATGCCGCCGACGCCGTCGAGCGCGAGGGCCTTCACCGGCGGGAGGCGCTCAGAACGAAGGGCTCAGCACCTGCTCGCCCGGATGGAGCGGGACGAGCAGCGGGGTGCTCCCCGCGCCGAGCTGCTGGATGCGCAGCGTCAGCTGCGACTTCCCCTTCCCCGCCTCGGCGAGCTTCCCCGCCACGTAGGCCACGCGCTCGCCGTCGCGCGAGATGTCCAGCGCGATCACCGGCTGGTCGATCTCGAGCACGGGGAGCGGCGCGGCGGCTCCGGCGGACAATCGCATCACCCGCGCCTTGCTGCCCTTCTCGAGGACGTAGATCAGATCGCCGTTCGGGAGATAGCGCGGGCTGTTCTTGCGGTCGCCGCTCTTGGTGAGGCGCCGCGGCGCGCCGCCGTCGATGCCGGCCTCGTAGATCTCGGGATTGCCGTCCCGGGTGGAGACGAACGCGACCCGCCGTCCGTCCGGCGACACTTCCGGCCCGCGATTGGCGCCGGCCGAGACGGCGACCGGGCGGGCATCGCGGCCGTCCGGGCGGATGCTCATCACCTGGGGCGTGCCGGCGGGAGGCGCGGCGGTGTACAGGATGCGCGATCCGTCCGGCGTCCAGACCGGATCGCCCTCGCTGCCGGCGTCGACCGTGAGGCGGCGGACGTCGCGTCCGTCGGCGTCCATGACGTAGAGGTCGTAACTGCCGGCGCGGTTCGAGCTGAACGCGATCCGCGTCCGGTCGGGCGAGCGCACCCCCTGCACGTTGGGGCCGCCGTCGATCAGCACCGGCAGCAAGGTGTCGGGGCTGTCCGGCCGCACCTGGTAGATCCCGAACGCTCCGCTTCGATTCGAAGCCACGAGCAGGTCGGCCGTGACGAAGATGTCGGCGGTGGCCGGCTTGCCGCCGGGAAGCGTCGCGGTCACGACCGCGCGGCCCGGGCTGATCGCACGGACCTCGCCGTCGCTCACCACGGCGACCTCGGGCCGGTCGGTGGCCCACTCGACGCCGGTGGCGGGGGCGATGACCTTGCCCGCCTCGTCGAGCAGGTTCGCCGTCAGCGTGACGCGCTCGCCGAGGCCGAGGCCGGCGCGGGGCCGGTCGAGTCCGAGAACGCCCGCGATGATGTGGAGCCGCCAGACCACCGGCTCGAAGCCGCGGAGGCGCGCCGTGAGCGTCGTGGCGCCGGTGTCGCGGGCCGTCAAGGTGCCGCGGTCGAAGGACGCCTTCGTCGTGTCGCCCAGCTCCCAGGTGATGCGCGCCTCGGGAATGGGAGTGGAATCCGCCGCCTGGGCCACGGCGCTGAACTGCCCGGGTCGCACGGAGCGGCAGCTGCAGCGCCTCGGTGGGCGGCTTCGGCGTGACGACCAGCACCTGCGGCAAGCGGTGCACGGTCAGGCTGGCCCGCCGCTCCTGCCCGAACCCGGTCATCACGATCTCGGTCCGGCCCGGCTGCCGCGCCTGCACGACGCCGTTCGGCCCCACGGTCGGCCACGGCGCTATCGGCCGAGTGCCATTGGAGGCCCGTGGTGATCTCGCGATTGCCCTGGGTGGGGACGCGGACGTGCAGGGTCTCCGCCTCCTCGGGTCCGAGGACCTCGCTGGCTCCCTCCAGCACGAAGTCCGCCTGCTCGACCTCCACCGGGACGGTGGCCATGAGCCCCGCCCCGCCGTTGGCCTGCACGATGCTCTTGCCCGGAGCGACCGCGACCACGAGGCCGGTGCTGTCGACGGTCGCCACCTCGGGCTTGAGCGACTTCCACACCACGCGGGCGAGCGGGAGCGGCGTGCCGTCCTCGCGGAGCGCGTGTGGGGAGATCAAGACGCTTTCGCCCGGCAAGAGGACCGCCGTAGTCGGGATCCAGCGCCAGCGCCACGCCACTCCCGACGGCGTTGCCGCCGGTGACCAGCACGGCGAGCGACGCGCGCTTGCCCTGCAGCCGCGCCTCGACCTTGGCGAGCCCGGGGGCGACGCCCAGCACGCTGCCGCTCTTCGACACGCGCGCGATGGCCGTGTCCGAGCTCCAGAAGACGAACTTGGCGGACGAGATGATGTTGCCCTGGCGGTCGTAGGCCGAGGCGAAGATGGGCTGCTTCTGGCCGACGCCGAGGGTCATCGTCTCGGGCGTGACCTGGACTTCGATGGCGCCTTGAGCGGCGAGCGGGGCCGAGATGCGCTGGCGCCGCGAGCCACGCCACGATCGCGAGGCCGCTGGCGGCCCACGCCGGACGCCGGCGCGCGGGGCGGTCCGCTTCAGGTCGGAGAGAGATCACCGGCGATTGTGTCCACGAGATGAGGGAAATGCTGGCGGAAGTATAGCGCACGCCGTGCGCGGTCGCATGAGGCCACGGCGCCGAGCGTCGACGGGCGGCTGGGCTCGAAAAGCATATGTTATTTCTTGACATAGTCTTACGCCATATGATCCAGCCCGTCATGGCCCACCGCCGGGGCCGCTCGGCCCATTGCGCGGGTCGCTGGGCATGCGCGGGCCGCGGGCGTCGCTGCACGTCTTGCAGAAGCCTCGAAGAAGTGCAAGTTATATCTGATCACCCCTGCACAGGCGCGCGGGCGCGCCTTACCGCCGGCGGGTTGCGCCGTACCAGCGATCGGAGGAAGCGAAAGATGGCCGAGCTTCATTATATGGAGATGGGCTGGTCCGGATCCGGATGGATGGATCCGCTTCCGACGGAGTACCCCCCGGCCCCCACTCCCACCCCGCCCGAGCCGACTCCTGCAACCGCCCAGCCCAGCGCGCCGGCGCGGCCGGCGGCCGCGCGACCGGCGAAGAAGGCCGCCAAGCCCGCCAGGAAGGCGGCCAAGCCGGCGGCCAAGAAGGCAGGGAAGAAGACGGCCAAGAAGAGCGCCAAGAAGGCGGCGAAGAAGTCCGCCAAGAAGACGGCGAAGAAGTCCGCCAGGAAGGCCGCGAAGAAGAGCACGAAGAAGGCCGCCCGGCGCCCGGCGAAGAAGGCCGGCCGAAAGGCCGCGAAGAAGTCGCCGAAGAAGTCGTCCAGGAAGCCGGCACGCAAGGCCGCCAGGAAGGCCAAGCGCCGCCGGCGCTAGCGCGCCGCAGCCCTGGTCTTGGCCGGAGCGTCGGTGCGCGCCAGGGCCGCGGCGCAGTTGATCAGCGCGATGTGGGTGAACGCCTGCGGAAAGTTGCCGAGGAACTCGCCCGTGGCCGGATCGATCTCCTCGGAGTAGAGCCCGACGTGGTTGGCGTGGCGCAGCATCCGGCGGAAGACCCGCTCGGCGCGCTCGCGCTCGCCAATCATCGTCAGGGCCTGGGCCAGCCAGAAGGTGCAGATCGAGAACGCCCCCTCCACTCCCTCCAACCCGTCGGGGTGCTTGTAGCGGAACACCAGCTCGCCGTCGGCGCTGGTGAGCTCCCGCGCGATCGCGCGCACGGTCCCGTGCACCCGCGGATGGTTCCACGGGAGGAACCGCACCATCGGAATCGCGAGCGCCGCCGCGTCGAGCGCGTCGTCGTCATAGGCCTGGGTGAAGGCCTGGTGCTGCTCGCTCCATCCCCGCTCCATGATCTCGGCGTGCAGGGCGTCCCGCTGGACCCGCCAATCGTCGGTGTTCGACTCCAGCCCGAGCTCCTCGGCCATGCGGACGCCCCGGTCGAGGGCGACCCAGCTCATCACCTTGCTGAAGACGTAGTGCCGCACTTCGCCCCGGACCTCCCAGATGCTGGAGTCGGGGAGCTGCCAGTTCTTGCTGACCCAGTCGACCAGGCCCGCGCAGCACGCGCCAGGTACCCTCGGTCATCTCGTTGGTGCGGCGCCAGATGTCGGCGGTCTCGAGGACCTCGCCGTAGACGTCGAGCTGGAGCTGCCCCACCGCGCCGTTGCCCACCCGCACGGGCCGTGACCCCTGGTAGCCGGACAGGTGGTCGAGCTGGCGCTCGACCAGGTCGCGGCGGCCGTCGATGCCGTACATGATCTGCAGGTGGCCGCCGCCCTCGTGGCGGCAGACCTTCTTCAGGAACCGCATGAAGGCGTCCGCCTCCTTGCGGTGACCGACCGCGTCGAGCGCGGCGAGCGTGAACGCGGCATCCCGGAGCCACACGAACCGGTAGTCCCAGTTCCGCACCCCGCCGATGGTCTCGGGGAGCGAGGTGGTGGGCGCGGCGATGATCGCTCCGGTCTCCGCGTGGGTCAGCAGCTTGAGCGCCAGCGCCGAGCGCTTGACCATGCCGCGGAACGGCCCGCTGTAGCGCACGCCCGCCGCCCAGCGCGCCCAGAAGGCGGCGGTGATGTCGAGCTTGAGGGCGCTCTCGTAGCGGTCGGCCGGGTGGATATCGTCATCGTCGTAGCGGAGGACCATCCAGACCTGCTCGCCTTTCTCCACCGTGAAGCGGGCGGAGGCGGTGGACTGCTCGACCATCCACTCCACCGGCCTGGAGCTCGAGAGCGTGAGGACCTGATCGGTGCGGTCGGTGGCGAACAGGCCGTTCCTCAGCAGCTCCAGCCGGGTAGTGCGCGCCCCGTACTCGAAGCGGGGCATGAAGACCACCTGCATGGCCACGCGCCCGCGGGTGCAGCGGACCTGGCGGTGGATCTCCGGGGGGTGGCCGGAGGGCCGGCCGTCCTCGCCCACCGGCATGAAATCGGTCAGGGCGACGACGCCGTCCGGCGTCCGGAAGGTGGTCTCGAGGATGTTGGTGCGCGGCAGATAGCGCTGCGTCGAGGTCCACTCGCCCTCTGGCCGGATGGCCCAGGTGCCGCCGCGCTCCTGGTCGAGAATGGCGGCGAAGACGCTGCCGCTGTCGAAGCGCGGCAGGCAGCACCAGTCGATGGCCCCGTCGATCCCGATGAGCGCGGCGGTGCGCATATCGCCGATCAGGCCGTACTCCGAGAGCGTCAGCGTGCGGGTCGGGACGGGTCGCCGAGGCGCGACGTCCGAGGAGAGATCGATGGTGGGGTCCGTCATCGCCCAATTATAACGAGAGCGACCGAGGATCTTGCATGCGCCCCGTCACCCACTCACCTTCCTACACCTCTTCCTCGGTGATGCCCCTCATCCGCATTCCCGCGCACATCAGCGTGGCCCTGATGCTGGCGCTCGGCCCGCTCACGGCCTGTCGCCGCTCGCCGCCCGACGGTGTGGCGCTGGTCGGCGCCACCCTGTTCGACGGGAGCGGCGGACCGGTCCTGCCCAACGCGGTCGTCGTCGTGCGCCGGGGCCGCATCGAATCGGTGGGGACGCGCGCCGGCTTCACGCTGCCCGCGAAGACGCGGGAGGTGGACGTCACCGGGCGCTGGATCATTCCGGGCCTCATCGACGCCCACGCGCACGTCGAGCCGTGGGCGCTGCCGCGGTATCTCGCCTGGGGTGTCACGACGGTGCGGGACGTGCACGGCGCGCTCGATTCGGTGCTCCGCCTCCGCGACCGGGTCAACCTCGGCGCCGTCGCCGGGCCACGGATCTACAGCGCCGGGGCGATGATCGACGGCCTCCCCACGACCTATCCCGACGCCATCGGCGCCAACAGCCCGCGCGACGCGCGCAAGGCGGTGGACCGGCTGGTCAACGCCGGCGTGGACCTGATCAAGGTCTACACCCGGGTGGACCCGACACTGCTCCGGGCAGTGCTCGACGAAGCCGGCACCTTCAATCTCCGGGTAGCCGGGCATCTCGGCCTGACCGACGCGGTGACCGCGGCCAAGGAGGGGATCGGCTCGATCGAGCACCTGAGCGGCGTGCCCGAAGCGTCGATGGCCGATGCCTCCTCGCTCTACGCGGCGCACTACCGCGGCTTCTTTCCGGGCTGGACCGCCTTCGAGCGGAGCTGGGCCGGCCTCGATTCGGCGGCGCTCGCCCGGGTCGCGAAGGAGCTGGCCGATCGCAAGGTGACCCTGGTCCCGACGCTCGTGCTCCACGAGACGTTCAGCCGGCTGGACGATCCGGCGGTCCTGGGCGACACGATGCTCAAGGCGGTCCCCGAGCTGGCGCAGGCGCGCTGGAACGTCGCCGACATGGTCCGCCGCGCCGGATGGACCGACCAGGACTATCCCGCGTTCCGGGCGGGCCGCCCGAAGCAGGACCTCTTCCTGCGCCTCTTCGCCGCCGCGGGCGGGCGGGTCGCCACCGGCACCGACGCCTCGAACCAGCTGCTCATCCCCGGCTACAGCGAGCACCGCGAGCTCGAGTTGCTGGTGGGGGCGGGGTTCTCGCCGCGGGATGCCCTGCTGGCGGCGACCCGGAACGGGGCACTGCTCCTCGGCGTGGACTCGCTCGGCATCCTGGCTCCCGGGAAGGCGGCCGACCTCGTCATCCTCACCCGCGACCCGCTCAGCGACATCCGCCACACCCTCGCGATCGACCGCGTCATGTCGCGCGGCCTGCTGCTCTCCGCCGACTCGATCCGGAAGGCCTGGTAGGAGCGTGGCGTTCGGCCGCATCCTCCTGGCCTGGGTCGTGGTCGGGGCGTGGCTCGCGATCTGGGCGTTCGGCGAGCGCCGGGTGACCGGCGCCCGGGCCCCGTCCGCGGCGGAGCTGGCCCCCCTGGCGGGCGAGGCGCTGCTGCTGGCGCTGTTCGCGGGGCTCTGGTTCGGGAGCCTGGGATCGGGCGGCTGGTGGCTCGTCTTTCTGCTGCTGGGCGGGCTGATGGCGTGGCCGGTGCGCTCCCTGGCCGGGGCGGCGCGCATCGCCCGCGTCGTCGTGGCCGGTGCGCTCCTGGCCTGGACGCTCCGCCCATGAGCCCGACGGCTCTCGAGCGGCTGGCACTCTACTTCGGCGCTGATGCGCACCCGCCAGGGAATTCTCGCGCGGGCGGCGCTGGGCACGCCCGGCGCTGGAGACGCGGCGCTCGCCCAGGAGCTGGCCGCCGGCATGTCCGCCGAGCTCCGGCCGGACGGCACGATCATGGGCGGCGCGGTGCCGACCATCTGGCGCGCCCATGAGCTCCTCGATCTCGGCCGAGGCGCCGCCGATCCCACGCTCGCGACGCTGCTCGCGTGGCTGATGGGCCGCCAGGGACTGCCTGGCGCCTACGGCGAGGGATGCGACAAGGCACGCCACGCGCAGCGCGTCTGCGATCACTGGGCCCGCGGCTTCTTCTCGCCGGCGCCGACGGAGGTGCGGATGGCACCGATCACCCTGCCGAACGGCAAGGCGTTCCGGGTCGAGTCGGCGGCGCGGTTCGCCATCAGTTGCCTGGGGCTCCGGGCGGCCTTCCGGGCAGGCCTCGGTGACCGTCCCGGCACGCAGCAGCATCTCGAGAGCCTCCGCCTGCTGGCGGAGCAGTGGACGAGCTGGAACGGCGCCTTCGTGCCGGATATGATGGTCGCAGGGCTGCATGCCCTGGCCTTGGGTGGACCCACGGCGCAGGCGGATGTCGAGCGCCTCGTCGCAATGATCGCGGCGCACCAGGCACCCGACGGCCTCTGGCCGAACGCGGACCTCTTCGCCACGCTCGAGGCGCTCCACGCCACCGGGCTCGAGGCTGCCCGCACCGCGGTCGGCCGGGCGCTGCCCGCACTGGCCGAGCGCCAGCGGGCGGACGGCACCTTCGGCGCGATGGCCCAGCAGGAGCGCGCCCTGATCGCGCTGCGCGCGTTCCGGTGGGCCGATCCCGAGGCCTGAGGCCGTGTCCCCCGCCTGAGCCCCGGTATAAGTTCCGGCATGACGCACGCCTCCAGTACCCCCACCCCCAAGGTTCGACTCACGGCCCTCTCCCACGGCGCCGGATGCGCCTGCAAGCTGGGCTCGGTCGATCTGGCCGAGGTGCTCCGGCACCTGCCGAGCGGTGGTCGACCCGCGCGTCCTCGTGGATGCGGGGACTCGGGACGACGCCGCGGTCTTCAAGCTGAGCGACGACCGGGCGCTCGTGGCCACCACCGACTTCTTCACCCCGATCGTCGACAACCCCCGCGCGTGGGGCGCGATCGCGGCCGCGAACGCGCTGAGCGACGTCTACGCCATGGGCGGCACGCCGCTCTTCGCGCTCAACCTCGTGGGCTGGCCACGGGAGAAGCTGCCGTTCGAGGTGCTGGGCGAGGTCCTCGCCGGCGCGGTCGAGGTCACCGAGCGCGCGCGCTGCCTCATGCTGGGCGGGCACTCGATCGACGTGCTCGAGCCGCTCTTCGGGCTGGTCGTGATCGGCGAGGTCCACCCCGACCGCGCGCTGACCAACGCGGGCGGCTGCGCGGGCGACGTGCTGATTCTCACCAAGCCGCTCGGCACCGGCATCCTGGCGACGGCACTCAAGCGCGACGCCCTCATCGAGGCGGGCATGGCCGACGCGGTGCGCTCGATGACCACGCTCAACGAGGGCGCCGCCCGGGCCGCGCTGGCGGTGGGCGTCAGCGCGGCGACCGACGTGACGGGATTCGGCCTGCTCGGCCACCTCGGCAACATCCTCGCGGCGAGCAAGGTCGGCGCCGAGATCGCCTTCGAGTCGCTGCCCATCCTGCCGCATGCCTTGAACCTCGCCAACCGCGGCATCGTCCCCGGCGGCACCCAGCGGAACCTGCAGGCCGCCGGACAGGTCGAGTGGGCGGACGATGTCACGCCGACCGAGCGGATCCTCTGCGTCGACGCCCAGACCTCGGGCGGGCTGCTGCTCGCGGTGCCGCGGGAGAACGAGGCCGCGCTGGTGGCGGCCTTGCGCGAGGCGGAGACGCCGGCGGCGGCGGTGATCGGCCGGCTGACGGATGGGCCGACCGGGCACATCCGGGTGACCCGGACGCTCGCGTGAGCGTCCGCTGGACCGCCGACCGGATGGATCAGCTCGAGCACGCCGCCCGCGAGGGGCTCCGGGTGGCGCTCTCGCGCCGCGGCACCGAATACATCGTGGTGGCGCTCCGGGTGACCTCGGCCGAGCGCCACGAGGTGCTGATCGGCCGACTGCCGATGACCGGCGAGGACCTGACCTTCCGCCTCGATCAGATCGACAGCTTCCAGGTGATCGGGTGAGCAGTGCCGCGATCCTGCACCTCGACGAGAGCTGCCTCGGCAATGGGCGCGAGGGTCAGAACCCGGGAGGTGGGGGTGGGCTCGTCGAGGCGCGGAGCGACAACGGCAGCATTCACCGGCGGGATTTCTACATCAGCTCGCCGGCCACGACCAACAACCGGATGGCGTTGGCCAGCGCCGTCGCGGCGCTGCAGCTCCTGGCCAGGAAGGGCGCCCGCCTCCCGGTGCTGATCGTGTCCGACTCGCAGTACCTGGTGAAGGGCATGCGCGAATGGGTGCCGGGTTGGGTGGGGCGAGGATGGAGGCGGAAAGAGGGCCCGATCGAGAATCTCGAGCTCTGGAAGGCACTGGTCGCGAGCTCCCGGCTGCACGACGTGCAGTGGACCTGGGTCCGCGGACACAAGGGGCACGCGAAGAACGAATACGCCAACGACCTCGCGGTGCTCGCGGCGAAGGAGCAGCGAGTCTCGGAAGGCATCGTGGAGTCGGGATTCGACGAGTGGCTGAAGCTCAAGCGAGCGAAGGGGCTCTACCTGGCCTACGACCCCGACGCCGCGTTCGTCGAGCTGGAGGAGCGGCTGCTGTCGGACGACCCGTTCGCGCTGAGCGAGGGCCGCTAGCGGCTCAGACCAACCGTTTTGGGGCGAGGCCAACGTGACCGAACTCGAGCGCTTCTTCCGGCGGCTCGTCGCCAACCTGGCGGGGAGCGACCCGGCGCGCCTGCACCGCCCGATCCCGCTCGAGGACATCCTCGAGTCGATCGTGCCCTATCGGTCCAACCGCCGCGCCCTGCTGCTCGAGAGCAGCGAGGACTACGAGCTGGTCGTGCTCCGGCTCTGCGCCGGCGAGGGCGGGCTGGTCCGCACGGAGCCCGAGGAGGTGCGGGCCCGGTTTGCCGAGGAAGCGGCGAGCACCAACCCCGACCTGCACGTGCTGCACAAGTTCGAGCACGTGCTCGTCTCGATCCGCTCCGAGCCGCTCGCCCGCGCGCTCGACTCGGAGCCCGATCCCGGCCTGCCGTACGCGCCGCACTTCACGAGCCAGCCGCTGGCCGGCCTCGACCTGCCGGCGCTCGACCCGCTCAATGATCTCGACCCGATCGAGCCCGACGCCTCCGCGGCGCCCGACGCCGACGAAGCGCCCACGATCGACGCGCCGCACTGCCTCTACTGCGGCGACGCGCTCCCCGGCGACCGGCCGGTTCGGTTCTGCCCGCACTGCGGGCAACGGCAGGCGCCATCCGAGTGTCCCCGGTGCCACAGCGATGTCGAGCCCGGGTGGCGCCACTGCGTGAGCTGCGGAACCGCGCTGGCCGACGGCTAGCTCACGCTCGGCGCCCCAGGTGCCGATACTCCGCTTCGGTGAGGTGCACCCATGCCTTGGACCACCGTTCGCCCGCACGACGTCGTCGCGGTCATCATGGGAGGCGGCGCCGGGACCCGCCTCTTCCCGCTGACGAAGGACCGCGCCAAGCCCGCGGTGCCGCTCGCGGGCAAGTACCGCCTGGTCGACATCCCCATCAGCAACTGCCTCAACTCCGAGCTCCGCCGGATCTTCCTTCTCACCCAGTTCAACAGCGGGTCGCTGCACCGGCACATCCAGGAGAGCTACCGGTTCGACAATTTCTCGCCCGGATTCGTCGAGATCCTGGCCGCGGAGCAGCGCCCGAACAGCACCGACTGGTACCAGGGCACCGCCGACGCCGTGCGCCAGAACCTGGTCCACATGGAGTCGTACGGCCACCGCCTCGTGCTCATCCTCTCGGGCGACCAGCTCTACCGGATGAACTACTGCGCCGTGATCGAGCAGCACGTCGCCAGCGGCGCCGAGGTGACGGTGGCGACGACGCCGGTGCACGCGGACATCGCCGGCGGATTCGGGATCATGGAGGTGGCGGAGGGCGGCCGCATCACCCGCTTCGTCGAGAAGCCGACCGACCCGGCGGAGCAGGCCACGCTGCGCGGCTATCCGAACGAGCTGCCCGCCTCGATGGGCATCTACGTCTTCGACCGCGAGGTGCTGGCCGTCGCGCTCGCCGGCAGCGAGGTGGACTTCGGCAAGCACATCATCCCGCGGCTGATCGAGACCCGGCGGGTCCACGCCTTCCGGCACGACGGCTACTGGGAGGACATCGGGACCATCCTCGCCTTCTACGAGGCCAACCTGGACCTCTGCGAGCCGCTGCCCAAGTTCAATTTCTACGACGCCGGCGCGCCGATCTTCACCCACGCGCGCTACCTGCCGGCCACCAAGATCATCAAGAGCACGATCGAGCGGTCCGTCATCGCCGACGGCTGCATCATCAACGACGCGCTGATCGAGCACTCAGCTCCTCGGCGTGCGCAGCCGGGTCCAGGCCGGCGCCACCATCCGGGACTCCCTGGTGATGGGGCAGGACTACTACGACAGCCCCGAGCGGGCGCCGACCCCGGATGCCCCGACCATGGGGATCGGCCACGGCGCGTGGATCGAGCGGACGATCGTCGACAAGAACGCCCGGATCGGCGACGACGTGCGGATCTCTCCCGCCGGGAAGCCGGCCTTTCTCGACGGCCCCAACTACTACATCCGCGATGGGATCGTGATCATCCCCAAGAATGCGGTAATCCGGAACGGCACCGTGATCTGACGTATATTTGGGGATCATGCCTTCCCCACGCGAGACGGGCGTCGTCCTCCTCTCCGGCGTCCGCACCGGCTTCGGCGCCTTCGGCGGCGCCCTCAAGGACCTCTCCGCTACCGATTTAGGCGCCCTCGCCGGCCGGGCCGCGCTCGACCGTTCCGGCGTCGACCCGGCCGCCGTGGGTCACGTCATCTTCGGCAACGTCCTCCAGACCTCCGCCGACGCCATCTATCTCGCGCGCCACATCGGCCTCCGCGCGGGCCTCCCGATCGAGACGCCGGCCGTCACCGTGAACCGGCTCTGCGGGTCCGGCTTCGAGGCGGTCATCCAGGGCGCGCACCGCATTCTGCTGGGCGAGGCGGATGTCGTGCTCGCCGGCGGCACCGAGTCGATGAGCCAGGCGCCGCACGTGGTGCGCGGGGCGCGGTGGGGACTTCGGCTCGGTCCATCCCAGCCGCTCGAGGACCCGCTCTGGGAGGCGCTGCGCGACGGGTACTGCGGGCTCGCGATGGCGGAGACCGCGGAGAAGCTCGCGGAGTGCTACGGGCTCGATCGCGCGGCGGTCGACGCCTACGCGGCGCGGAGCCAGGCGTGCGCCAAGGCCGCCTGGGCGGCGGGTGCGCTGGCCGACGAGGTGGTGCCGGTCATGCTCAAGGACCGGAAGACCCGCCAGGACGCGGCCTGGGCCGCCGACGAGCACATGCGCCCGGACACGACCGTCGAGGGCCTGGCCAAGCTCCCGCCCTACTTCAAGAAGGACGGCGTCGTCACCGCGGGGAATGCGTCGGGGATCTGCGACGGCGCGGCCGCGCTGGTCGTAGCCGGCGAGCACTTCGCGCGCGAGCGCGGGCTTCGCCCGCTCGGCCGGCTGGTCGGCTGGGGTGTGGCCGGCGTGGACCCGAGCGTCATGGGGATCGGGCCGGTCCCCGCCTCGCGCCGGGCGCTCGCCCACGCGGGGCTCGCGCTCGAGGACATGGACCTGGTGGAGATCAACGAGGCGTTCGCGGCGCAGTACCTGGCGGTCGAACGGGAGCTCGGCCTCGACCGGGAGCGCACCAACGTCGACGGGGGCGCCGTGGCGCTGGGGCATCCGCTCGGCGCCAGCGGCGCCCGCATCACCGCCCACCTGCTCCATGCCCTGCGCCGCCGCGGCGGGCGGTACGGCCTGGGCGCCGCCTGCATCGGCGGCGGGCAGGGAGCGGCCGTCGTCGTGGAAGCCCTGCCCGCCTGAGGATCGCATCATGGAACTGCTGCTGCCACTGCTGCTCGCCGCCGTCGTCTACTCGTTCGTGAGCCTGCGCGTCATTCGCCAGTACGAGCGCGGCGTCTCGTTCTTTCTCGGGCGCTTCTGGGGCACCAAGGGTCCCGGGCTCATCTTCCTGCCGGCCGGCTTCGCCTCGCAGAAGCGGGTGTCGCTCCGGATCGTGGCGCTCGACATCCCGCCGCAGGACGTGATCACGCGCGACAACGTCTCGGTCAAGGTCAACGCGGTGCTGTACATGCGGGTGACCGACCCGGCCAAGGCGATCATCGAGATCGAAGACTATCTCTACGCCACGAGCCAGCTCGCCCAGACGACGCTGCGCTCGGTCCTCGGCGAGGTAGAGCTCGACGAGCTGCTCTCCGACCGCGAGAAGATCAACGCCGTCCTCAAGAAGATCATCGACACGCGCACCGACCCCTGGGGCATCGAGGTCTCGGCCGTCGAGGTCAAGGACGTCGATCTCCCCGACCAGATGAAGCGCGCCATGGCCCGGCAGGCCGAGGCGGAACGGGAGCGCCGGGCCAAGGTGATCGCCGCGCAGGGCGAGCTGCAGGCGTCGGAGACGCTGGCCCAGGCGGCGCGGAACCTCGCCACCGAGCCCAGCGCGATCCAGCTCCGCTACCTCCAGACGGTCACCGAGATCGCCGCGGAGAACAACTCGACGACCATCTTCCCGATCCCGATGGAGCTGTTCACTCCGTTCCTGCAGGCCCACCAGCAGCGACAGCAGGCGCGTCCGGCCCCGGCGGTTCCCGCTCCGGTGGCGGGTACGGAGCCCCCCGGCACCGCGCTTCCCGCAGCCGACCTGTCCGACCTGATGTCCCAGCTCCGCCTCGGCGCGGCCCAGAAGCCCGCGCAGGACTAGCATGGGCGAAGGCACGCCGGCCAGGATCGATCGGGCCGCGCTCGAGCGGATCATCCAGCGGGCCGCCGAGCTGCAGACCAGCGACCGCGACATCGGGGAGGAGCTCACGCCCGAGCAGGTGCTCGCGCTCGGCCGCGAGGTCGGCATCCCGGGACGCTACCTCCAGCAGGCGTTGCTCGAAGAGCGCACCCGCGTCGTCGCGGTGCGCCCCGCGGGCACGTGGGACCGGATCGCGGGGGCGGCGCAGGTCATGGCCCAGCGCGCGGTGCCCGGCACCGCGGCCGGAGTCGAGGCGGCGCTGGCCGAATGGATGGAAGAGAAGGAGCTCTTCTGCGTCCAGCGGCAGCAGCCGGGCCGGATCACCTGGGAGCCGCTCGGTGGCGTGGCCGCGGCGGTGCGCCGCTCGACCGCGGCGTTCAGCCGGGGCAGCGCGGCGATGATGCTCGCCCGGGCCGACACCGTGTCCGCCACCATCGTGCCGCTCGAGACCGGCTGGTGCCACGTGATGCTGACGGCCGAGACCGGGAAGGCGCGGTCCGAGTTCGTCGGCGGCGGGGCCGCGTTCGCGGGCGCGGGCGCGGTCGGTGCGGGCCTGATGGTGGTCCTTGGCGCGCTGCTCCCGGTGGCCCTGCTTCCGGTGCCGGTCGGGTTGGGGATCGGCTACGCGGTGGCGCGCCAGTATCGCACGACGCTCGCGCGCATCCAGCTCGGCCTCGAGCGCGCGCTGGACCAGCTGGAGCACGGCGCCGCCGCCGTGGAGCGGCAGCTGCCGCGGCGGCCGGCCGGATTGCTGGGAATGCTGGCGGAGGAGATCCGCCGGTCGCTGCGGTAGGCGAGCGGTGCGGGGGCGTCAACGGGGCCGTCACTCCACTATCTGGAGATCACCTCCAATGTCCGAGATCACCCGCGTCGGCGTCCTCGGCTGCGGCCAGATGGGGAGCGGGATCGCCCAGGTGGCCGCCACCGCCGGGTTCTCGACCATCGTCCGCGACGTCGAGGCGGGCATGCTCGCGAAGGGCCAGGGCGCGATCCGGAAATCGCTCGACAAGCTGGTGGACAAGGGCAGGATCGATCCGGCGGCGCGGGACGCCGCGCTGGAGCACCTCACCTTCACCACCCGGCTCGGCGACCTCGACGGCTGCGATCTCATCATCGAGGCGGTGACCGAGGACCTCCAGCTCAAGACCGAGCTCTGGCGCGCGCTCGACGCCAGCGCGCCCGCGCCGACCATCTTCGCCTCCAACACCTCCAGCCTCTCGATCGGTGACATGGCGGTGGCCACCGGCCGCCCCGACCGCTTCGTCGGCATGCACTTCTTCAATCCCGTGCCGCTCATGCCGCTCGTCGAGGTCGTCCGGGCCGTGACGACCGGGCCCGAGACGCTCGAGCGCGCGATGACTTTCGTGCGGCGGCTCGGCAAGGAGCCGATCGCCTCCCGCGACCGGTCGGGCTTCGTGGTGAATCGCCTGCTGGTGCCGTATCTGCTGGACGCGGTGCGCGCACTCGAGGAGGGCGTGGCGACCGCGGCCGACATCGACCGTGGCATGCAGCTCGGCTGCGGCCACCCGATGGGCCCGCTCACGCTGCTGGACTTCATCGGGCTGGACACGGCGGTGCGCATCGCCGAGATCATGTTCGACGAGTATCGGGAACCGCGCTTCGCCCCGCCGCCGTTGCTCCGCCGGATGGTGGTGGCGGGCATGCATGGCCGGAAATCGGGCCGGGGGTTTTATGATTATTCCCTCGATCCGCCCGCTCCCATCGATCTTGGACTCTGAGGAGACCCGATGCTCGGCTACGACTGGCCCCGGCTGCACGCCGCCCTGAACGACCTGCCCGCCGCCCTCCTGCTGGTGGCGGTGCTGTTCGACCTGGCGGGTGCGGTCACCCGCCGGCCCTCGCTCCGGACGGCCGGCTTCTGGACGCTCGTGGCGGGCGCGGCCGGTGCGGTGCTCGCGGTCGTATCGGGCCTGCAGGCGGAGGAGCACATCGCCCACGGCGAAGCGGTGCACCGCGTCATGGAGACCCACGAGGAGCTGGCCCTGATCACCCTGGGCGTCTTCGTGGTGCTGGCGCTCTGGCGGATCGTGCGGGAGCGGCGGATGGGGAGCACCGAGCGGGCCGTGGTGCTGGCGGCCTCGCTCGGCGGTCTCGGGGCACTCTTCGCGACGGCGGTGTACGGTGGCAAGCTGGTCTTCGAGCACGCGGCCGGCATCCCCACCAAAGTGCTCCAGGCCGAGATGCACGAGCGGGCGGAGGGGCATCACCACCACGGGGGCGAGGGCGAGGCCGACGAGCACGGCACCGACGAGAACGCGGCGCCGGCCATGGGTGCCGATTCGGCGGCGGGCGGTCCCGCCGCGACGGCCGCCGATTCCGGTCAGCCGGCCGGACACACCCATGCGCCCGGCACGCCGCCGCACAAGGACTGACGTGATGCGCTGGGGTCGGCCGGCATCGGTGGGGATCGTCGCGGCGCTCGCGGGCTGCCAGCCGGCGACCACCAGGCCGCCGTTTCCTCCCGTGCCCGAGGCGGCGATCACCGAGATGCGACTACCCGCAGGCGAGGCCACGCGCCTCCTCGCCGAGGCATTCCAGGCGGACTCGATGCCTATGCAGCGGGTGGTGGTGAGAGATGGCTGGCTGGAGACGAGCTGGTTCGACGCGCCGAGCGGCCGGCACACCGGCCGGCGGCCGATCGGCGTCAACACCGTCCGCGTCCGCGCATGGGCCGATCCGACCCATCCGGGCAGCAGCAAGGTGACGGTGGAGACCATCTATCACCCGCTCGCCGACCCGTCACTTCCCGAGCGCGAGCTGGACAAGCAGGTACCCCGCGATCACCCGGTCGCGATCAAGGTCCGCGCGGCGCTTCAGGACCTGGTCAAGCGGTACGGCGGCCCGCCGGCGCCGGTGGCCCCGCCGGGCCGCGGGGCCGGAGGACGAGCAGGCGCCGGAGGCGCCGCCGGGGGACGAATTGCCGCCGGAGGGAGCGCCTGATGAGGTAGCGCCGGATCAGTCGACGCCATAGCGCGGCGTTGCCGGACTGCCCCTTCGCACGCTCAGGTGACCGGGAGCGCCGCCGCCGCTACACGACGTACGCCCGCACCCACTCCTCCAGCTGGTCCATGTTCAGCAGCGCGTCCTTGCACGGCCCCGACGGCAGCGTCATCGTGAGGCCGAGCACCGGAATCTTCCCCGCCACGTCGTGCAGTCCACTCACCATGTCCCGCTCGCAGGCCACCGCCACCACCGCGCGCGGGCGCCGCTCCCGGATGACGCGCCGCGCGAGCTGACCCCGCGTGGCAACGAACACCGGCACGCCGTATTTCCCCGCGATGCCCAGCACCCCGTCGAGCGTCTCCTTCGAGAGGCAGCGCGGAATGAGGAGGAGCAGCTCGCCCTTGCCCACCTTCCGCCCGCGAAGGAGCGCCAGTGCGTTGTACACCTTCACCGAGGCGTTCTCCACCCAGTCACGCCGGCCGAACCGGTCGGCCACGCGGGAGGTGAGCCGCATGAGCCGGAGGAATGGGCCGCGCTCCGCGAGGCGCTCAGGCAGGAGCGGCCGGCCGATGGCATAGGAAAGGAAGAGGACGCCCCACCAGGCCCAGAGCACGACGGCCGTGGCAGCGAGTCCCGTCCAGAGCAGGCGGGGAACACGGGCATCGAGATCGGCGAGCCGGGGGCCCAGCAGGAAGAGGACGAGCGCTACGAGGCCGAGGCCGACGACCAGCGCGACGCCCGACCACGCGAAGAACAGGGACGGCGGCGAATCGTAGTCCCCGCGGTTGGGCAGCGGCTTGCCGTCCCACTCGTCCCATTCATGACCGAGCCGACGATCCACGTCGATGTGGATCAGCTGCGCACGCGGGGTGTCCGACATACGGGAAGAAGATAGTTAGCTTTTCCCCATGCTGCCTCCCCCGCCGATCCGTGGGATCTTCCGAACCGATCAGCGCGCGCGCGCCGCGTACGCCGAGGGCGCCGGGATCTTCCGGATCCTGCCCTCCGCCGTCTGCGTGCCCCAGGACCGCGAGGATGTCGCCTCGCTCGCCCATTGGGCCTCCGCGCACCGCGTGGCGCTGGTGCCGCGGGGCGCGGGGAGCGCCATGGGCGGCGGCAACGTGGGCGACGGCGTCGTCGTCGACCTCACCGGTCTGCCGGCCCGGGTGGACGTCGACGCCGGCGCACGCCGTGCGCGGGCCGGCGCCAGCGTCACGCTCGCCGACCTCAACCGGGCGGCGCACCCCGCGGGCCTCCGGCTGCCGCCCGACCCGTCGAGCGGCCGCTGGGCCACGCTCGGCGGCATGCTGTCCACCAACGCCGCGGGCGCGCGGACGGTCCGATACGGCAGCGTGCGCCGCTGGATCGAGAGCGCCGAGCTCGTGACCGCCGATGGCGAGGTGACCGAGCTCCGCCGCGGCCAGCCCCCTGCCGGCCGCACCCTCGCGGTCGACCGGTTCGAGGCCGAGGCCGCGCCCGCCATCCGCGCGGGGGCCGAGCTGGTTCGCGCGCGGTTCCCACGCACCCGGAAGAACGCCTCGGGTTACGCGCTCGACGCCTGGCTCGAGACCGGAGATCTGCTCGATCTCGTGATCGGCGCCGAAGGCACGCTCGGCATCGTCACCTCGGCGGTGTGGCGGCTCGATCCGGTGCCCGACCGCGCGGGCGGGCCTCCGCGTCCGCCTGCGCTCGCTCGACGCCCTGGCCGATGCGGTCGAGTCCCTGCTCGTGCACCAGCCGTCCGCCGTCGAGCTGCTCGACCGCACCTTCCTCGAGCTGGTCGGCGAGACGGGGTCCGAGGCGGTCCTGCTGGTCGAGATCGAGCGGGACGATCCGGCGTCGGCGCGCGAGGTCGTGGAGCGCGCCGCCGCGGCGGTGGCGCCCTGGGCCGCGAGCGTCGACCCCGGCTTCACCGCGGCCGCGGCCGAGCGGCTCTGGGCGCTGCGGCACGCGGCGAGCCCGATCCTGGCCGGGCTCCCCGAGTCGCGCCGGTCGCTGCAGGTGATCGAGGACGGCTGCGTCCCCGTGGAGCGCATGGGCGAGTACGTGCGTGCCGTGCGCGAGGCGGCGGCCGAGCGCGGCCTCGCGGTGGTGATCTTCGGGCACGCCGGCGACGGCCACATCCACGTGAACCTGCTCCCCGAGATCGGGCGGGCGGGGTGGGAGGAGTCGGTGGCGTCGCTGCTCGAGGCGGTCACCGACACGCTCGTCCGGCTCGGCGGCACGCCATCCGGCGAGCACGGCGACGGCCGGCTCCGCGCCGGACTGCTCGCCCGCATCTACGGCGACGAGGTCATGGCGCTGTTCGCCCGGACCAAGCGCGCCTTCGACCCGCTGGGCATCCTGAATCCCGGCGTTATCCTTCCCGGCGCCGACGGCGCCGCCGGGCGCCCGATCCGCCGGCTCAAGGTCGGCGAGCACGCGGTGGCGCTGCCGGACGACATCGCGCGCGGCCTCCGTCGCATCGAGCAGTCCGGCGGATATGCCCAGCACCGGCTCGAGCTGGCCGACGGCCCGCCATCTCACCCCTGACCCCACGACTCATGGACATCCTTCGCGAGCCCCGGATCACCCTCATCGCGCGCCCGCAGTTCCTCGAGCCCGCCCACCTCCCGGTCCAATGGAAGGGCGAGTCGAGCGACGGCGAGCGGATCGCCGAGTTCGCCGGGCGGCTCTGCTACATGAGCCAGCACAACCCGGCTGGCCGGACGACGGCCGAGTACCTGACCAACATCCTGAAGCAGGGACACGGCTCGGTGTTCGAGCACAGCACGTACGTGGTGCTCATCGAGGGGATCTCCCGGAGCTGCAGCCACGAGCTGGTGCGGCACCGGGCGGGCTGGGGCTATTCGCAGCTCTCCCAGCGATACGTGGACGAGACCCACGCCGCGTTCGTGATGCCGCCGGCGATCCAGGGCGACGCGCTGCTCGAGGCGGAGTGGACCGCGCAGGTCGTGGCGGCGCAGACGGCCTACGTGTCCGCGGTCGAGCACCTGATGGCGCGCTACGCCTGGGTGGACGACAAGATCCACCGCCGGAAGCTGGCGCGCGAGGCCGCGCGGAGCGTCCTGCCCAACGCCACCGAGGTGAAGATCGTGGCGAGCGCGAACGTCCGCGCGTGGCGGACGATGCTCGAGCTCCGCCTGGGCGAGGGCGCCGAGCTGGAGATTCGCCGGATGGCGGTGGCGTGCCTGCGCCTCCTCCAGCGGGAGGCGCCGGCGCTCTTCGGCGATTTCGAGATCTATCCCTCGCCGGACCGGAGCGAGGCGGGACGCGTGGGGTTTCACAAGGTGTGAGGCGTTTCGCGAGGGAAGGACGGAAGGACGGAAAGACGGAAGACGGAAAGACGGAAGAGGAAAAGAGGGAAGATGGAACGAAGCGGATTGCGAGCGAAGGACGGTCGGAGACAGCGGAGGATCGGATAGCACGATGGCGCGACCGTCTGACCGTCCGACCGCCTGACCGTCCTGACCGCCTGACCGTCTGACTCGAAAACTCGTGGCACGAATTTCGGTAAAAACTATTGTGCGAGGGAACGCTTTTTCTTACCTTAGTGTTGTCGAAGCAGTCAACTCGTCGCGGCTCGTCTCTCGTAGACGGCCTTTTTTGTAGAGGGGCACCTTTGGCAGTTCGGATCGGACTCGCCTTCAATCTCAAGCCCAGCGCACCGGCAGACACCACAGCCGGGGCCCCGACCGACCCCTCCGCCTCCGACGATCCCAACAGTCGGGCGCTCCGCGACGATCTTCCCCAGCCCGATCTCTACGCCGAGTGGGACGAGCCCGCCACCATCGATGCGGTGGAGCGCGCGCTGAGCACCGTCGGCCAGGTCTACCGTCTCGAGGCCAACACCAGCTTCCCCGCGCGGCTCGCGCTCATCCGGCCGGACTTCGTCTTCAACATCGCCGAGGGCCTCTATGGTCCGAATCGCGAGGGGCACGTCCCGGCCATCTGCGAGTTCCTGGACATCCCCTGCCACGCCTCGCGACCCGCTGACCCTCGGCCTCGCGCTCGACAAGCGCCGCGCCAAGGAAGTGATGTCGTATCACGGGGTGCCCACGGCGCCGTTCGTCCTGGCCCGGAGTCCGGCCGACGCACGCAACGTCCAGCTCCCGTTCCCGCTGTTCGTGAAGCCGGCCTTCGAGGGCTCGGGCAAGGGCGTGAGCGTCCGGAGCATCTGCAAGACGCGGAGCCAGCTGGTCAAGCAGGTCTCCAAGCTGCTGGCCACCTACGCCGAGCCGGTGCTCATCGAGACCTACCTGGCCGGGCCCGAGTTCACCGTCGCCGTGATCGGCAACGGGGACGAGGCGCGCTGCCTGCCGATTGTCGGCATGGACTTTGACACACTGCCCAAGGGCGCGCCGCCGATCTACGGCTACGAAGCCAAGTGGCTGTGGGACTCGCCGACGCACCCGCTGGACATTTTCGACTGCCCGGCCCGCATTCCCGAAGCACTGGCCGAGGACGTCCGCGCCGCCGCCCTGGCGGCCTATCATGCTCTGGATTGCCGCGACTGGTGCCGCATCGACATCCGGTGCGACGCCGCCAATCGCCCGATGGTCGTCGAATTGAACCCTCTGCCGGGCGTTTTGCCCGACCCGCGGGACAATTCCTGCTTCCCGAAGGCAGCTCGCGCCGCCGGGATGACCTACGACGAGCTGATCCGCACGGTCGCCGATATCGCGTGGCGCCGGATCAGCGGCCGTTCACTCCTGGCGGAGGTGGCGTGATGAAAGTGGCGATCCTGTTCGATGCCGGCAGCGACGAGTGGAGTCCGCAGGATGTGGCGGCGGTCGTGGGCAACGTCCACGAGGTCCGCGACGTCCTCCGGCGGCGGGGGCACGAGGTCGAGCTGCTCCCGGTCCGCCTGGGCGACTTCCGCTGGCTCAGCCGCATCCGGCGGGTCGACCTCGTCTTCAATCTCTGCGAGGGCATCAACGGCCACGCCAAGTACGAGGACCTGGTCGTCGGGACCCTCGAGCTGAGCGGCGTGCCCTTCACCGGGTGCCGCACCTGGCCCACGACGGTCTGCCACCGGAAGCACATCGCCAACACGCTCCTCTCGGCGGCCGGCCTGCCGGTGCCGGCGTTCACGCTCGCCCAGGCCAACAAGACCCCGGGCGAATTCCCGCTCCCGGCCATCGTGAAGCCCTCGGCCGAGGACGCCAGCGTCGGGATCGACAACGGCGCCGTCTGCACCTCCAAGCGGGCGCTCAAGAAGCGCGTCGCCCAGATGCTCGAGCAGTTCGAAGAGGTGCTGGTCCAGGAGTACGTGGCCGGGCGGGAGTTCAACGTCGGCTTCGTCGGCAAGCGGATGCTGCCGATCGCCGAGATCCGGTTCGATACCCTGCCCGACGGCTCGTGGCCCATCGTGAGCTACGCCGCCAAGTGGATCCCGGGAAGCCCCGAAGACGAGGGGACCGTTCCCGTCTGCCCCGCCGACATCGCTCCCGACCTGGCCAAGCGGCTGGGCGACGTGGCGCGCGAGGCCTGGGTCCATATGTCTGCCGGCGAGGGCTATGGCCGGGTGGACCTCCGGGTCAACGACGAGGGCCAGGTCTACGTGCTCGAAGTGAATCCCTGCCCCGACCTCTCGAGCAACGCTGGCCTCGCCCGGATGGGGCGCGCCTTCGGCTGGAGCTACGACGACCTCGTCATGCAGATCGTCGACGAGACGCTCATGCGCTCCCAGAGCCACAGCGCCGCCGCCGCCCTGGTCAGCGGGGTGTCGGCCGCGTGAGCGGCACGCTCACCTTGCCGTTGCTCCGGAACCTCACCGCGGCCGACCGGGGCCGTATCGAGGAGATCAGTCGTGCGGTCGGCCTCTTCCGCGCGGACGAGATCCCGGTTGCCCTCGAGGTGTTCGATGGCGCCGTCGCCGGCTCTTCCGACTACCTGGCCCTCGGCGCCGAGCACGACGGGCGCCTGGCCGGCTGGATCTGCTGGGGTCCCACGCCCTGCACCCTCGGCACCTACGACCTCTACTGGATGGCGGTGGATCCCGCGCTCCACGGCGGCGGGGTCGGGACCACCCTGCTCCATGCCATGGAAAGCCGGCTGGCCGGCGTCGCCCGACTGATCGTCGTGGAGACCGCCGGCCGGGCGGATTACGCGCCCACCCGCGGCTTCTACGAGGCGCGCGGGTACCGGGCCGTGTCCCGGATTCCCGATTTCTATGCGCCGGGGGACGATCAGGTCGTCTACACGAAGTCGCTTGTGGCACGAACGCCCCGCACCGAGCGGAGCGAGGATCACCGGGCATGGTCCTTGCCCGCCCGGATCTTCGCCAGCCAGGCTGACTCGCAGGTGCTGATTCGCGCTCTCAGGCAGAAGGACGGCTAGCGTCATGGAAACCTGGCAGGAAGTCCTCAGGACCAACTCGATCAAGTCGCTCGAGGCGCTCGCGGCCAAGTTCGGCCCGGAGCATTTCCCCGACCTCGATCGTCTCCGGCAGGCCGCCGAGAACTTCGAGTTCCGGATCTCGCCGGCCATGGTCGACCTGATCAAGTCGCCCGACGACCCGATCTGGCGGCAATACGTCCCCACGGTCGAGGAGCTCGACATCCGGGACGGCATCGTCGACTCGCTCAACGAGGACGCGGACAGCCCGGTGCCCAACATCACGCACCGCTATCCCGACCGGGCGCTCTTCCTCGTCTCCCCCGTCTGCGCCAGCTACTGCCGGTTCTGCACCCGGCGGCGGAAGGTGGGCGATCCCGAGAAGATCCCCATGTCGCAGTTCGAGAGCGCGTTCCAGTATCTCGAGCAGCACACCGAGATCCGGGACGTCATCATGTCCGGCGGCGACCCGCTCCTGCTCAACGACCGGCGCCTCGAGGCCATCCTCACCCGGCTCCGGGCCATTCCGCACCTCCAGATCATCCGGATCGGGAGCCGGGTCCCTTGTCACCTGCCCGAGCGGATCACCCCCGAGCTGACCACCATGCTCAAGCGGTTCCACCCGCTGTTCATCAACACGCACTTCAATCACCCCGACGAGCTGACCCCGGCCGCGGTGGCCGCCCTGGGCCGGCTGGCGGACGCCGGCATTCCGCTCGGCTGCCAGACGGTGCTGCTCAAGGGGGTCAACGACGACCCGGAGGTCATGAAGGAGCTGATGCAGCGCCTGCTGATGGCCCGGGTCCGGCCCTACTACATCTATATGGCCGACCAGGTGGCCGGCGCGGAGCACTTCCGGACGACCGTGCAGGCCGGCATCAAGGTCATGGAGGCGCTCCGCGGCTGGACCAGCGGCCTCGCCAACCCGCACTTCGTCATCGACGCGCCGGGCGGCGGCGGCAAGATCCCGCTCCTGCCGGAGTATGTGGTCAGCATGAATGACGAGGAGGTCGTCCTGCGGAACTTCCGGGGGCAGCAGTACGTCTACCGGCAGCCGCGGGAGGAGCCGGGGGTGATCAAACTGAAGAAGCCGCGGAAGCGGACCGCGAAGCGGTCGGCGTAGCGCCCCTCTCCGTCATCCCGAGCGCAGCGAGGGACCTTCTCCGCCGTCTCGGAGCCTGTCAAGGCTCCGGGATGGGCGGGCAAGGTCCCTCGCTACGCTCGGGATGACGAGACCCGAGATGCCGGCCCCCCAAATGGCACGGTGCGCCCTTCCGGCCCGCTCCGGCCCGCCTCATATTGGTCCCCTTCCTCCCACCCTCAGGCTCCGCATGCCGCTCGCGCCGCGACTCACCGTCGCCCTGCGCCCGTTGCGCTGTGGTCTCCCGTTGCTGCTCGCCGCCGCGCTGGCCTGCGGCGGCGACCGCCAGGGCGGCAACTTCGTCGTCATGTACGACAACGCGTTCAACGCGACGGTCGTGCGGGTGCCTGTCGGCGTGCGCGTGAAGTGGATGAACGTGGGCAAGAACCTCCACAACGCAGTCGCCGCTGACGGCTCCTGGTCCACCGGTCCCGGGACGGCCGGCACGCCGGACCTCGCCCCCGGCGCTGAACAGGACCTCACGTTCGACAGGCCGGGCGTCTATCGCTACTACTGCACCTATCACGGAACGAGAGACGGCAAGGGGATGGCCGGCGTCGTGGTGGTGGGAGACGTCCAGTACAGCCCCAGCCCCCGCGGCGCCGTCGCCGCGGTCGCCGATGCGACCGGCGCGGTACGGCGCGTGCCGAGCCAGTACCCGACGATTCAGTCGGCCGTCGATGCCGCCGATCCGGGCGACCTCGTGCTGATAGGCCCCGGCGTCTACCGCGAGGAGGTGACGGTCACGACGCCCTCGCTCACGATTCGGGGCCTCGACCGAAACGCGACCATCATCGACGGCGAGTTCGTCCGGGGCAACGGGATCGCGGTGCTGGCGGACGGGGTGGCCCTCGAGAACCTGACCGCCCGGAACGCGGTGCTCAACGGTTTCTTCTGGACCGGGGTCACCGGCTTCCGCGGCAGTTGGCTCACCGCCTATAACAACGGCGACTACGGCGTCTACGCCTTCGACGCGACCGATGGCCTGTTCGAGCACTCCTATGCGTCGGGGTCGCCGGACTCGGGGTTCTACATCGGTGAGTGCTATCCCTGCCGGATCGTCATCCGGGACGTCGTGGCCGAGCACAACGCGATCGGCTACTCGGGCACCAACTCGGGCGGGGATCTCTACGTCGTCGGCTCCATCTGGCGGAACAACCGCTCCGGCCTCGTGCCCGCGTCTCTCGATCTGGAGCTGAACCCGCCCCAGCGAGAGACCACCATCGCCGCCAACCTCATCGTCGGGAACAGCAACCGGAACGCGCCGGCCGCGGCCCTGCCGGCGATCGCCTACGGCAACGGCGTGCTCATCGGGGGCGGCGTCGGGAACGTGGTGGAGCGCAACGTCATCGCCGACCACGAGCAGCACGGGATCCTGGTCACGCCGATGTACGACCGGAACTGGTGGCCTGCCCGGGACAACATCATCCGCGACAACCGCGTCGTCCGCTCCGGCCGGGCGGACCTCGCCCTCGGAGGCCCGGCGAGCTTCGGCAACTGCTTCAGCGGGAACCACTACGGGGTAGCTGCGCCGGCCGGGCTCGAGACCTTCCATGGATGCGGCGGCCTCCGCCTGCCGCTCGGCTTCGATCCGCTGCCGCTGGTGTCGGTGGTGGGGTACCGTGGGATGACAGTGGAGCGGCGCACCTTCCCCGACTGGCGCGACCAGCCGGTCCCGGCCGCGCAGGCCACCATGCCGGCAGCTGCCACCGCGCCCGCCCGGCCGGCGGTGCGGGTCTTCGAGACGCTCCACTTCGACGTCGCCCAGGCGCGCCTGCCGGTGGGTGCCGAGCAAGTCCTCGTAGAGGCTGGGAACGACGTCGCGAGCTTCGAATCTCCAGGTCTGGCGGGACGGATTTTCGGCAGCGCCACATACTGGCTGCTCCCGCTGCTGCTCGTCGTCTGGTTGACGCGCGGCCGGCGGCGCCCGTTCCGCTCCGCCCTGGGAGCAATCTCGGTCTATCTGCTGCTGCTCGGCGCCGCGGCCGTGGTGTACGGACGCTACTGATGGGCGCTGTCGCGCAGGGACTTCGTGCGGATCGGCGCCGGGGCGGCTGCGGGAGCGCTCGGCGCCACGCTGCTCGGTGTCGGACGCGAAGCGCCGGCCGCGGTCACGGCGGTGACCCGCGCCGAGAGCTACGGTCATGGCGTCGAGCCGCCGGCTGGGCTCGGGCCCGGGGCACTGGACGGTGCGCTCCTTCCACCGCCACCACACTCGGGCGTGGCCGCGGCACCGGTCACCGCCGACCTCTGGATCGCCGAGCAGCCGATCGAGATCGCGCGCGGGACGACCGTGGCGGCGCTGGACATTCAACGGCCAGATACCCGGCCCGATCCTCCGTGCCACCGAAGGCGACGAGCTCCGCCTGCGCCTCCGGAACCTCGGCACGCGGCCGCACAACCTGCATCTGCACGGCCGCCACGACGTGGCGCCAGGACGGCTGGCAGCCCGTACCGCCTGGCGGCGAGACGACCTACCGCCTCCGCGCCGAGCCGTTCGGGGTGCACCC
>CAWHZQ010000021.1:0-184644 GCA_963833905.1 uncultured Gemmatimonadales bacterium | reverse complement strand
TTCGACCGCGCCGCTGATCCCGCTGCCGCTCCTGTGATTAAGCAGACCTTCGTCGTCGCATCCACTAGTTAGCAACTGTGTTTGCCCTCGCGCGCGGCTCGACGGCAAGTTGCGTCCCAGCGGCCGTGCTTCTAGGTTCCGATAGTTCGGTACCGATGTAATCCCTGGACGGACGAACTATGGGAGTGAAAGCGCAACCCGGCTGGTCGGCGACGCCGAGCGCGCGATGAACGCCCTGCGACGCCTGGTCCGCGCGCTTCGGGTCTCGACAGTGGCCGTGCAGCGGACGTCGGGCATCAGCGGGGCCCAGCTCTTCGTGCTTCGCGCGCTCGTGGAGCGCCCGGGCCAGTCCATGCGCGATCTGGTCGCGCGCACGCTCACCAGTCAGAGCACGGTGTCCGAGGTCGTGGCGCGGCTCATCGCACGCGGTCTCGTGACGCGGCAGGCTGCACCCGACGATGGTCGCCGCGCGGTGCTCACCCCAACGGCGGCCGGCCGGGCACTCGTGCGGACGGCGCCGCCCACCGTGCAGGCGGATCTCATCGAGGGGCTTCAACGCCTCTCGCCTGGATCGCGGAGTGCCCTGGCCGACGCACTGGAGCAGTGGCTCGGCGTCGCGGGACTCACCGACGTGCCGGCCGGCATGTTCTTCGAGTCGAGGCGCGCGCCGCGGTGAACACGCGATCGCTGACGGTGCCACTCGCCGGCTTCGGCTGCGCGCCGACCCAGGCAACGGTAGTCGTCGCACGGCTGACGCTGCGCGAGCGCGTCGCGCGGTCCGGCCGCGTCGTTGGCGCGGGGCTCGTCGCGGCCCTGATCGCGCTCCCCATCCCGCTGGTCCATTTCATCTTCGTGCCCGGCGCCGTGCTCACGGGCCTCACGCTCGGCATCATCCGGGTGCAGCAGCGCGAGATCTTCGAGTCGGCCGAAGCGCCTTGCCCCTACTGTGGCACCGTTCAGAGACTCGGATTGGCGGGTCGGACCTTCCGCCTGCCACGCGTGGTGCATTGTCACAACTGCGGGAGACAGCTCGATCTCGGGCTGGACCAGCCCGCGACCGGCACGATCCAGCCCTGAATCGACCAGGCGAGCACGGCCTCGAGCCGCGGCGATGTACTCGACCTGCCGCCGGGACCGCATTCTGCCACCTTATCGACCCGGAGGTAGCGCCGTCGCCGGCGCCGGATCACACGAATCAAGCGCAACGTGGGATTGGAGTTGTCCTTGGTGCAAGGGCTTCAGTCAATCCGGGGCACGATAGCTGCGAGGTGGCCGCAGGTCCTGACATCGCCTCTACCCGACCGCCTCGAAGAGTCGAAGAGCCCGCACCGGAGTACTCCCGTGGTTCTGAAAGGCCCGTTCTCCCGCGGCAACGAGCGAGGGCAAGCGCTCATCGAGTACGCGGCCATCGTTGCCGTCGTCGGCGCGTGCCTGGTCGCCATCCTCGGGCTGGTCGGCCGGGCCACCAATCGCGCCTATGAGCGGACCGCGTCCGCGGTGTCGCACGGGAAGCCAGGATTTCAGGGTGGTGGCGGAGTGATCCTCACGGGCACGTCCGGTGGGCGGCCAAGGGGTCGAGGCTCCGAGGAGCCGCCGGCCGATTCGGCGGGCACCACCGAGCCGGATGAAGCCGATGGGACCACCACCCCGCCCTGACCATTCTCGCCTATTGTCCACTCGGGTACCGCACCTCACTATTGAAGGGACCTTTGCAGCACGATCTGCCCTCCTCGGGACCAGGCCAATGCGCCACCATCAGCGATCCATCACCTGGCAAGGCCAGGCGTTTCAGTTTCAACTCCTGCAGTCCGAACCCTCGAAGCATGGCTCCCCACTGAATGAGTCCCCAATCTGGGCGGTGTATCGCCGCGGCGAGTTCATCGGGACCATGCGATGCTCCGGCGAGGTAACCACCAAGGATTTCGACGTTCGCAGTCTTCGGTGGTTGGGGGAACTCCTCGGCGGCTCAGGCGGCGCGAAGTCCCTGGCGCCCATGAGGTCGACCCCACTCTAGGAGTAGGGGTCCTACTCGGGCTTGAGCTCCAGCACGACCGCCTGATACGGCTGAAGCACTAGCTCGTCGCCGCTCGCCGGGGATCCCGCACAGTTGTTGATCAGGACCTTGCCGGCGGCGAATCCGGGGGCACCCCCGTGCGGCCGCCCGCCGGGCTGAAGCTGAGGGCGACCATCAGGGTGCGCCCCTCGAGACTCCGAGTGTAGGCAAAGACCTCGCTGTTCCCGGGATCGAGCAGCCGGTACTCGCCGTACACCAGCACCGGCTCCGACTTTCGCAGCTGGACCATGCGACGGAAATAGTGCAGCACCGAGGCGGTGTCCCGCTCCTCCGCCGACACGTTGAACGTCCGATGGTCCGGATTAACTTTGATCCAGGGCACACCGCTGGTGAAGCCCGCGTTGCTGTCGGCAGTCCACTGCATCGGCGTGCGAGCGTTGTCGCGGCTCACCTCCGCCTGCGCCCGGAGAAACGCCCCCACGTCCCCGCCCTCCTTCTTCAGTCGGCCGTAGTAGTTGATCGTCATCAGGTCGCGGTACTCCCCGATATCGCTGAACCGGATGTTGGCCATCGCGATCTCGTCGCCGTTGTAGATGTACGGGGTGGCGCGCATGGTCAGCAGCAAGGTCTGCAGCATCGTCGCGGAGGCCTTGCGGTAGCGTGGCGCTCGTTGCCGAAGCGGCTCACCATGCGGCTCTGGTCATGGTTTCCCAGGAATACGGTGCCCCATCCCGTGTGGGCGAAGACGCTGTCCCCACCGGGTGAAGACGCGCTTCAGCGCGGGCAGGCTGCGGTTGCTGCTATCCGGATACATGAAGTCGCCAGGGCGGCGTCCCCACTGCTCGACCACCTCGAACTGGAAGAAGGTCTGGAGCTCGTGCCGGTCGTCGGCCACGAACTTGAGCGCATCGCCGATCGCCACGCCGGCTCCCTCGCCCACGCTCATCACGTCGTATTTGCGGAGGACTTCGCGATTCATCTCCCGCAGATATTCGTGGAGGTGCGGACCCTTGGCATAGTAGGCCGGATAGTTGCCGCGATACTCCTCCGGCAGCGGCGGGAAGGTCGTATCCTTGGAGATGAAGGGAATGACGTCCATGCGGAAGCCGTCGACGCCCTTGTCGAACCAGAATCTCATGATGTCGTACACGGCCTCGCGGACGTGGGGATTCTCCCATTTGAGGTCGGGCTGCTTGCGGCTGAAGTAGTGCAGTAATACGCGCGCGTGGTCGAATCGTAACGCCACGCGTTGGCCTCCTCGTCGAAGTAGCTCCAGCGCCTGGGCGGCGGGCCCTTCTCCGCTGGCCACCAGTGGTAGTAGTCGCGATAGGGATTGGTCCGGCTGCTGCGACTCTGTCGGAACCACTCGTGCTCGTCGCTGCTGTGGTTGACCACCAGATCCATGATCAGCTTGATGCCGCGCCGGTGCATCCCTTCGAGCATCGCGTCGAAATCGGCCATGGAGCCCATCTCGCGCATGATGGCGCGGTAGTCGCTGATGTCGTACCCGTTGTCGTCGTTGGGGGATTGGTAAATCGGATTGAGCCAGACCACATCGACGCCCAGGCGCTTGATATAGTCGAGCTGGGAGGTGATGCCCCGCAGGTCCCCGATGCCGTCGCCGTCGGTATCCTTGAAGCTGCGCGGGTAGATCTGGTAGACCACCTGTTCCTTCCACCAGGCCCGCTTGGGCGCGGTGGCGCCCGCGTACGGCCGGGGAGCAGCGGTGGGCGCGGACGGAACGGTGTGGGCGCAGGCCGTGGCCAGGAGCACCCCGATCAACTGGAGCCGTCGGATCATCGGCTGAGACTCCCTTATCGAGCACCCAAGGCGGAGGACGAATGGGCGACACCAAAGGACTGGAGGTTGGCCGGCAGGATCGCGAGTGTCAACCGGGGCGGGAGAACCTCGATGAATAGCGTCATTCGTGCCGTGCTTCTGTCTTCGGTGCTGGCTCTGGCCACCGCGCGGCTGCTGGCATCCCAGGATGACTACGCAAAACCGATCCTGGCAGGGATAGCCAGTCACGGGCAGCACCAGCACCAGCCCTACGTGACGGCAGGAGACCGGGCGTACTTGATTGGAACGCAGGATGGCAACTTCCCGGACCTGGGCGGCCACGTGCCAGGCGAGATGGGCGGGCTCTGGCTGCACCCGATCAAACTGATCGACGGGTTTTGGGCTCAGGTGACCGATTCAGCCACCCATCAGCAGGTCGCCCTCTCGGAGAGCACTGACTTCGTCACCTACCCCTACGGCACCCGGTTCAGGTACGGCCCGGTGTTGGACAGCCTGGACGATCGAGCGGTTTCAGTTCAGTCCGGACGGCCAGCAGGGAGTGATCGTTCAGTACGAATTCAAGAACGCCGCGGCTCGCAAGAGACACCTGACCTTTCAATTCTCCGTGAAGACGGAGTTGACACCGGTCTGGTTTTCGGATCACCTCGGGATAAGCGACGCCCGGGACACCGTGGCCTGGCAGCCCGCCAACCGCCGCTTCATCGCCAGGGACACCGAGAACACCTGGTTCGCCGTCTGGGGAGCCACCCCTTCCGCGGATGCACAGCCGATCGCCAGGCCTCAGCCGATACACACGAGTGGCATGGGAGTCACCGCTGCATCCCGCTACACCCTGTCGGTTCCCCCTCACGGCACCTCGACCCTGACGTTCGTCATCGCCGGTTCGGCAACGGACAGCACGGCGGCGGTCAACGCCTACAGGTATCTGGCCAAGCACCAGGCGAGCCTGCTCGCGAGGAAGAAGGCACACTATGCCGCACTCATCGAACGGGCGCGAATAACGATTCCCGACCGACGCCTGCAGGAGGTCTATGACTGGGTGAGGATCAACGCCGAGTGGCTCGTCAGGGACGTTCCCGGCATCGGCCGCGGTCTTGGCGCCGGCCTGATGGAATACCCGTGGTGGTTCGGGACCGAGACCTACTCCCTGCAGGCGCTCATGGCGACGGGCGACTTCGATCTCGCCAAGCAAACCCTGCGCCTCTTGAAGGCGCAGTCGATGAAGGCCAACGGCAACGGCCGGATCGTGCACGAGGTGACGACCAACGGCGCGATCTCCAATCCCGGCAACACACAGGAGACCGCCCAGTTCATCCTCACGGCCGGCAGGCTGTTCGAGTGGACGGGTGATCTCGACTTTGCACGGGAGATGTACCCGGCGATGACGATGGGCCTCCACTGGCTGCTCACGGACATGGACCAGAACAAGGACCTGTTCCCCGAAGGTTACGGGATCATGGAGGTCTCCGGCCTCAATGCGGAATTGATCGATGTCGCGGTCTACACGGAGCAGGCGTTGAGGGCCACGGCGCACATCGCCGGCGTCCTGAATGAGCCGGAGGCAGCGGAGCGATACCGGCAACTGGCGTCACAACTGGCCACGCGAATCAACGAGCGCTTCTGGGTCGAGGAGGAAGGCTCGTACGCCGATTTCTACGGCACCAGAGCCCAGGCCATGAGCGCCGCGGAAGGGGCGATCAGGCAGATAGGGCTGAAGGGGGCCAACGAGCTGACCCAAAGAGACAAGGAGCTGATGGGATACTACGAGCAGCTCAAGCAGAAATTCTCCGCCATGCCGGACAGCACCAGAGGTTGGCTCACGAACAAGAACTGGGTCATCACGACCCCGATGGAGACCGGCATCGCCCCGCGGGCACGAGCGCTACGGCTCCTGGACAAGATCCGCCGCGAGAATGTCGGAGAGTACGGGCCCTTCCTGTCCGCTGTCGACAAGCAGGCGATGATGACCATCTCGACCGGCGTGCAGGCGGTCTCCGAAGGCAACTACGGGCGCACCGATGAGGCGATGTGGTATGTCGACAAGATCGTGCAGACATTCAATCGGGTATCACCAGGCTCGATTTCGGAGATGATGCCTGACTACGGCTGCTTTACGATCGCCTGGACCAGCTATGGCATCGTGGTTCCCCTCATTCAGCACGTCTTCGGCATTCAGCCGGACGCACCGCACAAGACCGTGGTCTTTGAGCCGCATCTGCCTACCGGTTGGGAGGATATCCGCATCGACGATCTCCCCGTTGGCACCAATCTGGTGTCTTTTTCACGTGCACGAACCGGTAGAGGCATCGAATACGATTTCGAAGCCACGCAGGGCGGATGGACCTTCGTCCTGAAAGGGCAGGACTTGCCCGGCGCCAGGTATTTTCTGAATGGCCGGCCTGTCTCATTCACCGCCTCGGGCATCCAAATGAGTGGAAGAAAGAATCACCTATTGGTGGCGATGCACGATCCCAGGTAGCGCAGCCGATTGGAGGCTTCTCGTGTCCGATCGAGCCGCGTCGGCAAACCGTGCCTTCGGCCTGCTGCTCAAGGAGTGGCGCCGGGTCCGGCGGAAGAGCCAGCTCACCGTGGCCCTGGAGGCGGAGGTATCTCCGCGCCACCTGAGCTTCGTCGAGAGCGGCCGGTCGGTGCCGAGCCGGGAGATGGTGGCGCTCCTGCTCGCGGCGGGGTACGCGCCGATCTACCCGGAACGAGCATTGGAATCATCGGAGCTGACCCAGGTACACCGAGCCCTGACCCGGCTCCTCGATCATCAGGAGCCGTATCCCGCCGTCGTCCTGGACAGACAATGGAACGTCCTGCGGACCAATCGCGCCGCGCCCAGACTCTTCGCTCATTTTGTGGATGCGCGCCTACCCCGGATCCCCCCGCCCCGCACCCGACCTCGGGCGAGCTGCCGTTTCACCCGGTACAGTTTCGGAAGGATGCACTGACGCTCAGCTTCTTCTCGATGGTGACGACCGTGGGGGCACCTCTAGACATCACCGCCTGCATCCAGCCTGACCTCACTCCCCGTCGCTGCGCGGCCCCAGGTAGCGCAGCCGCGCCAAGTCGGCATGGAAGAACACCCGATGGATGCGCCCGTCGGCGACGCCGAGCAGGAGCGCCGCGAACGGCGCGTCCTCCTCGTAGAACACGAGCGCCGGCTGACCGTTGAGCTCGTGGATTTCGACCGCGAGGTCGGAGTTGCGTGCCGTGGCCGCGACGAACGCCGCGATCCGTCGGGCGCCCTTGAGCGGCACCGGGAGGTTGCGTACGCCCCGAGCACTCCGGCCGCCGGCCCCGCCATCGGTGATCATGACTGCATCGTCCGCCAGCATCGCCAGGAGGGCGTCCAGGTCGCCGCCGGTGGCCGCCTCCGTGAACGCGGTGAGCAGCCGCCGGTGCACCTCCGGCGAGGTGGAGAACAGGCGCTTTTCCGTCGCCACGTTCTCTCGGGCGCGCTCGAGGAGCTTCCGGCAGGCCGCCTCGCTCTTGCCGACCAGTGCCGCGATCTCGCCGTACCCGAAATCGAACACGTCGCGCAGCAGCAGCACCGCGCGCTCGGCGGGCGTCAGGCGCTGGAGCACCACCAGGAACGCCATCGAGACCTGATCGAGCATCTCCACCCGGCCGATGCCTCCTTCGTCGAGATCGATGGGCTCGGGCAGGCGGTCGCCGCGGCTCTCCTCGCGGCGCGTCTTCGCGGAATCGAGCTCGTTCAGGCAGAGGCGCGTCACCAGGGTGACCAGGTAGGCGCGCGGCGCGTCCACCTCCACCTGGCGGCCCTCCCAGCGCAGCCACGCGTCCTGCACCATGTCCTCCGCCAGCCCGAGGTCGCCGAGCATCCGGTAGGCATGGGCGACGAGCAGCGCCCGGTGCGATTCGAACACCGCCAGATCGGCGGTGGTGGAGCGAGTCATCAGAACGGTTTCACCTCCATCAGGACGGCGATCACGGCGACGCGCGCGCTCAGCGGCCCGGGCCCGCGCTCAATCCTACCACTTCGCAGATATGTGATCGACGCTCCACGGCCTCCAGCATGAACGCCGCGACCGATCGGAACGACATCGTACGGCTTCCCGGCGGGAGCGCGTCTCTGACCGCACGGAAGCTCGCGTCAGGCGATCGGATCAAGCGAGGAGGCCGGGCAATCGTCCAGGCGAGGCCGCTTCCCCGCACGATCTCCTCCATCCCGCGCAGATCGCGCGCGTGATGCCTGGTGAGCCACCGAAAGAAGGCGTAGTAGAGGCCCTTCTCCGGGAAGAGTACGGCGGCAGATATGATGGAGAGTCGAGAGACGCCGCTCGCGGTCATCGCCTCCACGGTGGCACGCGCGCAGTCGGTCACCAGCGTGCTGGGGCGCAGCGCCTCCCGGGGATGCGGCCCGATGGCGGACAGCACCGCGTCGTGGCCGGGAAGGGCCGCTGCCATGTTCTCCGGGTTGCGCGGATCGCCCCGGACGATCGTCAGGGAGCCGGCGGGGCTGAGCTTTTGGGGCGACCGGACGAAGGCCGTGACCTCATGACCTCGCGCGAGCGCGAGGCGCATGATCTCCGAGCCCGTCTTTCCGGTGGCGCCGAGCACGAACAGTTTCATATCCGATAGACCGGATAGCCCGGCAATCTGTGACATGGCCCGGCCGGCCACGTCCGGAGGCGTCGTGAGGGCGTTTAAGGTATCACGGAGTCGAACTTGGCTTGCGGCGAGCGGCTTATCAAGTATGATAGGGGAACTATGGGACTCTTAAGCGCCGACCAGGCCGCCGCGCACCTCCATCTCAACGTCAAGCGGGTCCAGGCGCTTGCCCGGGCCGGCAAGCTTCCCGGCCGGCGGGTCGGGCGGCGATGGCTGTTCGACGAGCGGGACCTCGATGCCGCACTCGGCCGACCGCCGGCCGCGGAGCAACGGGGTCTCGATCTGAGCGCCAGGAACCAGTTGCGGGGCCGGATCGTCGCCCTGCACTCCGAGGGGCTCATGGCCGAGGTGCGGCATCGGCATCGGCGACCAGGAGCTGGTCGCCGTGATCACCCGGAGCTCGGCCGAGCGGCTCGGCCTCAAGGTCGGCGATCTCGCCGTCGCCGTCATCAAATCCACCGAAGTCATGATCGGGAAAGGTGCCGCCCTCGCATGAACTCCTTGTGCGATCGCATTGGTCGTTCTCGGGATATCTCCGATCAGCGGCTCCGCTCGCTCGCCGGCCGGCCCGGCGCGCCTGCCGCCGTCGACGCTCACCGTCTACGCCGCCGCCTCCCTCACCGACGCCTTCCGGGAGCTGGGCCATGCCCTCGAGGCGACGCATCCCGGCCTGACCGTGCAGTTCAACTTCGCCGGCTCGCAGCAACTGGCCCTGCAGATCGAGCAGGGCGCGCCCGCCGACGTGTTCGCCTCCGCCGACCAGCGCTGGATGAGCTACGCCGCGGAGAAGGGACTCGTCGCCGGTGAGAGCGCCATCTTCGCCCGGAACCGCCTGGTGGCGATCGTGCCGCGGACCAACCCGGCGCGCATCGGCGGCCTGCCCGACCTTGCGCGCCGGGGCACCAAGATCGTCCTCGCGGCCGAGGCGGTGCCGGCGGGCAAGTACAGCCGCGAAGCGCTCGAGAAGCTCAGCGCCGCGCCGGGCTTCCCGCCCGAGTACGCTCGCCGGGTGCTCGCCAACGTGGTGTCGCAGGAGGAGAACGTGAAGGCCGTCGTGGCCAAGGTACAGCTCGGCGAGGCCGACGCCGGCCTGGTCTATCGCTCCGACGTGACGCCGTCGGTCTCCGCGCTACGTCCGTGTCTTCGAGATCGACGATCCCGTACAACGTCGATCGCGAGCTATCCGATCGCGGTGCTCAAGGGCGCGAAGAACGCCGAGGCGGCGAAGTGGTTCGTCGAGCTCGTCTCGAGTGCGCCCGGGCAGCAGACCCTCGAGCGGCACGGCCTGCTGCCGGCCGCGGCCGCGGCGCCGGCCGCTACACAGCCCTGACCGGTTTTCCCGCCGTCGCGCCGCGGGGCACGTCTCCCGCGGGCGTGGCACTCCGCGCCCTCGCGGTGGTGCTGGGCGCGCTGCTGGTCCTCCTGCTCGGCCTCCCGCTGCTGAGCCTCGTGCTCCGGATTCCACCGGGCGGCCTCGTCGCCCGGCTGCGGGACCCGCTCATCCTGCAGGCGCTCCGGCTGAGCCTCGTGACCAGCCTCGCCGCGACCCTGATCGTCGCCGCCCTCGGGCTGCCCGTCGCCTACCTGCTCGCCACCGCGGAGTTCCGCGGCAAGCGCGTGCTGGAAGCATTCATCGACCTGCCGATGGTGCTGCCGCCGACCGTGGCCGGGGTCGCCCTGCTCACCGCCTTCGGCCGGACGGGCCTGGCCGGCCAGGCGTTGAGCGCGCTCGGGATCACCCTGCCCTTCACCACTCTCGGCGTCGTCGTGGCGCAAGCCTTCGTCGCGGCGCCGTTCTTCGTCGGCGCCGCGCGCGCGGGCTTCGCCGAGGTCGACCGGAAGTACCTGGACGCGGCGGCGACACTCCGCGCCGCGCCCGGCTACGCGTTTCTCCGGGTGCTCGTCCCGCTGGCGGCGCCCTCGCTGTTCGCCGGCGCGGCGATGAGCTGGGCACGGGCGCTCGGTGAGTTCGGCGCGACGATCACCTTCGCCGGCAACATGCCCGGCGTCACGCAGACGATGCCGCTCGCGGTCTACCTGGCGCTCCAGAGCGACCTGGATGCGGCCGTCGCGCTGTCGGTCCTGCTGCTGCTCGTCTCCCTCACCGTGCTGCTCTCGATCCGGCTCACCCCCTCGCGCCTCGCCGCGCTCGCCGCCCGTGCTCGACGCGCGCCTCGTTAAGCGGCGGGACGCGTTCGCGCTGGACGTCGCCTTCGAGGCGCCGGCCGGCAGCACGACGGTCGTGGTCGGGGAGAGCGGCGCGGGCAAGACCTCGGTCCTGCGACTGCTCGCCGGCCTCGACCGGCTGGACGATGGCAACGTGACCCTGGACGGCGTCCCGTACGCCGACGCGGCGAGCGGCCTCCATGTGCCGGCCTGGCAGCGGGACATCGGCTACGTGGCGCAGGACTACGCGCTGTTCCCGCATCTCTCGGTCTACGAGAACGTCGCGTTTGGCCTCCGCGCCGGCGGTACGGCCGCGCGTCGGATCCGGCAGATGGTGGACGAGTCGCTCGGACTGGTAGGCATCCCGGAGCTCGCCGGCCGGATGCCGCGCCGGCTCTCGGGCGGGCAGCAGCAGCGCGCCGCGCTCGCCCGCGCGCTCGTGCTGGGCCCGCGCGTCCTGCTGCTCGACGAGCCGCTGTCCTCGCTCGACATCCAGACGCGACGGGTGGTGCGAGTGGAGCTTCGAGGCCTGCTGCAGCGCCTGCCGTGCGTGACGATTTACGTCACGCACAGCCCGATCGAGGCCCTGGTGTTCGGTGACCAGATCGTGGTGCTGGACGAGGGTCGGGTGGCGCAGGCGGGCTCGCGCGAAGAGCTGCTGCGGCATCCACGCTCGCCCTTCGTGGCCGAGCTGATCGGCACCAACCTGTTCATCGGCCGGGCGGGGCAATGGGGGAGTGCCTCGGCAGGGTCGATCCGCACACCGGAAGGCACCGTGGCGATCGAGGAGACCAGCGGCCCGGGAACGGTGTACCTCACGGTGAGCCCGCGCGAGATCATGCTCTCGCGCACTGCCGCCCGAGGGCAGCCCTCAGAATGTATTCGCCGGCACGGTGGTCGAGCTCATTCCCGAGCCACCGGGCGGGGAGCGGGTGCGGGTGGTGCTGGACACCAGGCCGGCTCTGGTGGCCGAGGTGACGCCGGAGGCCGTCGCGGCGCTCGGGCTACGCGAGGGCGTGCAGGTGTATGCGGCGTTCAAGGCGACGGGAGTGCACCGCTACACCTGAGCGGGCCTCGATAGCCCGCTGCCCGTCCCTCCCTGGCGCGGGCGGTCACCGTCTGCCGCGTCCCGTCCCCACCGCGTGCACGCGGCGTCCGGCTGGCCGTCTCCACCGCCATGCCCAAGCCCTCCGCATGAACGTCTCCCGCCCTTCCCGCACCTCCGCCGCGGTCCTCGGGGTCTGGACCCTGCTCGGCCTGCTCGAGTCGAGCAAGGCCTACGTCGCCGATCAGCTCCAGGGCATTCCTCGCGGCTGGGGCCCGGCGCTGGTGGGCAACCTCCCGTGGTGGTGGTGCTGGGCGTTGCTCACGCCGCTCGTCGTCCGCTTCGCGGCGCGAGTGCGGCTCGACGGGCCCAGGTGGCCGCTGGCGCTGGCGGCGCACCTGGCCGCGGCCGGCGTCTTCTCCGTGGTGCACCTGGCCGCGGTCGGGGTGCTCTACTGGCACACGATCACCGCCTGGGTCTTGCCCTATCTCGCTCCGATCGCCCGCCGGACCGTCGGCGACCCCGCTCGGGCAGGTGGAGGTGTTCCTCAACGGCTACCTGATCGTGAACGTGATGACCTATGGCGCGATTGTGGTGGCCTGGTACGCCCTGCGCTTCCATCGCGCGATGCGCGACCGCGAGCGCGACGCCCTGGCGCTCCAGGCCCGCGCCGCGACGCTCGAGGCGCAGATGCACGAGGCCCGGCTCAACGCGCTGCGGATGGAGCTCAACCCGCACTTCCTCTACAACGCGCTCAATGCCATCGCGGGCCTCGTGCGGCGGCAGGACGGCGCGCGCGCGGTGGAGATGCTCGCCCGGCTCGGCACCCTGCTCCGCCTCACGCTCGAGCGCGACAGCGGCCACGAGGTGACCCTCGGCCGGGAGCTGGAGCTGCTGGATCTCTATCTGGACATCGAGCGGACCCGCTTCTCCGACCGGCTGCGGGTGGACCTCGATGTGCCGGCCGAGACGCTCGAGGCGCGGGTGCCGGCCTTCGTGCTCCAGCCGCTGGTGGAGAACGCGATCCGCTACGGCATAGCGCCGGTGCTGGAGCCGGGCTGGATCCGGATCGCGGCCTCGGCGCGCGGCGGCACGCTGGCGATCGAGATCGCCGATACCGGCCCGGGCATCGCGGCCGAGGCGGCGCGGTCCCAGGGCGTGGGCCTTCGAAACACGCGCGCCCGGCTGGCCCAGCTCTACGGCGCCTTGGCCGGGCTTCGGCTGGAGCATGGTGCGGCGGGCGGAACGATCGCCACGCTGTGGCTGCCGTTCCGGACCGGCTCCACGCGTACATCCCCCACGAACCGTGAGCCCATCCATGCCCACTCCTGAGCCGGACCGCGCGATCCGGGCCCTCATCGTGGACGACGAGCCGCTCGCGCGCGACTGCGTCCGCCTGGCGCTCGGCCGCGAAGCGGACGTCGAGGTCGTCGGGGAATGCGGCGACGGACGTTCCGCGGTGTCCGCCATCCGCCAGCGGTCGCCCGACCTGGTCTTCCTGGACGTGCAGATGCCCGGGCTCGACGGCTTCGGCGTCGTCGAGGCGATCGGGCCCGCGCGGATGCCGGCGGTCGTGTTCGTCACCGCATACGACGCGCACGCCATCCGGGCGTTCCGGTGCACGCGACCGATTACCTGCTCAAGCCGTTCGACGACGTCCGATTCGGCGAGGCGGTGGCCCACGCGCGCCGGCGGATGCGGGAGGCGCGCGAGAGCGCGATGGGCCGGCGGCTGGCGGCGTTGCTCGACGACGTTCGCTCCGCGAAAGAGCCCCCGCCGTCGCGCCAGCCCTACGCGACCCGCGTGCTGGTCCGGCAGGGCGAGCGTCTCGAGTTTCTGCCGCTGGATACCGTGGACTGGATCGAAACGGCGGGCAACTACGTCAGGCTACATGCCGGGACGCGCGCCGAAGTCGTGCGGACCACCCTGGCGGGACTGCTGGAGCAGCTCGACCCGGCAGTCTTCGTGCGGATTCACCGGTCCGTGGTGGTGAACGTCACGCGCGTGCGCGCCGTGCACCCATGGTACGGCGGCGACTATACGGCCACGCTGACCGACGGCCGCGAGTTGCGGGTAAGCCGGCACTACCGGGACGCGTTGCTCAGGCCGGTGAGTTGAACCCTTTCAGTGGAGACACCATGCGATCGTCCTCGTTCGCCGCTCACCTGCTCGCCGCCGTCCTCCTCGCCCAATCGGCGGTCATGGCGCCGGATCTCCATGGGCAGACGCCGCCGCCCCCGCAGCGCTGCGATACCCCCGAGTTCCGGCAGTTCGACTTCTGGATCGGAGACTGGAACGTGACCAGCGAGGGCGAGCCCGCGGGCACCAACCTGGTGACGCTCGAGGAGGCCGGCTGCGTCGTGCACGAGCACTGGACCGGCGCGGAGGGCGGGACCGGCCAGAGCTTCAACTACTACGATCGCCTGGATAAGCGCTGGCACCAGATGTGGGTCTCCAACTCGGGCAACGTGCTCGACCTTGCCGGCACCTTTGCCGACGGCGCGCTGATCTTTCGAGGCGAGCGACCCGCCCAACGGGTCCACGTTGAAGCACCGCCTGAGTTTCCGCGCCAACCCCGACGGCACCGTGCGCCAGCTCTGGGAAACCTCCTCCGACGGCGGCTCGACCTGGTCCACCGCGTTCGACGGCCTCTACCGAAAGAAGCAGGGCTAGCCGCACCCTCCCGGCCGTCCCCGCCCAACGCGGCTCGTCATCGTCCGGCGCCTGCTGCCCCGCGGGCGTCCATCGCCACCGAGCGCCACGTCCCCCTGGCATCCGCCCGTCACACCGGCGGACTCACGCGAACAACGCCAGGAGGACGTATGCGACGCAGGACACTGTTGCTTTGGGGCTTGTCAGGTATCTGCAGCCTCACCCTCGCCTGCTCGGAGGACGAGTCCGGGCCCACGGCCGCCGCCCCGGCGCAGTCGGCCGCGGCGCTGGATGACGCCGCGCTCTCGCTCTACGGGCTCGCCGCGGGGCCTGGCTGCCGGACGGCGCCGTACCGGCAGTTCGATTTCTGGCTCGGGAGCTGGGAGGTCGCCGTCAACGGTAACCCGCCCAGGGCCGCCAGCTTCATAACCAGCGAGCTGGACGGCTGCGCCATTCTCGAGAACTGGCACGGCGCCCTCGGCGGCACCGGACGCAGCCTCAACGGATTCGACGCGGCGGACGGACAGTGGCACCAGCACTAGGTCGAGAACGTACGGCTTCTATCCGCTCCGGCTCGACGGCGGCCTCAGAGGCGGGGCGATGGTCATGCAGGGATCGTATCCCGACCCGAACGGCACGCCCACCGTGTTCACTGACCGCTACACCTGGACCCCTCTCGGGCCGGACGACGTCCGCCAAACGGCGGAGCGGTCGGTCGACGGCGGTCAGACCTTTGGACCGGTAAACTTCGACGGCCGCTATCACAGGAACCCTTCGCCGACGGTGCCGGCCGCGGCCTTCTTCGGCTTCTGCGCCAGTGCCGATCCGTCCCTGGCGCTGTTCCACGAGTTCGACTTCCTGGTGGGCGCCTGGGAAGTTCGTCTCGACGGGCCGGGGGCCGCGAACGGCGCCGCCCATCGTCCTTCGCTCCGGAGCGACATCACCCGTGAGATGGACGGGTGCCTGCTGGAGGAGCGGATCAGCGGTGAGGCGGGATACGAGGCGATGGTCTTCCTCAACATTCGCCCGCTCGACGAGATCTGGCAGCGGACCTACATGGACAACCGCGGACTTCGCATCTTCGTGACCGGTCCCCGAATGCAGAACGGGAAGACGGTCCTGACCGGCACGATGCCGGGGCCGGGCCACAGCGTTACACCGGTGCGCGCGACGTTCGAGCAGTTGGACTCGAACCACTTCACCGAGCGGTGGGAACGGGGCGGCCAAGGCGGGACGTGGACGCCGTTGCTGACCGCAACCTACGGCCGCCGTTGACCCATGCCCCAGGGGACGGGCGCCGGAGCGCGGCCGTCCCCGCCCGCCCGGGCATTGCGCCGGATTCGATCGTCACTCAGATTGCCGTCTCCTCTAGCCTGGGCGCCATGCTGAAACCGCTGGTTCGCTCGCTCGTCTCCGCCGTCGTCGCCGCGTGCTTCGCGTTCATCGCGATCGCGAGCGGCGCGATGCCCGGCTGTTCCGGGCAGGCGGGCGTCGCGGACCACGCCCAGCACGGCTCCCCCGCCCAACCTGGCGGCCACCACCATATGCCGGCCGGCCGCCAGGCCTGCGTCGTCCACGTCTGCTGCGCCCATCTGAACGGCACGGCACCGGCCACCCTCGGCGCCGAGCAGGTGTTCGCGCTGCACGCCGCGCCAGGCTTCCTGCCGTCCGCCGGCATCCCGGCCACGCCTACCCCGCACGCGCTTCCCTTCGCGCAGGCCCCGCCAGCTCCCATCGTCTGACTTCCGCCGACGGGCATCCGGCCCGCGCGGCGACTCCAACTCAACAGCACCTGCCGGCGCCCGCCGCCTCGCGGCCGCGCCGGGGAGCACATGACGATGCGCGCACGGAGCGCTCTCGCCGTGCTCGCCCTCGTGGCGGGCACCGCGGAGGCACAGTCGGTCGACACCGCCGCCACTCGCACGGACAGCACGGCGGTGACCCGGCTCGAGACCATCAACGTGACCGCGGAGCGCCCGCGCGCCGCGGCGCCGCCGGTCACCACGATCGACGTCGCGCCGGCGGAGCTCCGCCGGACGTTTTCGGCGGACGCCTATGATCTCCTCCGCCGGACCAGCGGCATCGAAGTGCACGAGCAGGGCCAGGGGCCGGGCTTCGCCTCGGATGCCGTGATCCGCGGCTTCTCCTCCGACCATTCCTCCGATGTGCTCCTCACCATCGACGGCGTGCCGATCAACCTTCCGGTCCACGGGCACGTCGAGGGCTATTCCGACTGGAGCATCCTCTCGCCGGCGGCGGTGAGCTCGCTCCGGGTCATCACCGGCCCGGCGAGCCCCCTCTATGGCGACTTCTCGCTCGCCGGGGTGGTCGAGGTCTTCACTGCCGCGGACGCGGCCGGCACGTCGGGCAGCGTCTCGGGCTCGAGCTACGGCGACGCGGGCGGCTGGCTCCGGAGCGGGCGCCGCGCCGACGACGGCGGCTTCCTCCTGGCGGGCGAGGGCCGGAGGCAGCAGGGCTGGCGCGACAACTCCTCGTACTGGCTGGGGAACGGCACCGTGCGCGGGTGGCGCCGCGCGGGAAGCGGCCGGCTCGAGGGCGGCGTCACCCTCTACGGCTCGAGCTGGGACTCGCCGGGCTTCGTCTCGGTCGACGACTACAACGCCGACCGGCTCGAGCAGGCGATGGATCCCACCGACGGCGGGCTCCGCCTACCGAGGCATCGCGCACGGGCGGTTCACCACGGTGGCGGGCGAGACCGGCATCGAGGCGACCGCCTGGGTCCAGCGGGTGCACAGCGCGGTCTTCCTCATCATCCCCGAGGACGGAGCGCTCGATCAGAGCGACGAGGAGGACCGCCGCACCGCCGTGGGCGGGCGGTTCCAGGTGAGCCGGCCGATCGGCGCGGGCGACCTGAGCGCCGGGCTCGACGGCCGGGCCGACTTCGCGGCCTACGACCTGTTCGCCACCGATGACCGCAACCGGCTCAACCCCACCAAGGACTACGACGCCCGCTACTTCGGCGGCGGGGCCTTCGTCCGCTGGCGCACGCTGGTCGGCACCCGCGTCGCGCTCGACCTCGGGGCCCGCGCCGACGGCATCCACTACCGGACGCTCGACCGGCTGGCCGGCACGGACTGGCGGAGCGCGAGCGACCTGATCGTGAGCCCCAAGCTCGGCGCCCGCTACCTGGCGGGCGGCGGATGGTCGCTCCTGGCCTCGTTCAGCCAGGGCTTCCGCGGCGCCCCGGGCGTCATCGCCGATCCGACCCTCGACCCGATCCGCGGCTGGAGCAAGGAGGTCGGCGCCCGATATGACGGCACCGGGATCACGGCGCAGCTGGCCCTGTTCCGGCTGGACGTCTCCCACGAGCGCATCCAGGACCCGGTGACGCGCGAAGTGCTGGCCACCGGCCGGACGCTCCGGCAGGGGATCAGCGCGAATGTGGAGGCGCGGCTCAGCCGCGCCTTCACGCTGCTGGTGGATGGCACGGTGAACGACGCGACGGTGAAGGCGGGGGACGGCCCCGGCGCCGTGACGCCGGTCGTCGTGCTGTCCGAGCAGCTCGTCGCCGGCGGCCCCGTCATCCGCCCGAGCTTCCACATCGAGCCGCTCGAGCCCGGCGACCACGTGCCGAACGTGGCGCGCTGGCTCGGCCGCGTCGGCCTCGAGGCGGGCCTCACGCCCAGGCTCGCGACCCGCGCGCATGGTCCGCTTCTCCGGGCCCTACACCCCGATCGGCGAGCCCGACGTGGAGACGCAGTCCTACGCGGTGCTCGACCTGGGCACGTCCGTCCAGGTGACCTCGCTCGGCGCGGTGCTCGACCTCGAGCTCCAGAACGCGCTCGACGCCAAGTACCCGGAGATCCGGGCGTCGGGCTTTCTCAATCCCGGCGCCCCGCGCACGCTCCGCGCGGCGCTCCGGTTCGCCGAGCGCCCGTGAGCCGGGCGCTTCTGTCCCTCCATTCCTCCGAGGACCACGTGACGACCGTTCGAACCACGCTGCTCCGTCTCGCCGCCTGCGCCGCCCTCCCCCTCGCTGTCGCGTGCGATAGCGACGAAACCCAGCCACCCGAAGATCACACCCCGGTGACCTACGCGATCTTCGTGGACGGCGTGGAGACCGCGCCGCCGCTCACCCTCACCGAGGGCAGACGGTCCGGGTGCGGCTCAAATTCTTCAACGCCGCGGACGAGGATCTGGACGATGTCGAGAGCGCGCACTTCGGCGGGCTGACGTTCGAGCCCTCCTCGCTGGCCACCGTGGCCCGGGTGACCGACCATAACTACCAGTTCGACGTCACCGGCGGCACTCCGGGCACCGGCACCGTGCAGGTGAGCTACGGGCACGACGAGGACGCCGACGAGCACACCTTCGAGCCCGTCGCGGCAACCGTGTTGGCGGCGCCCTGACCCGACGCTTGCGGGGTTCCGGCCGGGGGGTAGCTTCTCCCCGGCCACCTCTGCCCCGGAGGGACCCGTGCTCGAACGCTCCCCAGTCGGCATCATCCTCGTCGTGGACGATCAGGAGAGCGTGCGCGTCATGGTCCGCCGCCAGCTCACGGACCGCGGGCACACGGTGCTCGAGGCCAGCGACGGTGCCGAGGCGCTCCATCTGGTCCGCCGCCGGAACGGTGCGGTGGATCTCATCCTCTGCGATGTCGTCATGCCGCAGATGAACGGCACCGAGCTCGCGACGCGCATCGGGGTCGAGTTCCCCGACATCCCCGTCATGCTCATGTCGGCCTTCGCGCCCGGGGGCGTGGCTCGCCTGGGTCACGGGGACACCATCGTGCCCGTGCTGCAGAAACCGTTCGACGCCGCCGTACTCGCCCAGCTCGTCGATCTCGCCCTCCGGCATCCCCTACCGCCACCGGCCGGCGCGCGAACTCCATCGCGCTAGGGCGCCGCAGCCACGTTGCGGCGCGCGCAGGCATCGGTATATCTCTTCGGCAGACCTGCACTGGAGGATTCCGGTGAGTGAAGCGCGAGGCCGTGAAGCTCGGCTGCGTCCCGAGTTCGACTACCTGTACCCGGACATCGAGCCGGGGAGTTGGCAGCCGGTCGAGGTGCTGATCAACCGGGTGGTCACCATGCTCTACGGGGATCGCTCCCAGTCGGGCGTGATCACCGGCGAGCGCCTGCTGCGGGACGACCATTTCGAGTTCCGCGGGGCCTCTCCTCGCCCGACCGGCCTGCCGCCCGACCTCAGCCGGCTGAGCGACGCGGGCCTCGAGCCCGGACGCGCGAAGAAGGACGTCGAGGCCCGCCGGAAGCACCGGGAGTCGTGAGCGCCTTCTCGTGCCCCGCTTCTTCCTTCTCCTCCTCGTCTGTCTGGTGGGGCGGCCCGCTCCGGTCCTGGCGCAGCTCGAGCTCCAGGCCTTCCTCGGCACATCGGTCAGCGCGCCGTCGCCGCTGTGGATCACGCAGCGGGGCCAGCCCGGCCTGGACTTCACCGCGCACTGGGCGACGCGCCCGTTCGCTCGACACGTGGTACTACGCCGGGCGCATCGGGCTCTGGTCGGGGAATCGCGGCTGGCTCTTCGATTTCACGCACCACAAGATCTATCTGACCAATCCGCCCGCGGAGATCCAGAGGTTCCAGATCACGAACGGGATGAACATGTTCACGCTGAGTCGCGGGTTCCGGCGTGGCCTGTTCTCGTACGCGGTGGGCGCGGGGCCGGTGGTCACTTATCCGATCAACCGGGTGCGCGGTCAGAAGCTTCAGGGTGGCCGCGGATTTCTCGGCGGGTATTTCCTGTCGGGGGCCAACCTGATGGCGAGCGCGACCCGCCGGTTTCCGCTCGCCGCCGGCTTCTTCCTGAGCCTCGACGGGCGGGTGTCGGCGTCGTATGTCCGGGTGCCGGTCGTGAATGGCCACGCGTCGGTGCCCAACCTCGCGCTGCACTTTCACGCGGGCCTGGGATTTCAGTACCCGCCACACGTCGCGCACGCCGAGGCGGCGGTTCCATGAGTCAACCGGCCGGTCAAGGCGCCCGGGTAGCGCCAGGGTCACGGTTATGCCCGAACCCGACCGATCGTGAAGTGGAAGGTGGCGCCCTGGCCCACCATGCCCTCGGCCCAGACCCGGCCGCCGTGGCGGTGGATGATCCGCTGCACGGTGGCGAGCCCGATCCCGCTGCCGGGGAACTCGCTCGCGAGGTGCAGCCGCTGGAACGGGCCGAACAGCCGGTCGGCGTAGGCCATGTCGAACCCCGCCCCGTTGTCCCGAACGAAGTACGCCTGCTCCCCGCCGATGTTGGTCATGCCGAACTCGAGCCGCGCGACCGGCTCCCGGGCGGTGAACTTCCAGGCGTTCTCGAGCAGGTTCTCGAGGGCGATGCGGAGGAGCTGGCCGTCGGCCGTCACGCTGAGGCCGGGACGGATCCTGACCTCCACCTGGCGCTCCGGCTCCGCCTCCCGCATCCGGTCCAGCAGAAGCGTCACGAGCCCGCTCAGGTCCACGTCCTGCTCGCGCATCTCGGCGCCGGTGACCCGGGCCAGGTGGAGTACATCGTCGATCAGCTGCGACATCTGCCGGCTGGCCTCGCGCACGCGGTCGAGATAGCGGCGGCCGTCGGCGTCCATCCGCTCGCCCTGGCTCTCCTGCACCGCGCGGCTGAAGCTCTCGATCCGGCGGAGGGGTGCCCGGAGATCGTGGGACACCGCGTAGCTGAAGCTCTCGAGCTCCCGGTTCTTGTGCTCCAGGTCCCGCACCAGCTCGGCGCGGGTCTCGGCCAGATCGCGCGCGGCCTGCTCGCTCGCCTGGAGCAGCTCGGCCTGGCGCTGGAGCAGCTCGGACTTCCTGGCGAGCTCGACGAAGACCGCCACCTTCGAGCGGACGAACTCCGGGACGACCGGCTTCACCAGGTAGTCCACCGCGCCGACCGCGTACCCTCGCACGGCCTGCTCCTGGGTCTGGTCCGCCGCGGTGAGGAAGATGATCGGCGTGTGGCGTGAGCGGTCGCGCTCCCGGATGAGCTCGGCCGTCTCGAACCCGTCCATGTCCGGCATCTTCACGTCCAGCAGCACCACCGCGAATTCGTGCGTGAGGAGCCATTTGAGCGCCTCGCGTCCGGAGCTCGCGGTGACGAGGTTCTGCCCCAGGCCCTGCAGCATCGCCTCCAGGGCGACCAGGTTGGCGGGCTGGTCGTCGACGAGGAGGATGTTGACCAGGCGGTCAGGCGGTCGGGCGGTCAGGCGGTCAGGGGACGGCGCCTCAGCCTCGGACGCACCGGCCAGTTGACCGTCCGACACGCCGACCGCCTGCTCGTCCGACTGTCCGACCGCCTGACCGCCTGACCGCCCGTCCGTCACCGGTACAGCCATACGCGCAGCAGCGACAGCAGCTGATCCATGTCGACCGGCTTCGCGATGTAGTCGGACGCGCCCGCCTCGATGCACTTCTCCCGGTCGCCCTTCATCGCCTTGGCGGTCACGGCGATGATCGGCAGCGTGCCGGAACCGCGGCATCTCCCGGATCGCCCGCATCGTCTCGTAGCCGTCCATCTCCGGCATCATCACGTCCATCAGCACGACGTCGATCTCCGGCGTCTCCTGCAGCCGGGCGATGCCGTCCCGTCCGCTCTCGGCGTACACCACCTTCATCTCGCTTCGCTCCAGGAAGGTCGTCAGCGCGAAGATGTTCCGGACGTCGTCGTCCACGATGAGCACGGTGCCGCCCGGTGAGCGTCGGATCGGTCCGGTGCAGGCTGCTCGAGCATCCGCCGCTTGCCCTCGGGCAGGTTGGCCGTGACCCGGTGCAGGAACAGCGCCGTCTCGTCCAGCAAGCCGCTCGGGCGAGCGCGCATCCTTGATGACCACCGACTCGGCCAGGCGGCCGAGCTCCGCCTCCTCGCGCTTGGTGAGCTGCTTGCCGGTGTAGACGATCGTCGGGAGCTTCCGGAGCCCGATCTCGCTCTTCACCCGGGTGATGAGCTGGAACCCGGTCATGTCCGGCAGGCCGAGGTCGAGCACCATGCAGTCGTATCGCCCGGTCTGGAGCGCCTCGAGCGCCTCCGCGCCGGTGCCGACGGTGGTGGTCTGCACGTCGCCGCCGCCGATCAGCTCCGCGATGCTCGCGCTGGGCGGTCTCGTCGTCCTCGACGACCAGCAGGCGCTTCACCGGCCGGTCGATGAACTCGTGCAGCGCCGTGAGCGCCTCGCTCAGCGACTCCTTCGTGGCCGGCTTGGTGAGGAAGTCGATGGCGCCGAGCCGGAGGCCGCGCTGCCAGTTCTCGTCCACCGAGATGATGTGGACGGGGATATGGCGCGTGGCCGGATCGTGCTTGAGGCGGTCGAGGATGGTCCAGCCGTCCGCGTCGGGCAGCCGGAGATCGAGCGTCACCGCGGTCGGCTGGTACTCCCGGGCGAGCGCCAGCGCCCGGTCGGCGCGCTGCGCGACGATCCCCTTGAAGCCCCGGTCCCGCGCGAGGTCGAGCAGGATCTGCGCGAAGGCCGGGTCGTCCTCGGCGATGAGGAGGACCCGGTCGCCGTCCTCGATGGCGCTCCGGTCGTCGCCGATGGCGCGCTCGACCACCGGCGCCAGCATGATGCGCGAGGCGGCCGAGGCGGCCGGCTTCGTCGTCTCGAACTCCACTTGCGCCAGTTCACCGGCCTCGACGATGGCCGGCGAGGTCGAGCGGCTGCATCGGGTAGATCATCGGCAGGTACAGCGTGAAGGTGCTGCCCTCGCCCGGCGCGCTGTCGATCCGGATCTCGCCGCCGAGGAGCCGCGTGATCTGGCGGCTGATGGAGAGGCCGAGGCCGGTGCCGCCGTACTTCCGGCTGGTGCCGGTGTCGCCCTGCTGGAACGCCTCGAAGATGACGCCGTGCTTCTCCTTGGGGATGCCGATGCCGGTGTCGACCACGCTGAACGCGACCACCGCGTTGGCGCCGTTGAGCAGCTCCTGCTCGGGGTTCCATCCACCGGTGGCAAGCTCGGCCTTGAGCTTGACGCTGCCCCGCTCGGTGAACTTGAAGGCATTGGAGAGCAGGTTCTTGAGCACCTGCTGCAGCCGCTTGGTATCGGTCTGGAGCGCGGGCGGCAGCAGCGGGTCGACCTCGACGTCGAAGTGCAGGCTCTTGAGGTCGGCCACCTGGCGGAAGGTGCTCTCGACGAACTTCCGCACCTCGGCGAAGGGCACCGCCGCGATGTCCACCGCCATGGTGCCGGACTCGATCTTGGACAGGTCGAGGATGTCGTTGATCAGGTCGAGCAGGTCGGACCCGGAGCTGTGGATGGTCTGGGCGAAGCCGACCTGCTTGGTGGTCAGGTTGCCGTCGACGTTCTCGCTCAGGATCTGGGACAGGATCAGCAGGCTGTTGAGCGGCGTCCGGAGCTCGTGCGACATGTTGGCCAGGAACTCCGACTTGTACTTGGAGATCAGGGCCAGCTGCTCGGCCTTCTCCTCCAGCGCCACCTTGGCCTGCTCGACCTCCTTGTTCTTCTGCTCCACCTCCGCCTTCTGGCCGGCCAGCAGCTGGGCCTTGACCTCGAGCTCGGCGTTGGTGGACTGCAGCTCGTCCTGCTGCTTCCGGAGCAGCTCCTCGGACTTCTGCAGCGAGCGGGTCTGCTGCTCCAGCCGCTTGTTGGTCTCGGTGAGCGCCTCCTGCTGCGACTGGAGGCTCTCGGTCAGCGCCTGGCTCTGCTTGAGCAGCTCCTCGGTCCGCATGTTGGCGGCGATGGTGTTGAGCACGATGCCGATGCTCTCGGCGAGCTGCTCGAGGAAGGTGAGCCGGATCTCGTCGAACTCGTCGAAGGTGGCGAGCTCGAGCACCGCCTTGGTCTCGCCCTCGAACAGCACCGGGAGCACCACCAGGCTCCGGGGCGGCGCCTCGCCCAGGCCGGAGCTCACCTGGATGTACTCGTGGGGCACCTGGCCGACCGTGAGCATCCGGCGGTCCTTCGCCACCTGGCCCACCAGCCCCTCGCCAAACTTGAACTCGTCGGCGACCTGCTTGCGGTCCTTGTAGGCGTAGCTCGCCAGCAGCTTGAGCGTCGGGCGTCTCGCCGGCGCTGTCCACCACGTAGAAGACGCCGTGGTGCGCGGTGACCAGCGGCGCCAGGTCCGAGAGGATGAGCTGCGACACCGCCGCCAGGTCGCGCTGGCCCTGCAGCATGCGGCTGAACTTGGCCAGGTTGGTCTTGAGCCAGTCCTGCTCCATGTTCTTGCGGGTGGAGTCGCGCAGGTTGCGGATCATCTCGTTGATGTTGTCCTTGAGCTCCGCCACCTCGCCCAGCGCCTCGACCGCGATCGACCGCGTGAGGTCGCCCTTGGTCACCGCCGTGGCCACGTCCGCGATGGCGCGGACCTGGGTCGTGAGGTTGGCGGCGAGCTGGTTCACGTTGGCCGTGAGGTCGCGCCACACGCCGGCGGCGCCGGGCACGCGGGCCTGGCCGCCGAGCTTGCCCTCGACGCCCACCTCGCGGGCCACGTTGGTCACCTGGTCGGCGAAGGTGGCGAGCGTGCTGGTCATGGCGTTGATGGTGTCGGCCAGCGTGGCGATCTCGCCCTTCACCTCCACGCGGAGCTCCTGCTTGAGGTCGCCGTTGGCGACCGCCGTCACCACCTTGGCGATGCCGCGCACCTGGCTGGTCAGGTTGCTCGCCATCCAGTTCACGTTGTCGGTCAGGTCCTTCCAGACGCCGGCCACGCCGACCACCTGGGCCTGGCCGCCGAGCTTGCCCTCGGTGCCCACCTCGCGGGCCACGCGCGTCACTTCCGACGCGAAGCTGTTGAGCTGGTCCACCATCGTGTTCACCGTGTTCTTGAGCTCCAGGATCTCGCCCTGGACGTCCACGGTGACCTTCTTGTTGAGCTCGCCGCGCGCCACGGCCGTCGTGACGTCGGCGATGTTGCGGACCTGGGCCGTGAGGTTGCCGGCCATCGAGTTCACGTTGTCGGTCAGGTCCTTCCAGGTGCCGGCCACGCCCTTCACGTAGGCCTGGCCGCCGAGCTTGCCTTCGGTACCGACTTCGCGGGCGACGCGGGTGACCTCCGACGCGAACGAGTTGAGCTGGTCCACCATCGTGTTGATGGTGTCCTTGAGCTCGAGGATCTCGCCGCGGACGTCCACGGTGATCTTCTTCGACAGGTCGCCGTTGGCCACGGCCGTCGTCACCTGGGCGATGTTCCGCACCTGGGCCGTGAGGTTGCCGCCCATCGAGTTCACGTTGTCCGTCAGGTCCTTCCAGACGCCGGCGACGCCGGTCACCTGCGCCTGGCCGCCGAGCTTGCCCTCGGTGCCGACCTCGCGGGCGACGCGGGTCACCTCCGACGCGAACGAGTTGAGCTGGTCCACCATCGTGTTGATGGTGTTCTTGAGCTCGAGGATCTCGCCCTTCACGTCCACGGTGATCTTCTTGTTCAGCTCGCCCCGCGCCACCGCCGTCGTCACCTCGGCGATGTTCCGGACCTGGGCGGTCAGGTTGCCCGCCATCGAGTTCACGTTGTCGGTCAGGTCCTTCCAGGTGCCGCCGACACCGCGGACCTGCGCCTGGCCGCCCAGCTTCCCCTCGGTGCCCACCTCGCGGGCGACGCGCGTCACCTCCGACGCGAAGGAGTTGAGCTGGTCCACCATCGTGTTGATGGTGTTCTTGAGCTCGAGGATCTCGCCCTTCACGTCCACGGTGATCTTCTTCGACAGGTCGCCGTTGGCCACCGCGGTCGTCACGTCGGCGATGTTCCGCACCTGGCCCGTCAGGTTGCCGGCCATCGAGTTGACGCTGTCCGTCAGGTCCTTCCAGGTGCCACCCACCCCCGTCACCTGCGCCTGGCCGCCGAGCTTGCCTTCGGTGCCCACCTCGCGCGCCACACGGGTCACTTCCGAGGCGAACGAGCTGAGCTGGTCCACCATCGTGTTGATGGTGTTCTTGAGCTCGAGGATCTCGCCCTTCACGTCCACGGTGATCTTCTTGTTGAGCTCGCCGCGCGCCACGGCGGTCGTCACTTCGGCGATGTTGCGGACCTGCGCGGTCAGGTTGCCGGCCATCGAGTTCACGTTGTCGGTCAGGTCCTTCCACGTGCCGCCGACTCCCTTCACCTGCGCCTGACCGCCCAGCTTGCCCTCGGTGCCCACCTCGCGCGCGACGCGCGTCACCTCCGAGGCGAAGGAGTTGAGCTGGTCGACCATCGTGTTGATCGTGTTCTTGAGCTCGAGGATCTCGCCCTTCACGTCCACGGTGATCTTCTTGGACGCTCGCCGTCGCGCCACCGCCGTCGTCACTTCGGCGATGTTCCGGACCTGGCGCCGTCAGGTTGCCCGCCATCGAGTTCACGTTGTCGGTCAGGTCCTTCCACGTGCCGCCGACGCCTTTCACCTGCGCCTGGCCGCCGAGCTTGCCCTCGGTGCCGACCTCGCGCGCGACGCGGGTCACTTCCGAGGCGAAGCTAGTTGAGCTGGTCGACCATCGTGTTGATGGTATTCTTGAGCTCGAGGATCTCGCCCTTCACGTCCACCGTGATCTTCTTGTTGAGCTCGCCCCGCGCCACCGCCGTCGTCACCTCGGCGATGTTCCGGACCTGGGCCGTCAGGTTGCCGGCCATCGAGTTCACGTTGTCCGTCAGGTCCTTCCACGTCCCCGCGACGCCCTTCACCCGCGCCTGGCCGCCCAGCTTGCCCTTCGGTGCCGACCTCGCGCGCCACCCGGGTGACCTCCGAGGCGAACGAGCTGAGCTGGTCCACCATCGAGTTCACCGTCTTGCCGATCCGGAGGAACTCGCCCATGAGCGGCCGGCCCTCGATGTCGAGCGCCATCGTCTGGCTCAGGTCGCCCTTGGCCACGGCGCCGATGACGCGGGCCACCTCGCTGGTCGGCTGCACCAGGTCGCCGATGAGCATGTTGACCGAGCTGACCGAGTCCGCCCAGGAGCCGCCCGCGCCGGCGAGGGTAGCCCGCTGGCGCGATCCGCCCTTCCTTGCCCACGGCAAGGCTCACCCGCTCGAATTCCTGCGCCATGCCTTCGTTCAGCTCGGCGATCTCGTTCAGCGTGTCCGCGATCTTGCCCGCCAGCCCGGTCTTCGCCACCGGCATGCGCACCGAGAAGTCGCCCTTCCGGACGGCGGTCAGGACGGTGAGCAATTGTTCGAGATCGAGCGTCTCGGGTGACGCGGGGGTGCGACTGGAGGGCGAGCGCTTCGCAGTTCGACCGTTGCCGGTCGTCGACGCGTGCGGCATGGTGGCTCCGGCAGAAGTACAATTGCAGTTGGGGTTGGTTGGAACCTATCGACCCTGAGTGAGCGCTACTGTGAGCGCCATCACAGCCTTAATGTGCATGGAATAAGCACTTTGGGGCCACCCTTCGTACAGCGCGTCGTGTGGATGCGCCCCGACCCCCGGAGCGCCGGAAGACTTTCCAGGCAGAGAGTCCCATGGCCTCGGCTCCGCTCCGGATCCTGATCCTCGAGGACGTCCCCATGGACGCGGAGCTCGTCGAGTACGAGCTCCGGCGGACACACATTCCGTTCGACGCCCGATGCGTGGATAGCCGTGACGGCTTCGAGCGCGAGCTCGACGACGTTCCGTCCCGACCTGATCCTTTCCGACTATACCCTCCCGCGGTTCGATGGCATGGCGGCGCTGTCACTGGCCCGGGAGCGAGCGCCCGCGACGCCCTTCCTCATCGTCACCGGCTCGGTCAACGAGGAGACTGCAGTCGGTTGCATGAAGGCCGGCGCCACCGACTACCTGCTCAAGAGCAATCTTGCCCGCATCGGGCCGGCCATCGAGGCCGCGCTGGCCCGGGTCGAGTCCCGGGCGGAGAAGGCGCGCGCCGAGGCGGCGCTCCGCCGCTCCGAGGCCAACATGCGGGCGATCTTCAACACCAGCCTCCAGGCCTTCGTCCTGGTGGCCCGCAATGGCACCATCCAGGCGCTCAACCCCACCGCCCGGGACTGGGCCATGCTCAACCTCGGCCGCGAGGCGGGCGAGGGCGACCGGATCCACGACTTCATCCCCGAGGCCGCCGCCAGCTTCCAGGCGGCTCTCGCCGGCGAGGCCCGGAGCCTCGAGCGCTGTCTCCGCGGCACCGACGGCGTCGAGCGCTGGTACGAGACGACCCACGCGCCGGTGGTGGACGAGCAAGGCACCGTCATCGGCGTCTGCCTCAACGCACGCGACGTGAGCGTGCGGAAGCAGGCCGAGCAGGCGCTGCGCGAGAGCGAGGCCCGCTACCGCGACCTGTTCGACAACGCGAGCGACCTGGTCTGCACCACCACGCTGGACGGCACGTTCCTCTATGTGAACCGGGCCTGGCACGAGGCGATGGCCCTCTCGGACGAGCAATTGGCCGGGCGGCGCTTCCCGGACCTGGTCCATCCCGACAGCCGGGAGCGCTATCTCGACGTCGTGGCGCGCGCCGAGGCGGGCGAGCCGATCGGGCAGGTCGACCTCATCCTCGTGACCGCCGACGGCCAGCCGCTCACCCTCGAGGGCGACATCAGCTGCACCGCCACGGACGGCGCCCCGGCCCGGCTCCGGGGCATCTACCGCGACGTGACCGAACGGAAGCGGGTCGAGGAGCAGCTCCGGCGGGCGGAGCGGATGCAGGCCGCCGGACGCCTCGCGGGCGGCGTGGCCCACGAGGTCAACAACATGATGACCGGGGTCATCGGCTTCAGCGAGTTCCTGCTCCGGAGCCTCGAGGCCCAGGACCCGCGGCGGGCCGAGGTGGCCGAGATCATCAAGGCCGGCACCCGCGCCGCCGACGTCACCCGCCAGCTGCTGGCTTTCACTCGCCAGCAATTCCTCCGCCCCGAGGTGGTGCCGGTGAACGGCGTGGTGCAGGACCTCGAGAAGATGCTGCGCCGGGTGCTGGGGGAGGACCACGTCCTGGAGCTGGCGCTGGCCGCCGACGCGGGCGAGATCCGCGCCGACCGCGGCCAGCTCGCGCAGGTCCTGGTGAACCTCATGCTCAACGCGCGCGATGCGATGCCCGGACGCGGCCGGGTCACCATCACGACCCGGGCCACGGTGCTCGACGACCGCTACGGTGCGAGCCACGGCGGCGTCGGCATTCCGCGCGGCGAATACGTCCAGCTCGTCGTGAGCGACACCGGCATCGGCATGGACCGCGAGATCCAGGCGCGGATCTTCGAGCCGTTCTTCACGACCAAGCCCATCGGCCAGGGCACCGGCCTCGGGCTCTCGACCGTCTACGGCATCGTCAAGCAGAGCGACGGCTTCGTGTGGGTGTACAGCGAGCCCGGACTGGGGACCGACCTTCAAGATCTATCTCCCCCGCGTCGGCGCCGGCGCCGCGATGCCCCCGCGAGGTGAAGCCGGCTCGGCCGCGCGCGGCGGCTCCGAGACGATCCTGATCGTCGAGGACGAGGAGCTGGTCCGGGCGCTTGCGAGCCGCAGCCTCCGCGAGCACGGCTACATCGTGATCGAGGCGCGGCACGGCGTCGACGCGCTCCGCCAGCTCGAATTCCGCTCCGACGTGGACCTGGTGATCTCGGATGTCGTGATGCCGGAGATGGGCGGCCGCGAGCTGGGCCGGCGACTGGGGTCACTCAGGCCGTCGTTGCCGGTGCTGTACATCTCGGGCTATACGGGAGAAGACGTCACCCAGCGGGGATTACTGGAACCAGGAGCGCCGTTCCAGCAGAAGCCGTTCGCGCCGGAGGAGCTGGCACGAAAGGTCCGGGAGATGCTCGACACGGCGCGCGCCTCCGCACCGCCGTGAATTCCCCCTAGGCGGTCGAGCCGGCTCCAGCGCGCGGGCTCTCCTTCGGGACCGGACGGAACTCGAGATGGTCCGCGCGCAGGATGAGGAACCCGCGCGGGGTCGAGAGCCGGGTCAGCCGCTCGCCGGCCATGTTGACCATGCGTTGCGTCACGCCTGGGAAGATCGGCGCGACGTCGTACCAGACCGACGCGCTGATGTCCGGATACTTCCGCTGGTGCTCGGACCGAACACGTGCCTGGACGCCAGCCACCTGCGCTCCTTGGTCGGGATGTACCCCAAATCTATATGCCGTGGAGGTGCGATGGCACCGCCCCGATGGACTTTCCGGACCCAACTTGCTAGTCTGCAAGCGAATGGATGTTCGTGGCATCCATCTCCCACCGCGGACTGATCAGCATTCATGCCGGAACTACCCAGCACGCCGCCCATCATGGCCGGCGCCGCTAACTGCCTGATCGTCGATGACGAGCCGAGCGTGCGGCGCTCGCTCGTCCGGATGCTCCAGGCACAGGGGTTCACCTGCTTCGAGGCCGGCACCGGCCGCGAGGCCCTCGGCGTGCTCGAGCGCATCGGGGAGGCGCCGCTCGTCATTTCCGACATGAAGATGCCCGAGCTGGACGGGATCGGCCTGCTCGGGGCCCTCCGCGAGCGGTACCCGGACACCTCGGTCATCATGCTCACCGGCATGAGCGAGACGACCACGGCCGTCGATTGCCTCCACATGGGGGCGGCCGACTTCCTGCTCAAGCCCATCTCCGTCGGCGAGCTGCAGGCCCGGGTCGCGCGCGTGCTCGAGAAGCGTGCCCTGGTGCTGCAGAACCGGTTCTATCAGCAGCACCTCGAGCGCCAGGTGCACGAGCAGGCGGTGCGGATCCAGGAGCTGTTCCTGCAAGGCGTCCAGATGCTGGCCCGGGCGCTCGAGGCCAAGGACGCCTACACCCGCGGGCACTCGATCCGGGTGAGCCAGTACGCGGTGGGAACGGCCCAGCGCCTCGGCTTCGACGGCGCCAGCCTGGACGGCATCCGTCTGGGCGGCGAGCTGCACGATATCGGCAAGATCGGCACGCGCGAGGCCGTGCTCCACAAGCCCGGCACGCTCACCGACGAGGAGTTCCGCCAGATCACCGAGCATCCCGTGCTCGGCGAACGCATGCTGCTGCCGCTGGCGCGCGAGTCGCCCGACGTGCTCCGGATCGTCCGCTCGCATCACGAGCGGCTCGACGGCCGCGGCTTCCCCGACGGTCTCCGGGGCGAGATGATCCCCATCGAGGCGCGCATCGTCGCGGTGGCCGACTCGTTCGACGCGATGACCACCGAACGGCCCTACCGCGACGCCCGCCAGCCCGACGCCGCCGTCGACGAGCTCCGCCGCGTCGCCGGCACCCAGCTCGATCCCGCGGCGGTGGAGGCGTTCGTCGACGCCTTCCCCGATCCGGCGGACCTGCCGCTCTCGGCCTAGTCGCCCGCCGGGCGCGACCCGCCCTTGGGCGGCGCGGTCCGGCTTTCGCGAACGGCAGACCTTCCGACGCGCGCATCTTGCTCCGCGCCGCCTCCGCCAGCTTCCGGTAGTGCGCCTGGAACGCCTCCAGCTCCTCCTCCGTCAGATCCTCCAGATCGGCCATCGCCGTCTCCGCTCCCTTCGCGGCGCGGAGCAGCTCGTCCAGCTTGACCTGCATGGCCACGCTGTCGCGGTTCTGGGTGTTCTGGATGAGGAAGACCATCAGGAAGGTCACGATGGTCGTGCCGGTGTTGATGATGAGCTGCCAGGTGTCGCTGAAGCCGAAGATCGGCCCGGTCACGGCCCAGGCGACGATGACGAGGAGGGCCAGGCCGAAGGTCGTGGGCTGGCCCGCGGCCCGGGCCGTGGCCTTCGCGAACCGCTGGAACGACTCGGCGATGTTCATTCCCCTCTATCTACCGTTCGGCCCGCCTTCCGCTGTGGCCTGACTCACTCCACTCAGAGCAGCCCGCGCCGCTTGAGCTGGTGGTAGCGGGTGACGACCCCCTCCCCGGCGCCCGACGGCGGGACGTCCAGCACCATGATGCCGCGGCCCCGCATCTCGGCCAGAGCCGCGTCGCGCGCGCCGAGCAGCTCCTCCGCCGCCGCCCGCTCGAACGCGCCGGCCGCGGTGGCCGGCCGCGCGGCGGCCAGAGCCTCCAGCGCCGGATCGCGGAGCGTGACGGCGAGCGGCAGGTGGCGCGGCCGGAGGGTCGCGGCGTGCGCCACCAGCGCCTCGCTCGCGGTCCGGTCGATCACGTCGGTGAACAGCACCGTCAGGGCGCGCTTCCGGTTGTGCGCGGCGAGATGACGGAACGCGGCCGGATAGTCGGACTCGACCAGCCGTCCCTCCGCGTGGGCGAGGCCGTCGAGCACCGCCCGGAGCGCCCGGCGGCCGCGCGCCGGGGCCACGTAGCGCTGCACCGTGTCGGCGAAGACCATCAGGCCCGACGTTGTCGTCGTGCTCCACCGCGGCCCGCGCGAGCTGCAGGGCGGCGGAGATCACCGCCTCGAGCCGGGGCACGCCCTGCACCTCGGCCGTGAGCAGCCGGCCGGCGTCGATCACGATCAGCACCTGCTGCCGCCGCTCGTCCTCGTACTGCCGCGCGATGGGCTTGCCCCGCCGGGCGGTCGCCTTCCAGTCGATGATCCGGGTCTCGTCGCCCGGCACCCACTCGCGGAGGCCCTCGAACAACCGGCCTTCGCCCGGCCGCCGAATCGCGCGGAGGCCGGCCTCGCGCCGGCGAAGCGACCTGCAGGGGCAGCGCCCGGAGCGGCGGTGTCGGGCACGCTCGGGTACACCGTGACCGACCAGGGCAGCGACACCGTCTCCTGCCGCCACGCGAAGCCGAGCGGGCCACGTGCCCGGATGGCGAGCGCGCCGCCCGTACCCGGCCCGCGGCGAACGGGCGTGAGCTCCACCTGCTCGTCGAGCCCCTCGCCCGGCGGCACCCTGAGCGTGCGCGTCGGCGACTCGGCCCCGCCGAGCGGATCCGGCAGCCGCTCGCGAACCTCGAGCGCGAGTGAGCCGCGACCGCGGTGGCGCCAGCGGTACCGCACCACGGCCGCGCGGCCCACGGCGAACGCGACCGGCGCCTCGCGCGGCGATCTCGAGCGTGCGCGGCGCCGGGGCGCGGGCCGCGTCGCAGCAGGAACGCCGCCAGCCACGCCAGGTCGAGCGCGGGAAGCAGGCCGGCCGCGGCGGGCCACACCAGCGCCAGTGGGGCCACGAGCGCCAGCACCGCCGCGCCCACCAGCCAGCGGCGCGAAGGGACCACGATCACCGTGGCGCCTCGATCTTCTCGATGATCCCGCGGAGGGCCGCGTCGGCGGTGATCCCCTCGAGCTCGAGCTCCGGCGCCACGGCGATCCGGTGCCGGAGCACCGCGGTGCGCGAGCTCCTTCACGTCGTCGGGCACGACGTACGACCGCCCGTCCAGCAGCGCCGCCGCCTGCGCCATCTTGAGCAGGGCCACGCTGCCGCGCGGCGACGCGCCCAGCGTGAGCACCGGCGCCGCGCGCGTGGCCCGCACGATGGACGTGATGTAGGCCACCAGGCTCGGCTCCACCCGCACCCGGCGCACGGCGTCGCGCAGCCGTGCCAGGTCCGCGCCGTCCGCCACGCGCTCGATGCCGTAGCTCGGCAGGCAGGTCCGCCTCGAAGCCGCCCAGCACGCGCTCGAGGATCCCCTGCTCCACCCGCTCCTCCGGATACCCGACGAGCACCTTCACCAGGAAGCGGTCGAGCTCCGCCTCGGGCAGCGGATAGGTGCCCTCGAACTCGATCGGGTTCTGCGTCGCGAAGACGGTGAAGGCCTCGGGCAGTGCGTGCGACGTGCCGTCCACGGTCACACTGCCGCTCCTGCATCGCCTCCAGCAGCGCGGCCTGGGTCTTGGCCGGCGCGCGGTTGATCTCGTCGCCCAGCACGAGGTCGCCGAAGATCGGCCCGGGCCGGAAGCTGAAGGTGCCGGGCGTCGTCAGGAGGCTCACGCCGGTGATGTCCGACGGCATCAGGTCCGGCGTGAACTGGATGCGGCGGAACTCGAGGCCGAGCGCCAGGCCGAGCGCCCGGACCAGGAGCGTCTTCGCGGTGCCGGGCACGCCCTCGAGCAGCACGTGGCCGCGGGCGAGGAGCGCGGCCACCGTCTCGCGAATGGCGGCCGGCTGCCCCAGCACCACGCCTTCGAGCGCCTCGACGAGCCGGCGCGCGGTCGCGGCGTGGGACGTGGCCTCCTCGGGGTTGAGCGGGATCGGGTCGGCGGTCATTTCGGGGTGAGCTCCTCCCAGAGTGTTTCCACGGCGTCGGTCGCGGACAGCACGTCGTCCGCGCTCGCGGGCCGGCGGGTGATGGTGGTGAGCGTGTCGAGGGCGGTCCGGCCGCGCGGCGTGCGGACCGACGGCGCGAGGTCGTCGAGCCATGCCCTGAGCTCGCCCCGCGAGGGCTGGCCCGTCCGCGAGAGCCGGCGCCGGAGCCCCTGAACGATGAGGCCCACCGCCACGTCGTGGCCCCGGGCCGCCGCGAGCGCGGTGGCGAGTGCACGCACGTGCTCCAGCGGCGAGCGCCGCCGTCGCTCGATCCCCGAGCGGACCGGCCCGAACCGGACCCCGGCGGTCACCAGGGCGAGCACCCCGACGACGGCGAGCTGCAGGATACCCCAGCCCCAGGGCGAATGGAGCGTCCAGTCGAACGTGGCGCCGCCGAGCGAGCGGGACGCATCGTAGCCGTGGTGGTACTCGTCGACGATCACGCGGTCGTACCGCGGCACCACCAGCCCGAGCGCGAACGGCCCGGCGCCGGTCTCGCGCAGCGCGCGGTTGGAGAACAGGGCGTCGTCGGCCACGAGCGTGATCGTGCGGCCGTCGTCGAGTGCGGCGCGGAGCGCCACGATCCGGCCGCCGGTCGTCCGAAGGAGCGTGTCGACCGTCCGCGCCGCCGGGGCGGTGCAGGTCACGGGCGCCCCATCCTCCCCCTCCGAGGAGTCCACCGCCACGGCCGATGCTCGCGGCAGCAGCACCGCGTGGACCGCCGGGAAGGGTCGCGCCTCGGCGCCGGCGGGCGGCGCGATCGGAATCGTGTCCCGGACACGCGGGCGCACGTCCCAGCCCAGACAGCGGATCGCCGCCGAGGCACCGGGACCCGCGAGCAGGAGGTCACGCCGGAGTCCCGCGATCGTCCGGCCTTCGCCGGCATCGAGATCGCGGCTCGGGCCGACGAAGGCGGTGAGCGTACGGGGTGGCGCGGCCGAATCGAGCGCCGCGGCCGGCCGGCGGAAGGTCTCGACCCGAACGCCGAGCCGCTCGAGCGCCTCGGCGAACCCGCGCGCGCCCGCGGGGCCGGACAGGAAGGTGGAGCGCCGCCTGTCCGCGTCGGTCAGGCGCTCGCGGCTGAGGCCGACCAGACCCGCGCCGACCGCGAGCGCGAGCACCAGCGCGCTGCCGAGCGCCAGCTCAGTGCGCGGCTGCATGCCAGGGACCGGCGCTGGTCTCGCGCCAGCGCCGGTAGTCGTCGGGCGCGCACGGCCGTCCGCCGAAGACGTAGCCGTAGAGCGCCTGCACCAGGGCGCGCAGGCGCTCCCGATCGTCGGCCGCGAGCCGGGCCGCGCGGGCCACCTCGGCGGGCGTCTGGCTGGTGTGGTAGCGGAGCAGCCCCTGCCCGTCCAGCGTGAGCGCCAGGCCCACGAAGGCGAGCTGCAGCGCCTCCGCGATTCGGCCGGCCGCCGCGGCGCGATCCGCCTCCCGGAGATACCACGCGGCATCGCGCCGCGCGCGCGGGGCACCGTCGGGCGCGCCGTCGTCCGGCGCCGCCGCGCCGCGCACGGTGCGCCAGACGACCCAGGCCCCGTGCGCCAGCACCAGGACCAACGCGATCAGGAGCGCGAAGACGAACAGCCGGAACGCGGCAGGGTTCCCGAGCCGGAGCGCCTCGAGCCAGTCGACCAGCCGGTCCCACCACTCGCGCATGAAGCGGAGCGGCGCCGGCGTCTCCGCCCAGCGGTACGCCCGCCCCGCGAACACGCTGTCGAGCGCCGCCCGGAGCGCGGCCGGGCCGGGGTCGGCCTGGACGGCGCCGATCTCGCCGAGGCCGATCACGCCGACTGCAGCGTCGACGCCAGCAGCTCCAGGTCGAAGCCTTCCTTCCGGACCCGCAGATCGTAGTAGGTGACGGTGAGAACGCAGTAGAACAGCGGGTAGATGAACATCTGCACCAGGCCGCCGACGGCGATCACCGCGACCATCCCGACCGACCCGCCGCTGAGCATCCCCGCGCTCGCCGGGCAGCAGGAAGGCGAGCAGCCCCGTGATGGCGACGATCGGCACGTACAGCAGCACCAGCAGCGTGATCCCGAGCCCGAAGATCCGCCACCGCGCCCCCCGCGTCAGCTCCCACGAGCGCGAGAGCGCGCCGCTGGCGCTGGTGCGCGGCTCGAGCACCACCGCGGGAATCGCGAGCACGAGGCCGACCGCCAGGATCACGCCGGGAATGAAGAGCAGCAGGAAGCCCAGTCCGACCGCCATCGTCATGAGCAGCGAGCAGACCAGGATCCGGCCGATGTAGGGAGTCGAGCGCCGGAGCGCCTCCCGCGCCGAGATCGGACGGCCGAGGTAGCTCTCCGACACGATGAAGACCGTGGCGGCGGTGGCGACGAGATTCAGCACCACCAGGCTCAGGGCGTAGAGGACGCCGAGCCCGGGATGGAGGAAGAATCCGCCGCTCGCCTCGAGAAACATGCGGAGCACCAGCGGAATGCCGGTGCACACGAGGGCGACGGTGGCGAGGGCGCCGAAGTGCCGGCGGTAGAGCGAAAACGAGGTGTCGAGGATTTCGCCCACCGTGAGCGGGCGGAGCATGGGAGGCGTCATGGCCGCAAAGATATTACAATCGCAGCATGCCCGCCCTCCGCGACACGCCTCCGGACTACCGCCAGCACCTGGAGATCGAGACCCCCGAGCACGTCGTGCTCGACCTCGAGATCGCCGGCATCGGGTCGCGCGCGCTCGCCGCGGTGCTCGACATGGCGATCCTGGTGGGCGGATCGCTCGCGGCACTGCTCGCGCTCGGAATCCTCTCGGGCTACGGCGTGCGGCTGGGCCGGGTGGCGCCGGTGCTGCTCACGATCGGCGCGTTCGTGATCTGGAACGGCTACTTCATCCTGTTCGAAGGGCTCGGCCGCGGCCAGACGCCGGGGAAGCGGATTGCCGGGATCCGGGTCGTCATGGATACCGGCCACGCGGTCACCATGGGCGCCGCCGCCGCGCGCAACCTGCTCCGGGTCGCCGACTTTCTTCCCCCGCCCTACCTGATCGGCCTGCTGCTCGTGGCCTTCCATCCCCGAGGCAAGCGGCTCGGAGACCTGGTCGCCGGCACGATCGTGAGCCGGGACCGGCCCCAGGAGGCGCCGGCGCTCGAGCGGGAGGTGCCCGGCGAGGAGGGGCCGCCCTCGATTCCCGAGCTCGACGACGAGACGTTCCGACTGCTGGCCCAGTTCGCCGCGCGGCAGGCCGACCTCGACCCGGCGGCACGGACGCGCCTGGCCGCCGGCCTCGCAGCTCGGCTGGCCGAACACCCGGCAGCGGCGGGCCAGAGCGACGTGGCCCACCTGCTCGCGCTGCACGCCGCCGAGCTGGCCCGCCGGCAGGGCGGCCTCTCCGCGCGAGGGGCGGCCGGGGCCGGCACTCGGTTCGCCGCGCAGAAGCGCCACCGCTGGGACGAGTTCGAGCGGCTGGCCGGGCGTGCGGCCTCCCAGGGCCTCGACAGCTTCGGGTCGCACGAGCTGCCCGACTTCGCCGCCCGCTATCGCGAGGTGGCGGCCGACCTCGCCCGGGCGCGCACCTACCGCGCGGGCCCGGCGACCCTGTCCCGGCTCGAGCGGCTGGCGGCGGCGGGACACAACGCGCTCTACCGCGACGAGCGGAGCACCTGGCGCCAGATCTGGATCGTGCTCGCGCGCGAGTGCCCGGCGGCCGTGGTCGAGGCGCGCCGGTACGTGCTCCTCGCCTTCCTCACGTTCATCGTGCCGGCCGCGGCCGGCTTCGCCCTTCTGCGCGAGCGGCCGGCCCTCGCCGCCGAGCTCTTGCCGGACGTCATGCTCCGGCGGGCGGAGGCCGGGGCGAGCCGCAAAGCCGCGGGGCGGGGCTACGTGGACGTGGCGCCGGAGGACCGGGCACTCATGGCGTCGGGCATCATCACCAACAACGTCCGGGTCGCCATCGCCTGCTTCGCCGGCGGCATCTTCCTCGGTGTGGGCTCCCTGGTGCTGCTGGCCTACAACGGGCTGTCGATCGGCGCCTTTGCGGGCCACTTCGCCAACGCCGGGCTGCTCGACTACCTGCTCACCTTCATCCTGGGACATGGGGCGCTGGAGCTGTTCGCCATCTGGGTGGCGGGCGCGGCGGGCTTCCTGCTGGGGCGTTCGGTCGTGGCGCCGGGACGGCTGAGTCGGTCGGACGCGCTGGTACTGAGCGGGCGGCTCGCGGTCCGGATGGTGGGGGCGACGGCGCTGCTGCTGATCGTGGCGGGGATAATCGAGGGGTTCGTGTCGGCGGGCGGCTACGGGGTGGGGGCACGCCTCGGGGCAAGCGCGGCCAGCCTGGGGCTCCTGGCCGCGTATCTGCTCAACGGCGTCAGGGCTCGCGCAGCATCGTCCGCATCCGGATCGCCAGTGCCTCGATCTCCTTGAGCCCCGTCACCGTGCGTCGGATCGATCTCCGACTCGTTCATCAGCAGCAGCTGGGTCTCGGCCAGCAGGGCCGACAGCGGGTTGGACAGGTCGTGCCGCAGCCTGCTCAGACGTTCGGCGTCGGACATGTGATTTCGGCCCACGACAGGGGGCGGGCGCGCACGCAAGGATCGCGTCGGTCGCTCCCGCACGAGGTGATTGGGTGGTCGGGCATTGGGTGGACCGGCGGCGCGCGCAGGGCGAAGTTCGTGTCGAGGGAAGCGGTGAAGCGGCGTGGCCGAATCATCGCCGGGCCTCCGGTGCGCGATCCACCGTGCTCAAAGATTATACAGGATTGGGAGTTACGCAATGCGACATCAGCCTCTTGACTGGCGTCCCGGCGCGCTCTAAGTTCATGTACTTCTTGGGTTGGCAGGAAACTCCCCGTTACAACGTGTACCGCACATTCCGGTCCTCGGGACCCATTCATACGTCGCCTCATACGTCGCCCTTACTACATCGTCCAACCTCGCAAGGTGTTGCATTTCACTTCTTCCCACCGCCCGCCGGCCTTCCGGTCGGGCCCGCCTGTCTGGAGTCGTGTCCGTGGATATCGCTGAGCTGAAGCAGAAGTCGGTTGCGGAGCTGCACTCGCTGGCTGAGCAGTTGAACATCACCAACTACTCCGGCCTCCGGAAGCAGGACCTGATCTTCCGCATCGAGCAGTCGCTCCTCGATTCGGACACGGTGATCCGAGGTGAGGGGGTCCTGGAGATCCTCCCCGAGGGGTATGGCTTCCTCCGGAGCCAGGACTGGAACTACCTCTACGGGCCCGACGACATCTATGTCTCCCCGAGCCAGATCAAGCGCTTCGATCTCCGGACCGGCGATACGGTCATGGGACAGGTGCGCCCGCCCAAGGAGGGCGAGCGATACCTGGCGCTGCTCAAGGTCGAGCAGGTCAACTTCGAGGAGCCGGAGAAGACCAAGCACCGGATCGCGTTCGACAACCTCCGGCCGCGGTACCCGGACGCCCGCATCCGGCTCGAGCGCAAGAACGGCGACCTCTCGATGCGGGTGGTGGACCTGCTCGCGCCGTTGGGCAAAGGTCAGCGCGCGCTGATCGTGGCGCCGCCCAAGGCCGGCAAGACGATCCTGATGCAGAAGCTGGCCAACGCCATCAGCGAGAACCACCCGGAGGTCGTGCTCATCGTGCTGCTCATCGACGAGCGGCCCGAGGAAGTCACCGACATGGAGGAGAACGTCAAGGCGGAGGTCATCTCCTCCACCTTCGACGAGCCGGCCGACCGCCACGTCCAGGTGGCCGACATGGTCATCGAGAAGTCCAAGCGCCTGGTCGAGCACGGCCGGGACGTGGTGATCCTGCTCGACTCCATCACCCGTCTGGCGCGCGCCCACAACGTGGTCGTGCCCCACTCGGGCAAGATCCTCTCGGGTGGCGTCGACGCCAACGCGCTGCAGAAGCCGAAGCGCTTCTTCGGCGCCGCGCGTAACATCGACAAGGGCGGCAGCCTCAGCATCATCGCCACCGCGCTGGTCGACACCGGCAGCCGGATGGACGAGGTCATCTTCGAAGAGTTCAAGGGCACCGGCAACTCCGAGCTCGTGCTCGACCGGCGCCTGGCCGACCGCCGGATCTACCCCGCGATCGACATCCAGAAGACCTCGACCCGCAAGGAAGAGCTCCTCATGGACAAGGACGAGCTCAACCGGGTCTACCTCCTGCGCAACTTCCTGGCGGACATGCCGCCGGTGGAAGCGCTCGAGTTCCTGCTCGAGCGGATGAAGCGCACCAAGAACAACAAGGAGTTCTTCGCGACGATGGCGCAGTAGGGAGTGAAGGACGGAAGGACGGACAGGCGGACGGAGCGGAAGGATGTCACGTGGCCTGGGCACGCATCGTGGCCCGACTGCCCGTCCGTCTTGCCGCCTACCGCCTTCCGCCTTTCCGTCCTTCCGTCTTTCCGTCCTTCCGTCTTTCCGCCTTACATTCCACCCATGCTCCCCCCCTCCGGCCGCCTCATCTCCGTGGACTGGGGCGACGTCCGCATCGGCCTGGCGCTGAGCGACGAGTCCCAGATCCTCGCGACCCCACTCGAGACCCTGGTGCGTCGGGTGGGGAAGCGCTTTCCCATGCCCCGCTTCATCGAGCTGGTGAGCGAGCACGGCCCGGTGGGGGTGGTCATGGGCCTGCCACTCACCGGCGAGGGGGCCGAGGAGGCGAGTGCCGTGGCCGCGCGGGAGATGGCGGGCACGATCGGGCGCCGGACCGGGCTGCCCGTGGAGTTGTGGGACGAGCGGATGAGCACGGCGCGGGCCCTCGCCGCCATCCGGGAGCAGGGCGGTTCGACCCGCGGGCGGCGCGAGGATGTCGACGCGCTCGCGGCCGCGGTGCTGCTGCAGCACTTCATGGAGTCGAGGCGGGCGGCGAGGGCGGACCGGTGACCGGCGCGGGCAAGGCCCTCCCCTCGCTCCGCTCGGGTCATGACGGCGGTGCTTCTGGCGTCGCTCGCCGGCTGCGCCGGCACCAACTCCGCTCCCGAACGCGTCACCGTGCCCGCGGGCTCGACCTTCAGCGCGCTTCACCGACACCCTCGCCGCCCATGGCGTCATCGCCAGCCGTCGGGTCTTCAAGCTGTTCGCCCGCGTCCGCCGCGTCGACCGCACCGTGCAGGCCGGCGTCTATGAGTTCTCGCCCGGGACACCGCCGTGGGAGGTCCTCGACGTCCTCGCCAAGGGCGCAGCGGTCTCCCAGAAATTCACGGTGCCCGAGGGGCTGACGATCCCCGAGGTCGCCATCCTCGCCGCCCAGCGGCTCGGGCTGCCGCAGGACACGGTGCTCGACGCCGCCACCGACGGCGCCGCCGCCAGCGCGCTGCTCGGCTACCCGGTGCGCAGCTTCGAAGGCTTCCTCCGGCCGGAGACATACACTCTCCCTCTCGCCTTGGGCGCCGACGAGCTGGTCCGGATCATGGCGGAAGCGTTCAAGTCCGGGTGGGAGCCGGCATGGACGTCCCGGCTCGACTCGATCGGGATGTCCCAGCTGCAGCTGATCACCTTCGCGTCGATCGTCGAGGGCGAGGCCCGCGCCGACGACGAGCGTGAGACCATCGCCGGCGTCTACCACAACCGGCTCCGCATCGGAATGGCGCTCCAGGCCGACCCGACGGTCCAATACGCCATCTTTCTCGCCAGCGGGCGACGGAAGACTCGCCTCTTCGACCGGGACTACCAGATCAAGTCGCCGTACAACACCTACCTGCATCCCGGCCTGCCGCCGGGCCCGGTCAACTCGCCGGGGCGCCGAAGCATCGAGGCGTCCCTGTATCCCGCCAAGGTGCCCTACCTCTACTTCGTCGCCGGGCCCGACGGGCGGCACATCTTCGCCAAGTCCTACGCCGAGCATCTCCGGAACATCGCGCAGGTCAGGCGGGGCAAGTAGCTCGTCCCGGCGGCGTGCCCGGATGCCGGCGACGGAAACGTCGGGGTCCACGGCTCCGCCTTTTCGTCTCCAGTCGGCTAGACGCCCGCCCAAGCCGCGGTGTACCGTGCCGCCGCCTCGCGGATGGCGGCCTCACGGATGGCGCCTTCGCTACTATCGGAGTTGCCGAGGATGCCCGACACGACGCCGACGCCAGCCCCACCGGCCCGATGCACGAGGGGCACGTCCTCGGGCCGGATCGCGCCGATCGCCAGGCACGGTTTCCCGCCGGCCAATTGCGCCAGCCGGGCGAAGCCGTCGGCACCGAGCCCCGTCCCCGCGTCGGCCTTGGTGGTGGTGACCCGCCACGGGCCGATGCCCCAGTAGTCCGCCTCCGACGCCGCGGCGGCCTCGGCGTCGGAGCCCACCGACGCGCCGATCACGAAGCCGGGCGGAGCGATGGCCCGCGCGAGGGCCACGGGCAGATCGTCCGGGCCGAGGTGCACTCCGGCGGCGCCGGCCGCGAGCGCGATGTCCGGGCGATCGTTCACCAGCACCGGCACCCGCAGCGCCGTCACGAGCGCGCGGGCCAGCGCGACCTGCTCTCGCGCCGGCGCGGCCTTGAGCCGAAGCTGCACCGAGGTCACGCCGCCGGCCTCGGCGGCCCGGGCAAGCGCCACGAGATCGTAGCCGGCCACGAGCCGGTCGTCGGTCACGAGCATCAGCCGAACCAATGCCGCTACATTAGGTGCCATGACGACCCCCTTGCCCCGTCTCCAGGGCATCCGCGGCGCCACCACCGTGAGCCGCAACGACGCGGCCGAGATCCTGGCCGCCACCGACGAGCTGCTCCGAGCCCTCATCGAGGCCAACAACCTCACCCCGGACGACATCGTGAGCGGGTTGTTCACCGTCACCCGCGATCTCGACGCCGCCTTCCCGGCGCGCGCGGCGGAGGAATTCGGCTGGAACATCGTGGCGCTGCTCCACGCCACCGAGATTCCGGTGCCCGGCTCCCTCCCCATGTGCATCCGCCTCCTCGTCCACGCCTACACCACCCGCGCGCGGGCGGAAATCAAGCACTGCTATCTGCGCGGGGCCACCGTCCTCCGGCCCGACCGGGCGTGATCCCCGTGCGCGTCACCGCGCGCGGCGCCGAGCGCTGGGTGCGCGGACATCCCTGGATCTATCGAAGCGAGGTGGGGGAGACGGCGGCAGCCGCCGGGCTCGTGCCGGTAGACGATCCCCGCGGCCGCTTCATCGGGCAGGCGCTCCACTCCCCCACCTCGGAAATCCGCCTGCGGCTGCTCGAGCGGACCGACCGCGCGGTGGACGGCGCCTGGTGGCGCGAGCGCCTCGCGGCGAGCGCCGCGCGCCGGAACGGCATCGATGCCACCGCCTTCCGCCTGGTGCACGGCGAGGGCGACGCGCTGCCCTCGCTGGTCGTCGACCGCTACGACCGCTGGCTGGTCGTCCAGATCCTCTCGGCCGGGCCTCGAGACCATGCGCGACGGCATCATCGAAGCGCTCGACGACGTGTTCCGCCCCGAGGGGATCCTGCTTCGCAACGACGCGGCCGTGCGCCGGCGCGAGGGCCTGGACGAGTCGGTGGTGCTGGCGCGAGGCACGGTGCCGCGCGAGGTCGAGGTCCGGGAAGGCGGCATTCGCTATCTGGCCGCACCCTGGGACGGCCAGAAGACCGGGGCCTTCCTCGATCAGCGCCCCAACCGCCTGCTGGCGGGCGCCCTGGCGGCGCCGGGCGGCCGGGCGCTCGACTGCTTCGCCTACCACGGCTCCTTCGCTCTTCACCTGGCGGGACGCGCCGGCAGCGTCCTCGCGCTCGACGCGAGCCCCGACGCGCTCCGCCGCGGGGCCGCCAATGCGGCGCTCAATGGGCTCGGCAATATCGAGTGGCGCGAAGGCGACGCGTTCGAGACGCTCCGCGCCTTCGCCAGGGCGAGGGAGCGGTTCGACACCATCGTCCTCGACCCCCCGGCATTCGCCAAGAACCGGGGCGCGGTCGCCGCCGCGCTCCGCGGCTACCGGGAAATCAACCTCCGCGCGATGCGCGCGCTGGCGCCCGGCGGGATCCTGATCACCGCCAGCTGCTCGTTCCATGTCCGGCTGCCCGACTTCCTCACCATGCTCGTCGACGCCGCCGCGGACAGCGGGCGGCGGGTGCATCTGCGGCGGATTCTGGGCCAGGGCGAGGACCATCCCGAGGTTCTGACCATCCCCGAAACCAGCTATCTGAAGGGCGCGGTGCTGCAGGCGGAGTGAGGACGAGCCCCGTCATCCCGAGCGAAGCGAGGGACCTTCCGTCGTACCGCGCCGGACGCGAAAGGTCCCTCGCTTCGCTCGGGATGACGGGGCCCCGAGCGGCAGCTTTGATCTTTCTTCGCGTTGACACAGGCGCCCCCGCTTACGACTTTGCAGTCAATGCTCTCCGCGTTCCCGCCCCGCCAACCGCTCCATTCCGCCCCGACGTCGCGAGCTCCTCGCGTCGAGGCCGCATGCTGACCGCCGCGCAACTGCGCGGCACTCCGCAGCGGCGCCGTTCGCCGTACTCGGACAAGCAGCACTACCAGGAGTACATCCTCCAGCGCATCGAGGGCTACAAGAACTCCATCTGCCGGGACGAGCTGCTGCGCCTGGGCGACGAGGCCGCGGCCGAGCTGCAGACCGCGGCGGAGGAACAGTTCCTGCTGACCGAAGTGCTCATGCTGGAGTCGGTGGACCGGCTCATCATGAAGCGGCTGTCCCTTCGCCCGTACAACCGGTGGCGGCGCCAGTTCCTCAAGCTGCGCGAGGCGCAGCGGACGCCGACCCACTGGGGACTCGAGCCCACCTGCCCGCTCGCGCGCCTTCTCCCGCGGATCGAGCCGCGCGACATCACCCTGGCCATCGGAAGCGCCGCCGAGCCGGCGGCCTACCTGCTCGCGGCCTACGATGCCGTCGTCACCTTCCTCGCGGGCGATCTCGGATGCGTCGAGCGGGTCGAGTCCCGGATGGCCACCGAGGCGCTGGGCAGCATGTTCGAGGGGTACGTCGCCCAGGCGGGGCCGTCGGTGCTCGAGTTCGTCGACATCCCCGGCCCGCTGGACCTCGTCGTGCTCGACCCCGGCGCCCTGAGCGAGCTGAGCGTCGCCTGCCGCATGGAGTTCATCGCCGACCTGCAGCGCCTGAGCCGGCCGAACAGCGTCCACCTGATCCTGCCGTCCTGCCCGTCGCTCGCACCCGACTCGCTGCTTTCCTTCTATGAAGGGTGGACGGTCGAGGAGGGCGGCCGGCGCCGGCGGCGCACGCCTGGCGTGCGCGCGCCCCGATGGCCTGGTCCTCTCGAATCCGCCGTGTCCCGGGGACGCGACTGCCCGAAGGTCCACCGCGTCATAACGACGCGACGCGGCCGGCGCCGCATTTCAGAAACGCATGAACAGCAATCACTTACAGAAGCACCCGGCGCGGCACGCCGGGTGCTTTCGATTGGGCCGTCCGCAAGTCACCCAGGATGATGAGGATCGCCCATGCGCACACCAGCACTCGTCGTCCCGGCCTCGGCCGTGGGCATCGTGATCAAGAGCGGCGCCCCCGGTCCGCAAGCCCGTCCGGTTCTGGGCCTACATGTGGGCCGCGGACGAAGACACCGGCGACGACCACTGGCATCAGCACGTGCCGACCGAGCACGCGGCCTGAGCCGATAGGGCTGGCCAGTCACCCAGCAGCCCGAAAACGCCCCCGGACTCCGGTCCGGGGGTGTTTGTACGTTCAGGGTCAGGCGGTCAGGCGGTCAGGCGGTCAGGCGGTCAGGCGGTCAGGCGGTCAGGCGGTCAGGCGGTCAGGCGGTCAGGCGGTCAGGCGGTCAGGCGGCAGACCTGATGCAGCCCAGTACTTCGCTGCGCTCAGGGTGACGAGCTTTCAGCATGGCTCCCCATCGCCCATCCGCCTTCTCCGCCCCCACGACCCCTCCTATATTCCGCCGACTTCATTCCGAGGCTCGATGCGCGCTCTCGTGAAAGCTGCCCCGGGCCCCGGCATGGCCCTCCAGGACGTTCCCGTTCCGACGTGCGGCCCCTCCGACGCGCTGATCCGCGTCCACCACGCAGGCGTCTGCGGCACCGATCTCCACATCTGGGAATGGGACAGCTGGGCCAGCAACCGGCTCAAGCCGCCCGTCGTGATCGGCCACGAGTTCGCCGGCGAGATCGTCCAGCTCGGCCGCGAAGCGGCGACGGCGGGGCTGCTCGCGGTCGGCGACCTGGTGACCGCCGAGGGCCACATCGTCTGCGGCCACTGCCTCCAGTGCCGCCTGGGCGCGGCCCACCTGTGCCAGCGCACCCAGATCATCGGCGTCGACCGGGACGGCGCGTTCGCGGAGTTCATCGCGATGCCGGCCTCGAACGTCATGCGCCTCGACGGCATCTCCACCGAGATCGGGGCCATCATGGACCCGATGGGGAACGCGGTGCACACGGTGCTCGAGGCGGAGGTCCCCGGCAGCACGGTGCTCGTCCTCGGCTGCGGTCCGATCGGCTGCTTCGCGGTGGGGGTGGCGCGGGCGGCGGGCGCGTCGCTGGTGATCGCGAGCGACTACAACCCGATGCGGCTCAACCTCGCCCGGCAGATGGGCGCGCACGTCACGCTCAATCCCGGCCGCCGATGACGTGCTGGCCCGGGTGCGCGAGCTGACCCATGGCGACGGCGTCGACCTGGTCTGCGAGATGAGCGGCCACCCGAGCGGCCACGCGCAGGCCTTCGCCGCGGCGCGGCTGGGCGGCCGGGTCAACCTGCTGGGCACGCCGAGCCGGACGACCGAGGTGGATTTCGCCCGCGACGTGATCTTCAAGGGGCTCACGCTGTACGGCGTCACCGGCCGCAAGATGTACGAGACCTGGGACGAGATGCGTCGCTTCCTCCAGGCCGGCCAGCTCGACCCGCGGCCCGTCATCACCCACCGCTTTCCGCTGGAATCGATCGCCGAGGCCATCCAGGTCATCAAGGACGGCCAGGCGGGCAAGGTGATCCTGGAGATCGGCGCATGAGCACTTCGTTCGAGCAGCGGCTCGAAGGCGAGCTGGAGCAGTTCATCCGCGACGGCGTCTACAAGCGCCTCAACTACCTCGACAGCCCGCAGGGCCCCCGGGTCCGGATGGAGGGCCGCGGCGAGGTCATCATCCTCTCGTCGAACAACTACCTCGGCCTGAGCAACCAGCCCGAGGTGGTGGCGGCCGGGCAAGGCCGCGCTCGAGCGCTGGGGCGCCGGCACCGCCTCGGTGCGGTTCATCTGCGGCACGTACACCGTCCACCGGACGCTCGAGGCCGCGTGCGCCCGGCTGGTCGGCACCGGCGCCTCGCTCAGCTTCGTGAGCGCGTGGAACGCCAACGAGGCGGTCCCCGCCACGCTGCTCGGCGAGCAGGACATCGTGATCAGCGACCAGCTCAACCATGCCTCGATCATCGACGCGGCCCGGCTCGCGAAGTCGATCACCAAGTGCCAGACGGCGGTCTACCGGCACGCCGACCTCGCCGACCTCGAGGAGAAGCTCACGGCGGCGCGCGACCGGCGGACGCGCATGGTGATCACCGACGGTGTCTTTTCCATGGAAGGCTCGATCGCCCCGCTGCCCGACCTGGTCGAGCTCTGCCGTCGGCACGAGGCCGTGCTCGTGGTCGACGACTCCCACGCCACCGGCGTCCTGGGCGCGCACGGCCGCGGCACCGCCGAGCACTACGGCCTCGTCGGCGAGGTCGACCTCATCACCTCCACCCTCGGCAAGGCGCTCGGCGGCGCGGCGGGCGGGTTCGTGGCCGGGATCGGCCGCGGTGTGCGACTACCTGACCCAGCGCGCCCGCCCGCAGCTCTTCTCCAACGCGCTGCCGCCCACCGTGGCGGCCAGCGCGCTCGCGAGCGTCGAGTACCTCGAGGCCCACCCGGAGCGGGTGGCGACCCTGCCGCGCGAACGCCGGCTACTTCCGCGAGCGGCTGCTCGAGCTGGGCTTCAAGCCGCTGCCGGGCGAGACCCCGATCATCCCCGTCATCCTCGGCGAGACCTCGGCCGCGATCCGGATGAGCGAGCTGCTGCTGGCCGAAGGGGTGTTCGTCACCGGCTTCGGCTTCCCGGTGGTGCCGCAGGGACAGGCGCGGGTCCGCTGCCAGGTCTCCGCCGCGCACACGCGCGACGATCTGGACCAGGCGCTCGCGGCGTTCAGGAAGGTGGGGGAGCAGTTGAGGTTGATCTAGAGGAGCGGAACGAGGGAACGAGGGAACGAGGGGAACGTAGGCGCGTACGGAGTGAATCACGGCGCGCAGGACGCGGGCTGGCATCCGCGTTCGCGGTGACGCGCGAGCCGCCTTGTACGCTTCCCGCTTTCCGCCCACGCTTCCCTCCCTCGTTCCCTCGTTCCCACTTTCCCTCGTTCCCTCTTTCCGTCCTTCCGTCCTTCCATCCCGCCCCCTTGGCCCCGACCTTGCACTTCCACGTCCTCCGATGGGTGGGGACGGCCCGCTAGCGGCTTATATAAACTGCCACGCAGCAAGCAGTTAGCCGGGCCGATGCTCTCCCTCCCTTCCCGCGATTTCCGGCAACATCCCGCATTTTGACGGACCGTGCCGACTTTGCGCGGCAGCGCCAGGATCCGCCTGGCAGGGACACCTTACGGAGGCAGTCCAATGCGCATTCTGAAGCAGAGTATGGCCCTCGTCGCTCTGGGCAGCCTCTTCGTGGTCGCGCCGTCGGCGGCGCAGAAGGCCGGCACCAGCCCGTTCAAGTGGTATGTCGGCGGGCAGGGTGGCGTGACGAGCTTCCGCACCAACGCGGGCGGGCGCGAGCTTCATGCCGGTGGCCGGCGGACACATCCTCATCACCGCGAAGCGCACGGGTCTGCTGCTCTCCGTCGATCAGGGCTTCGGCTCGGACGAGCCGACGCAGACGCTGTACGAGGTCCGCGACGCAACTGACGCGACGGTCCAATCCGGCGTCAGCAACTGGACGTTCCAGGGCATTCGCCGGTACTCGGCCATCCTCATGGCCTACCCGGTCCGGAACGCCAACATTCAGCCCTTCGTCGGCCTCGGTGTCGGCATCGCGCACACCACCGGGAACTCGGCCGGGCCGTTCGCCGATGGCAGCATCGAGAGCGACCTGAGCAGCAGCGGCTTCGGCACCGCGGTGGCGGGCCTGGAATTCCGGGTGGGGCCGCTCAGCGCCTTCGGCCAGTATCAGATCACCACGAAGTCAGGGTTCAAGCAGGTGACCAACGAGCTGCAGGGCGGCTTCAAGCGGATCGACTTCGGCGAGTGGACCATGGGCGCCAACCACACGATTACCGGCGGCCTTCGCCTCAGCCTGGGCAACGCGCGTGAGAAGGACGGCTCGGGAGGGTACTGAGCGAGCGCAGCAGCGGGACAGCACGGCGAAACGGGCAGCGGATCCACGATCCGCTGCCCGTTTCGCGTCGCCGTTCCCGGGCCCAGCTTCCCGACCGGCCCGCCACCTCACTCCGCGGCCTTCCACACCCTCACTTCACGTCGACGGCGATGGCGCCCGCGAGACCCAGGGTGAGCCGTCCACCACGAACCGGAGCGGCCAGTCGGCCGCCTTGGTGATGCCGATCCGCGGCGTCACGACAACCGCGGGCCGCTCGCCGGCGGAGACGACCCTCGCACCCGAGCGGCGCATCAGGAGGCCGTCCTGGTCTCGGGTGATGCCCAGCGCCTGACAGAGCTTCCCGGGCCCGGAGCAGAGCTGGCGGTCGGCCTGGACGCCCCGGCGCTCCCGCATCGTCGCGAGCCCCTGCACCGGCTCGAGCGCGCGGAGAAGCACCGCGCTGCCATGGCCAGGGGCCCCGCAGACCAGGTTGGCGCACCAGTGCATGCCGTAGGAGAGATAGACGTACCAGGTGCCGGCTGGACCGAACAGCGCCTCGTTCTGCGCATGGCGGCGGTTGCGGTATCCATGCGACGCCGGGTCGTCGTAGCCCAGGTAGGCCTCGACCTCGACGATCCGACCGGCCGTCCGGGCACCGCCCAGCGTGGAGACGACGGTCGCGCCCAGCAGCTCGCGGGCGACCTCGTCCGCTGGGCGAGTGAAAAACGAGACGGGCAGCGTGGCTGCCCGTCCGGTCCCGCTCACTCCGCCTTCTTCTTGGCCCGCGCTCGCGTTCGCTTCGCGCGGGGTGCCGCAGGTTCCGCGTCGTCTCCGCCCTTGGGTGAAGCCGGAGCGGTTGCGGCCGCCGCCGCAGCCTTCTTTCGCGGCGCGCGCGGGCCGCGCCGGCTTCCGCCGGGCCGGCTCGCTCTCCACGGCCGGCTCCTCCAGCATGGCGACCGCGCCGACCGGCTCCGCCGGCGCGTCCATCTGCACGACGCCGATGAGCGGGACCTCCCCGCCGCGGAGCGGCGCACGGGAGCCGCGGCGGAAGCGGATGCCCTGTCGCTGGCCGTTGTCGCTCCGGCCCGCCGGCTCGGCGCCGGGCATCGGCCGACCGTACCGGCGACGGGCAGCTCCTCGGTGTTGGCGGCAGCCATTAGAGCGGCCGACGCCGCTGGCGCCGCGATGGCCGGCACCCCCGAGGTGCGGTGCGACGAGACCTCGTAGTCGTCCTCGCCCACCTTCCGCACGTCGGCGATCTCGGCGTCGTTGGCCTGCCGGAGCAGACCGCGTGAACCGGGCGGCCTCGAGCAGCGGGTCTTCCCGGCCGTGCAGCGCCACCATGCGGAGCCGCAGCGCCTCGTGCGGCGACGGCACGCGGAGCTCCGAGAGCGCCTGGGTCATGAGCTGGAAGGCGCGCGCCAGCGACAGCGTGCCGTCCGTGGTCCGGCCGCGCGGAGCCACCGGTTCGCGGCGGCCCGAGGGCTCACGCCCCGCCGGCAGCGCCCTCCCGCGGCGCCTCGTCTGCCGGCTCGCGTCCAGCGGGCGCGCGCTCGGGTCCACGCCCGCGGCCACGGCGGCTTCGTCCCCGGCGGCCGTTTTCCTCGCGGGCGGCCTTCGCCGTCCCGACGGGCGCCCTCGCTGCGGGCGGGCGGGACGCGGTCCCCGCGGCCGCCGGCGCGCCGGCGGCGATGCCACCGGCCGGCGGCGCCACCTCGTACTGCCCGTTGTCCAGCTTGGTGACGACGACGACGCCCCGCTGGCCGGCCTCGACCACGAACTTGCTGAAGCGATTGAAGCCCGCGGTGCGCTCGTCGAAGTTGGAGTCGATCTGCTGCATCACCTGCTTGAGCCGGTCGGAGCGCATGACGTCGCCGTTCCGGGCCATCTGCGCCACCGCCTCGCCGGCCAGCTCCCACGGGTCGCGCTGGATCGACGGGGTGTCGACTTCCTTCGTGAGCCCCGCCAGGTCGTTGTAGGAGTAGTACTCGTCGCAGTTCTGGATCAGCAGGTCGCTCGCGCTCTCGCGGATGCCGACGCCGATGACGTACTTCCCGTACTCCTTGAGCTTGATGACCATGGTCGAGAAGTCGCTGTCGCCCGAGAGCAGGATGAAGGTCCCGATCTCGGGGCGGGTGAAGACCAGCTCGATCGCGTCGATGGCGAGGCGGATGTCGGTCGCGTTCTTCTTGCTGGACCCGAAGGCCGGCGCGAAGATGAGGTCGATCGACGACTCGGAGAGGGAGACGATGTACTGCGGGTAGCGCCGCCAGTCGGCGTAGGCACGCTGGACGGCGACCTTGCCCTTGATGATGTCGCTGTTGAGGAGGGTCCTGAGCTCCTTGGTCAGGTCTTTCTGGATGCCCAGGGTGACGTTGTCGAAGTCGATCAGCAGGGCGGCGTTCGGGGCGTGCACTGGAGGCTGGCTCAAGTGCCGTGCGGGCCGAATCAGCGGTCGGTTCACGTATGGCTCGTTCCGGGCCCCACGGACCGCGCGCGACCCCCTCGACGCACCTGGCCGGACCCGGATGGCGGCAGGGCAACGAGGAGAACGCGAGGTCGGGAACCCACAGGGGTCGTTACTCGGCGGCCACGGCGAGGAACGGTCGGATCAACGGCTGCGCGCGGGGTCGGCCGGGTCGCCGTGGCGCGGGAGCAGGAACGTTCCGGAAGTGGCCAGCCTGAAGAATTTATGCGGGGTGGGGGGCTGCTGGTAGGGGTCGTGACCGCTCAGCCGAACTGAGCCTCGCCGGCCAGGGGCAGGTCCAGCACGAAATGGAACCGGGTCCCGAAGCCGGGAGCGGTCTCGACTTCCAGGGTCGAGCCCATCGCCTCGACCAGCTTCCGGCAGATGGAGAGCCCAAGCCCGGAGCCCGAGAAGGCGTACTCGCCGGGCTTCTGGCGCCGGCGGAACGGCTCGTACAGCGTGGCCATGCTCTGCGGGGGAATGCCGCGGCCGGTGTCCCGGACCGAGAACTCGACCGCACGGGGGCCGGTTTCCTTGGCCGTCACCTCGACGAACCCTTCGGCGGTGAATTTGAGCGCGTTGGTCGTGAGGTTGAGCAGCACGCGGCTGAGCGCGACCGGGTGCCCGATCCGGAAATCCGCCTCGGGCGCCGTCAGCTGGACCGCCAGGCTCTTCTCCTCGGCGATGGGCTGGACGATGTCGCGCACCGACTCGAGGATGTCGGTCACCGAGAACGGGATCGGGTCGAGATCGACCAGCCGGTCGCCGCCGCGGGCGAGCTCGATGACGTCGCTCGCCACCGAGCTGAGGCCGAAGGCGGCGCTGTAGATGAGGCCGAGCTGCCGCTCCTGCACCGGGTTGACGGCGCCGCTCCGGGCTCGCTGCAGGGTCTCGGCGAGGAACAGGATCGAGGTGAGAGGCGAGCGCAGGTCGTGGGCCACCTCGACCACGAGCTCGAGACCGTCGGGCCCCGACAGCCGGTCGGAAAAGTGCTGCGACCAGTCGGCCTCGAGCCGCTGGCCCACCTGCTCGATGGCGCCGAGGAGCCGGAGCAGCTGGCCGGCGTCGGGCGCGGGCAGCGCCGACGGCGCGCTCGACGAACGCCGCCCGGATGAGGCCCAGCAAGCCGCCGGGAGAGCGCGTTCCGGGGCAGTGCCGCGAGATCGGCGCTCTGCCCGCTCCCCTGCTGGCGAATGGCCGTGCACAGCTGGGCGAGATGCAGGGTGACCTCGTCCATCCCCGCGGCATGCTCGACCGCGCGCTCCCACTCCGCCTGGGCCCAGAGCACCGCCTCGCGCAGGGCGTCCCAGAGCGCGGGCGCGACCTGGCCGCCCGACGGCCCGTCGGGATCCCAGACCCGCACTGGCCCCGCGCCTGGCGACGGCCGGCGGCGCTCGCCGCTGGTCGCGCCGGTCGCGGCGGTCTCTGGAATCACTCAGCGACCCCGGGGGCTTCGTCCCGATGGAAGGCGTGCTTGTCCATGAGCCGGTAGAGCGTGGTGCGGTCGATGCTCGCGAGACGGGCGGCCTTGGACATGTTGCCGCCGGCCCGGGCCACGAGCCGGGTGAGATATTCCTTCTCGAACTGCGCCACGACTCGGTCCTTCGCGCCGTGATAGGCCTCGTCCATGACGGCGGAGCTCACCGCGGTGTCGGCCGGCCACTCGTTGCTGTCGTCGTAGACCGGGATGTCGTTCGGCTGAATGGTCTGATCGGGCTCCGCCAGCACGGCGACGTGCTCGATGACGTTCTGAAGCTCTCGAACGTTGCCCCGCCACGGTCGCGAGCGCAAGAAGCCGATGCTCGCCTCGCTCAGGTGCGGCACCCGGTCGCCCATCTGGCGGTGCCGTGCCCAATAATAGGTCAGGAAGTGGTTCGCGAGCAGCGGGATGTCCTCGGGCCGCTTGCGGAGCGGCGGAAGCTTGATCGGAACCACGCGCAGGCGGTAGAAGAGGTCGCCCCGGAGCACACCGGTGTCGACGGCTTCCTGGGGCTCGCGGTTGGTGGCCGAGATGAACCGCACGTCCACCACGGCGTCCTGCTGCTCGCTGCCCACCCGCCGGACCACGCCGTCCTGGATGACGCGGAGCAGCTTGGCCTGCAGCGGCATCGTCATCTCGGTCAGCTCGTCGAGGAACAGGGTGCCGCCGTTGGCGGTCTCGAGCAGTCCGGGCTTGTCCCGGTCGGCCCCGGTGAAGGCGCCTTTCCGGTGGCCGAACATCTCGCTCTCGAGCAGCGGCTCGGGCAGCGCCGCGCAGTTGATCGGCACCAGCGCCCGGCCCGCGCGCCGGCTGTTCTGGTGGATGAACTGGGCGATGACCTCCTTGCCGGTCCCGCTCTCGCCGCTGATGAAGACCGAGGCGTCGGTCGCAGCCACCTTGCGGGCCAGCTCGACCGCTTGGCGAAACAAGGGCGAGATCCCGATGAGCGCGATCTTCTCGCTGTGGCCGTTCTGCTTCATGAGCTGGACCCGGAGGTCCTGCGCCTCGCGCGACATCATGACCGCGTGCGACGCGCGCCCGATGAGCACCTGGAGATGGGTCGCGCTGAACGGCTTGGGCAGGTAGTCCCAGGCCCCCGCCCGGAGCGCTTCGATGCTGCTCGTGACGCTGGGATTCCCCGTCATCACGACGACGATGGTGTCCTTGTAGGCCTGCGAGCGTGGCGCGGAGGATGTCGAGTCCCGAGATCTGCGACATGTAGAGATCGACGAGGATGATGTCGAACTTCCGCCGTTTGACCGTGTCCAGCGCTTCCTCACCCCGGCCCACCAGCGTCACATTGTAGCCATCCATCTGGAGTACGCTGGCGCAGCTCTCGCGAAGCGTGCGCTCGTCGTCGACCACCAGGACGCGGATGCTCGCCTTCACTTCGCTCGGAATGTTGAACGGGTCGCGGGACGGGTCGACCGGGGCCGTGGCCGACCGGTCCTGGGCGAGCGGGTTGGACATCGGGACTCCTGGGCAGGACCGCCGCGCGGTCTGTGAGGTTTTTCCTGAGGCGCCCCGAGAGGAAGGCGATGGATCAACTCCCCAGGTCGCCTGGAAGAGCAGGTTCTATACAACAGAGTGCGGCATATATCAAGCAATTGCCGCGCCAGAACAACAGTTCTGGTCGCGGCTGGCGCCACAGTTCGTGGAGCAAGGTCTACAGCGACGGGGGGTTGGGGCTCTAGTTGGGGTATGGGAGCGGCACCTGCTCGAATGCCCGGATGCGGTCCGCCTCCCCCCCGCTCCTGAGGTCTCTCAGCGCCGTCGTGGCGCGAAGTAAGAGCTCCACCGCATCCACCGAGGACTCGGCGAAGTCCGGGACCGCGCAGTAGCCGGCCTTGACCCGGACCGAGCGCTCGCCGCCCCGGACCGGGATCCTGGTGGCCTCGACCGCCTCACCCAACCGGTTCACCAGTCGCACGGCCCCATCGGCGCCGGTGGCCGGCGCGATGACCGCGAACTCCGTGGGTCCGAGGCGCCCGATCGCGTCCGACACCCGGCCGACCTGACGGAACACGGCGCCGACCTGGTCGGACATCCGGAGCAGCTCCTCCTCGGGGGCTCCTCATCGACGGTCTCCAGCTCGGTCTCGGGCGCGAACACCACGCAGGCGAGCGCCTCCCGCCGCCGGATCGCATCCGAGCCGATCTCGCGGGCGCGCCGGGCGAGCCCGCGCATGTTGTAGAGTCCCGTGCCCGAGTCCAGCAGGTTCTCCTCGCGGAGCAGGTCGACCTGACGCTTCGACTGGAGGAAGGTGTGGAGCTTGAGCAGGAGCGCCTCGCCGTCGAGCGGCTGGCCGAGGAACTCCCACGCACCCGCCCGGTAGGCCTCGAGGCGCTGGGTGCGGCCCGACGGCCCCGACGTCGTGATCACGATCGGCGTCGTGGTGCTGAAGCGCGGATCGCTCCGGAGTGCGCGACACACCTCGAAGCCATGGATGTCGGGCATCTGGGCGTCGAGGATGATGATGTCGGGTTGGGAAGTGCGGGCGCGCTCGAGCGCCTGCTGCCCGGTGTAGGCCCGGATCACCGCGTAGCCGTTCGGTCCGAGGATGCTCTCCAGGGAGCGGGCGGACCATTCCTGATCGTTGGCGATCAGCACGAGCGGTGATGCGGCCGGAGTCTTGTCTCGATTTGCCATGTAGTGAACGCCGGGTGGTGAGAAGCGTCGACGGAGCCCAGGGTCACGATTGCAGGACTCGTGCGTGACCGGCTGAGAACGGCAAACGTATACCTGCGCGAGCGTTAAATCGGGGACTCGGAGGCCGGGACGGCCCGCCGGCGGCGGATCATCGCCACAGGTCTGGGGGCCGCCGCCACGGCCACCGTCCAAGCCGGATTGTGGCGCCGGACCTCGGACCGCTGTGGTCCCGCAGCAACGACCGCCGCGGCTCCCGCGCGCAGCTCAACCTCTAGTATACACGCTAAGACCCTGTCGAACAATACCTTAGGTCAGTAGCGCCGAACCGGCCTCAGCCACCTCCCTACCCCGGTTTTTACGGCGTCATCCTTGAACACCCTGGAGGCAGACTCCCACGGCAGCCCTGGCACTTACCCGGATGTCGATCAGCATGAATTACGAACCAGAATCCGACCCGTCCATCGAGACGGAGGACAGCACAACCGCGGCCACGCCCACCTCCCGCGACGGATGAGGCCGCGTCCGAGCCGGCCGTCGAGCGCTCGCGATTCAGCCAATGGCTGGCCAGCTTCGGGCTGGGCGAGCTGCAGAATCCGCTGCTGACCGAGCCGCGGCCTCCGGTGCCGCGCCGGCCTGCCACCTAGTGTGAGCAAGCATCGGTGAGAAAGATCACAGGATAGCTCAGCGGAACCCGTTAACCTGACTGCTGATTGCTCCCGACTCATCTTACCCGAGCCCCGAGCCGACCAAGACCATGGGTACCGCGACTTCAGGAGTTCGCCGACGGCACCTGGCCGCATCGTCGCACGGTCAGCGGCGGCGCTCGCGTCCGACATGGTCCCGCGCGTACGTGCGGGCCGTTCGCGCGGTCGGGCGCTCGCTGCCGAGCGGAGCCGCGGCGTGGCTGCATCGGGCCGTGAACCTGATGCTGGCGGCGCTGGCGCTTGCCGCGATGCTGCCGGTCTTTCTCCTGCTGGCGGTGCTGATCAAGCTCACCTCGCGCGGCCCGGTGTTCTACCTGCAGGAGCGGGTCGGCCTCGACCGCCGGCTGCCCGACGCCGGTCCCGTCAACCACCGCCGCACCCATGACCTCGGCGGCCGGGTCTTCACGATCTACAAGTTCCGCACGATGCGGGTCGACGCCGAAGCCGCGGGCGCGGCCGTCTGGGCCCAGGAGCAGGACCCGCGCGTCACCCCGCTGGGCCGGGTGCTGCGCCAGTACCGGCTGGACGAGCTGCCGCAGCTGCTCAACGTGCTCAAGGGCGAGATGAACATCGTCGGCCCCCGGCCCGAGCGGCCGACGATCTTCGCCGAGCTCCGGGGCCACATCGCCGAGTACCCGCTGCGCCAGCGGGCCAAGCCCGGCATCACCGGGCTGGCGCAGATCAACCACCACTACGACCGCTCGATCGACGACGTGCGCACCAAGGTGAGCTACGACCTCGAGTACATCCGCCGCCAGAGCCTGCGCGAAGACCTGCTCATCATGCTCAAGACCGTCCCCGTGGTCCTCCTCCGCCGCGGCGGCTGGTGAGCGGCACGCCCGGGTCTCCGTCCCCAACTGTTGCGGGTCAGCAGCACCCCCGCGCTATGCGCCATCCGGCAGGCCCGAGCTCCCACCGATAGTCGGCAGCCAAAAGACTCAGCAACATAGAGTTATGTTGTTACCACCGGCCGGCTCGTCGCGGAACGGCCATTGCTGGAAGCATGGCGTCCCAGCGGGTATTATTGATGGTTGAGGCAAACCCGGTGCACCGAGAGCCCATGCCCGAACTGTCCGTCGTCGCGCCGCTCTACAACGAGTCGGAGAACGTCTCGCCGCTCGTCGCCTGGATCCTCGAGGCGCTGGCCACGCTATCCGGCGAGCTTCGAGGTCATCCTGGTCGACGACGGCAGCCGGGACGACACCTGGGCGCGGATCGCCGAGGCGGCGGCGGCCAACCCGCACGTGCACGGCCTGCGTCTGGGCCGGAACGTCGGACAGACCGCCGCCATGATGGCCGGCTTCGATCACGCGCGTGGCCGCGTCGTCGTGAGCCTCGACGGCGACCTGCAGAACGACCCGCGCGACATCCCGATGCTGGTCGCCAAGCTGGACGAGGGGTACGACCTGGTCTGCGGATGGCGGCAGCAGCGGCAGGACAAGCTGATCCTCCGCAAGGTGCCGTCGTGGGTGGCCAACCGAATCATCCGGCGACTGACGGGCGTCGCGATCACCGACAATGGCTGCTCGCTCAAGGCCTACCGGCGCGACCTGCTCGACCGGATCACGCTCTACGCCGAGCAGCATCGCTTCATCCCCGCCCTGTCGGCCAGCGTCGGCGCGCGGATCACCGAGCTGCCGGTCCGGCACCATGCCCGGCGCTTCGGCGAGAGCAAGTACGGCATCAGCCGCACGGTGAAGGTGCTGGTGGACCTGATCACGCTCAAGATGATCACGACGTTCCGGTCCCGCCCGCTGGTGGGCTTCGCGCTCGCCTCGACGCCGCTGCTGGTGCTCTCGGCGGCCTTCGCCGCGTTCTGGGTCTACGCGGCGACCTATTTCGGGCCGGACAAGGCCGACGCGCTCGTCTTCCCCGGCGCCGCCCTCCTGTGGCTCGGCGCGGCTTTCTATCTCGCCATGCTCGGGCTGGTCGCCGAGGTGGCGCTCAGCAGCGAGCGCACAGGCGCGCGCGACGTTCCGACCGCGTGGGAGGTGCGTTGATCATGACCGCCGAGGGAGCTCTCATGGTGCCGATCGCCGAGCGTTCGAATGCCTCCGGGCCCGCCGACGTGCGCCTGGTCTCCGTGATCGTTCCGGTCGTGGAGCGGGCGGACGACCTGATGCTGCTCTACCACGCCTTCGCCCGCGAGCTCGAGCGGCGCGGCGAGGAGCACGAGTTCCTGTTCGTCTTCGACGGCGGATTCGTCGCCCCGCCGGAGCTGGCCGCGCTGAGCCAGGCGAACGCGTCGGTGCGGCTCCTGTCCTTCGCGCGCACGTTCGGCGAGACGGCCGCCCTGCGCCTCGGGATCGAGCGCAGCCGGGGCGACGTGATCGTTACCTTGCCGGCCTATTTCCAGGTGCAGGCCGAGGGGATCGGCCCGCTGCTGGACGCGCTCCAGGACGGCGCCGATATGGTCGTGGCCAACCGGTCACCGCGCGTGGATAGCTGGCTCAACCGGCTCCAGTCGCGCGGCTTCCACTGGATGCTCCGGAGCGTGACCGACCACCGGTTCCACGACATCGCCTGCGGCGTGCGGGTCATGCGCCGCACGACGGCCGAAGCGCTGCCGCTCTACGGCGACCTGCACCGGTTCATCCCCGCGCTCGCGCTGCGCGAAGGCTATCGGGTCGACGAAGTGGCGGTGCCACAGCATCCGGGCGACGCGCGAACGCGGGTCTACGGCCCGGGGGTCTATCTCCGGCGGCTGCTGGACGTGGCGGCGTTCTTCTTCCTCGCCAAGTTCACCGAGAAGCCGCTCCGGTTCTTCGGGCTGGTGGGCTCGGTATGCTTCGGGCTGGGCGCGCTCACGCAGCCTGGTGCTCCTCGCCGAGCGGATCGGCGGCCAGGCCATCGCCAACCGGCCGCTCCTGCTGCTCGCCGTGCTGCTGGTGGCGCTCGGCGTCCAGCTCATGGGACTCGGCCTCGTGGGCGAGATCATCGTGCACCTGCGTTCGCCGCACCGCCGCGCGTACCGCGTGCGCGAGCGGGTCTGAGCACGCGGCCCCACCGCGCCAGGGCTCCCCCGCGCGGGAGCTGGTGACTCGCGGTTCGTGGAATCCCAGATACCCATGCATCGCGACCTGCGCCGGCTGGCAAGCGGGACGCACGATCTGATCGTCGTGGGCGGCGGTCTCCACGGGGCCTGCATCGCCTGGGACGCGACGCTTCGCGGGCTCCGGGTGGCGCTGATCGAGCGCGACGATTTCGGCGCCGCCACCTCCGCCAACAGCCTGCGGATCGTGCACGGCGGTCTGCGCTATCTGGCGCGCGGCGACCTCCGCCGCATGCGCGAGTCGATCCGCGAGCGCTCGGCCCTGCTTCGCATCGCCCCCACGCTGGTCCAGCCGCTCCCCGTCCTGGTGCCGACGACCGGCCATGGCACCCACGGCCGACTCGCCCTGGCCGCCGCCCTCCGCCTCAACGACCTGTGCTCCCCGGAATCGCAACCACGGCCTCGACGCGCGCCCACCGCGTGCCGGACGGACGCCTGGTCTCCCTGGAAGAGTGCCGCCGGCTGTTTCCCGCGTTCCCCGGCGAAGGCGCGAGCGGCGGCGCGCTGTGGCACGATGCGCGGCTGACCCACCCCGAGCGCCTCGCCCTCGCGTTCGTGCGCGCGGCCGCCCGGCAGGGAGCCCTCGTCGCCAACCACTGCGCCCTGCAGCGCGTTCTGACCGATGGTGGTACGGTTCAGGGTGTGGCAGCGGCGGACCGGCTGGGAAGCGGCAACGTCGAGATCCACGGACGGGCCGTCGTCGTCGCCGCGGGACCGTGGACTGCCTCGCTGAGCGGCGCGGATCCCGCGCGCCTGCCGCATGCGTTCGCCCTCAACGTGGTGGTCGGCCGGCGCCTCGCGGATGTGGCGGCCGGCGTCCGGGCGGCGACGGGGGCGGCGGAAGACCCCATCATCGGCGGGCGCCGGTTCCTGTTTCTCGCGCCGCAGGAGCGGACGACGCTGCTCGGAACCTGGTACGCGCCCGCCGACGGGCGAAGTGAGGCGGAGCTGGTGGCGCGAGGCGCGGCAGCGTTGCTCGGGGAGTTTCGGACGGCCTGCCCGGCGCTCGAGCTCGACGCGGGGGACGTCGTGGGATATCAGTGGGGATGGTTGCCCCTCAAGGCTGGACGGGAGCGGGGGCGGCCGGACGCGCTGGCCGACCGGCCGCGTGTCTTGGAGCACCGAGCGGCGGGCGGAGCCGGCAATATGTTTTCGGTCGAAGGCGTAAAATTCACCACCGCGCGCAGCGTGGCCGAGGACGTAACCGACCGGGTGATGGCGGCGCTGGGGCGAGCCCCGGTGCCCTGTCGGACGGCCGAGGCGCGCGTGGATGAGGGCGACGTCCTGGAAGCCACCCTGGAAGCGCGCGTGGGCCGAGCGGTGCGGGACGAGATGGCCGTGCGTCTGTCGGACGTGCTCCGGCGCACCTCGCCCGGCCCGCACGCGGAAGTCCACGACCTCGCGGCTGTGGCCGGGCTCGCCGCCGCGGAGCTCGGCTGGACGGATCAGCGAAAGGACGCAGAAATCGACGCAGTGAAGCGAGGCATGAGGACGCCCGGCTCGGTCCCGGAGCCCGTGGCGTGAAGATTCTCCTGCTGGCCCCGCACCCGTTCTTTCAGGCGCGGGGCACGCCGCTGGCCGTGCGCACGGTGCTCGAGTTCCTGAGTGGCCGCGGACACCACGTCGACATCCTGACGCTCCACGAGGGTGAGGACCTCGCGATTCCGAACTGCCGGATCTACCGGATTCCGCCCATCCCCGGCGTCCGGAACGTGCGCCCCGGCTTCTCGCTCAAGAAAGTGCTGTGCGACGCGGTGATGTTCGGGTCGTGCCTCCGCATGGTGCGCCGGAAGCGCTACGACCTCATTCACGCGGTCGAGGAGTCGGCGTTCATCGCCGCGGCGGCAGGGGCGGTGTCGGGCGTGCCGTACATCTACGACATGGACTCGTCGCTGGCGGAGCAGATGGTGGAGGCGTATCCGGCTCTGCACTTCGTGCTGCCGGTGCTCCGCTACTGCGAGTCGGTGGCCGTGCGCCGGAGCCTGGGCGTCCTGACCGTGTGCGCGGCACTCGAGGACGTGGCCCTGGGCCACAGTCCGGGCAAGCCGGTGGGCCGGGTCGAGGACAGCACGCTGCTGTCCACCTCGTCCGGCCTGAGGACCAGCAACGGGTACGCACCGCCTCCCCGAGGAGGCCACCCGACCGCTCGCGATGTACGTCGGCAATCTGGAGCGCTACCAGGGCATCGACCTGATGCTCGACGGCTTCCGCCACGCGCTCTATCGCGTGCCGGACGCGAGTCTGGTCATCGTGGGCGGACGCGGAGGAGGACATCCAGCACTATCAGCGGGTCGCCGCCCGGCTGGGCATTCTGCCCAAAGTCCATTTTCTGGGTCCCCGCCCGGTGGACGTGCTGCCCAGCCTGCTCCGGCAGGCCGACGTGCTCGTCTCGCCCCGAGTGAAGGGGCTCAACACGCCGATGAAGATCTACTCGTACCTGGACTCGGGGACCGCCGTGCTGGCGACCCGGCTCCGGACCCACACTCAGGTGCTCGACGACCGGTCGGCCTACCTGGTCGATCCCGAGCCGGAGGCGTTTGGCGCGGGCCTGGCGGCCCTGCTCAGCGACCAGGCGCTTCGGCAGCGGCTCGCGATTCACGCGAAGCAGTACGTACAGGAGGAGTTCACCCCGGAGGCCGCGCGCCGGAAGCTGGGCTCGTTCTACTCCGCGATGGAAGCGAAAGCCGCCGAGGCCAGGGCGTGATCCGCCTCTGGCACTCGCCGACGCTCCGGAGCGCCGCCGTGATGGGTGCCTCGGGCGCCGGGTTCGCGGGGGCCAACCTGATCCTGGCCCGCCAGCTGCCCGAATCGGAGTACGCGCTCTTTACCCTCTTCCTCGCCCTGGTGAATCTCGGCTACGCGCTGGCGCCGGCCGGGATCGAGACATTCGTCGTCCGGCGCCCGGTGGAATTCGGGCCGCGGTTTCTCCAGAAGGTGTTGACCGTGACCGTCCCGGTCGGCGTGATCTTCGGCGCGGTGGGCCGGTTCGGGTACGACCTCAGCATCCCGGTCGCGCTGCTGCTCGCGCTGGCCATCGCCGGCGGCGGAGCGATGGCCGTGGCGGCGGCCCGGTTTCAGGGAGAGCTCCGGTTCGGCCTCAGCCTCTCGATCGCGCAGAGCCCCAACCTGTTTCTGATCCTCGCGGCACTGGTGGTGGTCCTGGCCGGAGGCCGGGACGCCAGCCTCGCCGTCGGCGTCTCGGCAGTCGGCTTCGTGATCGCGGCCTGGTACGGATGGTCGATCCTGCTCCGCGAGCGGCACGCCAAGCCCGACCGCACGTGCGAGATCGCCTGGGGCGAAGCGCTGGCCTTCGCCGGCGTGAACGCCTCGGGCCTGCTGCTCGTCCAGCTCGACCGGCTCATCATTCCCCACGTGCGTCCGCTGGAAGACCTGGCCACGTTCGGCGTCCTCGCGGCCATCGTGGGGTCACTCTACCGGGTCCTGCAGCAGGGCGTGGGCTACTCGCTGCTGCCGCGCCTCAGGGCGGCGAGCGGCGTGGCGGAGCAGCGCCAGCTGCTCGCGCACGAGGCGCGCCTGGTCAGCGTCATCGCGCTGCTCGGCGCGGCGTTCATCTGGGTGATCACACCGCCGGTCGAGCGCTATCTCCTCGCCGGCAAGTACCACCTGGCCCCTTCGCTGATTCTGGCCGCCATCGTCGCCGGCCTCACCAAGATTCTCAACGCCTTCGGCAAGGCCTCGGTCTCGGCGCTCGCGACCCCGCGCGAGCTGGCACTGGTCAACTACCTCGGCTGGGCATCGGTGATGCTGGCGATCGCGGCCGGGCTGGCCGGCGGCGCCTGGGGGCTGGCGGGCGTGATCTATGGTGTCGCCCTCGGATGGCTGCTGCGCGCCATCGCGGCCTTCTACGTGACCGGCCGCCACCTCCGGCTGCCCGTGACGGTGCCGGCAACTACGCCGTAAATCAGGGTGTTCGGAGCCCAGGCCGGCCCTGTGACCACGCGCACGGCTGTCCGACGTCGGCCGGACCATCTTGGGACCCCGATTGCCATGCGGGCACCCGCGTCCCCCTCGGAGTCATCGATGCCGGAGCCTCCCCTCAGCAGGTGTTGCCACGCGTGCTCGTCACGGGCGCCGGCGGGTTCACCGGGCTCGCGCTGGCCGGGAGCCTGGCGGCGCGAGGGCACCGGGTGCGCGGCCTGGCCCGGAACCCCGCAAGCACCGGCGCGCTGGCGGACGCCGGCGTCGAGGTCGTGACGGGCGACGTGCGCGACCAGGCCCTCGTGCGCCGCGCGCTCGAGGAGGTCGACATCGTCTACCATCTCGCCGCGGTGTTCCGTCGCGCGGGCGTGCCCGACTCGGAGTATCGGACCGTGCACGTGGACGCCACCCGGCAGCTCATCGAGGCCTCGGCGGACGCGGGCGTCGGACGTGTGGTCCACTGCAGCACGGTCGGCGTGCACGGGGATGTGGCACCCGGCGGGCCGGCCACCGAGGACGCGCCGTTTCAGCCGATGGACATCTACCAGCAGACCAAGCTCGAAGGCGAATGGATGGCGCGCGAGACCGCGAGGCGCACGGGTGTCCCACTCACCGTCGTGCGCCCCGGCCCGATCTACGGCCCCGGCGACCGCCGGCTGCTCAAGCTGATCGGCGGCGTGGCGCGCCGCCGCTTCCGACTGCTCGGCGACGGCTCGCCCCGCTTCCAGATGGTCTACGTCGACGACCTGATCGAGGGATTCCGCCTGGCGGGCGAGCAGCCGGGCGCCATCGGGCGGACGTACATCATCACCGGCGACGAGGCACCGACGCTGCGGGAGCTGGTGGACGAGATCGCCGACGCCGCGCAGGTCCCGCCGCCGAGGCTCCGGCTCCCGGTCTGGCCCTTCTGGCTGTTGGGCGCGGCGTGTGAGGCCGTCTGCATTCCGTTCGGGATCGAGCCGCCGATCTTCCGCCGCCGGGTCAAGTTCTTCACCAGCAACCGGTGGTTCGATACCTCGCGCGCCCGCCAGGAGCTCGGCTTCGTGCCTCGAATGCCGCTCCGCGAGGGGCTCATCCGGACGCTCGCGTCCTATCGCCGCCTGGGGTGGGTCTGACGACCGCCGCCGACTGGGCCCTGGCGCTCTACGGCAAGTCGGTGCTCAAGCAGGCGAAGTTCCGGCAGATCGAATCGCTGATCGACGATCCCGCCGGCCGGCGCAACCTGGACGTCGGCGCCGACAACGGCGTCATCAGTTATCTCCTGCGGCGGCGGGGCGGCGAGTGGCGGAGCGCGGATCTCGACCCCCGCGCGGTGGCTTCGATCCGGCAGCTCGTCGGGAGCGAGGTGTATCAGCTCGACGGCGCCCGGACACCGTTCGCCGACCGCGCGTTCGACCAGGTGATCATCGTCGACTACCTGGAGCACATCCCGGACGACCGCGCGTTCGCGCAGGAGCTCGCGCGGATCCTCGTGCCCGGCGGGATCCTGGTCGTCAACGTCCCGCATCTCCAGCCCGGCTCCCCCCTCAATCGCTTCCGCCACCGCATCGGTCTCACCGACGCGTGGCACGGCCACCTTCGGCCGGGCTACACCGTGGAGGGGTTGCGCGAGGTGCTGGGACCGCGGTTCGCGATCGAGCGCGCGGTGACCTATTCCCGGTTCGGGTCAGAGCTGGTCGACACGGCGCTCAACGGAATGTACGAGGCGATGCGGAAGCGTTCGGGTGGGGCGTCGTCGAGCAAAGGGACGGTCGTGACCGCCGCGGATGTGGGCCGGCACCGGAAACAGCTCCGGCTGCTGTCGCTGCTCTATCCGGCGCTCAAGCTCACGGCGTCGACCGACCGGCTCATGCCATGGCAGCCGGGTCACAAGCTGATCGTGCGCGCGCGGCTCCTAGGCTGAGCCGGTCCGCCCCACGTGCGTGAGCTCGGCGAGCAGCCGTCCGGCGCCCTCGTGCCAGGAGAACTCCGCCGCCCGGACCAGTCCCCGGGCCCGGAGCGCGCCGGCGAGCCCGGGCTCGCACGCGAGGCGCAGCATCGCCGCGGCGAGGCCGTCGACGTCATCGGGGTCGACGATGAGCGCGGCGTCGCCCACCACCTCGGGGCAGGCGGGGGCGCTCGAGGTGATCACGGGGCAGCCGCAGGCCATGGCCTCGACCAGCGGGATGCCGAAGCTTTCGTAGTACGACGGGAACAGCAGCGCGCCCGCCATGCTGTAGACGGCGGGCATGTCGTCGTGCGCGATGAGGCCGGGGATGACGACGGCAGCGGGATCGAGATGGTAGCGCGTCGCGCAGGACCTCCGGCGTGAGCCGCTCCCGCACGCCGGCGCCGAGGATGACCATCGGCGGCATGTCGGGCTGGGCGGCCCGGGCCCGAGCGTAGGCCTCGAGCGTGCCCTCGACGTTCTTGCGCGGGCAGAGCGCCTGCCCCGCGTACTCGATCCGGGCATAGCCCTTGACCACCATCAGGAAGCACGGCCGATCGGGGATCCCGTACTGCGCCCGCACCCGGCCGAGGACGGTGGGATCGGTGATAGGGGTGAAGCGCTCGTCGGCCGCGGCGTAGATCGTGGCCATCTTTTCTCTGGGCACGCCGGCCACCTGCTCGAGCTCGCGGGCGAGGCTGTCCGAGTTCGTGAGCACCCTGGCGGCGCGACGGCAGAAGAGCGGGATGCTGAGGACGTTGTAGACGCGGTTGATCCGGTCGCCCAGGGTAGTGTAGTACTCGGGGAACGTCCAGTACTCGGTCCCGCGCTGCTGGACGATGGTGGGACACGGTGCCACGAGGGGGATACTGAACTTATGGTGGAACAGCACGTCGAGCCGCTCGCGCCGTGCGGCCAGGGGCACCGCCACCTGGTCCCAGAGCAGCTTGCCGGGCGCCCGCACCACCACCTCGCGCACGTTGGGCAGGTGGGCGTACCGTCCCCGCTGCCCGTCGTTGGCGTAGAACAGCACGTAGTGGTTGCCGCGGTCGAGCTCCAGCAGGGCGTCCAGCAGCTTGCGGATGTAGACGCCGGCGCCGTCGTATTCATCGATGCCGCGGAGCATGAGGCCGATGCGAAGCGGGGGCCGCCCGTCCTCACCTCGCCCGGGCGGCGCTTCGGCTGGACTGCTCGCCAACGCGCTCGTGCCGACTGCCATGGGTGGACCCGTTTCGTGTGTGGAAATGCCGCGCAGGACTCGTCCCGCCGGGACTCGGCCGATAGTGTAATCGCTGCCGGCCCCGCCGGGGGTGACCGGAGTCACACGGGAGGACGCCACGACGCGGCGGGCCGGCCGGTGGCCGTGGACGGGGGTCCCTGGGGTGGCTACGTTCCCGGAAGTCACGAGCCGCCTCTCCCTGCCTCCCATCCCATGACTGCCCCTGATCTCGCCACCTGCTGCCAAGCGCCTGACCCCGTCCGACGGCTGGTCCGCCCGCAGCGAGGCCGCGCGCCGCGCGAGGCGCTGGCGCACGCTGGGGACGGCGCTCGGCGTCCTGGGCGCCGCGTTGGTGCTCGTCGCCACGCTCACGCCGGTGAGCGACGTGCGCGGCCTTTCCGCCGCCACGCCGCTCCTGTGCCTCGTGTGCGGCGACAACGGCGGCGCCGACATCGCGGCCAACCTGCTCCTCTTCCTGCCGCTCGCGCTCGGCCTCCGGCTCTCCGGCCAGTCGTGGGGACGCACGGTGCTGCTGTGCGGCCTGCTCTCGTTCACCGTCGAGCTGCTCCAGTTCCGGGTCGTGTCCGGCCGCGACGCGAGCCTGAGCGACGTGCTGACCAACACCACCAGCGCCGCCATCGGCGCCACCCTGGCCGGCCTCCTGCCCCGCATGGTGGCGCCGCGCCCGCGGGCGGCGGCGGCGTTCCTCGCCGGCGGCATCGCGCTGCTGCTGCTCCTCCTCGCCGCCTCCGCGTGGCTGCTCGCGCCGTGGGTGCCCGACGGCCCGCTCACGCAGCAGTTGGGCCCACATCGCGCCGGGCTTCGACGTCTTCACCGGCGGCGTGGAGGCGGTGCACCTGGATGGCGCGCCGATGCCACCCGACGGCGCGCCGGCCGACTCGGCGGCGCTGCGTCGCCGGCTCGCGGCCGGGAGCTTCGACGCTGGAGGCGGACGTCGTCTCCGGCGTGCCGGTGGCCGAGCGCTCCTGGATCTACTCGCTCCGGGTGCGGGTCCGACCGGCGCGCTCACCCTGAGCCAGCTCCGGCGCGAGGCGAAAATCGACCTGCCCGACGCGCGCGCTCCGATTCCGGCTGTTTCCGCCGGCGGTCACCTTGCCGGAGGGGCTGCCCGAGCGCGCGGGCGTGCCGGTGCGGCTCACCGCGAGCGGGCACGACGGCCGGGTTCGGCTCACGTCCGACTACGGCGGCCGTGAGCGGTCGGTCGAGCTGACGATCTCTCCCGCCTACGGCTGGATCATGGTGCCGCCGTTCGACCTGGCCACGCGGCACCCGGGTCCGCTGGATCACCGCCCTCGGCCTCGCGCTGGCGGCGCTGCCGCTCGGATTCTGGGCGCGGCGGACCGGACGTCCGGGCGCGGCGCTCGCCGGGCTCGCGGCGGCGCTCGTCCTCGCCCTGGCGGTGATCCCGGCGGCCGGCGGGTTCCCGCCGGTCCACTGGTCGGAGTGGATGGCCGGGGCGCTCGGCGCCGCGGGCGGCTGGGCCCTCCGTCGGCCCGCGGCTTATCTTGAGGAGCGATGCGCCTCGCCTTCAGACATCGAATCCTCCTCATCCTGATCTGTCTCGGCGCGGTTCCGACCGCCGTGGCGATCTTCGGCTGGGCGTTCACCGTGCGCTCGACGACGCCCGCGGCGGGCGCGCTCCGGTCGATGGAGGCCGTCGGGGCATCCGGGCGCGTGCTCATCCAGAGCCTCGACTCGACCAAGCTGACGCCGCTCGAGCGGCGAGCGCTCGCCGATCACGCCGACAAGCTCAACAGCGCCATCGGGCGGTTCCAGCGGGTCGACACCTTCGGCCGCTACTACTACGCCGGCCTGGGCCTGGTCGTGCTGCTGGTGGGGGCGGCGTTCCTGTACGCCTCGGTGCGGGTGGGTGGCCACCTCTCGCGCCAGCTCAGCCGGCCGATCGAAGAGCTGATCGGCTGGACGGCCCACATCCGCCGGATGGAGGCCCTGCCGCCCGACCGGCCGCGGCGCGGCGCGCCCGAGTTCGAGGCCCTGCGCACGGCGCTCCGCGAGATGGCCACCGCGCTCGAGCAGGGCCGCGCGCGCGAGATCGAGGCCGAGCGGCTCCGCGCCTTTCGGGAGACGGCGCGGCGGGTGGCGCACGAGATGCGGAACCCGCTCACGCCGATCCGCCTCGCCGTGGCGCAGCTCGCGCGGTCCGCCGCGCCGCCGCAGCGCGAGGCCATCGAGGTGCTCGTCGCGGAGTCGGGCCGGCTCGAGCAGCTGGCGCGCGAGTTCACCGAGTTCGGGCGCCTGCCCGAGGGGCCGGCCGCGCAGGTCGACCTCGCCGAGCTGCTGGCCGACCTCGCGCGCACGAGCGTCCCGCCCACCATGCAGGTGTCGCTCGCGCTCGACTCCGCCCTCCCCACCCTGCTGGGCCACTACGATCCGCTCCGCCGCGCGTTCGGCAACATCATCCGCAACGCCGTGGAAGCGTGCGAGGCCCGGGGCCAGATCGACCTCGCGGCCCACCCCGAGGACGGCGTGGTGCGGATCGAGATCGGCGACCACGGCCCCGGCGTGCCGCCCGACCTCGCCGGCCGGCTGTTCGATCCGTACGTGACCGGGAAGAGCGGCGGCACCGGGCTCGGCCTGGCGCTCGCCAAGCAGACGATCGAGATGCACCAGGGCACGATCGCGTTCCAGGCCACCCCCGGCGGCGGGGCCACGTTCGTCGTGCGGATGCGGGGCGTGTGACGGCACGCGCCCAGATCCTCCTGGTGGACGACGAGGCCAACATCCGCCGGATGCTGGCCGCGCTGCTCCGCGAGGAGGGGTTCACGGTAGCCGAGGCGCCGAACGGGAACGCGGCGCTGCTGCAGCTCGACGACGTGGACCCCGACGTGGTCCTGCTCGATCTGCTCATGCCGCCGGGGCCCGACGGGCTCGCGACCCTGGCGAGCATCCGCGACCGGGGCCGCGGCACGCCCGTCATCATGATGAGCGGCAAGGCGCAGCTCACCGACGCCGTGCGCGCCGTGAAGCTCGGCGCCTTCCAGTTTCTCGAGAAGCCGCTGGCCCCGGAATCGGTGCTGGTCACGGTGCGGGCCGCCGTCGAGCTCAACCGGACGCGCGCCGAGAATCGCGCGCTGCACGCGGAGCTCTCGCGGCGCTCGGCGCTCGTCGGCGAAAGCGCGGCCATGGCCCAGGTCCGGGCCCTGGTGGCCCGGGTCGCGCCCACCGAGGCCCGCGTGCTCCTCACCGGCGAGAGCGGCACCGGGAAGGAGCTGGCGGCCGCGGCGGTGCACGGGGCGAGCCGCCGGTCGGCGCGCGCGTTCGTCACCGTCAACTGCGCCGCCATCCCGCGAGACCTCGTCGAGTCCGAGATGTTCGGGCACGAGCGGGGCGCGTTCACCGGCGCCACCGAGCGGCGGCTCGGCCGGTTCGAGCTGGCGCACCAGGGGACGCTGTTCCTCGACGAGATCGGCGATCTCAGCGCCGAAGCGCAGGCCAAGCTGCTCCGCACGCTCGAAACGGGCGAGCTGCAGCGGCTCGGCGCCGAGAGCTCCCAGCGGGTCGACGTGCGGATCGTCGCGGCCACCAATCGCCGGCTGGAGGATGCGGTGGCCGACGGCGACTTCCGGGAGGACCTGTTCTTCCGGCTCAACGTCTTCCCGATCCGCCTCCCGGCGCTCCGCGAACGGCTGGAAGACCTGCCCGCGCTCGTGACCCACCTGGCCGAGCGGGTGCGTCCGCGGCAGGCGCCCGTGTTCACGCCCCAGGCGCTCGACGCGCTCGCCGGCTACGGGTGGCCGGGGAACGTGCGCGAGCTCGCGAACCTGGTGGAGCGCCTGAGCATTCTGTGCGGCCCCACGGTGGACGCGGGCGCGGTGCGCGACGTGCTGCGCGGCGGCTCGCCGCCGCCGCCCGCACCGACCGCGCTTGGCCGGCCGCTCTCCGAGGCGCTCGACGATTACGAGCGCGGGCTCCTGCGCGCCGCGCTGACGCAGGCGGAGGGGAACATCGCCGAGGCCGCTCGGCTGCTGCAGACCGACCGCGCCAATCTGTACCGCCGCCTGCGGCGGCTGGGCCTCGACCGGGAGTAGCCCGGCCGCGCCACCACTTCGACCCTCGAGCTCCGCATGCGACTCCTCGCCGGTGGCCTGCTGTTCCTGCTCGCGATGCCGCCACTGCTCCGGGCCCAGGACAGCGTGATCGTCATCGACCCCGACCTGGCGCCGGGGGACTCGTCGATCGTGCGGGCCGGGCCGCCGTCCGACGTCGTGTCCGAGCTGCTGGCCTTCTACAACGACAGCGCCACGACCCGCGTGCAGGGGGACGTGAGCTTCCCGGCGGGGAGCATGTTCGCCGGCCGGCTGGCGATCTTCCGCGGATCGCTCCGGCTCGCGGGACGGGTCCGGGGCGACGTCGTCGTGGTCAACGCCACGCTGTACCTGCTGCCGGGCGCCGACGTGGAGGGCGACGTGCTGGTGGTGGGCGGCCGGCTCATCCGGAGCCCGGGAGCCCGGCACGTGGGACGAGAGCGGGTGCTGTGGGACGCGGCACCGGTGCTGCGCGGCCCCGACGGCGTGCTCGTGCTGCGCGAGCGCCGCCGCCCGCTCGGCGAGCTGGCCACGGCGCGCGCCAGCTTCCAGACCGGCCGCGTCCGGACCGACCTGCTGCTCGCCACCGGCGGCACCTACAACCGGATCGAGGGGCTGCCGATCGTCTTCGGCCCGACCTTCGAGCTCCGGCCCTCCAGGCGATCGCTCGCCCGGCTGGACCTGCGCGGCATCCTCCGCACGGCGGGCGAGGGGTCCCGGCTGAGCAGCGACTTCGGCTACGGCGCCCGGGCGGAGCTGGCCTTCCCCGCGGGCGGCATCGCCGGACGGATCTACAGCGAGGCCGCGCCGTTCGACGAGCAGCCGCTGTCGGCCGCCGAGAACGGCTGGTCGGCCTTCCTGCTCCAGCGGGATTTCCGCGACTGGTTCGAGCGGCGCGGCGGCGGCGGCGCGGCCTGGCTGCAGCCCACCAGGTCGCTGCGCTTCGAGCTCTCGGTCCGACGGGATCACGAGAGCAGCGTGCGGGCCGTCGACCCGTGGTCGCTGCTCCGAAACGGCGATCGCTGGCGTCGGAATCCGCTCAGCGACGACGGCCACTACTTCACCACCGGCGCTCAGCTCGACCTCGACACCCGTAACGACCGGGAGCACGCCTCCACCGGCTGGCTCCTCAGGGCGCGGTACGAGCACAGCACCAGCGACGACGTGGCGCCGGTGCCGCTGCCCGAGAGCGTGCGCCCGCCGACCCCGACCGGCGGCGGCTACGCCTTCGACCGGCTCATGCTCGATTTCAGGCGCTATTCGCGGCTGACTCCCAGCCTGCGGGTGAACGCCCGCCTCCGCGCCGACGGCTGGATCGGCGGCGATCGCCTGCCGGTCCAGCGCCGGGTCTCCCTCGGCGGCCCCGACCTGATGCCGGGCTACGGATTCCGCGCCTTCACCTGCGCCCCGCGGAGCTTCGTCGATCCGTCGGACCCCGCGCTCTGCGACCGCGCCATCGTCGCCCAGCTCGAGGTCCGCACGCGGCTGGGCCTCAACCTCGGCTACCGCATGCGCGATCGCGAGAGCGGCGCCGGCGGGCGGTTCATCGGCATCGAGGAGGCGGATCTCGTCTTCCTGGGCGACGCCGGCAAGGCCTGGCTCGCGGGCGACGGGCCGGGCCAGGTCCCGGTGAACCGCATCCCCTCGCTGCACGAGTGGAAGACCGACGTGGGGATCGGGCTCGACGCGGGCCAGATCGGCGTCTATCTCGCGAAGAGTCTCGGCGGGGGCGAGCCGATGCGACTGATCGTCCGCCTGCAACGCCGGTTCTAGTGCGGCCGATTCCGCCACCTCGTCCTCGCCGGCTGGTCCGGTGCGTGCTCGCCGTGGCCGTGGTCCTAGGCCTCGGCGCGGCCGCGGGGTCGGCCGCCGCCCAGGCGCCGCCGCCGCCGCCGCAGGCGGTGCGCCTCACCGTGCGCCTGGCGGCCGACTCGACGCCGGCGGGATCGCGGGCGCCGGTCGTCCGCTCGGAAAACCTCCTGGGCGACGGCCGCTGGCTGTCGGCGCTGCGCTCGGGGCTGCCGGTACGGCTGCATTACCGGGTGGAGGTCTGGCGCTCGCGCGGCGGCTGGTTCGACGCCTTCGAGCGGCAGGCGGCGTGGGACGTGGTGCTCCGGCACGAGCCGCTGCTCGACCAGTACACGATGCTCAGGATCGTGGGCGGCCGCGTCCAGGAGCGGCGCTACGCCACGCTCGACGCTCTGAGCACGGCGCTGGCCTTCGCGTACCAGGTGAGCGTGCGTCCCGCCGCCGCCGGCCGCTATTACTACGCGGCGTCGATGGAGATCTCGACGCTGTCGGATTCCGACCTCGACGAGCTGCAGCGGTTCCTGGAAGGTGACCTCGGCGAGGTCGCACAGGGTGAGGAGGGCGTAGGTGACGCGCTCGGCCGCGGCGCGACCCGCTTCCTGCTCCGCCTCGCCGGACTGCCGAGCCTCCGGCTGGAGGTGCGAAGCACGACGTTCGAAGTTCGCCAATGATTCCTGTTTCGGCCCCACTTCCGCCGGGAGACACGCATGCCTTCGGCCGCCGCGCTGCTCGCCCTGCCGCTCGCCATCCGCGCACGACGTCGGGAGCAGTGGCTGTCGGCGGATGAGATTCGCACGCGGCGGGTGAGACGGCTCCGGCGGCTTGCCGCGTCGGCGCTCGCGACGCCGTACTGGGCCGAGGTCTTCGCGCGAGCAGGCGTGGGGCCCGAGACGCTCGACGACGGTCCTGGCCTCGAGCGGCTTCCCATCCTGGAGAAGGTGACGCTCAAGGAGCAGGTGCTCGGGATGCTCACCGTGCCCGCGAGCGCCCTGTTCAAGATGAGCAGCTCGGGCTCGACTGGGCGGCCGGTGACGGTGTACCGCAGCGAGCGTGAGCAGGCGGAGGTCTCCGCCCTGCATGCGAGGATTCACGCGGCCTTCGGCCGGCGGCCGCTGGACCGTCAGGTGAGCATCGGCTCGGGCAAGGCGGCGGCCGCCAAGGGGCCGGTCGCGCTCCTGCGCCGCACGGGACTGCTCCCCGCGATGCACCGCCTGTCGAGCTTCGACACCCTGGCGAGCCAGGTCGAGGTGTTGCGCCGGATCCGGCCGCACGTGCTGAGCGGCTACTCCGTCGCGATCGAGCAGTTGGCCGAGGCGGTCATCGCCGCCGGCGGACTCGCCTCGACCCCCCGGCTGGTGTACACCGGCTCCATGGCCACCAGCGAGCGCTGCCGACGGCTGGTCGAGCAGGCATTCGGGGTCCGGCCGCTCGACGTATACGCCACGATGGAAACCGGCCCGCTGGCGTGGGAGTGCCCGCGAATGTCCCGGCGACTATCACCTGAACGACGACGTGCAGCTGATCGAGATCGTCGACGATGAGGGTCGTCGCGTCCCCGACGGCGCGACGGGCGAGGTCGTGGTCACGCCGCTCACCTGCCTCAGCAACCCGCTCTTCCGCTACCGCCTCGGGGATCTGGCGGCGCGTCGGCGACACGGCTGCCCATGCGGCCGCGGCCTCGCGCTGCTGGGACCGGTCGCCGGCCGCTCGACCGAGATCGTCCGCACGCCCGACGGTCGGGTGCTCAACACGGCGCTGCTGGGCTCGTGCTTCTCGAAACAGCAGGAGATCCGCCGGTGGCAGGCGCATCAGACCGCGCCCGACGCCCTGCGGATTCTACTGGTCGTGTCCCAGGGGTGGAATGAGCAGGTGCGGGAGGCAGCGCTTGCCACGATGCGCCACAACCTGGGTCAGGCGATTCGCTACGAGCTGGTGGTGGTGGACGACATTCCCCTCGCGCCAAACGGCAAGTTCCAGACGATCGTGCCGCTGACGAAAGAGCCGGCAGGCTAGACGGTTCCGCCCAGGGCGCGCAGGGCTTCCTCGCCGTAGAACAGCTTGATGTACTTGGCCTGCGCGATCGAGAGCCGGCGGACGGCCCAGGAGAGATGCACGAAGTGCGGCTCGCGGGGAGTATGCAGCGGGTGCATGCCGCATTCCTCGGGCAGGTGATTCCCCTTTCGCGTATTGCACGAGCTGCAGGCGGTCACCACGTTGGCCCACTCGTTGTCGCCACCGCGCGAGAGCGGGACCAGGTGATCCCGCGTCAGGCACTCGCGGTGCCGCAGCTCGAGCTGGCTTCGGTGACAGTACTGGCAGCGGTAGCTGTCGCGGGCGAAGAGGAATGTGTTGGTGACCTGGCGACGAAAGCGGCGGGGGACGTGCACGAACTTGACCAGGCGGATAATGGCTGGTTTGGGTAGTGTGAGGCGTTCACTTCGGACGACGTTGCCCGCGTCGGCCTCGACGATCTCGGCCTTGCCCTCGATGACGAGGCGCAGGGCCCGGCGGACCGGGACCATCGTCAACGGCTCGAACGAGGCGTTCAAGGCTAAGCACCGCACGCGACGTCTCCGCAGCGGAATGAAGTGGAAGATGCGCAACGGCGCACAGTTAAAGCGTAACGCCCACCCATTGGACCGGCAAGGGAGGCGCGCGCCCATGGCGTAGTTATTTCTTGACCAGGGCCTGAATCCGCTGGGCGATGGACTCCCGGAGCCGCTGGCTCCGCGTGATCACGAGCACGGTGTCGTCGCCGGCGATGGTGCCGATGACCTCGGCCCACCCCGCCTGGTCGAGCGCTTCCGTGATCGCCCCGGCGGAGCCGCTCGCCGTCTTCAGGACCAGCAGCGGCCCCACCCCGTCCACGCTCACGAGCAGGGCCGGCAGCACCTGTGCCAGATCGGGCCGGACCGCGGCCCGGTGGGGATGGGTGTAGAACGCACCCCCCTGGGGGTCGGCCAGCTTGGCGAGGCCGAGCTCCCTGATGTCGCGCGAGAGGGTCGCCTGGGTGACCACGAAGCCTTCGGTGGAGAGAGCCTCGCGCAGGTCGTCCTGACTCTCGATGCGCCGCTCCCGGACCACGCGCAGGATGGCGGCGTGACGCTGGATCTTCATAGCGGTGGGCTGGTTCGATGCACGTCCCGTCCTCCCACAAAAGTGGCCAGCACGTCCCGCGGGCCGCTCGCCAGGGCCCGGTCCTCGGCCGACATGTCCGTCCTCGAGACGTCCGGTGCCGCGCGGAGTCGGATGACGACACAGTCGCCCCATCGGCCCGGCGCCAGGACCCCGACCTCGCGCTCGAGGCCCAGAGCGCGCGCGGCGTCCCGGGTGCAGAGGGCCAGCGCTCGTGTCAGCGTCGAGCCCTGCAAGCGCGCGAGCAGCGCGAGCCTCCGCCAGCAGGTCGAGGGTCCCCACGCTCATGACGGAATCGGTGCCGAGCCCCACCCGGAGTCCCGCCGCCAGCAGCGCCCCGAGCGGCGCTGCGCCGTGGCCGTGCGCGCGGTTGGACAGCGGGCAGTGCGCCACCGCCGCATTCGCGCGGGCGAGCCGCTGGACGTCCGCCGGACCGGCCTGCACGACGTGGATGCAGAGCGTCCGCTCCGACAGCACGCCGTGCTCGTCGAGCCAGGCCACGGGCGAACGGCCGAGCGGCGCCGGCATCGGGATGCCCCGATTGCGCCAGGCGTCAGCGAAGGCACCCGTCGCCGCTTGCCAGGAGCGCGCTCTCGGCCGGCGACTCGGCCAGATGCACGGCGATCGGCAGCCCGGCCTCGCGAGCCCACGCGGCGGTCGCGGCGTAGAGCGGCCCGCTCACGGTGTAGGGCGCGTGGGGAGAGACGCCGATGCGGACGCGCCCGCCGGCAAACCGGCCCAGCCGCTCCACGGCCTCCTGGAGGCCCCGAAGGCTCGCGTCCCGTTGATCGGGATGCGGCCCGAAGACCTCGTGGTACGCGATCCCCGAGCCGCCGGCTTCGGCGAGGGCCTCGATGACCGCGCCCGAGTCGCCGGTATCGGCGACGGTGGTGACTCCGGCAGCCCAGCAGTCCGCAAGACCGCGGCGCGCGGCGGCCAGGAAGGCCTCGGGAGGACGGGCCGCCTTGACCTCCCGGACCCGGCGGATCCAGCCGCCGAACTCTGGCTCGGGCGAACCGCCGTCGAGGCCGGTCAGCTCGAGATGCGTGTGCGTGTTGATCAGGCCGGGAAGCAGCAGCGCGTCACCGAAGTCCTCAGCCGCCGCGTCCGCCGGCCGGGGCACCGCCGCCTCGGGGCCGACGGCGGCGATGCGTCCGTCGGCGGCCGATCAGCAGCGCGCCGTGCTCGATAGCCGGACCTTCGATCGGCAGGACCCACCGCGCCGACAGCCGGCGGGCCCGCATGCTAGCGCGGCGTATTCGGCGCCGGGCCGGAGCCCCCCATGACTCCCGTCGACGTCCCGCTCGGGCCGGATGGCGCGCCGGGCGCGGGCACGACCGGCCGCGCCGTGCCCGGCGGGAGCGGCGCCGTGGGCAGCGGCGCGCCGTCCGGCGCGGTGCCGGTGCCCGTGCCGCCCAACGGTGAGGCACCTCCCACGGCGCCGAAGGGCGAGTGGATGGGACAGAAGGCGGTCGGCTCGGTGCCGGGGATGAACGACTCGATGTAGTGCACGTCCTTCGGGCAGAACGGCGTCGCCTTGTAGCCCGTGGTCTTGTCGATGTCGAGCGCGGTGAGCCCGTCCGGCCGCGGCCACGCCGCCGGAATCGCCCGGCGCTCGTACACCTCGCGCATCATCGCCGTCCAGGCCGGCGCGGCGAGCACCCCGCCCTGCGCATTGGCCTTGATCTTCTTCGGCTGGTCGAAGCCGAGCCAGATGCCGGTCACCAGGTCGGGCGTGAACCCGATGAACCACACGTCGTAGCCGTCATTCGTCGTCCCGGTCTTGCCGCCCGCCGGGAAGTTGATGCGCGAGCCCACGGAGCCGACGGCCGTCCCGTGGCGTACCACGTCGCGCAGCGCGTCGGTCATGAGCCACGCGTGCGGCGTGTCCATCACCGACACCGAGCGGACCTGCGGCTGCCAGAGGATCTTGCCGGTGCGGTCCTCCACCCGGAGGATCGCGTTGGGGATCGTGCGGGTGCCGAGGTTGGCGAAGGTGGTGTACGCGGCGATCATCTCCAGCGGGATGACGTCCGCGGAGCCGATGTGGATCGACGGATACGGCGGCACCCGCGTCGTGAGGCCGAACTTGGTGGCCTCGCTGATGACCGCGTCCTCGCCCAGCTCCATGCCCAGCTTGATGGCGATGATGTTGCGCGACATGTAGAGCGCGCGCCGGAGCGTCATCGGCCCGTCGAACTCGAGATCGTAGTTCTGGGGTGCCCAGGGCGTGGTGTCGGTGGCGATCTCCACGGTCAGCGGATCGTCCACCATCACGTGCGAGAGCGGATAGCCCGCCTCGACCGCCGCGGCGTAGACGATGGGCTTGAAGGTGGAGCCCGGCTGCCGGAGCGCCTGGGTGGCGCGGTTGAACTTGCTGTCCTCGAAGTCGCGGCCGCCCACCATCGCCCGGATGTTGCCGGTCTTGGCGTCGAGCGTGACCACCAGGCCCTGCAGATAGGGCGTGGTCGTCTTGCTGCCGTTGTCGGGGGTGTCGGCCCGCGCGTCCAGATATTGGCGATAGCTCGGCCACGCGAACTTGCCGTCCGCACCGCTCTCGATGGCCTCGAGCCGAGCCTCGAGCGCCCGCTCGGCGGCCTGCTGGGTGTCCAGGTCGAGGGTGGTGTAGATCCGGTAGCCGAGCTTGTAGAGGTCCGAGCCGAACCGCGCGTCGAGCTGTTGCCGGACGTACTCGACGAAGTACTCGGCGATGCCGCTGAAGTCGGAGTGCGAGCTGAGCAGCAGCGGGTAGGACTTCCACCGCTCGGTGTCGTCGGCGGAGAGCAGCCCGTTGTCCCGCAGCAGATTCAGGATGGTGTTGCGGCGCTGGACGCTCAGGTTGGGGTTCTTGCGCGGATTGTAGCGGGAGGGGGCCTTCGGGATGGCGGCGAGGGTGGCCGCCTCCGCCACGTTGAGGTCGCGGACCGATTTGCCGAAGTACCGCTGCGAGGCGGCCTCGACGCCGTAGGCCCGATTGCCCAGGTCGATCTGGTTGAGGTAGAGCTCGAGGATCTTGTCCTTGGTGTACTTGGCCTCGATCTCCCGGGCCACGTGCGCCTCGCGCAGCTTCCGGCGGAGCGTCTTGTCGCGCCCGCTGATGTCCTCGGGCCAGAGATTCCGCGCGAGCTGCATGGTGATGGTCGAGAACCCCTCGGCCACGCGGAACTTGAAGAGGTTGTTCTTGATCGCGCCGAACACCCGGTACCAGTCGATCCCGTGGTGCTCGTAGAAGCGCTTGTCCTCGGTCGTGATGAATGCCGCCTTGACGTACGGCGACATCTCGCCCAGCGGCACGACGGTGCGGCGCTCCAGGCCCAGGTCGGTGATGAGCCGCCCGTCCGCCGCGTAGACCTTGGAGGCCTGGTTGGGGTCGTAGCCGCCGAGCTCGGCGATGGGTGGGCAGCTGTTGCCGGCGCACGCGCGCGTCCACAGCGCCGTCATGACCGCGAGCCCGAAGGCGACGACCGCGAGGAATGAGACCAGGACGATGCGACGGGCGCGTGGGGAGTACCAAACGCGCTGCAGGAAGCTGGGTTGCCGGCGGGCCATGCCCCAAGCTAGCCGGTTGCGGGGCACGTTTCCAGCGGGTACGATACGCCGCTATGAGCGACCTTCTCCAGCTGCTGACCGACCGCGGCTTCGTCCAGCAGGCTACGCCCGGACTCGCGGAGCGGCTCCGGCAGGGCCCGATCACGGCCTACGTCGGCTTCGATCCGACCGCGGACTCCCTCCACGTGGGCAGCCTCGTGCCGGTGATGGGCATGGCCTGGCTCCAGCGGGAGGGCCACACGCCCATCGCGCTGGTCGGCGGCGGCACCGGCATGGTGGGCGACCCGAGCGGCAAGCGGAACGAGCGCCCGGTCCTCTCCCTGGACCAGATCGACCGGAACGCCCAGGGAGTCCTGCGCCAGCTCCAGCGGTTCCTGTCGTTCGAGGGCGCGAACGCGGCCCTGCTCCGGAACAATGCCGACTGGCTGCGCGGCCTCCCCCTGATGGAGTTCCTGCGCGACACCGGCAAGCACTTCCAGCTGAGCTTCATGCTGCAGAAGGAGTCGGTGCAGAGCCGGATGGAGACGGGAATCTCCTACACCGAGTTCAGCTACATGCTGATCCAGGCGTACGACTTCTGGCACCTGTTCCACAGCGACAACTGCGAGCTCCAGATGGGCGGGAGCGATCAGTGGGGCAACATCACCGCGGGGACGCACCTGGTGGGGAAGCGGGACGGGCGGGAGGTGCACGGCTTGACGTTTCCGCTCATCACCACGGTGACGGGTGCCAAGTTCGGCAAGAGCGAAGGCGGCAACGTGTGGCTCGACCCCGAGCGCACCAGCCCCTACCACTTCTACCAGTTCTGGCTCAACACCGACGACCGCGACATCGAGCGCTACCTCAAGCTGTTCACCTTTCTCCGGCTCGACCGGATCGCCGCCACGATGGCCGAGCACGCGGCCGATCCGGGCCGGCGCGAGGCGCAGCGCCTGCTGGCCCGCGAGGTGACCGCCACCGTGCACGGCGACGCGGTGGCCGAGGCGGCCATCCAGACCAGCGCCGCCCTGTTCGGCGGCTCGGGCGACGGAACGGAGCTTTCCGCCGAGGCGATCGCCGACATGCCGGAGCGCCGGGTGTCGCGCACCCAGCTCCCGGAGGGGCTGCCGGTGGTCGAGGTGCTCGTGGCCAGCGGGCTCGCGAGCTCCAAATCGGATGCGCGGCGGGGCATCCAGGGCAAGGGGTTCTACCTCAACGGTCGGCCGATCGACGATGTGGAGCTCATGATCGACGAGGACTCCCTGCAGGGGCCGCCCGATGAGCGGTTCGTGATCCTGCGAAAGGGGAAGAAGAACTACGTGCGCCTGGTGCTGGAGCCCTAACTCACCCGGCGTGGCAGACCGCTCGCGGCCGCGCGCAGCGGCGAGGTTTCGTAATCCAGCAGCGTCCATTCCTGCCACGGCCATCCCACCGATTCGCACCAGGTATGGTACACCTCGTCGTCGAGCCCGACGGCGAAGACTTCGAGGCCGTCGGTGAAGCTCGCCTGGGCCGTGAGGCTCCGTGCCTCCCCGCCGAGCTCGATCCACTCGCTCCATTCCCCCGAGGGCCGCGCCTGGTAGCGGCAGGACACCCGGTCGTCCAGCCCGATCGCGAACACGGCCAGGCCGCCCGTTGGAGCCTTGGCCACCGACAGGCTCTTGACCACCCCGCCCAACGATTCCCACGGACGCCAGACATCGAACGGCTTGTCCTGCCACCGATGGTAGACGGCGTCATCGCCGCCGATCGTGAACACCACCAGGCCACCGTCATTGATGGTATCGACGCATACCGTCCTGGCGCCGCCGGCTGGGCCACCGAGGCCGGTCCACTCCCGCCAGGCGGAGCGACCGCCGATCCTGCCAGCGGTGGTGGACGACGCCGTCGCGGATCCCGAACACCGCGACTCCCCCACCCGGGATGGCGGCCGCATCGATGTCTCGCCAGTGGACCACCGAGCGATTCCCATTCGAGCGACTGCCCATTCGCTCCACGGCGAGGATGGAGCCTCCTTCGACGTGTGCCACAGGGCACTGCTCGTCCGGCAGCGAAGAGGACCGGGCCGCGTCCGGGAATGTGCGCGGCGCACACTTCGCGTGGCCGTGCGGTCCCACGTGAACCACGAATCGGCGGGATAGCGCTGGAGCGCCGAGACTCGATCGTCCAATCCGATGCTGGCCAGCACGCTGCCGCCGTGTGCGATGCGCTTCGCGTTCGTGCCGGTCGCACGCCACCAGCTCCCAGAAGCCGTCCGGCCCTCGCTCGATCTGGAGCACCTGACCGGACGGGCTGACGGCGTAGACGCTGTTCAACGACGAAGCCATCTGGCGGGCTTTCATCTGGGAATTCTCCGCGTGCTCGCGATCGTGATTCGGCCGGAAGACAAAAATAACCTATTTAATCTATAGGATTCCAGCTAGGCTAACCTGCAACCCGCCCTTCCGCTCGGACCGCCTGACCGTCCTGACCGTCCTGCCCGCCTGCCCGCCCCCGCCTGACCGCCTACAGCAGCGTCCCCCCCAACAGCAGCCGCGCCACCGTGAAATAGATGACCAGCCCGGTCACGTCCACCAGCGTCGCCACGAACGGCGCCGAGGCGCTCGCCGGGTCGAAGCCGAGCCGCCGCAGCATGAACGGCAGCATCCAGCCGGCCAGCGTCCCGAACATGACCACGCCCGATCAGGCTCACCGCCACCGTCAGGGCCACCAGCAGGTAGTGCTCGCCGTAGTCGTCGCCCACCGCCTGCCAGACCAGGATTCGCACGAGGCCGATCAGGCCGAGCAGCAGGCCCGAGGGCCAGGCCGGTGACAGCTCGCGCCGGGCGACCCGCCACCAGTCGCGCAGCCGCACCTCGCTCAGCGCCAGCGCGCGGATGACCAGCGTGGCCGCCTGCGAGCCGGAGTTGCCGCCGCTGCTGATGATCAGCGGCACGAACAGCGCCAGCACGACGGCCCGGGCGATCTCCTCCTCGAAGAAGCCCATCGCCGTCGCCGTCAGCATCTCGCCGACGAACAGCACCGCCAGCCAGCCGCCGCGCTTCCGCACCATGTCGGCGAAGCCGATCTGCAGGTACGGCGCGTCGAGCGCCTCGCATGCCGCCGATCTTCTGGATGTCCTCGGTGGCCTCCTCCTGCACCACGTCCACGACGTCGTCGGCCGTGACGACGCCCTTCATCCGGCCCTCGGCGTCGATGACGGGGATGGCCAGGAGGCCCTCCTCGATGAGCAGATGCGCCACCGCTTCCTGGTCGGTCTCGTCCGTGACGGTGACGAGGTCGGTGTGCATGATGTCGCTCACGAGCCGCTCGGGCGGCGCGGCGAACAGCTCGCGGAACGAGACCACGCCCAGCAGCCGCATGTCGGGCGCGAGCACGTACGCGTAGTCGATCACTTCGATCCCGCGGATCGCCTGGCGTCGGAGATAGCGGATGGCGACCTCGACCGAGATCTCCGGCCGGAGCCGCATGTACCGCGGGTTCATGACGCCGCCGGCCGCATCCTCGGCGTAGGCCATGAGGGCGGTCACCTCGCCGAGCGTGGCCGGATCGAGCAGGGCCAGGAACGGCGGCCGATCCCTGGGCTCCATCGACTGCAGCACGTCGGCCGCGTCGTCCGGCGCGAGCAGTCGCATCCAGGGACGGCTCCGCTCGGGGCCGAGCTCCTGGAGCAGCCCGGCCTGGTCGTGCGTGCTGAGCGCGAGGAAGAAGTCGGCCGCCTCGTTCGCGCTGAGCAGCGCGAACCCCTCGAGACGCTCCTCCGCGCTCAGGATCGGGTAGGCGTCGAGCAGCGCTTCGGCGGTGAAGGCGTCGGGCACGGGGGTGGTCAGGGCGCGGCCTCCGGCAGGATTACCAGCGCGAGCGCCGGGTGGTGGTGGAGCGCGGCGGCTTGGCGCCGAGGAGGCCGAAGATGCCGCGGATGATCTCTCGGCCGACGGTTCGGCCGATCGTGGAGGAGAGCGCGCCGACGAGCGCGCCGCCGGCCACCTGGGTCACCGTGCGGGCCGCGCGCCCGCTCCGCGCGGGTGGTGCCGGCGGCTGGGAGTCGGGAGCCGGCGCCGCGGGCGCCGTGGCCTGGGTACGCGCCATGCGCGCGGCCAGCATCTCCCGCGCGCTCTCGCGATCCACCGTCTGGCCGTACTCGGCGAGCAGGCCCGACTGGCGGATGTCCGCCTGCAGCTCCTCGGGCGTGAGCGGCGCCATTCGCGAGCAGGGCGGAATGAGTCGGGTGGCCACGACCGGCGTCGGCGTGCCGCGGGCGTCGAGCACGGTGACGGCCGCCTCGCCGATGCCGAGCGAGGTGAGCGTCTCCTCGAGATCGTAGAAGGCCGTCTTGGGAAAGGTCCGCACGGTGGCGCGGAGCGCGGTATCGTCGTCCGGCGTGTGGGCGCGGAGCGCATGCTGGACCCGGTTGCTGAGCTGCGCCAGCACGTCGGACGGGACGTCCTTCGGAGTCTGGGTCACGAAGTAGACGCCGACGCCCTTCGACCGGATGAGCCGCACCACCTGCTGCACCTGGTCGAGGAACGCCTTCGAGGCGTCCGCAAAGAGCAGATGCGCCTCATCGAAGAAGAAGGCGAGCTTGGGCTTGGGCAGGTCGCCGGCCTCGGGCAGGTTGTGATACAGCTCGGCCAGCAGCCACATCATGAAGGTCGACCAGAGGAGCGGCTTGTCCTGCACGTCGCTCAGCTCGAGACAGGTCACCACGCCGCGCCCGTCGGACGTGAGCTGCATCAGGTCCTTGACGTCGAACTCCGGCTCGCCGAAGAACCGGTCGGCGCCCTGCGACTCGAGCTCGATCATCTTCCGGAGCAGCACGCCCACCGTGGCGCCGGCCATCCCGCCGTACTGCGCGAGCGCGGGCTTGCCCTCGTCGGACGCGAGGTACTGGAGCACGGCGCGGAGGTCGGGCAGATCGAGCAGCGGCAGCTGGCCGTCGTCGCAGTACTTGAAGACCATCGTGAGCACGCTGGTCTGGGTCTCGTTGAGCGAGAGCGTCTTGCCCAGCAGCAGCGGGCCGAACGAGCTCACCGTGGCGCGGAGCTGGACGCCGAGCTTGCCCGAGAGGCTCACGAACTCGACCGGCACGCCGGCAGCCTTCCAGTCCCACCCGACGTCCTTGGCCCGGCCGGTGACGCGATCGGTGGCTTCGCCCGGCATGGCGAGGCCGCTCAGGTCGCCTTTGATGTCCGCCGCGAAGACCGGCACGCCCTGCGCCGAGAGCTGCTCGGTGAGGAGCTGGAGCGTCTTGGTCTTGCCGGTGCCGGTGGCGCCGGCGATGAGGCCGTGACGATTCATCATGGCCAGCGGGATCTTGATCTTGGGCTCCTGGTGCACCGTCCCGGTCTTCTCGAGCGCGGCGCCCAGCGTGACGGCGGGGTCGGTGAAGCCGTAGCCGGCGGTGAGCATTTCGGCGAACGTTGTCGGCATGGTTCGAACCTCGGTTGGGGTCATCTCGTGTCGCGTGGTGCCATCGCTGCCGTACTTACACGAAGGGCACGAAGGGCACGAAGAACAAACCACAAAAACAGTTGTTCCCGTGCCGGGAGCCTTCCTGTCCTTCGGGTCCCTTCGTGCCTTCGTGGTAAAGAGCCGCACGGGCTCACCCTTCAGCGTTCGTCCAGCACCGCCACCACCCGCTCCATCTCCTCGACGGTGTTGTACGCGTGCGGGCTCAGCCGGATCGCTCCCTCGCGGAGGCTGCAAATGATGCGCGCTGCCTTGAGACGGCGGAAGGCGCCGCCCACGTCCGCCGGCGCCAGGCAGAGAATGCCCGAGCCATGCGCGCCGAGCGGCGAGGCCACCTCCGTCCCGGTCCGCGAGGCCCAGGCCAGCACCGGCTCGTGCAGCCGCTGCAGGTGCGCCTGAATCCGCTCCACGCCCAGCTCGAGCAGCAGTCCCAGGGACGCGTTGAGCCCCGCGAAGTCCTGGTACGGAAGCGTGATCAGCTCGAAGCGGCGGGCGTCGGCGCGGAGGGTGTCGCTGTAACTGGTGAGGCGCGTGAAATCGTCGGTGCCCTCGAAGGCCATCCATCCGGTCACCGGCGGGCTGAGCTCGCGGATCAGCTCGCGCCGCACGTAGACGAAGCCCGAGCCCCACGGCGAGAGCAGCCACTTCTGGCCCCCGCAGGCGAGGATGTCGACCGGCGTCTCGCGGAGGTCGACGGGGAGCTGGCCGACGGCCTGAATCGCGTCCACCACGAGGTACGCGCCCGTGCGCCGCGTGGCCGCGGAGAGCGCGGCGAGGTCCACCCGGTAGCCGTTGCTGAACTGCACCAGCGAGACCGCCAGCGCGCGCACCCGCGGATCCTGGAGCCGCTCGAGCAGCCGCGCCTCGTCCGGCCAGCCCGATGCGTGCGGTGGGTACGAGCTCGACGTCGATCCCGATCTCGCGCAGCCGGAGCCAGGGATAGACGTTCGCGGGAAACTCGCGATCGCTCACGAGGACGACGTCGCCGGGACGGAGCGGGAGCGCGCGGGCCACGACGCCGAGGCCGAAGCTGGTGTTGACGGTGAGCGCGATCTCTTCCGGCGTGGCGCCGATGAGGCCCGCGAGCTGCCGCCGGGACTCGGTGAGGGTGCCCAAGAGGTCGCGGTCCGGCAGATGAAACGGCATCGCGCGGCGGCGGTTGAACGCCTCGAGCGCGAGCCGCGTGCGCTCGGGCAGCGGACCGATGCTGGCGTGGTTCAGGTAGACCGTCTCGTCGGCCCAGGGAAACTCGGCGCGGCGGAGCGCGGCCGTGTCGATGGGCGCGTGAGCGGGTGGCGGACTCAGCGCTCATCGCGGAGCCTCGGGTCGTAGGCTTCGCGCAGCGCGTCACCCACGAGGTTGAAGCCAAGCACCGCGAGGCCGATGGCGATGCCGGGCGCGAACGAGACCCACGGCGCCACCCGGATCAGATCGCGGCCGTCGGCCACCATCGCCCCCCAGCTCGGCGTGGGCGGCTGGGCGCCCAGCCCCACGAACGAGAGCGCCGCCTCGGCCATGATCGCCCCGGCGATGCCGAGCGTGGCGGCGATGATCACCTGGGTCCGCACGTTGGGCAGCAGGTGTCGCAGGAGGACACGCCGGTCGAGCGCACCCAGGGCCTGGGCGGCGAGCACGAACTCGGCGCGCTTGAGCACCAGCACCTGGCTCCGGACCAGCCGCGCCATGCCGGCCCAGCCGACCACGCCGATGACCAGGAACACCACCGGCAGCGACGGCTTGACCGCGGCGGCCACGGCGATGAGGAGGAGGAGCGTCGGAAAGGCGAGCGTGATGTCGGCCAGCCGCATCACCAGGGCGTCGACCCAGCGGCCGTAGTACCCGGCCAGCAGCCCCAGGAGGACGCCGAGCGTCACCGAGACCGATTGCGAGATGAGCCCCACCGAGAGCGAGAGCCGCGCCCCGTACAGCACCCGGCTCAGCACGTCCCGGCCCTGGGTGTCCGTTCCCGAGGAGAAACCGGCCGCCGGGGCCCAGGAGGTAGGCATTCCGCAGGTCGCCCTTGAGCGGGTCGAACGGGGCGATCCAGGGCGCCAGCAGGGCCGCCAGCACCACGAGGGCCACCAGGCCCAGGCCGAGCTGAAAGAACCGGTCGCGGCGCAGGCGCTCTCGCAGCACCCCAGGAGTCATGGTCGTCCCGTGACGTGGGTTACCCTGGCGGGTGGGAACCGCGCACACCCTTGCATCGTTGGACCACACGGCGGGCGGCGCATGATTCTTGCAAATTCTTCTCGGCGAACGTTACGCTGGCCACCTCAACCCGGGCAAGCGAGTGATCCCGGACCGACCCTTCACCCTCGTACTCAGCGGCGGCGGCCTCAAGGGACTCGCCCACATCGGCGTGTTCCGGGCGCTCGAAGAGCGCGGGCTGGCGCCCAGCCTGGTGGTCGGGTCGAGCATCGGGTCGCTGATCGGGGCCGCCTGGGCCGCGGGGGCCACGCCCGCCCGGATGGAAGCGCGGGCGCTCCTGGTGAAGCGGCGGGACGTGTTCCAGGTGGCCCGCGTCGACGTCGCGCTCCGGCGCCTGCTGGCGCCCGCGCTGTACCGCCGCGAGCCGCTCGAGGCGCTGGTCTCGAGCCTCGTCGGCGACATCACCTTCCGCGATCTCAAGCGCCGCCTGCTCGTCAACACCACCGATCTCCATACCGGCATGCAGGTCATGTGGGGCCTTCCCGGCCTGCTCGACGCGCGGGTGGCCGACGCGGTCACGGCCTCGTGCGCCCTGCCCGGCATCTTCCCGCCGCGGCTGATCGGCGGTCGCGCGTACGTCGACGGCGCCGTGGTCGAGAATCTGCCGGTGCGCCTCGCGGCCTCGCTCGGCTCCGGGCCGATCATCGCGGTCAACGTCGCCGCCACCAGCATCCACCGGGAGGCGCACGAGACCGAAGGGTTCGCGGCCACCTACATCCGCGGACTCGAGATCGTGATGCAGACCCAGATCGAGGGCCAGCTCCGCGACTGGAACGGCCCGCCGCTGGTGCTGGTCCAGCCCAAGGTCGAGCACATCTCGATGTTCGCGTTCGACAAGACGCCGGAGCTCATCGAGGCCGGCTATCGCGCCACCGCGCAGACGCTCGATCAGCTCGACGGCCAGCTCCACCTGATCGCGCGCGGGATGCACCCCACGCGCCGCCTCCGGGTCCTGGTCGACGAGCAGCGGTGCGTCGGCTGCGGCACCTGCGTGGTGCAGGCGCCCAAGGTGTTCCGGCTGGACGCGCGGGGGAAGGCCGAAGTGACGACGCCGGTGCAGACCTGGAGCCCGCTGCAGGGCTCCTACGTGCTCAACTGTCCGACGTCCGCGATCAGCGTGCGCCCGGAGGGGACGGCGGCGTAACCTCGAAGATGAAGACGGCCGCGCCATTCTGGCGGAGGGGAACGAAGTTGCGGAGCGGGCTGCGGTAGTACCGGTGCAGCCGGACCTTTCCCCAGGGCGAGAGCGTGCGCCGGAGCAGGACCTCGTCGTACTCCCGCTTGTGGTCCGGATCCCAGAAGTACTGCCCCACGGGCGTCGTTCCCACCACCGACCCTCCCGACGCCAGATATCCCACCAGCTCGCCGATGAGCCCCGAGTCGTTCTCCACGTGCTCCAGCACCTCGTTGCAGTAGATGCGATCGAACTGGCCCGGCCCCGGCGGCACGGTCGTGAACACCGGCCGCGCGGCGGCGCCGCGGAACGTCTTGGCCTGGGCGATGGCCGCCGGCGAGATGTCGTATCCCACCGCCTCGCCGCCGAGCTGCTGGAGCCGGAGGGTGAAGACCCCGTCCATGCAGCCGAAGTCGAGCACCCGCTTGCCCTCGGGGGAGTAGCGGCGGAGCAGCGCCCGGTGGCGCCAGAGGAGATGGGTCAGCCGCCAGTCGAGATCGAAGGCGCGCGTACCCTGGCGGTCGACCCAGACCTGGTACTGTCGGTCGTATTCCTCCATGGCCGCGTGCCCGGGCGCCGATGGCATCAACCCGTCGCCTGCTTGGCGGCCGAGCCCAGCTCCCGGCCAATGCGGACGAGATCGCGGGTGACCCGGTCCCAGTTGTAATGGCTCTCGACCGCGCGCCGCCCTGCCGCGCCGAGCCGCGCACGCAGCGCCGCATCATCGAGCAGGCCGGCCAGCGCCTCGGCCACCGCCTCGGGCCGATCGGCGTCGACCAGGAGGCCGGTCTCGCCCTCGCGCACGGCCGCCGGGATGCCGCCGCTCCGGCCCGCGACGACCGGCACGCCGCACGCCGAGGCCTCGGCGAGCGAGATCCCGAAACCCTCGACCCGCTGCTCCATCAACCGCGAGACGCCGAGGTAGACCTCCGCGGTGTTGTACAGCGCGGGCAGGTCCCGGTCGGGGACGTCGGTGAGGAAGCGCACCCGGTCGGCCAGGCCGAGCTCCCGGGCCTCGGCGGCGAGCGCCTCCTGCTCCTCGCCGGTGCCGACGACCGCGTACCGGAGATCGGGATAGCGCGACCGGAGCCGGGCCAGCGCCTGCAGCGCCGTATCGATGCCCTTGTGGCGGCTGAGGCGGGCGACCGACAGGAGCCAGCGCCCCTCGCCGAGGCCGTAGCGGGCGCGGACCTCGCGCGTATCGAGGCCGGGACGGAAGAACTCGTGGTCCGCGCCGAGCGGCACGACCCGGACCCGGTCGGGCGTGGCGTCGATGTCGAGCTCGCTCAGCAGCGTGAGGCAGCGGTCGCGGGTCCACTCGCTGTTGGCGACCAGCACCGCGGCCGAGGAGAGCAGCGCCGCGGCGGTCTTCCGCCGGATGGCGGACTGATGCACCTGGTGCTGGAGGATGAGCAGGTCGCCGCCGTGGAGCAGGATGCCGAACGGGGTGCCGGTGCGCTCCATCGTCCACTTGGCCGGGTAGGCGGCGGGCTTGATGTTGCCGCACCAGATGAACTCGGCGTCGGTCGACCGCGCGAGCACCGCCACCCGGCGCGACCAGAGCAGAATGCCCTGAATGCTGCGGAGCCGGCGCGAGGGAATCGACAGGCGGTCGACCCGGTTGGGGAAGCCCGCGTCCACCTCCGAGGCGTCACCCTGCTGGCCGGTGGAAACGACCAGCGAGCCCGCCGGATAACGCCGGGCGAGCTCGGCCATCCAGCGGGCGATGCCGCCGCCGATCGGGGGGAAATCGTAGGTGAGCAGCAGGTGGGTGGTCATGTTCGGAATCTACCGCGTCGGTCCCGGAACACCGAAGTCCTGGCCGAGCCGGCGCACCTCACGGGTGACGCGGTCCCAATTGTAGTGGCTCTCGACCGCGCGCCGGCCCGCCTGGCCCAGCCGCGCGCGAAGCGCGGGGTCGTCGAGCAGCGACCGGACCGCGGCGAGGACCGCGCCCGGATCCGTCGAGTCCACCAAGAGGCCGGTCTCGCCGTCACGCACGGCATCCGGAATTCCGCCGGCGCGTCCGCCGAGCACGGGAATCCCGCAGGCGGAGGCTTCGGTCAGCGAGATCCCGAAACCCTCGATCAGCAGCTCCTCCGGCCGGGACAGTCCCAGGTACAGCGCGGCGCCGTTGTACAGCGCGGGCAGGTCGGCATCGGGCACCGAGGTGAGGAATCGCACGCGATCGGCGACTCCGCGCAGGCGGGCCAGCGATTCGAGGTCCGCCTGCTTGGCGCCGTGCCCGACGACCACGTACTCCAGATCCGGATGACTCTCCCGGAGCGCCGCGAGGACTTCGATCCCGGTGTCGATGCCCTTGTGCGCGGCGAGCCGCGCGACCGTGAGCAGCCAGGGCCGCTCGCCCAGGCCGTAGCGGGCGCGGACGTCACGGCCATCGAGGCCGGGGACGAAGCGATCGGGATCGGTGCCCAGCGGCAGCGTCCGGACTTCGACCTGGTCCGGACGGAAACCCATCTCATCGAGCACCTGAAGGCACAGCGTTCGGGTCCAGTCGCTGACGCACACCAGCACGGCCGCGTGCCGGAGCGCGTAGGCCGCCGCGATGCGCTTCCGCGGCGAATACCGGATGCGATGCTGGAGCAGCAGCAGCTCCGAGCCGTGGAGGAAGATACCGTACGGCGTGCCGGCACGCCGGTGGATCCACGCGGCGGGGAATCCGGCCGGCTTGAGGTTCCCGCACCACACGAACCCCGGATCGAACTCCCGTGCCAGGGCCCGCGCCTGCCGCGACCAGACCAGCAGACCCTGCACCGTACGCAGGCGCCGGCTGTCGATGGACGCCCGATGGACGCGGTTGGTCATCGCGGCGTCCACCGCCGCGCTGCCGCGGCAGCGTCCCGTCGAGACGACCAGCGACCCCGGCGGGTAGCGCATGGTCAGCTCGCCCATCATCCGGGCGATCCCGCCACCGATCGGTGGGAAGTCGTAGGTGAGGAGCAATTGCCGAGGCATCTAGCGCAGCAGCGGGCCGAGGCAGGCAAGGAATCGCCGTGCCGCGGCCTGGATGGTGAGCTCGCCGACGAGTGCGGGATCGGCGGGCGGCGCGTCGAGCGCCGCGGTGATGGTCACCGCCAGCGCGGCCGGGTCGTCGGGCGGGAACAGCCGCGCCGCGCCCCCCACGAACTCGCGGTGCGGCGGGATGTCGGACGCGACCACGGGGATGCCGGACGCCACGGCCTCGATCGGCGCGAGACCGAAGCCCTCGAACCGACTTGGGCAGACCGCCACCGTCGCCTCGCGGTACGCACGCGTCACCGCCGCGTCGTCGGCCGTCGTCTCGACCCGGCAGCGCACACCGAGCCGCCTGGCGAGTAGCTCGAGCGGCGCCTGGTCCGGGCCGCGACCGATGAGCCGCACCTGGACCGGGGCTCGGATCGCGGCGGCGGCGTGCAGCACCAGCGCCTGGTTCTTGTGAGGATGCAGCCGGGACACGGTGAGCAGCGCCGGCGGGGCGGCCTTCACGGCCTGGCCGGGGGCGAATCGGTCCGAGTCGTAGCAGTGCGGCACCCGCTCGCACGCCACGTCGAACCGCTCGGCCACAGTCTCGCGCGTGAGCGTGCTCGGCGCCCAGACGGCGTCCGCCCGCGCGGCGATATAGCGGAGCCGGCTGTAGTACCCCCGCCGTCGGCCGTAGCCGCCCCATGGCCTCGGGAGGCGGATAAAGCGGTCGCCCAGCCACCAGACGGGGTCGGGCCGGCGGCCGGCCGTGCGCTGCGGCGGCAGATCCCACACATACACCAGTAATCGCGCCCCGCGGGCCCGCGCGAATCGCCAAGCCGCCTCGGCGACGACGCCCGACATGGCGAGCGCCATTCGCGCGGGCCGGTCGCCCTCGGTCGCGATCGCGAGCCCGAGCCGCCGGAGCTCCGGCACGAGGAGCGCGGCATAGGCGTTGGATGCGAACCACCGCACATCATCCGCCACGGCCGACTCCTGTGGCGTCGCTCACGCATCGGACCGTTATACTTGGCGCATGCGAGTGGCCGTACTCGGAGCGGGTGGGGACCATAAGACCGAGGCCTCGATCGCGCGTGCCGCGCGGGCACTCGGGCACAGCTGCCGGCTGGTGAACGTCGTCGGGCTGTCGAGGTACGCGGGGCCGCTCGCCGGCCGCGCGGTGGCCTGGCTGACCGACGCGTTCTCGCCGGACTTCGTGCTGCTGACACGGCACGCGATCCTGGCCGGCGAGCCTGCATTGCGGCGCGCCCTTCGCGGCCGGAACGCGGCGTTCTGGTACTTCGACCTGCGGCCCAAGCCGGACGTGCTCGCGCTTGGCCGGCTGGTGGGCCGGATGTGCGTCACGTACCTGGCGCAGGTCGAGCGCTATCGCGCCGCGGGGATTCCGGACGTGCGCTTCCTGCCCCAGGGCGTGGATCCGGAGCGCGACGCGCCCGCCGCGCGGGCCCCGTCCGCCTTGCATTGCGACACGAGCTTCGTCGGCTCCGGTCCGTACCCGCATCGCTATGAGGTCCTCCGCGCCGTGGCCGCGGTGAGCCGGCTCCAGATCCGCGGGCCAGGCTGGGAGGGGGCGCCGCGCGGATCTTCCGGTCGCCGGCGGTCCCGTGCGCGGACACCGGCTCGCCCAGGTCATCCGAGGCGCCGCGATCTCGCTCGGCGCCAGTGCCTATCCCGAGCAGGACGCTGACCGCGCTTCGGCCTCCAACCGCATGTGGAAGATCCTGGGCTGTGGGGGGTTCTATCTCGGACCCTACGTCCGCGACATCGAGCACTTCGCCGAAGGCGGACGGCACTGCGACTGGTACCGTTCGCCCGCCGAGGCCGCCGAACTCGTGCGCCACTACCTGGCGCAGCCGGACCTTCGGCGACGAATCGCCGAAGCGGGGCGCGCGCATGCCCTTCGGCACCACACCTACGCCAGCCGCCTCGCGCTCCTGCTGGCGGGACGGGCATACGAGCTCACCGGCGCGCCCTCAGACAATGGTGTAGTTCCGGTACTCGAACGGCCGGACGCCGGTCATCCGCTCGATGGCCCCTGAGATGTAGTAGCGGAGAAACCCCAGCCGGAATCGCCGTGGCGCGATGACACGATCGGGGTCGTGCCGCCGGGCTTCGATCCACGGGCGTGCGACGTCCGGGTGGCTGGCGCCGAACGGCCGTATCCCCGGCACCCAGTCGAGCAGCGGCTTCCGCTCGTCGGCGTCGCGCCAGGGGTACATCGTCTTGCCGAGCTCCCGCTTCTCGCGCAGCGCCTGCGCCGGCCGCGCCCAGCCGTAGTGGAACATCTGCGCGGTCGTGAGCCGGGCCCGGATCCTCCGGTGGTCGGGCCCCACACGGAAGCCTTGCGCACCCTGGTAGGGCCGGATGTCGAGCGCCGGGTCGAGTCGCACGGCCCGCACCTCGCGGCGATACCACCGGCGGTGCGTGGCGATGCTGTCGAATCCGCCGTAGAAATGGAGATACCGCACCAGCAGCCCTTCCACCCGCGGATCGCGGTCGTGGCGCTGGATGGCCGAGGCCAGCTCCTCGGCGCCGCGCTCGTGCAGCACCTCGTCGGCCTGGATGTAGATCCCCCAGGGATGGCGGCAGTTCCGCATGGCGCGCAGGGTCTCGTGGCCCAGCACGCGTGTTGCGTCGCGTCATGTCCCACTCGGTCTCGACGATCCGGATCCTGGGATCGCCGATCGCGCGGACCAGGTCGAGCGTTTCGTCCTCCGAGCGGCCCACGTTGACCACGACCTCGTCGCACACCGGCAGGAGCGAGCGGATGCTGGCTTCGACCGGGAAGTCGAACTTGATCGCGTTCCTGACGATGGTGAACCCCGACACCTTGACCACGCGCCGCTCCGGCCTGGGTGAGCTGAGGTGGGAGAATCTCACCCCAGACGCCGCGGCGGGGCAAGCGCGCCGGCGTCGAGAATGCTCTCGTAGAGCTGCAGTGTCTCCGCGACCGTGCGCTCGAGCGAGAAGGTCTCGCGGGCGGTATGACGCCCCGCGGCGCCGAAGCGGCCGGGCGAGCTCGGCGTCACCGAGCACGCGGTCGATCGCTCCGGCCCACGCGGCCGGGTCGAGCGGCTCCACGAGCAGGCCGTCGCCGCCGGGCGCCACGAGGTCGAGGTTGCCCGCGGCGGCGGAGGCGATCACCGGCTTGCCGAGCGCCATCGCCTCGAGCAGCGACTGGGAGAACCCCTCGATCCGGGACGGCAGCAGGACCAGGTCGAGCAGATCGTAGAGCGGCCGCACGTCGGCGGTGAACGGCAGGCACACGGCGGCGTGCGGCAGGGCGACCTTGCCGCGCCGCCCGCGCGATCGGGTCGGCCGGATCGATGCCCGCGAGCACGAGCCGCACCGGCGTCCGCACCCGCGGCAGGGCCGCGAGCACCACGCGCTGATCCTTGGGCTCGCGCCACGATGCCCACGGTGCGCTGTGCCGGCGTCCAGCCGATGCGCTCGCGCCACGCCTGCAGCTCCGCCGCGCCGACGGGCTGGTCCACGCGGGCGGCCACGAGACCGTTGGGGATGACCGCGAGCTTCGCGGCGGGCGTGCCTTTCCGCCGGAGCGCCGCCGCGACCGGCCGGCTCACGGCGATGACCCGCGCCGCCGCCCGGCCGGCGAGCCAGTTTCCAGGTAGAACGTCCGCGGCATCTGCCGGCGGGTCAGCACCAGCGGCACCGGCAGACGGCCCAGGAGCGACAGCCAGGTGAGCGCCTGCCGATCGCGGGCGCTCTGGGAATTGACCAGGTCGACCGGGTGCCGCGCGAAAAGCGCCGCGAGTGCGGCGGCGTTGGCGCGGCGGGCGCCAGGCTGAAGCGCCAGCGGCACCACCTCGAGCCCGCCCGCGCGGGCGAGCGCCTCGACCTCGGAGTCCGGCGGACAGACGAACCGGACCGCCACCCCTCGGCGCGCGAGGCCGAGCGAGAGATGGAGCGTGGATGTGACGGAGCCGGCGCCTCCGCCCTGGTGCAGCACCTGCATGACGGTCGGAAGTCGGGAAGACGGCGGCGGGGCCATCGCGGCGAGGCCTACGGCGCCCGAAGCCCGTGCGCGGTGCGCGTCGCCCGGCGGGCCCGACTCTCGTCGTAGAGCGCTCGATTGGCCGCCAGCTCTTCCGGCCGGGCGTAGGGACGTGCGTGCTCGAGGTGGAACACCGGCGCGGTGTAGCGAAGCGACCTGCCATGGATCCCGTGCGCCTGGAGGCGGTGGCCGAGATCCGCGTCCTCGAATCCGTAGGTGAACCGCTCGTCGAAGCCGCCGATCGCTCGCAGGTGCTCGGCGAAGGCCGAGGAATTTTCCCCCCGCCAGCTCGGCTCCCGCGGAACCCGGCGATTCATCCAGCGGCCCAGCCACGGCACACGGCTCGCCGCCAGCCGGCGGCGCTTCCCCGCCTCGAGCCACCACAGCCCCAGGCCGTCGAGCAGCCCGCGACACACGTCGTCCACCGTGAGCCGGTCCGCCAGCCGCCCCGCCAGCGGAATCTTGCCACCGGCCAGGTAACTGTCCGGCCGGGCCGCGTCGAGGTGGATGGCCAGGCACTCGCGCCCCGCGATGCAGTCGCCGTCGAAGAAGACCAGGTAGTCGCCCTCGGCGGCCGCGATGGCTTTGTTGCTGATGCTGCACTTCCGGAACCCGGCGTCCTCATGCCAGATGTGGCGCATGGGCACGGGCGAGCTCGCCGCGGCCTCTGCGATCAGCGCCGCTGTTTCCGGCCCGCTGCCGTCGTCCGCGACGAGCAGCTCGAAGTCCCGGACCGACTGGCGGAACAGGCCGGCGAGGACGAGCGCCAGGGCGCGCGGATTTTCGTACGTCGTCACCACGACCGAGAGCCGCAGGCCCCGGCGACCGACCGGCCGAAGGGTCACGCGACTCCGCCGGCGAACTCGGCGACCGGCACGCCCCGCAGCAGCGCCGCCAGACGGTGCATGTAGGTGTGCTCCGATCAGCGCCCGCTGCCGCGCGCCGGCCGCCACCTGGTCGGCCCAGGCGCGATCGTGCAGCGCTTCCGACGTGAGCGAGCGCAGGTCCTGGGGCGAGCGGGCCACGAGAACCTCGGACCCCTCGCGGAAGTGGCAGTGGATGTCGGGATGCTCCTCGACGACCTGGGGCACGCCGATGGCGGCGAGCTCGAACAGCCGCCGGCTCGCCCCCAGCTCCCCACCGCCGTCGTGCCCGTCGCTGCACGCGACGTTCACGGCGACCGACGCGCCGGCGTAGGCGCGGATGTAGTCCTCGTGGCTCAGCAGCTCGCCCCGGCAGTAGTCGCGCAGCCGAGTCCGCCGCCAGCCGGGCCCCCACACCGCCACCCCGAACTCCACCAGCTCGAAGAGCTGCCGCTCGCGGTGCGGCGTGGCCGTGCCCGCGAAGACGACGTTGGCGCGGTAGCGGTCGCGGGCGCGCATGGGACGGTGGATGGATGGGTCGCAGCCGGCGGGCAGGTAATGCACCGGCGGGTTGCCGACCTGATCGAGCGCCTCGACGGTGGCGGAGTCGGCCACGAAGATGGCGTCGTAGGCGGCGGCGAGCGGCCGGATGTCATCGGCGGAGCGGCGCGCGTCGCAGAACCAGTTGGCCCAGCTGCCCCGCCGCCCTGCCGAAGCGAAGCCACCATGCGCGGCGTCCACCTGGCTGCCCTCGAGCACCAGCACGAGCGCCGGCGTCGGTGCCCGCGATGCGCGCGGGCCAGGCGGTCGTGGAGGCCGACCCGGCGGAGCCGGTTCAGCCAGCCGCCCGTGCCGATCAGGTTGACAGGTGGCGACCCGGCAGCCGAGCCGCTCGAGCGCGCGGCGGCGCAGGCCGGCGTGGGCGTGGAGCGCATCGTCGAACGCGCCGACGAGAAGCACGCGGGTGTTCGAGTGATTATGGCGTCGCCACGAAAAAGAAACGTAAGCGCGAGCGGTGCCCGATTACAACCCGTCCGCGACGACCTCGACGCAGCGATAGCGCGGCTCCTGGTCGCGGAACTGGAGATCGTAGAGCCGGCGATACAGCCCGCCGGCACGGAAAAGCTGCTCGTGCGTGCCGCGCTGGACCATCCGGCCCGCGTCGAGCACGACGATCTCGTCGGCGTCGCGCACGGTGGCCAGCCGGTGAGCGATCACCAGCACGGTGCGGTCGGCCATGAGACGGTCGATGGCCTGCTGCACCAGCCGCTCCGACTCGGTGTCCAGCGCGCTGGTGGCCTCGTCCAGGATCAGGATCGGCGGGTCGCGGAGCAGTGCCCGGGCGATCGCGATCCGTTGGCGCTGTCCGCCGCGAGAGCCGGGTGCCCCGCTCGCCGAGGACGGTGTCGTACCCCTGCGGGAGCTGGCGCGATGAACAGGTCGGCGTTGGCCGCCCGGCCGCGGCCTCGACCTGCGTCGCGCGTGGCGCCGGGCGAGCCGTAGGCGATGTTGGCGTGCACGGTATTGTTGAGGAGCACGGTATCCTGGCTCACCACGCCCATGCAGCGCGCGGAGCGAGCGGCGGGTGAGGCGGGTGAGCGGCACGCCGTCCATCAGGATCGCGCCCGCCGGTCGGATCGTGGAACCGGGGCAGCAGGTCGGCGAGCGTCGTCTTCCCCGCCCCGGACGGGCCGACCAGCGCCACCACCTTGCCCTTGGGCAGCGTGAACGACACGTCGCTCAGCACCGGATCGCCCTGCGCCGTAGCGGAAGCTCGACCCGGTCGAAGACGATCTCCCGCTCGAAGCGCGCCTTGCCCTCCCCCGGACTGGTCCACCTCGACGCTCGGCTCGTCCAGCATCTCGAATACCCGCTCGGCGCTCGCGAGCGTCACCGCCATCACCGCCGGATACGAGCTGATGGTCTTGAGCGGCGAGGTCAGCTTGAGCGCGGCGATCAGGAAGACGATGATCGTCTCCGGCGCGAGCGGCGCGCCCAGGCCGATGAGCGCGGGCCGAGTGCCGGCCCAGATGATCAGGATCACCAGGAAGCCCGAGAACACCTCGGTCAGCGGGCTCGTGAGCGACGAGAAGCGCTGGGTCCGGATCACCTGCTTCCGGTAGCGCGTGGCCTGGGCGGCGAACGCGAGCGCTCTCGCGCGCCTCCTCGCCGTAGGCGCGGATCAGGCGCACGGCGCCGATCCGCTCGGTGATCGTCGCGGTGACCTCCCCGCGCTCGTGCGCCCTGGCGCGCGCGCGTGCTGCCGCAGGCGCTTGAGCAGCGTCTGGAGCACGAGGACCATCACCGGCACGCAGGCGAGCGTCAGCAGGGTGAGCCGAAGCGAGATCTGGCTCAGCACCACGAGCGTCGTCGCCACGACCACGAGGTTCTGGAACAGCGAGATCAGCGAGGCGGTGATGACCGTCTTGGTCTGATCTACTTCGGTGATGATCCCCGAGATGACCTGCCCGGCGCGGGTGCGCTGGAAGTAGCCCAGGTCGAGCGTGAGCAGGTGGTCGAAGACGCGGGTGCGGAGATCGCGCACCAGCCCCTCCTGCACGCCGACCGAGATCTGGCTCGACGCGTAGCCGAGCAGGTTCTTGAGCAGCAGGCCCGAGCACGAGCACCACGACCAGCCGTCCGGCCGCCGCCCCGGGCGTCAGGCCCGACACCAGCGGCTCGGTCAGGCGCGCGACGAGCGCCTCGAGCTGAGTCGAACCGGCGCGGAGCTGGCCCGCGGTGCCGAACAGGTGCTTGAGCAGCGGGATGAGGATGACCAGCGTGAAGCCGTCGAGCAGCGAGGCCAGGAAGGTCGTGCACCAGACCCAGGCCGAGGAGCCCGCGGTACGGGCGGACCAGCCGGAGTAGGCGCCGCTCGGTCCGCACCGTCAGCCGGTCCGGGGCGTCAGCAGCGCGATCGGGAGAATCACTTCCTCGGGCGAGACACCGCCGTGGAGAAAGGCGCCCCGGTAGCGCGCCTGATACTCGCGGAGCTTGGTGGGATAGACGAAGAACCGGTCGCCGGTGGCCAGCAGCAGCCGGGTGCCCGGCGTGCGCGCCGGCAGCCCGAAGCTCGCCAGGTCCTCGACGACGAGCGCCGCGTCCGCGTCCTGGGCCCGGAGATCGTCGCCGAACTTGTACCGCAGGTTCGAGGTCGTGTCGCGCTTGGCGTAGACGGTGGCCGGGGTGTGGCAGTGGATCGAGCCGTGATCGGTCGTGAGCAGGACCGGCACGCCCCGCCGCTCGGCCTCCCGGAGCGCGTCCCACAGCGGCGAGCGCTCGAACCAGGTGCGGGTGAGGTTCCGGAGCGCCGACGTGTCCCGCGCCACCTCGTAAAGCGTCGAGTTCTCGGTCCGCCCGTGGGTGAGCTGGTCGATGAAGTTGAAGACCAGCGCGGTCACGCCGTCCTGCGCCAGGTGTGCGGGCAGCCGCTTGAGAAGCCCGTCGCCGTCGGCGGCGGTGAAGACCTTCTCGTAATGCACGGGAACGTTGCGCCCGGTCAGCTCCTTCAACTGCTCGGTGAGCAGCTCCGCCTCGTGCGCGTTGAGGCTCGACTCCTCACTGTCGGTCCACCACTGCGGGTAGCGGGCCTTGATCTCCGCGGGAAAGAGCCCGCTGAAGATGGCGTTCCGCGCGAACGGCGTGGCCGTGGGGAGAATCGAGAAGTAGTGCGCGGTCTCGATGTCGAACCGCGCGCTGATGAGCGGGCGGATCATGGCCCACTGGTCCAGGCGGAGGCAGTCGACCACGACGAGCAGGACGCGCCGGTGCGTGTCGAGCACCGGTCGCAGAAACTCGGCGCCGATGTCCACCGAGAGCGGCGGCCGGTCGCTGTCGCCGTCGTGCAGCCAGCGGGCGTAGTTTCGCTGCAGGTACTTGGCGAAGTCCTGCCGGAGGCTCTCCTGCAGCGTCCGGAGCGCGTCCTGGAGCCCGGGCTCGTCCGCCTGCCCCAGCCGCACCTCCCACTCCGCGAGCTCGGCCACGAGCTCGACCCACTCGCGCCAGGCCATCGGGCCGCCGCGGCGCGCCTCGAGCTCGCGGAAGCGGGTCGCGAAGTCGCGCGAGAGCCGCTGCTGGCGGATCCGGTCCCCATCGAGCAGCCGGGTGACGACCGAGAGGATCTGGCGGGGGTTGACCGGCTTGATCAGGTAGTCGGAGATGTCGGAGCCGATGGCGTCCTTGAGGGTCTCGGTCTCCTCGCTCTTGGTCACCATGACCACCGGCATGGCGTGATCCAGGGCCCGAATGGCCCGGAACAGCTCCAGCCCCCGGCGGCCCGGCATCTGCTCGTCGAGCAGAACGACGCCGTAGGGTTGGCGCTGGAGCAGGACGAGGGCGTCGTCACCGTGGGTCGTGGTCTCGACGGCGAAACCCTGCTCTTCCAGGAACAGAACGTGGGAGGTGAGGCTTTCGACCTCATCGTCCACCCAGAGGATGCTTTTGGGACGCGGCATGGGGGAAATATAGGCGGGCAGGCGGGCGGGCGGTCGGACGGGCAGGCGGTCAGGCGGGCAGGCGGGCAGGCGGGCGACGGTCAGACGGTCAGCACGGTCAGACGAAGGCAGCGCGAGCGAGCACCACGCCTTGCCGGAGCAACCGCCGACCGCCTGACCGCCTGACCGCCCGCCCGCCCGCCCGTTCCGCAACCCCCCGTCCCCGCGTACATTACCCGCCGTGACGTACAACTCCTTCCTGGCCCCCGACATTCTGGTGGTGCGGTTCAGCTCGATCGGCGACATCCTGCTGATGACCCCCCTCCTGCGAGCGATCCGCACCAAGTGGCCCGGGGCCCGGGTAACCGTACTGACCAAGCGCCAGTACGTCTCGCTCGTGAGCGACAACCCGAACGTCACCGAGGCGTTCGGCATCGGGCCCCAGCAGCGGATCCGGAGCGTCGCGGCCCAGATCAAGTCCGTGAAGTACTCGCACATGCTCGACCTGCAGGGTGGGCTTCGGACGGTCGCGCTGCGGGTGCTGGCCCCCGGGCCGTGGTCCGGCTTTTCGCATCGCCGGGTGGCGCGGGCGCTCCTCATCCGTTTCAAGCACAACACGTATCAGGAGCACGTCCCGGTCGCGGAGCGCTACTTCGAGGCCGCGGCCGACCTCGGGGTCGAGCCCGACAACGGCCCGCCGGACTTCTTCCTGAACCCGCTCGCCGAGGAGCGCGCGGCGGCGTGGCTCGAACGTTCCCGGGTGGGCACCAAGCGGGCAATGGTGGCGATCGCGCCGGGTGCGGCCCACGCCACCAAGCGCTGGCCGATCGAGCACTGGATCAAGCTGGTCCGCACCATCGTGAACACCGGGGCCGACGTCGTGGCCCTCGGCGGCCCCGGGGATTCCGCGATGGGCGCCGAGATCGCGGCCCGCGGTGGCTCCCACGTGGCGAGCGCCGCCGGCGACCTGACCCTGCAGGATACCGGGGGCATTCTCAAGCGGGCCGCCGCCCTCATCTCAGGCGACACCGGCGTCATGCACATGGCGACGGGTGTGGGCACGCCGGTCGTGGCCTTGTTCGGCCCGACGGTGCGCCAGTTCGGGTTCTTCCCCTACAACGCCCACGCAAGCGTCGTCGAGCGCAACCTCGAGTGTCGGCCCTGCAGCAGCCACGGCGGCCCCGAGTGTCCCCTCGAGCACCACCTCTGCATGCGCGAGATCCTGCCCGACATGGTCTTCACGACGCTGACGCGCACCGCTCGCCGTGTGAGCGGCCCGTCGTGAGCGGGTGGGATCCGGCCGCCACGGCGCTCCTCACCGTCCTGCCGCAGGCTGCGCGCGGCCCACGGCGCGACGGCATTTTCGCCCTCTGGCTCACGGTCCGCGTCGCCCAGGACCTCGTGCGAGACCCGCCGCCCGCGGACCGGGCCCACCGCCGCCGGCTCCAGGCCCTGGAGCACCGGCTCTCCAGCCTCACGGTGGCACCGCCGCTCCGGCGCGCCCTCGCCGCGGCTTTGAGCCAATTGAAGGAAGGGCGCCCGGAGACGGCGGCCCAGGTGCTCAGCCAGCTCGTGGCCCCTGCGCGCGAGACAGCAGGCGCCGAAGCCGGCGACGCGCTGGCGCAGGCCGCCCGCGCCGCGCGCGCGGCCGTCCGTACGGAGCGCCAATGAGCCTCGGCCACGCGGAGCGTCCGTGACCCGGTGGGATCATGAGGTGTCGCTCGAGGCCGTGGTGGGCCGGATCGACGCGATCGCCCCCGGCTCGACGGCGCCGGATACGGTGCCGAGCGGGTTCCCCTCGCTCGACCGCATGCTTGGCGGCGGGTTCCGGCGACAGGACCTGGTCGTGCTGGGCGGCGACGTGGGAAGCGGGAAGTCCGCGCTGGCGCTGGCGATGGCGGTCCGGGCCGCGCAGGCCGGCATGCCCACGCTCTACCTCTCGGGCGAGATGAGCCCGGAGCGCGTGCTCGAGCGCGCGCTGGCGTTCGAGGGCCGGGCACCGATCGACGACCTGCGCCAGGGCCGGCTCGACGCGCACGCGCGGACCGCGGTCGGCGCGGCGGCGGTCCGGCTTCGAGGCATGCCGCTCCTGCTGCGTCCGCTTCTCGGTGCGAGCTTCGACGAGGTCTCGGCATCGCTCGATCAGGTGCCCGGCCGGGCGCTCGTGGTGGTGGACGCGCTGCACCTCGCGCCTTCGCCCCTGCCCGCGACCCAGCTGGACGAGCGCATCGCCCTGGCCGTCCGCGCGCTCAAGGCGCTGGCGATGGAGCGCAACCTGGCCGTGCTCGCCCTGGCGCAGCTGCCGGAGCATCATCGGGACCGGGCCGACCCGCGCCCCACGCTCGACGACCTCGGCGCGCTCGGAAGCATCAAGCAGACAGCGGATCTGGTGCTGGGGATCTACCGGGAGGAGATGTACCGGCCGGGCCAGGGCGTGGAAGGCGCGACGGAGCTCATCATCGCCAAGAACCGCAACGGCCCGACCGGGTTCGTGGATCTGTTCTTCTATCCGCGATGGCTCAGGTTCGAGGACCTGCTGGATCCGGAAGGGTAGGCAGACCGCGAGTCAGCTCATGACGCCGGCCTCGCGCCCGCGCTGTCGATCTTGCTCAGCACCGCCCCCGACAACTCCACCGTCGAGCCGCCGCCTTCGCGCGCTTGAATGCGCACCCAGAGCGGCGGACCGTTCTGCTGGGCGAAGAGCACGGTGGCGCCCTCCGCATCCTTCGCGTCGTTCACCAGCTTCCAGTTGCCGGTCTTGAACACGGCGCGATAGTAGTCCGCCACCGCGTCCGGGCTGGCCGGCGAGCGCACCGTGATCTGGAGCGCGTCCGGCCCACCGGAGCGGCCGACGAAGCTCGCCTGCGGCGGCAGCGGGAGGTTGGGGAGCGCCTCGTTGAACTTGGCCATCTTGGGGGCCTTGTCGCCGCAGGCCGCGAGGGCGGCGCAGAGCACCAGCCAGCGAATTTTTGTGGGGATCATAGGGGTGGGAGACTAGCGGACGGGGCGCCGGGGGTCAAGCCCGCCGGTTTGCCGCAAACGGCTGTCCCGCTTATGTTTCCGCCTACCAAACCTCGCCCGCATCAAGGAGTTGGCCATGGCCGGCCACAGCAAGTGGAAGCAGATCAAGCGCAAGAAGGCCGTCACCGACGCCCGCCGCGCCTCGTCCTGGACCAAGGTCATCCGCGAGATCACCGTCGCCGCCAGGAGCGGGGGCGGCGACCCCGGCGGCAATCCCCGGCTCCGCACCGCGATCGACGCGGCCAAGGCGGTGAACATGCCGTGGGACAACATCGACCGGGCCATCAAGAAAGGCACCGGCGAGCTCGAGGGCAGCGTCTACGAGGAGCTGACCTACGAGGGCTACGGCCCCGGCGGCGCCGCGATCTTCATCGAGGCCACGACCGACAACCCGAACCGCACCGTCGCCGAGATCCGCCACGCCTTCAGCCGGAACGGCGGCAACCTCGGCGCCACCAACTCGGTGGCCTGGATGTTCGACCGGAAGGGGCAGATCTATCTCGACGCCAGCAAGTCCGACGAAGACGCGACGCTCGAGGCCGCGCTCGACGCCGGCGCGGAGGACTTCGCGCGCGAGGGCGACCAGTACATCGTCACCACGGCCCCGGCCACCTTGCACGCGGTGCAGGACGCGCTCGCCGGCCGGAAGCTCGCCATCGACTCGGCCGAGCTCACGATGGTGCCCAGGAACACCGTCCGGGTCGAGGGCGCCGACGCGGAGCGGATCCTCAAGCTCATGGAAGTGCTCGAGGAGCTCGAGGACGTCTCCCGGGTCTCCTCGAACTTCGACATCGACGCGGCGCAGCTGGCGGAGGCCGAGGCCTGAGAGCCCTGCCGTGAGAGTGCTGGGCATCGACCCGGGGACGGCCGTCCTCGGGTACGGCGTCGTCGAGAGCGGGCTCGGCCTGCATCCGCGACTGCTGGAGTGCGGCACCCTCACGACCACGGCCCGCGATCCCCTGCCGGCCCGCCTCCGCGTGATCCATGACGGCATCACCGCGCTCATCGCGCGCCACGCGCCCGACGCGGTGGCGGTCGAGAGCGCGTTCTACGGCAAGAACGTGCGGACGACCGTGGTGCTGAGCCACGCGCGCGGCGTCATCCTGCTCGCGGCGGAGCAGGCGGGGCTCGCGATCGCCGAGTACTCGCCGGCGCAGGTGAAGAAGACGGTGGTGGGCCGCGGCGCCGCGCTCAAGCCGCAGGTGGCGTACATGGTGGCGCAGCTCCTCCGGCTCCGGACGGCGCCCCAGCCGGCCGACGCGGCGGACGGCGTCGCCGTCGCCCTCGCGCACCTGCTCATCGGCACCCGGCAGGCGACGTTCTTTCGCCAGGTCACGGGCGCGCGATGATCGCCTCGGTGAGCGGCGTGCTCGCGAGCCGCGCGGGCGACACGATCGTGGTGCAGACCGACGGCGGCGTGGGCTACGCGGTGACGGTGCCGGCCGGCGTGGCCGAGCGGCTGCCGGCGGCGGGCGGCCGCGTGAGCCTCCACACCGAGCTGGTGGTGAAGGAGGACGGGTGGTCGCTCTACGGCTTCGACCGCCCGGTGGAGCGGATGGTGTTCCAGCGGCTGCTCGGCGCCAGCGGGTTCGGGCCCAAGCTCGCGCTGGCCCTGCTCTCGGCGCTCGGGCCCGAGCGAACGGTGCGGAGCGTGCTGGCACGCGACCTCGCGGCGCTCAGCTCGGTGAGCGGCGTCGGGAAGAAGAAGGCGGAGCGGCTGGTGCTGGAGCTGCAGGACAAGTTCGGCGACGTGTCGCTGGAGTCGCACGCCCCTCGCGCCGCCGGCGCCGAGGAGGCGGTGCGCGCGCTGATCGGGCTGGGCTACGGGCCCGGTCGCGGCCGACGATGCGGTGCGGATCGCGCTCACCGACGGCGCGTCGCAGGAGACCTCGCAACTGATCCGGCGGGCCTTGCAGGAGCTCGCCGCCGCCCGGGGAGGGCGATGACCGTGATGAGCGTACCCGCCGTGACCGCCGAATGGAACTGCACCCGCTGCGGCAGCACCAACCGCAAGCTGGTGCCCGCCGACAGCACCAGCATTCGCGACCGCTGCAATCACTGCCGCGCGTGGCACATCGTCGAGCCGGATATCCGGCCGGTGCGCTGGAACGCGCGGCTGGACGACTAGTCGGTTGGAGTTCGTGTCGTCGCCTCGGCGCAGATCGTGCGGCCTTTCACCACGAAGGCACGAAGGACACGAAGGACCACGAAGAACAGCAACAACATTTATTGTGTTTTCTTCGTGTACCTTCGTGTCCTTCGTGCCTTCGTGGTAAAATAGAGCAACGATGCCAGCTACCGAGCAGGAATGATGCTCAGAAATGAACAGACTGCAGGTCACCACCCCCGAACCCCTCCCCGAAGAGACCGGCGCCGACGCCGCGCTTCGGCCGTCGCGGCTGGACGAGTTCGTGGGGCAGGAACAGGTGAAGAGCTCGCTGCAGATCGCGATCGACGCGGCCAAGGGTCGGCGCGAGACGCTCGACCACACGCTGTTCTTCGGCCCGCCCGGCCTCGGCAAGACCACGCTCGCCATGCTCATGGCGCGCGAGATGGGCGTGCAGCTCCGCACCACCTCGGGCCCCGTGCTCGAGAAGCCGGGCGACCTCGTCGGTCTCCTCACGTCGCTCGGTCCGGGCGACATGCTCTTCATCGACGAGATCCACCGGATGAAGCCGGCGCTCGAGGAGTTCCTCTACCCGGCCATGGAGGACTACCGGGTGGACGTCCGCATCGCCGACGGGCCCCACGCGCAGACCATCCCGATGGCGCTCGAGCGCTTCACGCTGATCGGCGCGACGACCCGCTTCGGGCTGCTGACCCCGCCGATGCGCGCCCGCTTCGGGCTGGTCGAGCGGCTCGGGTTCTATCCGCCCGAGCGACCTGCAGCGGATCATCGCCCGCAGCGCCACGATCCTCCAGATCCCGACCGACGAGGCCGGCGCCTCCGAGATCGCCCGCCGGAGCCGCGGCACGCCGCGGGTGGCCAACCGCCTGCTCCGCCGGGTGCGCGACTACGCGCAGGTGAAGGCCGACGGCCACATCGACGCCGCCGTCGCGGCCGCGGCGCTGGCGCGGCTCAACGTGGACGAGTTCGGGCTCGACGACATGGACGCGCGGATCCTCACCACGATCATCGAGAAGTTCGCGCGGCGGGCCGGTGGGGCTCGGCACCGTCGCCGTCGCGGTGGGCGAGGACGCCGGCACGCTGGAGGAGGTCTACGAGCCCTATCTCATCCAGCAGGGCTTCCTCGAGCGGACGCCCCGCGGGCGCTGCGCCACGGCGCTCGCCTACCGCCGATTCGGGCTCACGCCGCCCGCGGCACAGGCGACGATCTTTGACGGCTGAGCGCCTCCGCACCGCCGACTTCGACTACGACCTGCCGCCCGAGCTCATCGCCCAGGAGCCGCTCGCGGACCGGGCCGGGAGCCGGCTGCTGATGGTGCTCCGGGCCGACCGCGCGGATCGGCGTGGCACCCGACCGGCGCGCCGCGGAGCGTCCGACCCGCGGCCTCGGCCGCCGTGCCGCGGGTCATCCGCTCCACCGGGATGCCGGCCGGCGAGCGCCATGCCGTCGGAGGCGGCGTCCTGGCCGACACCTGGTTCGCGCAGCTCGCCTCGCTCATCCCCGCGGGCGACCTGGTCGTCCTCAACACCACTCGCGTGCGGCACGCTCGGCTGCTCGGCACCCGGCCGTCGGGGGCGCCGGCCGAGGTGCTGCTGATCCATCCGGCGGCGGACGGGCGGCTGGATCGCGCTCGGGAAGCCGGGCAGCGCGCTGCAGCCGGGCAAGCGCATCGCGCTCGGCCGGCGACGTCGCCGTCGAGACGCTCGAGGTGCTGGACGACGGCCACCGCCGCGTCGAGCTTCGTCGGCGCCACGGCGGAAGAGGCGATCCGCCGCTTCGGCCGGCTCCCCCTCCCGCCCTACATCACGCGCGACCCGACCGCGGCCGACGAGCAGCGCTACCAGACCGTCTACGCGCGGGCCGAGGGCAGCGTCGCCGCGCCGACAGCGGGACTCCACTTCACCGCCGAGCTGCTCGACGCCCTCACGGCCAAAGGCGTCCTGGTCTCGGGGCTGGACCTGCAGGTGGGACCCGGCACCTTCAAGCCGGTCGACGTCGACGATCCAGCCGAGCACGCGATGCATCCCGAGCGCTACGAGATCTCCGCGCGGCTCGCGGGGCTGATCGACCTCGTCCGCGAGCAGGGCGGCCGCATCTGGGCGGTGGGGACCACCGTGGTCCGCGCGCTCGAGAGCGCGGCCGACGCGGATGGCCGCGTGCGCGCGGGCGCCGGGCGAGACCAGCCTCCTGATCACGCCGGGCTACGAGTTCCGGGTGGTGGACCGGCTGCTCACCAACTTCCACCTGCCCCGCTCCACCCTGCTCATGCTGGTGAGCGCCTTCGCGGGCCACGAGCTCGCGATGGCCGCCTACGCCCACGCCGTCGCCCAGCGGTACCGGTTCTACTCCTACGGCGACGCCATGGTGATTCTCTGACCCGGAGGGCTCGATGACCTTCGCCAATCCCGCCGGCGGCGCCGCCGCGGCCGCGCAGACCTACGTGCGCGCGCTGCTCGATCTGCTCGGCGACCAGGACCCGCTCGAGATCGCCGGCCCAGCTGCTGCCCTGGCTCGAGCGCCGCACCGCGGGGCTCGACGACGCGATGCTGCGCCGAGCCGAGGCGCCGGGCAAGTGGTCGGCGGTCGAAGTCATCCAGCATCTCGCCGACGCCGAGGTCGTGCTGGCCTGGCGCACGCGGCAGATCCTGACCGTGGATCGGCCGGCGATCCAGGGCTACGACCAGGACGCCTGGGCCCGGACGCTCGGCTACGCCGACGATGCCGCTCGACGTGGCCCTGGCGCAGCTGCGCGGCGTCCGCGCGGCGAACCTCCGGCTCTGGCGCTCGCTCACGCCGGCGCAGCGCGCGCGGGTTGGCCTGCACAGCGAGCGGGGGCCCGAGAGCCTCGACCTGCTCATCCGGACTGATGGGCGGGCACGACCTGGTGCACCGGCGGCAGATCGATCGCGTGCTGGCGGCGGCAGGAGCGCCCGCCCGCCTGATGTTCGAGTTCCAGCTCCAGGCCACCCAGGGCGCCGCCCGCGCCGGCACGCTCACCCTTCCCCACGGCATCGTCGAGACGCCGGCGTTCATGCCGGTCGGCACCCACGGCGTCGTCCGGGGCTTGAGCCCGGGCGACGTGGCGCCGCACCGGCGCGCAGATCGTCCTCGGCAACAGCTACCACCTGCACCTCCGCCCCGGCGAGGCCGTCGTCGAGCAGATGGGCGGGCTCAACCGGTTCACCACCTGGGCCGGGGCCGATGCTCACCGACTCCGGCGGCTTCCAGGTGTTCTCGCTCGAGGGTCTCCGGCGGATCGGCGAGGACGGCGTCGAGTTCCAGAGCCATGTCGACGGCAGCTATCGCACGCTCACGCCCGAGCGCGCGATGGAGATCCAGATCGCGCTCGGCGCCGACGTCGCCATGGCGTTCGACCACGTCGTGCCCGGCCAGGCGCCGTACGCGCTCGCGCTCGAGGGGATGGAGCGGACGCTGCGGTGGCTGGATCGTTGTAAGGCGAGACACCAGGAACTGACCGCCGAGCTCGCCTGACCGCCGGCCCGCCTGCCAAACCCTCTGGCCCGTCGTGCAAGGCGGCACCCACGACGACCTCCGCCTCCGCTCGCTCGAGGGCACGCTCGCGCGCGGACCGTGGACCGGCGTCGCCATCGGCGGGCTCTCGGTCGGCGAGCCCAAGCCGGTGATGCACCGCCTGCTCGAGCTGCTCGAGCCCGCCCTGCCCCGCGAGACGCCCCGTTATCTTATGGGTGTCGGCTTTCCCGCCGATCTGCTCGAGGGGATCGCTCGCGGCGTGGACCTGTTCGACTGCGTCGCCGCGACGCGGAACGGCCGGCACGGGACCGCGTGGCTGCCGGCGGGACGGGTCAACGTGCGGGGCGCGGCGCTCAGGGGATCGTCCGAGCCGCTCGATCCCGAGTGCGACTGCGAGACCTGCACCACCTATCCGCGCGGCTACCTGCGGCATCTCTTCGTGGTCGAGGACATGCTCGGGCTCCGGCTGGTCTCGCTGCACAACATCCGCTTTCTGGTCCGGCTGGGGGAGCAGGCGCGCGCGCACATCCTCGCCGGGACGTTCGACGGCTGGAGCCGCGAGTGGCTCCGCCGCCACTATGCTCGCGGGACGTGAGGAGCAGATCATGTTTCAGGCGCCAACCGGTTCGGGTGGAGGGCTTCACGGTCCTGCTGCTGCAGATGGCGGCGATCGGCCTCGTGTTCTACTTCCTGATCCTGCGCCCCTCGGGCCAGGCGCGGAAGAAGCACGCCGAGCTGCTCACCAATCTCAAGAAGGGCGACGAGGTGATGACCAGCGGCGGGCTGATCGGCAAGGTGCGGGACATCAAGGAGGTCGAGTCCGCCGGCGTGAAGGAGACGCGCGTCACGCTCGAGACCGGGACCGCCAGCGTGGTGGTCGAGCGCTCGCGCATCGTGCGGATCGGCGGCACCTCGGCCCCGGGGGCCCCCGCGGCATGAGCCTGCTGTCGCTGCACCTGCTGGGCTCGCCGGTGCTCCGGCAGCGGAGCAAGGAAGTCGGCGCCGTGGACGACGAGGTCCGTCGCCTGGTCGACGACATGTACGAGACGATGGACGCGGCCCGCGGCGTGGGGCTCGCCGCCAACCAGGTCGGGGTGGCACGGCGGGTCGCGGTGGTGGACGCCGACGAGGACCGGTTCGAGATGATCGACCCGGTCATCCTCGAGAGCGAGGGCCGCACCGCCGCCGAGGAGGGCTGCCTCTCCATTCCGGAGATCTTCGGCGACGTGAGCCGGCCCGAGCGGGTCGTCATCGAGGCCACCGACCGCGATGGCAACCGCTACCGGAAGGAAGCGACCGGGCTCAAGGCCCGCGCCATCCAGCACGAGATCGACCACCTCGACGGCATCCTCTTCCTCGACCACCTCAGCCTGATCAAGCGGCAGATGCTGCTCGCCCGCTACCGGCGCGAGCACAAGGACGACACCGGATACACCAAAGAGGTGCAGCCGGAATCGGCCAGCTCGGAGTGATGCGGATCGTCTTCTTCGGGACACCGGAGTTCGCGGTGCCGTCCCTCCGGGCGCTGCTGCGCGAGCGGTACCAGGTGGTAGGGGTCGTCACCCAGCCGGACAAGCCGCAGGGCCGCTCGCGCTCGACGCTGGTCGCCGCCGCCGGTCAAGCAGGAGGCGGAGCGCGCCGGGATCCCGGTGCTCCAGCCGGTCCGCCCGCTGGGCGACGTCTTCCTCGCCGGCCTCCGCCGGCTCGAGCCCGAGCTCGGCATCGTCGTCGCCTACGGCCATATTCTCCGCGCCGACGTCCTCGTCGCTCCCCGCGCAGGGCATGATCAACGTCCACGCCTCGCTGCTGCCGCGCTGGCGCGGCGCGGCTCCGATCCAGCACGCCATCCTCGCCGGCGACCGCGAGACCGGCATCAGCATCATGCAGATGGAGGCGGGACTCGACAGCGGGCCGGTGCTGCACCGGATCGCCACGCCGCTCGGCGAAGGCGAGACGGCGGGCGCGCTCGCCGCCCGGCTGAGCGAGCTCGGCGCGACCGCGCTGGTGGACGCGCTCTCGCTCCTCGCCGCCGGCTTCGCGAAGCCCGAGCCCCAGGACTCGGCCGCCATGACCCTCGCCCCCAAGATCGACCGCGACAGCGCCCGCCTCGACTGGCGCCGCGAGGCCGACGCGCTCGCCCGGCAGGTGCGCGCCTTCGATCCCGCGCCGGGCGCGTGGGCCACGCTCGCCGACGCGCCGGTCAAGCTGTTCGGCGCCGTCGCCACCGACCAGGCCGGCGAGCCCGGCCAGGTGCTCGCGGCGGGCGACCGGCTCGTGGTGGGCACCGGCCGCGGCGCGCTCGAGGTGCGCGAGGTCCAGCCCGCGGGCCGCACCCGGCTCGCCGTGGGTGACTGGGTGCGCGGCCGCGGCATCGCCGCCGGGGACCGGTTCGCAGTGAGGCCCCTGCCCCGCCTCCACGCGGTCACCGACGCCGAGGTGCTCGCGGCGCCCGACTTCGGCGTCCGCGCGGCGGCGATCGCGGCGGCGGGATCGGCGGTGGCGCTCCATGCCCGCGACCGAGCGGCCGGCGGCGCCGCCCTGGCCCGCGCGGCCGCACGGCTGCTGGCGCTCGCGCGCCCGGCCGAGGCGGCCGTGTTCGTGAGCGGGCGGCCCGACGTCGCGGCCGCGCTCGGCGCCGCAGGGCGTGCAGCTCGCCGCGGAGGACCTGGCGCCGGCCGACGCGCGCCGGATCCTGCCGGCGGGCTGGATCGGCCGCTCGGTGCACACGGAGGCCGAGGCCGCGGCGGCGGTGGACGAGGGCGCGGATTACCTCCTCGTCGGCAACGTGTACCAGACGGCGAGTCACCCCGGCCGTCCCGCGGCAGGGCTCGGCCTGGTTCGCGCCGCGGCGGCGCTGGGCCGGCCGGTGATCGCGATCGGCGGGATCGACGCGGCCCGGGCGGCGGGCCGTGCGCGAGGCGGGCGCCTGGGGCGTCGCGGCCATCGCCGCGCTCTGGCGCGCGCCCGACCCGGCCGCGGCGGCGCTCGCCCTGCTCGCGCCCTGGGCGGACGACACGTGACGCGAGCTGGCCGTCACCATCAACGGCGAGGCCCGCCGGGTGCCGGGGCCGGCGACGCTGCTCGAGCTGCTCGCGCACCTCGGGCTCGACCCGCGCACGGTCGTGGTGGAGCGGAACCGCGAGATCGTCCGCCGGGTGCGGCTGGGGGAGACGGCGGTGGCGGACGGCGACTCCATCGAGCTCGTGCATTTCGTCGGCGGGGGGTGAGGCCGGGAGCGATTATCTTTCCTGTGTCCCGAGAGCGCCAGCACCCCAAGGAGTCGACATGACCGGCACCCTCGCCCCCGACACCCTCACCGACGCCCGCTGACGATCGGCGGCCGGAGCTTCCGCTCGCGGCTCATGGTCGGCACGGGGAAGTACCGCAGCAACGGGGACATGGTGCGCGCCATCGAGGCCTCCGGCGCCGAGATCGTCACGGTGGCCGTGCGGCGGGTGGACCTCGACCGGACGCAAGGAGGAGGGGGTGCTCTACCACCTGAGCCCCGACCAGTACTTCCTCCTCGCCAACACCGCCGGCTGCTACTCCGCCGACGAGGCCGTCCGGTACGCGCGGCTGGCGCGGGAGGCGGGATTCAACGACTTCGTGAAGCTCGAGGTCATCGGCGACCGGGAGACCCTGCTCCCGGACACCGAGGGCCTGCTCGCGGCCGCCCGAACGCTGGTGCGGGAGGGCTTCCAGGTCCTCGCCTACACCAACGACGACCTCATCACCGCCCTCCGGCTCGAGGACGCGGGCTGCGCGGCGGTCATGCCGCTGGCCTCGCCGATCGGCAGCGGCCTTGGCCTGGTCAATCCCTACAGCATCCGCACGATCAAGCGCCGGCTCTCGGCGCCCGTCATCGTCGACGCCGGCGTCGGCACCGCGTCGGACGCGTGCGTCACCATGGAGCAGGGCGTCGACGGCATCCTCATGAACACGGCGCTCGCCGAGGCGCAGGATCCGGTGGCCATGGCCCGCGCCATGGGCCTCGCTGTCGAAGCCGGCCGCCTGGCCTACCTGGCGGGCCGGATGCCGCGGCGCGAGGTCGCGATGCCGTCTTCGCCGGTCCGCGGGATGCTGGAGTAGAGATCGTTGCCGTGATTCACCACGGAGACACGAAGAGCACAGAGAACCACGAAGACACACACCACGATTTGTGTTGTTTCCTCGTGGCCCTCTGCGCTCTCTGTGCCTTTGTGGTGCAATGAAGCGACCGCGATGTCCGCCCCGGGCCTCGACTCCAGGCGCGCCGCGTACACCGTATTGCAGCAGGTCCGCGCCGGCCGCCCGTTCGAGGCAGCGCTCGACCGGGCGGTGCAGCGGCTGACGGAGCCGGACCGGCGGCTGGCGCACGAGCTCGCCGCCGGCGTGCTCCGGAGCCAGACGGCGCTCGACGAGCGGCTGGCCCCGCTGGTCCCCCGCGGCTGGGCAAGCGTGGCGCCGGAGCTCAAGGAAGTGCTCCGGCTCGGCGCCTTCCAGCTGACGGCGCTCGACCGGGTGCCCGCGCACTCGGCCGTGGACACCAGCGTCGCCCTGGCCAAGGAGGCCGGCGGCGCGAAGGCAGGCGGATTCGTGAACGCGGTGCTCCGGCGGGTCGGGCGCTTGGAAGGTGTGAAAGGCGCGGCCGGTCCAGCGGGCACGGAGGCCGTGGCGCACGACAGCGCCGGGCGAGCCGACAGCGCGCACAGCTTGCGGACGCGGCGTCGCACCCGCACTGGCTCGTGGAACGCTGGCTGGCGCGCTTCGGTCCGGCGGAGACCGAGGCGCTGCTCCGCTGGAACAACACCCGGCCCCGGCTCGTGCTGCAGCCCGCGCGCGAGCCCGCGGAAGAGCTCGAGCGGCGCTGGCGGGCCGCGGGAATCGAGGTCACCCCGGCGCCGTTCGGCGCGGGGCTGATGACCGACCGGTCGCGGCCGCAGGACCTGCCGGGCTATGCGCAGGGTGCATTTCAGGTGCAGGACCCGGCGCAGGCGCTGCTCGCCTGGTACGCCGACCTGGCGCCGGACGCCACGCTCTACGACGCGTGCGCGGCGCCCGGCGGCAAGGCCATCACCCTGGGTCGCGGCGTGGCGCGGGTCGTCGCGGGCGACGCCAGCCGCGCGCGGATGCGGCGCCTCGCCGGGAACCTCCGCCGCGCCGGCAGCGGACGCGAGTTCGCGATCGTCGCCGACGCGCTCGCGCCGCCGGTCCGGCCGGTCGACGCGGTGCTGGTCGATGCGCCCTGTCTCGGCACCGGCACCTTCGCCCGGCATCCGGACGCGCGCTGGCGGGTGACGCCCGAAGCACTGGCGTCGCTCGCTGAGCATCAGGCCGCGCTGCTCGACCACGCGTCCGCGGCCGTGGCGCCGGGCGGGCTCCTGCTCTACAGCACCTGCTCGATCGAGCCCGAGGAGAACGCCGAGCAGGTGGAGCGGTTTCTGACGCGTCACCCCGAGTACCGGCGCGAGCCGAGCGAGACCTTCCCCGCCACCCTGACGTCGCCCGAGGGAGACCTGATGATCCTGCCCCATCGGCACCAGATGGACGGGGCGTTCGCGGCCCGGCTGAGGCGGACGCCATGAGGATGCGCAGGCACACCGAGCCGACATTCGGAGCGATCCGCTCGGCGTCGTGGGGGCGGTTCGCGCGCGACCTGGGCCTCGTCGCCCTCACCTTCGTCGTGGGCTACGCCATCTCCGTCTTCTGGATCACGCCCGGCGGCGTCAGCGGCGACGAGCACGCGATCCCCCGCGTGCTCGGCCAGCCGCTGGAGCAGGCGAAGACCGCGCTCGCCAACGCCGGCTTCCGTTCGCGGGCCGACGGGGAGCGCCCCAGCCCAACGACACCGCGCGGCTTCGTCCTGTGGCAGGATCCGCCGCCGGGCTTGGTCGCGCCGCCCAACGCGATCGTGCAACTGGTGCAGAGCGCGGGTCCGGCGCCGGTCACCGTGCCCGACGTCGTAGGTCTCGCCCTGCCCTACGCGCGAGAAGGTGGTGGTCGCGGCGGGGATCCGGGTGGGACGAGTCGACACGGTGCGCGGCGGAGGGGCCGAGCCCGGCATCGTCATCGCCACGCGGCCCTCGCCGGGCAACGGGCGGCCGCGGGGTTCGCGGGTCGACCTCGTGGTGAGCGGACCGCCGGCGGCTGGCCTGTGAGCGCGCGGATCTCGCCGAGCGTGCTGAGCGCCGACCTCGGCCGGCTGCGCGAGCAGCTCGAGCAGGCCATCGCCGGCGGCGCCGAGTGGATCCACGTCGACGTGATGGACGGGCACTTCGTGCCCAACCTCACGCTTCGGCGCGCCGATGATCCGGGCGATCCGGCGGCTCACCGACCACCCGCTCGACGTCCACCTGATGGTGGAGCGGCCGGAGCAGTACATCGCCGAGTACGCCGACGCGGGCGCCAACGTCTTCACCTTCCACCCCGAGGCCACCGTGCACGTGCAGCGGCAGCTCGCCGCCGTGCGCGAGCGCGGGATGCAGGCGGGGCTCGCCCTCAATCCGGGCGCGCCGCTCGCGCTGATGGAGGAAGTCGTGCCCGATCTCGACCTGGTGCTCGTGATGTCCGTGAACCCTGGGTTCGGCGGCCAGTCGTACCTGCCGGGCTCCACCGACAAGATCCGCCGCGTCCGCGCGCTGCTCGACCGCCACCGGTCGGCCGCCGCGCTGGAGGTCGACGGCGGGATCACCACCGCCACCATCGCCGAAGCCTGGGGCGCGGGCGCGGATACGTTCGTGGCCGGCACCGCCGTGTTCGGCGCGCCCGATCCCGGCGAGGCGGTGCGAGAGCTGCAACGGCGCTGCGCCGTCAGAGTCTGAGGGAATCCATGTCGAAGCAGTGGATCTTCGTGGGTCTCGTCGTCGCCGGCCTCGCGGGCGGAGCCGTCATCATGACCCAGATCGGAAACGAGGTGAAGCCGGTGGCCGTTGGGTCGGTTGCCCCCGATTTCAAGGCGATCGACCTCGCCACCGGCGACTCCGTTTCCCTCCACGAGCGCTACCGCGGCAAGGTGACGCTGATCAACATCTGGGCCACCTGGTGCGTGCCCTGCCGCGTCGAGATGCCGTCCATGGAGCAGGTGTACGACTCGCTGGCACCGCAGGGCTTCGCGATCGCGGCCGTGAGCATCGACGAAGGAGGGCCGGACGGCGTGCGGGAGTTCGGAAGCGAGCTCGGGCTCAGCTTCGACCTCCTGCAGGACCGCAGCGGCCGTGTCGCGCAGCTCTACCAGACGACCGGGGTGCCCGAAAGCTTTCTGCTCGATCGCCACGGCGTGATCGTCAAGCGAATCATCGCGCGCCCACGACTGGAACTCGGAGGCCAACCGGGCGCTCATCCGACGGCTCCTCGACGAGCCCGGCGCCTGACGTGAGCCTTCGCAGCGCGCTCACCGCCGACCTGCCGCTCAAGTTCACCTCCCTCGGGCTGTCGGTCTTCCTCTGGTTCATCGCCGCCGGCGAGGAGCCCGCGAGCGCGCTCGTGCCGGTGGACCTGAGCGTGCGGCCGCCGGCCGGGCGGACCGTCGTGCGGACGGAGGGGCCGGTGCGGGCGCTCGTCACCGGCCCGCGGCGCGAGCTGCTCCGGCTCACCACCACCCCGATGCGGCTCACGCGTATCCTGCCCGACACCACCGCCGCCGACCTGGTGCAGGTCGAGCTCACCCCCGGCGAGCTCGAGATTCCCCGCGGCGTGGACGTGCACGTGCAGGACGTGCAGCCGCGCGCCGTGGCGGTCGAGCTCGACTCCACCTTCCAGCGCGTGGTGCCGGTGCAAGCCGTCGTCCGGCTGCCGCCGGAGACGGGGCATGTGCTGAGCGCGATCGCGGTGGTCCCGGGCACCGTCCGGCTGCTCGGCCCGCGCGACGCGATCGAGCGCGTCGACTCGGTGCGCACCGAGCCGCTCGAGGTGGCCCAGGCCGACGGGCCGGTCGAGGAAACTCTCGCGCTCGACACCTCGGGCTTCGGGCGGGTGCGGGTACTGCCGGCGCAGGTCACCGTGCGGGTCAGCATCGAGGCGATGGGCGAGCGGACCCTGACCCGGGTGCCGGTGCGGCTGCCGAGCGACCTCGCGGCGGTCGTGCGACCGGAGCGGGCCACGGTCGAAGTGCGGGTGCGCGGGCCGGCGACCCGCCTTGCCGGCCTCTCGCGCGACAGCGTGCCCGTGGTGGTGGACTGGACCGGTCCGCCGGGCGAGGGACGCGCCGCGCTTCGCGTGCTCGCCCCGCCGGGACTCGACGCCCGGGCGCTGCCCGACAGCCTGGCGCTCGTCCGCCGGAGCGGCGATGGCTGAGTGGATCCTGGGGATCGAGACCTCGTGCGACGAGACCTCGGCGGCCGTGCTCTCGAGGGACGATGCGTCGAACGCGCGGGCGCCCGGAGCTCGCGGGGCTCTCGATTCTCTCGCAGGACGTGCACCGGATCTTCGGCGGCGTCGTGCCCGAGCTCGCCAGCCGGGCGCACGTGCAGGCGCTCGGATCCGTGGTCGACCGGGCGCTGGGCGACGCGGGCATCGGCCTCCGGCAGCTTGACGGCGTCGCGGTGACCGCCGGCCCCGGGCTGGTGGGCGCGCTGCTGGTGGGCGTGATGCACGCCAAGACGCTGGCCTACAGTCTCGACCGTCCGTTCCTGGGCGTGAACCACCTCGAGGGCCATCTGTTCGCGCCCACCCTGGAGGATGCCGAGCTGGCGCCGCCGTTCGTGGCGCTGCTGGTGAGCGGCGGGCACACCATGCTGCTCGACGTGCCCGCGTGGGGCGAGTATCGCCTGCTTGGCCAGACGCTCGACGATGCCGCCGGCGAGGCGTTCGACAAGGTGGCCAAGCTGCTCGGCCTTGGCTATCCGGGCGGGGCGGCGATCGAGCGGCTCGCGCGCGAGGGCCGGCCCGACCGATTCCGCTTTCCGCGGCCGATGCGCCAGGAGCTCGACCGCGACGGGCCCCACCGCTACGACTTCTCGTTCAGCGGCCTCAAGACCGCCGTCCTTCGCGTGGTGCGGCCGACCCCCGGCGGCGAGCCGGCCGCGCTCGGTGAGCAGGACAAGGCCGACATCGCCTGGGCATTCCAGGACGCGGCCACCGACGTGCTCGTCGCCAAGGCGGCGCACGCCACCGCTGGCGCTCGGCTACACCGCCGCGATGATCGGCGGCGGGGTCGCCTGCAATCGCGCGCTGGTGACGCGCCTCCGCGACCGGCTGGCGGGGCAGGCCCGGGTGAGCGTAGCTTCCCCGCGGCTCAACACCGACAACGCGGCGATGATCGCCGCCGCGGGCGCGTGGCGGCTCGCGCGGGGCGAACGGAGCGGCTGGGACCTCGAGCCGCGCGACGACCTGCCCCTGCCCGGCCTCATCGCCCCGACTCCCGTCTCCGGATCCAACGCGTGACCATCTATCCCTTCAAGATCCCGCTGCCGTTCTTTCCGCACGAGCTCACCGGCTACGGGCTCATGATGATGGTGGCGTTCCTCATGGGCGGCTGGCTGGTGACGCTCGAGCTCCGCCGGCGGCGACTGTCCGAGGACTACTCGGCCGACATGGTGGCCGCGGCGGTGATCGGCGGCATCATCGGGGCCAAGCTCTGGTACGTGGCGCTCATGCGGGATCCGGGCGCGCTGTTCGAGCGCGGCGGCTTCGTCTGGTACGGCGGCTTCCTCGGCGGCACGGCGGCGGTCATCCTCAACGGCTGGCGGCTCCGGGTGCCGCTCCGGTGGACCATGCAGCTCATCGCCCCGGCGCTCGCCGCCTCGTATGCGCTGGGCCGGGTGGGATGCTTTCTCGTCAACGACGACTACGGCCGGCCGACGTCGGTGCCGTGGGCCGTGAAGTTTCCCCAGGGGCTGCCGCCGTCGACCGCCGGCAACATGCACGCGATGTTCGGCATCCCGGTCCCGCCGGGCGTGTCTCCGTCGACCGTGCTCGCGGTGCACCCGACCCAGCTCTACGAGACCGCGCTCATGCTGGCCGCCTTCGCGGTGCTCTGGGCCTGGCGCAAGCAGCCTCGGCCGGTGGGCTGGCTGTTCGGCCTGTATCTGGTGTTCGCCGGGATCGAGCGATTCCTGGTGGAGATCCTGCGGGCGAAGGACGACCGACTGATCGCCGGGACGTTCACGTTGGCGCAGCTCACGTCGATCATCCTGGTCGCGGTGGGCGTGTGGCTGCTGACCTCGTTGAAGGGTTCGCCCGACCCGGCACCAGGGGCCTATCTCACGGGTGACAAGGACTTGGTCGTGTCAAAGCCTTAGACGGTTGCTGTAACATCTGCATAGCAATGAGTTACAATGCATTGATTTAAAACTGTCGCACTCCTCGACAGAACGCGCCCGTTTTTGCACCCGCGCACCGTTGATCCGTAAAGCGTTGCCACCCAATAGCTTCCGTTTTTTCACCAAGTGGCACCACACTTGCCCTATAAGAGAGCCCGAGAAGTCGAAGCAGGACTTCAATCGGAAAGTGGTAGATCGAAGAAGGGTGGAGCTGGCACATCGGCCTGTCTCCGTAAACTCAGGGGGCGATCTACCACCTGTCTACGCGAACGGCCCGTCCATCTGGACGGGCCGTTCGTGTGTTCGGGTTGGCTACCGCCACCGCGTCGCTATCGTCAGCCAGCTTCCGATCCGCGACCACGATGCCGTCCCGGTCCGCGTAGAGCCAGGCGCCCGGGCGCGAACGTGACGCCCGCAAAAGCCACGGAGACGCCGCGCTCGCCTGCGCCGGCCTTGGCACTCCTGCGGGGAACGGCGTGGAGCGCCTTCACGCCGACCGGCGTGCTCGCGATCTCCGCCGCGTCGCGGATGCAGCCATACACGACGAGCCCGCTCCAGCCGTTCTCGTGCGCCAGGGCAGCCAGGTTTCCGCCCACCAGCGCCGACCGGAGCGAGCCTCCGCCGTCCACGACGAGCACCCGGCCCGCGCCCGGCATCTCCAGCGCCTGGCGAACCAGCGCATTGTCCTCGAAGACCCGAAGCGTGGCGATGGGGCCCGCGAAGCGCTCGACGCCGCCGAAATCCCGGAACACCGGCTCGGCCACGCGGACCTCCGCGCCGAATTCGTCGCAGAGGTCGGGAGTGGCGAACGGCATCAGCGCGGCGGCCGAGGCTGGACGGGAAGCGATGGCGCGGAGACCAGGTGTCGCCGCATCCGCTCGACCTCGGAGCGCATCTCGGCCAGATCGGCCTCCATGCGCTCGAGCGAGCGAAGCAGCTCGACGACCGCGCCGGGACCGACCGCGGCGGCCGGCATCCGGAGCGGGGCCGGATGCGGCGCCGCAGCGACCGGCGATGCGGGCGCGGCGGCCGGCTCCGGCACCATCACCGAGGTCACGCCGCGCACGCGGCGTGGCTCGAGGACGAAGTTCCACGCCAGCGCCACCAGCGCGAGCAGGAGCAGCAGCCCCTGAGCGCCGAGCGACTCGGCGGTCGGGTAGATGCCGAGCGCCGGAATCCGCGGCGCCCACGAGAGGACCGTCGTGCCGATGAGCCCGCCTTCCTGCAGCTCGGCGACGCCCTTCCCGGCGAACACGAACGCCATGTAGTAGAGGAACGCGCTCGTCACCGCGAAGAACGGCTTGAGCGGCAGCCGCACCCCGAAGCGGTTGATCGCGATGTAGACGCCCACCAGCACCACCGACCCGGCCAGGATGCCGCCGACGATCGGCATCGTCCCGCCCGCGGTGCCGGCGACGAAGAGCGCCTTGTAGAACAGCACCGTCTCGAAGCCCTCGCGGTAGACCGCGAGAAACGCCGCGCTCGCGAGGGCCAGCGCCGAGCCGCTGTCGAGAGCGTCCTGCACCTTGCTCTTCACGAACTTGTTCCACTTCACCACTTCCATCTTCGACAGCAGCCAGTAGCTGACGTAGAACAGCACGGCCGTGGCCACGACCATCGTGCCGCCCTCGAGCGCCTCGCGGTGGGCCGCGCTCAGCACGAACACCGTCTCGAGTGCGATCGCGGTCAGCAGGCTGGCGCCGATCGCCGCGCTGACGCCCACGTGGATGTCCCGGCGGCGATGGGAGGCCCCCATCTTCACCAGGAACGTCATGAGCGCGCCGACGATCAGGATCGCCTCGAGGCCCTCGCGCAGCATGATGATGAACGACTGCACGAACAGGTTGAATGGCGAGTCCTGGTCGCCGAGCGTGCGCTCGGCGCTCTCGAGCCCGGCGTCGAGCTGCCGGCGGAGCGCGTCGAGCTCGGCCGGCGTGGCGCCGCCCGCGGCCCGCGTCCGGAGCGAGGCGAAGGCGGTCTCCAGCTGGGTGGCCAGGCCGGGATTCTTGGCCCGCACGCCGCGCTCGACCTGCTCGAACGTCATGTACGCGTCGAACGCCCGGGCGCTCGCGGCGGGATCGCCGGTGCGGGCGAGGGCGAAGGCCGTGTCGAGCTGCGCGCGCACCCGCGCGAAGACCTGCTCGGACTCCGTGCCCGTGTGGTCGGCCTGGAAGGTGCGGACCGCCGCGAGCAGGCCGAGCGCCTCGGGCCCGCTCTGCCCGCTCATGCCCAGCGCGCTGAGCACGGCCTCGTCGGACATCTTGCCGGTCGTCGCGAAGGCGCGGAGCGACGGGGGCACGTCGCCCCGGGGCGCCGGCACCCGGAGGATGCTGGCGTAGAGCGCGGCCGCCCAGCGGTCCTCGGCGGGGAGCCGGCCCTCGAAGGCCGGCATCGCCGTGCCCACGGTGCCGATGCTGATGCGGCGGAAGTAGTCGAGCGGGGAGACGTCGCGCAGCGCGGCGCCGTCGGCCAGGTTGGCGGGACGCGGATCGAGGCCGGCGGCGAGCGCGCCGTCGCCCCTGCCTACGGGCCCGTGGCAGCCCGCGCAGTTGGCCTGGTAGATCTCCGCGCCCCGCGCGAGCGATGGCGTCTGCGCCGGCAGCTCGTCGAGGGTGATACCGAGGCGCTCGGTGAGGCCCGCGTTGAGCGAGCGCACATGGGCATCGAGCGAGTCGGGAGACGCGGTCCGCTTCACCAGCGAGACCAGCGCGTCGATCTCCGCCGCGGCGGGCCGGCCGGCCTCGGACGGCAGCAGGGCCGCGGAGCGCCGGGCCTCCTGCAGGAAGAGCTGGGCCTCCTCCACCTCGGCCTTGGCCACGACCCGGCCGTCGATGACGCCGATCCGGTATTCCTGCGCCGCGAGCTGTGCGGTCGCCGCGATGCGCCGGGCGACGGGGGCACGGTCCTGCGAAACGACCGGCTGCTGGGTGGCCTGGAGCGGAGACGCCGCGAGGAGAATCGGGAGGAGGCCGCCGATGAGAATCATTTTCACCCGGTTTGAGTTTGCCTCCGGTAAATTAGAGTGCGGCGGTCGGAATTGCTAGAGGGTTGGCAGTAAGGACGTTACGGGCGAGTGCGATGCTGAGCGGGCCTGGAGTCGAGGCCCGCGCGGACATCGCTGGCCTTGCACCACGAAGGCACGAAGGACACGAAGGAACAGGGGTGGGGCTTCGTGTCCTTTGTGCCCTTCGTGCCTTCGTGGTGAATACGGCAACGATCTCTGCTCCAGCATCTCGACTCCAGCTCAAGGCGACGAGCTGGAAGCAACCCCCACCATCGCGATGGCCCCCGCCGACGTCGCCGAGTGGGTCAGGCTCACCTGCACCACCAGCCCGCCGTTCTCCTCGGCGAGCCGCGCCGCGAGCCCGTGGAGGCGGATCGCCGGACGGCCGTCGTCGTCCCGGGTCACCTCGATTTCCCGCCAGCCCACGCCGCGCGCTCCCGGGAGCGACTGGAGCGCCTTGTACACCGCTTCCTTGGCCGCGATCCTGGCCCCGGCGTGTCCGGTCGGGTCCGGCCGCGTGCCCAGGTAGGCGCGCTCCTCGTCGGTGAAGAACTTCTGCATGCGCGTGCTCGCCCTTGTTCGACAGCAGCCGGGCGACGCGCTCGAGATCCACCAGGTCCACGCCCACGCCGATCACGTTCACAGCCGCGCCCACCAGAACGCCGCCAGCCCTTCGAGCGGAGGGGGCACCGGCAGGTAGCCGCCAAGCACCAGGCCGAGGTAGGTCGCGGCGCCGGCCACGACCGCGGTGAGCAGCCAGAGCGGCCACGTGGGACGCCGCCAGGCGCGCACGCGCGCGATCTCCGAGGCCCAGTGCTCCTGCTCCCGCCGCGCCCCGGCATCGAGCGCGAGCCACGCCGACTCCAGCCGCCGCGCCGCCGCGGCGAGCGCCGCCTGCCAGGCCTGGGCGCCGGCGGCGCCGCGCCCGCGGGCGCTGCCCGTCGTGTGCACCGCCAGCTCGAGCTGATCCAGCGCCGCCACGAACTGGACGCCGCCGCTGCCGAGCCGCGCGCCGATCGCGCGGGCGTCTTCGTCGCGTGAGCGCGAGCCGCTCGCGCCGGCGCCGCGGAAAGCGCGACTCCTCGGCGGCCAGCCGAAGCCCGGCGTTCGCTTCGCCCGCGATCCGCACCGCGGCCGTCTCGACCGCGTGCTCCCAGAGCCCGAGCCACGCCACGCGTCCGAGCGAGGCCACCGCGCTCTCGTGGTCGCCGGCGGCGGCGAACGAGCGGCCCGCGGCCGCCAGGTCGAACACGCCCGGTCACGAGGGCGAGCCGGATGTCGTCGAGCGAGACGCGGAGCGCGCCGCGGGAAGCGGCGGGCGGATCGACCAGCCGCCCGAGCGACGGGCCGAGCTCGGGCACGACCCAGAGCTGCTCGGAGCCGGGCGCCGACGTCACGAGGCGGCCAGCACCGCGGGCCGGCCGGTGCGGGCCTCGAACCGGCGCACGAAGTCGGCGAGCGAGTCGGCGGTGAAGGCGTCGCGGCCGATGCCGGTGGCGCGGATGGCGCGCTCGATGTCGGCGGGCGCGCCCTCCACCTCGAGCAGCGGATCCATGTCGGGATAGCGCTCGAGGCGCACGGTGGCGCCGCCCACGTCGTAGACCTCGACGTCGCGGTCGATGGCGTGCACCACGTCGTAGCCGAGCGAGGCGAGGAACGCGTGGGGGGATCCGGTGGGGCCGGCGGACGGCGCGATCGGGAGCTCGACCTCTTCGCGCTGCTTGTACCCGTCGGGCGAGAGCCGCACGGGCCCCTTCCAGCCCAGGATGGACTCGCTCCGGCCGTCGGCGTAGCGGTAGCTCCGCACCCGGAGCACCTCGCCGCGCGCGACGAGCTCGCCGGCGCGGTCGAACCGGCGGTCGGTCATGCGGGCGCGGAAGCGCTCGTGCCCGCCCGACGCCCGGAGGCGCTCGCGCAGGGCGTCGGGATCGGGGATGACGGCCTTGAGCTCGAGCTCGTCACGTCACCGCAGAATCGCATCCAGCACCGCGTCCGTCTCGCTGAGATCCAGGAACACCGCATGCGCCCCGCAGGCCTCGAGATCGCTCGACCGAGTACGCGCCGGTCGCGACCCCGAGCGCGCGGGCCTCGATCCCGGCGCCGCAGGCCACGTCGGCCGGCGTGTCGCCGATGATGACGACCTCGGCGCCGCGGGGCACGCGGCCGAAGATCGGCCTCGGCGCGGCGCGCCGCGATCGGCGGGAGGTCGGGCCGGTGCGCCGCATCCGAGCCGTAGGCGCCCACCCGGAACCGCTCGGGCGCGATGCCGCCGGAGCGGAGCTTGAGCGCGGCGCCCTGGGCGACGTTGCCGGTCAGGAGGCCGAGCACGACGCCGGGCTCCGCCTCGAGCCGCTCGAGCAGCGCGTGGACTCCGGGCATGACGGTGGTCCGGGTGGTGGGCCGCTCGAGCTCGCGCGCCAGCAGGCCGACGTAGCGCTCGCACAGCGCGCGCACGCGCGCCGACTCCCGCGGCTCGGGCTGGCCCGCGGCCTCGAGCATCTCGGCCACGATCTGGGGGTCGGTCTTGCCGTCGAACCGGATCCGCTCGAACGCCGGCGTGGGCCCGCACCGCTTCGGCGAGCGCGGCCACGATGGCGCGGCGCCCGGCGCCGGCGGTGAGGAGGATGGTCCCGTCGATGTCGAACAGGACGAGCTTCCGCGTCACCGCTCCTCCAGCCGCCTCACGGCGACGAGCCGCTCGCGGAGCGACGCGGCCCGGCTGCCCGGCAGCCAGGGCTCCTGCACCATCCCGCCCACCGCGATCGTCGAGTGCACCAGCGTGTCCGCCTCGCCGGCGAAGGCGACGTGGGTGACCCGCGCGCCCGTGCCTTCGCGGAAGAACAGCAGGTCGCCGGGCCGGATGCGCGTCGAGCGGGACCAGCGCGCCGCAGCCGCGCCTGCTGGGACGAGTCGCGCGGCAGCGTGATGCCGCGGGCGAGGAAGGTGGTCTGCACCACGCCGGAGCAGTCCACGCCGCACGGCGTCACCCCGCCCCACTCGTATGGCGAGCCCGCGAAGTACTCGAGCGCCCAGCGCTCGGGCGGCTTGGCGCGCGCGGCCTGCACCGCTTCGGCCGCGCAGGCGAGCGCGCCCTCGGCCACCTGCCCGCGGCGGCCGTCGGGCAGGCGGACCGTCTCGCCCTCGAGCGCCACCCGGGCGCGGAGCGGGAGCCGCACCGCCGGCCCCTCGCCCAGCCGCACGGCCGCGCCCAGGCTCCAGCCGGTGGCCTCCCGCCGCCAGGCCTCGGCCCTCCGCGTCGTCCACCTCGACGCAGTAGCCGGCGTGCACCCAGCCCTCGTAGCCGTCGAGATCGGTGCGCACGCGCCGCCAGTCGGCGGCGGCCTCGAGCACGGCCGCGGTCTCGCCGAGGACGAGCTGGCTCGCCTGCTCGGAGCGGAGGGTCGGCTGCGCGAAGACCGGCACGATGGCGGCGCGCGCGATGACCGCGGTCACGACGGAGCGGCTTCCTTGGCGGCGCACTCGCGGCAGAGCGTCACGCCGCGAAAGCTGCAGATGAGGCAGATGAACGTCCCGCAGTTGGCGCAGGGATAGCCCTCGGACGCGCGCTCCTCGCGGCCGCAGGCCCGGCAGCCCATGGCGTCGTGCTCGCGAATCTCGGCCATGGCGACCTCAGGAGGTGAGCGATGTAGCGCTTGATCTTGTTGATCAGCGTGGCGCGCGAGATCCCGAGCTCGATGGCGGCGCGGGTCCGGTTGCCGGTGTGGTGCTTGAGGGTGCGCTCGATGTGCTGGCGCTCGAGGTCCTCGAGGCTGAGCGGCGTGTGGCGCCGGTCGCCGATGCCGGGCCGGGCGCGGAACTCGCCGGGCAGGTGCTCGACGCTCACCGCGGGCGCGCCGCGGCCGAGAATGAGCGCGCGCTCGAGCACGTTCCGCATCTCGCGCACGTTGCCGGGCCAGCCGTAGGCCAGGAGCCGGTCGAGCACCTCGCCCGAGAGCGTGGGGGGGCCGTCGGGGAGCTCGGAGCGGAGATCGGTCAGCAGCCGGGTGATGAGCGCCAGCCGGTCCTCGCGCGAGCGGTCGCGCACCGCGGGGAGCTGAAGCGGCATCACGCTCAGCCGGTAGTAGAGATCCTCCCGGAAGCGCAGCTCCTCCACCTCGCTCTGCAGGTCCTTGTTGGTCGCCGCGATGAGCCGCACGTCCACGGTGATCTCGCGCGTGCCGCCGAGCCGGCGGAAGGTCTTGGTCTCGAGCACCTTGAGCAGCTTGGGCTGGAGCTCCGGCGCGAGGTCGCCGATCTCGTCGAGGAAGATCGTGCCGTGGTCGGCGATCTCGAACAGCCCCTGCTTGCGGTCCTTGGCGTCGGTGAACGCCCCCTTCTCGTGGCCGAACAGCTCGCTGTCGAGGAAGGTGGCGTTGAGCCCGGCGCAGTTGACCTCGACGAACGGGGCCTTGGTGCGCGGCGCTCAGGTCGTGGATCATCCGCGCCACCCACCCCTTGCCGGTGCCGCTCTCGCCGGTGAGGAGCACGGTGGTCCGCTCGCTCTGGGCCAGGAGCCCCACCTGGTGGGCGAAGTCCTGCATGCCCGACGACGTGCCCAGCGAATCGAGGCCGTAGCCCGGGGCGGTCTGCCCCAGCAGCGCCTCGTTGATCCGGCGGAGGCGCGCCTTGTCGGCCACCCGGGCGGTCGCGGCGGCGAGGTGCTCCATGTCCACCGGCTTGGTGAGGAAGTTCTCGGCGCCGAGCTGCATGGCGCGGACCGCGGTGGCGACGTCGCTCTCGCCGGTGAGGAGAATGACGGCGGCGTCCCGTTGCCGCAGGTGCTCGAGGACCTCCAGGCCGTCCATCCCCGGCAGGCGCAGGTCCAGGATCACCACCTCGGGCCGCAGGCGATCGAACGTGGCCAGCCCCGCCTCGCCGCTCAGCTCCCGGGTGACCTCGTACGACAGCCGCTCGAAGTAGTTCCCGATGCTGCGCAAAACGTCGACATCGTCATCGATGAGGAGGACGGATCCGGCCATTGGGATGCCTTAGGTAGTGGCAGAAGCAAACGCGTGACGCATGCCCACCAAAAATTAGTCAGTAGCCATCAACTCGCCAACCTCACCCGCCCGGCACCATGATCCGGATCGCCTTGGGCACCACCGTGGCCGTGAACGGCGTCTCGCCGCCGTCCTCCCCGTCGAGCTGGACCGGCTGGACGGGATGGGTCTCGACCCGGACTTCCCGGCCGCGGGCATACCCGACGTAGGTGTCGAGCCCATCGACCTCGGGGGCCATCCGGAGCAGGTCCCAGACGGCCCGGAGGCTCTGCCCGAAGCCGTTGGCCCGCACGACCACCACGTCGAGCAGCCCGTCGTCCGGGCGGATGCCCGCCCCCAGCCGGATGTACGGCGGGATCACCTCGCCGCAGTTGGCCACGAGCACCATCGCCGCGTTGGCGTCGTAGACGACGCCGTCGATGGTGATGATGTGGTCGGTGCTCCGGATCTCGCGGATGAGCCGAAGCGTCGTCGCCACGTACGCCGCCATGCCCCAGCGGCGCTTGTGCTCGGCCAACGTCTCCGCCATGACCCGCGCGTCGTAGCCCGCGCCGCAGGCCACGGCGAAGTAGTGCTCCCCGTCCGGGCGCTGCATGCGGCCCAGGTCGAACAGCTTGGGCCGAGCGCTGACGAGCGCGCGGGCGGCCCGCGCCGGCGCCGACGGAATCCGGAGGTTGCCGGCCAGCAGGTTCCCGGTGCCGCCCGGGATGACGCCGAGCGCCACGTCGGTGCCGACCAGCGCCGCGGCGGCCTGCATCGTGGTGCCGTCGCCGCCGAAGACCGCCACGATGTCCATGCCCTGGGCCACGCCCTCGGCCGCGAGCCGGCGCGCGTCGCCCGGACCGCCGGTGGCGAGCACCTCCGCGTTCCACCCGGCCGCGGCGAAGGTGCGCATGAGCACGTCCACGGCGCTGGCCCGGGTGCGCGCGGCGGCGGGGTTGGTGATCAGCAGCACCCGCGGCACTAGAACTCGCGCTCCCAGAGAATGTCGAGGCCGACCTGGTACAGGCTGCTGTTCCCGAACTGGTTGGAGATGACGAAATTGGTGCACGACTGGATGGTCGGCTCCACCGAGCTCTGGAGCTTCCACTCGCGGCTGAAGCGGAACTCGAGGTTGGCGCCCAGGTTCTTGTAGCTCACCTGGCTGAAGTCGGGGCAGAAGCCGGCGTTGAACGTGAGGAACGTCTTCTTGCCGATCTGCCATCCGGCCGCGAGCTGGGTGAGCGACCCGCCGGCGCCGGTCGGGCTGGACGAGGCGCCCGGGCGGATCTCGATCAGGTCGATCGGCACGCCGATGTCCTGGATCAGGGCGCGCTCGAGCTCGCTCGAGAAGTAGGCCAGGCCGGTCTGGAGCCGCGCTCCCGCCGCCCGAGCAGCGTGGCCTCGTTGGCCGGGTACCCGGTGATGATGTACGAGATGAGGTCGGTCTCGGAGATCGGCGGCCGGACGGTGCTCGCGAGCGTGAGCTTGGGCTGATACAGCGTGCCGGTGACGCTCGCGATGACCGGGATCTCGTCGCCGCGGACGCCGCGCACGGTGTACTGCGCCGCGATGTCGAGCCCGGCGTTGAGGTCGCCGGTGTAGGTCACCTGGCCGCGGGACACCGTGAAGTCGCGGGTGACGGGGCCGACCTTGAGTGTGTAGGAGCCGCGCGGCGCATTCAGCGTGCCGATCGGCTTGTACGTCTGTGCCAGCTTGCTCAGCCGCATGCGGCCCTCGAGCTGGATGTTCGCCTCGGCGGAGCGGAGCCAGACGTCGGAGCCCATCTCCACCCGCAGATCCTCGATCCGGAGCGAGTCCAGGAACCGGTTCTGGAATTTGGCGCCCAGGTTCTCGCGGCGGATGAGGGTCGTGTCCACCAGGTCGGCGATCGACGGGTCCTCGAGGTCGATGATCCGCTTGTTGACCAGGTCCGCGAAGTACAGCACGCCGCTGTTGGCCAGCAGCCCGCCGGTCAGCGTCGCGCCGAACACCGGGCCGCGAAGCTCGAGATCGCCGGTGCCGACGAGCGTGAGGAAGCTCCGCACGTCGAGGGCGCGGAACTGATTCGCCTTGAATGTGAGGTCGAGGATCGGCCGCGAGAGGTTCTCGAGCCGCACCGAGCCGCCGACCTCCAGCCGGCCGCCGCCACTCGTGAGCAGCACGTCGTGTAGCCGCAACGAGTCGCCTTCGAGGATCGCGCCGCCCTGGACCGTGCCGAAACGCACGCCGAGCCCCGGGACCGACATGCTGCCGCCCTTGATGTCGATCGCGCCCGCGAGCCGCGGCGCGGACCAGGTGCCGCCCACCTGGACGTCCGCCTTGAGGGTCCCGCCGACGCGGTTGACGGCCGGCGTGATGGCCTCGAGCAGGCCGAGGGAGACGCTGTCCGTCTGCGCCCGGACCGAGAGCGGGCCGTCGATCTGCCGCTTCTCGACGCCGGTGAGCGCCAGGTCGAGCGGCAGGTGGGCCTCCACCTGCACCAGGTTCTCGCCCGTGCGCCAGAGGTCGAGGTTGGCGTCGAGCCGGCGCGACTCGTAGTTGAGCACGCCCTGGATGAACGGCGACTGGAAGTCGCCGAAGCGCGCGTCGGCCAGCCGCGCGAGCCCGCGGAAGGTCGGCGCCGCGGCGGTGCCGCCGATCTGCAGGTCGAGCTCGACCTCGCCGTGCACGCCGGTCGTGTCGCGCTGCAGCAGCCCGTAGACGTCCTGCACATCGAGCCCGAGGAGCTGGACGCTGGAGGTCGCCCGGCGCCTTGCCCGGGATGCGGCCGGCCGCCTGGAGCACGCTCGAGCCGTCGAGCGACGCGAGGCGCAGCGGGCTCACCGACGGCGCCGAATCCGCCAGCGCCACCACCATCGGCGCCTCCAGCCGGTACTGCCGCCGCGCGAGCCGCGCGAGCAGCGAGTCGATCCGGAGCACGGGCGACTCGCCTCGCTGGTACCACGCGCCGGTGGCGTCGAAGCGGGAGGCGTCGCCCAGGGTGGTGCCGGCGCTCCAGCCGAGCGAGTCGGTGAACCCGTCCACCGCGCCGCCGGCCCGGTGGAGCACCCACTGCTGGATCCGGATCGAGTCGGCGGCGGCGCGCGCGGTGAGGCGCGGGCGCCGCCCGCCGAGCCAGTTGACGGTCCCGGTGAACCGCGGCGAGCGGATCCGCTGCCACTCGAACCCGTCGACCGCGAACGAGCCGTCCGCCAGCAGCGAGTCGAGGCTGCCCGCCAGGTCCACGCGCCCCTCGGCGCGGCCGGTGAGCGGGCGGGCTTCGGCGGAGGTATCGCGCTTCTGCTGGGTCATCGCGAGCAGCAGCGAGTCGAACCCGATCAGGCTGTCGGCCGCGAGGTCGAAGCGCATGCGCCCGTTCCGCGGCGCGCGCCAGCCCAGCGTGCCGCCGCCCGAGGCGCGGGCGCCCTTCCATTCCGCGTAGGCGGTATCCACCCGGATCACGCTGTCGTGCACGCCGCCCCGGCCGAAGAGGCTGTCGATGGTCCACTCGCGGATGCGGCTCCGGGTGAGGGCCAGCTCGAGGTTCCCCTCGGGCGCGTGGACGGTGTCGATGCGGCCGGTGGCGCGCAGCTCGCCCGTGAGCGAGGTGGAGAGCGTCTGCCCCGTGAGGGTGGCGAGGTTGACCCGGGCGAACCGGAGGCGGAGCCCGTCGGCGCCCCAGAGCGGCGGGAGCGCGGTGATGAATCCTTCGGCCTGGACGTCGCCCAGGTCGCCGGTGAGATCGGCGTTCACGGCGAGCCGGCTCAGCGTCCCCTCGCTCCGGAACCGGCCGCGGAGCTCGCCCTTGGTCTTGAGCGTGGGGAAGGCGCGGCGGATCCCGTCGAACGACGAGCGGGTCGAAGACGACGTCGGTCGCGAGCGCGAGCGAGTCCCGGCGAGTGTCGAGATACACGGTCCCGGTGGCCGTGCTGGGCGGCCGGTCGCCGTCCTGCTGCCGGGCGGTGCCGCGGAAGGTGACGTTCTTGAGCGGGCCGTCGAGGGTGCCCGCCGCGGCGAGCCGCCCTTCGATGATCACGGCAGGCGCGAGACGGCGCACGGTCCGGAGGTCGACGTCCGAGCGGCGCACCACGAAATGGGTGAACGTGAGCCCGCTGTCCCGGGTCGAGCCCACGATGCCGGTCCCCGCGATCTTCGACACCGGCCGGCCCGGCACGCGCGCGTCGGCGAAGGACCAGTCGATCGTCACGTCCATGGCGTCGAGGAACCCGGCACCGGTGATGCGTCCCGCTCAGCGTACCGAAGAACGGCAGCGAGTCGACGTAGGCCCGGGCCGCGTCGAGGTCGAGGTCCCGGAGCGTGACGTTCATGTCGCGGAAGCCGAGCCCGCGCCGCCGGTCGGTGATCGCGACGAGCGAGCCGTTGACCTGCTGCTCGCCGTTCCGGAGGTGCAGCTCGCGGATGTCGTAGGCGGTCCGGGCGCCGGTCTCCGACTTCCCCGCGACGACGCCGCTGCCGGTCATGGCCGGGAAGTCGGGCGAGACCCAGTGGAGGTCGTCCAGGTTCACGTGCGGCGAGGTCACCTGGAAGTCGTACAGCGTCGTGTCGTGCGGCCAGGTGACCGCGCCGCCGCCCGAGAACCGCGTATCGGGAAGCGAGCCGCTGGAGAGGCTGAAGATGGCGCTGTCGCCGTGGAGCCGGACCCGGCCCACCGCTTCGGTGACGGTCACGGCCGGATCGCTCACCCGGGTCGCGAGCGCATCGATGTCGACCGTGAACGGCTTCCGGTCCGGCGTCGCGATCCGGAGCCGGGCGAAGCGGGCGTCGAGATCGGAGAGCAGGATGACCCGGCGAAGCCCGTCCCCGCCTTCCTCGATCACCCGTCCGGGCTTGGCCCGCTCGACCTCGAGCGCGGAATCGCGCTGCGCCACGGTGCGGAGCGAGCGGTCGGGATTCCAGGGCAGCGCGATCCGGAGCGTGCCGCCGGTGACCCTCACGTCGTGGAAGTCGATCAGCGGCCCCGGGCCCCCGCCCTTCCCCTTCTTGAGCCCCAGCACCTCCTCGAAGTTCATCCGGCCGTTGCGGAGCTTGATGAGCTGGATGGTCGGGTGGTCGACCGTGACGCTGCTGAGGAGCACCTGGCCCGCGAGCAGGTTGGGGAGCCGGTAGGTCACCCGCACGCGCGGCAGGTCGGCGAGCAGCGCCGCCCGCGGTGTCGCGGACGACCAGGTCCTCGATCGCGAGATCGTACACGAACGAGCCCGAGATCGCGCCGACCTTCACCTGGCCGATCACGATCCGGTCGAGCGCCTGCGACACCGTGCGCGCGAGCAGGTTCCGGCCCGGCGGCGTGAGCGTCATCGACGTCACCACGCCCAGCACCATTGCCACGGTGCCGAGCAGGATGACGAAGAAGAAGCGCGCGATCCGCCGTCGCATCAGAAGGCCTGCCCCACCGCGAAGTGGAAGGTGAAGTTGCTGCTCCGCGCCTTGACGTAGGACCCCTCGCCCGGCACCGGCGTCAGCGCGCCCAGGGTGTCGACCTGAAAGAGCGTGCCCGCCTGCAGCTTGTACGGATTATAGGCCACGTCCAGGCGCGCCGGCCCGAGCGGCGTCGAGAGCCGGATGCCCATGCCGGGCGTCACCCGGATCACGGCCGGGTTGCCGCTGCCGCGGTCCCAGACGCCGCCCGCGTCCACGAAGGCGGCGAGCCGGAGCCGCGAGCTGAAGACCGGCGACGGGACCCGCAGCTCGACGTTGCCGACCGCGAGCGTGTTGCCGCCGGTGGCCGCGACCGTCACCCGATCCGGATTGATGCCCCGCATCTCGATGGCGGCGGTGTCCACCTCACCCTTGGGGACGACGTAGACCACCGCGCCGAGCTCGTTGCGGTCGAAGCCGCGCACGTCGTTGGGGCCGCCGGCGTAGAACCGCTGCTCGGGAGGAATGAAGTTGCCGCTCAGGGTCGCGACGTCGACGCTCGGCGCGAAGATGGCGCCGCCGCGCAGCCGCCAGCTGAACACCACGTCGCGCGCGATGGGGCGGTACCACGAGTAGTCGCCGACGGCCCGGAAGAACTGCTGGAACGAGCTCGAGCCGAGGAAGCGCGAGCTCCACGTGAGATCGAGCGACGAGAGCGAGCCACGCGAGGGATCGAGCGCGTTGTTGACCCGTGGCACGCTCCCGTTGGCGGTGAGCGTGGCGAGTACCCGGTTCTGGCGTAAGAGCGCCACCACGTCCGGCGTGCACGCGTTGAACGACGCGCAGAAGTTCCCGGGCGTGGCCTCGGTATGGCCGTAGGACAGCGTGTAGGCCAGCGAGAGCGGGATCCGGCGCTTCGGCGTCTCGCGCCGGAGCGTGACGGTGGTGCCGGTCTCCTGCCGCAGGTACACCTTGAACTCCGAGCGCCGCTCGGTGAAGAGCGACACCGCGATCGTGTTGTTGGGCGAGAGGAACGCGGGGCGCCGGATGGACGCGCCCAGGTTGAAGTTCACCTTGCTGGACCCGACGGTGTCCTCGCGCGAGCTGCGGCAGATGTCCTGGTCGAGCCCCCAGTCGAACGGCGTGCCCACGCCCACCTTCGAGATCCGGCTGGTGAGGTCGAGAACGCGGCCGCCGCTGCCCAGGAAATTGCGCGTGGTCCAGCCGAGGGAGCCGCGGAAGCAGTCGTCGGTGGCGTAGCCGAGCCCGCCGCGGATGCGCCGGCGGCGGGCCTCGCTCACCGCCACCACGAGCGGCACCGAGTCGGCATCGGGCCGGTACTTGACCGTGTCGACGTTGACCGTGGCGTAGCGGAACAGGTCGGAGCTGTAGAGGTTCCGCTGGCTCTGGAACATCTCGTCCTGGGAGTAGAGCCGGCCGCGCCGCGAGATGAGCAGGTTGCGGACGACCTGCGGGTCGATCCGGTTGGTGCCCACCACGTTCACCTCGCCGATCACTCGCCCGGCGGCCGGGCGCGGCCTCGAAGGTGACCGCGGCGGTCTCCGTCTCCCGGTTGCTCTCGAAGCTGGTGAACACCCGCGCGGACGGATAGCCGCGGTCGCGGAGCCGGCGGGCGATCGTATCCGCCGTGGCCTGCATGATGAAGCGGTTGAACGGGTCGGCCTGCTGCAGCGGGAGATCGACCAGCGTCTGGCCCTGACAGGCTCGGGCAGCGAGTCGAGGCCCAGGACCTGGAGCCGCGTCACCCGGATGGGCTCGCCCTCCTTGATGCGGAAGGTGATGTAGACGTCCGTGGGCGGTCCGGCGGACGACGGTGTCGGTCTGCGCGTGCGGGTAGCCGCTCCGGCGGTAGAGCACCTCGAGGCGGACCACGTCGCGCTTGAACTCCTGCTCGTCGAAGTAGCGCTTCTCGCCGAGGCCCAGCCAGCGGAAGAGGAACGCGCGCGCGAACCAGCTCGAGTTGGTGGTGGCGATGGCGCTGGCGAGGAACTCGTCGGAGAGCGCGCGGTTGCCCTCGAAGGCGAGCCGGCGGACGACCCGGGCGGGCTCCTGCGCCCCCGCCGGACCGGCGGCCGCGAGGAGCAATGCCAGCGCCACCGCGGCCCCGCCCCTCACTGGGGCACCTGGGCCGGGCGTCGAGGGACGGAGAGGGGTGCCTGCGCGATTGACGGCATGCTCTAAGCCCGGTAGTTTGACCACCTTACGCTCTCAAGTCAACGTGCGGCCCCGCCCTCATCCGCTCACGGGCCTCCCATTCGTCAGATCCGTCTACGCCTGCTGCCGTGCCTGCTGCTCGCCATCGCCGCCTGCGCGGTCGGCGGCGAGACGTCCGGACGGGGTGCTCACCTACTATGAGAGCGCCGATCCCGCGTCGCTCGACCCCGCGCTCTCCAACGACGTGCAGAGCGGCGAGGTCATGACCCTGCTGTTCGACAACCTGGTCCAGTTCGACACCGAGGCGCAGCTCCAGCCCGGCCTCGCGACCCGCTGGGAGAGCGACTCGACCGGCGCCGTGTACACCTTCCACCTCAGGACCGGCGCCACGTTCCACGACGGCCGGCCGATCGGCGCCCGCGACGTGCGGGCCTCGATCCTCCGGGCGCTGGATCCCGGCTCCAAGGCGGGCCGGCAGTGGCCGCTCTTTCCGATCAAGGGCGCGCGCGAGTACGCTGCCGGCAAGGCGCGGGCCGTGGCCGGCATCGCCGTGCCGGACGACACCACGATCGTCTTCACCCTCACCGAGCCGCTCAACATCTTTCCCAAGTTCCTCGCGATGCCGGTGGCGGCGGTCGTGCCGACGCCGACGCCGCCGGGCTTCGACCAGGCGCCGGTGGGGAGCGGGCCGTGGCGGTTCGTCTCCTGGTCGCACGACGACGCCATCGTCCTCGCCAGGAACACCACCTACTGGGCCGGGCCTCCGAAAGAGGACACGCTCACCATCCGCATCATCCCGGAGGTGCTGACGCAGGGCGCCGAGTACGAGACCGGCAACCTGAGCGTGGTCGAGATCCCCTTCGGGGAGACCCGGCACTGGGAGATGGCGCGTCCCGAGGAGCTGCAGCGGCGGCCGGCGCTCCGGGACCTCTTCATCGCCATGAACACCACCCGCGGCCCGCTCCGGGACGTGCGCGTGCGGCGCGCGCTCAACCTCGCCACCGACGTCGAGACGCTCCTCCGGACGCAGATGGCGGGCCGCGGCGTCCGGGCCGCCGGCGCCATCCCGCCGGGCATCCTGGGCTACGACTCCACCCGCGCGCCCTACGCCTGGGACACGGCGGGGGCGCGCCGGCTGCTGGCCGAGGCCGGCTACGCCAAGGGCTTCCGGCTGCAGCTCTGGCGCGGCAAGCGCGCCGAGCTCGCCCGGATCGCGCAGTCGGTGCAGCAGGACCTCGCCCTGCTCGGCATCCAGGTGGAGATCATCGAGCGCGACGCGCCCAGCGTCCGGGCCACCGTGCGGAACGGCGAGGCCGATCTCTTCCTGGGCGACTGGTACGCCGACTACCCCGACCCCGAGAACTTCTCGTACCCGCTCTTCCACTCGAGCAACAGGGGACCGGGCGGCAACTACGCCTTCCTGAGCGACACGGCGCTCGACGCCATGATCGAGCGCGCGCGGAGCACGCCCGACACGCTGGAGAAGGCCCGGCTCTCGCGCGAGATCGACGCTCGCGTGTTCGAGCTCGCGCCCTGGATCTTCCTCTGGTTCCCGGCCGACGTGTGGGCCGTGCAGCCCGACGTGAAGGGCTGGCGGATTCCCGCCGTGTTCACCGGCCAGCGCTGGACCAGCGTGGAGCGGACCGGCGTGGAGCGCACCAGCGTGGCGCGGGCCCCGTGACGCGCTTCCTGCTGAGCCGGCTCGCGCTGCTGCTTCCCACGCTGCTCGGCGTCCTCGCCGTCACCTTCCTGATGCTCTACGTCGCGCCCGGCGATCCGGTGCAGGCGATGGTGGGCGAGCGGGCCGACGCCGAGACCATCGCCCGGCTCCGGGCCGACCTGCACCTGGACGACCCGCTGCCGCTCCAGTTCGTGCGCTACGTCGGCGGCGTCGTCCAGGGCGACCTCGGCACGAGCTACATTACCCGCCGCCCGATCCTGACCGACCTGCTGCAGCGCTTCCCCGCCACGCTCGAGCTCGCCGGCGCGGCGATGCTGTTCGCGGCGGTGACGGGCATCGCGATCGGCATCTACGGCGCGTGGCGGCCGGGCGGCTGGATCGACCGGCTCACCACCTTTGCCGCGTACCTGGGCGTGTCGTTTCCGGTCTACTGGGTGGGGCTGCTGCTGATCATGGTGTTCGCGGTGACGCTCCGCTGGCTGCCGCCGTCGGGCGCGCGGGGACCGCTGTACATCATCCTGCCGGCGCTCACGCTGGGAATGCGCTCGGTGGCCTTTCTGTCGCGGATGACGCGCGCGGCCATGCAGGAGATCCTCCGGAGCGACTTCGTCCGGACCGCGCGCGCCAAGGGGCTGGGCGAGGGACGGGTGGTCCTCCGGCACGCCTTCCGGAACGCGCTGCTGCCGGTGCTCACCGTGCTGGGACTCGACTTCGGCAGCTATCTCACCGGGTCGATCCTCACCGAGACGATCTTCTCGTGGCCGGGCGTGGGGCGCTACGTGCTCACCGCGATCGACAAGCGGGACCTGCCGGGCGTGCAGGGCAGCATTCTGTTTCTGAGCCTGGTGTTCGTGCTGGTGAACCTGCTGACGGATATGCTCTATGCGCGGGTGGATCCGAGGGTGGCGTATGACTGACGGGCGGGCGGACAGGCGGTCAGGCGGGCGGGCGGTCGGACGGGCAGGCGGTCGGGCGGTCGCCGTCATCCCGAGCGCAGCGACGGGACCTGCTCGCCCGGCGCCCGAGTCGCCCGCGTGCAGCGAGGTCCCTCCGTCGCTGGCGCTCCCTCGGGATGACGGCGCTGCTGGCGTTCCTCGCCCTTCCGCTCGCACCCGCTCCCGCCCAATCCCTCCCCCACCGCCTCGACGCCCGCCTCGACGCGCCGCCCTACGACCGCCACCTCTGGGGCGTCGCGCTGGTGAACGAGAAAGGGGCGCTGGTCTACGGCCGGAACCCGCGCCAGCTCTTCATCCCCGCGAGCAACACCAAGATCGTCGTCGCCGCCGTGGCCTCCGCGCTGCTGCCGCCCGACTGGACGGTGAAGACCAGCCTCTACGCCAACGGTCCCGTCGCCGGCGGCGTGCTCCAGGGCGACCTCATCCTCTACGGCCGCGGCGACCCGACCTTCGGCAAGCGCTGCTTCGCCACCGACACGCTGCGCGAGGGCGCGTGCGAGACCGACTCGTTCACCCGTCTGCGCCAGCTCGCCGAAGCGACTCCGGAAGCGCGGCGTGCGCGAGATCCGCGGCGACCTGGTGGGCGACGGGAGCTGGTTCGAGCCCCTGACCGTCCATCCGGGATGGGAGACCTTCGACGTCAACTGGTGGTACGCGGCGCCCGTCACCGGGCTCGGCTTCAACGACAACAGCGTCGACTTCGTCTGGGGCCCCGGCACCGGCGCCCGGCACGCCGGCGGTGATCACCATGTCGCCCGACGTGGGCGACGTGGTGTTCGAGAACCGCACCGTCACCGTGCCGGCCGGCGGCCGCTCCGATATCGGCGACCGGTTCTTCCGCGAGCCGGGCACGCTCAACGTATGGGCCGAAGGCACGGCCGCGCTCGACAAGCCGACGCAGACCGAGTCGTTCGCGATGCCGGACCCGAACCTCTTCACCGCGCGCGCCTTCCGGCAGGTGCTGCAGGAGGCGGGGATCGCGATCACCGGCACCACCCGCTCGACCACCGACTCGATGCTCTACCGCCCGGCCCGGAGCACGCCGCCGCTGGCGGAGATCACGTCGCGCCCGCTGCGCGAGTGGATCTTCCCGATCCTCAACCGGAGCCAGAACTGGTTCGCCGAGATGGTCCTCAAGCAGCTCGGCCGCCAGTTCGGCCGCGGGGGATCGTGGACCGAGGGGCTCTCGGTCGAGCGCCGGTTCCTGATCGACTCGGTCCGCGTGGACTCGACCGAGTTCTCGCTGTCGGACGGATCGGGCCTCTCGAGCGGCAACCTGGTGAGCCCCGCCGCGTTCACCAGGATCCTGCGCTTCATCCGCGCACATCCCCGGGCCGCGACGTTCCTCGCCGCGCTGCCGCAGTCGGGACAGGTCGGGTCGCTCAAGAGCCGGTTCCTCCGGACCCCGCTCGAGGGCCGCGTGCGCGCCAAGGACGGCAGCATCGCCGGGGTGAACTCGCTGTCGGGGTTCATCGAGCGGCCGGACGGCAAGGTGTGGACGTTCTCGGTCCAGGCGAACCATCACGCGCAGGCGGGGCGGGCGGTGATTCAGCAGATCGATAGTGTGGTGGTGGAGATGGGACGTAGGCGGAAGGACGGTCAGGCGGTCAGGCGGTCAGGCGGTCAGGCGGTCGGATCGGGCGGTGACGCGGACAGTCGAGCGTCGACCGTCCGAGGCGAGCCAACTGCCATCTTCCGACCGCCTGACCGCCTGACCGCCTCCACGAGGCCCCGCCATGCTCCTCCTCCTCATCCGCCACGCCAACGCCGGCGACCGCGACCCCCAGCGCTGGCCCGACGACCGCGACCGTCCGCTCACCGACAAGGGGCGGAAGACCCAGCGCGACGTGAGCCGCTTCCTCCTCAAGCGCGACTTCGTGCCCACCATAGTGCTCACGAGCCCGTGGGCCCGCGCCGCGGAAACCGCGGAGATCCTGGTCCGCGAGCTCCATTTGTCCAAGCCGCCGGTCCCGTGCGATGCGTTGGCGGACAATCCCGACCTGGCGCGCCTGGCGGAGGACATCGGCGAGCCCGGTCCGGACGCCATCGTCGCCCTGGTAGGTCATTCGCCGTGGATGGAGGAGCTGGCGAGCCTGCTGCTCAGCGGAAAGGCGGAGGGAGTGCGGATCGACTATCCGAAGAGCGGCGTGATGGGAATCGACGTCGAGAAGCCGGAGGCGGGAGCGGGGGAGCTGCGGTTTTTCCTGCGGCCCAAGATGGTGTAGCCAACCACTAGCCAGCCAGCGCAGTCACCCTGAGCGGAGCGAAGGGGGCATGATTCGAGGCATGCCCCCTTCGCTTCGCTCAGGGTGACGAACCCCACCGCTCCCAGCCTTCCGTCCTATCCGATCGCTTGACCGCCTTACCGTCCTGACCGTCCCGCCCCTCAATCCTCCTTCTGCCCGAAAATCGCCAGGTTCGACGAATGCCCCGGATTCACCTTCGCCTTGGGATTGATCAGATGCACCGCGTTGTTCACCGCGATGCACGCCTCCGACGCCCCCGTCGCGATCAGCTTGAGCTTGCCGGGATAGGCCGTGATGTCGCCCGCGGCGTAGATGCCGGGGACGTTGGTCTCCATCAGCTGGTTGACCTTGACGTCCGCCTTCTCGGTGTCGAGCCCCCACTGCTTGATGGCGCCGAGGTCGGAGTGGAAGCCGAGCAGCGGAATGATGGCGTCGAGCTCGAGGGTCTCCTCTTCCTTGGTCTTGTTGTTGAAGATGGTGACCCGCTCGACCTTCCCGTTGCCCTCGATCTTCTTCACCTCCCAGAACGTGCGGAGGTCGCAGCGTCCCTGGCGGCAGAGCTCCTCCACCTGGCTGATCGTCGCGGCGTGCGCGCGGAAGCCGTCGCGCCGGTGGATGAGCATGATCGACTCGGCGACGCCCTGGAGGTTCACCGCCCAGTCGAACGCCGAATCGCCGCCGCCGACCAGGAGCACGCGCCGGCCCGCGAACACCTTCGGATCGAGCACCTTGAAGTAGAGGCCCTTCTCCTCGAACGCATCCTCGCCCGCGACGCCGAGCCGCCGCGCCTCGAACGCGCCGATGCCGGCCGCGATGACGATGGTGCGGGACGGGTAGTCGCCCCCGTCGGTCTCGAGCACGAAGTGGCCGCCCTCGCCATCCTCGACCCGGCGGAGCCCGGTGACGATCTCGCCGAGATGCGTGGTGGCGCCGAACTGCAGCCCCTGGATCGCCATGTCCCGCACCAGGTCCTTGGCCAGCACCTTGGGGAAGCCGGCGACGTCGAAGATGTACTTCTCCGGATACAGGGCCATGAGCTGGCCCCCGAGCGCGGGCAGGGCGTCGATGATGCGGGCCGACGCCCCCCGCATCCCGGCGTAGAACGCCGCGAAGAGCCCGGTGGGCCCCCCGCCGATGATCGAAATGTCCTTCAGCTCCTGCTCGGCCACGTCGGCTCCTGCGTGTGCGGTCGGCGTTTCGGGAACAAGCGGTGGAATGTATAAAAATAACGGCTCCTGTCAGGCCCCCACCCTTCCCCTCGACCGCGGGAGCCGTCACATTGCCGCCCATGTCGCCCCGCGCGCGCCTCCGTTCCACACTCCTTCCCCTCGTGGCGCTCTCGCTGCTCCTCTCGATGGGGCTCGGCGCCTGTCGGGGCGCCGGCCGCTTCCTGGGCGAGCTGCTGCGCGAGCGCCCGCCGGCGCCGCTCGACTCCCTCGGCCTCACGAGCGACGCACGGCTCGACTCGACCGGCACGCTGGCGGGGAGCTTCGTCGGCGAAGGAACCAGCCGCGCGGTGCACCTGCTGTCGAGCGACACCGCGTTCATCGCCGAGCTGCTCCGGCGCTACCGGCCCGACCTCGCCGCGGCGCGCGACCCGTGGGGCGCGCTCGCCCGCGAGCGCGTCGTGACGCTCGGCGGCCCGGAGCGGCGACGGACCGTGGCGGGGTCGGGACCGACGGTCGAGTCGGCCGTGGTCGGCTCGCCGCTCGGGCACACCGAGGTCGCGGTCGAGGCGATGCTCATCCGGGGCGGCGCGGGCGGGCGCCGTATGCGGCGCGCGCGGCGCGCAGGTCGAGCTCATCGTGGCGGACGACCGGCCCCGCGGCGATCCGCCGCTCCGGGGCCCCGTGCTGGGCTCGCTCCGCGCCGGCGTCGCGGCGGAGCGGCACGAGCGCGGGCTCGTCCGGCGCGATCCCGGTGGCCCCGCCCTCGGCGGTGCTCACCCATGAGCTCGTGGGCCGCACCGAGCGCGTCCTCGACTCGGTGCTCGGCGCGGACAACCGCTCGCTCGAGCTCCACGCCGACCCCGACACCAGGATCGAGATCAACACCCTGGCCGACGCCGACGCCGCCGACGTCATCGCCTTCCGGGTGGCCGACGACCGCGTGCGCTACGCCGTCTCGCTCCGGGCGCGCCGCATCGCCGCGCGGGGCGACACGCTCGTCGCCACCGCCGTCATGGTCTGGGATAGCGCCGGCGCGTGGCAGCAGACCATCTTCCGCCCCACGCTCCTCGCGCTCCGGCGCGGGCGCATCGAGCCCCGGGACCCGGCGGCGCGGCGCTCGATCTACTGGCGCCGGCTCCAGCCGATCAGCGACTTCGCGTTCCGCCGCGACGATCTCTGGATGGAGCAGGTCGACGTGCGCGACGGCAGCGTGCGCTGGGGAATCGTGCAGCCGCGGGAGAACCTGGTGGTGGCCGCTGCGGAGGTGGACGGACCATGTCGATGAAGATCTACACGCGGACGGGCGACGAGGGCGACACCGGACTCTTCGGCGGCGGTCGCGTGCCGAAGGACCACCCGCGCGTCGTCGCCTACGGCGACGTGGACGAGCTCAACTCCGTGCTCGGCGTGGTGCGCGCCACCCAGCCGGTCGCACTTCTTCGACGACCTGCTCGAGACGGTGCAGCGCGACCTGTTCGCCATCGGCGGCCACCTGGCCACGCCCGATCCGGAGAAGGTGGCCACCGCGCTCGAGAAGGCCGAGCTCTCCGCCGAGCGGGTGAGTCAGTTCGAGCAGGTCATGGACGCGGCCGACCAGGAGCTGCCGCCGCTCCGCGCGTTCGTGCTGCCGGCCGGCACGCCCAAGGCCGCGGCGCTCCACCTGGCGCGCACCGTCTGCCGCCGCGCGGAGCGGAGCGTGGTGCACCTGGCGCACGAGACGGCGGTGCCGGCGCTGTTCGTCGTCTACCTCAATCGCCTGTCCGATTTCCTGTTCACCCTGGCCCGCCTGGCCAACCACCGGGACGGCGCGGGCGACGTGACGTGGTAGCACCGCGCGGTCGCCCGGTCGTCGTCACCCACGCGCTCGGCCGGTACCCGGTCTACGTCGAGCCGGGCGGGCTCGGCCGGCTGGAGCCGCTGGTGCGCCGAGCACCTCCCCGGCGCGCGGGTCGCCATCATCGCCGACGCCGCGCGTGCTACGCGCTGCTGCAGACCGGACGCTTCGGGCGCGGGCCGTGGGAGGGCACGGCGCTCACCTTCCCGCCGGGCGAGCCGTCCAAGACGCGCGAGCAGTGGGCGCGGCTCACCGACGCGCTGCTCGAGCAGGGCTTCGGCCGCGACAGCGGCATCGTGGCGCTCGGCGGCGGCGTGGCGGGCGACCTCGCGGGCTTCGTCGCCGCCACCTACATGCGCGGGTCCCTACGTCCAGGTACCGACCTCGCTGCTCGCCATGCTGGACGCGTCGGTCGGCGGGAAGACCGGCGTCGACACGCCGGAGGGCAAGAATCTCATCGGCGCCTTCCATCCGCCCGCGGCCGTGCTGGCCGACCCGCGCGTGCTCGCCACCCTGCCCGAGCGGGACTACCGCGGCGGGATGGCAGAGGCGGTCAAGCACGGGCTCATCGCCGACGCCGACTACTTCGCGTGGATGGAGCGACGACGCCGACGCGCTGCTCCGCCGCGACGAGGCGGCGCTCACACGGCTGGTACGCCGGAGCGTCGAGATCAAGGCGGAGGTCGTGGGCGGCGACGAGCGCGAGGCGGGCCGCCGGGCAATCCTCAACGCCGGACACACCGTGGCCCACGCGCTCGAGCACGTCACCGGCTACGCGTTGCCGCACGGCGAGGCCGTGGCGCTCGGGCTGGTGGCGGAGTGCGCGCTGGCCGAGACGATCGGTGCGGCCCCGCGGGGCGTCCGCCGCCGGGTAGCGGCCCTGCTCGAGCGGCTCGGCCTGCCGGTGCGCCTGGCCGAAGCGCTCGACCCCGACCGGGTAATGGCGGCGATGGCGAGCGACAAGAAGAACCGGGCCGCCCGCGTGCGCTTCGCGCTGCCCAGTCGGCTCGGAGAGATGCACGCGGAGGCATGGACGCAGGAAGCGCCGGACGATGCCGTCCGGCGCTCGCTGCAGGTCATCCTGTAACGGATCAGAGCGGGTTCAGCACCTCGACCGGCGTGAACCGGTCATTGCGCGACGTGCCGTCTCCCCGTTGGCCACTCTCGTTGTCGCTCCAGCCGAACTTGCGGTTGCCGGTGGTGACGCCCGCAGGTGTAGAACCCGACGATCGACGCGCTCAACCCCCATACGTCCGGCCCCCGCTACCTGCGTGGGGGACCTCCTCTCCTCGCCCCGACCGCCGCCAGCCTTCGCCCGGCAACCCAAAAAACTGCAATAAGTTACACCCGATGACATCATCCAGCCCGTCATCCAGACATGTCTAAAAGTGGACAAAAACCCGAACCCGCTCCCCACGAACGATTTGTGATGTGGATTCAACATTTTGCTTGACCGCCTCATCGCTCATTCATATATTCAGTGCCTCTCGCCTCGGCCCAGCCGGCCGCCCATACGTACACAATTGACGTCTGTCCAAACTCTCGCCCGGGGTTGTCTATGGCCCACGTCCGTACGAAAGCTCGTATGCTGGTCCGTTCCGCCCCGTCCGGCGCCTTCGATCAATATCTCCTCGACATCCAGAAGCTCCCGATGATCTCGGATCCCGAGGAAGAGAAGCGTCTGGCCAGGCGGGCGCTCGCCGGCGACGAGACCGCGGCCGAGAGGCTGGTGACGGCCAATCTCCGGTTCGTCATCTCCTACGTGAAGAAGTACCAGGGCCACGGGCTCGACCTCTCCGAGCTGGTCGCCATCGGCAACGAGGGCCTGCTCAAGGCGGTCAAGAAGTTCGATCCCGACCACGGCGTGAAGTTCATCTCCTACGCGGTCTGGTGGGTCCGCCAGGCGGTGCTCAAGGCGCTCGCCGAGCAGACCCGGAGCGTGCGGATCCCGCTCAATCAGAACTCGGCGCTCGTCCGCATGGCCCGCGCGCAGAGCTTCCTGGCCCAGGAGCTCGGCCGCGAGCCGACCGACGCGGAAGTCGCCACGGCGCTCAACGAGACCGTGGACAACATCCGGAGCGCCCGCCGCATGACCTCGACCGAGGTCTCGCTCGACGCCCCGGTCGAGCGCCAGGACCGGAGCGCCAGCACGTTCGGCGAGCGGGTGGCCGGCACCGGCGGCGGCGAGATCGAAGAGCAGACCGACTGCCGGCTGCAGCGCGAGTTCATCGACCGGATCTTCGAGCGGCACCTGACGCCGCGCGAGCGCAAGATCCTCAGCCTGTACTACGGCCTGGAGGAAGGCACCGAGGCGCTCACCCTCGAGAAGATCGGCGAGCTGCTCGGCGTCACCCGCGAGCGCATCCGCCAGATCCGCGAGCGCGCCTTCGAGAAGCTGCGGGACTCGCCGGACGTGCGGGCGCTGCGGGGGTTCTGGGGGGCGGCCTGACGGAAGGACGGAAGGACGGAAGACGGACGGACGGAACAGAGGCAGAATGAAGGCACGGTAAGCGATCGGAGCCGGGGCATGATGCGAGTCATGCCCCCTGGCTCGCGTTCTCCGCTCCGTCGTCCGCTTCCGTCCTTCCGTCCTTCCGTCCTTCCGTCTTTCCGTCCTTCCGTCTTTCCGTCCTTCCGTCCTTTCCCGCTAGATTCCGCCCCATGCGCCTCCCGCTGTTCCCGCTCGCCGTGGTGCTGTTCCCCGGCACCCCGATGCCCCTCCACATCTTCGAGCCGCGCTACCGGCGGATGCTCGACGACTGCCTGGCCGGCGACCGGCGCTTCGGCATCACGCCGCCGGGTCCGGCGGGCGGGGCGCCCGACCCGGGGATGGTCGGCTGCATCGCCGAGGTGCGGGTCAACCAGCAGCTCCCCGATGGCCGCTCGAACATCGTGGTCCTCGGGGGCGACCGGTTCGTCGTGAACGAGCTGGTCGACGAGCCCGCTCCCTATCATGTCGCCACCGTGCGGACGTTCGAGGAGCTGCCCGGCACCCTGCCCAGCGCCGACGACGCGGCGAAGCTGCGCGAGGCGTTCACCCGCTACGCCGCCCTCGTCCGCGAGCTGAGCGACGCCCTGCCGCAGGATCCCGAGCTGCCCGAGGATCCGGTCGCCCTCTCGTTCCACGCCGCGGCGGGGCTCGACATCGACGTCGCGATCAAGCAGCGGCTCCTGGTGGAGCGCTCGACCGCGCGCCGGGTCGGGGCGCTGCTGCTCGCGCTCCCGCCGCTCACCGCGGCCGCGGAGCAGGCGCTGGAGGTGCACCGGCGGGCCCACACCAACGGGCACGGCCACGCGCTTCCGAGCATCCCTTCATGATGCTCCTCCCGCTGGTCGAGGCGCTCGGCCGCATCGTCGGGCCCCGCTGGGTGCGGCACCGGCGCGCCGAGCTCAAGACCTACACCATGGATGGCCTGCCGACGCGGGAGTCGTATCCGGGCATCGTCGTCATGCCGGGCACGGCGGACGAGGTGCGCGAGCTGGTGCGCCTGCTCCACCTGGCCGACGTGCCGTTCGTCGCGCGCGGGGCCGGCACCGGGCTCTCGGGCGGCGCCGTGGCCGACGGAGACGCGGTGGTCGTCGCCCTCACGCGCCTCAACCGCATCCTCTCGGTCGACCCGGTGCGCCGCCGCGCCGTGGTGCAGCCCGGCGTCGTCAACGCGCGGCTCTCCGAGGCGGTGGCGCCGCTCGGCCTGCACTACGTCCCCGATCCCTCGAGCCAGGCGGCCTGCACCGTCGGCGGCAACGTCGCCGAGAACGCCGGCGGGCCGCACTGCCTCAAGTACGGCGTCACGACCAACCACATCGTGCGGCTCGACGTCGTGCTGCCCGACGGCTCGACCGTCGTGCTGGGCTCGCCGCACGGCGAGCCGTGGGGCCCCGACCTCGTCGGCCTGTTCGTGGGGAGCGAGGGGATGTTCGGGATCGCCACCGAGATCACGGTGCGGCTCGAGCCGGTGCCGGCGAGCGTGCGGACGCTGCTGGCCGACTTCCCCACCGTCCGCGCCGCGAGCGAGGCGGTCTCCGCCGTGATCGCCACCGGGATCGTGCCGGCGGCGATGGAGATGATGGACCAGGCCTGCGTCGCCGCGGTCGAGGCCTCGATCTACGCCGCGGGCTATCCGACCGACGCCGCGGCCGTGCTGCTGGTCGAGCTCGACGGGCAGACGGACGCGGTCGAGTCGGAGACCGGAACGGTGAGCGCGCTCCTCCGCGAGTGCGGCGCCCGCACGGTGCGCAGCGCCTCGAGCGTGGCCGACCGCGCGCGGCTCTGGCAGGGCCGGAAGAAGGCGTTCGGCGCCATGGGCCGGATCGCGCCCGACCTGGCCGTGCAGGACGCCGTGGTGCCGCGGAGCGCCTTGCCCGACATCATGGACCGGATCGCCGAGATCCGCGACCGCCACCGGCTCAGCATCAGCAACGTCTTCCACGCGGGCGACGGCAACCTGCACCCCAACATCTCCTTCGACCGCCGCGATCCGGACCTCGTGCACCGCGTGCACGTGGCCTGCCGGGAGATCATGGCCGCCTGCGTCGAGGCCGGCGGCAGCATCACCGGCGAGCACGGCGTCGGCTCCGACAAGCTCGACTACATGCCGTGGATCTTCGACGCCGAGACGCTCGGCGCGATGCGGGCGGTGCGGCGGGTGTTCGATCCCGCCGAGCGGGCCAATCCCGGCAAGGTCGTCCCCTTCCACGCGTGCCGCGAGTGGCGCGCGACGGCGGCCGCGCGATGAGCGACGTCGTCCACGGCCGGCTCCGCGCGCTGCTCGGCACCGGCGGCGTCGAGCGCGACGCCGGCGGGCACCCGCGCGCCATTCCGGAGAACGAGGACGCGCTCTCGCTGGTCTGCCGGCTCGCGCACGAGGAGGGCTGGAAGATCCGGGTCGAGGGTCAGGGCACCTGGCTCCAGGCCGACGCGCCGGCGGATCTCACGGTGAGCACCCGGGCACTCGACCAGGTGCTGTCGGTGAGCCCGGCCGACCTGGTCGCGACCGTGCAGGCGGGGACGCCGCTCGAGGCGCTCCGCCGCCGGCTGGCCGACGAGGGCATGTGGCTCGCCATCGACCCGCCGGGGCGGCCGGAGCGGAGCCTCGGCTCCGTCATCGCCACCGCCACCGCGGGCCCGCTTCGACACGGCTTCGGCCCGGTGCGGGACCACGTGCTCGGCTGCACGGTCGCCACCGGCGACGGGCGACTGGTGAAGGCCGGCGGCCGGGTGGTGAAGAACGTGGCCGGCTACGACCTCACCAAGCTCCAGGTCGGCGGCTTCGGCGGGTTCGGCATCATCGCCGAGGCGCATCTCCGGCTCCGCGCCCTGCCCCGCGCCGACGTGACCCTGGTGGCCCGCGGCACGCGCGACACGCTCACCTCCGCCGCGCGCGACGTGATGGCGGCCGAGCTGGTGCCGGCGGCGCTCGAGCTGCTCTCTCCGGCGCTCGCGGCGGAGGCCGACTGGGTCTTGGCCGCGCGCTTCCTCGGCACCGACGCCGCGGTGCAGGGCGACGTGCGGCGCATCGCGCCGATCGCCGACCTCGCGTGGCAGCCGCTGCCGCCGGACCGGACGGCGGCGTTCTGGGGCGTGGTGGCGCGCGGCAGCCAGGGCGGGCCGATCACGCTCCGGCTCGGTGTCCTCGGCGACGGCGTGGACGATGCGATCGACCTCCTCTCGCACGACGTGGACGAGCATCTCCTCTCGGCCGGCGCCGGATCCGGGATGATCCGCTGGACGGGCGACGCGCCGGTCGAGCGCCTCCGCGCCATCCGCCGCGCCGCCGCCACCCGCGAGATCCCCATGACGCTCGAGCGCGCGCCCTGGCCCGTGCGGCGCGCGCTGGGGCACTTCGGCGCGTACCGCGAAGGCGTGGGCCAGCTCGTCGGCCGGCTCCGGGAGACCTTCGATCCGGGGCAGTGCCTGCAGGTGGCGCTGGAGGGCGCGGGGGAGTGAGCGGCTCCGAGTGTGCAGTGCGCGCGCGGAGTCACCCTGAGCGAAGCGAAGGGGCCGAAGCCCGACTATTCCTCCCTCGACCCCTGCGTCCACTGCGGCTTCTGCCTCCCCGCCTGCCCCACCTACCTCGCCACCGGCGACGAAGCCGACAGCCCGCGCGGCCGCATCGTCCTCATGCGCGCCCTCGAGCGCGGCGAGCTCGCCGCGAACGACCCCGCCCTGGTCCAGCACCTCGACGCCTGCCTCGGCTGTCTCGGCTGCGAGCCGGTGTGTCCGTCCGGCGTGGGCTACGGCCGCGGCATCGAGACCGCCCGCGAGCAGCTCTTCGCCGCGCGGCGGCTGCCACCGGTGGCGACGGCGGTGCTGGCCATCTTCCGGCGCGAGTGGCTCTGGCGGCCGCTGTTCACCCTGAGCCGGATCTTCCGGGCGACGGGGATTCCGACGCTGCTGTCGGGAGGGGGGCGGCTGGGATTCAGCATGGCGATGCTCGCGGCGACAGTGCCGTCAAGACGGGCCGTCACCCCGAGCGGAGCGAAGGGGCCGTCACCCGCGCATCGGAACCCCTGCCGCCGCGGCCCCACCGTCGCCCTCTTCCGCGGCTGCGTCATGGACACGCTCTTCCGCCACGTCCACGACGCCACCCGCCGCACCCTCGAAGCCAACGGCTACACCGTCGTCGAGCCACAGGGCCAGGCCTGCTGCGGCGCCCTCCACGAGCACGCCGGCGACCGCGCCGCGGCCGAGGCGCTCGCGCGCGAGAACGTCGCGGCGCTGTCGGGATCGGCGGACTACGTCGTCGTCAACAGCGCCGGCTGCGGCGCGCTGCTCAAGGGCTACGGCCACCTCCTCGGCACCGAGGCCGCGGCGGCGCTCGCCGCCAAGGTGCGCGACGTCTCCGAGCTCCTCGCCGAGGTCGGGCCGCGGCCGGGCGGCGCCCTGCCGCTCGACGTGGCGTACGACGCGCCGTGCCACCTGCAGCACGCGCAGCGAGTGCAGACGGCGCCGCTCGCGGTGCTCGCGGCCATCCCCGCCCTCCGCGCTCCGCCTCCTGCCCAGCTCGGACAAGTGCTGCGGCAGCGCGGGCATCTACTCGGTCGTCCGGCCGGCGATGGCCCGCGCGGTGCTCGACCTCAAGCTCGAGAGCTTCGCCTCGGCCGCCCCGGTGCCCGAGATCGTCGCGACCGGAAATCCCGGGTGCCTGATGCAGATCGGCGCCGGCGTCCGCGCGGCGGGGCTGGCGATCCGGGTGGTGCATCCGGTGGAGTTGCTGGATGAGAGTTATCGGGTGGGTGGGGTGTACGGAGAAGGCGGTCAGGCGGGCGTCAGGCGGTCAGGTCGGTCGAGTTGATGGACGGAGGACCAAGGGAGAGCTCGGGATGACGTGCACGGTCTTACCGACCGCCTGACCGCCTGCCCGCCTGACCGCCCGCCCGCCCGACCGCCTTCCAATCCGGCATCTGCACGATCAACCCATGATCCCGCGTGTTCCGCGAGCTCCCCGCCACGAGCTGATCGTTGTACCGGTCCAGCCAGAAATCGAACCAGTCCTTCCGGTCGGCGTCCTGGATCAGGAGATCGGTGTCGTCCATCGTCAGCTTGCCGAACCGCAGCACGCCGTGCCGGAAGAACATGTAGTTCCCCGGCTCCGCCACCGGCGGCGTCAGCGCCTTCACCTCGCGGCCGGCCGGCGGGCGGAAGATCAGCACGATCTCGCTGTCGGGCAGCTCGAAGGCGCCGAGCCGCCCGTCGACCGCGGGCGGAGGCAGCAGCTTGGTGGGCGAGAGAATGAAGTCGTCGCGGTCGATGCGGACGCCGCGGGCCCGCTCGGTGTTCACCAGTTTCTCCAGGCTGAGCCCGAAGAACTTCATGAGCCCGCCGACCTTGATGCCGACGGCCTTGATGGTCGTGGGATGGAGCCGGAGCTCACCGTCGGCCGTGAGCGACAAGTCGCCGACCACGTCGAACGAGATGCCGCGCATCCGCCCGTGCTGGCGCAGGTGGCCGTGCTCGATCGTGATGACCAGCTTGCGGAGCGGCGAGCCGGGATAGTTGAACGTGTACCGGTTGAGCACCTGGCTCAGCGCGGCGGGCGAGATCCCGATGCGGGCGGTGTCGAGGTCGAGCACGAACGAGTGCTTGTCGTCGAGGAACGCCGGATGCTCGGGTGCCGTCCGCCGGAGCACCCCCCGGGCATAGTGGATGGCGAGCACCGTGGTCGAATCCACGTGGAACGCCACGTTCCGCATCTGCGCCTGCACCTGCACGGTGCGCTCCGGCGCACCCTGCGCCGTGGCGGCCGCCGCCACGGCGGACAGCAAGCTCGACCCGATCACTCCGGCGTACAACGCGTACATTCGAGCGGCTCCGCGCTGGCTGAGTGGGCAATTTAGCAGACGGTCGCGACTGCCGGACTCGTCGCACGGTCACGCGGGTCACGTGTCACGGCTCACGCGGCGTTTCGCGGTTGCGCGATCAACGTGACCGCCACCGTCCGACCGCCTGACCGCCTGACCGCCTGACCGCCTGCCGCCCGCCCACCCGCCTTACCCTCCCCCCACCACCCCGTTATTCCTTCCACATGACCCCAGCCATCCTCTTCGACTTCAACGGCGTCATCGTCGATGACGAGCCGCAGCATTGCGAGGCGCTCATCGCCACGCTCGCCGAGGACGGCTTCGCGCTCGACCGGGACACCTACTACCGCGAGTACCTCGGCTTCGACGACCGCGAGTGCTTCCGCTTCAGCTACGCGCGGATGGGCCGGCCGACGGACGAGCCCGCGCTGCTCCAGGCCATCGAGCGGAAGAACGCCCACTACGAGCGCGCCATCCGGGGCTCGCTCCGGCTCGTGCCCGGCGCCGAGGACTTCATCGAGAGCGCGGCGCTCGACGGCTTTCAGCTCGCCATCGTGAGCGGCGCGCTCCGCCGCGAGATCGAGCTGGTGCTCGACCTCTCCGGCCTGCGCCCGCACTTCAGCGAGATCGTGGCCGCCGAGGACGTGAGCGCGTGCAAGCCCGATCCGGCGGGCTACAACTTTGCGCGCGCCGCGCTCGGCGTCGCCCAGCGCCGCTGCATGGTGATCGAGGATTCGCTCCCCGGCCTCGCCGCGGCGCGCGCCGCCGGGCTCCGCTGCGCCATGCTCTCGACGTCCCACGGCGAAGACGCCTGCGCCGGCGCCGACCTCGTCTGGCCCGACTTCAGCGGCCACGACCCGGCCGAGCTGCCCTGGGCCCATGACTGAGCTCGACCTGCGCCTCGATCGCGGGCGCCTGGACCGGGTGCGGCACGGGGCCACCGTGGTCGCCACGACGCCGGCGGTGTTCCGCGTCGCGGGGCCGGGCGCGCTCGCCTGCCTGCAGGGCCTGCTCACGAACGATCTCGAGAAGCCCGGCGACGGCAGCCTGGTCTACGGCGCGCTGCTCACGCCCAAGGGGATGATCGTCGTCGACGCCTGGGTCCTCCGGCAGGGCGACATGTTCACGCTGATCGTGCCGCCATCCGGCCGCGCCGCCGGCGGCCGAGCTGTTCACCCGCCAGCTCCCGCCCCGCCTCGCCCGCGCGACCGACTTGAGCGGACAGGCCACCGTCGCCTGGCTGCTGGGCGGGCACGGCTTCCAGGTGCTGGCCAAGTCGGGCGTCGGGACGCCGGAGGCGGCGGCGCGGGTGGTGTCGGTCGGCGGGGAGCTGAGCCCGGTGTCGGTGGCGCTGGCCCCGGAGTCGGCGCCGTTCGTGGCGCTGGCGGTGGGCCTCACGCCGGCGGTCGAGCCGCTGGTCGCGAAGCTGGTGGGCGCGGGCGCGGCGGCCGGCGAGGAGAGCGACCTGCACGCCGCGCGGCTCCTGTCGGGCTGGCCCGCCCTCGGCGTCGAGATCGACGAGCGGACCCTGCCGCAGGAAGTGCGGTACGACGAGATCGGGGGCGTGTCGTACACCAAGGGCTGCTACACGGGACAGGAGACGGTGGCGCGGCTCCACTTCCGCGGGCACACCAACCGCGAGCTCCGCGGCCTCCGGTGGACCGAGGCCGAGCCGCTCGACGGCCGCGCGGTGGTCCACGGCGAGAAGGACGTGGGCAGCGTCCGCTCCACGCTCACGCTCGAGGACCGGATGCTCGGCCTCGGCCTCCTGCGCCGCGAGGTGGGCCCGGGCGAGACGGTGGTGGCCGGCGGCCGCCGGGCGACCGTGGTGGCGCTGCCGTTCGGCGCGGACGAGGTGGATGGGTGACGAACACAACGGGCCCCGGGCAGTGCCCGGGGCCCGTCTGCGACAGCCAACCGGCTGCTTACTTTTTCGTGGTATCCCGGGCCATGGTGGAGTCGGACGGCGCCATCGCGCTATCATGCGACATCCCGCCCATGCCGGTATCGGCGGCGGCAGGCGCCATGGCGGCGGTGTCGGCGGCCGGAGCTTCGGCCTTCTTCTCACCACAGCCCACCAGCACGAGCATCGCGGCCAGCATCATGGTCTTCTTCATCGTAGCTCCAGATACGCTAGGGTTTGGCACTGCGCCTTGAGTCAGGATTCACCATCGCCGGGGTACCGCTGCCGCCGGGTACGGGGCCTAACCTAAACCGTGACAACGTTTTGTCAAGCGGCGGCGGGCCGGGACGGCCCGCGGACCCGCCCCTCCGGTCTCATGGTAACACGCGCGACCGCAACATCTTAAACACGATCAGACTTCCGACCGACGAGCGATGACCCATATGACTCTCCCGCGCACTCTAGGCGACCTCAAGAACAGCCCATGGGCGGAGCCGCCGCTCCGCGGGCGGACCGTCCGCGACGAGATCCGGACCAACCTGCTGGCCCGGCTCGCCGACGGCGGCGCGCTCTTCCCCGGCATCGTCGGCTACGAGGACACGATCCTGCCGCAGATCGTCAACGCGCTCCTGGCGCGCCACCACTTCATCCTCCTCGGCCTGCGGGGCCAGGCCAAGAGCCGGATCCTGCGGGAGCTCACCGGGCTGCTCGACGAGCGCATCCCGATCGTGGCCGGGAGCGAGGTGAACGACGATCCGTTCGCGCCGATCTCCAAGTACGCCCGCGAGCGGCTGGCCGAGTGCGGCGAGGCGACCGCGGTGGCCTGGCTCCGCCGCGACCAGCGCTACGTCGAGAAGCTGGCGACGCCCGACGTCACCATCGCCGACATCATCGGCGACGTCGACCCGATCAAGGCCGCGCGCGGCGGGCACCTCCTGAGCGACGAGCTCACGATGCACTTCGGCCTGCTCCCGCGCGCCAACCGCGGCATCTTCGCCATCAACGAGCTGCCCGACCTGAGCGGCAAGGTCCAGGTGGGCCTGTTCAACATCATGCAGGAGGGCGACGTCCAGATCAAAGGCTATCCGGTGCGGCTGCCGCTGGACGTGCTGCTCGCCTTCACGGCCAACCCCGAGGACTACACCGCGCGCGGCAAGATCATCACGCCGCTCAAGGACCGGATCGGCTCGGAGGTCATCACCCACTACCCGCGCACCGTGCAGCTCGGCATGGAGATCACGGCGCAGGAGGCGTGGACCGGCCGCGGGGGGACGCCGCTCGACATCCCCGACTTCGTGCTCGAGGTCATCGAGCGCATCGCCTTCGAGGCGCGCGAGGACAAGCGGGTGGACAAGCGCTCGGGCGTGAGCCAGCGGCTGCCGATCAGCGTGCTGGAGAACGCCATCTCCAACGCCGAGCGGCGGGGACGCTGCTGGGCGAGGACCGGGTCGTCCCGCGCGTGAGCGACGTCTACGCCGCGGTGCCGTCGATCACCGGCAAGCTCGAGCTCGAGTACGAGGGCGAGCTCCAGGGCGGCGACATCATCGCGCGCGAGCTGATCCGCCGCGCGGCGGGCAAGGTGATGGAGGACCGGATGGGCGGCGCCGACCTCGCGAAGATCGTCGCCTGGTTCGACCAGGGCGGCGCCCTCAAGGTCCCGGGCGACGAGCGGGCCGAGCTCTGCTTCCAGGGATTCAGCGTGGTGCCGGGGCTGCTCGACGCGGTGGCCGAGTTCGGTCTCTCACCCCGCGCCGACCACCCGCGCGCCGTGGCCGCCTGCGAGCTGGTGCTCGAGGGCCTCGCCGCGCAGAAGCGGATCAGCCGGAGCGAGGAGCTGGGCTACACCCGGATGAAGCCGGAGCGGCGGGAGCCGGGGTATGGGAAGGGGGGGATTTCGTTTGGATGACGGAAAGACGGAAAGACGGAAGACGGGAAGACGGAAGGTGCACCGTGCAGTCCTTCCGTCCTTCCGTCTTTCCGTCTCTCCGTCTTCACCCCCACCCCAGCACCCGCGCCCTCCCCACCACCGCCTCCGTCGCCCCGTCCAGCCCCAGCGCCGCCGTGTTCAGCACCATGTGGAAGTGCACCGGGTCGTTCCAGTCCCGCCGGTAGTACTCGCGGCTGTATGCGCGCCCGCATCTTGTCGGTGTCGTCCAGGACGGCCGCGGCCTGCGCCAAGGGCACGCCGAGCCGCGCGGCGGCCACCTCGATCCGCCAGGCGCGGGGCGCCACGAGCTTGACGTGGAGCGCGTTGGCCTGGCGCTCGAGCACGGCCGGCGCGGCCCGCCCCACCACCACCACCCGTCCCCGCGCCGCCGCCTCGCGGACGACGGTCTCGGTGATCCGGACCAGCTCGGCCTCGGGGAGATCGACCATCGTGTGGACGGCGTCGCTGGAAGGAAACACCTCGGGAGTGGCGGCGGCGAGCGTCCGCGCCAGCCGCTCGACGAAGGTGGGACAGCGCTCGTCACGCTCGGCCACTCTCGCCGCCGGGAGCCCGGCCCGGGCAGCCACCTGCTCGATCAGCTCGTTGTCCACCACCCGCCACTCGAGTGCCTCGGCTACGCGCCGGGCCACCTCGGAACCGCCGGCGCCGAACTGGCGGGAGATCGTGATGAGCATGGGGAATAAGATGGGGGTCGGAAGGACGGACGGAAAGGCGGGCGGGCGGTCAGGCGGTCAGGCGGTCAGGCGGTCAGGCGGTCAGGCGGTCAGGCGGTCAGGCGGTCAGGCGGCAGGCGGTCAGGCGGTCAGGCGGTCAGGGAAGATAGCGATAGCTCGTCACCCTGAGCGTGACTCGGGGAGGGGACTCAGGGGCGACGGGCGACTGGCTCCGTGGCAGGCGTCCCGATGGTCATGGCCGACTCCAACGCAGGCTCCGCAGTTGGCTCGGTGCCCGACTCCACCCCAGACTTCGACCGCTCCACCTCAACTGCCTGACCCCTGACCGCCTGACCGCCTGACCGCCCGACCGCCTGCCCGCCGCCCGACCCCCGCCCGCCCCACATCCCCCACGCCACCCCCCCAGCCACCGCCAGGCACACCAGCCCTCCCGATGCCACCGCCAGCCGCACCCCGAACCGCTCGGCCAGCCAGCCGGCCTGGAGCGACCCCAGCGGGGCCATGCCGAGCACCACGAAGGCGTAGAACCCCATGACCCGGCCCCGCAGCCGGTCGGGGGCCTGGAGCTGGAGCATCGTGTTGGCCGAGATGCCGTTCAGGGCCATCAGGCAGCCGGCCACCGTGAACAGCACCAGCGCCGAGCCGAAGCCGGGGGCCAGGGCCGCGCCGGTGAGCGTGACCCCGAACAGCACGCCCGAGACGAGCACCAGCCGGGCCCGCCGGGCGCGGCCGCCGAGGGCCGCCATGAAGAACGCCGAGGTCGCGGCGCCGACGCCGATCGCCGAGACCAGCGCGCCGTAGCCGCGGGCATCGAGGTGCAGCACGTCCCGCGCGAACACCGGCATCATCGTCATGAACGAGAAGCCGAACACCGCGAACGTGGCGATCAGCGTCACGATCGCCCGCGGCCAGCGGTTGCCGAAGATGTAGCGGAAGCCCTCCAGCATCGCGTCGAGCGCCGGCTCGACCGGCAGGCGCGGGCGGGCGGCGGGGCGCATCAGGAGCAGGCTCGCCAGCACCGCCAGGTAGCTCGCCGCGTTGGCGAAGAAGCAGGCCGCGAGCCCCAGCGTCGCGATCAGCACGCCCGCGATCGCCGGCCCCACGACGCGGGCGACGTTGAACGCGCTCGACCCGAGGGCGATGGCGTTCATCAGGTCCTCGCGCTCCACGATCTCGGCGATGAGCGCCTGCCGGGTCGGCACCTCGAACGCCGAGAGCAGCCCGAAGAAGACCGCGAGCCCCATCACCCAGTTGACCGTCACCAGGTCGAGGTGCACCAGGATCCCCAGCAGCAGCGCCTCGATCAGCATGCCCGCCTGGAGGATCAGCACCAGCCGGTGCTTGTTCACCCGGTCGGCCACCACGCCGCCGTACAGGGTAAAGCAGAGGATCGGGAAGCGTGCCGAGCGCCGTCACCAGCCCCACCGCGAACGCCGAGTTGGTGAGGTGGAGCACCAGCCACCCCTGGGCCACCGTCTGGATCCACGTCCCGCACAGCGAGACGAACTGGCCGATGAAGAACAGCCGGAAGTTGCGATGCCGAAGCGCGGCGAAGATGGTGGGAGGGGGCACGGGGGGAAGCTAACCAGGGGGGGAAGGACGGAAAGACGGAAGCGGAGCGGAAAGAGGGAACGGCAGAACCGGGCGATGCCGCCTCGCACGGTCCCTCGCTCGCTCCGTACCTGCCGTCCCGTCCTTCCGTCCTTCCGTCTTTCCGTCCTTCCGTCTTCCAGTTATCCATTCCTCATGCGCTTCACCACCTACAGCAAGTACCACCCCGAGCTCGCCGACGCCGTCAACCTGCAGGGGCTGCTCGACCAGCTCGGCGACTTCCTGCTGCAGAGCGGCTTCGCCGGCGGCTCGCCCTCGTTCTGGCACGACGACATGCCCGACGGCGAGCGCTCGATGGACGCGCTCAAGCAGGCCATCCTCCAGGCCCTCGTGGACTCGGGCCAGCTCACGTCGGACATGCTCAAGGTGCTCCGCGGCGAGACCACCGGCGACGCCGAGCGGGACAAGGAGATCGAGCGCGAGCTGAGCGAGCTGCTCGACAAGATCGTCCAGCGCCTGATCGACGAGGGCTTCCTCAACGTCACCCAGCCGCCGCGAGGTGCCCCAGGGCTACCAGTCGATGTTCGGCCCCGGCGGCCAGGCGCGCTCGGCGGCCCAGCAGGTCCAGTTCAACCTGACCGAGAAGGGCATCGACTTCCTCGGCTACAAGACGCTCAAGAACCTGCTCGGCAGCGTCGGCAAGTCGAGCTTCGGCGCGCACGACACGCCCTATCTCGCCACCGGGGTCGAGGCGGAGGGCGTGAGCAAGCAGTACGAGTTCGGCGACGTGCTCAACCTCGACGTCCCGGCCACGCTCACCAACGCCATCGCCCGCGAGGGGCTCGGCGTGCCGCTCAACATCGAGTACAGCGACCTCATGGTGGCCCAGAGCGAGTACCGCTCGAGCGCGGCCACGGTGCTGATGCTCGACTGCTCGCACTCGATGATCCTCTACGGCGAGGACCGCTTCACGCCGGCCAAGAAGGTGGCGCTCGCGCTCACCCACCTGATCCGCACCCAGTTCCCCGGCGACAGCCTGCGCGTGGTCCTGTTCCACGACTCCGCCGAGGAGATCCCGCTGAGCGCGCTGGCCACGGCGCAGGTGGGGCCCTACCACACCAACACCGCCGAGGGGCTCAAGCTCGCGCGCCGGATCCTGCTGGGACAGAAGAAGGACATGCGGCAGGTCATCATGATCACCGACGGCAAGCCGTCCGCGCTCACGATGCCCGACGGGCGGATCTACGTGAACTCGATGGGCCTCGACCCGCAGATCCTGCAGGCCACCTATCGCGAGGTCGCCAACTGCCGCCGCAGCGGGATCATGATCAACACCTTCATGCTCGCGCGCGACCGGAGCCTGGTCGAGTTCGTCAAGCAGGTCGCGGCCATCTGCAAGGGCAAGGCGTACTTCACCAACACGATGACGCTGGGGCAGTTCATCCTGATGGACTTCATGAAGCGGAAGACGCGGCGGGTGAGCTGAGGCGGCTCTCCTCGCGTCACCCGAAGCAACGGCCGACAAGCCACGTTCGCTTGTCGGCCCTTTTGTCGCTGCTGACGCCTGCCGCCATCGCGTGCGGGCACGGCGCCGTGGTCGGGGCCGACCCGAAGTTCGCGCCCTGCCGAGAGGTCGTGGCGACTCGACGGGGGCGACGTGCCCGAGGTCCGCTGGTTCGGTCCGGGCCAGGATGACGAAGTCGTTCGGCATTTCGAGTGGTGCCGGGCGGTGGGCCGCTGGTGGTCGCGCGCCCCAGCCGTAAAGGCGCAGGGACCGATCGCCTTGTCGGCAGACTCGTGGGCGACGCCCTCGGGGGCGACCGTCTCGTCATCGACAGCCTACCTGTCGACAGCCTCGCCGTCGATTCGATAGCCTCGCCATCCTGTCGTTCAACGTGAACCTGGGCGCGGCGTCCGCCATCGAGCTGGTCGATTCCCTCAAGGCCGGCGCCTTCACCGCCGGCGTGCCGGTCACCGACTTCGTCCTGCTGCTCCAGGAGACGATCCGCGAAGGAAAGGACGTGCCCGACCGGGTCCCCGACGGATCCGGCACCGGACGCGGCGTGTATCCGGCGCCCAGGAACGGGCCGCGCCTGGACATCGTGCGAATCGCCGACTCGCTCCGGCTCCACCTGTTCTACGGCCCGGCCATGCGGAGCGGCAAAGGCCGGAACCCGAGCGGGCTGCCGGAAGACCGCGGCAATGCGATGCTCTCGACGCTGCCGCTGAGCGGCCTCGCGATGGTCGAGCTTCCCTTCGGCGGCGCCAGGCGGATCGCGCAGCTCGCCTCGCGTGTCGGGCCGGACCCGATCGGGACGAGCCTGGTCGCTCCAGGTCGGAAATCTCCACTTCGACGTCGGCCCCATCGGCCCCTCGGCGCTCTCGGCCATCCGCGCCCGGCAGGCCCGCGCCATCGCCCAGATCGCGGACTCCACCGGGGCCGTGGTCGTGGGCGGCGATCTCAACGCCTTCTCGCTCCGCGGCACGGCCGAGTCGGTGAAGATCCTCCAGCGCGCGTTTCCCCAGACGCTCCAGGGCGACTCGCTCCCCACCCGCGGACCGCAGCGGCTGGACTTCCTGTTCTTCCGTCTGCCCGGTGGGATTCGAGACCAGGCCCTATCGGACGCTGCCGTTCGACTTCGGGTCGGACCACCGGCCGGTGATGGGCTGGGTGCGGTTCGCGGATTGAGCGAATCTTGCGGCCGGGGCTTGACGCATTAATAAACGTTGATACATTTTGCCGTCCACTCATGACCCGCGCTTGCCTCCCGTTCATGAGTCATGAATACGCCCTCATCTCCGACCTCCACGCCAACCTCCCCGCGTTCGAGGCCGTCCACGCCGACATCACCCGCCGCGAGATCGCGACCGTCTACCACCTCGGCGACCTCGTAGGCTACGCCCCCTGGCCGGACGAAACCGTCGCCGCGCTCGCCGCCGCCGGCATCCCCGGCGTAGCCGGCAATTACGACTCCACGGTGGCAACCGACTACAAGCACTGCGGCTGCCGCTACGAGGACCCGCGCCAGGAGGAGCTCTCCCACCTCAGCTACGACTGGACCCGCCGCCACGTCTCACCCACCACCAAGGCCTACCTTGGCGGGCTGCCGTTCCGCATCGACCTGCTGCCCGAACGGAGGCCACCTCGCCGGGCCCCGGGTCGTGCTGGTGCACGGCACGCCGACGCTCAACACCGTCTACTGGAGCGAGGACCGTCCCGACGAGTTCTGCCTCAAGATGGCGAGCCACGCCGGGATGAAGCCGGGCGACGTGATCGCGTTCGGCCACACCCACAAGCCGTGGCACCGGGAAGTAGGCGGCATCCACTTCGTGAACACGGGCAGCGTCGGCCGGCCGAAGGACGGAGACTGGCGCGCGGGATACGTCCTGCTGGACGTCGGTGGCGGCACGGTCGAGGTGGACTTCGTCCGCGTGGAGTACGACGTGCACAAGGCCATGCGGGCCATCCGGGAGAGCGACCTGCCGGACGATTTCGCCGAGTATCTCCGCACCGGCGGAAAACGCCATGAGCCGGCCGGCCTCCGCCCGCTCCGTGAGCGTCCGGCGGGTCGCGGCGGAAGCGATCGGCACGTTCTTCCTGGTGCTCATCGGGCCGGGCGCGGCCATGGTGGACGCCTGGAGCGGTGGCTCGCTGGGCACCACCGGAATCGCGCTCGCCTTCGCCTTCGTCGTCATCGCCATGATCTACGCCCTGGGCCATCTCTCCGGGGCGCACATCAATCCCGCCGTCACGCTCGCCTTCTGGTCGGTGCGGCGGTTCCCGGCGGCCGAGGTGATCCCCTACGTGGCCGCGCAGTGCACCGGAGCGGTCGCGGCCTCGCTCGCGCTTCGGGCGGCCCTCGGTCCCGTCGGCCACATGGGGGCCACGCTCCCGGGCATTTCCGTCCCCGCGGCGTTCGGGATCGAGTGGCTGCTCTCGTTCGCGCTGATGTTCGTCATCATGGCGGTGGCCACGGACGAGCGGGTGGCGGACGGCTTTGCCCCGCTGGCGGTCGGGCTGACGGTGGGCTTCTGTGCGCTGATGGGCGGGCCGCTGACCGGCGCGAGCATGAACCCCGCGCGGTCGTTCGGCCCCGCGCTCGTGGGCGGGCTCTGGCGGGCACACTGGCTCTACTGGCTGGCGCCGGTCACCGCGATGATCGTAGCGGCGCGGGTATACGACCTCCTGCGCATCGCGCAGCCGCCTGGCGTGGGGCCGGTGGACGTCGTGGTCGGTCTCCAGGGCCCAATCCGCGATCGGATCGAATCGGCGTCCTGAACGGACGGAAAGACGGAAAGACGGAAAGACGGAAAGACGGAAAGAGCGGAAGGCCGGTAGTCGCACCTTCAATCTTTCCCTCTTTCCGTCCTTCCGTCTTTCCGTCTTTCCGTCTTTCCGCCCGCTCGCCCTACCGCCGCCCCGCCGTCTGCACGATCAGCTCGCCCGACCATCCGCGCCAGCGCCTCCGGCGCGAACGGCTTCTGCAGGAACGACGCACCCGGCGGGAACGAGCCGCTGCACGACCGTGTCGCTGCCGAGGTGCCCCGAGATGAAGAGCACCGGCAGGCCCGGCCACCGCTCATCGACCGCATCGCTCAGCTGGCGGCCGTTCAGCCGCGGCATGACCACGTCCGTGATGAGCAGGTCGGGGCGCACGGCGCCGCTGTCGAGCATGTCGAGTGCCGACCTGCCGTCCTCGGCCCCCACCACCTGATAGCCCTCCCGCTCGAGGGTCCGCATGGCCAGCGTCCGCACCAGCGGCTCGTCCTCGGCGATGAGCACGACGCGGTGCAGTTGCCTCCCGGGGGCTTCGATCGCCCTCCACCGGGGCACCGGCATCCACGCCCGCGGGCGCCACCGCTGCCGTCTCAATGGGCCAGTGCAGCTCGATCGTGGTGCCCGCTCCCGCCTCGCTCCGCGCCCAGACATACCCGCCGTGCTGCTTCAGGATCCCGTACACCATGCTGAGCCCGAGCCCCGTGCCTTCCCCCAACGCCTTCGTCGTAAAGAACGGCTCGAAGACGCGCGCGAGCGTCTTGGCGTCCATGCCGGAGCCCTGGTCCACGACGGTGAGCCGGCCATAGCGCCCCGGGGACACGGCGATGCCGTCCGCCGTGACGGTCTGGTCCTCGATCGTGATCTCGTCGATGCGGATGCGGACCTCGGTGCCGGTCTCGCTCGCGTCGCCCGCGTTGGCGACCAGGTTGATGAGCACCTGCTGCACCTGCGACGGGTCCGCGTGAATCACCGGCCGCGCGGAGCCCGGCTCGACGGTGAGCATCTTGTCGGCGCCGAGCAGTTGCTGGAGCACCGGCTTGAGATCCAGGCTGAGCGCATACAGGTCGAGCGCCCGCGGCTGGGTCACCTGCTGCCGCGCGAACGTGAGGAGTTGCTGCGACACCCGGGCGGCGCGCTCGGCCGCCTGCAGCGCCACGCGCATGTCGGGCGCCTGCGCATGCTCGGGGCCGAGGGCCTGGAGCACGAAGGTGCCGAACCCGAGCGTGATCTGGAGCGCGTTGTTCACCTCGTGCGCCACGCCGCCCGCCAGCGTCCCGACCGATTGCAGGCGCTGGGCATCACGCAACTGCTGCTCGATCCGGCGCTCGCCGGTGATGTCCTGCAGGATCACCACGCCGGCGATGATCCGGTCGTCGGCGTTCCGCACCGGCGCCGCGTTGACCCGGATCGTCCGGCGCCCGCCGTCCCGCTCGATCTCCATGATCTCGCCCTCGATCACCTCGCCCTGCGTGAGCGCGCGGGCCATGGGCCACTCGTCCGGCGTCAGGCGGCGCCCATCCGGGTGAAAGCCGGGATGGTTCGCGCCGTAGTCCACCCGGGATTCCGCTCCCGCGGTCGTGCCCGAAGATCTCGTGCACCTTGCGGTTCACGAACACCAGGCGGCCCGTCGCGGCGTCGCCGATGGCGACGCCGACCGGCGTCTGCTCGAGCACCGTCTGGATCTGGCGCCGCTGGGCGTCCTGCTCGGCGGCGAGCCACTCGGCCGCCTCCCGGATGCGCACGTGCTCCGTCACCTCGATGCCCATGACCGCCACACCCTCGATGACGTTGGCCGCATCGCGCAGCGGCTCCAGCACGAAGGTGAAGACGCCCTCGGCCGGCGCATTCGTCCGGTCGAGCCGCACGTGATACTCGTGGGCGTGCTGCGCCTGCCCCGTGACGAAGACCCGGTCGACCAGCTCGGAAAAGCCGTCGCGGGAAAGCTCCGGCAGCGCCTCGCGGATGGGCCGGCCGATCAGCGGACGGCTCCCGATCATCTCCAGGAATCGTGGGTTGGCCGTCTCGAAGCGGTGGGTGGGCCCGCGGAGCACGGCATACGCGACCGGCGCCTGCTCGAACACCTGCCGGAGCCGGCCCTCCGCCCGCGCGCGGGCCTCCGCCGCTTCGGTCGTCCGAGTGAGCAGCACGACCGAAGTGACGTCCTGCAGCTGATGGGCGAGGCGGCTGAGGCGGCCGTTGGTCTCGAAGATGGGAGTGTTGGTGGGGCGCCAGTACCGCTCTTCCGGTGAGCCGTCAGGCCGGGCGACGTCATAGCGCTGCACCGGCATCACGTCCGGCGCGCGCGTGAGGAGCACCCGTTCGAACGATGCCCGCATGCTGCGCCCGGTGGCGGCCGTGGCCTCGTCGAGGTGGGCGGGGTCGGGGAAGAATCGCTCGAAGTAACCGCACCCGACCAGGTCCTCCCGGGAGGCGCCGGCGATGGCCAGGAGGGCCTCGTTGGCATCCACGATGTGGAAGTCGGGCGCATCCGCCCGCAGCAGCAGCAGCGGTGTCGCGCACGGTGCGGGATACGGCGTCGAGCTCCGCCAGCACGGACGGACGCGTGACGGTATCGAGGTCGGTCATGGAGCGGGCTTGCGCATAGGAGGCCTGGGCGAGAACGCCCGACGGCGGGGGACTTGTCTCGGGAGGTGCACTCAATGTACTGCGCCGTACGCTTCCCGGGGTGATTGATGGCCGCTACAGGGTATGCCCTGATGGCTGGAATGGCTAGAATGGCCTATCAATCCTCGGTACGACAGCGTAGCTTGCGACAGTAGCCGAATTCTCCCTGCCAAGGCCGGCAGTCCCCGCCGGACCAAGGACCCCACAGTGTCACCTGCCATGCACCCCCTCGATTACGAGGGGCGCCGCATCGTGATCTGCGACTACAACGCGCTCCTGCTCTCGGTCACGGGCCTGCTCCGCATGAGCGGATTCGTCGTGTTCCAGGCCTACGACGCCCGGGCCGCGCTCGAGCTGTGCGCCGAGCTGCCCAACATCGAGCTGCTGATCCTCAACACCACGGGCACCGGGACCGATTCGCCGACGCTCGTCCGGGAGATCCGGGAGAAGCACCCCAACCTCCCCGCGCTCCACATCGGTCCAACGGCAGCTGGACGGGATGCCGATGAACGTGCCGACGCTCGGCGAGTCGTTCACCGCCGAGCAGCTCCTGGCGGCGGTCCGGAAGCTGCTGCCCCCGCGGGTGTCCGTGCTCCGCCCCGCGGGGTGATCGTCAGCCGGGTGCAAGACTTGGCAGGGCCGAGGGCCGGGGATTCTCCCCGGCCCTTTGACTATCCGCCTGCCCGCACTAGCTTACCGTTACCACCACGAAACGGGACCTCACCTGGGTGCGCATTGCTCGCCTTACCCCCACTTGTGCCCTCGCCTGGCTAGCCTTGGCGGCCTCCTGCACGGGCCACAGCGGGTCCGCGGGCGGGGCGCCGAACCCGCTGGAGCCGGGCGTGCTCCGCCCCAACCAGGCGCCCATCGTGGGGCTCCTCGACGTCCTCGCCGCCGATACCCTGGTCGGGAAGCGCGTCCGCGTCCTGGGCTGGTGCGTCTACGCGCCCGGCCTCCTGGCCGGCCGGCGGACCGGCGCCTGGTTCCTCGGCACGCCCGACACCATCGTCGAGGTCCGCGGCCTGGTGCCGCCCGCCTGCGGGCCCTCAGTGGTGCGGCAGGCGCTCGTGGTGGTGTTCGCGCAGGTGGTGCCGGCGGAGCCGGGGAGCGGCGAGCGGTTGCTGCTGAGGTTGCCGGAATGACGGTCAGGCGGTCAGGCGGTCAGGCGGGCGGGCCGTCGGAGCGTGATCCGACCAGCGGACCGGCCCGCCGACTGACCGCCTGACCCCGCCCGACCGCCCGACCGCCTGACCGCCCTCGCCGCCGCCATCACCGCGCTGCGAGCGCTGCCCCCGCCTCCGCGCCCACTGCCGCGAGATCGCCCGCGTCCGCAAGCGCGCCCACGCCACCGACGAATACTGGGGCCGCCCGGTCCCCAGCCTCGGCGACCCCCTCGCCCGCCTGCTGATCATCGGCCTCGCCCCGGCCGCGCACGGCGCCAACCGCACCGGCCAGCTCTTCACCGGCGACGCCAGCGGGAGCTGGCTCTACGAGGCCCTCCACCGCTTCGGCTTCTCCAACCGCCCCAACGCCCTCTGGCGCGACGACGGCCTGGTGCTCACCGACTGCTGGATCACCGCCTCGGCCCACTGCGCCCCGCCACAGAACCGTCCCACCCCCGCCGAGCTGGCGCGCTGCCGTCCGTACCTCGAGACCGAGCTCACCCTGCTGCCCCGCGTCGAGATCGTGCTGGCGTTGGGACGCGTGAGCTGGGAGACCTGGCTCCGCGCCGCCGGCTGGTGGGCAGCGCCTCGCCCCACGGGAGCGGCCGGCGTTCGGCCACGGAGCGGAGACCGAGATGCCGGACGGAATGGTGCTGGTAACGTCGTTCCACCCAAGCCGCCAGAACACGAACACGGGACGGCTGACGCGAGAGATGTGGTATGGAGTATTCGAAAAGATCCGGAGGCGACTAGATACCCAAAGGTGAGCCGGCGCGCGGGTGAGTCACCCTGAGCACAGCGAAGCGAGGGGGCCGGACCGACACTGCGTTCTTTTGTGGCGGTCCGGCCCCCTTGCTTCGTTGCGCTCAGGGTGACGAACTGGCCGGCCCCCGCCCCCCCACCACCCGCTTGACAGTCCGCCCCGCCGGAATCGCCGTCGCCGGCGACTCGAGCTCGTTGATGATCGCCAGCTCCGCGATCGGGATAGTCGACGGATACTGGCTGTTGAACTGCTCCAGCGTCATCTCCTTCGACAGCTTCACCAGCTCCACCCTGGCCGGCTGCACGCTGAGCGCCGCCTGGTTCTTGAGCTGGCTGAAGCTGTTGATCGTCTGCCGGAACACGTTGTCGTAGGTGGTGAGCTTCCCCGCCGGCGTGTAGCCCAGCACGCCGTAGGTGTTGCCGTTGTAGGAAATGAACGTCACCAGCCCCTGCACCGACCCCTGCTCCGTCTCCGCCTGGAAGTAGCCCGAGGCCGCCGGCAGCCCGTTCACGCTGGCCGTGGACGTGTTGCCCGCCTTGATCCCCTGCTGCGAGAGGAACTGCTGGGCCGCCTGCTGCGGCGGCGTCTTCCCGGCCAGGCTGAGCTGGATGATCGCGTCCTGCGCCGGGCTCCCCGCCATGACCGCCTCGGCGCGTGTTCTGCGTCTTCCAATCCGACGGGAAGGCGATCTGGAACCGCAGGTCCGGATGGTAGAACGTGCCGTTCTCGAAGAAGCCCTGCCGCGGGTCCTCGCCGTAGGTCATGTTGCGGACGTGGGCCAGGTACTGGTCGCGGTTGATGACGGTCTTGGTCAGGTCCTTGTGCAGCGTATCGAGCCGCTGCTCGAGTGTTCTGGATGCGGGTGCCGGGATTCGGGTGCGTCGCCAGCCACTCGGGAAGCTTGCCGCCGCCCGCCGCACCGCTCACCCGGTCGAGCGTCTGGAACACGTTCGCCATCTCGCGCACGTCGTAGTTCTGATTCAACGCGTAGCGGAAGCCCGCCTCGTCGGCCTGGTTCTCGGCGTCGCGGCTGTACTTGAGGAACAGCACGCCGAGGCCCTGGCTCGCGAGCCCGGCCATCCGCGCCACGTCGTTCGAGAGGATGCTGCCGACACCGAGGCCGAGCTGGGCCACCTGCTGCTTGCTGATCTGCTGGACCGAGTGCCGGTTGGTCACGTGCCCGATCTCGTGCCCCACCACCGTCGCCAGCTCGGCCTCGTCGTTGATCGAGGTCATGAGGCCGCGGGTCACGTAGATGAACCCGCCGGGCAGCGCGAAGGCGTTGACCGAGGCGTCGTTCACGACGTGGAACTCCCAGGGCAGGTTGGGCCGCTCGCTGACCTTGGCCATCCTGAGGCCGATCTCGGAGACGTACGCCTGCACGCCGGGATCGTCGTAGAACCCGATCGACTGCTGCACCTGCGCGGCCGACTCCTTCCCGAGCTGGATCTCCTGGCTCTCGGAGACCAGCGACAGCTCGTTCTTGCCGGTGACGGGATTGCGGGCGCAGGAGATCCCGGCCACGAGGCCGGCGGCGAGCAGAGTCGAGAACGAAGCGAGGGCGAGACGGCGCGTCATGGGCGATCCTCTTTCGCGGTCGGCCGGCAGGGATGCACGTCAGTTCAAGTCGCAGAGAATATGTAACAGGCCAGGCGCCGGCGGGCCGTGATCCCGGTCGCACCGCGTCATGCATGCGAAGCGACCTCCGCAGCCCAGCGGGCTGCGGAGGTCGCAAATTGCTACAGAAATTCAGCTTACCCTAACGTCATCCCGAGCACAGCGAGGGACTGACCGGCTCGACCGCCTACGCCTGACCGCCTGACCGCCTGACCGCCTGACCGCCCGACCGCCTGCCCGCTCCTAGTCCAGCAACCCCGGCGACGTCAGCCGCTCATCCAGCGTCGGAAACGTCGCCCGGTTCCGCCGCCTGAGCCCATGCCGGAAGTATTCCACCGTGAGCGCGAGCCCTTCGGCCAGGTGCAGACGCGGCTCCCAGCCCCAGCCACTCGCGCGCGCGCGAGATGTCCGGCTGCCGCTGCGTCGGATCGTCCTGCGGCAGCGGCTTGAAGACCACGCGGGTCTCCCCACCCACCACCTTCACCACCTCTTCGGCCAGCTCGCGGATGGTGAACTCGACCGGGTTGCCGAGGTTGACCGGCACGTGCCGGCCCTCGCCCTCGACGTTCATGAGCCGGACGAGCCCGTCCACCAGGTCGTCCACGTAGCAGAAGGAGCGGGTCTGCTCGCCGGTGCCGTAGAGCGTCAGCTCCTGCCCGCGGAGCGCCTGCACGATGAAGTTGGAGACCACCCGCCCGTCGTTCTCGGCCATGCGCGGGCCGTAGGTGTTGAAGATCCGGGCGATCCGGATGTCCACGCCGTCCTCGCGGTGGTAGTCCGACATGAGCGTCTCGGCCACGCGCTTGCCCTCGTCGTAGCAGGCGCGCGGGCCGATCGGGTTCACGTTGCCCCAGTAGCTCTCGGTCTGCGGGTGCACCACCGGGTCGCCGTAGACCTCGGAGGTCGACGCCTGGAGGATGCGGGCGCCCACGCGCTTGGCGAGCACCAGCATGTTGAGCGTGCCCATGACGTTCGACTTGATGGTCTTGACCGGGTTGTACTGGTAGTGCACGGGCGAGGCGGGACAGGCCAGGTTGTAGATCTGGTCGACCTCGAGGAAGATCGGCTCGCAGACGTCGTGGCGCAGCAGCTCGAACGCGGGGTTGTCGAGCAGGTGCTCGATGTTGTCGCGGCGGCCGGTGAAGAAGTTGTCCAGGCAGACGACGTGGTGGCCCTCGGACAGCAGGCGGTCGGTCAGGTGGGAGCCGATGAACCCGGCGCCGCCGGTGATGAGGATCCGCATCGAACAGCGCCTCACTGGTGACCTGAAAGCGTGGGAGAGCGGTTGGTCAGGAGTAATCACTAATACAACCGCACGCCCCATGCCAGGATCTGCATCACCAGGTCAGGCTCTCATTGCGGAGTCAATCCATTGCAGATAGGACACTTACGCGACTTCACGAAGCGCCGCCCCACGGCGCGCTCACGTCTCGTACCGGCAGAGTTCCAGGGTCTTGCCGCGCCCTACTTCTTCCGGGCTAGGCGCCGGCGGGCGGCTTGGCGGGTGGTTGGCTGTCGGCGGGCTCGTCCGTGGTATCGGGCTCGGGCTCCGCCGCCGGCTGGACGCCGCCGCGGTCCGCCAGCGTGAACGAGCCCTGTCCGCGCCCATCGACGCCCAGCCCGGCCTTGGTGGCGCCGTCGCGGTCGGCGAAGACGAGGTTGGCCGATCCGTTGGCCGACATGCCGAGCACCGCCCGCGGCACGCCGGCGTGGTCGCTCATGACGAACGAGGTCGACTGATCGGGCAGCGCGCCGAGGACGACGAGCTTCCGGTCCGCCGAGTCGGCGAGCGAGACGCCGGAAGAGCCGTCCGGGAACAGGCTCACCCGCACGCGTGGATGGCCGCTCTGATCGCTGAGGATGAAGCGCACCGTGCCGTCGTCCGCAACGCCCCAGGTTCCGCGGCTGGTGCCCTTCCCATCCCGGATGGTGAACTGCCGGGCGGTGATGTTGCGCGACACTCCGGCACCGAAGCTGCCGGAGTAGATGAAGACGGTGACGGTGATGCCCAGCACGATGGCCAATCCCACCAGCATGGCCCTGCCGGCGCTGCGCAGACGGCGGTTTTCGCGCTCGATGTGCTCCATCCGCTCGATCAGCACGATTTCCGTGGGCTTGGGATCGGGGCTCACGAGGTCCTCGAATCGTCCAGGAAGTAGGAGCGGCAGGCGCGGTCCACCATGTCCACCGTGGCCTCCGGGTGCACCTGGTGGAACCGGGCGATGTCCACCACGTGGTCGAGAATGTCACGCGGATGGCAGCCGCGCGGGATGATCGAGTGCCGGCCGTACCAGGCTTCGTAGATGTAGCGGACGATCGCCTGGTCGTACGTGATCCCCCGCTCCTTGCAGTTCCGCTCGAAGATGTCCGCGAACTGCTCCGGATCGGGCCCCTCGATCATGATCTTGTAGTGAATCCGGCGGAGAAACGCCTCCTCGACCAGGTGGGACGGCTCGAGATTGGTCGAGATGATCAGCAGGGTGTCGAACGGCACCGGGAACTTGCCGCCGGTGTGCAGCGTGAGGAAGTCGATGCGCTTCTCGAGCGGCACGATCCACCGGTTCAGCAGGTCCTTGGGCGGCACCCGCTGGCGGCCGAAGTCGTCGAGGATGAGCACGCCGCCGTTCGCTTTCACCTGGAACGGCGCCTGGTACATCTTGGTGTAGCGGTCGTACTGCAGGTCGAGCTGCTCCAGCGTCAGCTCGCCGCCGGTGAGCACGACGGGCCGCCGCACGAGGGCGAAGCGGCGATCGTACGCCGGCGTCTTCGTGAGCCACTCCGGATCGTCGGACACGAGCTCGAGGCTCGGCTTCCCTTCATCCTGCTCCGCCATCCACGTCCCGGTGAAAGACCGGGTCGTGGACCACCATGATCTGCCCCTCGATCTCCACGGCGTACGGCACGTAGATGTGGCCACCGAGCATCTGCGAGATCGTCTCGGCGACCATCGTCTTGCCGTTCCCCGGCGCGCCGTACAGGAACAGGGACTTGGCCGAATTGATGGCGGGACCGAGCATGTCGTGGATGGCCTCGGAGAGCACCATCCGCTGGAACCCGTCGCGGATGACCTCCTTCGTCACGTGCACGTTCCGGATGCTCTGCTTCTCCACCCACGTGCGATACTGGTCCAGCGGCACGGGGGCAGGCCCGACGTACTGGCTGGATGCGAGCGCCTCGCGCGCCCGGTCGCGGCCGCCGCCGGTCAGGTCGAAGGTGTAGCCGCCGCGGCTGGGGCCGCTGGTCGAGCGCACCTCGACCAGCCGCCGCTGCTGGAGCGACAGGAGCTGGTCGTCGACGAAGTCGAACGGCAGGCGGACCGTGTTGGTGAGGTGCTGTCCGGTGCGTGCGCCCTGCACGTAGAGGACCTTGAGCAGCAGGTCGACGATGAACTCCGGCGACAGCCCGGTGGCCGCCACCGTCTCGGGGGGCTGCGGAGCCGCGGAACCGTGTGGGTCGGCCGCCGCGCGCCGGGGGGAAATGGGAATAGAGCTCATCGCGAGATCTCCTCGTGGTACTCGACCAGATCGCCTTCCATGGTCCCGGTTTCCTGGAGGGTTCCCGCCGGCAGCTCGAGGGCGGCACGCGCCCCTTTGTGCCAGCGGGTCCGGGCGCCGGGGGCGAGCCGCTCATACCGGGCGATCACCCGATTGCCCGCATCCAGGAAGGCGACGTCGAGCGGGAACTTCATGCCCATCATGTGGACGGCGCGGCAGGGCTTGAGCAGGAGGCCTTCGCCGGGAGCCAGGTCCGCGCGCCCGCTGAGTCCCCGCAGCCGGAGCCACCACCAGTCCGCGACGCCGATGCGGGCGCCGAGGACCCGCCCCCGCGCCGGGTTGACGGCGCGGACGAACCTCACCCGAAGCCCTTGAGCGCCGCCATGATCTGGATCACCGCCGGCCCGAGGATCACGACGAACAAGGCCGGAAAGACGCAGAAGACGAGCGGAAAGATCAGCTTGATCGTGGTCTTGGCCGCGGCCTCTTCGGCGCGCTGGCGACGCTTGGTCCGCATGGTGTCGGCGTGAATCCGCAGCGCCTGCGCCACCGACGTGCCGAACCGATCGGTCTGAATCAGCATGCCCGTGAGCGAGGCGATGTCCGCCAGCCCGGTGCGGTCGGCCAGGTTGCGCAGGGCCTCCTCGCGGGCGGTGCCGGCGCGGATCTCCAGGTTCACCAGCGTCATCTGCTCGCTCAGGACGGGGCTCAGCCGGAAGATCTCGTCGGCCACCCGGACGAGTGCCTGGTTGAGGCCAAGCCCCGCCTCGACGCTGACGACCAGCATGTCCAGGGCGTCCGGAAGCGCGCGCTGCATTTCTTTCTGGCGCCGGCGGATGCGCATCCCCACGATCAGGGTGGGAAGGATGTATCCGAGTCCCGTGAAATACACGACACCCAGGATGACCTTGATGGCTGACAAGCCGAGGATCGGAAGCAGCAGGAGCGAGCCGATGCCGAGGCGCGGCCGGGAGGAGGACTCGAGTCCCGAGGTACAGCGGCACGGCGGAAGCGTTGGGGTAGCCCGCCTGGATGAGCCGCAGGCGGATCGCGCTCGGCGTCCCGCTCCGCTCCTGGATGGATTCGCCGAACGCCTGCACGACCGACTTGAGCTTTTCGGTCTGCTCCGCGCGGCGCCGGCGCTGCAGGATCGAGCGCGACTGGCCGCCCGCCGCCTGGAGGTCGTCCAGCCGCTGGGTGATCGCCTGAGACCGCTTGGGGGCCATCTCCAGGACGAACAGGAACATGAAGGCGGCAGAAATGCCGATACAGAAGACGACGAGCAGCACGTAGACCTCAGATCTCGATGTTGACGATCTTCCGGATCCACAGGAAGCCGATGAGCTGGAAGACGACGGCGACCGATGACCAGAAGCTTCCCCATGGATCCGTGAACAGCAGCATGATGTACGGCGGATTCAGCGAGTAGACGGCCGCGCCCACCGCGATCGGCAGCGCCGCCAGCACGTACCCGCTGAAACGGCCCTGGGCCGTGTACACCCGGAGCTGACGACGGATGGTAAAGCGCGCCCGGATCACGGTGGAAAGATTGTCGAGGATCTCGGCCAGGTTGCCGCCCACCTCGCGCTGGATGAGGATGGCCGTGACGAGGATACGGACGTCCACGATCTTGACCCGGTCCGCCATCGCCAGCATGGCATCCTCGAACGCGAGCCCGAAGCGATGCTCCTCATGGGTCCGGCGGAACTCGCTCGCGACCGGCTCGCCGGCTTCGTCGGCGACCATCTTGAGCCCGGACGACAAGGGGTGACCCGCGCGGATGGCGCGCCCGAGCATGTCGATGGCCTCGGGGAGCTGCTCCTCGAACTTGTAGAACCGCCTGGTTCGCTTGCTTCGGAACACCAGGTAGGGCAATGCCGCGCCGAAAGCCGCCGCGGCTATGCCGGGGATCCAGTTGAGCGTGAGAACGAGGATGCCGAGGCCGAGCGCCAGCGAGAGCCCCAGCGAGATGACCAGGAATCGCGCCAGCGACATGCTGGAGCCGGCCTGCTCGAGCATGAGCCGAGCGTCCTCGAGCGCTGGCACGCGCGACACCACGGGCACCAGCCAATCGGGAACATCGGCCGCCGAGCCCGCGAAGCAATCCAGGCCCGTCGCCCTGCGCGGTGTTGGTGAACGAGCGGAGCTGACGCATCGCGTCACGCCGGCGGCTCCGCTCCTGCAGGATGTCCACCAGCAGCGCCAGCGAGATCGTGCCGAAGGCCACCGCCAGGAAGATCAGCGCGGCGGGCACCAGCGTCGTCGAAGGCAAGCCGAACATGGCTCAGCGCCTCCAGGGCAGCGTCGATCCCGTCGCGGCCGCTCCGGTCCGCGCCCATCGGACGGGGCTCGAGATTGCTGAAGAGCATGGCCGCCAGGTCGATGCCGTAGGCCTTGAGCCGGTCGGCGAACTTGGGGCGGATGCCGGTGGACTTGAAGTGGCCGATCACCGCGCCGCCGTCGCCCACGCCCTGCCGTTCGTAGATGAAGATGTCCTGCATGGTGATGACGTCGCCTTCCATGCCGGTGATCTCCGAGATGTTCGTCACCTTGCGGGTGCCGTCGCCGAGACGCGTCACCTGGACGACCACATTGATGGCGTTGGCGATCTGCTGCCGCATCGCCTTCTCCGGCAGGTCGAGCGCCGCCATGGCGATCATGGTCTCGAGCCGGCTGAGCGCGTCACGCGGGGTGTTGGCGTGGAGCGTGGTAATCGACCCGTCGTGGCCGGTGTTCATGGCCTGGAGCATGTCCACGGCCTCGGCGCCGCGGCACTCGCCCATGATGATGCGGTCCGGCCGCATACGCAGCGCGTTGACCAGCAGCATGCGCTGCGCGACCTCGCCGGTGCCCTCGATGTTGGCGGGGCGGGTCTCCAGCCGGACGACGTGAGGCTGGCGGAGCTGAAGCTCCGCGGAATCCTCGATCGTGACGATCCGCTCGGTGGGCGGAATGAACGACGACAGGATGTTGAGCAGCGTCGTCTTGCCGGCGCCGGTGCCGCCCGAGATCAGAATGTTGAGCCGGGCCTTGATGATGCCGCTCAACAGCTCGATCATCTGCTCGGTGGCGCTGTCGTAGCGCAGCAGGTCCTCGGCCGAGAGCGCGTCCCGCCGGAACTTACGGATCGAGAGGTGGGGGCCGTCGATCGCCAGCGGCTTGATGATCGCGTTCACGCGCGAGCCATCCGGCAGGCGCGCGTCCACCAATGGCTGGGAATCGTCGATCCGGCGGCCCACGGCGGAGACGATGCGGTCGATGACCTGGAGCAGGTGCTTGTCGTCCTGGAACCGGACGTCGGTCTTCTCCAGCCGCCCGTGCCGCTCGATGAAGATGTTCTTGTAGGTGTTGACCAGGATGTCGGAGATGTCCGAATCCTGCATCAGCGGCTCCAGCGGGCCCAGGCCGAAGATCTCGTCCAGCACCTGAACCACGAGCAGCTCACGCTCCTCGAGATTGAGCGCGATGCTCTCCTGGCTGATGAGATCGTGGACGACCTTCCGAATGGCCTCGACGACCTGATCGCGCCCGACCCGCTCGAGGTTCGAGAGGTTCAGCCGCTCGATGAGCCGCCGGTGAACGCGGCCCTTGATCTGCTGGAAGTAGTGCGGGTCGCCGGTGGCCAGCTTCCCGACCGCACCGCTCAGGCGCGGCGCCAGCGGGTCGCCGGGACCGGGCGACTGCCAGGGCAGGCGCGGCTTGCCGTTTTCGCCGGCGGGCGGCGCAGAATCTGGAATCGTCATGAGCTGGTTGCCTCCTTGGCCGGGCCGCGCCCGAACAGTTTCCCGAAGGGCGCCGTGAGCGCCCCGAGCTTGCCGCGACCTCCGCCCTTCTTCGGCTTGAGGCCCGTCACTTCCCGACCGAGAGCCTGGACGTCCGAGGCGTACTTCGAGTCGCCGCTGAGCACGATGGGCTTGCCGGTGCTGATGGAGCGGCTCACGCCCTCGTAGTCGTTGCTCAGGGTCCGATAGACCTTGAGGCCGATCGTGTGCTCGACGTCCTTGAGCGAGATGTCGTTCGCGACGTTGTACCGGTTCACGATCAGCCGGACGTGATCGCCGCTCCGGCCCATCATCCGCTTGAGCAGCGGGAGCCCCCGCTGGATGTTCCGCAGCGAGGCGAGGTCCACGTTCGTCACCAGGAAGGCCAGGTCGGCCTGCTCGAACGCCGCGAGGGTCGCCGGCGAGAACGACTTGGCGGTGTCGACCACCACGTAGTCGTAATGCTTCCGCAGGAACGTCAGGATCTTCCGGATCTCGTCGCCGGTGACGATTTCGGCCTTCTCGGGCTGATACGGCGCCGACAGCAGGTGGACGCCGGAATCATGCCGCTCGATGTACGAGGCGAGCAGGTCGGCATCCATCCGGTGGAAATTCTGGACCATGTCCACGAAGTTGAACCGCGGCTGCACGCCCAGCAGCAGCGCGATCTCCCCCAGCTCCAGGTCCAGGTCCACGATCAGCGTCCGCTTGCCGGTCAGCCGGTGGAGCACGACCGCGAAGTTCGTGGCCACGGTGGTGGTGCCGGCGCCGCCCTTGGGGCTGTAGAAGGCGTAGAGCTGACCGGCGATCTTGCTGGCCTCTTTCCCGCCGGCCCCGAGGAGCTGGCGGACGCGCTCGACCGAAGTCTGGAACGCCTCGGCCGTCACCGGCCGGGGCAGGTAGTCCGCCACGCCCGCGCGCATGGCGGAGAGCAGGAGGTCGGGCGCCAGATGAGGGCCGACCGCCACGAACCGCTGTCCCGGCGTGGACTCGCTCAGGAAGCTCGCGAGCTTGATGCCCATCTCGGGGTCTTCCCCGAGATCCAGGATGATCAGCTCCGGGTGGAGCTGACGGATGCGAGCGAACCTCGTTCTCCCCGAAGGCGGCGAACGGCGCCGCGATCTCGATCGCCGGCGCCGTCCATGCCTCGTGCGAGAGGAACACATCCTTGACCAGCTCCCGGAACGTACGATCGGAAGAGATCAGCGCCGTGCGGATGGTCCGCTCGGTCATCGGTGTCTCGTCATTGTGGTCACTGGATCAGCTGGAGAACTTTGACCAGCGTGCCCGCCGGTCGGGCCCCGAGTCGCCGCCGGGCGCCATGCCCGATAAAGATGGCCTGGATGTCGGTCCGGCGGCCCGCTTCGAGCGACGGGCTCGAAGGAAATCCGGGCGAAGTTGGTGAACGTGCGAGCCAGGATCGGGCGTAGTCGTTCTTCGAGTCTCGCGATCCAGTACTTCGGATCGATCAGAGCCCGACGATGATCACCCGCGGGCTTTCGGTCCAATCCGAGTACTTCGAGCCCATCGACCTGCTTGGTCGACTGGTCCCAGGTCGCTCCGGGATCCTGCGTTGACCAAGTCATCGACTGCCTGTCGGACTGCGGTCCGTGCTGCCCGTCTCTCGTATGGGATCGGAGTCCCCGATCGTCGGCGTTGATGCAGCCGCTCATGATCTCCTCCTTCGATGTTGATGATCCGGGTTCCAATCCAGCAGCCAGAAGGCGTTGCCCATCCGTTCGCCGCCGCTCGGATCGTTTCCACCGCCGGTTTGCGGCTTGAGTAGACATCGGCAGACCGACATCGCCGGTATACACCGGGGTACCGTCAGGGTTGCGATCAATGCCGCTGCCGTAGCCGGTCTGTAGGCCTGCAGCGGGTCGGCGTCGTCGGGATCGAATGGGTGCGTAGTAGTCGGGTCCGCCGATGGACGCCGGCTGGTACTTCCACGACTCGCCCGTGATGGTCTTGCCCGGGCTCGTGACCGTGGGGCTCCATGTAGTTGTTGCCGTTCACGTCCTGCGTCGCCTTATCGCCCTCGGACCACATGTCGGGAAGCACGAACGGCTTCAGGCAATTGACGGTCTCTCCCGAGTTGGTCGCCCACGCGGTCGCCATCGCCTTCACGTGGCCGAACGGCCTGCGCCAGCGTCTTGGCGAAGAAGGTCCGCATGCCTTGGCGATTCACCCAGGCCCGAACCTTCTGGCTGTCCGGAATGATGTTCAGGGTGACGTCCTGAGTCTGCACCACCGTGACCCCGTGTGGTCCCCAGGCATAGACCGTGGTAGTCACCGCGGGCGCCTCGATGTTCAGGGTAATCATCGTTCACCCTGTTCAGTCTGGCGATCTCGAGCGCCCGCGTTCGCGCCTCGATCGAGAGCCTCCGGGTCGGTCGAACGGCAGGTCCCGGAACGCGCTGGCCCCTGCGAGCGCGATGGCGTCCGCCGACCGCTGAGCCTCGGCCTTGGCGTCGCGCAGCGTATGCCAGGTCGATGGCCAACGCGCGCCAGGGCCAGCATCGCCATCAGGGCGACACAGCCATCATCACTACCACGCTGCCACGCTCGCTGCCCAGACCACGCTCGAACTTTGCGCATACGACGACTCCTCGGACCGCCTACTGCTGCGGCTGCTGCGATGGGGTGGACATACCCGGCTGCAACGGATTCTGGCTCGAGCTCGACGGACCCTTCAAGGGTCCTTCACGCTTCCAGGGGCCGGGAGGCGGCGGCGGGCCGGGCTCGCCCGTCGGCACCTTGGGCGCCGCATCGGTGGCCTGGACCAGCTCCGGGGCTCACGATCACCAGCAGCTCGGTCCGGCGGTCGCGGTCCCCACGAGATTTGAAGAATTCCCCCAGGATCGGAATGTCGCCGAGAATCGGGATTTTGGTAAGGTTGCGGGTGGTCTCGTTGTCCAACAGGCCGGCGATCGCCAGGTACTGGCCCTCACGGAGCTCCACCTCGGTCTCGGCCCGGCGGGTGCGCAGGGACGGGATCTGGAAGCCCTGGATCGTCAGGCCGTTGGCGAAGTCGAGCGACGAGACCTCCGGGGCCACCTTGAGCCGGATGGCGCCGTTTCGGGCGATGTTCGGAGTAAACCTCAGCTCTGATGCCGAATTCCTTGAAGATGATGCTCATGGCGCCGCTGCTGCTGCCGCCCTGCACGGTGGGATACGGGAACTCGCCGCCGGCCAGGAAGTAGGCCTCCTTGCCGGGCAGCGTCATGAGGTTCGGCTCGGCCAGCGTCCGCAGATCGCCCTTCTGAGTGGCCGCACGCGATGAAGGCCCGGATGTTGGCGGTCGCACCGTTGACGAGCGCGAATTGATGGCATCGTCCCCGACGGTAGGATCGGTCGAGCCCGGACAGTTGCCGTCGCTGTCGAGCTTGTGCGGGTTGAGCGTGGTGAACCGGCTGGACCAATCCTTCAGCGCGGTTCGGTTGATCTCGGCGAACCGGACCCGCACCAGCACCTGGATCGCCTGGGGCGCCACCAGGTTGTCGATGATGGTCGCGCCCGAGCCCTTGGCGATATCGATCGCCCTGGCCACGCTGTTGGGGTCCTTCACGTTACCGGAGACGGTGACGGTGTTGCCGCTGGCGGAGACCTGGATGTCCTCGTCGGGCATGAGCTGCTTGAGGAAGCGCTGGAGCCCGGGCGCATCGGCCGTCACCTCGACCGAGTTGACCCGCACCTGGCCCGAGTTGTCCCAGATCAGGAGCGTGGTCGTTCCCAACCCCTTCCCGTTGATCAGGACTTCGGTCGGGGACAACACGATGGCTTCCGCGATGTTCGGCTCTCCCACGGAGAATCGCGAGATCGCGAGCGGGTTCACCAGCAGTACCGAGGACCCCTTGGACACCGAGATCACCCGCTCGACCTGGCTTACGATCTTCTGCGCAGCCGCCCCGGCAGGGGCAAGGACGAGGAGGGCGAGGCCCAACGCGGCACGAACGGAGTGACCGAGGCTCACGGGATTCCTATCGCGGTGGAGGTATGACTAGAACTTCTGCAACGTGCGGGCGCCGCCTCTGTACACCTCGATGACCGTCTGGCTGGGCAGCGGAGCCGCCGCGGCCACGGGAGCCGCGCTGCGGTTGGCGGGCTTCCGCGCGGGCAATGGCCGCCCGATGGCTCCCCCGAGCAACGCGCTCGTCTTCGTGCCGAACGTCTTGATGTGCACGGTGTCCATCGAATTGCGCAGCGCCAGCTGAATGCTTCCCTGCTGGGAGGCCAGGGCGAGCGTTTCCGCCTGCTCGGGCGTCACCAGAAAGGTGACCACCCCGACCGAGACCGGCTTCCCATCCTTGTCCGGCTGGATCTGCTGGCCGGCCGCGATCGCCCGGACGTCCTGCATGATGATCCGGGTGGACGGCTCGGTGGTGTTGACCTTGTCGTCGATGGTGAACAGGACGTCGACACGGGTGTTGGGGGTCACGAACCCGGCCACGCCGGAGACGTCGTTGACCCGCATGGTCAGCGCGCGCTTCCCCTGGTCGATGATGACCGGAAGCCCCCCGCCCGCGCCCTTGGGAGCGAGCTTGCCGTCGAGAATCGGCTCGTTCTCCTGCAGCGGGTTCATGACCCCTCGGCCGACCACGTCGGTCTTGCTCGTGGCGTACCCGACCGGAAGGGCGGGACCCGTCCATTCGATCGTCTTCACGTCCGCATCGACGAGCACGGTCCCCATCCCGACCGGGCGGGCCGCGACGACCAGATTGCCGGTCTTGGGCGGAGCCAGCACGGTGGCGTTCTGCTGGCGCAGGTAGCGCATCGCGAGCAGCGCTGCCACGCCTCCAGAGGCCAGGGCCACAGCCAGCATCAACCACGGTCGAGTTCTGCGCATTCGGCTCCGTCTACTCGTTACGGACGGTGTACGTGGACGTCATCAGGATGGGCTTATTGCCCAGCACCCAGATCCTGTAGGGCAGGCTCAGCTTCACGGTGATGTTCTCGCCACTCGTCTTTGAAATTTGACGGAGGCGCCCCGGCAGGTCGTGCCGCGCAGGTGGCATCACACACGCTCCATCGTCGCATAGGTCGGGTCGTAGCCGGCTCTGCGCCAGGTAGCGCCACATCGGGGCGTACACCGAGTCCAGCGGGCCGGAACCGTCGGCCAGCACTGCCCGCCGAGCGCCTTCGCGCACGGCGTCGGTCATCGACCTGGTGCAGATTCCAAGCCCGCGCAAACTCCAGCATCCCCACCACGAGGAGCAGGACCAGCGGCAACACCAGCGCGAACTCGACCAGCGCCTGGCCTTTTCGATTGAGTCTAGCCTAGGACGAGTCATAGCCTTCTCACCTGTACGAACCACCAGACCAAGGAGCCCACGGCAATCGCCACCCCGTAGGGGATGGCGAGCGCACCGGCGCTGGCCAGCGAACGGTTGGTGCCGCGCCGTCCGAACGTCGCCCAGTGCTTGATGATGTCGCCACAATTGTAGAGAACGGGTAGCAGAATACCCTTCCGCAAAGCATCAACCGCGCCAAGAATACCACCGAGCGAGGCGATAACCAGCATCGCCACCAGAAGATCCCGGGGCCCGGTGAACGCCCCAAGGGCCATCAGGAGCTTCACGTCGCCCCCGCCCAGCACCCCCAGAACGAAGAAGGGCAGGCACAGGACGAAGGCCAGGATGACGCCGACCAGCCCGTCGATGGCTGCCCCCGGCCCGGCGGTCGCACGGAGCGCGATGGCCACCGCGAACCCCAGGACGGTCAACACGTTGGGAATCCGCCGGGTGCGAACGTCGCAGTACGCTGCCACCAGCATGAGCGCCGAAATCGCGACCGACATCATGCCGAGCGGCAGGCCTGCTCTGTCCATCCGGCCGGAGACCCTCCCCTACCCGTTAAAGCACAGCTTGGAGCACAGCGAATCAAAACGCAGCGTTGGCCGCGACCGGGGGCTCGCCCCGGTCGCAGCCCGGCGCTGTTACAGACCCTTGCTTCCGACCTGCCCCGAGATCAGGGGTAGGGGTTGGCAGGAGCGTTGTTCAGCTGCGTGGCCGCGTTGTTGAACACGTTGCCGATGCTGTTGCGGAGCACGAGCAGAATGGCGATCAGCCCCACCGCGACCAGCGCGATGATGAGGGCGTACTCGACAAGACCCTGGCCGGACTCGTCGCGAGAAAAAGCCTGCCACAGCGCCTTCATACTGCCTCCCTGGCTCGGGGCCAGTTTCGGGTTTGCGGCCCACCAGAAACGGGCGGAGGGCCATGAAGTGGGCCCGGACACGGGCCCACCACGGGGGTCGGGTGGTTGTGCCATCCGACTGCGACTCACGAGTGCTGAAGAGGGAAACCGCTCGCACCGGGCGCAAGTCACATGCCCCGTGCCCACCGATCACACCTGAACGTGCAAATCGCAACAACCCAAGGATTTACGGATTACCCGGAGATTCCGCCGAGCTTGGGCGACTGACGCATTGCCGACGTGAAACGTTGCGTCTGCTCCACACGGAGCCACGGCGCAGAAGGACTATCGCTGGCAGGGGGAGCAGCGGCATATTCCGGTAGTGCATAGCGTTGCAGAACCACCACTCCGACGCAATGGCTCGAAACGACCACTCCGAAGTCCACGAATGTGCTGTGCTTAGGGGAGGGTTAAGGTACGGATAAGTACTAGGGGCGTCAAGCGTCCCGGACTTGGCCCCACCATTGCGGACCGCGATCCCGCTCGCAGATCACAATCCTTGCAGTCCCTCGCCCGGAGCACCCCGGCATGCAGGTTCGCAGCACCCGGCACTGGAGCGACTGGGTGGGCGTCGTGGCATTCACCGCCATCGGCGTCAACGTGTATCGGCAATCGCCGGTGCTCGGGATCCTCATTCTCCCGGGCATCCTGCAAGAGCTCATCGTCGCCGCCAGCTTCCTCCTGCGGCCACGACCCCGCCGCGCCGCCACCGGATGGATGCCGCGCCTCGTGGCCTATGCGAATACGTTCGGCGTCATGCTGTTCCTCCTGTACGCCGCCGCCCGGCACCCGGATTGGATTCGCCCGTCGGATAGCCCAAGCCTCCGGACCGCGGGCGCGTACATCTGGCTGTTCGGCGCACTCCTGAGCCTCTGGCCGCTCTGGTACCTCCGGCGGAGCTTCAGCGTCGAGCCGGAAGCGCGGGAGCTCGTCACCAGCGGGCCCTATCGCTGGGCCCGGCACCCGATCTACGCGGTCTACCTGCTGATCAACGGAGGTATTCTCCTGAGCCACTTCACGCTCCCGCTGGCCGCCGTGCTCGCCGGATGGCTGGCGCTGCTGCTGGTTCGCATACGCTATGAGGAGCGGGTCCTGGCGACGGCCTTCCCCAACTATCTCGACTACTCCCGCCGGGTGGGCGCCTTCGGACCACGGCTGGTACGGCGGTGAGCGACCGGGCGGAGGCGCGGGGCGTCCGACCCTCCCTGTTCGACATCATCTTCGTCATCTGGGCGGTGGTGGTGCCGGTGGGATTCGGGTACCGCCTGCTCAACAGCGACGGCGACCTCGCGCGCCACCTCCGGCTGGGCGAGATCATGCTGGACCAGCACGGCCTGCTCCGGACGGACGTGTTCTCCTTCACCCGCGCGGGCCAGCCGTTCCTCGCGTTCGAGTACGGCAGCGAGCTGCTCTATGCGGGCGCCTACCGGCTCGCCGGGTTGGCGGGCGTGGCGGTGCTGGCCGGGCTGGTCCTCGCGCTCACCTACGCGCTGGTGGCGCGGTTCCTCATCCGCCGCGGCGGCGATCCGTTCATGGCCTATCTGGTCAGCATGGTGGCCGCCGTGCTGAGCGCGGCCCACTGGCTGGCTCGGCCGCACCTCTTCACCCTCCTGCTGGTCGTGGTGCTGCTCGAGTTGCTGCAGTACACCGGCCGCCGCGCCCTCCTGCTGTACGCGCTGCTCTTCGTCGTGTGGGCCAACCTGCACGGCGGGTTCTCCTTCGGATGCATTCTGATCGGCCTGTACGCCGCCGGCGAGGCCATCGAAGGCCGGCTCTCCGCCGATCCCGGCCCCTGGTACGCCCGCGCGCGTCACCACCTCGCGGCGCTCGGTGTGGCGCTGGCGGCCACCCTCCTCAACCCGAACGGCTACAAGCTGCTGGCGCACGTCTTCGGCTTCTTCGGCAACAGCGCCATCCTGCGGCAGACCCAGGAGTTCATGTCGCCGGACTTCCAGACGATCAACGGGAAGATCTTCCTGCTGGCGCTGCTCGGGGTCATCGCCGCCCTCGCCTGGAGCCGGCGGCGGCCGCCGGTCACGACGCTGCTGGTCCTGCTGGCCACGATTGCCTTCTCCCTGCTCTCGCAGCGGAACATCGAGCTGTTCGCGCTCACGGCCCTGCCGCTGCTGGCCCTGCACCTGGATCCGGAGTGGCGGGCCCTGCCGTTCCTGAAGAAGGCGAAGGAGGTGTTCCAGCGGGAGCACGCCGGGCAGCACGCCGGCGCGGGCGCCGTGACCGTGGCGCTGCTGCTCGCGGGCCTGGCCGTCGCCGGAGGGCAAGTGGCCGGCGTGGCGGTCATCCCCAACCAATTCGACGAGAAGGCCTTTCCGGTGCGCGCCACGGCGGAGGCCAGGCGGGCGGGCCTGGACGGCCGGATGTTCAGCCATTTCGTCTGGGGCGGCTACCTGATGCACGAGTGGCCGGAGCAGCGAGTCTTCATCGACGGCGGCACCGACCACTACGGGGAGAAGCTGTTCAACGAGTACATCCAGGTGTGGAACCTGGACCCGGGGTGGCGTGACGTGATGAAGCGGTGGGACATCGGCCTGGCGCTGCTGCCGCCGAAAAGCCGGCTGGCCGACGAGCTCGAGCGGGACCAGGGATGGCGCGTCTGGCACTGCGATTCGATAGCCGTCCTGCTCCAACGTCCCGGCGGCGCGGTTGGCACGGCTCCCCCCGGCGGATCCGCCGACGCTTGCCCGGCGAGCGTCCGCTAGGCCGACCCGGCCGGACGCTCGGCGACACCGCGCGCTCGAGCGCGGCGGCGCTCCAGGCCGTAGGCCCCAATGGCGAGCAGCAGGTAGATCCCGACATTCCGGAAAAAGTCTCGGTCCGCGGCGAGGAGCCCCCAACCACCCGAGACCTCCGGCCGGACGACGTCGTAGCGGCCCGGCTCCGACCTCGGCGGCTGTCCGGACTGGTCCGGGGACGCCGCCCTGACGTAGAGCAGATACTGGCCCACCTCCTCGGCCAGCCGGTACCGGCTGAGCGCCTCGGCGATCCGCGGGTCCCGGCCGAAGTAGGCGAGGTAGTCCACCCGGCGGAGCGAGTTCCCAGGGTGTCGCGCGCGTGCTTGAGCACCATGAGGACGTCGGGCCGGTTGCGGGTGAGGTCCTCGTAGACGGCGTCGTTCAGGTAGCGCTCGGCCCGATCCATTTCCGCCGGCGTGTGGAACCGAAGCGGACTCGGGGCATGGAGCTGGTCCTGGTAGGCCGCCTCGATGATCCAGAGATGGGGAAATCGGGACGCCCACCGCACCCCGCTGTAGTTCACCAGCGGGAAGCTGGACCCGATGGTGTAGGAGAGGACGTACAGGCTTCCGCCCGGCGGCGTGTGCCGCCGGACAGCCGCCACCAGCTCGTCGAGCTGCGCCTGCTCGCTTGACGAGCCGGGTCGTGCTGCCGGACGCGGACGATGCCCTCCTCCACCGACGAGGAGCAGGCTGGCCGCCAACGCGGCGAAGGCCGCCGCCGCGTATACCTGCTGCACCGGCCGCACCAACGGCCGCCGGATGTCCAGCACCGCCAGCGCCAGGA
>CAWHZQ010000020.1:0-153447 GCA_963833905.1 uncultured Gemmatimonadales bacterium | reverse complement strand
GCCCCCACGTCCTGCACGTGGGCTCGGTCAGGGTGCACTGCGTTGCATTTGCGACAAAAAGCCGGGTTGATTGTCGCATCTGAGCGATTTTCAGCTCGGTTTTCTCCCTATCGCCGGCTCCCTGCGCCTCGTAATTTTGAGCATCCCTCGAACAATGAGTTCCCTGATGATCCGGCTGTCCGGTCCCCGGTGTCTGGCCGTGCCGCTCTGCCTGCTCCTCATCGTGGCCTGCGGCGACGGCCCGGTCGAGCCGTCCACGGGTGATCTCCGCGTGGTGGTGACCACGACCGGGGCGGATCCGGACGGCGACGGATACCTGGTGAGCCTCGATGGCGGCACTCCTCAGCGGGTCGCCGCGGCAGCCGAGGCGACGCTGTCGGATCTGGCGCCGGGCACCCACCAGCTCATCGTGTCGGAGATCGCCTCCAACTGCACGTTGCAAGGGGACAATCCGCGCGCCGTGCAGGTCGAGGCAGGGCAGGTGGCCGCTGCCGCGGTCACCGTCACGTGCGCGGCACAGCAGGGCAGCCTGCGGATAGACGCGTCGAGCACCGGCTGGGACGTGGATGCCGACGGCTATCAGGTGCTGATCGACGGGGTCGTCGCCGGCCCGGTGGGCTCGAGCGGGACGGTCACGCTCGCCGCCATTCCCGCGGGTGCCCACACGGTGACGCTCGCCGGGGTAGCTCCCAACTGCGCGCTCACGATTCCACGGCTCCGCGAGGTCACGGTCAGTTTCGCCCAGGAGACGGCGGTGGCATTTCAGGCGTCCTGTGCCCTCGCGTCCGGCGAGACCGCCGAGCAGATCCTCCTCGGCGATAGTCGCATCCTCCGGGTGCACTCGGATGGCAGCGGCGCCACCTACCTCACCAGTGACCAGGTGTACGCGGACGATCCCGCCTGGTCGCCGGGTCGCGACAACATCGCGTATGAGCAGAACCCTCTCCCGCTCGATGCCTTCGACTCGCGAGTGTGGGGGATTCCGTCAGCGGGCCCCGACCCCGTGCAGATCACCGACACCAAAAGCGACGGGGATCCAAGCTGGTCGCCGGATGGATCGCGGCTGGTGATACGGAACCTCGGCGAGACGCCGGGGCTGGTAACGGTGAACGGCGACGGTGGCGACCGGCAGCCGATCACTGACGGGGTGCAGGACGAAGCGCCGGCGTGGTCGCCTGACGGGGCGCGGATCGTCTTCACCCGCTTCGGCGAGGGCTTCGGTTTCGGGGCGCTGATTCTGGTGCATCCGGACGGGAGTGGCATCACGCCGATCCCCACCCCGGGCGTCGCTACGCCGTTCGGGGTGAGCTGGTCGCCGGACGGAACCCGGATGGCGTTCAGTGGCTACGAGAATGGAACCGGTCCCGGGCTGTGGATCATGAACGACGACGGGAGCGGGCTGGTCCGCATCACCGCGCCCGACGTGACGGTGTACGGGGTCTCCTGGTCGCCGACTGGGGATCGGCTCGCATTTGCGGGCATTCGGGGCGTGGAGCAGGGCTTGTTCACGATCCTGCCGGATGGGTCCGAACTCACTTTCCGCTACGCGACGCTGGAGAGTTCTGTCTCCTGGGCCCGCTGATGGCAACGCCATCCTGACAGTTCTTGGCAAAGACGAGTGCTCGTACCTTGCCTGTGAAAGATCTAGGTCGTCGAGCGTAGGTGGGTAGATTCTGACATGAACAGATTTGGGCTGCGGAGGACGCGGTCCAATACCAGTTGGGCGAACCGCGGCCCTGGAGGAATTCCCGATGAGGTCGGCTCTGATTTGCACGGTTGGCCTTCTGGTGACGGCGGCCTGCTCGACTGCGCCAGCAGCACCGGCGCCGACCTTCGGGAGTCCAGAAAGTGCTGCCGCCTACATGGTATTGCGGCCGCGGGCGCGCGAGGAAACGCGCACGGTCATCGTCAACGTCCCGCCTGATGTCAACCTGACGGCCGCGAGGCTTCAGGCCGAGCTCCGTGACGTGGCGGATAGCGTCCTCGTGTGGCGCTCAGACAGCCTGTACGGAGACCAGAAACGCCGGGCAGACCTGGGCCCCGCCGACCAGTACCTCATCCTCGACATGCGTCGGGTGGCTCCGCCGAGTCCAGACTCGGTGGTGATGGAAGTGCAGGAGGAACGGTGCCCTGGCTGGCCCTGCCACGTGACGCACCGGGTGCTCGTGCGAAGCGAGCCGACGGGCTTTATCCCGGGCACGTTGAAGACGGCGAATGTTGAGTGAGGCCCCGGGAGTGCAGGCGGCGGCGGCCGCCTAACCCGCTAAAGCAGCCGACAAACGCGGGTGGTGCGGTGCTCCGCTCGCGTCCGACGGTCCCAGCGGCGACAAAGGACCGCAGGCTCTCACAGGTCGTTTGCAGCTGATTAGCATCTCGTTTGGTCTCGGACAGACCGGCCCTAGGCCGAAGCGTTACTCAAATCCGGGGAGACGTCGGCGCGAGTTTGGCCGGCGGCCATCGTCAGCGGGTCGTACTTTTCGTGCGCTTGAGTAGCGTGCCCAGCGTCTGATAGGGGGTCGTTAGGTCTTGGGGCAGTCCCTTTAACCGCCTATCGGCGATCGGGACGCAACTCACACCGACCTTCCGAGCGGCGCGGATGGTTCCCCTAATGGTTCTTTAATGGTTCTTTTGTGTCTGTTAGGGTCGCGCACGAGCCAGGAGATGACATGAAGCTTGATAGGACGAGGGATTCGGCGATGGGACGCAGGCTGGTCGTGCTGTGGGCGCTGATCCCCCTTCCGTTCTGGGTGACCGTAACGACGGGCGGACCAGACGGGCTTCTGCGGCACGCCGTATTTCATCCGGTCTATGTCATGCTCCTGATCGGGGCGATCCTCCTCCTCCTGCGCCTGCGCTCCGCGACAGACTCTCGGGTAGTGCGCGGCTTCGCCCTTACGGTCGTTGTCGCGCAGGCAGCGGCGATCGCGGGCATGGTTGGCGAGGAGATCGCCGTCTTGCAGCACGGGGGTCTCTCGGCGGGCAGGGAGGTATTCCGGGAGCCGCTACACATGTTGAGCGCCTCGGTGACCATTCCGGGATTGCTGCTGAGCCAGATTCTGCTCATCGTCCTCACGATCGCGTCGGTCGTCGCCATGCGGGCCGAGCAACGCCTCGCGGCATCGCCCCACCAGCTCTGAGACGCGCCCGGGCTTCCAGAGGTTTGGGCCGCGCCCGCCCCAGTCGAGCACTTCAATCTGGACTGTTCGGGGCCGGCGACAGCGTGGATGCCATGCCAATGGACTTTGGCTATATCGACCAGGAGCCAGGGCGATACCGCTTCGTGTTTGAGGTTGCGCTGGATTCGCTGGGTCGCACGCTACTCCCATACTCCGAGACCCGGTCCGCACCGTTCGAGGTACGGCCCTAGGGTCGTCGCGACACCACCAGTCATCTCGGCGAGGAAAGCATTGCGATGTTGACTTCGCGCGCGCCGCGTCTCAAGCTGCTCGTCGCCGCCGGCACGCTGGCCGCGCTCCTCGCCGTCCCCGGCTCGCTCCAGGCCCAGCGTCCCACGACGCTGGCCGGCCGCTCGACCGTCTACGCGCCGAACGGCGCGATCGCCACGAGCCAGCCGCTGGCCTCCGCGGCCGGTCTGGAGGTCCTGCGCCACGGCGGCAACGCCATCGACGCCGCGGTCACCGCGGCCGCGGTGTTGAGCGTGACCGAGCCGCACATGACCGGCATCGGCGGCGACATGTTCGCGATCGTCTGGCTCGCCAAGGAGCAGAAGCTCGTCGCGCTGAACGCGAGTGGACGCGCCGGCTCGCTCATGACGCGCGAAACGCTGCTGGCCCGCGGCTTCCAGCCCGGATCGCAGCAGGGCGTCATGTCGGTGACGGTCCCCGGCGCGCTCGCGGGATGGGATCTGCTCGTGCGGACCCATGGACGGCGCACGCTCGCCCAGGCGCTGCAGCCCGCGATCGCCTACGCGCGCGACGGCTTCCCGGTCTCGCCGATCATCGCCGGGCAGTGGGCGGACGAGACGGCCTTCCTCGAACGCGACTCCGCGGCCGCCGCGACGTTTCTGCCCGGCGGACGCGCGCCGAAGGCGGGCGAATGGTTCCGGAACGCCGACTACGCGCGCACGCTGCAGGAGATCGCCGACCGCGGCATCGGCACCTTCTATGGAGGCGCGCTCGGCCAGCGCATCGTGGCGCGACTCGCGGCGCTGGGCGGTTTCATCACCCTCGACGACCTCAGGAAGAATGCACCGAGCTGGGTGACACCGATCTCGGTGCCCTTCCGCGGCTATCGGGTGTGGGAATTGCCGCCGAACAATCAAGGGGTCGCCGCGCTCGAAATGCTTCGCATCCTCGAGCCCTACGACCTCAAGGCGATGGGGCATAACACGGCGCCCTACCTGCATCACCTGATCGAGGCCAAGAAGCTCGCCTACGCCGACCTCGAGCGGTTCGTTGGCGACGCGGAGCATCTCGACATGCCCGCCGAGGAGATGCTCACCGACCAGTTCATCGCCGAGCGGCGCAGCCATCTGGACCCGTCCCGCGCGCAGGTGCGCGTGGACCCGGGCCCTCTTCGCACGCAGAGCGAGACGATCTACCTCACCGCCGCCGACGCCGAGGGGAACATGGTGTCGCTCATCAACTCGAACTACGACTCCTTCGGGTCGGGGATCGTGGTGCCCGGCACCGGGTTCGCGCTGCAGAACCGCGGTGCCGGGTTCACGCTCACCCCGGGTCGTCCGAACACCGTCGCGCCGGGGAAGCGGCCGTTCCATACCTTGATCCCCGGCTTCGTCACCCGGACGACGGGCGGACGCGAACAGGCGTACATGAGCTTCGGGCTCATGGGCGGCGGGATGCAGGCGCAGGGGCACGTGCAGTTCCTGCTCAACTACTTCGTCTTCGGGATGGACCTGCAGGCCGCCATCGACGCCCCGCGGTTCCGCCATCTCGAGGGGCAGCGGGTGGCGCTCGAGTCGCCGATCGGCGACGCGGTGCGCTCGGCGCTCACGGCAATGGGGCACGTGCTCGTCGACCGAGCCGCCGGGCGCGTTCGGCGGGGCGCAGGCGATCGTGCGACTTCCCAAGGGGTTCGCGGCGGGGAGCGATCCGCGGAAGGACGGGATGGCGGTCGGCTACTGATCCACGGCCGGAAGTCGGCTCAAGGCGCCCCGCCGAGCCGGAGCAGCGGGATCTGTCCCATGCCGAGGTTGAGTGCCAGCCGCGCCACGATCCCGGCGCCTTCCCCCGGCTCGTCCTCCCGGTCGTCACGCCCGAAGGTGAACGAGACGGCGGTACTGGCCCCCACGCGGTACTCGAAGCTCGCGGCCAGCCGGTAGGAGGGCGCCTCGCCGTTGGGCAGGTCGTCGCCGGCATGCTCGACCGCCTCGAGCGACCCGGCCAGGGCGCCGATGTTGAGGATGCTGCGGAGCCCGAAGTCGAACTGGCTCCGGTCGTCGGTGCGGTCGCGGCGGTCGAGGAGGTACCGGGCCAGGGCGATGAGCTCGATCTTGCCGTCCACCGGCCGGTAGGCGGGCGCGATCCAGACGCCGACGCGGGAGACGAAGCCGCTGTCGGCGACGTCGGCGGGGAAATCGACCACCATCGCGCCGGCCAGGTCCACCAGCAGCCCCACCCGCTCGTTGTCGAGCGCCTGCATGCGGAGGCCGGCCGCCGTGACGGCCGTGTCATATTTCGTGGTCCAGATGGAGTCGATCTGGGCGTCGGTCAGGCCCTCCTCGGTGGCCTGCTCGCCGTCGAGCACCTCCTTATCGAACGCCACCTGGAGCTGGCGCAGCGAATCGGCCACGGCGACGAGCTGGGGATTGGCGGAGCCGCCGAACGGCGTCATCCGGAAGCCGAGCGCCACCGCGGTGCCGGCGGGCCCGTCGGCGACGGCGGGCTCGAGCCGGCTGGTGCCGAGGGAGAGGCCGAAGGTCTGCACGATGCGCTGGCCGACACCGGCCTTGTAGTAGGCATCGAAGGTCAGCGCCGGGTGGGCGGTGAGCCAGTACGGGGAGAATTCGATGGCGATGTCCTTCGGCACGCCCTCCGCGTCGCGGACGGCGGTGGCCAGCGCCAGGGCCACGGCCTTGGGCGTCGTCGGCCGCTCGATGGTCACCGGCGAGGCGCCGAGGAGCACCAGGGCCGGGGACGCGGGGGTGATCAGGCTGTCGAGCGCGAGCGCCGGCAGGCCCTGCGCCGCGCCAGGCGCGGCCGCCGCCGCGATGGCGGCCAGGGCGATCGAGACGATCCGGAGGCGGGCGCTCATTGGAACGTGAACTTGGCAAGGTAGAGCACCGACCCACCGTCCCTGTCGACGTCCGCGTTCAGCGGATGGGTGTCGGCCGCGGGTCCGCCGCTCAGCTCGTACGTCACGCTGGTGCGGTTGGTGCCGCGCTGGACGTCGGTCACCGTGGTCGCCACGGCCAGCTTGCTGCCGCGCACGTCGTTGCCGTCGCCGATCAGGAGCATGGCGATCGCGCCGCTGGCGATCTCCTGCCCGTCGAGCCTGATCACGCTCGAGCCGAACTGGCCGTCCCCGACGACGATGCGAAGCACCACGGGGGCTCTGCCGACCGCGTAGGTGCGATTGAGGCGGCGTATGATGATCGCCACGGAGGGGATTCTCCTTTCAGGCGAGGCGGGACGTACCGAACTGGCCGGCCCTGCGATGCGGCAGGGCAGGTACCGCCGTCACATGCGTATGGGATCGAAACTGCTGCCAATGTTCGAACGCGGAGCGAATCCCGCAAGTGGATAAGGCCTGATGGCCAGCGCCTGCGCCGATTAGACTGTCAACACGCACTTCGACGCACACCCTTCATGATATCCCGACGATGAGCCTGCGATCGACCCTGACCAGCGCGTTGGCCCTCCTGCGGATAGATCGCGGGACCGCCGTGCTGCTCGGCGCCATGACAGCCCTGGGGCTCGGCCGCCGCCCTCCCCGTAGCCGGGCTGATGGGCGCACCCGGCTCCGGCGTCGAGACACGTCTGGAGATCTCGACAGTTCAGGGCGGCCTCCTGGGGTTGCCGTGGAACGATCCACGCAGCCCGGCCGGCACTCAACGCCGAGCGACGACCGTGCTCTTCGGGCTCCTGGTGGGGATGGCCGCCGCCACCCTCGCCACCGGGGGAATCACCCTCGTCGCCTTGGTCGGCGCGCGGGACGGAGCCCGCAGTTCGGACGACGAGGTGCGCCGCGCGGTCGGAGCCTCGCGCAAGGTCATACGCCGGGCAGCGCTGTTCGAGGCATCGGTGATCGCGGTGATCGCGGCCGGAGTCGGCAGCGTCCTTGGCGTGAGGCTGGGTCGGTTCGCGGCGGCCGAGTGGCCGGGCGCGACCATGCCGTACCACGGAGGTGTCTCGGTGGCGCTCGTGCTCGCCGCTGTGGCCGCCGTGGTCTTCACCGCGATGCTGCCGCTGATCTTCGCTCGCCAGCATCGTCTGGCGGAGGCGGATCGCGCACCGCGCCAGATCTTCGGGCCGGCGGTCGCCCAGTTCGCCGCGAGCCTCGCCGTGCTCGTCACCGCCGCCTTGCTGGGCCGGCACGCCTCCAGCGTGGCGTCCGCGGGCTCCATGAGCCGCGATGCCAGGATCCTCCAGCTCGCGAGCGCGCCGGGACAGGCAAAGGCGCTTGGACCTCGATACGAGACGTTGATCGAACGTCTCAATGCGGCGTCGCTCACGGCCAGCCTGACCAGCCCGGGCGCGGTGGCCGGGCTCGGGACGATTGCCGGCGTCACGACCGATTGCGGGGAGTGCTCCGAGGGCGGTATTCCGGCGCGCTTCCACGTCCTCTACGCCACACATCACCTCGTGAGCCCCGACTCCTTTCAGGCGCTGGGCGTCCATCTCGTCCGAGGGCGGCAACTGGGCCTCGCTGACCGGACCGGTGCCGCTCGGGTTGCGCTCGTGAACCGCGCGCTCGCACAGCGCCACTTCCAGCGCGGCGAGGCCGTCGGCCGAATGATGCTCGTCGGCGATGACAAGGAGTGGTATACGGTAGTGGGCATCGTGGACGACGCGCCGGCGTGGGGGTTCGGCAGCCGCTTCCAGCCGCGCTTCACGGTCTATCTCAGCATCCTCCAACACGCCCCGCCGGTTGCCGAGTTGCTCGTCGGCAGTCGCGGCGCGCCCGCCTTGGCGGGCGGCGCACGGCAGGCGACGACGGCGGCGCTGGTGCAATGGATGTGCGCGTCAGGGAAACGAGCCTCGCTCGGCTCCGCGCACGGGAGGCGGCGCCGGTGGCATGGTTCGCCCGCTGGATTGCCGTCGAGGGCTGGGCGACGGTGGTGATCGCCTGCGTGGGAATGATGGCGGTCATGCGCATCTGGGTGCGCTCGCTCCTGCCTGAGCTCGGCCTGCGACGGGCGCTGGGCGCGACCAAGGCTAGTGTGCTGCTCCTGGTACTAAGGCAGGCGCTGAGCGTCGTCGCTGTCGGCGTCGCCGCGGGCTGCTGGTTTGGTTGGTCAGTCTGGAATGTGCTGCCGACGATTCTCACGGGCGCGTCCACATGGGATACCAGCGCCCTCGCGGTGGCGGCGACGCCGCTCGTGCTCGCCACGCTGGTTGGGGCGATCCTGCCGGCGCTCCGCGCCCTGCGGGACACCCCGGTGGCTCTGATCTCCTCGGCCGGATAGGCCGCGCCCTCCGGTGGCATTCGAGCCTTCGCTGACCGATCTCGATTCTCCCCTCCGACTTGCCGTGGCGGGGCTGATAGGACTCACCCTCGGTGTGGAGCGGGAGTGGTCGGGGCACGCCTCCGGCCCCGGCGCGCGCTTTGCCGGCGTGCGAACATTCTTCCTGCTCGGTCTGGTCGGCGGCATCGCCGGCTGGCTCGCTGCGCAGGACCATCTGCTCCTGGCCGCGGTCCTGGTGGGTGGGTCTGCTTTGTTGGCGGTGGCTGCCTATGTAGTCGCCTCGATGCAGACGGGGGACCGCGACGGCACCACCGAGGCCGCAGCTCTCCTGGTGCTCGCCACCGGCAGTCTCGCCGGAATGGGGTACGAGGCCCTCGCCGCCGGTGCGGCCGCCGTGGCGGTCCTGGCGCTGGCCGAGAAGAGCCGTATCCGCGAATTCATCGCCAGAATCGGCGAGACCGAGCTCCGCGCGGCGCTGCACTTCGCCGTCCTCGCCGTCGTGGTCCTCCCGCTGCTACCGACTGGCCCCTTCGGCCCGGGCGACGGGATCCGGCCGCGCGAGCTGTGGACCGTCGTCCTGATCTTTTCGGGGGTCAACTTCATAGGCTACCTGGCGCGACGGGCGGTTGGTGCCGATCGGGGCTACGGCATCGCCGGGATGTTGGGCGGACTCGTCTCGTCGACAGCCGTGACCTTGACCTTTTCCCGCCAGAGTCGCGTCACGCCCAAGTTCGCGAGGGGCCTCGCGCTCGGCGTGATCGCCGCGTGCACTGTGCTCTTGCCTCGCGTACTCATCACAACCTTGGTCCTGAGCCCGGCGGTGGCTGGGCACCTCGTGCCGTATGTCATCGCCCCCGCAGTGGTCGCCGGCTGCTTTCTGGCCTATGCGCTCCTCCGGAAACAGCCTTCCCCGGCCCACGGGGAAGGGCGAGACGCCGGCAATCCCCTCCGCCTGGGTGCGGCTATTCAGATGGCGCTCGCCTTCCAGCTGGTGTTGCTCGCCGTGCCGGCGGCGGAGCACTTCTGGGGCGCGGGCGGCGTGCTTGGCTCCGCGGCGGTGCTGGGGCTTACCGATATGGATGCCTTGACCTACTCGATGTCACGGTTCGGAGCAACGACGGGAGACGCCCCTCTCGCTGCCCGCGCCATCGCGATCGGATTGCTCTCGAACACCGTCCTCAAGCTTGCGCTCGCTGTTGGACTGGGCGCCCCCGGATTCCGGCGGTTCGCTGCTGCCGGCCTGGTAGCCTTTGCTCTCAGTCTTCTGGCAGGCCTGCTGATCTGGAGTTGACGCCAGCCGTGGTAACCGCCCGCCCGCTTGCCCGCGCCCTAGGGGCGCGGTGCTCCGCGAGCTACCTTGATCACATGCCCCCAATACACGCCGTGGCCAGCGCGTAGCCGCTGGTGCCCCGCATCCTGGTGGTGGACGACGAGGGCGGTCTTGCCGACGCGCTCCGTCGCGTGCTGGAGCGAGACGGGCACGAGGTCCGGGTCGCGGCGAGCGGCCTCGAAGGCGCCCGGCGGTATCGGGAGCAGCCGGCGGATCTCGCCATCATCGACATCCATATGCCCGAGATGGACGGGCTCGAGCTGCTGGTGCAGCTCCGCACGGTCGCGCCGGCGATGCCGGTTATCGTGATGTCGGGTGGCGCCCAGACCGGCGGCCTCGACCTCCTGGGGGATGCGCGGCTGCTGGGCGCGTTCGCCACGCTGGCGAAGCCATTCTCGATCGACGAGCTGCTAGGCGCGGTGGCGCGGGCACTGCCCCCGGATCCACGGGCCGAGACGGGCTGATGGCGCGATCCTCGTGGCGGGGGTGACCGGCGGGCTCAGCCCTCAGGATACAGCTACTCCTTCCTCTTCTTTCGCACTCGAGCCATCAGCTCCACGAACTCATCGGGGTCGGGCAGCGCCACCTTGCGCGCCTTCGCCGCCCGCCGGACCCGGATCTTGATGGTCCGGACCTCCTCGTCCGTGTACTTGCCTGCGTTCAGCGGCTGGTGGATGTAGGCCCAGGCGGCCTTGATGCGGCCGGGCGTGTCGATCGGGTACTTCTTGTTGACCGGGTCGGCGAACGTCGCTTTCCCGTATTTCTTGATGCCTTTCCGCGGGTCGGCGTCGGGGCGGCGGTGGATTTTCTTGGAACTCAAGATACCTCTCTGCGGATGACCGACGGATCGTTGAGAATATCGGTCTGTGCCACATCACCCACTCACTCCGTGCGCTACGAGTCGGTTGCCGGCCAGGAACGCGCCGAGCAGAGCGATCGAGTATCGCACGACAGCTCGAGCACTCATACTCGCTCCTGGTCCAGCCCTGGCCGAGTTTCCGCTCAATCGGATATCACGTCCAGAATGTGTCGTGGACAAACGTGGATTGCCAACTACGCCACGAGCGCCACCACCCCCGTGACGACCAGCGCCCCACCCCAGATCAGATCCAGGTTGATCCACATCCTCCCCAGCATCCGGAGCCCGAGCTTGCGGTAGACCACGACCGCAATGAGCCCCGTGACCAGCAGATAGCCGGCGGTGTGCATCACCGTCGCCCAGAGGCCGGTGCCGAGCTGACCGGAGACCGGCACCACCGACGCCGCGGCCAGGTGCATGGCATGCGCACCGGACCGCGTCGGGCCGCCCGCCTCGGAACCGCCGACCAGCAGCGGCAGGACCATGAGCCCGGCCCCATGCGCCGTGGCCATCAGAAACGACCACGATCGTCAGCTCGCGGAAGCCGACGCGCATCCCGCCGTATCGTGGATGGCGGTGGCGCAGCAGGCGCAGCGTACCGAGCCCGAGGAGCGAGCCGCCGACGATCCACTGGAGCGCCGCAGGGCGGCAGGAGCCGCCCCAGCGCCGCCGCCGCCACGACGGCGGCCCCGATCGCCAGCGCGTGACCGAGCGCCAGCGGCGACAGTGCGCGCCACACGGCGCGGGCCCGTCCCTCCTGCATTCCGAGCGCGACGGCGAACAGCCAGCCCATCCCGGGATTCAGCCCGTGGCCCGCGCCCAGGGCCGCGAGCGCCAGCCAGGTCCAGTTCATCGTCGTCCTCGCTCCGGTCAGGCGTAGCAGAAGGAGTCCGACGACGCGTCACCGCCCTGCAGCCGCACCTGGTGCGGACGCAGACCGCCCTCGAGCTCGACGAGGAACCGCCGGATCGGCGACAAGCCCGCCGCTCGGGCGCGGCATCGATCTTCGCCATCCAGCCGCGGATGCCGTCCGGGTAGAACTGCGCGTCCCAGGGCGTGTAGAGCGAGTTGGTGACGTAGACCCGCCGCCCGTCGCGGCTGACCTCGACCATCTGCGGACCGCCGTTGAGCGGCTTGTTCCGGCGTCGGAGGCGTGCGCGGTGCGCGCCACGATGCCGCCGAGCTTCACGCTGCCGGTGAAGACCGGATTGAACGGATCGCTCACGTCGTACTGCCGGAGCTCGCCGGTGCCCCAGCACGACACGTAGAGGAACCGGTCGTCCACCGACAGGTTGATGTCGGTCACCAGCGGCGGCACGGCCTTGAAGCCCTTGAGCAGCGGCGGCAGATCGGCCTCGTCGGCGGGCATGGCCGGGATGGTGATGACCTTCCTCGCCTTCCACTCGCCCTTGCCCGTTCCCGTTCGTTGCCGTCGAGATACCAGAGGAAGATCGAGCTCGACAGATCCTCCAGCGAGACGACGACGCCGACGAAGCCGTAGGCGCGGGTCGGATTGTGCGCCGGCCGGAGCTCGAGCACCATCTGCTGCTCGGCGCCGAGGTCGAGCTCCTGGAGGTGGGTCCGCTTGCGCAGGTCCCACACGTGCAGCTTCCGCCCGTACTTGCCGCCCAGCAGCAGCTCGGGATTCACGCCGTCCTTCACCATGTTCGGGCGTGCCCCACTCGCTGGTGATCATGGTGTCGTGCCCCAGATGCCAGAAGAAGTCGTAGGCCAGGTACTGCGGGCCGCGGTCCTGCTCCCACGCGCCCCTTCACCTCGAACGTCTCGTGGTCGAGCGTGAAGATGCCGCCCGGGCCGTTGCCGTCCGGTGCGCCGAGGGCGTTCATGTAGATGCCGTCGGGCCCGCAGTGCACGGTGTGCGGCGCGGCGTACCCGGTCTTCGCGCATCACCTCCTCGCCCTCGATCACCTTCACGAGCGACGGGCTGCCGCGGATCGGGCTTGGTGTCGAGGACGTGGATGCGCGACGAGTGGGTCCCGGGCACGACCAGGTAGCGCCGCTCGACGTGCGCGTTGGGGGCGTACGGGCACAGGTGCGAGCTGCAGGCGTTCCAGCCGAAGTGGTGCAGCTCGTTCCCCCCCTGCGGGAAGTCCGTGCGGCCCACCAGCCGGCCGTAGGTCGGGCTGGCGGGATTCGTGTCCACGACGCCGATGGCGTCACGCTGGCCATTCCCGCCGGTGGCCAGCAGCGCGACGTAGGCCAGCTCCTCGGGCGGAGCCTCCGTGGCCAGCTTCGGGGAGGCATAGAACGACGGGTCGGGGCGCAGGCGTGGCATGGTCGAAGCTCCTGGTTGAGATGCGTGAGTCGCTCACCAGGTATCTGCGGAGGAACGGGGTCCGGGCAGACACGCCACCCGGGTGGTCGGCTGCTCGGTTGCACGGCCAGCATCCCGGCCGCATGTTACAATCGCCCTCCTGCGAGGAATCGATGGCCTCGTCCCCGACCGATCGCTACCGGCGCGTCGACGCCGTGTTCGATGCCCTGCTCGATCTGCCCCCAGACGAGCAGATGGCCTATCTCGACCGCACGGCGAGCGGCGATCCCGAGCTGCACGAGGAGGTGTCGCGCCTGCTGCAGGCGCATCGCCGCTCGGAGGGCTTCCTCGAAGCTCCGCTAGCCGAGGTGGCCGGGCCGCTGCTCGACGATCCCGGGCTCCCGTCCGTCCGGGAAGCTCCCGACCGCATCGGCCCCTGGCGCGTCGTGCGGGCGATCGGCCAGGGGGGCATGGGCATCGTGTTCCTCGGCGAGCGCGCCGACGGCCAGTTCGAGCAGCGGGCGGCCATCAAGCTCATTCAGTACGGCACGCCCGGACTGGTCCGCCGTTTCCTCGAGGAGCGGCGGATCCTCGCGTTGCTGGAGCATCCGGGCATCGCGCGGCTCATCGAGGGCGGCGCTCACCCCCGGCGGGCTGCCGTACTTCGCGATGGAGCTGGTCGAGGGCGTCCGCATCGACCGGTACTGCGACGACCACGACTTGTCCGTCGATGCCCGGCTGGCCCTCCTGGCCGACGTGTGCGACGCCGTCAGCTACGCCCACCAGCATCTCGTCATCCACCGCGACCTCAAGCCGTCCAACATCCTGGTGACCCCGGACGGCCGGGTGAAGCTGCTCGACTTCGGGATCGCCAAGGTGCTCTCCAGCGAGGCCCGCGGCGCACCGGACCGAAACCCGACGTTCCGGCCATGACGCCGGAGTTCGCCGCGCCGGAGCAAGTGCTCGGCGAGCCGGTCAGCACCGCCACCGACGTCTACGCGCTTGGCGTGCTGCTCTACCTGCTGCTGACGGGCCAGCACCCCTACGACGTTCGGGGCAAGTCCCTGGCCGAGCTCACGCGCATCGTCTGCGAGGAGATTCCGCCGAAGCCGTCCGCCAGAGCGCCGGAGCCGGTGCGGCGCGGGCTCCGCGGTGATCTCGACCTGATCGTGATGACCGCGCTGCAGAAGGAACCCAAGCGGCGCTATCAATCGCCCGCCGATCTGGCGGAAGACCTGCGCCGCCTCCGGGAAGGGCGACCGATCAATGCCCGCGGGGAGACGGTGCCGTATCGAATGGCAAAGTTCGTACAGAGGAATCGCACGGCGGTTGCGGCGGGCGGACTCGCTCTGGCAGTGCTGCTGACGGCAACCGTCATCACCACCACCCAAATGGTTGAAGCGCGGCGGCAGCGCGACGAGGCACGCGCGCAGCGTGATCGCGCGGTCTTCCAGGAGCAGCGAGCTACGGCATCGAGCGGGTTCCTGGAAACGATGCTACAGAGCGTGGCCCCCGCTGGCCGTCCGTATACCACCCTCGAGTTGCTGGGCCGCGCCCGCGAGCTCTTGGAGGCCGACTTCCGGGCGAACCCCGACTTCGTCGCCCGGATGATGATTGATCTCTCGACTCACTACGCCGCCATCGACAACGTGGAAGAGGAGCTCAACTTGCTGGCTCGCGCTCGCGAGCTCGCCGCCCGGGCGAACGATGCCGAGACCGTGGCTCACGCCGGATGCAGGCTCGCCCTGCTCCGCGCGGGCCGGGACCAGCCGGAGGAGGCTCGGCGGGAGCTCGAGCCGGCGGCGCTGGCCCTGGCCCGACTGCGCCAGCCGGCGGTGCGGGCGCGAATGCAGTGTCTCCTGGCACGGGCTCAGCTGGCAATCGCGGACGGGCCTCCCGGCAGCGCGCTGACGCTGGCGCGACAGGCGGTCGCGCTCGCGGAGACCGCAGGTGACACCGGATCGGTGGCATACGCCGACGCCCTCGCCACCGTCAGTACCCAGCTGCACAACCAGAACCGGGTACGTGAGGCGCTGGTGACGAATCGGCGGGTCACCGCCGCCCTCGACCGGATCGGTCGGGGTAGCACGTTGCCGATGCTCAACGCCCGGCTCGACGAGGCGCGATATCTCAGGGACCTTGGCGAGATGCAGAGCGCTGATTCGGTGCTCCGTGACGTGGTCCGCCTGGGACAACGCGTTGACCCGCAGTACGTGGCGGCGAACGTCTCAATCCTCGCCGGCGAAATTGCCATCGCGCTCGCCCGGCCGGACTCCGCTGTCGCCGCCCTCGAGCGCGCCGTCGCAAATGCGCGACTGCAGGGCGACAGGTTCCGGGAGCAGTGGGCCCTCGAGCGCCTGGTGGCGGTGCTGGTCGATCGCGGGTCGGTCGCTCGCGCCAGGGCACGCCTGGCCCAGTTGACTGCCCTGATTCCCGAGCGGGAGCGGGCCACGCTTCGCATGCTCGAGGCGCGGTTCGCGGAGGCTCGGGGCGACCCCGCGAGCGCCTATCGAACGTACCTCGGTGCGCTGAAGGAGCGGGGGTTCCCCGACGATCGCGACATCCCACCGTGGCATCGCATCGTCTATCGCGCCGCCGGTGCCGCCCTCGCGAGTGGTGACGCGGTCGCGGCCGACTCGCTCGCCCGGCATGCGCTTCGGCTCGAGCGCCAGCTGGGCCAGGACCAGACCCGCAGCGGCGACATGGGGTTGGCGTTGGTGGTGCTGGGGCGCGCCCGACTCGCCCAAGGCGACTCGTCCGGCGGTCGGTTGGCCCTGGAGCGAGCGATCGGTCCTCTGGAGTTCGGGTTGGGGCCGGAGCATCCCCAGTCCCGCGACGCGCGACGGTGGCTCGAGAAGGGAGGACCCTAGGTCGGCTCGGGGTAGAAATAGCGGTAGAGCCACGCCCGAGCCTTCACCCAATCCCGGTGCACGGTGCGCTCGGAGACGCCCAGGACTGCGGCGATCTCCTGTTCCTCCATGCCGCCGAAAAACCGGCACTCGACGACCTGCCGCTGGCGCGGCTCGAGCTTCGAGAGGCCCTCGTCCAGCGCGAGCATGCCGTCCGGGTCGAACTCTCCCGCCCACACACCGTCGGTCAGCGTCGTGCGCTCCCACAACCCGCCGCCGCGCTTGGCGGCTTTGCGATCCCGGGCGTGGTCCACCAGGACCTGCCGCATGGCGCGCGCGGCGATGGCGAGAAAGTGGCCCCGGTCCCGGGCCACCATGGCGCCCTCGCCGAGCTTGAGGTAGGACTCGTGGACGAGGCCGGTCGCGTTCAGCGTGCGCTCGCCGTACTCGTGTCCCAGCTGGCGCCGTGCGAGCCGCCGGAGATCCTCGTACAGGAGCGGGACGAGCCGCTCCAGCGCGGCAGGCTCCCCCTCGCGCGCGGCGCGGAGGAGCCGTGTGACTTCGCCGACATCGAGTTGCGCATTGACCATGGCCGAGCCAGGTGGAGGTTGCTCGCGTGGTCCTCAGAAGTCCAGCTTGAGCCTCTTCAGCAGTGCGACGTACCTCGGATCCTCTCGCACCGGATCCCAGGTCGCGGCCGCACGGGTGAACATCAGCCAGCCCGAGCGCTGCTCGTACGCCTCGTCATACAGTCTGAACCCCTCATCCAGGTCCCCAAGCGCGATCCGGACGTGCGCCTCGTACATCGGAGAGAGGTAGCGCTGCCCGGACATCCGGCGGAGCTCCTCGGCCACGTCGAGCGCGCGTCCGCGTTCCCCCAACCCGGCATACGCCGCCCCGGCATACATGAGGAGCGGAGGCAGTCGCCCGGCCAGCCGCATACCGTGCTCCAAAATTGGCGCGGACTCCGAGTGCCGGTCCATCGCCTCACACACCCGGCCGATCTCCCAGTAGGCGGGGACGTGCAGCGGCTCGGCCTCCAGGATGGCGTCGAACTTCGCGAGCGCCTCCTCGAATCGACGGGCGAAATAGAGACAACGCCCGAGGGTCAGGTGAAGGCCGAGTGAGAGGGGGTCGACCGCCAGGGCCGTCGTGACGACCCGCAGACCTTCGTCGTGGCGGCCCATCGCGCAGAGAAAGAGAGTGTACCAGAGGTGGATCAGCGGCGAGCGCCCGCCGAGGCTCAGCGCCCGCTCGAACTCCCGCTCCGCGCCCTCCCAGTCCCAGTCGTAGACGGCGGTGATGATCGCCTGGGCGCCGTGCGCCTCCGGGAGCTGGGGCTTCAGCGCCAGCGCCTTCGCCACCGCCTCCTTGGCCTTCGGCATGGCCTCCAGCGGTGCCAGGGCGCCGAAGGTGTCCAGGCCGGTCATGGCATGGCAATACCCCATCTGCGCGTAGGCGTCGGCGTAGCCGGGGTCCCATTCGGTCGCCTGGCGGAAGTGGTCGATGGCCGCGAGGAAGCCTTCCGTCGTCCGCTTGTTGAGGAAGTAGCAGCCCTGCAGGTACGCCTCGTAGGCCTCCGGGAGGTCGGTGGCCGCCCGCACCACGGGATCGCTCCCGGTCCCCACCACCCGGCTGGTCAGCTCGCCCACGATCGCGTGCGTCAGCTCGTCCTGGAGCGCGAAGACATCGGCCAGGGTCCGCTCGTAGGTGTGGGACCAGAGCTGGTAGCCGTCCGGCGCGTTGATGAGCTGCACCGACATTCGGATCCGGTTGCCGGCCTTCCGCACGCTCCCCTCGAGCAGGGTGCGCACCTTGAGTCGCTCGCCGACCTCCCGGGCTTCCACGTTCTTCCCCTTGAACATGAACTACGACGACCGCGCCGGAACGCGCAGCCCCGGCACCTGGGCCAGCGCGTTGATGATCTCGTCCGTCATCCCGTCGCTGAAGTACTCGTTCTCGGGATCGGCGCTCAGATTGACGAACGGAAGCACCGCGATGGAGGTGTCGGCCGTCGGCGGGCTGCCCGGTATGAACGCCGCCAACCATCCGGCGCCGTGCCCCGGCCGCGTCGGTCAGCGCCGACGAAAGCCCGGCGGCCGTGGCGAACCGGTCGGCTGGCGCCCGGGCGAGCGCACGGGCGATGATCGCCTCGAGGACCTCCGGCAGCTCCGGCCTCAGCGTGCGGAGCGCCGGCGCGCTCTCGGTGAGTCGCTGCGACGAGCATCGCCCTGGCCGTCCGGCCCTGGAACGGAGGAACGCCGGCGAGCGCCTCGAACAGCACGCAGCCGAGACTGTAGATGTCGCTCCGGCCGTCGAGTGCGGGATCGTTCTCCGCCTGTTCGGGGCTCATGTACGTCGGCGTGCCGATGGCCAGGGCTCCCGTCGGGGAGCAGCTCGGCGCCGTAGCTCACCGCGCGGGCGATGCCGAAGTCCGCCACCACCGCCTGCCCGTCCGCGAGCAGGATGTTCTCCGGCTTCATATCCCGGTGCACCACCCCGTGCTGGTGGGCGTAGTCGAGGGCGTCCGCCACCTCGCGGCCGAGCACGAGCGCCTGGTCGGGCTCGAGCCGGTGCTCGCGCTGGAGCCGGTCCCGGAGCGACTCGCCGTCGATGTAGGGCATGACGTAGTACAGCAGGCCCTCGACCTCGCCGGAGTCGTGCAGCGGCAGGATGTGCGGGTGGGTGAGGCGGGCGGCCACCTGGATCTCGCGGAGGAAGCGCTCGGCCCCGACGGATGTGGCGAGCTCGGGCCGGAAGACCTTCACGGCCACGAGGCGTCCGTGCTTCGGGTCGTGGGCGAGATAGACCGTCGCCATCCCGCCCCGGCCGAGCTCGCGCTCGATCGGATACCGGGTGGCGAAGGCCGACGTGACGCGGTCGAGGAGGGCAGCCGGCTCAGCTGAGGCCATGGGCTACGAGCCTGTACAGGGCGACGGAGGCCTTCGGCGATGCCCTGAATCAATCCCTTGGCCCCGGGCCGCGCCAGCACATGGCGCGAACGGCGCCAGGTCCTCGGCTTGGCATCTGGTGACGGGCGGCACGGAGCGCCGGGTGCGCTCGCCGATATTGGTTCTTCGCGTCTTTCGTTCTTGTGGAAGTATCCGGACCGGGAGCCACATGCACACTCCACGACTCGTAGCCGCAGTTGCGCTGGCCCTGGCGCTCGCCGGGCTGGCCTGCGCGGCCAATAGTTCGCGCGATCCGTACGGTGGCGTACAGGATTCGACCATCACCGCCAAGATCGATTCCACGAAGGGTGATACGCTTCCGCACCTCGGAGATACCACGCGTACAGACCGCTAGGCCTGCCCCTCGCGGCGCACATGCCACCACGGCGCTCACGAGATCGATCCGGAAGCGGCTCATGGCGTTTGATACCATGCCTTGCCGTCGGTTCCCTCGCCGAGGCTAGAAGCGCGCAGATTTCAGGAGGAGGAGGCTATTGATGGCCGGTCCACCACGACTCGGTGCCATATGTGTCCTGGCCGGGCTCCTCCTGGTGGGGCCGCTGGAAGCACAGCGCCCCGATTCCATCCAAGAAGCGCGGCAGGAGGTGCTCTCCCGCGCCCACGTGGTGCGTTGGTATCACGCGGCGGCGGCGATCGGGGGGGTCGGCGCTCTCATGCTGCTGGACGAGCCAGTCCAACGCTATGCCCAGCGGCATCGGTCGAATACCACCGACGACATCGCCGGGGTCTTCCGCCAGGAAGGGGAGGCGCCCTATTACGCTGGCATCAGCCTCGGGGTGCTGGGCCTAGGCGTTGTGACCGGCAAACCGGGAGTCCGCCGAGCCGGGACACGGCTCGTCGCTGCAGTCGTACTGTCGGCCGCGGAAATGGAAGCCATGAAGCGGCTCGTAGGGCGTTCGCGGCCCAATGAGGACGTCGGAGCCTTTTCGTTTCACCCGTTCACCTCGCTCAAGGATTCCGTCGGCGTCGAAACGCGTGGCGCGATGCCCTCGGGGCATGTCACCGCCGCGTTTGCCGTCGCCACCTCGCTGGGCGACGATATCAAGAGTCCGCTGGTGCACGTGCTGCTCTATACGGCGGCAGCGGGGACTGCGTTCTCTCGAATCAACGACAACCGCCACTGGTTGAGCGATACCGCGATGGGGGCGGTGCTTGGCATCTCACGGCCAAGGTGGCTAACGGTCACTGGCGGATTTTTGGGCTCCGTCCACCTGGATTCCTTGTCACCCCTGCGGGGGCGAGCCTCAGCTGGCATGGCTCCTTGTAACGGGCAGACGGAAACGGCCACCTCGACGGCGGCCGATCCATTGCCTTCTCCGCGGTCAGGTCGTGGCCTCGGCCTCGGCCTGGGCCTCCGGCGTCTTCCGCGCCCCGTCCGAGCGAGCCACCCTCGCGCGCCCGCTCGGGCGCCGCCGCGTCGCCACCACCTCCCTGACTTTGGTCGCTCCTGAGGTCAGGGCGGAGACGTCCGCCACCTCCGCGGCTGCGTTCAGGTTCGGGCTCGCCTTCTTTCCGATCTTGCCGGGCCGGGTGCCGGTGGCCTTCCGGGCCCAGCGGCGAGCCTTCCGGCGCCCGACATCCGGGTGCACCTCCAGGACCTGCGCGACCGTCGTGGCCACCAGGCGCTTGAAGTCACGCTTCTTCATTGTTCCCTTGAGCGCGGCGAGCCGGCTGACCAGCCTGCCGGTCCCGATCTGCGCGGCGACATCTTTCCAGGCCATGCTTCCCCCCTCGTCGTAACAAGTCCGATCTCTCGGGCCAGGATCATCACTCCGCCTCCGGCCGCCCGAACATGAGCTGAATCAGCGGCTTGTCCTCCGGCTGCGCCAGCACGTATACGTGATCCCCTGACTGCAGCACCGTCGACCCCCGCGGCGGGATCAGCCGGTTCCCCCGCACGATCAGCGTCACGCTCGACCCCTCGGGAAAATCGAGGTCCCGGAGCGACGCCCCCGTCACCACCAGCGCCTCGTCGACGTAGAACGACATCAGCTCCCCTTCCAGCGGCAGCCGCGACTCGATCGCCAGCACCGCCTGCGGCGCCGGCGCCTCCGCCTTCTGCAGCCCCAGCCGCCGGGTCACCCACGCCACCGTCGCCCCCGGCACCAGCGCGTTGGCCACCACGATGAAGAACACCACGTGGAAGATCCGGTCCGCCCCCGGCGCCCCCACCAGCACCGGGTACGTCGCCAGCACGATCGGCACCGCGCCCCGGAGCCCCACCCATCCGATGTATGCCACCTCCCGCGACGGATACCGGAACCACACCAGGCAGAGCGCCGCCACCAGCGGCCGCGCCACGAACGCCAGCAGGATCGCCAGGCCGAGCCCGGTGGGCGCCACCTCGAGCAGCCGGCTCGGGAACACCAGCAGCCCCAGGATCAGGAACATCCCGATCTGCGCCAGCCAGGCCAGCGCGTCGTGCACCCGGAGCAGTCCATTGTGGTAGGGCAGGGGCCCGTTCCCCAGCACCATCCCCGCCAGGTACACCGCCAGGAACCCGCTCCCGTGCACCAGCGTCGTGACCCCGTACGCCAGCAGCGCGAACGCCAGCGTGAGCGCCGGATAGAGCCCGCCCGTCGGCAGCGGATAGCGCCGGAGCAGCCAGCGTCCGCCGAGCCCGATGCCCACGCCGAGCGCGCCGCCGATGGCGAGCTGGAGCAGCACCTCGAGCACGATCCGCCAGGCGGAGAGCTCGCCCGGGTGGAGCAGGTTCGCGGTGAGCGCGGTGGTGAGGATGACGGCGACCGGATCGTTGAGCCCCGACTCGAGCTCGAGCGTGGTGCCCACCCGCCGCTTGAGCTGGAGTCCGCTTCCGCGGAGCACCGAGAACACCGACGCCGCGTCGGTGGACGACACCACCGCGCCCAGCACCAGCGCCTCCGGCCACGAGAGCCCCCAGAAGTGCGCCGGCAGCGCGATCAGCAGCGCCGTGAGCGCCACGCCGGCCGTCGCCAGCATCCCGGCCGGCGCCCACGTCCGCCGGAGCGCCGCCATCGGGGTGTTGAGCCCGCCGTCGAACAGGATCAGCGCCAGCGCCAGCGAGCCCAGCCGGAACGCGAACCCGTAGTCCTCGAAGTCGATTCGGCCCACGCCCTCGGAGCCCGCCAGCATGCCGATGCATCAGGAACAGGAGCACGATCGGCACGCCGATCCGGTTCGACGCCCGGCTGAACAGGACGCTCGCCCCCATCAGGAGGCCGGCGATGGCGAGCAGCAGGGCGGTGGCGAAAGGCTCGGAGGTGGGCATGGTCTCACAGGTTAGCCCGGCGCTGGCGGGGGGCGCCAGTCCCGGCTCTCCGGAATTCACCGCTGCACTTCGCAACACTTGGTTGCTTTTCTGTCGGCCGGCCCTACTTTCTCGGAGGTCTGCCTTTCGCGCGTCCGTCGCTCGCGCATCACCGCTGCTCCTCTTCGGCCGCCCTGGGCCACCTCGGCGCTTTTCATTCCCACCGTTCCCCCAGAGGTTTCACATGCGGCTCTCGACCGTTTTGCAGGCGGGGTGTTTCCTTGCGCTGGCGGGCCTGGCGGGCTGCGGCGATCAGCCGGCCACCGAGCCGACCGGCGTCGTCCCGCCAGTCTTTGCGAAGAAATCGTCCGACAACGAGGTGACCCGCGTCGGCCACCGCATGCTGACTCGGATCAACACCAGGCTAGCGGCGGCGCACTCGAAGGTCCGGGTCGGCAAGGCCGAGGTGTTGTACAAGGGGAAAGTGGCCAATGCGCAGTCGCCGACGGCTATCTTCACCAATGACCGGACACATGCCCTCCCCTACCAGTGGGTGGCCGGCGATCCGCGGCAGGACGGCCGGATCGGAGTCACCTACGCCGTGGACCCTGAGCTCCAGACCTCCCTCCCCGGCGTTCCGTTTCCCGTGCCGGTGATCGAGACCGGCGCCGGCATCCGGCTCTCGTCGCAGTCGGAGCTCGATGGGTACATCGAGGAGGCGATGCAGGCCTGGCGGGACGAGAAGTGTGCCGACGCGCCGATCGAGCGGGTGGCGGTGCCGGCCTGCACCGACCCCGACCAGCTCGACGACTTCTTCCTGGGGCGCCCCAGCCCCAGCCCGACCTATGCCCAGCCCGCCGACATCGTCCAGGCCGGGTGGGAGCCCGCTGAGTTCTTCGAGGGCATTACCCCGGGCGGCAGCGATGCCATCCTCGGCATCACCTTTACGTTCTTTTTTGTGGAGGACCAAGACACGCCCGATGAGGCGGACGACGTTCCCACTGACATCAACGGCGATGGGAAGTTCGACACCTCCCTGGCCGAGATCTACTACAACCCCACGTTCATCTGGACCAATCGCGGGGCGCCGAACACGATCGACTTCTACTCGATCCTCACCCATGAGTCCGGGCACTCGCTCAGCCTCGCCCACTTCGGCAAGCTGTTCATCACCAAGAAGGACACAATCGGCGGCGTGATCAACATCGACGACATCCACTACGCGCCGCTGGCCCTGATGAACGCGGCCTACGTCACCGGGCGGAACGAGATCCGAGGGAGCGACAACGGGTCCTTCTGCCAGATCTGGGCGCACAAGAACTAACGCCCGCAGTTTGCTGCAAACGAACAGGGGGAGCCGCGCCGGCTCCCCCCGTTTCCGCGTTTCACCTCAGCGCCGCCCTGACTTTCGACAGGTCCGATCCCCGTCTTCCGCCCGATGCCGCACCAGCGATCGCGGGAGCGAAATCCGGCCGCACGCCGGATAGTTGGCGGCCCCCCGAACTTCAATATTCACCCTTGGAAACCGGCTCCACGAAACGTGCAGTCATACCAAGGGGGAACTCGTGATCAGGCGGCTCTTGACCAGCATCATCCTGGCCGTGGTAGCCGGGTGCTCCGGCTACAACGCACCGATGGATCCATCCACCGGCGGCGGCGGTCCAGCGGTGACAATGGTGGTGGCGGCGCGCAGCGACCCCGCTCCGGCCACGGCGTCCGTCATCGTCGGCAACGTCTTCTTCAAGAGTGGGCACAACGGGTCGACCAACCGGGCGGTGGACACGGTGGCCGTGGGCGGGACCGTCACCTGGACCTGGACCAGTACGGGCGCTATCCCCCACAGCGTCGAGTCGCTGGGCTCGCCGATCTTCCGGAACAGCATCATCCAGACCGGCGACGGCAAGACGTACGAGGCAACGTTCCACTCGGCCGGCACGTACCAATACGATTGCGCCATCCACGGCCCGGCGATGACGGGGACGATCGTCGTCCGGTGAGCCCGCGCCCGCAAGAACCGTGCGCTCGACGGACCATCAGCCCGCTGGGCCAGCAGCACTCACTGGGGCGCGGTCCCCGACGTCTCATCCTGCGACATGCTTTGGAGATTCACCCATGCGCGCTCCCAGCTTCGGTCTCAGCACGACGCCGGTCACGGACGTCAAGTCGGAGCTGCGGCTCCAGCTCGAGCGGGCCTTGCTGGCGCTCGTCTATCGGGAGCCACGCTAGCCCGACACCGGCACGGCTTGCCTCGTCCTGCTCCGCACGTCTCCTTTCGCTCGCCTGCTCGCTCGAGGCGGCGGCGTGCGCGTTCGAGGCCTCTGCGTGCGCGATCGAGGCGTCTGCTGGGGCGCACGAGGGCCTCCGTCCTCACCCAATGGCGTTGCGAGCGCATCGCTGGTCGTCGGGTGCGCGCTCGAGGCGTGTCGTCGCAGCAGAAGTTGTCGCGATCGCCCCAGAGGCCCGCGCGATCAGTCTTGGAGACTCTCTGCTGCGGCTCAAGGTCGATGCGATCGCATCAAAAAGAGTCGCGATCCCATCTAAGGGCATCGCAATCGTACCGCAGGGAATCGCGCTCGCGCTCGAGCTGCCGTCGAATCGGCGCGAGGTGCCAACGGAACCCGAACGTCTCGTTCCTCCCCGCATCCCTGACTTTGGTCAGGTCCGTACCCCCTCCCCCGCCCGATTCCCGACCAGCGATTGCCGGATCGAAGTCAGGCCGCACGCCGGATAGTTTGTTGCCCGCTGCGATTGAATATTCACCCCTGCAATCCGGTCTCACGAGCGCGCATAGGCTCGCGGCCCGATCGGGCCGCGCCGATATCGCGCAAACCAAGGGGGGAACTCATGATCAGACGTCTCTTGACTGCTGTCGGCCTGGTGGTGCTGGCCGGCTGCTCGGGCAGCGACACACCTACGGACCCGAACCCCGGCCCCGAGCCCGCCCCGGCGCCCGCCCCGGCGCCCGCCCCGGCGCCCGCGCCCGCGCCTGCCCCGACCACGGCGGCCGTCATCGTCGGCAACATCTTCTTCAAGAGTGGGCACAACGGATCAACGAACCAGGCCGTCGACACCGTGGCCGCGGGCGGGACCGTCACGTGGACCTGGACCAATACGGGCAACGTCCCCCACAGCATCGAGTCGGAGAGCGCACCGGACTTTACGAGCAGCGACATCCTCACCGGTGGCGGCAGCACCCATCAGGTCACGTTCGCCACCCCGGGCACGTACCGCTACGACTGTGCCGTGCACGGCGCGGCGATGTCGGGGACGATCGTCGTCCGGTAGCACGGCGATTGTGAATTTCAACTAGTGGGTCCTGTCCGCTGCCGAAACCATCCGGCAGCGGATTGTGTCTGTCAGCCCCAGAGCTACCATCCTGCCTGTTCGGTCGCCGCTTCCGCCGCCGATTGACCATCGCCGAGAGATCCGTCCGGTAGCGTACGTTCGGGTAGGCCCTTGACGAAGCCGGCCGAAACCATCAACGTCGCTACAGAGAATACTGACGGGTAAGCAACACAGGAGAGCGAACGTTTTATGGGTACCTTACCTCAGCGCCCCACAGCGCTGGTAATAGACGACGAACACGCCGTCCGGTGGGTCATACGCCAGGCGCTGGAGCCCGAGATCTGCAACGTGATCGAGGCCGCGGACGGCATCAGTGGCATTCGCCGGGTCTCCCGCGCCAACCCGCCGGTCGATCTGGTCATCGTGGATCTCAAGCTCGCGAACCTGAACGGTCTCGAGGTCATCGAGAGTCTCACCCGTACCCATCCGCGACTGCCGATGCTCTGCATCACCGGCTTTGGCGCCACGGCAACGGATCTGCTCGAATCAACGCTCAGAGACTACCGTGTCCCCGTGCTGCTGAAGCCCTTCAACCGTGACGAGCTGGCGCAGGCCGCCCAAGCGCTGCTCGAGCGGGCGAGCCGGCGCTCGACTCATGCGGTGAGTTGAATCCGGGACCGGCGCTGGCGCCAGCCGCCAGTCCCCGGCCATGTTTCCCACCATGCCCCACGAAAACTTCACCGCCCTCCTCGCCCTGGTGGGCATCGTCATCATTCTCTCCTCGCTCATGTCGGGCGCGGTCGAGCGCTCCGGCCTGCCGCAGGTCGCGATCTTCCTGCTCCTCGGCGCGGCACTCGGCCCCGCGGGGCTCGGCCTGGTCGACCTCTCCCTCGACTCCCCGTCGCTCCAGGTCATCGCCACCCTCGGCCTGGTGCTGGTGCTCTTCACCGACGCCATCGGCGTCGACATCGGCGAGATCCGCCAGCAGCGCCGCCTCGCGGCCCTGATCCTGGGCCCCGGGACGCTGCTCCCCGCCGCCCTCACGGCGCTCGCCGCCTGGCTGCTGCTCGGCCTCCACCCCGCGGCGGCCGCCATCCTCGGTGCGGCGCTCGCCTCGACCGACCCGGTACTGCTCCGCACCCTGCGTCCGGAACCCGACCCTCCCGCCCACCGCCCGGCTCGCGCTCCGGCTCGAGAGCGGGATGAACGACGTGATCCTGCTCCCGATCGTGGTGCTCTGCATGCTGGTGCTCCGCGCCTCGGGCGCGGCGCCGGCCGGAGAGCTCGGGCGCCGCGCCGTCGGGCTCTTCCTGCTCGGCCCGATGCTGGGCGTCTTCTCGGGCTGGGTGGCCATCACGCTGCTCGACCAGGTGCGCCGGCGGGTAGGCGTCCGGCGCGACTACGAGTCGCTCTACGCCCTCGGCGTCGCCTTCACCGCCTTCGCGGCGGCCGAGGCGGTGGGCGGGAGCGGGTTCCTGGCGGCATTCGCGGCGGGGCTCGTCATCGCGGCGCTCGACGTCGAGCTGTGCGACTGCTTCCTCGACTACGGCGAGGCGTCGGCCGAGATGTTCCTGCTGCTCACCTTCGTGGCGTTCGGGGCGGGGCTGATCTGGACCGGCGTGTCGCTCGCGGGCGACTGGCATGTGCTGGTCTTCGCCGCGGTGGCGCTCGGCGTCCGAACGGTGGTGCTGGTCCCGGTGCTCGCGCGCGCGGGGATCGAGCCGGAAAGCTGCCGGCTGATCGCGCTGGCCGGCCCGCGCGGCCTCTCCTCGCTGCTGCTGGTGCTGCTGCCGGTGTTCGCGGGGGTCCCGGACGCGGAGCGGCTGTTCACGATCACCTGTCTCGTGGTGCTGCTCTCGGTGGTGATCCACGGCGGCGGCATCGCGCTCTACCTCCGGCGCCACGGCGGCGCCGCGGCCGGGCGCGCCCACGCCGGCCGCGTCGGCGACGCCGCGCCCCTCGCTCGCGGACACGGCCGCGCACGCGACGCCGCGCCCATCGCTCGCGGACACCGCCGCCCACCCGACGACGCGTGTCGCCCCGCGTGCGTCGTCCCCCAGGCAGGCCGCCACCGCCGGTGACACCGGCGACGAGGTGCCCGAGCGGATCACCATCCAGGAGTTCCGCGACCTGCACCGCTCGGGCGAGCCGGTCATCGTGGGCGACGTCCGCACCGAGCGGAGCTACCGGGACGATCCCAACATCGGCATCGGCGCCATCCGGCTCCCGCCGGACGACGCGGTCAGGCTGGCGCGCGAGCGACGACTCGACCCGAACGCCACCCTCGTCCTCTACTGTGCGTGAAAGGACGAGGCCACAAGCACCCGTGTGGTGCGAGAGCTTCGTCGGGCGGGATGGAAGAAGGCTCGGGCGCTGGTGGGCGGGTGGGCCGCGTGGCAGGCTGAGGGCCTGCCGGTCGAGCCCAAGGAGGGGTGATGGGGGGAGTCGGTCGAGGAGCTGACCCGCCGCAACGTGGAGCGCATCCAGGCGCTCGAGCGGGAGGAGCACGGCAAGGCGACCACCGCCGACCGGGTGGCCGATGCCATCGCCAAATTCGTCGGCTCCATCGCCTTCGTCTGGGTCACCGTGCTGCTCATCGGCGGGTGGGTCGTCGGGAACCTGCTCGCGCCGCCGGATGACCGGATCGATTCATTCCCCTACCCGCTGCTCACCCTGGTCCTCTCGATCGAGGCCATCTTCCTCTCGATCTTCATCCTGATGAGCCAGAACCGCGCCGCGCGCGTGAGCGAGAAGCGCAGCCACCTGGACCTGCAGTTGAATCTCCTGTCGGAGCAGGAGAACACCAAGATGCTCCTGATGCTCGAGGACATCGCCAAGGCGGTCGGCCACAGGACCCCTTCGGATCCCGAGGTGCAGGTGCTCGAGCAGGCCACCGAGCCGGAAGCCCTCAGCCGCCAGATCGACCAGGCACACGACCGAGCCGGCACACCCTCAGACCTCGTGACGGTTCGACGAGCCGCCGGCGGGCGCGGAAGCGCGTCGACGCCGGAAGCGAGTACCCGGACGATGGTCCGGGCGCGCTGACGAGATCGTGGACCTTCCGGGCCAACTCCGGCAGGGCGAGCGGCTTCCAGACCAGCGGAAGGTCGTGATAGCCGGAGAGCAGCTCGCGCGTCTCCGCGTCGTCGGGGGCGGCCATGAGCACCACCACCAGGCTCGGATCCAGGTCGAGCGCCCGCTCCGCGAGCTCGCCGCCGTCCATCCCGGGCATCCCGAGATCGGCCAGGAGAAGACGAGCCTCGCCCGGATGCGTATCGAGGAAGCGGAGGGCCTCCCGGCCGCTGGAGCAGCTCCGGGCGTGGTAGCCCAGCTCCTGGAGCATGCGGGTGACGGCGGTGCGAGGTACCGCCTCGTCGTCGACCACCAGGACGAGGGGGCCGGGCGCCATGGGAATGATGTCGGTGTCGTCGTGGAGCACGGAGCCTCCGGGCAGCCGCCAGGCCGCCGTTCGGCCCTCTCCACGAAGAGGGCGGTTCGGTAGTACCAGCTTCAGAGTAGCCGGTCCCGAATACCCTACGGCTGTGATGTGGGTCGACGATTCGAAGCGGTGGCCGCCGGAGCCACCGTGGGTCGCGCATCACACCCGTCGCGGGCCGGCTCTCGGCTACAGTACAGCCAGTGTCCTCGGACCCATTCGCACCCCAGCTCCGCGAGGCTCCAATGGCGGCAAAGAAAAAATCTACCTCTCGTAAGGGCGGCCGGAAGTACGGTAAGGCGGCGAGCAAGAGCGTCAAAAGCGCGATGCGCCGCCGCAAGAAGGGCACCCTCACCCGCGGCAAGGCCGGGCGCGGCGGCAAGGTGAAGAGCCGGAAGCAGGCGATTGCGATCGGGTTGTCGGAGGCCCGGAAGAAGGGCGCGAAGGTTCCGGCGAAGAAGAAGTCGTCGAGGAAGAAGAAGTAAGTCGGACGGTCAGCGGTCAGACGGTCAGGCAGGGCGTGGAGAGATCCACGCCCTGCCTTGTTTCGTGCACCCACGTGGAACTCAGACCGTTTGACCGTCCGACCGCCGAATGCGTTGCTGGACAGCAGCTTGGCCCAGGTGATTAGGGGGTGATCGGAGCGGTGATTCCGGAGTGACTACCAGGCCTAAGTTGGCCCCCGTTGCCGATGGGCATCGAGGCCCATGGCAAGAAGTCACCTCGTTCGGGACCTGGTCCCAGGAGTTCACGATGCCGGTGCGCCGCTCGCAGCAGCCCATGTTCGCTACCGCTCTCCCTCGGCTGGTCCTCTCCGCCGCGTTGTTCGCCCTGGGCGCCTGCGACGGCAGCGACTCGCCCATCGCGCCGCAGGCGGAATCGGAAGCCGCTCTCGCCGTCGGTGGCGGGCACGCTGCCGGCCGCATCGTCTTCACGGGGTCACTGGCGACATCTACACGATGAGCGCCGACGGCAGCGGTGTCATCCATGTGCTCGGCGGACTGGACGAGCCGGGCGGGCCCGTCCTGTCTCCAGACGGGACCACGATCGCCTTCACCGACTGGACCTATGTCGCGAGCCAGGGGAAGATGTTCCAGCACCTCTTCGTCGTGGATGCGAACGGGGGCGTCGCGACGGACAAGCTCCCGGACTACGCGTACGACATGGCGCTCCCCGGCATGGTCCGCCGACGGCACCCGCCTCATGTTCGCCCTCTCTGATGGCAGCAGCGACGGCGTGCTCGCCAGCACGACTTCCTACCCCAGCGGAGACTCGGGGGAATTGCGCTACAACGGCGTCGGGGTCTTGCTTCCGACCTGAGCTTCTCGGCGGACGGTCAGAAGGCCGTCTTCACGCGCCGTGGGGCGGATGCAGGTGTCTACGTGGGCACCGTGGCTGACGTGGGTGGCAACTGGGCCTTCACCGGCCTGACCAGGTCTTCGGCGCGGCCGGCGTGACGTATCGCCGCCCGGTGCTCTCCCCCGACGGCAGGAAGATCGTGTTCGCATCCCGGGGGTCAACGATCCGTCGCGGCGAGATCTACGTCATGAGCGCCGATGGGACCGGACTCCGGCGGCTCACGACGTCGCCCGGCATGGACGGGAACCCCTCCGGGTCGCCGGACGGCCGGGCGCGATCGCGTTTGCGAGCTACCGCGGTGCGGCCAGCTGGCGGTCGTCCATGACCGCGAGCGGCCGCCAAAGCCCCAGACGGCCTCCACCGATCTCAACCTCAGCGCGGCGCAGCCTTCCTACAGCCCGCTGATGGCGGGGGTCAGGCGTTCAGGCGGGCAGGCGGTCAGGCGGTCAGGCGGTCTGGAAAACAGCGTGTGGCTGTTCACCGCCCCTTCCTCGGTGCGCGAAGCGGTGGCGACCATCCGACCCTCCCTCCGTCCGACCGCCTGACCGCGCCGACCGCCTGCCCGCCTGACCGCCCTCCCGGGCATGCCGGTTGCCAAGCTGACCCACACCGCCGGTCCTGGCCCCCGATTCCGGGCGCTGCAAGCCCTGGCATCGGCGGCAACTCACTGTCTATCAACGGCTTCAACAAGTTCGTTTCGGAACCCCTCGTGGAGGCGGCTCTCATGCGCGTCACGCATTACGCAAGGCGATCGTTGGCCGCGGCCGGACTGGCTCTGGTGCTGGCCGGCTGCAAGAACGACGGCGCCTCCCCCAGCGCGTTCGACCCCCAGGGGACCGCCGCCGACATGGCCGCCGCGCAGGACGCCTTCGCGTCCGAGCCCACCACCAGCTTCGCGGCCGTCGCCGGAGACATCTCCCTGGCGCTGAGCGGCTCTCCGCTGGTGGCGAGCTCGGCGGCCCTCGCGCTCTCCCACCCGTCGAAAGCGAGCGAACGGTACGCGCGCCAGATCGCCTCGCTGGTGCCCGCCGGCGGCTCCGGCATCCAGGCCAGCGTCGTGGCGATCCCGACGGAAGTGGCCGGGAAGACCTTCGTCTGGGACGAGAGTACCGACACCTACGTCGCCTCGGACGTGAGCGGCGCGCCGTCGAACGGCGTCCGCTTCCTGCTCTACGCGGTGGACCCGGTGACGTTCCGCCCGGTCGAGCCGGTCGTGGAGACCGGCTACGTCGACGTGATCGACCAGAGCACCTCGACGCTCGCCAATGTCCGCATCAAGGTGGTCGAGGCCAGCGTGACCTACCTCGACTACCAGGTGGTGGCCAGCGCCACCACGTCGAGCGGCCTCGTGACGATCAGCGGCTTCGCCTTCAACGGGACGACCCGCGCGAACTTCACGCTCAAGAACACCGTGAGCGAGCAACGACGGCGGGCTCGTCCTCGTGCTCGACTACGCGCTCGACGTCCCCTCGCGCGACCTGTCGGTCGACTGGACCGCGACCTTCGCCAACATCTCCGTCACCGAGGTCGCGGTGACCCTCGACCTGACGGTCAGCGGGCCGAACGGGGACGTGCGCCTCGTGGGCACCTCCGGCGTCGATGGCGGGACGTTCACCGTCAAGGTGAACGGCGACACCTTCGCCACCATCACCGTCACCGGCAGCTCGCTGACCATCACCGGCGCGGCCGGCGACCCGCTCACCTCGGACGAGGAGCAGGCGCTCGAGGCGGTGTTCGACTCCTACGAGGGCTCGCTCGACGCGTTCAGCGCTCTGCTGATGCCGGTGAACTGAGCTGAAGGCCGACCCCGATCCCGAGTCACCCTGAACGAAGTGAAGGGGGCATGCCTCAAGGCATGCCCCCTTCGCTTTGCGTCGGTCGAGGCCGCGGCTTCGGCTGGACTCGTCAGCTCGCGCGCCCGTCAGCCCGCGCGTCCCGAGCCACCCCTTGCCCGCCACCAGCTCCCGCATCAGGTCCTCGCTCGTCCGGTCCGCCGCCTCCGCCGCGAAGTTGGTCACCACCCGGTGCCGGAGCACCGCCGGCGCCACCGCCCGCACGTCGTCGAGGTCGGCCATCGGGCGCCCGGCCATCGCCGCGCGGGCCTTGGCGCCGAGCACCAGGTACTGCGACGCGCGCGGCCCGGCGCCCCAGTCCACGTACTCCCGGATGAACGCCGGCGACTCGGGATCCGGGGGCCGAGTCATCCGCGCCAGCGTGACCGCCGCCCGGATGAGGCCCCGGCTCACCGGGATCCGCCGCACCAGCGCCTGCATCGCCAGCACCGACGCCGCGTCGAGCACCGGCTGCAGCGGCTCGCGCGCGGCACCGGTGGTCTGCTCGACGATGGCCTCTTCCTCGGCCCGGCTGGGGTACTGCCACCCGGAGCTCGAGCATGAACCGGTCGAGCTGCGCCTCGGGCAGCGGATAGGTCCCCTCCTGCTCGATCGGGTTCTGCGTCGCCAGCACGAAGAAGGGGTCGGGGAGATGGTAGGTGGCCCCGCCGGCCGTCACCTGGTGCTCCTGCATCGCCTGCAGCAGCGCCGCCTGGGTCTTGGGCGGCGTGCGGTTGATCTCGTCCGCCAGCACCATGTTGGCGAAGATCGGGCCCTGCACGAACCGGAACGCCCGCCGGCCGGTGGTGAGGTCCTCCTCGATGATGTCGGTGCCGGTGATGTCGCTCGGCATCAGGTCCGGGGTGAACTGGACCCGGTTGAACGAGAGGTGGAGCGTCTCCGCGACGGTCTGGACCATCAGCGTCTTGGCCAGCCCGGGCACGCCGATGAGCAGGGCATGGCCGCCGCTCAGGATGGCGGTGAGGATCCCCTCGATCACGTCGTCCTGCCCGACGATCCGCTGGGCCACCTGGCGGCGCAGCCGGACGACCGCTTCGGTCAGGCGCTGGAGCTGCTGGACGTCGTCGTGCGGGGTGGCTGCGGTTGCGGTCATCGGATCTCTAAGGAAAGGACGAGACGAGGAATGGGTGGAGATTACCCGGCTGTCTGGTCGGACGCCATGGGACCGCGGATCGTTTCCGGCCGCCTGGGGCCCTATATTGGCGGTCCGGATACCCGCCGTTCCTGTCGCCAATATCACTGCCGGATGCGCTTGCGAAAAATTTCACAAGGGACTAGGTTCTCCGCGTGAAATCCCCAGATCCGGACGGCGGAAAGGGTCCGGGGCCGATGCGCTACGCGGGGCTCGGGGTCCAGCTGGCGGTGAGCCTTCTGGTCTTCGTCCTGGCCGGACAGTGGGCCGACAAGAAGCTCGGCACCGGTGGCATCCTGACGGTGGTAGCGGCGTTCGTCGGGTTCGGGGGGACGATGTACTCGCTGATCCGCACACTCAACCGCCAGGACGGACGAGATAGGACGGCGGCCCCAAGGACGGCGGCGACAAGGCCGGCGGCGCGTGAGGCTGGGCCTCCGCTACCTCACCGGCGTGGCGATGGTGGCGGCCGGCGGGGCAGTGGTAGCGGCGGCGGTGCCGGCCCCGGACCGCGCGGTGGTGGGGTGGGGGATCGTCATCGGCCTGGTGCTGCAGACGCCGCTCGGCTGGTGGGCCATCCGGAGCATCGGCACCGAGCGGTTCATGGCGGTGTGGGGCCTCGGGATGCTGGTGCGGCTCACGGTGGTCGCGGTGGTGGGGTTCGCGGTCCTGCCCGTGCTCGGCCGGCGCGCCGGATCCATGCTGGGGTCCATGGTGGGAGTCCTCGTGGCGCTCCTTCTGGTCGAGGGGGTCACGGCTCTTCGGGAACAGTCGCGGGAAGGCGAGCGATGACGCGTTTCGGTCGACGGTTGGTGGTGGTGGCGGCGCTGCTCGGGGCGGTGGCTGTCCGGCGCGCCGGTGCTCGCGGCGCAGGAGCACGCCGCCCAGCAGGAGCAGGCCGCCAAGCAGGCCACGGGCCAGATCGACATCGTCCACCACCTCGCCAACTCGCACGAGGTCGAGCTCCCGTTCGGCATCGTCTGGCACCTGCCGGAGGGCTGGAAGATCCCGCTCGGCACCGCCGCCAGCGGCCAGCCGCGGTACCTCGATATCTCGCCGACCAAGCACCTCATCTTCATGCTGTTCGCGGCCGTCCATCGTGGCGCTCGTGTTCATCCTGAGCGCGCGCTCGATCAGCCGGGCCCAGGCCGCCGGCCGGCCGCCGAAGGGGTTCGCCGGGGCGATGGAGGCGACGGCGCTCTACATCCGGCAGGAGGTCATCCTGCCGAACGTGGGAGCGCACGGCGAAGGCTTCGCGCCCTACCTGCTCACCCTGTTCTTCTTCATCCTGGCGATGAACCTGCTCGGCCTCCTGCCCTGGGGCGCCGCCGCGACGGGCAACATCGCGGTGACGGCGGGGCTCGCGGTCATGGCGTTCATCGTGATCGAAGTGACCGGGATGCGGACGCTGGGGTTCAAGGGGTACATGGGGACCATCTTCTATCTGCCCCACGGCCTCCCGGGCGGCATCGGCGGCACCTTCCTCAAGGTGCTGCTCCTCGCCGTCATGACCCCCATCGAGCTGATCGGCAAGCTGGCCAAGCCGTTCGCCCTGGCGGTCCGGCTGTTCGCCAACATGACGTCCGGTCACGTGCTGGTGCTGGCGCTGATCGGGCTGACGTTCCTGTTCCAGAGCTACACCGTAGGCATCGCGGCCTCGGCGCTGGCGACCGGGGTCATGCTGCTGGAGCTGTTCGTGGCGTTCCTGCAGGCCTTCGTGTTCACGCTGCTCACCAGCGTGTTCATCGGGCTGATGCGGGCGGAGCACTAGGGCAGTCATCCTGAGGGACGAAGTCATCCTGAGCGGAGCGAAGGATCGCTCAAGGCCCACGACCCGATCCTTCGCTGCGCTCAGGATGACGCAGGATTGAAATCCCAGCCGGCGCGCGCTCGCGCCGAGCTGGTGAAGTAGTCCGCCGACCGGCGGACGATGCCCGCTGTTCCTCGCCTCACCGGCCGGGAACGCCGGCGGGCCACCGCGACGAGGCCGCTCCTGGAGAGGCGGCCGCACGTGCGGCGGGCGCGGCCGATGTTCATCTCCGAACCTCACGAGGGAGTACGCCATGCTGTCCATGATCGCCCTGTTGCAGGATGCCGCCGCCGCCGGCGCGGACAAGGGATTCGGCCTCATCGGCGCGGGTCTTGCCGCCGGCCTCGCGGTCGTCGGTGCCGGCATCGGGATCGGCCGGATCGGTGGTTCCGCCACCGAAGGCATCGCCCGCCAGCCCGACGCCACCGCCCGGATCCAGACGGCGATGATCATCGCGGCCGCGCTGGTCGAAGGCGTCGCGCTGTTCGTCGCGGTGATCGCGTTCCTGATCCAGGGCAAGATCAATTTCTAGTCGAGGCGCTGCGTCATGAAGAAGCCGGTGCTCGCCCTCGCCACGCTGTCGCTCCTCCTGGCCCCCGCGCTCGCGGCCCAGGAGGAGCACGCCTCCGGCCCGCTCACGGTCGAAGGCGGCCTGATGTTCTGGACCATCGTGGTCTTCCTGGTCCTGCTGGCGGTGCTCTGGAAGTTCGCCTGGCCGGCGATCCTCGGCGCGGTGGAAGCCCGGGAGAAGGCGCTCGAGGAGCAGCTCGCCGCGGCGGAGCGGGACCGGGCCGAGTCGGCGAAGTTGCTCGAGGAGCACCGTAAGCTCGTCGCCGATGCCAAGGCGCAGTCGCACGGCATGGTCCTCGAGGCCAGGCAGCTCGCGGAGAAGGAGCGGGCGGTGGCGATGGAGAAGACCAAGCAGGAGCAGGAGGAGCTCCTGGCGCGCGCCCGGCGGGAGATCGCCGCGGAGCGCGACCGGGCGGTGGCGGAGCTCCGCCGCGAGGCGGTGGACCTGTCGCTCGCGGCCGCGTCCAAGCTGGTCGGCCAGCGGCTCGACGGCGACGCCGACCGGAAGATCGTGCTCGACTACCTCGCGACCCTGGACGGCGGCCGGTGAGATCGGAGACGATCGCCCGCAACTACGCCGAGGCGCTGTTCGACCTCGGCGAGCGGAGCGGGGGCACGGCGCGGTACGCGGACCTGATCGACGCGGTCGCCGCGGCGATCGAGACCACGCCGGCGGTGCAGGCCGTGCTCATGTCGCCCCGCGTTCCCAAGGGCGAGAAGTCGCGGCTGCTCGGCACGGCCATGAAGGAAGCCCCGAGGGAGTTCGTCCTCTTCCTCCAGGCGGTGGTCAAGCGCGGGCGGCAGCATCTGCTGCGCGAGATCGCGACCGAGTACGCCAAGCTGGTCGACGTCAAGCTCAACCGGGTTCGCGCGGGCGTCACCCTGGCCCGCCCGGCCAACGAGGCGCTGCAGAAGGGCATCGCCGAGGCGCTGAGCCAGCACCTGGGCAAGGAAGTGCTGCCCTCGTTCTCGGTCGATGCGGAGATCCTGGGCGGCGCGATCGTCCGGGTGGGCGAGCGGATCCATGATGGCTCGCTCCGGCGGCGGCTGGTGAAGCTGCGGAGGCATTTGCTGGCGAGGTAGGACGAGGGACGGAAAGACGGAAAGACGGAAGGACGGAAGGTGGTGCATCGGTCATGTCCGTTTCGCGCGTTCCGTCATTCCGTCTTTCCGTCTTTCCGTCCTCCTCACGGCAACGGCAGCCGATCCGGCTCCACCCACCCCGCCCGCGCCTCGGGCGACTTGAGCACCCCCTCCGAATAGTGGCGCAGCGGCAGCTCGCGGTGACCGTACCGTCTCAGGAGACGATTCGCACGCTCTGCCCAGTCGTCCCTCGCCTGCCTCCTGCTCCACGAAGTGCCTCACCACGCGCATGTAGAAGCGCGTGATGGTCTCGTGATACCCGCGCGTCGGCGTCGTGGGCACGCCGTGCGCCGCGTTGAGGCGCAGGATGCCGGCGCGGACCAGGTCGAGCGCTTCGGCGGCTTCATGGTGCGTGGCGTACCAGAGCGCCACCGTCAGGTGCGCCCGGTGGGTCCACTCGGCGTGCGGGAGGGTGCCGTCCGTGAAGCCCGCCACCACGCGCTCGACCTCGGCCGCCGCCTCGTACGGGCGCTCGGAGATCGCGGCCGCACTCGAGTGCTCGTCCACCGAGTGTCCGGTCATGCGTCCGCCGGGTACCGGCGCCGGAGCGCGCGAACGGGCTCGGCCGACCGGGCGTGCGCCGGCCGCGCCGCGAGCTGGATCCACACCACGGCGCCCAGGATGAGAGCCATCGCCGCCAGCATCCGGCCGGTGATCGGCTCGTGCAGCACCAGCCAGCCCAGCAGCACGGCCACGACCGGGTTCACGTACGCGTAGGTGCCGACCACCGTGGCCGAGCCGTGCTCGAGCGCGTAGCCGAAGGCGGTGTATCCCACCAGCGATCCCATGATGATGAGATAGGCCATCGCGGCGAGCCCGGTCCCGCGGAGGTGAAAGTCGGGCGCCTCGCCGAGGGCGAGCCCGACGACGCAGAGGATCGCGCCCGCGATGGCCATCTGCACGGCGGCGGCCGCGTACGGGCTCACCTCGGTGGGGTTCCGCTTCCAGTAGACGCTGCCCATCGCCCAGCAGGCGCTGCCGAACGTGAGGGCGATGGGCCCGCGCAGGTCGGCGGTGGCGAGCTCGTGCGGCGTGATGCCCGCGAGCAGCGCGCTCCCCAGGAAGCCGATGGCGAGCCCCACGCCGATCCGCCAGGTGAGCGGCGTCTTGCCCCCGGGCACGATCGCGTCGAAGAAGGCCGACCAGAGCGGCATCGCGGCCACGAACACGCTCGCGATGCCGGACGCGACGAACTGCTCCGACCAGACCAGGATGGCGTTGGCGCCGCAGAGCAGGAACACGCCGGTGATGGCGAGGGTGCGCCAGTCCTTCGCGCGCGAGGGGAGCCGAATCCCCAGCGCCAGGACGATGGCGCCGAGCAGCAGTCCGGCCACGAGGAACCGCACGCCCGCGAACAGGAACGGCGGGAGGTGGGCCACGCCGATCCGGATGAACAGGTAGGTCGAGCCCCACACCGTGCAGACGAGGAGGTAGGCGATGAGCGCCTTGCCGCGGAGGGCCGCCATGTCAGTCCACCTCCATGGGCACCACGCCCGCTTTCTCGAACACGCTCGAGAGCACGATGGTGGTCCGGGTCGTGGCGGAGAGACCGGGGTCGCGGAGGGAGCGCAGGATGCGCTCGAGCGCCTCGAGCGACGGCGCGGCCACCTTGAGGATGTAGCAGTCCTCGCCCGCCACGTGGTGGCATTCCAGCACGCTCGGATTGCTCATCAGCGAGCGCACGGCCGATTCGCCGCCGTCGAGCTCGACTGCCCGGGTAGCGCACGGCGACGAACGCCGTGATCGGGAAGCCGAGCTTCGCGCGGTCGAGCCGGGCGGTGTAGCCGAGGATGTGGCCGCTCTCCTCGAGCCGCTTGACGCGCTCCATCACGGCCGGGCGCGAGAGTCCGACCTCGTCGGCGATGGCCTGGTAGCTGGCGCGGCCGTCGGCGAGGAGGAGCTGGAGGATGCGGCGGCTGATGGGATCGATGGCGGACATCGGGTCTCCGAATGCGTGTCGCTGAAAGCTATCCTGGACGGACGTTTCGTCAATACCGGAAGTTATTGCCGGACTATTAGACCGACTGTTCACGACCATAGGAGTCGAAGCGTCGGTACGCAAGACCCCAATGATCCAGGGGTTATCTTGCGATATCTCACGATATGGAGCGGACAATGGCGGAAGAACGGGCCGACGTCGTGGCCATCATGGCGGCCATCATCTACGCGGGCCGGACGGGCGAATCGGGGCAGGTGCCCAACGAGAAGTCCTTCGGCATCGTCGCCAAGGCGGCGTGGGACCTCCACAAGGCGGTGATGGGCGGCGAGGACGTGCACGTCGCCAAGACGGGATTCCAGCAGCCCTGACCCGATTTCAGGCCGTGACGTAGACTGCGGCCTATGCCGACCGGCCGGGGCACGCGTAAGTTCTTCCGATGCAGAGTCCTTCCGCGCCGCTCGAGACCGATCGCCGGCCCGTCGTCCTCGTCGTGGACGACGAGCCGATGATGCGCTGGTTCATGACCACCGTGCTCCGGGACCACTTCCGGGTGCTGGTGGCGGCCGATGGGCAGGAAGCCCTCGACACGGTCCGCGATGTGGGGGACGAGATCGCGGCACTCGTGACCGACATCCGGATGCCGCACCTCGACGGCCTGGAGCTGGCCGCCCGGCTCCAGGCGATGGACGAGCCCCCGCCCCTGCTGTTCATCTCGGGATTCATGGGCGGCGGTGAGCTGCCCGGCCCGTTCCTCGCCAAGCCCTTCCGTCCCGAGGCCCTGCTCGCCGCCGTGCAACGGCTGATCGCCGCGGAAGCGTAGCCGGTCCTCGCCGCCTCCGCCCGGACGTTTGCCGGCGGCCCAGGCCGCGTATGTTTCCGCAGGTTCCGTCCCGCCGTGCTCACCCCCGACCGTCGAGCCGTTCGTGATCGCACTGGTGTTGCTCGCCCTGCAGCAGGCCGCCGCCACTCCCCCGAATTTCCCCTGGCAGCAGGATGTCGCCTACGAGATCAGCGCGCGGCTCGACGAGCCCGCCGGCGTGCTGAGCGGCGGGGAGCGGATCCGCTACCGGAACGCGTCGCCCGACACGCTGACGACGTTCTCGCTCCATCTCTACCTCAACGCGTTCCGCCCCGGCTCCCGCTGGGCCGACGTCGATTCGGTCGAGGGCCGCCGGCGCTTCAACGACCTCAAGGACCCCGACTTCGCGTTCAATCACGTGCGCGACGTGCGGATCATGGGCCAGCCGGTCGAGGCGGTCTATCCGCTGGCGCCCGACAGCACCATCGTCCGCTTCGCGCTGCCACGCCCGCTCCTGCCGGGCGACTCGATGACGGTCGAGATGGATTGGGACGCGCGGCCCTCCACCGTGCCGCGCCGGCAGGGGCGGCAGGGCCGGCGCTTCGACTTCGCCCAGTGGTATCCCAAGGTGGTGGTCTACGACCGGCTCGGCTGGGAGGAGCACGCCGCTCATGCCCGCGGGCGAGTTCTACGGCGAGTTCGGCACGTTCACGGTGCGACCTCGACCTCCCCGAGGACCAGGTCATGGGCGCCACCGGCGTGCCGGTCTGCGGCGATCCCGGGCTGGGAGCGCGCCAACCGCGCGCCCGAGCCGGGCGGTCGAGTACCAGCGCGACTACTACGGCGCCTCGCACCCCCTCGGCCGACGCCTGCGCCGGCGCCGAGCCCGGCCGCAAGCGGCTCCGCTGGTACGCGGAGCGGGTGCATCACTTCGCCATGTCGCTCAACCCCGCCTACCGGTACGAGGGCGGCCGGTTCGGCAACGTCGCGGTGCACGTCCTCTATCAGCCCGGCGACGAGCAGCACCTGGGGCGGCGGCGTCGCCGTCGAGCGCACCCAGACGGCGCTCGCCTGGCTGGACCGGGTCTACGGGCCGTTCGGCTGGCCGCAGCTCACCAACGTGCACCGGATCGAGGGCGGCGGCACCGAGTTCCCGATGATGATCCACGACGGCTCGGCCGACCAGGGGCTCATCGTCCACGAGGCGGGCCACAACTACACCATGGGCCTCCTCGCCAACAACGAGTGGCGCGAAGGCTGGCTCGACGAGGGCTTCACCAGCTTCCAGACCAGCTGGTTCTGGGAGACCATGGGCCGGGAGAGCTACGGCGAGACCGAGGCCGAAGTGCTGCGAGCTCGACCTGGACGACTACAGCGAGCCGCCCAGCCTCGAGGCCCAGGCGTACCGCGACTTCACCTCGTACAACATCGCGATCTACACCCGGGGCGAGCTGTTCTTCCACCAGCTCCGCGCCATCGTGGGCGACGAGACGATGCACCGCATCCTCCGGACCTTCTACGAGCGGTGGAAGTACCGGCACGTCGACGAGGCCGCCTTCCGCGTCGGTGGCCGAGGAGGTCTCGAAGCGGGACCTCACGACCTTCTTCGCCCAGTGGCTGCACACCACCGAGCTGTACGACTATGCGGTCGGCCGGGTCCGGAGTCGCCGCGAGGGCGACGGGTACCTGACCCGGGTCGAGGTCGTGCGGAAGGCGCCCGGCCGGTTCCCGCAGGATGTGGCCGTCCTTGCCCAGGGCGACACCGCGCTGGCGCGCACCGACGGACTCGCCGAGCGCGAGTGGGTGGAGCTCCGGACGCGGACGCGGCCGAAATCGGTGATGCTCGATCCGCTGGTCCGCTCGCACGACTGGAACATGCTCAACAACCGGCAGCGGCTCGGCTTCTCGCTGGCGCAGCTGTTCGCGCCCCTGCCGGGAACGGACGTCTACTTCCACCGGTACTTCAGCACCCGCGTCCGCCGCGACCGGCTGACCACTGGGGTTCCAGCCGGTGGCCTGGTACAACGACGCGGGTGGTCTCACGCTCGGCCTCCGGAGCCGGGGCGACTACCTGGGCCGCTTCGAGCAGAACGTCCTGGACGCTGACCGCGAGCACCGGGGTGGGCGTCGACGAGGACGCCCAGGACGTCGACTTCTGGCTCCGGCTCCGGAATCCGGTCTTCCTGCGCGCGCCGAACCTGTCCCAGACCCTGGACGTGTACAACGTCGAGGGCCGCTTCGGCGCCACCGCTGGCGATCGAGCGCACGCGGCGGGCGCATCTCAGCTTCGGGCCCACCTGGACCGAGGGGCTGGCGCTTCAATGGGCCCAGCCCGACGACTTCCGCTACCTCGACCGCGGCTATTACGACGACGTCGGGACGGTCGAGCTGCGGCTCTCGTCCGGCGTATCGACCCGGGCCGGGCGCTGGCAGCTCGAGCTCCGCAACACGGTGGGCGGCGGCCTCGCCTACCATCGGGACGGGCTCGCCGCGAGCGGGCGCAGCGATCTCGACCCGTTCTACGGGCGCGCCACGATCGAGGGCACCGCACACCGGCCCGCTCGGCGCGCGCTGGACGCTGGGTGGCGCGGCTCTACGCGGGCCTCGCCAGCGGCGACGACCTGCCGGCCAAGCAGCGTCAGATCTACCTGCAGGGCGCGGACCCGCTCGAGCGCCTCGCCAATCCGTTCCTCCGCTCGCGCGGCTCGCTGCTCGAGGGCCGCGACATGCACTACCAGCTCCCGGGCGGCGGCGGCCTGCGCGGCATCGACCCGCGGGTCTCGACCGCGGGGCCTCGTGGCGCTCAACGCCGAGCTCGAGCGTACGATGGTGTCCCGGCCCAAGGCGCGGCTGTTCTCGCGCGTGGCGCTGGCGGCGTTCACCGACCTGGCGCCGCGGCTTCCAGGACGATGAGGACGCGCCCTCCAGCGGCCGCATTCGCTTCCTGGGTGACGCGGGCATCGGGCTCCGCGCCGAACACCGCATCGGGGACACGCGGTTCGTCACCCGGTTCGACCTGCCGCTGTGGGTGAGCCGGCCGGAGCTGGCGCAGGACCGGTCGCCGGGGGACGACGAGGTGGCGTTCCGGTGGGTGTTCAGCTTCGAGCCGGGGATATAGCGGAAGGACGGAAGGACGGAAGGACGGAAAGACGGAAAGAGTACCGCGGAGTCACCCTGAGCGAAGCGAAGGGGCGGAATCCGGTCATGCGCCCTGCGCTCAGGGTGACTCGCGAATGTTCCGCATGCGCTCCGGTCCTTCCGTCGTTCCGTCCTTCCGTCTTTCCGTCTTTCCGTCTTTCCCCCATCCCGCGTAATCCCGCCATTCATCGCCGCCCCTGCCGAGCCTATATTTCCCGCCGCACGCTCACCGCAGCGCGTGTTTCGGAGGATTCGAGTGCCCGATGTGCCGTACCGTGTCGACAAACCGTGGGGCTACGAGCTCGTCTGGGCCCGCACCGACCGCTACGTGGGCAAGATCCTCCACGTGAAGGCGGGTCACGTCCTGAGCCTGCAGTACCACAACCTGAAGGACGAGACGATGCACGTGCTCCGGGGCGAGCTCATTCTCCGCACCCGCCCCGATACCGAGCTGGTCGCGCGCGCCTTCAAGGCCGGCGAGACGGTGCACATCCCGGCCCGGCTCGTCCACCAGATCGAGGCCGTCGTGGACAGCGACGTGCTGGAGGCATCCACGCCGGAGCTCGACGACCTGGTCCGGCTCCAGGACCGCTACGGCAGAGGCTGACATGCAAGTGATCATCCCGCTCGCCGGGAAGGGTACCCGTCTCCGGCCGCACACCCACCTGGTCCCCAAGCCGCTGCTCAAGGTGGCGGGGCGGCCGGTCATGGACTGGGTGATGGACCGGCTCGTCGGGCTGGACGTGAGCGAGCTGATCTTCATCACCGGCCACCTCAAGGAACAGGTCGAGGCCTACGCGCGGGCGCGCTACACGATTCCGTCGCGCTTCATCGAGCAGAAGGTGCAGGACGGCACCGCCGGCGCCGTCAACCTCGCGCGGCCGTTCGTGCGCGAGCCGGTCCTCATCATCTTCGTCGACACCGTCTTCGAGGCCGACCTCACGCTGATCAACCGGACCGACGCGGACGGGATCATCTGGGCCAAGGAGGTCGAGGACTACCAGCGCTTCGGCGTGGTCGTCACCGACGCGCAGGGCTACATGACCCGGATCGTCGAGAAGCCGTCGACGCCCATCTCGAAGCTCGCCAACATCGGGCTCTACTACATCCGCGCGGTGGACAGCCTCTGGCAGGGCATCGACGAGGTGCTGGCGCGACCCAAGAACAAGGGTGAATATTTCCTCACCGACGCCTTCCAATGGATGATCGAGCACGGCAAGCGCATCCTCACCGCCGAGGTCGGCGGCTGGTACGATTGCGGCAAGCTGGACTCGCTGCTCGAGACCAACGACATTCTGCTCCGCAAGGGCGCGGCGCGCCGCCGGGAGTTCCCCGGTGTCACGATCCACGATCCCGTCTACATTGAGGAGGGCGTCACGATCGAGCGCAGCGTGATCGGCCCCAATGTCTCCCTGGAGCAGGGCACGAAGGTGGCCGACAGCCGCCTCGCCAACACCATCGTGGGCCGCGATGCCACGCTCACGCGCGTCCAGCTCGACGGGGCGATGCTGGGGAATGGCGTCATCGTCGAGGGGCTGACGGGCAGCGCCTCCCTCGGCGATCACTCCGAGGTGGCCGCGAAGCCACCCGCGTGACCCCGAGCCCAGGCCCGACCCCGAGCCCCCCACTCCCTATCCCGGGACGCCGGATGCCGTCTGTCGACGAGCTCTGCCAGTCCTACCTGGACCTCAAGTACCACTTCGACCCGGCCGCCGCGAGCCAGGCCGGGCTGGTCGCGCACGACGGCCGGCTGGGGCTCTTCGACGTCGCCACCGTCCGGGCGCACGTCGCGGCGCTCCGGTCCGTGGCGGGCGCGGTCGAGGAGCTCGACGTCGAGGACCTGCAGCAGGAGGTCGACCGCACCGCGCTGCTGGGCGAGCTCCGGAGCACGATTTTCCGGCTGGAGCACGAGCGGCCGCACGAGCGGAACCCGATCTTCTGGGTCAACCATCTGTTCCAGGGGCTGTACGCGGTACTGGCGCGGAACGCCGGCGACGCCGGCGCGCGGGCGCCCTCGGCGCTCGAGCGGCTCCGCGCGGTCCCGGCCTTCCTCGACGCGGCGCGCGAGACGCTGGACGAGCCGCCCTCGGTGTTCGTCGACTCCGCGCTCGCGATGCTGGGTGGCGGCGGCCAGCTCATCGTGCAGCTCGCCGTCGCGATGAGCGCCGAGACGCCGGGACTCGCCGACGAGCTGCGGACCGCCGGCGGCCAGGCGCTCGAGAGCCTCAAGCGCTTCGGCACCGCGCTTCGCGACGAGATCGAGCCGGCCGCCGATCCCCACGCCTTCGCCATCGGCGAGGAGCAGTTCGCCCGCCGGCTGCACTTCGAGCACGCCGTCGTGGCGGGCGCGCCCGAGCTCTGGCGCTATGGCCTTCACCTGCAGGAGGAGACGACGGCCCAGCTCACGGCGCTCGCCGCCGGGCTCGGCTCCCGTCCCTGGCGCGAGCTGGTCGACGAGCTGCGAAACGACGCTCCCGCCACCGGCGAGCTGCTCGACGTCTACCGGGCGGAGCTGGACCGCGCGCGCGACTTCGTGGCGGAGCGTGACCTCGTGGCCATTCCCGACACGCCGCTCGACGTGGTCGCGACGCCGCCGTTCCTCGCGTCGCTGGTGCCGTTCGCGGCGTACGAGCCCCCGGCCATCTACCTCGGCGCCCAGCGCGGCCGGTTCTACGTCACCGTGCCCGATCCGTCGCTGCCGGCCGAGGCGGCGGCGCAGCAGCGCCGGGGACACGGCCGCCACGGCATTCCGGCGATGGTGGCGCACGAGGCGTATCCCGGCCACCACCTCCAGCTCGTGACCATGCAGGAGCTTCCGTCCGAGGTTCGGCGCCATCTCTGGACGCCGATCATGGTCGAGGGATGGGCGCTCTACTGCGAGCAGCTCCTGGACGAGGCGGGCTACTACCGGACGCCCGAGCAGCGGCTCTTCCAGCTGGTGAACCTGCTCTGGCGCGCCATCCGGGTCGTGCTCGACATCGGCCTGCACACGCGGGGGATGACGCCGGCCGAGGCGGTGGATTACATGGTGGAGCACCTCCCGATCGAACGGCGGAGCGCGGAGGCGGAGGTGCGCCGCTACTGCGCGTGGCCGACGTACCAGCTCTGTTACGCCGTCGGTCGCCGCGAGCTGCTGCAGCTGCGCGAGGACTGGCAGGAGGCCACCGGGCCGGACTTCGATCCGCGCCGGTTCCACGATACGCTGCTGAGCTACGGGGGTCTGCCCGTCTCCCTGGCGCGGTGGGGCATGGACATGGCCGGATAAACGGCGAAGGAGCGCTCGTGAAGATCACCGTCCTGACGTATCTGGACAGCGAGAACGAGAACTCGAAGGAGTATGACGCCGTCGTGCCCCAGGTGGCCCGCACCCTCCGCCGCCTGGGGCACCGCGTGTCCATCCTCGGCGTCCACGGCGACGTCAAGCGCCTCATCGCCGGCCTCTCCCGGCGGAAGCCCGAGCTGGTCTTCAACCTCATGGAGATGTTCGGCGACAACGTCTTCGGCGACATCCCGGTCACCGGGCTGCTGGAGCTGCTCGGCGTCCGCTACACCGGCAGCGGCCCCGGCGAGCTCTACCTGAGCCAGGACAAGGGGCTCACCAAGAAGCTGCTGGCATTCGAAGACATCCTCTACCCGCGCTACGCCGTCTTTTCCCGCCAGGCCGCGTTCGAGACCGGCGGCAACCTCCGGATGCCGCTCTTCGTGAAGCCGCTCCGCTCCGACGCCTCGCTCGGCATCGGCGGCAAGTCGCTGGTGCACGACGCGGTGGCGCTGATGGAGCGGGTCGCCGCCATCCACAAGGAGCTGGAGGATTCGGCCCTGGCCGAGGAGTACATCGACGGGCGGGAGTTCTACGTCGGCGTCCTCGGCAACTCGCAGCCCAAGGCGCTGCCGCCGGTCGAGGTGGACTTCACCGGCTTTCCCGAGGGCGTGCCCAAGGTGATGGACAGCAAGGCCAAGTGGGACGAGCGCAGCAAGGAGTACAAGGGGACCAAGTCCGTCATCGCCACTCTGCCCGACGAGCTCCGGGCCAAGCTGCAGAAGGTGGCGGTCGACGCCTACCGCGCGCTCCGCGTGAAGGACTACGGCCGCGTGGACCTCCGGCTCACCGAGACCGGGGAGATCTACGTGCTCGAGGTGAACGCGAGCTGCTATCTGGAGAAGTCGAGCGAGTTCGCCATGGCGGCCGCCGCGAGCGGGCTCGACTATCCGCGGCTGATCGAGAAGATCGTGAACCTGGCGTCGGAGCGGATGGAGAAGAAGCGGCGGTAGCCGCCGTCAACCTCGCTGCGCTCGGGATGACGGTTGCGGTCTTACGGCAAGTACGACCCCCGCTGGACGTAGTTCATCGCGAGCCCCGTCACCAGCGTGGTGAGCCCCACGATCGCCGTCGTCTCCCGGGTCGTCGCATATCCCTGCTGCAGCTGCGCCGCCCGCTCGGCCAGGTACCGCAGCAGCACCCGGGTCCGCTCGGGGAAGTGGCCGGTCCACCGGAACACGTTCGCCATCAGCTCCGGCTCGAGCCGCCGGATCAGTGCCGACGCGGGCGCCAGCGGCTCCTCGAGCGACATCCCCTCATCGCCTCCCAGGTCCTCGAAGATCGCGCGCAGCGCCCCGTCCAGTCCCGGCGGCAATTCCGAAGCCGACGCCGCCGCGTCGAGATAGTACTGATCGATCGAGTACTCGATCTCGCCCACGTCCTCGTCGAGATCGGCGTCGGTCACGACCGGATCGCGCTCCCGGATCGCGGCCATGGTCCGCTCACAATACGCCAGTTTGGCCGAGGCCACCGGCCACCCGCCGTACTCCTTCCGCCAGTCGAGTCCCGGCGTCATCCACACCGCGAAGGTCTCCGACCAGTCCTCGTCCGGATGCTTCTGGGCGTACCAGCCTGGCAGGTGCCGCACGTAGCGCCGGCTGAACGGCTCCGGCCGGTACTCCTCGGCGTAGGGCTGGGTGATGGAGCCGAATTGCTTGACCCATTCCTCGTCGTCGTACAGCCGGTAGGCGTAGTTCACGACGTGCCCCATCTCGTGCCGCAGGTAGCGGAGCACGTCGGCCCGGTCGAAGCCTTCGACGTGCCCCACCCGTTCCGCGTGGAGTGCGGTGAGGTCCGGCCGGGCGAGATAGAACGGGATGGCGACGGCGACCGTCTCGAACGGGACGCCCCACTCGGTGGAGAGGTAGAACCGGGGCCGCACCCGGGTGAGGCCGATGCCCTGGAGCTCGGCCTCGAGCTCGGCGAGGATTGGCTCCAGGCGGGTCCCTTTGATGGTCAGACCCAGGTCGCGAATGGGCGTCGACCAGAGGTTGGATTCGTGAAAACCGAGGGGGTCGGCAGCCATGCGGGGTAACATACCTGCTACCTTCCGGCGATGCCGTGCCCCGCATTACCGCACCTGACCGCCTGCGTGACGTGAGCCGGGTCCCGCCGGCGGTCAAGGGATTGTCGCTCGTCTCGCTGTTCAATGATTTCGCGAGCGAGATGGTCTACCCGCTCCTCCCCGCCTTCGTCACCGGCACGCTCGGCGGCGGCGCCGCGCTGCTCGGGCTGCTCGACGGCGCGGCGGACCTGACCTCCGCGGTGCTCAAGGTGGTCAGCGGCCGGCTTGCCGACCGGCCCCGCTGGCGCGCGCCGCTCATCCTGGTGGGCTACGCCACGGCGGTGCTGGTGCGTCCGCTGATCGCGGTGGCAGGCGCGGCGTGGCAGGTGGTGGGCTTTCGGGTGGTCGACCGGGTCGGGAAGGGCCTCCGGACGCCACCGCGCGACGCGCTCATCGCGGGGATCACCCCGCCCGCGCTCCGGGGCCGGGCGTTCGGATTCCATCGGGCCGCGGACCACTTCGGCGCGGTCCTGGGGTCGCTGGCGGCCTGGTACCTGCTCTCGCGCGGGATCGAGGTCCGGCGGGTGATCGAGTGGAGCGTCGTGCCGGGCCTGGTCGCCTTTGCCGTGCTGGCGGCGGTGCTCCGGGGAGCGCGCGCGGTGCCCGCCGCTGTCCCGGCCATCCGCGGCGACCACCGACGCGGGCGGGCGGGTCTTCTGGTCGCCTGTGATGGCGCTGACGGCGCTCAGCTTTTTCCGGGTGCCCGAGGCGCTGCTGCTGCTCCGGCTCCAGGACGCGGGCGTGGCCGTGGCCGTGGTGCCGTTGGTGTGGGCGGGACTCCACGTGGTCCGGAGCGCGAGCTCCTATCCGGGCGGATGGCTGTCGGACCACCTCGGCCCGCGCGCCACCGTGGCGGCCGGCGGCCTGCGTGTTCGCGGCCGTCGTCGCGACGCTGGGCGCGACGCTCCGGCCGTCCGCGGCGGTGGTCACTTTCCTCGCACTCGGCCTCGTGGCCGGACTTACGGAGTCGGCCGAGCGGGCGCTGGTGGCCCGCCTGGCCCCCGTGCGGACCGGACGCGGGTTCGGCCTGTATCATGCGCTGACCGGCGCGGCCGCCCTGCCGGCGGGACTGCTGTTCGGCACGATCTACCAGATGGCGAGTGGGCCCCGCGGCCCTGCTCGCCAGCGCGGTCGGAATGACGCTCGCGGTGGCCGCATGGCTCGTCGCTTCACCACGAACCCCGGAGAGAGCTGCCGCATGAAGATCGGCTTCGGCATCGGACTCGGAATGCTGCTCACGCTCGCCGCGGGCCCGGCGCGGGCCCAGGTGCAGGTGCGGCTGGGTGTGCCTGGGCGGGCCAACTATTCCGAGCTCCACGAGGCGCTCCGCCCGGGAACGCCGGCCGCCGACACGGTGCGCCGGATCCAGCGAATCCGGAGCCCGGCGCCGCTCTGGCGGATGGTCATGGCGGCGGTCCGCGGCTCCGGCGACTGGCAGAGCGGCCTCATCGCCGTCACCCGGCTCGCCGAGCTCCGGAGCAAGGCGTACGCGGACAGCGCGCGCCGTCTGCAACACACGATCGAGACCGCCGAGGAAAACCCGTTTCCGGAGAATCCGGGACTCAAGCCCGAGGACGTGGTGCCGTCGCTGCAGGCGGTGATCCTCGAGCGCCGCCGTGCGGTGGAGGGCGACTCGGCGGTGCTTGCCGATATCCTCGGCCGTCTGAAGACGAAGCGGTACGAACACGGCGACGCCTGGGTCCTTGGCCGGCTCGGCGCCGGTGCTGCCGACTCCCTGAGCGCACGCTTCCTCGTCGGCCGACAGCGCGGAGTTCAAGGTTCGCTACCTGACGCTGCTTTCCTACTTCACCGACCCGTCGCTGGTGCCGCTGCTCGCCCGGGTCTACGCGGCGCCGGACAGTTTTGGCCTGCCCAAGCGGTACGCGATTCGGGCCTCGGACGGCCTGCTTTGGATCGGAACGCGGGAGAGCCTGCAGGCGCTGCTGGACGCGCGTGCCGCGGCCCGCGCACGAGGGGTGTATGACGACCCGACGCTACGGCATGCGGGTCTCGATTTTCTGGGGAGCGACAGCTCGTCGGTGATCAGCCGGACGGGGAAGTGGCTGACGGCGTGGGTGGCGGAGCTGGGTCCGGTGGGGAAACGGGCGGAGCGCTGATTGCCCGCCGTCAGCAGCACCTCGTCGCCCCGTCCCCGTAGCGCGCCCTGACGTACTCCTCGTAGAACTCCCGCGCCGACGGCACGTCGCGCTCCGGATGACACCGCCGGAGATGCGCCACGTGCGCCGCATAGTCGGGCATCCCCGCGACCCGCCGCACTACCTGCAGCACCGCTCGACCCTATCCCACATACGCCGTCTCCACGAACGGAGTCTCCGTCGCCGATACCGGCCGCCGGCGCAGGAGCACCAGCAGCCACTCGCGCGCCGACGCGGCCACCACGAGCAGCGTGACCGTCATGAACGCGAGCGCCGTGACGGCGTCGAGCCGGTCATTGAAGATGAGCCGCGCGCCCCGCGCCGCGTCGAGCGAGCCCGCCGCCACCTGCCCGGCCGTGACGGTCGCATGCGCCAGGAAGCCCAGCCGCGGATTGGCCGCGAACACCTTCTGCCAGCCCGCGGTGAGCGTCACCGTCAGCACCCAGGCGAGCGGCAGCGAGCGTCACCCAGGCGTAGCGCGCCCTGCCCGCCCTTGATCAGCACGGTGGTGCCCACGCAGAGCGCCACCGCGGCGAGCAGTTGGTTGCTGATGCCGAAGAGCGGCCACAGCGAATTGATGCCGCCCAGGGGGTCGGTGACTCCCTGCACGAGGAAGTACCCCCACGCCGCCACCGTGCCGGCGGAGGTCACGATGATGCTGGGGTACCATGAGGTCCGGCCGAGCGGCGCCCAGACATGGCCGGCCAGCTCCTGCAGCATGAACCGGCCGACGCGGGTGCCCGTGTCCAGCGTCGTCAGGATGAACAGCGCCTCGAACATGATGGCGAAATGGTACCAGAACGCCACCAGTCCCTGGCCGAACGCGCCGCTCAGGATGTGCGCCATGCCGACCGCGAGCGACGGTGCGCCGCCCGAGCGGCCGAGCAGGGACTGCTCGCCGACCTCGGCGGCGAGCCGCGTGAGCTGGTCGGGCGTGACGCTGAATCCCCACGTGCGGATCACCTCGGCGGCGGCCTGCGGCGTGCCGCCGAGCGTGGCGAGCGGCGCGTTGATGGCGAAATAGACGCCCGGGTCGAGCAGCGTCGCGGCGCAGAGCGCCATCACCGCCACGAAGGACTCCATCAGCATCCCGCCGTAGCCGATGAGGCGCGCGTCGCTCTCGCGCATGATCATCTTCGGCGTCGTGCCGGAGGCGACGAGCGAGTGGAATCCGCTGATGGCGCCGCAGGCGATGGTGATGAAGGCGAACGGAAAGAGCTTCCCGGCGAAGACCGGCCCGGTGCCGTCGACGAACGAGGTGACGGCCGGCATCCGGAGCGGCGGCAGCACGAGCAGGATGCCGACCGCCAGCAGCAGGATCGTCCCGATCTTCATGAAGGTCGAGAGATAGTCGCGCGGACAGAGCAGCATCCAGACGGGCAGCACGCTGGCCACGAATCCGTACGCGATGATCGCGTAGGCGAGGGTGGTCCCCGACCAGGTGAACATCGGCGCCAGCGTGGGAGAGGTCGCCACGTACCGCCCGCCCACCAGCGCGAGCATCAGGAGCACCACGCCGACGGCCGACGCCTCGATCGTCCTGCCTGGCCGCCATACTTTCATCCAGTAGCCCATCAGCAGCGCGATCGGAATCGTGCAGGCGATGGTGAACACCCCCCACGGGCTGTCCTTGAGCGCGTTCACCACGACCAGCGCGAGCACGGCCGAGAGGATCACCAGGATCGCGAGGACCGCGACCATCGCGAGGAGGCCGGTGACCGGCCCGGTCTCCTCCTTCGCCATCTGGCCGAGCGACTTGCCGTCCCGCCGCATCGAGGCGAACAGGATCACGAAGTCCTGTACCGCGCCCGCCAGCACGACGCCGATGACGATCCAGATCGTCCCCGGCAGATAGCCGAACTGGGCCGCAAGCACCGGCCCGACCAGGGGCCCCGCGCCCGCGATGGCGGCGAAGTGGTGGCCGAAGAGCACCCAGCGGGAGGTCGGGACGTAGTCGCGGCCGTTGGCCAGCCGCTCGGCCGGGGTGGCCCGGCGATCGTTGAGGCCGAAGACCTTGTCGGCGAGGAATCGGCTGTAGAATCGGAAGGCCAGCAGGTAGGTGCAGACCGCGGCCAGGACGAGCCAGGCGGCGCTGATCGTCTCGCCGCGGTGGAGGGCCAGCACCCCCCAGCCGGCGGCGCCGGCGAGGCCCACGAGCAGCCATGCGATGGCGCGCAGCATATCGACCAATTAACAGCAGGCGGGGCGCGAGGTGAAGGGTCCCGCACTCCTTGCCCTCGCCTCGGGCGCGCCGTACCTTCGAGGCCCATGCCCTTGCCATCCTTTGGGTTCGGTCACCGGCCCTCGTGGGAATTCCAGGCTCCGGAAGGGAGCGGTGCCGCCCTCGAGGAGCCGCAGCCGCAGCCTGCCCGCACCGGTTGGCGCGGCAAGGTGGCGATCGTCACCGGCGGCGCCACCGGCCTCGGCCGGCACATCGCGATCGAGTTCGGCAAGCTCGGCTGCCACGTCGCGTTCTGCTTCGTGAACATGCCCGGCCGGGATGTGAGCGAGCAGGCCCTGCTGACCGAGGCCGCGCTCACCGCCATGGGCGTCGGCGTCCTCGCGAAGCGGTGCGACGTGCGCGACCGGGACGCGGTGGACCAGTTCGTCCTCGAGACCAAGCAGCGGCTGGGCGGCGTGCACTTCCTGATCAACAACGCCGGCATCGCCAGCGACGGCGCGCTGTGGCGGTTGAGCGTGCAGGCATGGCAGGAGGTGCTCGACACCAACGTCACCGGCGCGTTCAACTGCATCCGCGCGGTGGCGCCGGTGTTCCGCGGGCAGCACTATGGCAAGATCGTCAGCGTCAGCGCGCACCAGGCGGAGCGGCCGGGGTTCGGGGTGGCCAACTACGCCGCCAGCAAGGCGGCACTCCTGGGGCTCACCCGCGCGGCGGCGGTGGAGCTCGGGCCCGCCAACGTCAACGTGAACGCCGTGGCCCCGGGCTTTATCCGCACGGAGCGCATGGCCATGCTGCCGTCGGAAGTCATCGAGCGGGCGCAGAAGAGCTCGGTCCTCGGCCGCGTAGCGGAGCCGGACGACGTGGCGCACGTGATCTCGTTCCTGTGCTCGGAGTCGGCGCGGCACATCACGGGGCAGACGATCGTGGTGGACGGGGGATTGTCGCTGGAGTAGCGCCTCCGCCCCCATTACCTTCCCGCCGTGCCCCGCCATTCCGCTGTGACGTTCGCATTCGCGCTCCTGCTGGCTATGCCGCTCGCGGCGCAGAAAGTGCCGGCCCTGCCGGTGCCCTCCCAGGGGTTGGCGGGACAGCAGGTGGCGCTCGTGCCGCTGACGCTCATCGCCACCGATCCCGCCTTCCTGTCCGACACCCTCTTCGACGCGTACCGGGACCGCCGCGTAGCCCTGACCTGGGCCGATTCCGTGATCGGCGAGGCCTTCGTGAGCCGGTCGCCGGAAGTGAAGTGGGTGCTGCCGCCGGCGCTTCGGAAGGTGGCGCGGCGCTCGCCGGGCATCGTCGGCGACCCCGACCAGATGGGCCAGGCCATGCTGCGCGCGCCCAAGCTGAAGGACGTGCCCGAGCCGCTCCGCGCCTCGCTCCGGAACCTGATGGCGGTCGTCGGCGGGCGCGTGGCGATGGTGCCGGCGGCGCTCAGCTTCAGCCCCGATTCCACCGGCCGCGTGCGCGCCTCGCTCTCGCTCGTGGCCGCCGACACGCGGGCGGGCAAGATCGTCTGGCGAAGCATGGCGCTCGGCACCGGCGCGACACCGGCCGCGGCCCTCACCGCGGCGCTCTACGGCATCCTCCCGCTCGAATGACCTACGACGTCACGCTCATCCCGGGTGACGGGATCGGCCCCGAGATCACCGCGGAGACCGTGCGCGTGCTCGAGGCCAGCGGGCTCCGCTTCAACTGGGACGAGGAGCTGGCCGGGATGGCGGCGGTCGAGGCCACCGGCACCCCGCTGCCCGACGCCACGGTCGAAAGCATCCGGAAGAACTCGCTGGCCCTCAAGGGCCCGCTCACGACGCCCGTCGGCACCGGGTTCCGCTCGGTCAACGTGGGGCTCAGAAAGGCGTTCGAGCTCTACGCCAACGTGCGCCCCGCCCGGACCATCGTGCCCGGCGGCCGGTTCGAGAACGTGGACATCGTGCTCGTGCGCGAGAACCTCGAGGGCCTCTACATCGGCGTCGAGCACTTCGTCCAGGTCGGCGACGATCCGCGCGCCGTGGCCGAGTCGATGGCGATCGTCACCCGCGCGGGCTGCGAGCGCATCGTGCGCTACGCGTTCGAGTACGCGCTCCGCCACGGCCGGAAGAAGGTCACGATCGTCCACAAGGCGAACATCCTCAAGATGGTGAGCGGGCTCTTCCTCGAGGTCGGCCGCGCCATCGCGCAGGAGTACGAGGGCCGGGTGGCGTCGAACGATATGATCGTCGACAACACCGCCATGCAGCTCGTCATGCGGCCCGAGCAGTTCGACGTGATGGTGACCACCAACATGTTCGGCGACATCCTGAGCGACGAGGTCTCCGGCCTCGTCGGCGGGCTCGGCCTCGCGCCCGGCGCCAACATCGGCACCACGGCGGCCATCTTCGAGGCCGTGCACGGGAGCGCGCCCGACATCGCGGGGCAGGGCATCGCCAATCCCTCCGCCCAGATGCTCGCCGCCGCCATGATGCTGGACCACATGGGCGAGCTCGACCGGGCCCAGCGCGTCCGCGATGCCATCCGGGACACGATCGTGCGGGACAACGTCCGCACGCGCGACCTCGGCGGCACCGCGTCCACGGAGGAATTCGGGCGTGCGGTTGCCCGGCGGGTTGCCTGAGGTTCCCTGCGCCAAATGTGAACGGCGGGTCGCGGGGCTCTCCTGGGGAGAGCTCTGCCCCGACTGCCGCGCCGAGCGGCAGGGGCGTGCAACCCGGCTGGCCCACCGCATCTCCCTCGCGGCGACGGTACTGATGGCCGTGTACGTCGCGTTCCGACTTCCAGGCGATCCCTCCTCGAGGCTCTACGGAGCCGTCGCGGTGCTCGCCACCTACATCATCGTGCGGCGGGTCGCGAGCCGCGCCGCCATGGAGTTTCTCCCGAAATGACCACGACCCGCGTGGCCGGCCTCCTCCTGCTCCTCGGCGCGGCCCCCGCCGCGCTCGGCGCGCAGACCTCGCTCACGATCTACAACGACGGCCGTGTACTGATGCGCCGGACGGTGCCGGTGAGCGTGCCGAAAGGCGCCAGCACCCAGCGCGTGGCGCTCGGCGCCCTCGATCCCGCGTCGCTCTTCTCGCTCGACTCCACGGTGACGATCGGCGGCCTCGCCTACGACGGCGCGGTGGACGAGGGCAGCGTGCTCCGGCGGTCCGTGGGCCGCCGTGTGGTCTTCCGCCTCCCCGAGTCGAAGGACACGATCAGCGCGCTGGTCCTGGGCGTGGATCCGCTCCGGCTGCAGCTGCCGGACGGCAGCGTGGCGTTCAGCCCGCCGGGCGCCGCGATGTATCCGGGCGACGTGGTCGTCGCCGACCCGACCACCACGATCCGACTCTCGAGCGCCAAGGCGCCAGGACCGGCTCCGCCTCGGCTACTTCACCACCGGCGCCGCCTGGCGGGCCAGCTACCAGGTGGTGCTCGGCACGGCCGACGCCCGGGTCACCGGCAGCGCCGTGATCGAGAGCCAGACGCTCCGGGCCGAGGACGCCGAGCTGCAGCTGCTGGCGGGCGCGGTCGGGCGGGCGGATCAGCCGCAGCGCCGCCGGTGCCCTACGCGGCGCGCGGCGTCATGGCCGAGGCCGATGGCGATGGACAAGATGGCGGCGACCGAGCAGCGCGTCGGCGAGTTCCATCTGTACTCGCTTCCCGGCCGCACCTCGCTCCTGCCCGGCTTGACCAGCACCATCGCGCTGTTCGAGCCGGCCCAGGTCAAGTACGAGCGGAACTACGTCGTGCACGGCCAGGTGCCGTGGTGGGGGATGCTGCCGCAGCAGGGCGACGAGACCGAGGCGCCGGTGGAGGTGTCCTACACGCTCAAGCGGCCGCGGAAGTCCGAGTTCGGCGATCGTCCGCTGCCGGGCGGCGTCGTGCGGCTGTTCCAGGCCGACAGCGGCGGCCGGACGCAGCTCATCGGCGAGGCCGCGATGGACCACACGCCCGCCGGCGAGGACGTCCGGCTCTCGGCCGGCACCGCGTTCGATCTCACCGCGCGGCGCGTGCAGACCACCTACAGCACCCGCCGGGACAGCACCAAGGCCGGCTGGCGCACGCTCGCGACCGCCGACTACAAGGTGACGGTCCGGAACGCGACCGACAGCGCCACCACCGTCGACGTGCGCGAGGAGCGGAGTGGCGAGTGGAGCGTGCTCCAGAGCAGCGTGCCGCCGGAGAAGATTTCGTCGACCATCACGCGCTTCCGCGTGAAGGTGCCCGCCCGCGGCGAGGCGACGGTGACGTACCGGGTGCGCGTGGTCTGGTAGCGCATCGAGCTGCGCTCTCCCGAGTCATCCTGAGCAAAGCGAAGGGGGCATGATTCAGGTCATGGCCCCTTCGCTTCGCTCCGGGTGACTCTTACCTTGTACTCAATGACCGCCCCAGCCATCTCGATCGTCCATCTGTCGGATCTGCACTTCGGCGGCTACGCCGACCTCGCGCAGATCGAGGCGCTCGAGGACTTCCTCCCCACCCTCGGCGCCGCCGCCACCGTCGTCTCCGGCGATCTCACCCAGCGCGCCCGGCACGGCGAGTTCCAGGCCGCGCACGCGTTCCTCCAGCGGCTGCGCGCGCACGCGCCGCTGCTGGTGGTGCCGGGCAATCACGACCTCGAGTGGTGGAAGAGTCCGCTCGGGCTCGCCGGCAGTGGGGTCAAGTACGCCAAGTACGCCCGCTACTTCGGCGACCTCACTCCGGTGCTGACCATTCCCGGGCGCGGTCATCGCCGGCGCGCTCAGCAGCTACGGCGTGGCCTTCGGCTCGCTCACGTGGAACCTGAACGACGTGGCGGTGAAGGGCCATCTGCCCGCCTCGGAGACCACCCGGGTCACGAAGATCTTCGCCGAGGCGCCGGCCGGAGGCGGTGCGGATCCTGACGTTCCACCACAACGTGCTGCGGGGCGGCATCTCGCGCCGGATGGGACTCGCCAACTGGCGGGCGGCCTACCGGCGGCTCCTGGCCACCGGGGCCGACGTCATCCTCTGCGGGCACGACCATCACGAGGGCGCGGGCCAGATCGAGGGCGCCCTGGCCGTGAGCACCGCGGGGACCCACAGCTTTCGCACGCGCGGCGGCCGCCCGTCGGTCTTCAATCTCGTCAGGATCGACGACCGGGCGGTCCACATCCGGCACTACCGCTGGGAGGCCGCCGGCCGGCAGTTCCTCACCTCCGACATGAACTCCTTCGCGCGCCAGGGATCGCCGCGGGTCGCGGTCTCGGTCGCCGGCGGCGCCAGGGCCGGTGACGTGAACGAGCTGCTCGGGTACCGCCTCACGCAGCTCGGCCTGCGGGACGTCGACCGGATCCTCACTCACACCAATCGGACCGTCATGATCAGCCTCGCGCGCCGCGTGCTCCGGCTGCATCGCGGGTATGCCAGCGCGCCCGATCGGGTGCTGCGCGCGATCGTGCGGTTCCTCGACTCGCGGCAGTCGCGGGCCGCGCGCCGCGGCGCCGAGCGGGTCTTCCTGGGCTTTCCCGTCGAGCTGTACGCGCCGCCGCCCCCGCGTGCCGTCCGGCGCGAGCGCCCGCGGCCCGGCGACCTCGTCTGGCTCGACCGACTGGTCTCGCTCCACGAGCAGCTCAACGCCGCCCACTTCGGCCGCGCGCTCGGGACCATCCCGATCCGGCTCTCCGGCCGGATGCGCACGCGGCTCGGCGAGCTGGCCGTCGACCTCCACACCGGGCGGCCGCTCGAGATCGCGATCAGCCGCCGCCACCTGCTGCGCCATCCGTGGCCCGAGGTGGAGCACACCATGCTGCACGAGATGGTGCACCAGTGGCAGGCCGAGACCGGGCTGGCCGTGAACCACCTCCGGTCGTTCCGGCAGAAGGCGATGGAGGTGGGCATCGAGCCGCAGGCGCGCCGGATCGTCGCCCGTCGAGGGCCACGGAGGCCGCCCAGGCGTAGGGCGTGCCCCACCGCACAGCCGGGCCGGGCGCGCGCGCTATCTTTGTGGTTCACGCGAGGAGGCCTCATGCGGTGGACGCCCGGTGGGCGCAGCAGTGATCTGGAGGATCGCCGCGGCAGCAGCGGCGGCGGCTTCGGCGGGGGCGGGATGCGGATCGGCCTGGGTGGCGCCGCCGTTCTCCTGGTCCTGAGCCTCGTCTTCAAGCAGAACTTCTTCGCTCTCCTGGGCGATGGCGGCGGGGGCGGCGAGCCGACGGCTGCCGGACCGGTCGCGAGCACCCCGGAAGAGGAGAAGAAGGTCGAGTTCGTGTCCTTCGTCCTCGACGACGCGCAGAAGACTTGGGAGCGCCTGTTCCAGGCCCGCGGCCAGACCTACGAGCATGCCAAGCTGGTGCTCTTCCGCGACGCGATCCAGTCGGCATGCGGCTTCGCCGAGGCCGCCACCGGTCCGTTCTATTGCCCGGGAGACGCCAAGGTCTACATCGACCTGGGTTTCTACGACGAGCTGCAGCAGCGCTTCGGCGCGCCCGGCGATTTCGCGCAGGCCTACGTGCTCGCCCACGAGCTGGGGCACCACGTCCAGCGCCTGCTCGGCACGGAGTCCCAGGTGCGCGAGCAGCAGCAGAGCCGGCCCGACCTCGCCAACCAGCTCTCCGTCCGGCTGGAGCTGCAGGCCGACTGCTACGCCGGCGTCTGGGGCCACGAGACCGCGCAACGGGACATCCTGGATCCCGGCGACGTGGACGAAGGGCTCGGTGCTGCCGCGGCCGTGGGCGACGACCGGATCCAGCGGATGCAGGGGCAGGGCGTGCATCCGGAGGGATTTACGCACGGCTCGTCCGAGCAGCGCGCGAGCTGGTTCCGGCGCGGCTTCGAGTCCGGCCGTCCCGAGGACTGCGACACCTTCAAGAGCTGACCGTGACCGTCACGGCGCCCGGGCCGCATCCGGTCCTGCTCTACGACGGCACCTGCGGCTTCTGCGCCGAGAGCGTCCAGCTCGTGCTGCGGCACGACCGGCGGCAGACGCTGCGCTTCGCCGCGCTGCAGGGCGAGTTCGGCGCGGCGGTGCGGGCCAGGCATCCGGCGCTCGAGTGGGTGGATTCGATCGTCTGGGTCGAGCCTGCCGGGGAGCGCGGACCGGAGCGGGTGCTCGTCCGCTCGGATGCCGCGCTTCGGGTGGCGAAGTACCTCGGCGGATGGTTCACCCTGGCTCGGCTGGGCGCGCTCGTGCCGCGCGCGCTCAGGGATCGGGCGTACGACCTGATTGCGCGGCACCGGCACCAACTGCTCGCGGCGGGGCCCAGTTGTCTGGTGCCGTCGGCGGATGTACGGGCGCGTTTTCTGGATCCGGTGCCGCGTGCGATAGAGCATCGGCGCGCGGATAAGCTGCACGCAATCCGTGGCGCTGTTGCACGTCCGACACGCCCGCTCCTTGTCGAAGCCTCAGGAACGTTCCCGAGGCGGCTGGTCGGTGGCCGCGGCCGCCTGGCCGGTCACGCAGCCCGGGCCGCCGTCAGCTAAGTCAAATCTCTATAAAGCTTTAGAGCGACTGTGAGCTGAGCCGATCCCGCCTCCCGTCCGCGTCCGCCTCCCGGCGAAGCACGGCACCGCGGCCAGCATGCTGACGCATCTACGGCCGGCGTGGTACTTTACTTGCCCCTCCATCGCCTCTCCCCATCGAAGCTCTGGAGTGCGCATGGCCCACGGCCGCCGGCCGTCCATCTGCCATATCGTCCCCGGACTGGACCTTGTTCCGGGGTCGGCGTCGACGCGTCAGACGCTCGCTCTGGCGCGCTCGCTCGCCGCGCACGCCGAGGTCACGGTGGCGTTCCGGCGGGTGACCGGTCCGGTGGCCCACGAGCCCTTCGACATCGTCGCACTCGAGCCGAACGGACATGAGGCCTCGAGCGACCTCCCGGCGTCGCGCCGCGCGCTCGGGCGATTCATCGAAGAGCGATGCTCGGCGCACGGCACCGTGCTCGAGGGCACGTGGCCGATGCTGGGCAAGCTGACGGCGTGGTGCGCGCAGCGCGGCATCCCGGCCGTGCCGATCGTCGAGCGACAGTCCTCCGCGCGCTGGCTCGCGCCGATCGACATGGGCCGGTCGTGGCTCGCGCTCGGTGCCTCGGGACGATACCTGCGGCGGGCGCCGGTCGTGATCGCGGGCAGCGACGATCTCAAGGCCAGCCATCGTCCGGCGCTGGCGCGTCGAGGCCGACCGCATCACCGTCACCGGGACCGGCGTGGATCGGGCTCGCTTCACCCCGCGCGACCAGGCCGATGCCCGGCGCCGCCTCGGGCTGCTGACCAGAGCACCGCATCCTTCTGGCCGGCGGCGTGCTCGACCGCGCCCGCGATCTCGCGCCCGTGATCCAGGCCGTCCAGCGGGTCGGGGATCCCGACCTCCGGCTGCACGTGCTCGGGCAGGGCGAGCGTCGCGCCGGGCTCGAGCGGCTGGCCGGGCCGGGGAGCCCGGTGACCTTCCACGGCCGGGTCGGCGACGACCTGCTCCCCGTGTTCATCGCCGCCGCGGACCTTTGCGTCGCCATCGAGCATCCGGACGGGCCGGTCACCGACCCCGCGAGCGAGGCCGCCTTCACGGTGGCGGAGTGCCTGGTCTCCGGCCGTCCGGTGGCCATAGCCTCGGACGGCGACCCCACCCACCCGCTGGTTCGGCACCTGGTCTCCGGTTTCCTGATCGAGCACGATCTGCTGGCCTGGATCCGCTTCCTCCAGCGCGACTGCCCGTCGCGTAACACCTTACGTATCATGGGCCAAGCCGCCACCGCCACGCCCATCGACGGCGTCGAGCAGGCGGCCTCGGTATACCTCGAGGCGATCGACCGCGCGCAGCGGTCGGTGAAGGCCGGCGTACCCGCCCGCTGAGGCTGCGTTGGGCCCGGGGGACGGCTATCTTACCGGCGTTTCCCGGACCCCCGCATGAGGCGATCACATGGCCACCGCAGCCGCAGCATCCCAATTCACCGGCGTTGATTTCCTGGCCTTCGACAGCCTGCTGTCGGAGGAGGAGCGCGCCGTCCGGGACACCGTCCGGACCTGGGTGGACGAGAACCTCATTCCCGTCATCGGCGCCGCGTACATCGAGGGCAAGTTCCCCAAGCAGCTGATCCCGGGCATGGCGGAGCTGGGCCTGTTCGGCGCCAACCTGCCCGAGGAATACGGCTGCGCGGGGCTCAACAACGTCGCGTACGGCCTGATCATGCAGGAGCTCGAGCGGGGCGACTCCGGCATCCGCTCGTTCGCCTCGGTGCAGGGCGCGCTGGTGATGTATCCGATCTATGCCTTCGGCTCCGATGAGCAGAAGCAGCACTGGCTCCCGCTGCTCGCCTCCGGCCAGGAGATCGGCTGCTTCGGTCTCACCGAGCCCGATTTCGGCTCGAACCCCGGCGGCATGATCACGACCGCGCGGGAGACCAAGGATGGGTGGGTGCTGAACGGCACCAAGATGTGGATCACGAACGGCTCGCAGGCCACCGTCTCCATCATCTGGGCCAAGACCGGCGGCGTCGACGACTCCAAGTCGATCCGCGGGTTCATCGTGCCCACCGACACCAAGGGCTACACGGCCAAGGATCAGAAGGGGAAGCTCTCGCTCCGCGCCAGCGACACGAGCGAGATCCACCTCGCGGACGTGCACCTGCCCAAGGACGCCATCCTGCCGAAGTCGGGTGGACTCAAGAGTCCGCTCATGTGCCTCACCCAGGCGCGCTACGGCATCGCCTGGGGCGCCATCGGCGCGGCCATGGCGTGCTACGACGAGGCGCTCCGCTACGCGGGCAGCCGGGTGATGTTCGACAAGCCGATCGCCGGGACGCAGATCCAGCAGGTCCGCCTGGTGGAGATGCTGACCGAGATCACCAAGGCGCAGTTCATGACGTTGCAGCTCGGCCGCCTCAAGGACGCGGCAACGATGACGCCCGAGCAGGTCTCGCTCTGCAAGCGGAACAACGTGGACATGGCCTGCGACACCGCCCGCGAAGCGCGGCGTCTGCTCGGCGCCAACGGCATCCTGGTGGAGTACCACTCGATGCGGCACATGGCCAACCTCGAGTCGGTCTACACCTACGAGGGCACGCACGACATGCACTCGCTCATCGTCGGCCAGGCGATCACGGGACTTCCCGCCTTCGGGTGACCGCGCTTCGAATTGCTGGGCAGGCGCCCCCCGCTGTGACGTTCGGGGGGCGCCGTCGTATATGGAGGGATATGCCCGCTTCGTTGAGGATCGCATTCGTGCTCTGGGCCGCGGTCGCCGCCCCCGTGTCGGCGCAGGTGCCCGACTCCACCCGGCGTGACACCGCCGCCGTGACGCTCAAGGAGATCGAGGTCGTCGGCTCGATCTTACCGACGGCGGGCCCCGCCATCGGCTCGGGCATCCCGGCGCGGATCTCTACCGTCACCGGCGAGGCGATCGAGGCCTGGGAGCCCCGCCTCCTGGCCGACGCGCTCGCGACCCAGCCCGGCGTCTCCCTCTACGACGACCTCGGCAGCGCATACAAGCTGAACCTCAGTACTCGGGGGTTCAATGTGGGGCCGGTAGTCGGGCTGCCGCCCGGGGTATCGGTCTTCCTCGATGGGGTCCGGCAGAACGAGCCCGATGCGGCGGAGGTGAACTTCGACCTCCTGCCGATGGAGCACGTGCGACGGGTCGAGCTGCTGAGCGGGTCGGGCTCGCTGCTCGGAGCCAATTCGCTCGGCGGCGCGATCAACCTGATCACCCGGCGCGGCACAGGCCCGCTGGAAGGCGAGCTCGAGCTGTCCGGCGGCTCCTACGGCGCGGCGTCGGCCGAGGGCTCGCTTTCCGGCCTGACGGCGGGCAAGAGCGACTACTACGTGGCCGGCGGTTACGAGCGGGAAGACGGCTGGCGCACGGCCACGGGCGCACACAACTACAACTTGTTCACCAATATCGGGCGCCGCGGCGAGCATCGGGGAATCCGCATCCAGGCCTTCGGCGCCAAGTCGCGTGCGGAGACGGCGGGCTCGCTCCCGGAGAGCATCTTCGACGTCTCGCCCGGGACCAACTTCACCACCGGCGACTTCGAGGACCTCGACCTGCTGCAGGGCACCGTATCGGGGTACGCACCGGTGGGAAAGGGGCTCGGCACGTTCACGACCTACGTGCGCCGCTCCCACGCCGAGCGGTTCAACGTCAACCAGGCCCCGGACGACAACGTCCGCTCGCTCACCACCAACGGCACGGCCGGCGCCAACCTCGACTGGCGCTGGACCGTCCCGCTCGGAGGCGGCGAGTTCTCGCTCCGGACCGGGGCCGATGCGTCGGCCAACCGGGTGCACATCCAGCTCTTCACCGAGAGCCCCGTGGAGGCCGCCGACCGGGCGCTCACGACCGACGTCCGGAGCCCGAGCTGGGACGTGGCCGGCTACACGCTAGGCGACTACCGCGTCGGGCGGTTAACCCTGTCCGGCGGGTTCCGGTACGACTACATCCGGATCCCGTTCGAGAACCAGCTGGATCCCGCGGCCGATACCACCAACAGCTTCCACCGCCTGAGCCCGCGAGGCGGCGTGAGCGTCGAGCTCGGGACCGGGGCCAGCGCCTACGGCTCCATCGGCCGGAGCTTCCGCGCGCCCGCGGTGCTGGAGCTCGCGTGCGCCGACGAGACGGCGGCCTGTCCGCTTCCCTTCGCCCTGGGCGACGACCCGCCACTCGACCCGGTCATCTCTACGACTTACGAGACTGGCGCGCAGGTCGTGCGCGGCCCGGCGATTCTGACCGCGTCCGTCTACCGCACCGACGTGCGAGACGACATCTCCTTCATTCAGTCCGCGGATGCGGTGTTCGAGGGCTTCTTCGACAACATCGGCAATACCCGGCGCGAAGGCGTCGAGCTCGGCGTCCAGGTGCTGCCGAGCGAGGCGGTGTCGCTCTACGCCAACTACGCCTTCACCCGGGCCACGTACCGCGATCCGGCCGAGATCTTCAGCCTGCGGGCCGAGGACGACTTCGCCGGGTCGCCACTGGCGGGGCCCAACGCCGTGGAGGTGGGCGACCGGCTCCCGCTCGTTCCGGCGCACCAGGTGAAGGCCGGTGGCCTCGTCCAACTGCCCGCCGACGTGGCCCTTGGGCTCGACCTCCGCTACACGGGCCGACAGTGGCTCCGCGGCGACGAGGCCAACGAGACCGAGCCGCTCGGCGGGTACTTCACCGCGTCGGTGCGCGCCGGCCTCACCCGGGGCGACTGGGAGCTGTCCGCCGTGGTGACCAACGTCTTCGACTCGCATGCCGCCGTGTTCGGCACCTTCAACGAGAACCGCCGTACCGGCGAGCTCGAGCGCTTCCTCACTCCGACAGGGGCCCGCGCGGTGAAGGTCGTCGTCCGGCGAGAGTTCGGCGGCTGATAGGGGCGGAACGCGCAGCGTGACCCGGCTCACCGCCGAAACGTGTCCCGCCGCCCATTGTGAAGTCCCCACTCTCCATACAACGGCGGCGGAGGTCACATGCAGGGCGCGTCTATCACGGTCCCGGTGCGCAACATGGGCGAGACGGTCCGGGCCTCGCTGGCGGGTGCCGTCAACACCTTCCTCTCGGCCCTCCCTCGGCTGCTCGGCTGCATCGCCGTCCTCATCATCGGCTGGGTGCTCTCGTCGCTGCTCGCGCGGGGCGTGGCCGCGCTGCTGCACGCGATCAAATTCAACGAGCTGGCGCGGCGCTCGGGGTTCGCGGACTTCGTCCGCAACATGGGCGTGCGCCAGGACGCCTCGTGGTTCATCGCCGGGATCGCGAAGTGGTTCGTCCGGCTGATCACCCTCGTCGTGGCCTTCGACCTGCTCGGTCTGCCGGCGGTCTCGGCGGTGTTCCAGCAGCTTCTGCTCTGGCTGCCGAATCTCCTCGTCGCGCTCGTCGTGCTGGTGATCGGCGGGCTCGCGGCCCAGGCGCTCGCCCGGCTCGTGCGAGGCACCACCGCGGAAGCCGGGTTCAGCAATCCCGACGTGCTCGCGGCGGTCACCAAGGTCTCGGTCTGGGCGTTCACCATCGTGGTGGCCGTGAATCAGGTCGGCATCGCGACGGAGCTGATCAACACGCTCCTGATCGGCGTCGTCGGCGCATTGGCCCTGGCCTCTGGCCTGGCCTTCGGGCTCGGCGGGCGCGATCGTGCGGCCGAGATCCTCGATCGGCTCGGCCGGCGCACGGATCTCTCCGGGCCACGGCTCGAGCGCGCCTCCGGTCCAGTGAAGGAGCCGGTGCGGGGCGGCCCGCGCGCGCCGGCAGGCGTGGCGCCCGGCCCCGCCGTGGTTACCCGGCCGGCCCCGTTCGATGAGAACTGGATGCCTCGATCGGGCCGCGACCGCCGCCGTGTGGCGAGAGAGGGGATGGACCGGCGGCTGGTGGGCTCGCGCTGACCGCCGGCCGGCCTCGTAGCAAGCTGGCGGGGGTGGTGGGGAGCGACTAGGTTTGCCGCCAGTTTTCAGGGCCGATGGGGTACTTCTCAGGGAGCGAGCGTTGAACATCGCCGTCTGCATCAAGCGGGTGCCCGACATGGAGTTGCGGTTCTCCATCGCGGCGGACCGCAAGTCGCTCGACCAGGCCGGACTCAAGTACGACATGAGCGATTTCGACGGCTACGCGCTCGAAGTCGCGCTGCAGCTGGTCGAGCGCCAAGGACCGGGTGAGGTGGTGCTCGTATCGATCGGTCCGGACGGGGTGCAAGAGACCCTCAGGAAGGGCCTGTCGATGGGCGCCGCGCGAGCGGTGCAGCTCAAGACGGAGGAGGTACCGGTGGACGGCATGATCGTCGCCAGGGCGCTCGCGGCCGAGCTCGAGGGCGGCGGATACGACCTCATCCTGTTCGGCCGGATGGCGACGGATACCGCGAGCGGCACCGTGGGGCCGATGGTGGCGGAGTTGCTCGGCCTGCCCTGCGTCACGGCGATCTCGCACCTCGAGATCGCGGACGGCCAGGGAACCGCGCGGCGCGACCTGGAGGGTGCCTCGGAGACCGTGCGGTTCCCGCTCCCGGCGGTGTTGACCATTGACGAGGGGATCGCGCGGCCGCGCCTCGCGACGCTCAAGGGGATCATGGCCGCCAAGAAGAAGCCGCTCGAGACCAGGCCAGCTGCGCTCGGTGAAGCTCGCGTGACCGTCGAGGCGATGGCGCTTCCGCCCGAGCGCTCGGGCCCCCGTTTCGTAGGCGAGGGCTCCGACGCGGTGCCCGAGCTCGTCCGGCGGCTCCGGACCGAAGCGAAGGTGTTGTGATGGCTGTGACGTTCGCATTCGCGGAGACCCGAGGTGGCGAGCTCCGCAAGGTGGCGCTCGAGGCGGTGACGGCGGCGCGGCATGCGGCCGACGCCTCCGGCGGTGGCGAGGTACACGCCCTGCTGCTTGGCGCCCCCGGCATCGCGTCGAAGGCGGAGGCGCTGGGCCGCTATGGCGCGGACCTCGTCGTCGTCGTCGAGCATGCAGGACTCGAGCGCTACAATCCCGAGGTGGCGGCGGCCACCGCGGCCGAGCGGCTCCGGGCCGGCCAGTACCGCGCCGCGTTCTTCTCCGCGTCCGCCGAGGGGCGCGATCTCGCGCCACGCGTCGCGGCCAAGCTCGGCGTCGGGCTGGCCTCGGATGTGACGGCGTTCGAGCTCCAGGGTGACGCGCTCCTGGCCCAGCATCCGGCGTACACCGGCAAGATCATCGTCACCCTTCGCCTCACTGGCACGCCGGCGATCGTATCACTCCGCCCCGGCGCGACGCCGGCCGCCGAGCATCCCGTGACCGCGCGGATCGAGCGTGCGGAGCCCGCCGCGGATCCCGCCGCTTCGCGCGTCGTCGTCACGGAGCTGGTCCAGCAGACCGGCGCCAAGCTCGACCTGGGCGAGGCGCCGGTGATCGTGAGCGGTGGGCGTGGCCTGCGCGCCGCCGAGAACTTCGCCCTGATCGAACAGCTCGCGGACGCGTTCGGCAACGCGGCGGTGGGCGCCACTCGCGCCGTCACCGATGACGGTTGGCGGCCCGCCACCGACCAGATCGGCCAGACCGGCCGTGTGGTGAGCCCCGACCTGTACGTCGCCGTCGGCATCTCGGGCGCCATCCAGCATCTCGCCGGCATGCGGACCGCCAAGACGATCGTGGCGATCAACAAGGACAAGGACGCGCCGATCTTCAAGGTTGCCGACTACGGCCTCGTGGGCGACCTGTTCGAGATCCTGCCGCGGCTCACCGAGGAAGTCCGGAAGGTCCGGGGGAACCCATAGCCGATCGTGAGGCACGCGGTCGCGGCGAGGGCGAGGCGCTGGACGATCGCGCCCGCGCAGCCGCCCCCGGCCGGTTCGCCCGGCTCATCGACGGCGCGACGCACTACGAGACGGCCGGCCCCCCTGCGGGACCGGCCGTCGTGCTGGTGCATGGCTTCTCGACGCCGCTCCTCATCTGGGAGCGCACCGCGCCCGCGCTCGCCGCGGCGGGCTGCTGCACGGTGGCCTACGATCTCTATGGACGGGGATATTCGGACCGCCTGAAGTTGCGCCTACGGTCCCGAGCTGTACGAGCGGCAGCTGCATGACCTGCTCGCGGCGCTCGGGGTCCGCTGGCCGGTCGATCTCGTGGGCTTCTCGATGGGGGCGCAGATCTGCGCCCGGTTCGCGGACCGGCATCCGGCGCGGGTACGGCGGCTGGTGCTGATCGACCCAGCCGGGTTCACCGCGTCCGCGATCCGGCCGAGCCGGCTCGCGCTCCTCCCCGGCATTGGCGAGCTGCTCCAGCGCCACGCGGGGCCCGGCGCGGTGGCCGACCGGGCGGTACGCATGTTCGCGGACCAGGCGGCCGTGCCTCCGGACCTCCGGGCCCGGGTGCTCGCCCAGGCCCGGTTTCGGGGTACGGGACGGGCCCTGCTCTCGACCCGCCGATCGATGCCGGCGAAAGTGTCGAAGCTCTATGCGCGACTCGAGGCGCTGCGGAAGCCGGTGCTCATCATCTGGGGCACCGAGGACCGGATCACTCCCTACAAGCAGCACGTCCAGGCCCGCGCGCTGATCCCCTCCGCCGAGTTCCTGGCCGTCGAGGGTGCCGGGCACGCCTCGATGTGCGAGCGGCCGAATGTCGTGAACCCGGCGATTGTCGAATTCTTGCGGCGGGCGTAGCGCTATACTGCCGCCTTGACCATCTCCTGAATCCGCCGCACGCCCTCGACCACCGCCCGCTCCTCCGGCCCGAACGAGAACCTGACGTAGTTCCGGAACCGCGACGGCCGCCCGCTCCTGCGCTTGCCGGGGTTCACGTCGAAGAACTCGCCCGGCACGCAGATCACCTGGTGCTCCAGCGCCTGCTGGAAGAACGTCATCCCCGTGTTGAGCCTCGCGGGCAGCGCGGAGACGTCACCCCACCAGTAGAATGTCCCCTCCGGCGCGAGGTCGAAGCGCACGCCGGCCGCGCGGAGCCCGTCGCCCAGGAGCTGCCGCTTCCGCAGAAACGCCTCGCGAATCGCCGCCGTCTCCGCGCGCACCAGCGCCGGGGCGAGCAGAGGCACGGCGGAGCGCTGCAGCGGCTTGCTGCCGCCGCCGTCGAGAAAGGAGCCGCTGCTCGACACCGCCTCGATCACCGCCTGCGGACCGACGATCCAGGTCGTGCGCCAGCCCGGGTAGCGCCAGTTCTTCGTGAGGCCGTCGAACAGCACGACCGGATCGGCGTCCACGTCGTCGACGAACCGCGCCGCCGAGACCACGCCCTCGCCTTCGGCCGTGTCGGCCCAGATGTAGTGCGAGTAGAACTCGTCGATCAGCAGCGTGCAGCCGACTTCGCGCGCGAGCCCGACCCAGCCGGCGAGCTCGTCGCCCTGGATGACCCTGCCCGGTGGGATTGCAGGGATTGGACAGCAGCAGCGCCGAGAGCCCGCGGCCCGTGATCTCGCGCTCGAGAGCCTCGAGGCTGAAATGGTAGCCGCTCTCGCCTTCGAGCAGGATGGGGATCGAGGTGAAGAGCTTGAAGATGTCCAGCAGCTCTTCGTACGCGGTGTAGTCGGGCAGGAAATGGCCGAGGTTCACCTCGCCCAGCGCGGCCACCGCGCGGGTGAGGGAGGCCCGGCCGCCGCCGCAGATGCAGACGTTCCGCTCGGTGTAGCGCGAGCGCTTCCCCTTGCGGTAGAGCTCGTTGTACAGCTCCGCGACCGCGCGCCTGAGCTCCCAGATCCCCGGCACCGGCGCGTACTCCTGGTCGTCGACGCCGATCTCGACCTGGTGCACGCGCGGCGGCGCGCCGGGAAGCGGTCCGGTCTCCGGCTGGCCCTGGCCGAGGTTGCACCAGTCGGGATGACCGTAGCGAAAGCCGCGGCGCGCGGCCTCCGCCATGACGTAGATGACGCCGGTGAAGGGGACGGAGCGGAAGCCGGGAATGGTCGGGGTGGTCATGGGGCTGTAAGCTAGCGGCGTTCTACAACACCCGCCGACGAACGGACCGGGCATACCGCCGATATTCCGGATACCGCTCCATCAGCCACCGCTCCTCCGCCCGCGCCTTGGCGTCGAAATACTGCAGCGCCACGAGGCCGACGACGAGCGCCATCGTCCAGTTGCTCCACGCCAGCGTGTACCCGGCGAGCAGCATCACCAGCCCGGCATAGATCGGGTGCCTCCGGTGCGCATAGGCTCCCGTCATCACCAGCGGCGCCCCCGGCAGCGGCTCCGTCCCGGGCGTCAGGCTCGCGCCGAGGGACCGCACTCCCCAAGCCGCCAATGGCCAGGCCGACACCGGCGAGCAGGCCGCCCAGCGCGCGGATCCACGTCGGATCCACCCGGTTGAGCGCGAAGTCCGCGTTCCCCAGGTTCACGTAACGTGGCAGCAGCGGCGGGAGCACGGCGACGAGCCCGATCAGCAGCGACCTGGCCCCAGACCCACGGGTCCCGCGACGCCCTTCGGAGGTCCATGCGCCGAAACATACGACGGCCCGGCCCGATGTATATTCTGCCGCAGCCGTCCGCACCTTCACGCGCCAGGAGCCGTCGTGGCCACGATCCTTCCCATCCGCCATCAGCCCCCACTCCCGCTCGACCGCCTCATCCGGCGCGATCCGCCGGGCGCCGAGGCCATCGAGATGGACGTACTGATCGTGGGAGCCGGGCCGGCGGGCCTGGCCTGCGCCATCGAGCTCGCGCGGCTGGTCAAGCGCGAGCGGGAAGGCGGCGGCGACATGCCGGAGGTCAACATCGGCGTGCTCGAGAAGGCCGGCAGCCTCGGCGAGCACAATCTCTCCGGCTCCGTCGTCAATCCCCGTGCCTTCCTTGAGTTGTTCCCCGAGCTCCAGGCCTCCGACTTCCCGTTCCGCCAGCCCGTGCCCGGCGAGGCGGTCTACTTCCTGACCGAAGGCCGCGCCCAGCGGATGCCGACGCCGCCGACGATGCACAACAGCGGCTACTACACGGCGTCGATCTGCGAGATGGTCCGCTGGCTCGGCGAGCGCGCCGAGGCGCTCGGCGTGAACATCTTCGCGGGCTTTCCGGTCGACGCACTGCTGGTCGACGGCTCGGCGGTGCGCGGCGTCCGTACGACGGCGTCGGGACTCGATCGCACGGGGCAGCCGGGCTCGGACTACGTGGAGCCGACCGACCTGACGGCGCGGATCACGGTCGTTGCCGAAGGGACGCGCGGTGCGCTCGGCCAGGCGTGGCGTGAGTGGCAGCAGGTGGGCTCGCCCAACCCGCAGCTCTTCGCGCTCGGCGTCAAGGAGATCTGGGAGGTGAAGCGGCCGCTGGATAGGGTCATCCACACGCTGGGCTGGCCGCTCCCGACCGACGCCTTCGGCGGCAGCTTCTTCTATCCGCTCGGCCCGTCCCAGGTGGCGCTCGGCCTGGTCGTGGGGCTCGACTACCACGACGCGAGCCTCGACGTGCACGAGCTGGTGCAGCGGCTCAAGCTCCATCCGCTGTTCCGGCCGCATCTCGAGGGCGGCCAGTTGCTCGAATGGGGTGCCAAGACGATTCCCGAGGGCGGGTACTACGCGCTGCCCACGCGCCGGAGCGGCGACGGCGTGCTGTTCGCGGGCGACACCGTGGGCTTCGTCGACGTCCCGTCGCTCAAGGGAATCCACTACGCGATGCAGTCGGGGATGTACGCGGCCCGCGCCGCGTTCGCGGCGCTCAAGCAGGGCGACGTGTCCGCCGCCGCGCTCGCGCCCTACGACCGGATGATCGACGAGAGCTACATCGTGGCGGACATGCGCCGCACGCGGAACATGCGGCTGGCGTTCAAGGACGGGCTGTACGTCGGTGGGGTGAAGGCGGGCCTCATGACCGTCACCGGCGGCCGCTTCCCCGGCGGACGGATCACGATGCCCGAGGACGCGAGGACGCCGCGCACCACGTCCGCGTCGCCGCCCTTCACGCCCGACGGCACGCTCACGTTCAGCAAGCTGGACGCGGTATTCAAGTCGGGGAACGCGACGCGCGATACCATTCCGTCGCACCTGCTGGTGGGTCGGGACGTGACGGCGGAGGTCGCCGATTTCTACTCGCACGTCTGCCCCGCGGGCGTCTACGAGCGGGTGGGCGACGAGCTCCGGGTCAACGCCCCCAACTGCGTCGACTGCAAGGCCACCGACGTGCTCGGTCCGCGGTGGACGCCTCGCGAGGGCGGGAGCGGCCCGAAGTACCGCAACATGTAAAATCGCCTCGCTGCTCGCTGCAACTCTTTGCGCCAGCGAAACTCGCTGGCGCGCTGTGTTTTCCAGCCCTTCCTCAGCTTCGCCCCCAATCGACCGACAATGATTCGAACGCTGTCCTCTTCCTGCGGATTGCGGGGAGGTCGCCGGGTTCGCACACTGAGCTAACCCCTGAGGCTTCACCATCACCGCCTGACCGTCCGCCAGCACCGTTCGCCAATGCCGGGAGGCTGCATGTCCGCCCACAGGGTTTCGCTCGTCGTCGTCCTGCTCGCCGCGCTCGGCGCCGGTGCGCTCCGCGCGCAGACCAGCGCGCCGGCCGCCTGGCAGGCCACGCCTGCCTCGGTGCTCAAGAGCGCCCTCCGGAGCGCGCTGGCCGCCCAGGAACGCTACTACGCCGCCAACGAGACCTACGCCCCGTCGGTCGAGGCCCTGGGCTTCCGTGCCGATGCAGGCGTGCGCGTGGACATCCTGGTCGCGACCGCCAGCGGCTGGCAGGGACGGGCGACGCACCAGACCCAGCCGGGCCGGAGCTGCGTGGTCTTCGTCGGCTCGCTCAACGGCGCCGAGGCGCCACGCACCGACGGCGACCACGAGATGGCAGGCGAAGAAGGCATCCCGCTCTGCGACCGGATGCGCTAGCGCCACATGGCTTCTTCGAAGCGCGACGCGGCCGCGGCCGGATCCGGGGCGGCCTGGATGGTCCAGGCCTGGAAGTGGGGGGCGGGCTCGCTGTCGGCGGGTGCCGCCCTCGTCTCCATCATCTCGTCGGTGCGCTCGCTGCCGGCCGACCATGTGCGCTGGATCGGCGTGCGGCCCATTGCCGATACGGCCTGGGCCCTCGGCGACACCATCCAGCTCGCCATCACCATCACCGACGCGCACGGCGGGATCGTGCCCGGCGTCCGCGTGGGGTGGACCTCGACTGATACCTCGGTGGCCTCGGTGGATAGCGCGGGCACCGTGGTCGCCCGCTCGCCAGGCGCCGCGACGGTGGTCGCCGCGGCCGGCGGGCGGATCGCGCAGTCGCGCATTCTGGTCCGCCCCCGCCCGGCGGCCATCTGGCTCCAGGGAGACTCGCTGCTCCGGCTCGGCGAAGGCGGCGTATCCCGCCTCGTCGCGCGGGTGGTCGACGCCCGGCGGCACTCCGGTCTCCGGACAGCCGGTGACCTGGCGCTCGTCGGACCCGTCGGTGGCCGTGGTGGACAGCGCCGGCCGGGTCACGGGCGTCACCGCCGGCCGCGGCACGCTCGCGGCGTCGGGTGGCGATCTCGTGCTCGAGCTCCCCATCGAGGTCTTTCCGGTCCCCACGACGATCACGCTGCTCGCCGGCGACGGCCAGCGCGCGCCGGTGGGGCAGCGCCTGGCCGTCCCGCTCAAGGCGCAGATCGTGTCGCGTGGCGGGCGGCCGATGGCCGGCGTTCCGGTGCGCTTCACCGTGGCGGAGCCGACCGGGCACATCGCACCCGACATCGATACCTCCGACGCCGACGGCATCGTGCAGGCCGTCTGGACGCTCGGCGACCGCCCAGGCCGCCAGCGGAGCGCGCTCGCGGTCGACGGCGAGCCGCCGATCGCGACGTCGCTCGCCGCGGACGCCGAGCCGGTGGCCGACAACACGCGCATCACGCCGGGCGAGCCTCCCGCGGGCGAGGCCGGCCTGGAGCTGGCCGAGCCGATCATGGTCCGCGTCACCGATTCCACGGGTGCGCCGCTCGGCGACGTCCCGGTGTCGTGGGAAGCCGCGAACGGCGGCACGATCGTGGCGGACGGCGCTCGGACCGACTCGCTCGGCCAAGCCCGGGCGCGCTGGACACTCGGCCCACGCGCGGGCTCGCAGCGGGCCTATGTGCAGGTGGGCGCGTCGCGCGCGGTGCCGCGCGCCGTGACTCTGGCGACGGCGCTGCCGGGGCCCGCCGCTTCGCTGGCCCTCGTTCGTGGCGCCGCGCCTCGCGGCATCGCCGCGCGCCCGCTCGTGCCCGCCGTGCAGTTTCGCGTGGCGGACCGGCACGGCAATCCCGTGCCGGGTGTCCGGGTCTCGCTCCGGCCAGGGCAGGGGACGGTCGCCGAGCGGACGGCGGTCACCGATTCGACGGGGCGAGTCGAAGGCGGCCTGGACGCTGGGCCCGGTGGCCGGCCCGCAGCGCCTGATGGCGTCGGCGCAGGGCGTCGAAGCTCCGCTCGAAGTCACGGCGCGAGCGATGGCGGGCGCGCCGGCCAAGCTCGCGCTCGAGGGCGTGCCTGCCGCCGCGACGGTGAGCCGGCCGTTGCCGCAACCGGTCCGAGTTCTCGTGACCGACGCCCATGGCAACGCGGCGGCCGGCGCCTCCGTCGTGTTCTCGACTCGATCAGGCGCGGTGACGCCGACGCGCGCGCGCACCGATAGCGCCGGGCGCGCACAGACGCGCTGGGTGCTGGGCACCCGCGCCGGCGATCAGGTCGTGGAGGTGGTGGTGAAGGAAGGCGGACTCCGCGCGAGCGGCAGTGTCCGGGCAACTGTGGCTCCCAAGCGCAAGACACGCTGAGGAGCGTAAGGATCACTCGCCGAGAATCTTGATGATCACCCGCTTCCGCCGCTGGCCGTCCCACTCACCATAGAAGACCCGTTGCCAGGGGCCGAGATCCAGCTTGCCCGCGGTGATCGGCACGATGACCTCATGGCCGACCGTCAGGCTCCGCAAATGTGCGGCCGCGTTGTCCTCGCCGGTCTCGTTGTGGCGGTATCGCTCCGGGTCCCAGGGCGCGATGGTGCCCTCGAGCCACGCGAGGATGTCCTGCCAGAGTCCGGATTCGTGGTCGTTGACGAAGACCGAGGCGCTGATGTGCATGGCGGAGACGAGCGCGAATCCCTCGCGGATCCCGCTGACGGTCACCTGACGCTCGACCTCGCCGGTGATGTCGATGATCTCCTGGCGCCGTTTGGTCTCGAACCAGAGGTAGTGGGTGTGGGCGGCCATAGCCTCAGCGCAGCAGCTCCTCGAGGCGCACGGCCGTCTCGGTCTTCTCATCGCGATACTTCACGATGACCGGCGTGTACAGACCGATCCCTGCCTCTCGGCCGGCGCCCGAGCGCACCGGCCGGGTGCCCGGAACCACCACCGCGCCGGCCGGAATCTCCAGCGGCCGATCGCCGTCGCGACGGTAGACGCGGTCGTGGACCAGGTCGAACACGGCCGTGCCGCCGGTGAGGATCGTGCCTGGCGCGAGCACCGCGCGCTCGCGCACGATCGTGCCCTCGTATACCCCGCAGTTCCCGCCGACCAGCACCTCGTCCTCGATGATGACCGGGAGCGCGCCCGCGGGCTCGAGCACGCCGCCGATCTGCGCGGCGGCGGACAGGTGGACCCGCCGGCCGACCTGGGCGCACGAGCCGACCAGGGCGTGCGAGTCGACCATGGTCCCCTCGCCGACGTACGCGCCGACGTTGATGTACATCGGCGGCATGCAGACGACGCCCGGCGCCACGTAGCAGCCGTCGCGGATGGCCGATCCGCCCGGGACGATGCGCACGCCATCGTCGATGCTGGCGCGGCGGAGCGGGTAGGTGTCCTTGTCGTAGAACGGGAACGGACCGCCGGTGGCGGCCGGCGTGATGCGGCCGAGCCGGAAGCCGAGCAGGATGCCGGCCTTTACCCACGCGTTGGCGCGCCACTGTCCGTCGGCGCCGCGTTCCGCCGCGCGCACCGCGCCCGCGTTGAGCGCGGCCTTGAGCTCGACGAAGGCGGCCCGCGCCGCGCCTTCATCCTCGGGCGCGACGGGGCCGGCGTAGCGGGCGAGCTCCGCCTCGAGTGCCTTCACGTCGTCAGGGGACATTGGCCCCTGCCGCCGCGAGTGCGGCGCGGAGCGCGTCCCGCGTGGACCGGGCCGCGGGCACCAGCGGCAGGCGGAGCGCGTCGACGATCCTGCCCATCAGCGCCAGCCCCGCCTTCACCGGCGATGGATTGGTCTCGAGGAAGTTGGCGTCCATGAGCGGCAGCAGGCGATACTGGCACGCGCGGGCGGCCTCGAGGTCGCCGCGCCGCGCGTGGCGCACGAGCGCGGTCATCTGCGCCGGGACCTCGTTCGACGTCACCGAGATCAGCCCATCGCCGCCCGCCGCGGCGACCGGGAACGCCAGCCAGTCGTCGCCCGAGAGCACGGCGAAGCCCGCGGGCCGGTGGCGGATGATCTCCATGATCTGCCGCAGGTCGCCGCTCGCCTCCTTGATGCCGCGCACGTTCGGGTGCTCGGCCAGGCGAAGCGCGGTGGCCGGGAGGAGATTGACGGCGGTGCGGCCGGGGACGTTGTAGAGGCAGACCGGGCGGATGGAGGCGTCGGCGACGGCCTGGAAGTGCCGGGCGAGGCCCTCCTGCGTGGGCTTGTTGTAGTAGGGCGTGGCCGAGAGGATGCCATCGACGCCCAGCGCGCACATGCGCCGGGTCTCGTCGACGGCGCGGCGGGTGTCGTTGCTGGTGGCGCCGGCCACGACCGGCACGCGCCCGGCCGCGGTCTCCACGACGGCGGCCACGACCCGTTCGCGCTCGCCGTCGTCCAGGGTCTGGGCCTCGCCGGTGGAGCCGCATGGCACGAGAAAGTCGATGCCCTCGGCGATCTGCCACTCGACGAGCGCGCCGAGCGCCAGGAAGTCGACGGCGCCGCTCTCCGTGAACGGCGTGACCAGCGCGGTACCGCATCCCTCGAAGCCGCTCATCCACCCTCTCCGAACAGCATGTCCTCGACCGTGTAGACGCCGCGGTGTCCGGGCAGCCACTCGGCCGCGGCCAGGGCACCCGCCGCGAAGCCCTCGCGGCTCCGCGCCACGTGCGCCAGCGTCACCCGCTCGTACGGCCCGTCGTAGGCCACGAGGTGCGTGCCGGGCGTGGCGCCGGCCCGGACGGAGGTGATCGGAAACGATCGCGCCGGATCCGCGGCGCTCGCGCGTCCCTGGAGCTCGCGCGCCGTCCCGGACGGCGCGTCGAGCTTGGCCGCGTGATGCTCCTCCAGTATAAAGGCGTCGAACTCGGGGTGCCCGGCGAAGCGGCGGGCCAGGTCCTGCGCGGCGCGGAGAAAGAGATGCACGCCGAGCGAGAAGTTGGCGGCGTGAAGCAGGGCGCCGCCGCGCTGCTCGACATGGGCCGTGATCCGCGGGAGCTGGTCCAGCCAGCCCGTCGTCCCGGTGACGACGGGGACGCCGGCGTCGATGAGGCGCTCGAGGTTGGCCACCGCCGCGTCGGGCCGGGTGAACTCGACGGCGACGTCGGCGCCCGTCAGCCGCTCCGCGGTGAGCGCACGGCCGCCGGCGTTCTCGGCGCCGCCGATCATGGCGTGAATCGTGTGGCCGCGCGCCTCGGCCAGGCCGGCCACCGCCCGGCCCATCTTGCCGTCGCCTACGATGACGATGCGCATGCAGGCGCTCCCGTTCACCACAGAGGCACAGAGGGCACAGAGGGGCACGGTGCACACACAAAATCGGTTCTCCGTGGCTGTTCTCTGTGCCCTCTGTTCTCTGAGGTCCGTCAGCATCGAACGCCGAAGCCTCAGCATGTGCCAAAGAACTCCTGATGAAGCCGTCGAACGACATCCGGCCCGTCCTCCTCCCGCACGACGAACGTCATGTTGATCGCCGAAGCGCCCTGCGAGATCACCTCGACGTTGGCCGGCTGGACGGCGCGGAACAGCCGGGCGGCGAGACCCGGCGTGGCGCGGATGCCGATGCCGACGACGGCGATGATCGCCCGGTGATGCTCGACCCAGACCTCGCCCAGCTCGCCCAGATCACGCACCACGCGCGTCGAGTCGCGTCCGGTCCTCGACCGTGAGCGAGACGCTGACCTCCCCGCTCGCCAGCACGTCCACGACCACCTCGTGCCGCTCGAAGACCTCGAACATCGTACGCAGGAAGCCGTAGGCGCCGAGCATCCGCGGCGCGCGCACGTTCACCACCGTGATGCCGGGCTTCCAGCTGATCGACCGCACGGGCGAATCCCCCATCCGCTCGAGCTCGGCCGACGGCTCGATGGTGGTGCCGGGATCCTCGGGGCGGGTGGAGTTGAGGACCACGATGGGGATGCCCGAGCGCACCAGCGGCTGCGCGGTGGCGGGGTGGAGCACCTTGGCGCCGAAGGTGGCCAGCTCCGCGGCCTCCTCGTAGCTCGCCGCCCGGAGCGTGCGCGCCGACGGCACGATGCGCGGATCCGCCGTCATGAGCCCGTTCACGTCGGTCCAGATCTCGACCCGCTCGACGTCGAGCACGGCGCCGAGCAGCGCGGCGGTGAAGTCGGAGCCGCCGCGGCCGAGCGTCGTCGGCGTGCCGTCGACGGTGGCGCCGATGAAGCCCTGGGTCACCGGGACGCGGCCCGCCTCGACCAGCGGCCGGAGGCATTCGCGCGCCCGGTCCGCGAGCGCCTGCATGTACGGCGTGGCGCGGCCGTGGCGATCGTCGGTCACCATGATCGGGCGGATGTCCACCCACGTGGCGCGCGAGCCCGGCGGCCTCGAGGGCGGCGGCGACGAGCCGGCTGCTCCAGAGCTCGCCCCGGCCCGCGAGCGCGTCGAGCTCCGCCGGACGCAGCATGCGGCCGAGGGCCGCGTCGAGGTCGCGGCGGAGCGCGGCAGCGTCCTCGGCGATCGCCGGCAGGGCCAGGGCCGCGCCCGGCAGCTCGCGGGCGGCCACCGCATGGCGGTCGACGAGCGCGGCGATGGCCGCGTCGAGCGAGGCACCGTCGCCGGCGTGCACCATCGGAGCGAGCCCCAGGAGTCCGTCCGTCACCCTGGCCAGCGCGCTCACCACCACCACCGGCCGGTCGGCAATCCGGGACCGGACGATGCCGATCAGCCGGCCGATGGCCGCCCCGTCGGCCACCGAGGTCCCGCCGAACTTGGCGACGATCATGCCGGTCGATCCACCCGGCCTTCCGCCACCAGCAGCTCGGCGATCTGCACCGCCTGTCCCGCCGCGCCTCGGATGGTATTGTGTCCCAGCAGCACCAGCCGGAGGTCGAGGATGGGGCAGGCGCGCACCCGGCCGACGGTCACCGCCATGCCCCGGCCGCGCTCGAGATCGAGCCGCGGCTGCGGCCGGTCCTGGCGGGTCTCGACCTCGACCGGCGGCGTGGGCGAGGACGGCAGGCACGCGACCCGCGGGCTCGCGCGGAACTCGCGCAGCGCGGTCATGGCCGACTCGGGCGTGACCCGCGTCCGGAAGCCCGCCGACACCGTCATGAGATGCCCGTCGATCGTCGCGACCCGGTTGGTGTGGGCGCTCATCGCGAAGTCCGCCGGCGTCACCCCGTCGGCGGCGAGCGTGCCGAGGATCTTCCGGCTCTCGCGCTCCATCTTCTCCTCCTCGCCGCCGATATACGGAACCACGTTGCCGAGGATGTCGAGCGAGGGCACGCCGGGGTAGCCCGCCCCCGAGACGGCCTGCATCGTGGAGACGAAGAGCTTCTCGAGGCCGTACGCGCGGTGCAGCGGCGCGAGGGCCAGCACCAGCGCGGCCGTCGAGCAGTTCGGGTTCGCGAGAATGGCGCCGGGCCAGCCACGGCTCTCGTGCTGACGGTCGACGAGCGCCAGGTGGTCGAGATTGGCCTCCGGAATGAGCAGCGGCACGTCGGCGTCCATCCGGTGCGTCCGCGTGTTGGTCACCACGTACGCGCCGGCGGCCGCGAACGCCTGCTCGATCGGCCCCGCGACGTCGGCATCGAGCGCGCTGAACACGATCGGCCCGGGGAGCGGCGGCGCGGACGGCTGCACGATGAGCGCCGCGATCCGGTCGGGCAGCGCGATCTGCTCGCGCCAGCGGACGACCTCGCCATAGCGCTTGCCCGCGCTGGCGGACGAGGCGGCCACTGCCGCGACCTCGAACCAGGGGTGCTCCGCCAGCAGGCGGACGAACTTCTGGCCGACCGTGCCGGTGGCACCGAGCACGCTGACCGGGATCTTCGCTGTCATGGCGCCTCGCGGGCGAGGAGGTCGGTGGCCAACCGCACGTAGAGCTCCACGCCGCGGCGCAGGTCGGCCTTGCGGATGTGCTCCTGGGCGGTGTGCGCCACCCTGATCGTGCCGGGGCCAAGCTGGTAGCCCTCGCCCCAGCTCGCGAGGAACGGCAGGTCGCTGGCGTAGCTCACGACGGTCGTGTCCCAGCCTGCCGGCGGTGGCCCGGCCTTGTGGCTGGGCAGCTCCACCGGGAACGCCACGGCGACGCCGGGCGCGGCCAGTGCCTGGATCGCCGCCTTGAGCGGACCGGTGGGCTCGACGGTACGGATCAGGATCTGCGCGCTTGCCTCGGGCGCCAGCACGTTCGGCGCGACCCCGCCCTCGATGAGGCCGACGTTGAGGGTCGAGGGGCCGAGGAGCGGATCACGCGCCAGCGGCATCTGCCGGATGCGCTCGATGGTGTCGAGCAGCGCCGCGACGGCGCTCTCGCCTTCATCGGGATAAGCGGAGTGGGCTGCGCGCCCCGTTGCCTTCAGGTCGATCCTGAGCGAGCCCTTCTGGCCGATGGACAGGCGGTTTTCGGTCGGCTCGCCATTGATCAGGAAGCGCCCGCGTGGCTCCAGGTCGGCGGCCACGCGGGCGCCGTCGGAGCCGTTCTCCTCGCCGACCAGGAACAACAGCCCGATCCGCCGCTCGCCGCCCGCCGCCAGCCGCTCCGCCGCCGCGACCATGGCGGCGGCGAGGCCCTTGGCGTCGCAGCTTCCGCGGCCACGGATCGTTTCCGCGTCCTCGGACAACGGGAGATACGGCGGCACACAGTCCACGTGGGTGGAGAACACCAGCGCGGGCGGCTCGCGGAATGCGAGCAGGTTGTCGCGTCCCGGCGATACCGGCTGCCGCACCGTGCGGTAGCCCGCACGGCGGAGCGTGGCGTCGAGCAGGTCGGTGGCCGGCCCCTCCGACCCGGTCGGGGTCTCGAGGGCCACCAGCGCGCGCGTGAGCCCGAAGGCGTCGGACAATGCGTCCATGAATGCAAAGTGCCCCGCCGGCGAGGGGCGCGGCAGGGCTCCAGAGTGAAGAGAGGCGGCAGTGCGCCGAGCCAAGTACTATTGATCTACGGCGCAAGTTAGGGAAAGCGCCAAGGCGCGGCAAGGTGCTTCAGCATCAGGAGGTTTTCCGTGTCGACTCGCCTCCACCCTCTCGTTCCGCTCGCGGTCCTGGCGTTGGCCGCCGGCTGCGACGAAACCCTCATCAGCGTTTCCTCCGACGGCCGGATCGAGGTGGCCGTCAGCACCAACGGCTCCGATCCCGACAACGACGGTTTCAGCGTGACCGTCGATGGCGGGACCGCCCGCTTCATCGCCCCGGGCGGAAGCGTAGTCCTCGACAGCCTGAGCGAAGGGACCCACAGCGTCCTGCTGACCGGGCTGGCGGAGAACTGTCGGGTCGAGGGCACGAACCCTCGGTCCGTGGTGGTGGGCCAGGACGCGCGGGCGAGCGTGTCGTTCGACGTGCGCTGCGCGCCGGCGACGACGGGCGGATTCACCATTCAAGTCACGACATCGGGAGCGGAGCCGGACCCCGATGGATATGCCCTCGCGGTGGCCGGCGGGGACATCCGGACGATCGGCCCCAACGCCAGCGAAACGTTTCACGGGCTGGTGCCCGGCGTTCACCTCGTCACCCTGAAGGACCTCGACGAGCCCTGCGCCGTCGCGGGGGGAAACCCTCAGCCGTTTACCGTAGTGCCGGGGAAGGCGGTGCTGGTGCGGCTCGAGGTGGTCTGCGGCGAGCTGCCCTGATTCAGGCCGCCGGCCGAGCGATGGCATCCGCGGCCAGGGCCTCCCGCCGGCCGGCGTCGAGGTCCACGAACGCCAGAATGGCCGCGCCGACCGCAAAGAAGCCGATGACGCTGAGAATCGCGTTGCGGCTCGAGCCGGTGGCCGCGATCGTTCCCGCGAAGATCAGCGGGCCGAAAATGCCCGCGAACTTCTCGAACACGCTGAAGAAGCCGAAGAACTCGCCGCTCTTGTGCTGCGGGATCATGCTGGCGAAGAGCGACCGGCTCAGCGCCTGCGTGCCGCCCTGCACCATCCCCACGAGTCCCGCCAGCACGTAGAAGTGCGCCGCGGTCTTCATGTAGTAGCCGAGGATGCTGATCGCCGTGTAGGCCAGCAGCCCGAGGAACAGCGCCCGCTTGGCCCCGATCCGACCCGCCAGCATGCCGAACAGGAACGAGCATGGGATCCCGACGAACTGCACCAGCAGGATGGCACCGATGAGCGCGCTCTGGTCGATGCCGAGCTCGGTGCCGTAGGCCGTGGCCATCTTGATGATGGTCTGGATGCCGTCGTTGTAGACCAGGAACGCCAGCAGCATCAGGAACGCCTGCCGGTAACCTCGCAGCTCGCGGAAGGTCTCGGCCAGGCGGACGAACGCCATCCGGATCGGGCTCTGCCCCTTTTGCTCGTCCGGCTCCAGCCTCGGCGGCGGCTCCGGCACCCGCCGGAACAGCGGGATCGAGAACACCAGCCACCAGACCGCGACGCTCAGGAACGCCAGCCGCGCCGGCAGCGTGGCCGCGGATTCATCGAGGCCCGGTCCGGCGGGCAGCCCGAACCACGCCGGCTTCTGGATCCACGCAAGGTTGAGCGCCAGCAGGATCCCGCCGCCGACATACCCCAGCGCGTACCCGGCAGTCGAGACGCGGTCGAGCTCGCCGCCGCGCGCGATGTGCGGCAGCAGCGCCTCGTAGAACACGAAACTTCCCGCCACGCCGATGAGGGCGAGCACGAAGAGCCAGCTGGCGAGCGTGAGGTCGCCCGTGTGGACGAAGAAGAGGCCGGCCACCGCGGCGGCGCCCACCGCCATGAAGGCGGCGATGAACCGCTTCTTGTTCCCGCCGTAGTCGGAGACGGCGCCGAGCACCGGCGAGGCGAGCGCGATGATCACGAGCGCGATCGTGTTCACCGTCGCCAGCCGCTGGGTGGCGCCGCCCCCGGCCAGGCCCGCGCCGGCAACCTTGACGAAGTAGATGGGGAAGACCGCCACCATCACGGTGGTCTGCATGGACGAGGCGGCCCAGTCGTACATCGCCCACGCGCGGAGTTCGGGGCGGTCGAGGCCCAGGCGGGCGAGCAGGGATGATCGAGCCATCCCGGAAGATGGGCGGCAGCGCGCATCTCGACAACGGAGAACGATCGGGTATCTTGCCCCCCCATCTCCGCCCTCCTGAAGAGGCTTCCATGACGTTCGTTCGACCCCTCGCGCTCGTCGTCCTTGCGGTGCTGTTGCAGGTCCTTCCCGCCTCCGGGCAGGACACCACCGCAACGGCCCCCACGCCCGTCGCCCGCGTCGCGCTTGGCACGCCCAACCTCAGGGTGGCCGTAGGCGACTCGATCCGGCTCGAGGCCCGAGCGCTGGACGCAGCCGGGCGACCCATCCCCGAGGCCAAGATCGTCTTCCGCACCGTCGGTCCTGCCCAGGTAGCGATCGGAGAGGACGGCTGGGCCCGTGCCGGCTCGGTGGGCGATGTGGCGATGCTCGCGACCGCGATCGTCCCGGGGACCAAGCCGTACATCGAGCGGCTCTCGCTGCGCGTCGTACCGGGGCCCGCACGGCGCGTCGAGATCGACCCGGTTCCCGCCCGCCTCGTCCCGCGCCAGCGGATCCAGCTCGCGGCTCGGGTGCTGAGCGCCGAAGGCGACGCCCGCGGAGACGCGGTCACCTGGACCAGCTCGGCGCCCGCGGTGGCGCGGGTGGGCCGCGACGGCGCGCTCGAGGCGCGGAGCGCGGGCCGCGCGACGATCCGCGCCGCGTCGGGGAGCCTCCGCGCCGAGGTGCCGGTGGAGGTCGCCGGGGCGGCGCCGGCGTCGCTGACGCTCGAGCCGTCGTCCGCGAAGGTTCGCCAGGGCGACGTCGTCCGGTTCGCCGCGACCGCACACGATGCCGCCGACCGTGCCGTCGCCGGCCTCACGCCGACCTGGTCGTTCGGCCCCGGCGAAGGCCACGTCGACGCCGACGGGGCCTTCGTGGCCTACCAGCCGGGCATCTACAGCGTGACCGCGTCGCTCGGCGGCCGCTCGGCGACCGCCACGGTGACCGTCTCCAGGCGCGAGGTACGCCGTCCCACGACGGTCGTCGGGTCGGTCGTCCGCAAGAGCTTTCCGACCGCCGAAGTGTGGATCCATCCCAACGGCAAGGTGGCGTACCTCGGTACCCACCTCGGCGGCGACCGGCTCTACGCGATCGACGTGAGCGATCCGGCCAACCCCCGCATCGCCGACTCGGTCCAGGCCAATACCCGGGTCATCAACGACATCATGACCGACGCGGCGGGCAAGGTCCTGGTCTTCACTCGCGAGGGCGCCGCCGACCGGAAGAACGGCATCGTCATCTGTACCCTCGACGACCCGCTGCATCCGAAGCCGGTGGCCGAGTTCACCGAGGGCGTCACGGCGGGCGTTCACTCCGCCTTCATCTACACGCAGCCCAAGTACGGCACCCACGTCTACCTCACCAACGACGGCACCGGCGCGCTCCACATCGTGGACATCAACGACCCGGCCCATCCGAAGGAGGTTGGCCGCTGGAAGACCCCGCGCGCCGACTACGGCCGGAGCCTGCACGACATCGACGTGCAGGACGGGCTGGTGTATGCGAGCTGGTGGCACGACGGCCTGGTGATCCTGGACGTGGGAAATGGCGTGAAGGGCGGCAGCCCGTCGAACCCGCAGCCGGTGAGCCAGTTCAAGTACGATCTCGACTCGCTCTACCGCCAGGTGTCGGAGACCGGCGGGCCCGGCTTCATCCGCGGCACCCACACCGCCTGGCGGTATCGCAACTACGTCTTCGTGGCCGACGAGGTCTTCGGCGTGGACGCGGGCGACGCGCTGTTCAAGGGACAGCCCTCGCGCGCCTATGGCCGGCTGCACGTGCTCGACGTGAGCGACCTCGCCAAGCCCAAGGAGGTCGCCTGGTACGAGCCGGAGTACGGCGGCGTGCACAACGTCTGGGTGGCGGGGGATACCCTCTACATGGGCGCGTACAACGCCGGCTTCATGGCGTTCGACGTCTCGGGCGAGCTGCGCGGCAATCTGCGGTCGCAGGGCCGGGTCATGGCGCAGCTCAATCCGACCGACCCCCAGGGCTTCCTGCCCAACTCGCCGATGACGTGGGGCGTGGTCGTCAAGAACAACCTGGCCTACGTGAACGACTTCAACAACGGGCTCTTCATCGTGCGTCTGGAGCCGCGGCGGGAGGAGCTCGCGCCGCCGGTGCCATGAGGCGCGCCCTCGCGGTCGCGGCGGCGCTCGCGCTCGCGGCCGGCGCCGCGCGCGGGCAGGAGCCGCCGGCGCACGACTACCATGCCTGGGTGGCCTCCGAGGCGGTGGACAAGCTGCAGCTCATCCGGTTCGGGCCGGCCGGGCTCACGATCGAGCGCACCCACACGGTCGGCATCCTGCCGACCGACCCCGACGGACCGCACGGCGTCGCTCTGGCGCCCGACGGCGACCACCTGTTCGTCTCCACCGGCCACGGCACGCCGTTCGGCTCGCTCTGGAAGTACTCGACCAGGGACGACCGGCTGGAGGGTCGGGTCGAGCTCGGCCTGTTCCCCGCGACGCTGCAGGTCTCGCCCGACGGCTACCTCGCCTACGTCGTGAACTTCAACCTGCACGGCGACATGGTCCCGTCGTCGGTGTCGGTGGTGGCGACCGACGAGATGCTTGAGGTCGCCCGGATCCCGACCTGCGTGATGCCCCACGGGTCCCGGCTCAACGCCCAGGGCACCAAGCACTACTCGGCCTGCATGATGGACGACGAGCTGGTCGAGATCGATACCCGAACTCTGGCCGTGTCCCGCACGTTCCTGCTCCGGAAGGGCCAGGAGCATGGGATGACCGGCCCGATGACGGTATCGGCGAGCGGCCCTGGCACGCCCACGCACGATGCCGGCGGCCACGGCATGGAGCCGCCCAAGCCCGGCAACGTGTCGTGCTCACCGACCTGGGCGCAGCCCACGCCCGATGGCCGGCGGGTGTTCGTGGCGTGCAACAAGGCCAGCGAGATCGTGGAGATCGACGCCGAGCGCTGGACCCTCACCCGACGTCTTCCGGCGGGCGACGGCGTCTACAACCTCGCGGTCACGCATGACGGCCGGCTGCTGGTGGCGACCAACAAGCGGGGCCAGTCGGTCTCGGTGTTCGACGCGGGGACGGGGAAGGAGCTGAAGCGGCTGCCGACCAAACGGAAGGTGGTCCACGGCGTGGCGATCACGGGCGACGACCGCTACGCCTTCATCTCGGTCGAGGGGATCGGGTCCGAGCCCGGGACGGTCGAGGTGATCGACCTCCGCGCGCTCGCGACGGTGGCCACCGTGGACGTGGGGCCGATGGCCGGCGGGATCGACGTGCTGCCGGTGGCTCGCTAGAGCACACTGCGTGCGGCGGGCCGCTAGGCGGCCTGTCGCGCCTCCCTGGCGCTCCGCCAGAGCGACAGGCCCACCGACGCGCCGAGGGTGAGGATGACGACCGCCAGGCTCGCGAGAGTGGGCACGTGCAGCCAGGCACTCACCGCCATCTTCCCCCCGACGAACACCAGGATCAGCGCCACCCCCGGCTTCAGGTAGACGAACTTGTCCAGCATCCCCGCCAGCACGAAGAAGAGCGCCCTGAGCCCCAGGATGGCGAACACGTTGGAGCTGTAGACCAGGAACGGGTCGCGCGTGATCGCGAAGATGGCGGGAATGCTGTCGATGGCGAAGACCAGATCCGACCACTCGACCACGAGGAGCACCAGCACCAGCGGCGTGGCGAGCAGCCGGCCGCTGCTGGTCCGGCAGGTGAAGTTGGCGCCGTCGTAGCTGTCGGTGAACGGCAGCACCCGCCGCGCCAGCCGCACGATGGGGTTCTTCTCCGGCTCGATCCGCTCATCCCGCTGCAGCAGCATCCGGATGCCGGTCAGGATCAGGATCCCGCCGAAGACGTAGATGATCCACTCGAACCGATGGAGCAGCAGCGCCCCCGCCGTGATCATGATGAACCGCATCACGATGGCGCCGAGGATGCCCCACTTGAGCACCTTCGGCTGGGCCTCGGAGGGCACGCCGAAGTAGTTGAAGATCAGGATGAAGACGAAGAGATTGTCGACGCTGAGGGAGAGCTCGATCAGGTAGCCGGTGTAGTACTCGAGCGCGTGCTGCGCGCCCTCGCGCCACCAGAGAAAGAGCCCGAACAAGAGCGCGAAGGCGATGAGCCCGCCGCTCCAGCTCATCGCCTCCTTGAACGACAGCACGTGGGACCGCCGGTTGAGCACCCCCAGGTCGAGGACCAGGAGGGCGATCACGATCCCCGTGAAGCCCAGCCAGACGGCCAGGCCGTGATGACCCACCTACCGGCTCGCCGCCACCGTCATCGCCTCGAGCCGGGCGACGCGCTCCTCGGTCGGCGGGTGCGTGCTGAACAGGCCGGCCACGCCGCCGTGGGCCGCGAGCGGATTCACCTGCGCGAGCGGCGCGGCGGCCGGAGCCACCTGCATCGGGATCCGCTGGGCCATCGCGTCGAGCCGGCGGAGCGCGTTGGCCAGCGGCATCGGCCGGCCGAGGATCTCGGCGCCGACCCGGTCGGCCTCGAACTCCCGCTGGCGCGACACGGCGAACTGGATCAGCATGGCGCCGATCGGCGCGAGCAGGAGCAGCGCCAGCTGCGCGATCGGGTGGCCGTCCTCATCGCTCCGCCCGCCGCCGAACAGGAGCAGGTAGGGCAGGTTGCTGATCGCGCCGGCGACGCCCGCGGCCAGCGTGGTGATCAGCATGTCCCGGTTCTTGACGTGCGCCAGCTCGTGCGCGATGACGCCCTCGAGCTCCTCCTGCGGCATGTACTTGAGGATGCCCGTCGTCACCGCGACGACCGCGTGGTCGGGGTTCCGTCCGGTGGCGAACGCGTTGGGCTGCTCGTGCGGCGCCACCGCGACGACCGGCATCGGCAGTCCCGCCCGCTGGCGGAGCCGGTCGACCATCCGGTAGAGCTCGGGCGCCTGCTCCTCGCTGACGATCTGCGCGCCGTACATCCGGAGCACGATCTTATCCGAGAAGAAGTACATGATGAAGTTGAACGCGCTGCCCAGGACCAGGGCGAGCACGAGCCCCTGCGACCCCCCGAGCAGCTGGCCGGCGAGCAGGAACAGGCCCAGAAGGCCGGCCATCAGGACCATGGTCTTGACGTTGTTCATGCGCTCCTCTGTAGCACCTTGCTGGTGAGTGGGGTCTGATGACAAAAAGAGCGAGACCCCGTCCGCTCCGCTTTCGCGTGGACGAAGGTCTCGCTCTGATACGGGGAGATCGTGTCTCCCTCGACCCCGGCTGGACCGTGCCCGAACGCGTCGGACAGTCTTGACGATCCAGTCGTCCGCCTCGTGGCGGATGAGCTACTCCCCTTCTACAAGGCTCAAAAGTAGCGGGGTTCCCCGCCGGAATCAATCACCCGGCCCGAGCGTCAGGCGGCTCGCTCCACCGTGGCCGCCGCCTCGCGCATGATGGTCGCCAGGGTCGTGTAGGCGGCGGTCCATGCCTCACGCACCGCGGCGGTATAGCCGTCTCCCAGCCCCTGTTCCAACGTCCACAGCAGCGCGGCTCCGACCAGCTCGTAATGACGATCCTCAACGCCGTAGCCGACGTGCCGTCGTCCCAGGTTTTCGAGTGCCGGCCGGATCGTCTCCAGCTTGTCCAGCGCCCCCACGGCGACCGTCAGGGTCCGCAGGAGTTTCACTCGCTGCTGGTCCATGTCGCTGTGCGCGAAGAGCTGACGGACCTCCGGATCGGTCTCGAACAGGCGTTCATAGAACAGCCGTGCCGCGGCATCGGCGATCTGGGCCACCTCGAGCCAGGTGACCCGGACCAGCCGGATCTGCTCGCCAGTCATGGTGCGCTCCTCTCTCGCCGCTATTCGCGGGTGGCGGTGAACATGCCGGTCGCCTTCATCGGCCGGGACTCGTCCGCCGGATCCGAGGCGAGAAAGCCCGTGGCCGCCACCTCAAACCGCCCACGAATGACGTTGTCGGTCGCCGAGGTGACGATCAGGTAGCCCGACTGGCCCCGAAAGACGCCGGTGGGCCGAGTGGCGGAGCCGGTCATGACGAGCGCCCGGATCTCGTCCGTGCCGTTGTCCCGGCCCGAGATGGCGTAAGTGCCGGGCGTCAGCCGGCCGCCGTTGGTCCGCGTGAAGAGCACGGAGCCATCCGCGCCGTCGGCACCCAGCGACAGGCTGAACTTCGTGGCGCCCGGGCCGCCTTCGACCGTGCCGAACCGTGCCGTCCCGCGGGGGCTGGCGTGCAGGTCGCCGTGGAGCTCGGCGAAGAAGGAGGAGGATTCGCTCGGGGCCGGCAGGATCGTCGGACGCGCCGCGCCGGTGAATGCCGCCAGCGTCAGGACGATGAGCGAGCTCAGGCCCAGTGCGGTCATGGTCTTCATGGTGTGACTCCTAATCGAGGGCCCGTTGGATGGTGGCATCGGCTTCGGGCCTCGCCGCTGCCCAGTTGACGGGAACAAGTCTACCGGGCGGAGTCACGCTGAAATCACCTGGATCTCACCATGCCCATCAGGTTCTTCTATAAGGACTTATGGTAGCGCCGTGTAGCCTCGCGGGCTGGGACGCGCGGGCGGTGGCCCGCCGCGCGACGCTCGAGAAGAGGAGGTAGGCTTCGGTCCAGGCATCCCGGATCTCGTCGGTAAAGGCCGGACCCAGGCCGCGCTCGAGCGTCCAGAGCAGCGCGGTGCCGACCGAGTCGTACTGGTGATCCTGCACGCCGTAGCCGACGTGCCGACGGCCGAGGTCAGCCACCTCGGCGACCAGCGCCTCCGGCCGGTCGAGGTTGTGCACGATCTCGGCGAACATCCGCATGACCTTGTGACCCTGTGCGACCATGTCGGTTTTGGCGAAGAGGCGCTGCGCCTCGGGGTCAAGCTCGAACAGCTTATCGTAGAAGAACGCGGCCGACTCCACCGCGACCGGCTCGAATTGGGCCCAGCTCTCGCGAACGACCCGCTCGGTTTCTGGACGCATTTCGGCGCTCCTTGTGTCTTGTGGGCACACTGCTCCGACTCTACAATTGGTACCAAGATCGCTCCCACCGGTCACCTCAGAATCACCGAGCCTAACCTGTTACGTCTTAACACGTTTGGCAGGTTGTTCCTGGAGCGCGATGGTCAGCGCTTGAGCGGCGCGGCTTCCCAGCCGCGGCGCCTCGGGCTGCTCGCCCTGCTGGCGGCTTCGGGCGAGCAGGGCATGACACGCGACCGGCTGATCGGCATGCTCTGGGCGGAGACGGACGAGGAGCGCGCGCGGAAAGGACTCAACCAGGCCCTCTACGCGCTTCGGCAGGAGATGGGCGCCGACGAGGTCTTCCTGGGAACCCGGGACGTCCGGCTCAATCCCGATCTGGTCACGAGCGACGTCGCGGCGTTCTCGGCCGCACTGAAGGCCGGCTACCCGGAGCGGGCGGTCGCGGAATACGGCGGTCCATTTCTCGACGGCTTTCATCTCTCGGAGGCGGGCGAGTTCGAGCGCTGGCTCGAGGAGGAGCGCGCGGGCCTGGCGCGGGACCATGCCACCGCGCTCGAGCGTCTGGGCCGGCGGGCGGCCGATCGTGGGGACCACCTGGACTGCGCGGAATGGTGGCGCAAGCTGGCGGCGCAGGATCCGCTCAACGCCCGCGTGGCCATTGGCCTGATGGAGGCGCTCGTGGCGGCGGGCGACCGCACCGCCGCCCTCCAGCACGCTCGAGTCTACGAAGTGCTGCTGGAGCAGGAGCTGGAGGCGCCGCCGGATCAAGCCGTGGTGGCGCTGGCCGAGCGGATCAGGACGCAGATGGTCGCCAGCGTTGCCGAGCGTCCGGTGAGCGTCGAGCCACCGCCTGCCGATCTGCCCGCCGACTCCTCGCCGCCTGCATCCCCGGCAGATACGCAACGCGCCTGATCTGCTATCCGACACGTGGCCCCCTCCACCCGCGGAAGTGGAGGTGACGCCCGCGTCGCTGCCCGAGGACGCCGGAGCTGCCACGCGCGCGCCCCGCCCGGCGAGCCCTGTCGAAGCAGGCCTCTCGAAGCCCCATTTCGCATCCCGACGTTCCGCGCGCCGGTGGGTGCTCGCTGCGTGCGCCGTGATCGCGCTCGCGGGCGGCGCGGCGCTCCTCCGCCCCAGCCGCGCCGCGTGAGCTGCGCGCCGGCCGCATCACCCGGGTCACCGGACAGCCCGGGCTGGAGATCCATCCGGCCCTCTCGCCCGACGGGAAGTTCGTCGCCTACGCAGCGGGACCGAATGGACGGCTCCGGATCTACGTCCGCCAGCTCTCCGGCGGCCGCACCATTGCGGTGGCCGACAGCACGCCGGGCGACCAGCACTGGCCCCGCTGGTCCCCGGACGGCTCGCGGCTCAGCTTCGAGGCGGGGCGGGCGATCTACGTCGTCCCCGCGCTCGGTGGACCCGCCCGGCTGCTGGTCGCGCCGCCGGAGCAGAGTCCCGGCGTCAACGGCGAAGGGGCGATCAGCGACGAGGGTCCGAGTTACCTGGCCTGGTCGCCCGATGGCCGGAAGATCGTCTACGCCGTCGGTCGGAGGATCGAGGTCCGCGCCGCCGAAGGCGGGCCGCCGACGACGATCGCGGAGGTGGGGCAGCCGCACTCGTTCGCCTGGTCGCCGGACGGCTCGCGCATCGCCTACGTGCTCGGGAACGCGGCGTTCGTCTACGCGCCCAACGCCATCGGCAACATCGCGCCCAGCGCCATTTGGACCGTCGCCGCGTCCGGCGGCCCGCCGGTGCCGCTCACGGACGCGGCGGCGCTCAACACGAGCCCCGCCTGGCTGCCGGATGGCCGGAGCCTGCTGTTCGTCTCCAGCCGGGACGGCAGCCGGGACGTCTATCGCGTCGCCATCGATCGGTCGGGCAAGCGGCGGGCGCGCCGGCTCCGGCTCACCACCGGCCTGCAGATCCACACGATCGATCTGTCGCGCGACGGCCGCCAGCTCGCCTACGACGATTTCACCGAATACGCCAACGTCGCCACGCTCCCCATACCCGCTGCCGGACCAGTGTCGGCGGCGGCTGCCGAGCCCCTCACGTCGGGCCACCAGTCGATCGAGGGCATGGCGGTGTCGCCGGACGGACGCTGGCTGGCGTTCGACTCGGACCGCGGTGGACACCAGGCGATCTACCTGATGCCGCGCACCGGCGGCGAGCCGGAGCTGCTCTCGCCGGATTCGGGCGATGCCTTCATGCCGTCCTGGTCGCCCGACGGGCGGGAGGTCGCCTACTACGGCTTCCGCGGGGGCCACCGGCGCCTGTTCGTCATCCCCGCCATCGGCGGCACGCCGAGCCCGGTGGTGTCCGACTCGGGCAACCAGCGGTTCCCGGACTGGTCTCCCGACGGGCGACGCCTGGTCTACCACTCCGACCGCACGGGACGATTCGAGCTGTACGCGGTGGAGCGGGAGGCCGGTGGCCGCTGGAAGGCGCCCCGCCAGCTCACCACCGAGGGCGGACAGGACGCGCGCTGGTCGCCCGACGGGCGGGAGATCGTCTACCTGCGCAACGGGGGCCTGTGGGTGATCGCGCCAAACGGGGGAGCGCCGCGGCTCCTCGTCGACAGCCGGGATCCCGCCGTCCGCCCGGTGCCGCTGCTGGCGCAGTGGTCGCCCGAGGGACGCACCGTGTACTACAAGGCGCTGGATGGGCAGGGCCACGCGAGCCTCTGGTCGGTCCCGGCCGGCGGCGGCGAGCCCAGGCTCCTCGTGCGGTTCGACGACGCCGCGCGGCCATCCCCGCGCGCTGAATTCGCGGTGGATGGCCGGCGGTTCTACTTCACGCTCTCCGAGCGCGAGAGCGACATCTGGCGGATGACCCTCGACCGGCCATCCTGAGGGTCGCTCCTCCGAAACGAGCCCCCGGCGCGGTGATCCGCCCGGGGGCCACCTGTGCTGAACGCCGCTTCGTGCAACCAATCCTGCGCAGTCAGAGCGTCTGTCCGTACACCAGGTAACGCTGCCAGATCGTGATCCACAGGGCGAGGGGAGAGTCGAAGCGCGCCCCGCTGGTGGCATCGGTCGGTCGGGTCATACTGTCCTCCTTCACCCTCGAGTGTCGATCGCTACAGGGATCACTGGTCGATTCGGGCGATGTTGACACGCCAAGTATGCCGGCCGGTACTCACCGGCGAATCATCCCGAAATCACCTGGCTGTTGGAGCGGCCGCCTAGTGCGACCACGCCGGATCCTTCTCGGCCGTGTTCGTCCAGGTGATCCGCGCCTGGTTCGCACCGGTCGGGCTCATGGTCCAGATCTGAGGCTGCCCGGTTCGCGTGCTCATGAACGCGATCCTGGAGCCGTCCGGCGACCAGGTCGCCTGCTCGTCGATACCGGTGCTCGTGGTGAGACGGGTTTTCACGTGGGTGGCGAGGTTCCACACGTAGATGTCGATGTTGAGGCCGTCCAGCATCTCGAAGGCGATCTTGCTGCCATCCGGCGAGTATCTCGGCTCGCTCAGAGTTTTCGCGAACGAGGCGAGCACCTTGCGGGCGGTTCCGTCCGTGTTCATCTCCTGAAAGCTCGTGCCGCTGGGACTGACGAAGACGATCTTCGTGCCGGCCCGGTTGTACGACGGGTAGTTGCCCTGCACGCTGATGCCAGCGCTGGTGACGAACTTGATCTGACCGGTGGCGAGGATCAGCGTCGCCAGGTACGGCTTGCCCAGCTGCTGGATGGTCAGCAGGATGCGTGACCCGTCGGGAGACCAGGAGGGGTAGCGCAGATTGTATGGGGAGGGGGTGGCCCGCGCCCAATGCCCGTTGGTCCCGTCCGCGTTGATCAGGTAGATGTCGGTGTGGCCGACCTTCGACGCGTCCAGCCGCTCGCGCACCATCGCGATGCGCGTGTTGCCCTGGGACCAGGCGGGCTCCCCGGCGTAGGCAGTGGTGGTCAGGCCGACGACGCTATGCCCCAGCGGATCCATCTTGAAGATGTCGTAGCCGCCCTTGCGGGCCGAATTGAACACGATCCGCTGTGAGGTGCCGGTGAGGGCGTAGGCGGGCGCAGCGGACTCGCTGGCGGGTGCGAGTGCCTCGTCTGCGGCGGCCGGGGCGAGCGGGTTGTCGGTGGCGCCGCAGCCGCCGAGCGCCACGGACAGGGCCAGCGCGAACAGCGGGGCAAGCACGGAACGGGACGAGCCGAGGATCGGGCTCTGGTGACTGGGGGATGGCATCGTTTCTCCTTGGGACCGCTGGTCCCAGTGCGAATGGATTCGGAACGGCCGTGAACACGTGCCCAGTCTACGATCGGCGGTCACGCCCGAATCACCTCCCGATCACCTCGTGTAAGCTCCCGACCATCGACGATCTGTGAACACGGACGAAGCGAGACGACCCCCGGCGTGCCGGGGGCCGTGTCGTGCTCCGCCGCTGCTTAGTGGGACCACTGCGGGTACAGTTCGGCGTTGGCCGTGTGTGTGATCTGCGTGAGGCTTCCCCCGGTGGCGGCGTTCATGGTCCAGATCTGAAGCAGACCTGACCGGCGGCTCGTGAACGCGATCCTCGACCCGTCCGGCGACCAGGTCGGTGAGTTGTCGTCTTTCGCGGACCAGGTCATGCGCCTGGTGGTGCCATCCACGAGGTTCTTGACGAAGAGTTCCTCGTCACCGGTACTGATCAGTCTGCTGTAGGCGACCTTCTTGCCGTCCGGCGAATAGGCCGGGCGGCTCACAAAGGTCGAGGACACGAGGACCTTGTGACCCGTGCCATCGGCATTGATCTGCTCCACGGTCTTCGAGCCCGAGCCGACATACACGATCTTCTGGCCGCTGCGGTCGTACGATGCTTTGAGTCCCGGATAATTGAACCCGCCTCCGTTGAAGAGGCCGATCTGACCGGTGGCCAGATCCATCCAGCCCACATACCAGGTGTAGGACACCGTGACGGTCACCAGCAGGCGCGAGCCATCGGGGGACCACGAGGGGTCGCCCAGGTGCCAGGGCGATGGTACCGCGCGTGCCCAGTGCCCGCCGCTACCGTCCGAGTTGATGATGTAGATGTCGTCGTGCTTGGTGTTGTTGGCGTCCAGCCGCGGCCGCACCAGCGCGATCCGCTTGTTGTCGTAGGACCAGGACGGGACCCTTTCTTCGTCGACCGAGGTGGTGAGGCGGACGAGGGTGGTTCCCAGGGGGTCCATCCGGTAGATGTCGCCGCTGCCGCTCCGGTATGACTGGAACACGATCCGCCCGGTGGCGGGCGCGAGCGAGTAATCGGGCGTCGCCGCCCCGCCGCCGGCCGCGAGCGGCTCGCTCGCGGGGACGGTCGAACCGTCGGGCGGCCCGAGGGGGCTGTCCGCGCCGTTGCAGGCGGCGAGCGCCAGGGCGAGGACCAGCGGGGGAAGCAAGTGGTGGAGCGACCGGATCGCCGGGTGCTCCGAGTTGAGGGTGAGCATCGATATCTCCTTGGGACGATGTCCCGATGCGCGTGAGTAGGGGCGTTCGGTGCGTGCCGAGTATACGACTGGCGCTCACGCGCGAATCACCCCGGAATCACCCGAGACAACGACTGACGCAGAGACGACTTGGGGGAAGGCTGGAGAGGAGAGGCGGGCCGCGTCCGGTAGGTCCGAGCGCTAGCTCAGAACCCGGGCTCGAGCTGATGCACCGGATCGTCGAGCCTGATCGCCTGCACCGTTGCCCCGGCAGGCGTATCGAATTGACCCTCCGGAAGGACGAGCAGCGCGTTCGCCAGCACCATCGAAGTGAGAATGCCCGAGCCCTGCGGCCCGGTGAGCCGGGCCTCCGGCCCGTCGGGCGCTTCGCTCACGATCGGCGCGCAGGAAATGCTGCAGCTTCGGCCTGACCGAGACCGGCTCGGCGAGCCGCACGGGCACCGCGCGGCGGAAGGGCAGGGGATGCCCGCACATCTTTCGAATGGCCGGCCGCACGAACAGCTCGAACGTCACCATCGTGCTCACCGGGTTGCCCGGCAGGCCGATCCACGGAATCCCGCCGAGCAGCCCGAAGCCCACCGGCGCGCCCGGCCGCATCCGCAACTTCCAGAATCGCTGCACGGCGCCGAGCTCGTCGAGCACGGAGCGGACGTAGTCGTGCTCGCCCACGCTGATGCCGGCCGTGGTGACCAGGAGATCGCAGTCGAGCGCGCGCCGGAAGTGCTCGCGCAGGCTCTCGGGCGTGTCCCGGGCGATGCCGAGATTCACCGGCTCGCCGCCGGCGTGGCGGACCAGCGCCACGAGCGTATGGGTGTTGCTGCTGGCGATCTTCCGCCCGCTCAGGATCTCCTCGGGCTGGTCGACGTCCACGATCTCGTCGCCGCTGCCGAGGATCGCCACCCGCGGGCGGCGGTAGACCAATGGCTGGGCCACGGCGAGGGAGGCGAGCACGCCGAGCGGCGCCGGGCCCAGTGCCATTCCCGCCGTGAGCACCGTGGCGCCGCGCCGGATGTCCTCGCCCACGCGCCGGAAGTTGACGCCGACGTCGCGGTCGCGCACGATCGTCACCGTCTCGGCGCCCTCGTCGGTATCCTCCTGCCGCACGACCGTGTCGGCGCCATCGGGGAGCGGCGCGCCGGTGAAGATTCGGGCGGTCTCGCCTGCCTCGAGCCGGCGCGTGGGGAACGCGCCCGCGGGGAGCACCTCGACCACCCGGAGCCGCACCGGCGCCTCGGCCGACGCGCCCCGGACGTCGTCGCCGCGGGCCGCGTAGCCGTCCATGGCCGAGTTGGTCCAGGCGGGGATGTCGATCGGGCTCACGAGGTCCTCGGCGAGCACGCTGTCGAGCGCGTCGTCGAGCGGGACCCGGAGCGCGGGCTGGCGGCGCACGTCGTCGAGGATGCGGCGCGCGGCCTCGGCGGCCGAGAGCGGCGCGGTCATCCGTCGATTGCCTGCGCGCACTCGGTGGTCAGGGAGGCCAGCAGCTGCAGCCACATCGTGTCCTGGAAGCGGATCACCTTGCAGGGCGACTCGAAGTCGAGATCGTCGGTGACGATGGCCGCCCAGAGGTGGGCGTCGGGCGCGGTGGCGTCGAAGATCGGGGTCGGCGACACCGAGGGCCGGAAGACCTCGATCTTGGGGATCGGCGCCCGCTTGTAGCCCTCGGCGAGGACGATGTCGGCGTCGGCCATGTACCGGCGCGCGAGGGCCACCGGATCATACTCGTCGGGGGAGCGCTCGAAGAGCACGCGAAGATCGGGCGCCGCGATCAGCGACCGCTCGGCACGGCCCTCGTGGAAGTGCCGCCAGCTGTCCGAGCCCGGCCGGTCCACGTCCGCGGGGTGGTGGCTGTGCTTGATGGTCATGACCCGCCGTCCGCGCCGCGCGAGCTCGCTCGCGAGCGCCACGGTCAGCGTGGTCTTTCCGGCGTTCTTCCGCCCGATGATGGAGAGGATGCGTGTCGACGCCACAGTCCGTCCGCGCGCGCGAGATCGTCCGCGGTGTTGACGTTGAAGAACAGGAGCTCCGGATCGCCGAAGCGCCGGACCTGGGACAGAGGGAGGATACCGACAGAGATGCGCTGGTGGAAGCCGATGGCGCGGAGGTCGCCGGCATCGAGGGTGGCGGCGATGGCGTCGCGGCAGGCGGGACCGTAGGCGGCGCAGAGCGGCTCCACGCCGCGGCGGCCGTCGCTTTCGGCGAGCATGGCGTCGTGCGACGTCGAGCCCGGCGGCGAGCGCCTGGACCAGCGCCACCGACACGAACGGCATGTCCCAGGCGACGCACACGACCGGCGCCGGCGCCTCGACCACCGCCGTGTAGATCCCGCCGAGCGCCCCGAGTCCCGGGCGGACATCGGGCACTACCCGAAGGCCGGGACGCCAGCGCGCCGGCGTCGGGCGCGTTGGCCACGAGCAGCGGCGGCTCGCCCAGGGCCTCGGTGAGCGTGTCCACCAGCCGGTCGAGGATCCGCTCGCCGCCGATCGTCTCCAGGCCCTTCGGCCGGCCGCCGAAGCGGGTGGCCCCGCCGCCCGGCCAGGACCGCGCCGCGGACGCTGCCGTCGGTCAGTAGCGTCTCCCGCGCACGCGCTCGAGGATCACGTCGAGTCCCACGTTCAGGCTGAAGATGTGCTTGTAGGCCGTCTCGTGCGGCGGCACCTGCGCCCGTGCCGGCGGTGGCACTGGTGACTCTCTGGATGCCGACGATGTTGTCGCGGACCTCCCAGCGGAGCTGGTAGCCCTTGCCGGCGGCGATGGTCGTCCCGACGCCGAGCACGAAGGCGGGCCGGAGCCGGGTGCCCGTGTTGTCGTCGTCGTAGATGAAGCAGCTCGGCGCCGTTGCTGGCCTCGCCGACGAGCAGCAGCGGGCTCTGGTTGTTGACCAGGATCCCCGCCGCCGCTCGCGGCGAACGGCGAGATGAACTCGTCGCTCGCGATCCGGTAGACCAGCCCGCCCGACAGCGCCACGGCGGCGGCCGAGCGCTCCTGCTCATCGATCGAGTTGCACCGCTCGACGTTGGCCGCCGACTGGGCCGGAGCCGACGAGCCGGCAGGTGTCGTCGTAGCCCAGTCCCAGGAGAAACGCCTCGGCCGTGATCCCGAGGTGGCTGCCCTTGTAGTACGTGCCCGAGAAGCCCGCGCCGATCGTCCGCTTCACGCTCCGGCTCAGCGCGAAATGGTCCGTGAGCGGCACGTGGCGTCGTCGGTCACCGGCTGGTCGGGCACGCGACCAGAGGCCCGACCCCGTCGAGATAGGCTCCCGACACGGTGAAGATGAGGGTGGGCCGGTCGCGCGTGCGCTGCGCCGCCAGCGGGGAGCAGAGCGTCGCCAGGCAGGCGAAGGCGACGGCGACAGCCTCTCTCATCCGCATCAACCCCCCAGGAATTGGTGGTCCACCGCCAGGCAGCGGTCCATCACGACCGGAATTCCGTCGGCCTCGAGCCGCTCGCGCCGTCGGGTCGTCCCGGATCCCGACCTGGAGCCAGACCAGGCGCGGCCGGATGGCGAGCAGGTCGTCGAGCAGCGCCGGCACGAACTCCGACCGGCGAAAGACGTTCACGATGTCGATCGGGCCGGCGGCGGCCGCGGCCCGGAGATTCGAGTGGACCGGCTCGCCCAGAATGGTGGTACCGGTCGGGCGGACCGGGATGATCGTGTAGCCCGCGCGCTGGAGGTATGCGGCCACCCCGTGGCTCGGCCGTTCCGGCTTCGGGCTCAGCCCCACCACCGCGATGCGCCGCGATGTCCGCAGGATCTCCGCGATCGCCGCGCGGTCACTCGGCACCGGCGGCCCCCGCGCCGTGGCGCTGGGGTGTGCCGCTCACCGCCCTGCCGACCTGCACCATCCCGCTGCGCCGGGCGACCGGTGGGCTCCGCTAGGAAGGTGGAGACGGCGCCGCAGCCCGATGCCAACACAGCCGGCACCTCCGCCTGCACCGCGCGCCGCCCGCGCTCAGCGGGCGAGCTCAGGGGAGTCCGGTGCAGTCGGCATAGAGCGTCGGGTCCTCCAGGATGCGTACGCGCTCGAGCGTCACGCCGGCGGGCAGACGGGCGGCCACGCGGGGGAACACGTGCGCGGCGATCGCCTCGCAGGTCGGCAGCGTGCGGCCGTAGGCGAACTCGGGCAGGTCCAGATTGAGGTGCCGTCCGTCGAACCGGGCCACGACCTCCTCCTGCAGGACCCGGTCGAGGACGGCCAGGTCCATCACCATTCCACGTGTGGCCTCGAGCGGGCCGCTCACGGTCACCACGCATTGATAATCGTGTGCGTGCCCCGGCGCTTCGCTCAGGGGGCCGAACGCCTCCCGGTTCCGGGCCTCGCTCCAGTCCGGCCGGAAGAAGCGGTGCAGGGCGCGAAAGCCGACGACGCGCGAGAGCGAGGCCGCCACGGGATCAGAGCGAGAAGGAGTAGCCGAGCCCGACGAGCAGCACCGAGTTGGTGATCCACTCGCTGACATTGCCATCGGTGATGACGGCGTTGGAGTTGTCGGGCGGATCGCCGGGCTCGGCCGCGGGCTCGTCCTCGAAGGTCGAGGGATACTTGAGCTTGAGGAACAGGGCCCGGGCCTCGCCCCGGAGCGAGAGCCGGTCGGTGACGAAGATCCGCACGCCGGCCATCGGCGCGAGGTAGATCTTCTTGCCCAGCTCGAACCTGCTGGTGTCGGCGGGGGTGCTGCTGGGGAAGGTGAGGCCCACGCCGGCGCCGACGAAGGGCGCCAGCCGGTGCCAGGTCTTCCCGCCGGTCAGGTTGAGCTGGAGGTTCACCTCGGCGAACGTGACCGTCTGGTCCACCGGACCCGAGACGCGCCGGGACAGTGAATCGAACGGATCGACGATGAGCCGCTGCAGGTCGGCGCGGGCAAACCCGAGGCCGATCTGGATCGTCGAGCCGGTGCGGAGATCGTACCGCAGCCCGTAGATCTGCCCGTCGTGCGGGCCGATCTCGAACCGCCCGCCGGAGCCGCCGAACTGGCCGAAGATGGGGGTGACGGTGTGCCCCTTCCGGATGTCGCGGTAGGGCGAGGACTGGGGCGGTGGCCCACCTGGGCGGCGAGCGGGGCGGGGAGGCCGCGACGAGCAGCGTGACGGCGAGGAGCAGGCGCCGCTGCCGCCGCCGTCATCCCGAGCGAAGCGAGGGATCTCGTCCGGGAATGGTCCGAGCGAGGGGACGCAGGTCCCTCGCTCCGCTCGGGATGACGGGCGACGATCGAATTACGCTGATCCATGCACGCTCTCACGCAAAGTGTCCCCCACTTTCAGCTCTCCCGCAGATCCCGCCCGGTCATCTCCGCCGGCGGGGTGATGTCCAGCAGCCGGAGCACGGTCGGCGCCACGTCGCGGAGCGATCCGCCGCCGCGCAGGCGCGCCGGCGCCGGCTCGCACCGCGACGAACGGCACCGGGTTGGTCGTGTGCGCGGTGTGCACGCCGCCGGTCACCGGGTCGATCATCATCTCGCAGTTGCCGTGGTCCGCGGTGATGAGGACGCTGATCCCGGCCCGCTCCGCACTGGCGAGTACCCGGGCCAGGCAGGCGTCCACCGTCTCCACCGCCTTGATCACGGCCGGCAGCACGCCGGTGTGTCCCACCATGTCCGCGTTGGCGTAGTTGCAGAGGATGAAATCGTGGTGGCCCGATTCGATCGTGCGGCACAGCGCGTCGGTGATGCCGGCGGCGCTCATCTCCGGCGCCAGGTCGTACGTCGCCACGCGCTGCGAGGGGATGAGGCAGCGCTCCTCGCCCCGGTACGGCGGCTCGTATCCGCCGTTGAAGAAGTAGGTGACGTGCGGGTACTTCTCCGTCTCCGCCGTCCGGAACTGGGTCCGCCCCTGGTCGGCCAGGACCTCGGCCAGGATCCGCGCGAGGCTGAACGGCGGAAAGGCCTGCGGCAGCGGGAAGGTCTGGTCGTACTGCGTCATGGTGACGCAGGAGAGCGCCGGGCGGTGGCCGAGGTCGAACTCGTCGAACCCGGGGATGGCGAGCGCGCTCACGATCTGGCGCATCCGGTCGCTGCGGTAGTTGAAGAACAGCACGCCGTCGCCGTCGCGCATCGTGGCCACGGGCCGCCCGTCCCGGTGGTGCACCAGCGGCCGGATGAACTCGTCGGTCTCGCCGCGCTGGTAGGCCGCCTGCACGGCGAGCACCGGATGCTCCACCGGCGTGCCGATGCCGTGCACCATCGCGTCGTAGGCCAGCTGGGTCCGGTCCCAGCGCCGGTCGCGGTCCATGCCGTAGTAGCGCCCGGTGAGCGAGGCGATGTCCACCCGCGTCCCCGCGATCCGCCGCATGTCGAGCAGCAGCGTCCGGACGACCTCCGCCCCGAGGGTCGGCGGCGGAGTCGCGGCCGTCGAGGAAGCCATGGATGGCGATGGCCGGCACCCGCTGGCGCACGCCCAGCTCGACGCAGGCGAGCAGGTGACGGTCGAGCGCGTGCACGCCGCCCGGGCCGAGCAGCCCGACGAGGTGGAGGGTGCCGCCCGACTGCCGGAGCTGGCTGCAGAGCTCGACCAGGGCGGGAAGCTGGTAGAACTCCCCGCTCTGGATGCTCTGGGAGATCCGCACGAGGTCCTGCGGCACCACCCGGCCGGCGCCGAGGTTGAGGTGGCCGACCTCGCTGTTCCCCATCTGCCCTTCGGGCAGGCCGACGGCCAGGCCGCTGGCGTCCAGCAGGGTCCGCGGGTACGACGCCCAGAGCCGGTGCCAGACCGGCGTCGAGGCCAGCTCGATCGCGTTGCCGTCGTGCTCGCGCCGGTAGCCCCAGCCGTCCAGCACGACCAGGACGACCCGCTGCCGGGCGCTGCCGTTTGACATGAGTCTCCGCGTGCTCTACAATGCCGGACTGTGAGTTACGCGCCGCAATCTAGTCCCGGGCTGCTTCGCCTACCAGCCTGCGTGATCGTCGCATGCCTCGCCCTCTCGACCCCTGTCGCGGCCCAGGAGGACACGGCGCTCACCGCGCCCGCCAGCCTGCACAAGGACCCCGACGGCGTCCCGCTGGTGACCCTTCCGGCCGGGGCGCCGGTCGAGGCCGGCCGGACCCGCGGCAGCTGGAACGAGGCCACGGTCGAGGGCTGGATCTACACCAACTCCACCGAGCGGACCCGGCGCGACGGGTACGACCTCGTCGTGACCACGGATGAAGGCGAGAACCTCCGCCGCTCGCCCAACGGCCCGGTGCTCGGCCGGGTGCGCGAGGGAACCCTGCTCGAGCGGGTCGGGCAGAAGGGGAAGTGGACCCGGGTCCGCCGGAACGGGTGGATTCCCAAGCGGGCGCTTCGCACCTCGGCCCCCCAGCAGCCCGCGACTACCCAGCAGCCGCGCGCGCGCCGCGGTCGCCGGCGGGCGCCCGCCGCGACCGCAGCGGGAGCGGCCGCCCCCGCCCCTGGCCCGGCAGAGCCGACCGACGGTCCTGACCGCGTCCAGACCGCGCGCGAGACGGCCCTCGGCGCCACGCCCGCAGGCGGGACGCTCGGCACCCTCCAGGCCGGCACGCCCGCCCGGATTGTGGCCCGTTCGGGCGATCTGGTGAAAGTACAGGTCGAGGGCTGGATTCCGGCCGACGCCGTCGCCGTCTCCGACAGCGGTGCGCTGGTCGGGGTAAGCGCTGCCGAAGTTCGCGCGGAGCCCACCCGGTTCGTCGGACAGACGCTCGAGTGGCGGCTGCAGGTGATCGCCGTCAAGAACGCCGACGAGCTCCGAAGCGAGATGCCGCCAGGCCAGCCCTATCTCCTCACGCGCGGACCACTGCCCGAGCCTGGCTTCGTGTACGTGATCATTCCTTCGGCTCAGGCGGCCGCGTTTCAGGCCTTGCCGCCGCTGCAGGAAGTGGTGCTCCGCGTCGCCATCCGGGCGGCCCGCACCCGGTTTCTCACGACGCCCGTCGCGGAGCTGGTGTCGGTGGTCTCGGGGATGGAAAGCGAAAGGTGAACCGATGAACGATCTCCTCAAGCAGCGCATCGGCCGGCTGCTCGACTCGCTGAGCGACGAGCGCGGGTATCAGATCCTGGACTTCATCGAGTTCCTCGACAGCAAGTACGCCGAGCGCGGCCGGCCGAGCGGCATCCTGGCGAAGATCACCGAGACGGTCGAGGACACCATGCGTGCCGGCAAGCTCCCGATCCAGGCAATCAGCGGGACCATGGGGATCATGGACGGCGCCGCCAAGGTGATGAAGGGTCTCGCGGCCGCCGGCCAGGCCGTGGTGGACGAGGCGGTGAAGGCGGCGGAGCAGGCGTCCAAGCCGTCCGACCAGGTCGCCGCGCCCGTGCCGCCGGCCGTGCCGCCCACCACCCAGCAGTCCGGCACGGGCGCCTAGTGGCTACCACGGCGAAGGCCCAGCCCGCCAGCTCGTCCTCGGCGGAGTTCATCCGCGGCATCGGTCCGCTGGCGGCGATCTCGCTCGTCGTGGGCTCGATGATCGGCTCCGGCATCTTCATTGTCTCGGCGGACATCGGCCGGCAGGTGGGCCAGTGGGGACCGGGCGCGCTGTTGCTGGTCTGGATCGTGACTGGCGCCATGACCGTCACCGGCGCACTGGCGTATGCCGAGCTTGCCGCGATGATGCCCAAGGCGGGCGGCCAATACGTGTTCCTCCGGGAAGGACTCTCGCCGCTCGCGGGCTTCCTCTACGGCTGGACCCTCTTCGCTGTCATTCAGACCGGCACCATCGCCGCGGTCGCGGTGGCGTTCGCGAAGTTCCTGGGCGTCCTGGTGCCCGGCGTCTCGCCCGACGTGTTCCTGCGGCTCGGGCAGCTCCGGCTCCCCGGCGCGTCCGAGGCCATCCAGCTCGGCCTCTCGCCGCAGCGGGTCGTGGCGATCGTCATGATCGCCGTGCTCACGGCCACCAACATGCGCGGCGTCACGCTCGGCGCGGCGATCCAGACGGTCTTCAGCGTCGCCAAGATCGGGGCGCTCGCCGTGCTCGTGCTGCTGGGGCTTACGCTGTTCCGCCAGCCGGACATCGCCGCCGCCAACTTCGCCGACTTCTGGGGGACAGGGGACTGGTCGATCGCCATCATCCCGGTGCTGGGGGCGGCCATGGTGGGCTCGCTGTTCTCGAGCGATGCGTGGAACAACGTCACGTTCGCGGCCGCCGAGGTGCAGAATCCCACCCGGAACCTGCCCCGCGCGCTCGCGATTGGCACCGGGGCGGTGAGCCTGCTCTACATCCTCGCCAACGTCGCCTATCTCAACATGCTCCCGTTCAGCGGCAACCCGCAGGGCGCCGACGTGCTCGCCCGCGGGCTCCAGTATGCGGCGCAGGACCGGGTAGCCACCGCGGCCATCGAGGTGGCCGTCGGCACCGGTGCGGCGACGGTGATGGCGGTGGCGATCCTGCTCTCGACCTTCGGCTGCAACAACGGGCTCATTCTCTCCGGCCCGCGGGTCTACTACGCGATGGCGCGCGACGACCTCTTCTTCCAGCGGGCGGGCACGCTCCACCCGATCTACCGCACGCCGATCTTCGGGCTGATCGCGCAGGCCGTCTGGGCCAGCGTGCTCTGCATCAGTGGCACGTACGGGCAGCTGCTGGACTACGTGATCTTCGCGGCGATCGTGTTCTACTTCCTGACGACCATCGCGCTGTTCCGCCTCCGACGGACCCGACCCGACCTGCCGCGGCCTGTCCGGGCCTTCGGGTATCCCGTGCTGCCGGCGCTCTACCTGATAGCGAACGCTGCGCTGATGGTCATTCTACTCCTCGAGAAGCCGCTCTTTACCTGGCCAGGCCTGCTGATCGTGGCGAGCGGGGTGCCGGTGTATCTCTTGTGGAGGAGGAGCGCCTCCGCACGGACCTGACGCCAGTGCCTTCACGGACCGACCTCCGTGAGCGGTGCGAGCGACGTTCCTTCGGCCTGAAGTGCCGCTTGCAGGGTGGCGGCCAACCCGTTGACCGACAGACCTGCCGCTGGCGTCGCCAGCACCTTCGATGCGTTCGTCACGCTCACTGCCTCGAGATCGGCCGGTGCCCAGAACTTCTGCATCAGGGCACCGTCACCGTAGAGCGGTACTCCCTCGATCATCACCAGTTGCACGTCGGCGGCGTTCGCCCGCAACACCGAGCTATAGGCGTCGTTGGGGTCCCCGCGGAGCACCAGCACATCGGCTCGCAATCCGGCGCGCAGGGTCCCGACTTCGTCGTCGACTCCCGTAACGTGCGCGGGCACTGAAGTGACCATGTCGACGAGCTGGCGTGGAGTCAGTCGCCCTCCCAGGTGCCCTCGATTCCACTGGCCCGCTGTCTTGAGCTCGTCGAGCACGTTACTGCTGCCGGTGATCGCCCAATCGGGTGCGAGGGCGATCTCGACGTCGGCATCCAGCGCGGCGGCGATGTTTGCCGTCGTCCCGTACAGCTCCAGGTTGCTCCGCGGCGACCAGACCAGCGCCGTGCCCGTTGCCGCCATCGCCTGGAAGTCGCTCGGGCCAAGCGAGATGCCGTGGATGATGACCCCCTTCGGATTCAGCAGCGACTCCGTCTGCAGGAAGGTGAACTCCTCCTCCGACAGCGCGTCCGTGCCCTCGGAAACGTGGACCACGAGGGCCTCATAGAAGGGGTTCGTAATGTAGAATTGCGCGCCGCCGACGAACTGTGCTCGCCCGAGGAGGTCGGTCGCCGGCGGAACACCGAGCACGTTGATGATGTGCTCGAGATTGAGCTCGGTCGTGCCGTAGAATCCGCTGTTCAGGTCAAGGTTGCGAACCAGTCCATGAATACAGGGAAACGTGTGCGTTGCCATGATGGAGGTGGTCCCGCCGACGAGGCCGCGAAGCTCGCCCCAGGCGTTCATCTCGCAGAAATGCGAGGCAGAGACGTGATCAAAAGGGACACCGGCCGCCTGCAGGTACGACGGGTCAACACGCCACTGGTACCGATTCGTGAACGGTTGGCCGGGATGCCAGCGGGGCAGCACGTTCCAGGGCACATGGTTGTGGATGTCGACGAAGCCTGGCAGTACGATCCCGTCGGTATTGACGACCAGGGCGCCGGGGATGTCCGGCTGCTTGTCGGAGACCGACGCGATGCGGCCGCCCACGATGCCGACGTATCCATGCTTGATCACGCCATTCGGAGTGACGACGGTGCCGCGGAGGACCAGAGGGCTGCTGCTCCCCGGCGCCGTCGCCATGTCCCTCACGGCGGGGACATCGTGGGACGCGGGTCCGCTCAGCGGCTCCTCATTGCAGGCGAGCAGGACCAGCAGGAGGGCGAGCCCAGGCTCGGCTCGGCGCAGCTTCATCCGGAAGTGGGGCAAGGAGAGCATCGGTAGCTCCAGCATGAAGGGGTGAAGTGCCTACTCGCCGACGGGAAGGCCACTCGGTACCGACGCCGGAGCCACGGCCCCGAGATCGGTGGCGGCGGGGTCGGTCAGCGCGTGCAGGAAGACGACAAGGTCATCGACCTGAGCGTCGCTGAGATCGGCCGGCTGCCGCATCTTGGAATCGAGGGTCTGGAGCATGGCCTGAAGGGTGGCCGGGTCGTCGAGATAGGTCTCCCGTAGCTCCGCGCGGAGTCCGGCGGGATTGAACTCAGTCAGTGACTTGCGGGGGTCGAGGTAATGGCGGACGGCGGCCGTCAGGGTGGTGTACACCCCGTCGTGCATCCATGGGCCGGTCAGCTCCACGTTCCGAAGCGGCGGAGTGCGAAAGAGGTAGCGCTCGGCGGCATCGCCGCTCACGCCGGCTCGCCCGAAGTCCTGCGGCGCGGCCGGCCCGAAGCCCGGCCCAACTTGTGGCACCCCGATGTTGTGGAACTTCTGGTCGGACAGGTGCGGCCCGCTGTGGCATTCGGCGCAGCCGGGGGTGTTGAAGAAGAGCAGTGCCCCCCGCTTCGCGGACGCAGAAAGCGCATCATCGGCGCCGCGCAGGTAGTCGTCGAAGGGGGAGCCGGTGCTGGCGAACGCCTCGGTCTCGAAGGCCGCGATCGCGTTGGCGGCATGTTGGAAGCCGAGCTGTTGGACTGGGATTCCCGGGTAAGCCGCCTGGAACAGGGTGACGTAGCCGTCAATCGCGAGGAGACGATGCATGAGCGCCGCCCAGGCCGCTGAGGGGTCGTCGTCGGGCAGCGCTGCGAGCTCGTTCGGAGCGCCGAACCGGTCGAGGTCGCCCGGCTGCCCCCGCATCTCTTGCCGGTTAAGGACCGGGAACATCGCCTGAGCGGCCAGTGGCCCGCTGAGCCCCGCAGGAAGCGCGGCTCCGGCCGGGGTGTCGAAGGTCCCGTCCGGCCTGTGGGCCACCCGCCCGTCCCAGAACATCGACGTGAACTCCGGATACCCGCGGTTGAACAACTCCTGGGCGTTACGGGCGATGAACTGACGGGCCGTCCCCAGCGCTCGGGCCTGCCCCACACCCACGCCACCGGTCCCGATCGAAAGCGAGAGCGCATCAGAGGTGTGGGCGACCGGGTCATGGCAAGTGGCGCAGGAGACGTCGCGGTTGCCACTCAGGATCTTGTCGAACATCAGGGCGCGGCCGAGGGCGACCAGCGCTGGATGTTGCGCTGGCGGGGGGTCGAGGGCGGTGGCGTGAGCGCCGGCCAGCAGCGCGTGCAGGTAGGAGTCCACGCCCGCAGGCGCCGCGGCACCGTCGCCGCCGCATGCGGCGGCGAGCAGCAGGAATGGCAGCGCTCCACGCCAGGGGGGTGTGCGCCCACCGATGGGGATCGATTTCGGCAAATGGGTCAGTTGCATAAGGATGCTCGTCTCACAGGTCGGCGGCCCGAGTGTCTCTTCATCCTTAGACGCGGGACTTGCACGCCAACCCGGACACGGGCCGCCTCAGGACTCGGCTACTCGTTTAACTCTGGCGATGCCGTTGGCGCGTTCTGGGAGCGGTGGGATCGGCGGTGCACGCGGCCAGCACGAGGAGCAGCACGGCTGGGACAGCCGCCTGAAGTTCACCACGTGATGCATGCCATTGCCGTACCTCTGCCGCCACCCGTCCCCGCTGAGCGCTACCGACCCCGAGCTCCGGTCTCCCGCCCGCTGGTGTTGCGGCGCGGCACGCCGGCTCTGATCTTTGAGGGGAACCATTGTTCCCCTCAGCCGGAGAACGCGCCGGAAGTCGGCCGGAGACGAACGTCCCCGCGGCACGACTGCGGTTCCCCCGGCAAGCTGCTGGCCCGTGTTATGGCCTCCGACCCCGATGTGACCGGTTTGCTCGCTGCCTGGCGCCAGGGAGACGCCACTGCGGTCGATCGGCTCTTCCCACTGGTGTACGACGAGCTTCGCCGCATCGCACATCGCCAGCTCGGCCAGGAGCGCCCCGATCACACCCTCGGTACCACGGCTCTGGTGCACGAGGCCTACCTCAAGCTTGTGGATCAGACCCGCGCCCAGTGGGCCGACCGGACCCAGTTCTTCGCTATCGCCTCGCGGGCCATGCGCCGCATCCTCGTCGACTACGCCCGGCAACACCTCGCGAGCAAGCGGGGCGGCCGCCGTGAGCGGGTGACGCTGGACGCGGAGATGCTGTCGCTGGACGCCCGCGCCGACGCGCTCGTGGCGGTGGACGAGGCGCTCGACCGCCTGGCCGCGTTGGACGAACGGGCCGGCCGGGTCGTCGAATGCCGCTTCTTCGGCGGATTCACCGAGGAGGAGACCGCGGCGGCACTTGGGATCACCGACCGGACCGTGCGCCGGGACTGGGTCCGGGCCAAGGCCTGGCTGTACGAGACGCTCGGCGAAGCGCCGCCATGAGCCGCGACGACCATGCCGGACGTTGGCGGCGGCTGACGCAGGCGCTCGATGCGGGACTCGAGGCCGTCCCGGAGGTGCGCGGCGGGTTCCTGGAGCAGCCGGCGTTGGCATTGGCCGCACCGCTCCTCGTCGAGGCCACTGCCGAGCGGTCCGCGCGACTCGAGGGGATGCTGATCGGGCCGTATCGGATCCTGCGGGAGCTGGCCCGGGGCGGGATGGGCACGGTCTATCTCGCCGAGCGGGCCGATGGGCAGTTCGAGCAGCGCGTCGCGCTCAAGCTCATCAAGCGCGGCATGGACTCCGACGAGATCCATCGCCGCTTCCTGGCCGAGCGGCAGATCCTGGCCCGGCTCAGCTATCCCCACATCGCGCGGCTGCTGGATGGCGGCGTGAGCGGCGACGGGCAGCCGTACTTCGCCATGGAGTACGTCGAGGGCCTGCCGCTCACCTCCTACTGCGACGCACACCATCTCGGCATCGGCGAGCGGCTCCGGCTGTTCTCGGACGTCTGCCGTGCCGTGCGCCACGCGCACCAGAGCCTCGTCATCCACCGTGATCTCAAGCCGTCCAACATCATGGCCACCGCGGAAGGGCAGGTGAAGCTTCTCGACTTCGGGATCGCCAAGCTGGTGGAGCAGGAGGGGGCGGTCTCGACGGCCCTGACCGAGGCCGGCGTGCGGGCCATGACGCCGGAGTACGCCGCCCCGGAGCAGGTTCGGGGGGAACCGGTGACCACGGCGACCGACGTGTACGCCCTGGGCGCGATCCTATACGAGCTGCTGACCGGGCACCGCGCCCACCGGCTCCAGCGACACACACTCGAGGAGCTGGAGCATGTTGTCTGCGAGGAGGTGCCGCAGGCGCCGAGCACGGCGGTCACCCGCACCGAGGAGATCAGCCTCGCCGACGGCACGCGGCAGGCGATCACGCCGGCAGCCGTAAGCCTGGCTCGTGGGACCGAGCCGGAGCGGCTCCGGCGGCAACTGGGCGGAGACCTGGACACAATCGTCCTCAAGGCACTGCAGAAGGTCCCGGGTCGGCGCTATTCCTCGGCCGACGCCCTCCTGGCGGACCTCCAGCGCTACACGGCCGGCCTACCGGTCCTCGCTCGCCCCGATTCCCGTCTCTACCGGACGGGGAAATTCGTGCGCCGGCACCGAGTGGTGGTCGGGGCGGCGTCCGGGCTCTTCCTCGCGCTGGTCGCCGGGCTCGCTGGCACGGCATGGCAGGCGCGCGTGGCCTCGCGTGAGGCCATCAAGGCCACCGAGGTCAAGAATTTCGTGAAGGATCTGTTCAACGTGGCGACGCCCGCCGAGTCGCGCGGTCGCGAGATCACCGCCCGGGAGCTGCTCCAGCGCGGCACTCGTCGGGTGGACAGCGCGCTGGCGCGGCAGCCGGACGTCCAGCTCGAGCTGCTCGACTTTCTGGGGCAGGTGCACCGCGATCTAGGCTACTACCAGGCGGCTGATTCGCTGCTCCGACGGGCGATCGATCTGGCGCGACGGCTCCACGGCGCTGGAGGTCTCGCGGAGGCCAACGAGCTGGCGACCTGGGGCACCGTGGTGTTCGAGAACGGCGAGTATGACCGGGCGGATTCCATGCTGAGCCACGCGCTCGACATTCAACGGAAGCGGGGGGAACGCGACTCCGTAGTGGCCCGGACCCTGAGCAACCTCGCATCCGTCATGGCCAAGAAGTCGAACTATCCGGTCGCGGAGGCACGCTATCGTGAAGCGCTGGCGTTGGATAGTGCTGCCTATGGGGAGGACCACCCCGAGACGGCAAAGGACCTGAACAGCCTGGGTGTGACGCTGTTCTATGCCGGCAAGGTCGACCAGGCCGATTCGGTGGAGCGGGCCGCGCTCGCGATCCTGCGCCGACACTACGACTCGGGTCATCCGGAGGTCCTGGCCGTGCTGCACGATCTCGCGGCCTTGACGGCTGGGCGTGGTGACCTAGAGGGCGCCGAGCGCCTGCAGCGCGAGGTCGTGGCGGGTAAGCGGCGACTCTATCCCCATGGGCATCCGGATCTGACGGTCTCCCTCTGGCAACTGGAGTCGATCCTGGAGGACAGAGGCAAGTACGCCCAAGCAGAGTCGGTGCTGGTCGAGGCGCTCGAGATGCGACGACGCCTGCTGGGATCGGAAAGCCCCTTGACGGTTCCCCTGGTGGCGCAGCTCGGTGTGCTCGACTACCGGATGGGCAAGCTCCCGGAGGCCGAGGCGGCGACGCGAGAGGCCCTGGGCTCGCTTACACGTAGCGTGGGAGTGTCGAACGCGGATGCGGTCGTCACCCGCAACAACCTGGGGGCGATTCTCAGCGACGAAGGCAAGTACCAGGAAGCCGATACCCTGCTCCGCGGAGCTCTGGCGCTGCGACGCAGGATCTACGGAGACTCCGCTGAGGCTGTCGCGGCGAGCCTGAGGAACCTCGGCATTCTCCTGCATCGCGAGCATCGCGACCGCGAGGCCGAGCGCTCGCTCCGGGAAGCCGTCGTCATCTACTGCAAGGTGCTTCCGGCCGGCCATCCCCGTATCGCCGAGGCCCTCACCGCGCTCGGAAACCTCCTCATCGATCAGAAGCGATTCGCCGAGGCGGAGCCCGGCTTGCGGGAAGCACTCGCCATCCGGAACGAGAAGCTTGGCACCAGCGACCTCCGGACCGCGGAGACCGAGAGTCTGCTCGGTGCCTGCCTCGCGGGTCTGCGTCGGAATCCCGACGCCGAGCCGCTCCTGATCCGGAGCTATCAGACGCTGCGAGCGAGCCCGTACAGCGGGAAGGGGCTCAACGATGCTGCGCGCCGGCTGGCCGACTACTACGAAGCAAGTGGCCGGCGAGCCGAGGCGGCGCGACTCCTCAGGACTCCCTAGTCCGTCCGCCGCGGTGCGCTCGCAGCCCTCGCCAGCAGATAGGCCCGCAGTGCCTGGATCTCCGCATCGTTGAAATGGGAAAGCCGCCGGCGCGCCACCCGACTCATCAGTTCGAGCTCGCGATCACCCGACGCCTTCCCGGTCCGCAGCAGGCGGGTGAACGCCTCGGCGGAATAGCCTGCCGCGATGCGCAGGTCTGGCGCCTTCTCACCGCCGCTCAGGTCGAGCCCATGACATTCGGTACAGGCCGTGCGGGCGAGGTAGGCGCCGGTGGCCACAGGGTCGTCCGGCGCCGGGTACGTGGCCGCCACGGAGTCGGCGCGCCGCACCAGCTGGGCGGCGGTCTGGTACTTCCGCGAGCGCCAGCCCGAGACGCGCGAGCGGGCCCAGCCGGACCTCGCGGCCAGGGCCGGGATGCGGCGGCACACTGTGCAGATAGGCCAGGATCTTCCCGAGGTCCGCATCGGAGAGCGCGCTGAACATTTCGGATGGCATGACGACGAGCGTGCGGCCGTCGGGTCGCACGCCGCGTCGAATGATGCGAGCCAGCTCCGCGTCCGAATACCGCCGGACGGCGGCGCTCAAGTTCGGCGCGACGATCTTTGCGAGCAGGGTTCGTCCATGAAGACGCTCCCCTCGATCTCGCTCCCGTGGCAGCCGCCCGAACAGCCGCGCAACTGGGCCAGCCGCCGGCCCTCCACGATCGCATCGCCATCCGCAGGCAGAACGGGGGCCAGGAGCGGCTCCCGATACACGCGGCGCATGGTGCGCTCCGAGAGCGCGTACACCAGCCCGGAAACGATCAACGCCAACCCGGCGATCACGACCAATCCTCTGAGGGCCCATCGGAGCACAGGGCGCATTAGTCTCTCCGCAGCGTCGAGTTCGTTGGTTGATTCTGGTCGCCCGCAGGCGGACTTACGCGCAGGCGAGCGCAGCATCAGCGGTGATGAACCCGTGCCCGCTCCGGTCGCTGCCCCAGCTCGGGATCGTAACCGGCGGCTCCGGGGTCAGATTTGGCGAGTACGGCCGCGCCTGTTGCCCCGAATAGATCAACGGTTGCGCCGCGCTCTCCAGGCAACTCTCGACCTGGGCCGGAGTGATGCCGGGATTCTTCTGGAGCATCAGCGCAACGATGCCGGCTACATGCGGCGACGCTTCCGAGGTGCCCGCGGTAGCGCGGTAGCTGATCTGCCCGTTGTTCGATCCCCAGGGCCCGATGATCCCGTCTCCCGGTGCAGCGACATCGAGATCGTAGTTCGCACCACTGTCGAGCCCATCGGGGTCGCGCGAGGAGAATGGCGCAATGAAGAAGTTGGCCGAAGCATAGGGATCAGGTACGTCGCACTGGCGCCAGAACGCCAGGGGCTGCAGTAGATCCGAAGCGAGCGGCAGCGTGCCGCAGGCTGGATTGGACGGGTTGTTTCCCCCTGGGTCGTCCCACTCACCGACCCAACCGGCCGCCGCGGCCGAGATCACCGGCTCATAGGCTGCGGGGTAAATGAGATTGCCAGTGGGTCCGCTGTTGCCGGCAGCCGCAACCAGCACAACACCATTCTGCACCGCGTAGTCGAACGCGGCCCGCTCCACCGGATCGAGCTCAGGTCCTCCGAGGCTCATATTGATGACCATCCTCTTGCCCGCGTGCGGTCCTCCCGCGCGGACAAGGTCGGTGGCATACACGACTCCCTGCGCGATCGCGGAGCTCTGCCCGAACCGCTGATTCGCCACCTTGATCATGACGAGGGTAGCGGCGGGTGCGATGCCATCCACCTGAAAGGAGCCGGCGAATCCAGAGACGTAGCGGTATCCCAGGACGACGCTGGACACGTGCGTGCCGTGCCCCAGCACGTCGCGCTCCCACTTGTCCTTCGGGCTCACGACCGTCCCGTTCCCGCTCTCGCCGCCGCCCATGAGAGTCGTCGAGTGTTGCGTATCGACGTCCTTCCCGGCGAAGTAGAACGGCCAGAGCGGCATCAGGCCCGTGTCGAGGAAGGTGACGACCACTCCCTTCCCGTCGTACGCGACCTGTCGCTGTGCCGCACCGCTGAAGCTGGGATCGAAGTCTGTGACGTTGAGGGCGTCGAGATTCCAGACATTGTGAGGTGCCAGCGGAATGAATCCCTCGGCTGCGACGTTCTCCTCCGGCGGCACGTCGCGGGGCTGGTCCCGGCCCACCGCAGCGACGAAGGGCAAGGACCGTATTCTGGGAATGTCGTCGGCGCTCGCCCGCATGAGGACGGCATTGATCTGGGCGACTTCCGCGTAGATCGCACCGTACCTCGAGAGCTCGCTTCGGTCCGCCGAAGTGGCAGGACCCCGGAGCAGAACATTGATATCTGTGGTCCCTGCTACCGACGCGGAGGGAGATTCCGGCTGCGCCTGTGGGGCTTCCAGGGGAGTCGGATCGGATCCGCAACCGGACAAGAACAGCCACATCCCTGCGCCTGCCACCAGGCAGCGAGTGCTGGCGATCATCATGCCCTCCTGAGTCGTGGGATCGAAACGGTCCTACCTGCAGACGCGACGAATCCCACGACCGGCGGACATAGACTACGGACGAGACACCCCGGAAGATGACGGAGTTCCAGCGGGTTGCTCACCCGCGCGAAGATCCAGCCAGGATCTGGACAGTTAGTATCGTCGCGATGTCCCCGGGCCTTGCCGCCGTGGTACCACCCTCATAGCGTAGGTTGCGGCCGTCACTCTAGCCGGCATCTCCCGCCTCTTCCCGAGATCGATCGCGCATGACCCGAGTGCCAGACAGCGACCCGCCGTCCTCGCCACAGCCTGTCTTCGAATTCTTCGACCGGCCGGCGGCCGAGCTGGCGGCGCCGCTGTTCGCCGCGCATGCCATTGCGGGACAGGTGGTGCGCCCCGGCGAGGTGTTGGGGCCTTATCGCGTCATCCGCGAGGTCGGGCACGGCGGCATGGCGGCCGTCTACCTCGCCGAGGATCCTCGACATGGGCGACAAGTCGCCCTCAAGATCGTGTACGCGGAGATCGCTGGCTTCGATCAGCCGGCAACGCTTTCTCCAGGAGATTCAGGTCGCCGCGCGACTCCTGCATCCGCATATCCTCCCGCTCTTCGATTCCGGTGAATCGACGGGCCTGCCTCTGGTACGTCATGCCGCTATGTGGCCGGGGAGTCGCTGCGCCAGCGGCTTGCTCGCGAAGCCGCAGCTGCCGATCGCTGAGGCGTTAAGCATCGCCGCGTGAGGTGGCGGATAGCGCTGGACTATGCCCACCGCGCAGGGCGTCGTCCACCGGGACATCAAGCCGGGGAACATCCTGCTCAGCCGACGGGCAGGCGCTGGTCTGCCGACTTCGGGATCGCCCGCGCGCTTCGCGGCAGCTGCCGGAGCCGTCGCAGCCTGACCGAGACCGGGCGTCGCGATCGGCACCCCGGCCTACATGAGCCCCGAGCAGGCGACTCGGCGACCGCCGATGTCGACGCGCGGACCGATATTTACGCGCTCGGCTGCGTGCTCTACGAGATGCTCGCAGGCGAGCCGCCCTTCACCGGGCCCAACCGCCGCAAGCCATCACTGGCCCGGCACTTCACACGTGTGACGTGCCCATATCCGTGCGGCATGCAGGCGTCCCGTAGGTGCCGGAATACGATCGAGTTGGCCATCACGAAGGCACTGGCCCCGGCGCCGAGGCGATCGGTTTAGATCACGGCCGCGGAATTCGCCAGGGCCCTGGTGGCACCGTGCAACGGATCCATGGCAGTGACTACACGATCTCGCGAAACAGCCTCCGACGGGCCGTAGCGCCCGTAACCGGCTGGCTCATCTTCGCCAGGTACAATCCACGCCTGGCGCAGGACTATTCCGCTAGCCCTCGCGCTCGGGCTACGGGTGCGTCGTCGCAGATCGGGGTGTATCTACGCCCGGAGAGACACAACGCGCTCGAGAACGGCCCGTGCGACGTTCGGGAACCGCATAACGCCTCGCCGTGCTCCCGTTCGAGAGCGTCGCACGACACTAACTACCGCGCGTTCGCTCACGGCATGAGCGAGGAGCTCACCACCCGGCTTGCCCGAGTGCCGCGTTTCAGCCTGGTCGCCCGGAGCAGCGCCCGCCAGTACCGCGGCTCAGGCAGACCGCTCCCGCCTTCGGCCGTGCGCTACAGGTCGACTATGTGCTCGATGGCACTGTCCGTTCGGCCTGTCAGCCCTAGCGGACAGAGGCAAGTGCGGATCACGCCGGAGCTCATCCGGGTCGCGGACGGTACCCACGTCTGGGGGGAGCCCTACGAAGCGGTGCTCGCGGACGTCTTCCCGCTTCAGGCTGACGTGGCCGCGCAGGTCGCCGAGGTCTTGCGGGGGACGCTCGGAGGGGCGTTCAGCGCGCTGTCGCGCGAGCGCCTACCGCGGACCTCGAGGCTTACCGGCTGTACGTGCTGGGCGGGCCGAGTGGAACCGGGCGCTCTCCTGAAAGCCTAGAGCAGGCCGCGGAGTACTTCCGCCAGGCTCTCGGTCGCGACTCCACCTTTGCTCGGGCCTGGGCCGGGCTCGCGGACGTGTACGCGCTCTATGACTACTATCATGTCGGCAGCGTCCCCCGGGACACCGCATACGCCCGGGCCAGAGCAGCGGCGCTCCGAGCGATCGCCTTGGACTCGACTCTGGCCGAGCCGCACGCGTCACTCAACCAGATCTTGCGGTACGGCTACTGGGACTGGGCCGGCTCGGAGCGGGAGGTCCGGCGGGCGATCGCCCTCGACCCCAGCTACGCCACCGCCCACCAGTGGCTGGCTGAGCACCTGCTGGCCACCTGGCGCTCTTCCTGAGGCGCTGGTCGAAGCGCGGACCGCCGTCCAGCTCGACCCGCTCGCCCGGCCTCCCACCAACATCCTCGGTATGGCGCTCTGGTCTGCGGGCCGGCCTGGCGAGGCCGTCGCAGTGTTCCGGGGTGGGCTCGCGCGGGATTCCAGCCCCGGCCCGCTGGCACACAACCTTTTCTTCCTCTACCTCGCGTCGGACCGCAGCGACGACGCGCTGGCCTTGCTCGAGACGCTGCACGACACGTCTACCATCGTGCGAGCCATTGCGCGGGGCCGGCACGATTCGGCAGCACGCACCACGGCGCTTGCGGGGCTGCAGGCGGCTAGACAGCTCCACTTGCCGGGAGGAACTCACGTGGAGCTGTCCAGAGGCTACGCCGTAATGGGCGAACCCGAGGCCGCCCTGTCCGAGCTCGAGCAGGCGGCCGCCGAGCGGGAGCCGGGCCTCGAGTTCATCAAGGCGGAACCCACGTGGGCCTCGCTGCATACAGACCCGCGCTTCCCCACGATCGTGGCGCGGGTCGGGCTGCCGCCGTGACCATTCTCGGGCGCGTGTGTGGACCGTTTGGCCGCCGCGAGATGGTTGAGCGAGGAGGGCGAGGACGTCCGCGCGGCGCGGCTGCTCCGCTGGTGCGAGGCGACGCCGCCCGAACGCTGCTTCGAGATCACGCACGCCACCCGGATCGTCACAGGCATAGCCACCTTCGAGCGGGCCCGGATGGAGGAGGCAGCGGGACGGTCGGGTCCGGCGCGTAAGTATTACCGCCGGTTCCTTGCCGATTACGACCTGCCACCCCCAGCGCATCGGTGGATGACCCGAGCGGCCGAAGCGGCGCTCCGGCCGATCGAGGAGCGTTGAGGGTACTGGATGCATTTCAGCGTCGCTGCCCTGGCCGTAATCCGACGACGCTGGCACAACTATCACGTCCGGGTGGTCTGGTTTCTGCCGGTGCTCACCACACGCGCCTCCCTCATGGCGGGGTCAGCTAGTCTCCCGCCGATCTCGATCTGGACGCTCAGGTAGTCCCGCTCGCCGCGCTGGAGCTTCTCGCTGACGTGCAGTCGAAAGCTCCTCGCCGTCGGCCATCGTTCCACGAGCCACCGTCGCGCTGCTGGGATGCCGCCGTCCCTGCGTCGAGTTCCTCACCGACTCCTGGTAGAAGCTCGCGTAGCCGATCCGGAGCGAAGGCAGGCCCGCCAGGTCGGTGATCGTCAGAATGCTGTCGCTCATCGCGGCCTGCAATTCGGGCCATGCAACGAACCAGATCGGCACCGCTCCGGATCCCCGAACCTTCACTAGGTACGGGAAGGGTTCCGTCGCGGGATCGTGCCATGTCGCGACGCCTTCGAGCGTGAGCGGGCACAGGAACGGCCGTGGAGGGCCGTTCGGAAACGCGGGCGTGAGGTCCAGGGCGAGAAGGAGATTGAAATCGTCGGGGATGCATGCCGTCGAGCGCCAGAACACGACGGCCGCTTCCTCCTCCGTGTGAAATACGAAGTCGCTCGCCAGTTCGCTGTAGAACGGCGGGCCGGGATCCTGAGCCGGAAAGGCGAGCCGGACCGGGCGCGCCGTTTGCGCTGCCCGTGCTGTCCGCGGGATGGGATGACATCATCACCGGTGGCGTGGGGCCACTTGGGTCGGCGCAGCCGCTGGCGATGGCCATCCCAACCGCTATCAAGACGCGATGCGTGCTCATGTGAGGTCCTCCTGAGTCCTGTTTCGGGATGGTGCGCCCGGAGTCTTCCCCGCGACGCACCGAGGCGTTGAGAGTCAATGCGCCTCGGGAAGAGGACGCGCAGGGTCGCTCGAGAACCGGACAGCCGCCTCGTTGCCGGACGGCCCGGAAGCACGGCGCTTGATTTCCCGGGACCCCGCCCTACACTCGGAGATGGAACCGCCCACTCCCGGCCTGCCGACCGCCCTCCCCGGGCCCAGGTGGGCCGTCGTGTATGGAGCGATCACCCGGTCCGCTACCCCGTCCCTCGAGCGCATGAGCGTCATCCGCAACAAGCCCGGTCTCACCTTCGACGACGTCCTCCTCGTGCCGAGGTATTCGGCCGTTCATCCGCGCGAAGTCTCGACCAGCAGCCGCCTCACCCGCACGATCGCCCTGAACATTCCGCTCGTCTCCGCCGCCATGGACACCGTCACCGAAGCCGACATGGCCATCGCCATGGCCCGGTCCGGCGGCATCGGCGTCCTCCACAAGAACATGACCGTGGAGCGTCAGGCGGCCGAGGTCGACAAGGTGAAGCGCAGCGAGAGCGGGATGATCATGAACCCGATCACGCTCGGGCCCGAGCGGCCGCTCCGCGAGGCGTACCAGCTCATGCGGCGGTTCAAGATCTCGGGCGTTCCGATTGTGGACGGACAGGGGCGGCTCATCGGCATCATCACCAACCGGGATCTCCAGTTCGAGCGCAACCTCGACCAGCCGATCCGGGAGGCGATGACCAAGGAGAACCTCGTCACCGCGCCCGTCGGCACCAGCCTGGACGACGCCGAGCGCATCCTGGCGAAGCACCGCATCGAGAAGCTGCCGGTGGTCGATGCCCAGGGCGTGCTCAAGGGGCTCATCACGGTCAAGGACATCTTCAAGCGCCGCGAACATCCGCTTGCCAACAAGGACCAGCACGGCCGGCTCCGCGTGGCCGCGGCGGTGGGCGGCGCGCAGGACGCGACCGACCGCGCGCGCCGGCTGATCGACGCCGGCGTCGACGTGCTGGTCGTCGACTCCGCCCACGGCCACAGCGAGGGCGTGCTCCGGACCGTCAGCCAGCTGCGCGAGGCCTTTCCCGACACCCAGCTCATCGCCGGCAACATCGCCACCGAGGCCGGCGCCCGCGAGATGGTGCGGCGCGGGGTCGACGCGGTGAAGGTCGGCATCGGGCCCGGCAGCATCTGCACCACGCGGGTCGTGACCGGCGTGGGCGTTCCCCAGATCACCGCCATCATGGACGCGCTTCGCGGCGCGGACGACGTCCCGGTCATCGCCGACGGCGGCATCAAGTACTCGGGCGACGTGGTCAAGGCGCTCGCCGCCGGCGCCTCCGCGGTGATGATGGGGTCGATGCTGGCCGGCACCGAGGAGAGTCCCGGCGAGTCGGTGCTCGCCGAGGGGCGCCGGTTCAAGATGATCCGCGGCATGGGCAGCCTCTCCGCCATGCAGGACGGGTCCGCCGACCGCTATTTCCAGGAAGGGGAAATGGCGCCGTCGAAGCTGGTTCCCGAGGGTATCGAGGGCCGGGTGCCCTACAAGGGGCCCGTGGCCGACGTGCTGTATCAAATGGTCGGCGGCCTCCGTAGTGGCATGGGGTACTGCGGCGTCTCCTCCATTCCTCAGCTCCAGTGCGACGTGGAGATGCTCCAGATCACGTCCGCCGGGCTGCGCGAGTCGCACCCGCACGATGTGACGATTACGCGGGAAGCACCGAACTACAGCGCGTAGAGGTCCCCGAGCGGGCGGGGAGCGTGTCGGCGGAGCCCCTCCCTGCGATCAGGCTGGCCGACGCAGGTCGCAGGTCGGCGCCGCCCGTCCGGTGCGGCGCTTCTCCATTCTTCGAGGACCATTCTATGAGCTTGTGGGCGACGAAGTCCGTCGCGGCGCTGCGCGCCGAGGCGGACGCGACCGGCGAACGGTCCCTCAAACGCACCCTCGGGGCGTTGAACCTGACCATGCTGGGCATCGGCGCGATCATCGGCGCGGGCATCTTCGTGCTGACCGGGCTCGCCGCCGCTCTGCACGCGGGACCCGCCGTGCCCCTCTCGTTCGTCGTGGCCGCGATCGCCTGCGGGCTCGCCGGGCTGTGCTACGCCGAGATGGCCAGCGCGGTGCCCGTCGCGGGGAGCGCCTACACCTACTCCTATGCCACGATGGGCGAGTTCGTCGCCTGGATCATCGGCTGGGACCTGGTCCTCGAGTACGCCATGGGGGCCGCCACCGTCGGGGTCGGCTGGTCCGGCTACTTCGTGAGCATGCTCGACTATTTCGGGATCCACATCCCGGCCGCGCTCACGTCGGCGCCGCTCCGCTTCTGCACCGCGCCCGACGTGGCGAACGCCGTGACTGCCTGTATCCATCCGGGCTGGAACCCGACCGGCTCGCTGGTCAACCTGCCCGCAATGCTGATCGTGCTGCTCGCCACGACGGTGCTCGTGATCGGCATCGAGGAGTCGGCCAAGGTCAACAACCTGATCGTCATCCTCAAGCTCGCCGTGGTGCTGCTGTTCGTCCTCTTCGGGTTCCGCTACGTCAACCCGGAGAACTGGCACCCCTTCATTCCGCCCAATACCGGCACCTTCGGCGAGTTCGGCTGGAGCGGCGTCTTCCGGGGCGCCGGCCTGATCTTCTTCGCCTACATCGGGTTCGACGCCGTCAGCACGGCCGCGCAGGAGGCGAGGAATCCGCAGAAGGACATGCCGATCGGCATCCTCGGCCTCGCTCGGCATCTGCACGGTACTCTACATCGTCGTCTCGCTCACGCTGACCGGCCTGGTCCGGTACGACCGCCTCAACGTGGCCCACCCGGTGGCATTCGCGGTCGAGCAGATCCAGGGGCTCAGCTGGCTCCGGCCGCTCATCACGATCGGCGCGGTCCTCGGCCTCGGCTCGGTGGTGCTGGTCATGCTTCTGGGCCAGAGCCGGGTGTTCTACTCGATGTCGCGCGACGGGCTCATCGGGCCCGTGGGCCGGCAAGGTCCATCCCCGGTTCCGGACGCCGTACCTCTCCACCATCTACGTCGGCATCATCGTCGCCATCATCACCGGCACCTTCCCGATCCAGATCCTCGGCGAGCTGGTCAACATCGGCACGCTGCTGGCATTCGTGCTCGTGTGCGCCGGCGTCATGATTCTCCGGAAGACACGGCCCGACCTCGAGCGGCCCTTCCGGACGCCGCTCGTGCCGCTGGTGCCGATCCTGGGCATGCTGGCCTGCTTCGGCCTCATGGCCACGCTGCCGGCGGACACCTGGCTCCGGCTCTTCGTGTGGCTCCTGATCGGCTTCGTCATCTACTTCGGCTACGGCCGAAAGCACAGCGTGCTGCAGAAGGAACGGGGTGGCGTATGAGCCTCTTCCTGCGGAAGGATATCTCCGCCCTCCAGGCCGAGGTCGGCTCAGACCAGAGCCTCAAGCGGGCGCTCGGTGCCGGTCAACCTGGTGGCACTGGGCATCGGCGCCATCATCGGCGCGGGCATCTTCGTGCTCACGGGGCAGGCGGCGGCCAACTACGCGGGCCCCGCCATCGTCTACTCCTTCATCCTCGCCGGCACCGCCTGCGCCCTGGCCGGTCTGTGCTACGCCGAGTTCTCGGCGATGATCCCGATCGCCGGGTCGGCCTACACCTACGGCTACGCGACGCTGGGCGAGCTGATTGCGTGGATCATCGGCTGGGACCTGATCCTCGAGTATCTGTTTGCCGCCTCGACGGTCGCGGTGGGCTGGTCCGGGTACGTGGTCTCGTTCCTCAAGGACCTCGGCATCGTGATCCCGCCGCAGTACACCTCGGCGCCCTATACACACACCACCCCGCCGGGCGCGGGGCTCAACATATGGCGGCTGTTCACCGAGGGCTGGTCCAGCACGGGCGCCGTGCTCAATGTGCCGGCGATGCTCATCGTGGGGCTCATCACGATCCTCCTGATCATCGGCATCTCGGAGTCGGCGAAGTTCAACAACATCGTCGTGATCATCAAGCTCACGGTCGTCTTCCTGTTCATCGGCTTCGGGCTGGCGTACATCAACCGCGAGAACTGGGAGCCGTTCATCCCGGCGGCCACCGGCCCGGGCAAGTATGGCTGGGACGGGGTGGTCCGAGGTGCGGGCGTGATCTTCTTCGCGTACATCGGCTTTGACGCGGTATCGACGGCCGCGCAGGAGACCCGCAATCCGCAGCGCGACATGCCGATCGGCATCCTGGGATCGCTCGCCATCTGCACGGTGCTGTACATCGCCGTGGCGCTCGTGCTGACGGGCATCGTGAACTACACCCAGCTCAACGTGCCTGATCCGATCGCGGTCGGCATCAACGCCGCCGGCCCCGGCCTCGCCTGGCTCCGGCCCGTCGTCAAGATCGGCGCCATCGCGGGCCTGAGCTCGGTGATCCTCGTGATGCTCCTGGGGCAGCCCCGGGTCTTCTACTCGATGTCCAGGGACGGATTGCTGCCGCCGATCTTCAGCAAGGTGCATCCGAAGTTCCGTACACCGTACGTCGCGAGCCTGCTCACGGGCGTCGCGGCGATGATCTTCGCCGGATTGCTTCCCGATCGGCCTCCTCGGCGAGCTGGTCTCCATCGGCACGCTCCTCGCTTTCGCCATCGTCTGCGCCGGCGTGCTCGTGCTCCGCTACACCGAGCCGGACCGTCCTCGTCCATTTCGGACGCCGCTGGTTCCCTACGTGCCCGCCCTCGGCATCCTGGCCTGCTTCTACCTCATGGTCGGCCTGCCGGTGGATACCTGGGCCCGGCTCATCGTCTGGATGGCGCTCGGCCTGGCGATCTACTTCCTCTACGGGCGGAGGCACTCGAAGGTGCAGGCGGCGGCGAAGCGGTAGAGCGGCGGGCGGGCAGGCGGCTGCTCGCCCGCCCGCCCGCCGTCCACACCTGTTAGATTTTCCCCATGCCTTTCACCCTCGCCCCCGATCGGGTCGCCGCGGCGCGGGCCCTGGCCGCGGTGCTCGTGCCGGGCCAGCGAGTCTGCCTGACCACCCACGTCAATCCTGACGGCGATGGCCTCGGCAGCGAGGCCGGGCTGGCGCACCTGCTCCGGGCGCAGGGCATCGACGCCGTCATCACGAACCCCACGCCTACCCCCGCCCGGTTTGCCTTCCTCTTTGAGGACCTGCCCGGCGTCGATCGCACCCGGGAGGGCGTCCGCGAGCTCCGGCGCGCCGACGTCATCGTGGTGCTCGACATCTCCGACCTGGGCCGCCTCGGCAACCTCGGCGAGACGGTCCGCGTCGCGCGGGGTGCCGGTGGCCTGTGTGGACCACCATGTGAGCGAGGGAGTGCTCCCGGATGGGCCGCGGTACCTGGACGCGGGCGCGGCCGCCACGGGCGAGCTGGTCTTCGAGCTCGCCGTCGCCAACGGCTGGAAGCTCACCGAATTGGCCGCGCGCGGACTCTACGTCGCCATCCTCACCGACACCGGCGGGTTCCGCTTCAGCAACACTCGCCCCCGCACGCTTCGCGTGGCGGCCGAGCTGCTCGAGGTGGGGGTGGATCCGGAGGAGATCTATCTCGAGGTCTACGCCCGTGCCCCCGAGGGCCGCCCCCGGCTCTTCGCCGAGGCGCTCCAGACGCTCGTGGTGGAGCCGGAGTACGGCCTCGCCTGGGTCACGGTGCCGCCCGGGGCCATCGAGCGCCTCGGCGTCTCGTCGGACGACCTCGAGGGCGTGGTGGAGTTCCCGCGCTCCATCGAAGGCGTGCGGATGGCCCTCCTCTTCCGCGAGGTGAGCCAGGGCCGGGTGAAGGTCTCGCTCCGCTCCGTCGGCGATGTGGACGTCGCCGCCTTCGCCCTGCCTTTCGGCGGCGGCGGGCACACCAAGGCCGCCGGCCTGGCGCTCACGGGATCGCTCGCCGAGGTGCAGTCGCTCGTGCTCACGGCCGCCCGCAGCTACCTCAAGGACGGCGGCCGCCGCAGCGCGTGACGGCCGTTGACCGGCCCCGAGGGGGGCCTATATTGCCGAGTAACTCAGTAGGAATTACGCCGGGGGCCATGGATACCATCGATCGGATCGAGAAAACGCTCGACACGCTGCGTCCCTACATCGCGTCGCACCGCGGCCACGTCGAGATCGTGGACTTCGACGAGACCGACGGCGTGCTGCTCGTGCGGCTCGGCGGCACCTGCCACGGCTGCGCGGCCTCGACCGTCACCCTCAAGCAGGGGATCGAGAGCCGGCTGCGCGAGGCCGTGCCCGAGGTCAAGCACGTGGAGGCCGTCTAGTGGCCTCCTCGCTCGAGGCGCGCGTGGTCGAGGCGCTGGCGGCGATCCGGAATCCACGGCTGGACAACGACCTGCTCTCGGCGGGGATGATCCGGGACCTCTCCGTGACCGACGCGGGCGGGGTGAGCTTCACGTTCCTGCTCGCGCCCGAGGATCCCGCCACGCTGGTGCGCCAGGCCCGCGCCGCCGTCCAGGCGATCGACGGTGTCCGGCGCGACGAGATCAAGATCACCGTCACCAATCCCGCCGGTCCCGCCCGCACGACCCACCCGCCGCCGTCCGCTCCCGCCGCGTCCCGCTCCAGGCGCCGCGCCGACGCCGGCCGAGCAGGCGAACCTGGGGCGCATCATCGCGGTCTCCTCCGGCAAGGGCGGGGTGGGCAAGTCGACCGTGGCGGTGAACCTGGCGGTGGCCCTGGCGCAGGAGGGCGCCCGGGTGGGCGTCATGGACGCCGACATCTACGGGCCCAACATCCCGCGCATGTTCGGCGTGTTCGAGAAGCCGCCGGTGATCGGCGGAAAGATCCAGCCGCTCGAGGCCCACGGCGTGAAGCTCATGTCGCTGGGCTTCCTCGTCGAGCGCGACGCGCCCGCCATCTGGCGCGGGCCGATCATCATGAAGATCGTCACCCAGTTCCTGAAGGACGTGGACTGGGGCGAGCTCGACTACTTCCTCGTCGATCTTCCGCCCGGCACCGGCGACGCGCAGCTCTCCCTGGTCCAGGCCACGCAGGTCTCGGGCGCGATCATCGTCACCACCCCGCAGGAGATGGCCGTGGGAGACGCGCTCCGCGGCGCCAAGATGTTCGAGCGCGTGGGCGTGCCGGTGATCGGCGTGGTCGAGAACATGAGCGCGTTCGTCGATCCGGAGACCGGCCACCGGCTCGAGCTGTTCTCCTCGGGCGGCGGCCAGCGGCTGGCGGAGGAGATCGGCGCGCCGCTGCTCGGAAGCGTGCCGCTCCAGCCCCGCATGGCCGAGCTGGCCGACGCGGGCCAGCCCATCCTCGTCGCCAGCCCCGACAGTCCCGCCGCCGTCAGCCTCCGCGACATCGCCGGGGAGCTTCGACGGAAGACCGCCGGCCGGAGCGCGGCGTTGCCGATTCTTCGGAACTGAGCGCTGCGGCCGATCCCCGCGAGTCACCCTGAGCGCAGCAGAGGGATAGGAGGCCGGCCGACACTGCGTTCTTTTGTGGCGGTCCGGCCCCCTATCCCTCGGCTGCGCTCAGGGTGACTCGAGCTTGCATGAGGCGCGGTGAACAAAGAATCGATAAGCAAGGCGACGCGCCCCGTAGTGCCTCCCGCCGGCCTCTACGCCGAGCAGCCGGATGCCGCACCGGCGCTCGCGCCGCCCTCGGGAACCGGCATCATCGACGGCCCCCTCCGTCCCGCGATCCTCCGTCTCGCCCTGCCCGCGGTGGGCACCACGCTGTTCCAGGTGCTCTTCAACGTCACCGATACCTTCTGGGTCGGCCGGACGCTCGGCCCCGACGCGCTTGCCGCCGTCTCGCTCGCGAGCTACACGGTCTGGGTGATCGTCTCGATCGGCGAGCTCGTCGGCGTGGGCCTCACCGCGGTGTCCGCGCGCCGGCATGGCGAGGGTGACCCCGAGCGCGCGGCCAGCGCCGCCGGCACCGCGCTGGTGATGGCGCTGGTGCTCGGCGTGGTGATCGCCATCGGCGGCGTCCTCAGCCTGCCGGCGATCTTCCGGCTCATGAACGCGCAGGGCGTGGTGGCGGAGCTCGCCCGCGAGTTCCTCGTCATCCAGCTGCTCGGCGCCGTGCTCATCTACGGGTACTTCGTCGTCACCGCGGCGTTCCGGAGCGCGGGCGACACCCGCACGCCGTTCGTGCTCCTCGGTGCCTCCGTGCTCCTCAACCTCGTGCTCGACCCCATCATGATCCTCGGTTGGGGGCCGGTCCCGGCGCTGGGCGTGTACGGCGCCGCACTTGCCACGGTGCTCACGCGCGGCCTCGGCTTCCTGGTGGGAATCGTGCTGCTCTATCGCCGGGGCGGGATCCGGCTGGGGCTGAGCCTGCCGGTGGCGCGCACGATCGCGCGGATCGGGCTCCCGACGATGCTCACCGGCGTGCTGTTCAGCGTGATCTACATGCTGCTGGTGCGGGTGGTCGGACGCTTCGGCACGCCGGCCATCGCCGCGCTGGGCGTGGGGCACAAGATCGAGGGCATCAGCTACATGATCTGCGTCGGCTTCGGGCTGGCGGCCGAGACGCTCGTCGGGCAGAACCTCGGTGCCGGTCAGCCCCGGCGCGCCCGGCAGGCGGGATGGCTCACCGCGCGCATCGCCGCGGTGCCGGCTTGCGCGCTGGCGGTGGTCTTCCTGCTCGCCCCGGCGGCGATCGTCGGCGTGTTCACCGACGACGCGGCCGTCATTCGCGACGCGACGCTCTACCTCCGCGCGGCCGCCGTGGCCCAGCTCGCGATGGCGTTCGAAAACGTGCTCGAGGGCGGGCTGACCGGCGCGGGGTACACGCTCTACACGATGCTCGCGGTCGTGGGGATCAGCTCGCTCCGCATCCCGCTCGCCGGAGCTCGTGGCCGGCTCGTTCGGGCTGGCCGGCATCTGGTGGATGCTCGCGCTCACGGCGATGGCCCGCGCGGCGGCGATGACGGCGCTCTGGCAATGGGGTGGCTGGGAGAGGGCTCGGGCGTGAGCGCGTTACCTTATGGCATGCCCCTCGTCACACTCCTGACCGACTTCGGCAGTTCCGATTCGTACGTCGCCGAGATCAAGGGCGTCCTGCTGGGCCTCTGCCCGTCGGCGGTGCTGGTCGACGTCACCCACGCCGTGCCCCCGGGCGACATCCGGGCCGGTGCCTATCTGCTGGGCCGGTCCTGGCACCGATTCCCGGCCGGCACGGTGCACTTCTCGGTGGTGGATCCCGGGGTCGGCACCACGCGGGCGGCGCTCGCGCTCCGGGCCCACGGCCACTGGTTCGTCGGTCCCGACAACGGGCTCTTCACGCCGGTCCTGCGCGATGCCGAGGTCGAGATCGTCACCCTCCCGACGCCGGCCGGGGCCGCGCCGACGTTCCATGGCCGGGACCTCTTCGCGCCGGCGGCCGCGGCGCTCGCGCGCGGCACGCCGCTCCAGGCGCTCGGCGGGCCCTTCATCACGATGCCTGCGCGGCTCACCTACACGGAGCCGCACTACGAGGGGAAGGCCGTGATCGGCGAGATCGTCTACGTCGACCGGTTCGGCACGCTGGTCACCAACCTGACGACCGAGCTCGTGCCGCCGTACGCGGTGCTCGCGGTCGAGGATCTCGACATCGGGCCGCTCCGGCGCACCTTCGGTGACGTGCCGACCGGCGGGCTGCTGGCGTACGTGGGCTCGGGCGGGGCGATCGAGATTGCCGTGCGGGATGGCTCGGCGGCGCGGCGGCTGGGGCTGGGGGTGGGGGGGAGGATCCGCGCGCCGCCTCGGGTGATCGACGATCCACCACTCGCCAGACTGCCTACTGGCTCGTCGGCGTCGCGACCGTCTCTCCCCCGCTCGGCCGCCTGCCCGAACCGCGTCACCACCTGCCGGAAGAACCGGAACAACCGCCAGATCAGCAGGATCGCCAGGATCACGAGCACCGCGGTGAGCCCCACGGCGAGCACCGGATGCGCCGCCGCGAACCACGCGAGGAACACCGCGATCGAATCCTCGGCGAGGCTCAGGGTCCAGTTGCTCACCGGCTCGGGGCTCACGTTGGCCGCAGCACGCGTGGTGGCCTTCGCGCCGTGCGAGGTGAGCGCCACGCTGCCGGCGAGCAGCGCCGCGCCGATCTTCCACTGCTCGGGGACGCCGCCGGCGAAGGCGCTGTAAGAGAGGAAAGCGGCCGCGGGTGGCCGGATGAAGGTGTGCACCGCGTCCCACACGCTGTCCACGTACGGGATCTTGTCCGCCACGAACTCGACCACGAAGAGGGCGAGCGCCAGGCCCAGCACCATCGGATGCGACAGCACCTGGAGCGGCTCGGGGAGGTGGATGATCCCGAACCGCTCGAACAGGCCCGCGGCGGCCACGGTGGCGTAGAGATTGAGTCCGGAGGCGAACGACGTGCCGAGCGCGAAGCCCAGCGTCTCGAGCGGCGACATATCGGAAACTACTATTCCAGCCAGTCGACCGTCACCCCGCCGATCGCTGTCGTCACGTCGATGTCGAGATGGCGGGCCGCCTGGTCGTAACCGGGCGAGAGATAACTGGTCCCGCGCCGCACCATCCCCTGCGGCTCGAAGCTGGCGAGGAACTTGTCGAGCGTGATCCGCACGCCGACGGTGCGCGGCAGCCGCAGCGCGACTTCGCCGAGCGCCATCTTCACCGCGACCTGCGAGCTCGAAGTCCACGCCCCGCCGAAGTCGAGCGTCACCCGACCCACGCCGCCTTCGAACGTGATGCGGTCGCAGCGGCTGTTGCCCAGGCCGAGCACGGACAGCTCCGCCGCGCCGGCAGTGAGCGTCGCCGCGCGGCAGCGCGCGGCGTTCGGCTGCGAGAAGCGGACGGTGGCGCGGCTCGCGCCCGCCTCGAGCCTGAGATCGGTCAGGCGGAGCCCGCCCAGCTCGAGGTCCCCGTCGACCGCGCCGAGCGTCACGGCGAGCGCCAGGTCGCTCCTGGGCGAGAAGGTCACCGAGGCCGTCTGGCGGAGCTGGTTCCGGGACACGACCCGGAGGCCGCCTTCGCCCGACGCGCGGAGCCCGAGCCCCACGCCGCCGCGCGCCGCGTCGAACGCGCTCACCGGCACATAGCGCTCACCGTCGTACAGCACGTCCATCCGGTAGAGCTCGTTCGGGCGGCCGGCGGCGAGGCGGAGCGCCCCGGCGGCATAGTCCAGCCGCGCGTCGAGCCGGGTCTCGCCGTGCCATTGGCGGTAGGTGCTGAAGGGGCGCATCGACTGCGCGGCGACGCCCGACGCTCCGAGCGCGAGCGCCAGCAGGGAGAACAGCACTCGGCGCATCAGAGACCCCGCGTGGGCGTCCGTGACCCGGGGCGCTTGGCGGCGGTCACGCCGTACTGCGGAGTTGCCCAGAGGTATTCGTCGGTGAGCGCCTCGGGCGGCAGGAGCCGCCCGGCGAAGTTCTCGCGGATGCCCGCCCGGCTCAGGAGCGCCGCGCCGAAGCCGGCGGTGGCGAGCAGCCAGGTCACCAGGATGGCCGCGCCGCGGATCAGGTCGCCGGCCACCGGCACCCAGCCGAAGACCGACCACGCCACCCAGAACGCCGCCAGCGCGCCCAGTCCCACCAGCAGGTAGCGATAGCTGTTGGGCGAGCCGATCATGGCCCCGAGGGCCAGCCGCCGCCGGGTATACGTCTCGCCCATCGCGTGCGCCACCGCGAGGTATCCGCCGACCGCGCCGACGATCACCAGCAGCGCGTAGACCACCACCGCGAACGGCAGCAGCACGATGCCCACGACGCTGAGGATCAGGCCGACCACCAGCATGCCGAACGTGGGGAGCAGCAGCAGCTGGCCCAGGAGACCGGTGGCGAACGCGCGCCCGAACGAGTGCGACACGGTGTCGGACACCACCTCGAGATTCGGCCGGCCGAACATCACCAGGCCGAAGCCGAGCGCGCCGAGCGTGAGGAAGACGCCCACCACGCCCGCCATCCGCCGGAACACGGTCTCGATCGCCGTGGGTGCCGCTGCGCCCTGCACCGGCAGCGGGGTGCCCAGCACGGAGGAGGTCCGGAACGTCCGGACCTCGCCGCCGATCTCGCCGCCCTCGTCGCGCACTTCGCCGCCGAGCGTCAGGATGTCTCCCGAGACGACGCCGCCGGGGTGGATCACCACGTCGCCGTCGACGGTGACGAGGTTGCCCAGCAGCTTGCCGTAGATGTCCGCGGTGCCCTGCACCACGAGCAGGTGGCCGGGCACGGTCTCGTTGGACCCGATGCTGAAGTCGCCCATGCGGGCGGTGCCGTTGGTCACCGTGACGCGGACGCCGTCGTCATGCCGGCCGGAGCGCCTCCCTGAGCTGCGACTCGATGCCCGTCGGCTTGCTCAGGTCGTCGAGCGCGACCTGGCGGCTCGTCCTTTCCGCCGGGAGGAATCGCCTGCGGCGCGGGATGGGGCGTCTGGAGATCGTCGCCATCGCCCGGTCGGGTGGCGACGTCGGCGACGAGCGACCAGAAGCCATGGACCAGCTGTACCGTACGGGACCCGGCGGGATCGCTGAGCGTACCGGCGAACGCAGCATGTGGGGCGAGGACCGACAACAGCGCCACCGCCCGAAGCAGCCGGCTAAGCGCTCGCATGGGCCACCTGCTGCGCGGGCAGGGCCAGGAGGCGGCGGAGCGCCAGGACACCGCCGAGGTAGGCGGTAAGCGCGAGCGCGGAGGCGAGACCGAGACGGCCCGGATGCGCCGCCAGGGCCTTGAGCCCGGCGAACCAGGGCTGCTCCATGAAGTTCGAGGCCACGCCGCGGACGCCGAGCCACGCGACCTGGCCGGCCTGTGCCGTGAGCCAGCCGCCGAGCGCCGCGAGGGTGTCCTGATGGCCCAGCGTCCAGACCACGCTTCCGGTCATCGAGCCGGCGACCAGCACCAGCAGCGACGCGGCCAGCGCCATCGAGCGGCGGGTGGCGAAGACCCGGTTCCGGAGCGAGGCGAGCGCCGGGAGAGCGACGGGCTGGGGAATCGAGACCCGGCGCCATCACCCGCTCGGCGAACCCCGGCGCGGGACTCATGAGCGGCAGCGTGCCGAGGAGCTCGACGATCTCGCGCTCGGTCTCCGCGCGCTCCCGGCAGACCAGGCACTGGGCGAGATGGTCCTCGGACGCCGGTGCGAGTGCACCGGCGAGCCACGCGTCGAAGTCGTCCGGCGTGAGATGGGGCCCGGAAACAGGGGTCATAAGTGGACCCTCCTACGGTGAGGGAACGGGGGAGGTTTCATTCTTCCTTGAGGTGGGCCAGGGCCTGCCGCAGCTCGTTCCGGGCCCGATGGATATAGGTCTTCACGGTGCCCAGCGGGAGGTCGAGCATCTCCGCGATCTCCTCGTAGGCGCGCCCCTCCACGTGCCGGAGCAGGATGCACGAGCGGTACTCCGGCCGGAGCCTTCCGATGGCGATCTCGATGGCGCCGCCCAGCTCCTTCGCCTCGACCGTGTCGAGCGGCGACTCCTGCCGGGCGCCGATCTGGAGCGCGGTGGCCTGCATGGCCTCGGGCGTCTCGGCGTGCGGCGAGCCGTCGAGCGAGAGCGTGTCGAGCTCGCGCCGGCGCAGGTGATCGATCGCCGCGTTGTTGGCGATCTTGAAGATCCACGAGGAGAACTTGAACTCGGGGCGATAGGACTCGATCGCGTTGAGCGCCTTGATGAACGTCTCCTGCGACAGGTCCTCGGCCAGCTCGCGGTCCCGCACCATGCGGAACAGCAGCGCGAAGATCGGCCGCTCGTAGCGGCGGATCAGCTCGCGGTAGGCCGCCTCGCGACCCGCCCGGGCCATCAGGACGACCTCCTGGTCGCTGAGCCGGACCCACTCGGGGGTGTCAGCCACCCGGCCGCCGCCTTGCCAACGGTCTCGCGGCGGGACTACATTGAGCGCCTATGTTAGCCTCGGATCGTGAGTTACCTGTCTCGGGCGGGCCCGAAAAGCGGGCCTATGTCCGGGACGTCTTCACCGCCATCGCGCCCACCTACGATCGCCTCAACCGCATCATCAGCCTGCGCTTCGATCAGGGCTGGCGGCGATACGCGGTCGGACGGCTGGGGTGGGAGCGGAGACCGGACGGAATCTACCTCGACCTCTGCGCCGGCACGCTCGACTTCGCGGCCACCCTCGCGCGGCGGCCGGGATTCCGGGGGCGGATCGTCGGCGCCGACTTCGTGCCGGCGATGCTCCGGCTCGGGCGGAACAAGGCCGCCGGGCCTGGCGCCGGTGACCGCCGATGCGCTCGAGCTGCCGTTCCCGGATGCCGCGTTCGATGGCGCGATGGTCGGTTGGGGCGTGCGGAACCTGGTGGATCTCGACGCGGGGCTGGCCGAGGCGGCTCGGGTGCTCCGGCCCGGCGGCCGCCTGGTGATCCTGGAAATGACGCTGCCGCCCCAGCCCGTGCTCCGCCGGCTGTACGAGTTCTACTTCCGGCGCGTGATGCCGTGGATCGGCCGGCGGATCTCGAAACATACGACCGCCTATACGTGGTTACCAGCATCCACGATCGCGTTCCCGAGCCCGCCCGAGCTGGCGCGGCGGCTCGCGGCGCAGGGATTCGACGGGGTGTCCTATCGCCTGTTCATGGGCGGCGTCTGCGCGCTGCACGTGGGGACGCGGAGCGAGACGTTTGCGGCACCGAACGGCTGACCGACTGGAGCCCCATGCCCCTCGACAACCTCCGCGACTTCATCAAGGCCATCGACAAGCTCGGCGAGCTCGTGCGCGTCACCCACCCCGTGCGCGCGCACCTCGAAGTCGCCGAGATCGCCGACCGCTGCATGAAGAGCCCCGGCGGAGGTCCCGCCCTGCTGTTCGAGCACGTGCTGCTTGGCGACGGCACCCGGAGTCCGCAGCCGGTGGCCATCAACCTGTTCGGCTCGATGCGCCGGATGTGCCTCGCGCTCGGCGTCGACGACCTCGACAGCATCGGCGGCCGCATCTCGGAGCTGCTCAACCTCAAGGTGCCCGAGGGACTCTTCGGCAAGCTCGCCATGCTGCCCAAGCTGGCGGAGATCGGCAAGTTCCCGCCGCGGGTGAAGAGCGGACGCCCGCCGTGCCAGGAGGTCATCCTGCGCGACGCCGCCGTCAACCTCGAGCAGATCCCGTTCCTCACCACCTGGCCCGGCGACGGCGGCCGCTACATCACGCTCCCGATGGTCATCACGACCGATCCCACCCGAGGGATTCGGAACGTCGGCATGTACCGGGTCCAGGTGCTCGGCCGCGACACGCTCGCGATGCACTGGCAGCGCCACAAGGTCGGCGCCGCCCACTGGCGCGAGATGGCGGAGAAGGGCGAGCGCATGCCCGTCGTCATCGCCCTCGGCGGCGATCCGGCGAGCATCTACTCCGGGTCGGCTCCGCTCCCGCCCACGATCGACGAATTCATCTTCGCGGGCTTTCTCAGGCGCGAGCCCGTCGAGCTGGCCCGGGCCGTCACCTGCGACCTCGAGGTCCCCGCCGAAGCCGAGCTCGTGCTCGAGGGTTACATCGATCCGGCCGAGCCGCTGGTGCTCGAGGGGCCGTTCGGCGACCACACCGGGTACTACTCGCTCGCCGACTACTATCCGCTGGTGCACGTCACCGCCATCACTGCCCGCCGGGATCCGATCTATCCGGCCACCCTCGTCGGCCCGCCGCCGATGGAGGACTACTATCTGGGGCACGCGACGGAGCGGATCTTCCTCCCGCTCCTCAAGCTCACCGTGCCCGAGATCGTCGACTACCACATGCCGGCCGCCGGCATCTTCCACAACCTGGTGTTCGTCTCCATCGACAAGCAGTATCCGGGGCAGGCATACAAGGTGATGAACGCCCTGTGGGGCCAGGGGCTCATGTCGCTGGCGAAGGTACTGATCATCCTCGACAAGCACGTCAACGTCCGCAACCCGGACGAGGCGTGGTGGATCGCGCTCAACAACATCGACCCCGAGCGCGACGTCCGCTTCACCATGGGCCCGATGGACGTGCTCGACCACGCGAGCCGCGCGTTCACCTACGGCAGCAAGATGGGAATCGACGCCACGAAGAAGTGGAAGGAGGAGGGTTTCACCCGCGAATGGCCGGACCTCATCACCATGGACGCGGACACCAAGCGCCGGGTGGACGAGATCTGGCCGCAGCTCGGCATCCGCCTGTGACCTCTCCGGCGCGCGAAGGGCAGACGTTTGCCGGCGAGTCGCTGCTCGTCCGGTACGTCAACTTCGTCAAGCTGCCGCATACGCTCTTCGCGCTGCCCTTCGCGCTGCTCGGTGTGCTGGCCGCCTCCCGCGTGGCGCCGGTGACGCTTCGCACCGTCGTGCTCGTGGTCCTCGCCTTCTCCGCCGCGCGCTGGTCGGCGATGGGGTTCAATCGCGTCGCCGACCTGCGGTTCGACGCGCGGAACCCGCGCACCCAGAACCGCGAGCTCCCCCGCGGCGCGCTCACGATGGCGCAGGCCTGGGTCTCGATCGTCGTGGCCGCGGCGCTCTTCGTCGTGGTCGCCGGCCTGCTCAACCCGCTCTGCCTGCGCCTCAGCCCGGTGGCGCTCGGGTGGGTGCTGACCTACAGCCTCGCGAAGCGGTTCACCTGGTGGCCCCACCTCTGGCTGGGCATGAGCCTCGCCATCGCGCCGGTCGGGGGCTATCTGGCGGTGATGGGGCGCTGGAGCGATCCTGCCTGGCTGCTGCTCGCGGTGTCGCTGGCGGTGGCCACCTGGGTCGCGGGGTTCGACATCTTCTACGCGCTGCCCGACGCCGGCTTCGACCGGGAGCAGGGGCTCCGGAGCGCCGTCGTCCGGCTGGGCGAGCGGCGCGCCATCCTGCTGGCCAAGCTGCTCCATGCCGTGACGATTCCGGCGCTGGCGCTGTTCGGGTGGGGCGCGGGCTTCGGGGCGTGGTATTTCGCGGGGCTGGTGGTGGCCGCCGGGATCCTGGTCTACGAGCACCAGCTCGTCCGCCCCGGAGACCTCTCACGGCTCGACGCCGCCTTCTTCACCATGAACGGCGTCATGAGCGTCACGGTGTTCGCCTTCGCGCTGATCGATCGGCTCGTGCGATGAAGCCGCGGCCCGGCCCCCGGCCACCGGGAAAGCGCGCGACCGAAGAGCCGCCCAAGTCGCCACGGCGGCCACCCCCACCGCCGGCACCCCGGCATCCGGTTCGTTCCCCGACCCCCAACCGGAGGGGACGGTGACGCCGCATCCGGTAGTCGTGGCGCTTACCGGCGCTTCGGGGGCGCCGTACGGAGTGCGGCTGCTCGACGTGCTGGCGCAGGAACCAGGTGCCCGTGTGGCTCGTCGCCTCGAGCTACGGCATGCGGCTGCTGCGCGACGAGTGCGGCATCGATACGCTGGACGCGCTGCGCGAGGCCACGGGCGGGGACTGGCGCTCGGTCACGAGCTTTCCGGACGGCGACCGCGGCGCGCTGCCGGCCTCGGGCTCGCAGCGGACCCGCGGCATGGTGATCTGCCCGTGCTCGATGGGGACGGTCGCTGCCATCGCCGCCGGCACCAGCCGGTCCCTCGTCGAGCGCGCCGCGGACGTGACCCTCAAAGAGCGGCGGAAGCTCATCCTCGTGCCCCGCGAGACGCCGCTCTCGCTGGTCCACCTGCGGAACCTGGTGACGGTCACCGAGGCAGGGGCCGTGGTGATTCCGGCCGCACCCGGCTTCTACCACCGGCCCACGACCGTGGCCGAGCTGGTGGACTTCATCGTGCAGCGCGTGCTCGATCAGTTGGACCTCGACATCGAGATCGCCCGGCGCTGGACGGGAGACGACGCCTGATGGCGCGGATCGGCGTCATCGCGGACACGCACGGTCTGCTCCGCCCCGAGGTGTTCGAGGTATTCCGCGAGGTCGACCACATCCTGCACGCGGGCGACGTCGGCCCGGCGTCGATTCTCGAGGAGCTCGAGACCATCGCGCCGGTCACGGCGGTCTACGGCAATACCGACGGCTGGGAAGTCCGGGGACGGCTCCCGGCCATCGCCACCGTCGAGCTCGACGGCTTCACCATCGTCGTCACCCACGGCGACAAGCTCGGGAGTCCCGACGCCCGAGCTCCTGCAGGCCGCGTTCCCCGACGCCGAGATCATCGTCTACGGCCACACTCACCGCCCGCTGCTCACCCTGGTCGACGTCGTCGTGACCGTGATGAACCCCGGCGGCGCCGGGCCGCGGCGCTTCGACCTGCCGGCCTCGGTGGGCATCCTGGAGCTCGAGCCGGGCATCCCGCCGCGCGGCCGCCTGGTCCCGCTGACACCGCTGGACACGGATTAACCGCTGCTCGCCTCCGTCGCCTCACTGTTGCTCCTGCTCCAGGGCATACCCTCGGTCCCGACGCCAATCGACACGCTCCGGCTCCGCGCCATCGCGCGGCCTCCGGCGGCGGACGGACGCATCGACAGCGCGGCCTGGGGTCCGCCCCAGCTGCGCATCGCCACGGCGCAGGGCCAGGCCTCGGTCTGGCTGCTTCGGGCCGTGGACACGGCGTTCGTGGCGGTCGCCGTGCCGGACCGCTCGCGCTCCTGGGCGGATGCCGTGGCGGTGTGTTTCGATATCGCGGGCGATCGGGCCGCGGCCCCGGCGCACGACGATTTCCAGTGGTCGCTCCAGCGGGTGCTCGACAGCAGCGTGGTCTATCGCGGGCGGGCCGGACGGTGGGAGCCGCCGCGAGACGATCCGGACTGGCGGCTCGGCGCGGCGCGCGCGGGAGGCGGTTGGGAGGTGAGCGGGGCGGACGACGGGACGGTGTGGTCGTTCGTGCTGCGCCTCGACCCGGCCTGGCTCGAGGGAGAGCAGGGACGTCGGCCAGGCATCGGGTTCCAGATTCACGACGACGATCCCAACCGTTGGTACAGCTGGCCTCTGGTCACATCGCCGGCCGGGGCCAAGCTCCTCGAGCGCACGCCGGCGCTGTGGGTGCCGCTGGAGTGAGCCGGGCGGCCAGCTAGTGTGGAGTGTTCCTGTTGCAGTCGCGCTGAAGCGGCCCGAGCGTGAGTCACCCTGAGCGCAGCGAAGGGGGCATGATTCGGGTCATGCCCCCTTCGCTGCGCTCAGGGTGACGAACTCTATTCTCGCCTCCCTACAGCCCCAGCCGCAGCCCCGCGCTCACCGCGAAGTTGTGCGTCGTCTTGGTGTCGACGTTCAGCCCCGTCGCCTCCTGCGCATCGAACTTCCCGATGTAATCCTTGACCATCAACTGCAGGCCGAAACGGGGAGCCAGCGCCACGTCGGCGCCCGCGCCGACGTTGTAGGCGAAGTTGGTCGAATGCGTCGAGGCTGGCCCGATGTCGAACGACTGCCGCGCATAGCCGGCGCCGCCCTGGACGAACGGCGAGATCGGCAGCCCGCCCATGCCGACCGGCACCCGCAGCCGGAGCGCGGCGTCGTAGAGCAGCACCGAGCTCTGTCCGACCGACACCCCACCGATCAGCGGTGCGCCGATCTCGAGTCCCGGCTGGGTGTACGCGACGTTGCCGACGAGGGCGATCGCCCGCGTCAAGCCGAGCGTCGCTTCGGCGCCGTACACCGCCGCCCCGGCGTTCCGCACGCTCGTGCCGAAGGGTCCAGAGACGAGGTTTCCGAACTTCATGTACCCGGCGTAAGGGGTGATGCCGAACGAGGGACCGACGGAGCGCTGCTGGGCGGCCAACGGCGTCGAGACAGCGAGGCTGGCGAGGGCGCCGGCCCAGAGGATTCGTTGAAGCATATGACCTCCCGCAAACGAGTGAATGGCTGCGCAGAGAGCGCAACAGCGGAAGGTCAGGCAGGTGGGGTGCCACAAAATGCAGATTACTAACTTGCTGGCCTGAAAAGCGTTACATCATGCCGCAGTAGGGAACCGTCCCCTGACGCGGACGGTCTCTGCCGTCCCGTGGCCTCGGACTGTCGCTCAGGCGGCCCACTCGGCATACGGCGATGTCCGGCGCAACGCCTCCGGGTGGGCCCGGAACCAGGACATGAGCAGCAGGATCTCGTCGATGGCGTCGAGCGGAAGGGGGCCGACCGGCGGGGAAGGCCTGGCCGCCTCTTCGGCCACGACGGCGCGGAAGGCCTCGCGCTCGATCGGCGTGTTGGGATACGGGAACGACGCCCGCACGACGCCCTGGCGGACGAGGTACACGCGGTCGTCGCCGAAATCGCCGGGGTCGCGGTAGACGAAGGTGAGGAGGTCGCGGGCGGAGCGGGCGCGGCTGGTGGCAGCCAGCAGCCATTCCAGCTGCTCGAACTTCTCGCGCCAGCGCGCCGCCACCTCGAAGCGGGCCTCCGCCGCGGCGCCCTGCATCGCCTGAACGACGCGATCGATCGGCTGGATCGTCCGGCCCTCGAGGAACGCCATGGCCGTCTCGACGCGCCGGCGATAATCCAGCTGCGTCACGAATCCGGCGCACGGCCCGCTGCAGACGCCGAACTCGTGACGCATGCACGCCGCCTGCCGCGGCTGATCGAACAGATCCGCCTGGCCGGCGAAGACCGCGGGCATCTCGGCCTTGCAGTCGCGGAGCTCGAGCAGGTCGTTGAGCGTCCGCACCGCCTCCAGCGTCCGCGCCATCGATCGGAACGGGCCGTAGCAGCGCGCGTCGTCCCGGGCGACGGTGGCCCCGGCATACACCCGCGGGGCGATGTCGCTCGAGATCTTGATGAGCACGCTCCGGCGGGTGACGTTGCCCCGATGGTTGAAGTACGGGCGGAACTTCCGGATCTGCCGAAGCTCGCCGAGGTACGCCGCGAACTCGCTCGGCACGTAGTCCCAGGCGATGTCGCCCGCCGCGTAGAGAATCCGCGCCGCCTTGTCGTCCGGATAGGCCGCGCGGAAATAGGTCAGCAGCCGGGTGCGGAGCCGCTTGGCCTTGCCGACGTAGATCACCCGGCCCATGGCGTCCGTCATCCGGTAGACGGCCGGCCGGTTCTCCGCCAGCGCGCGGACGCGCTGGCGGAGCTGCTCGAGGTCGGTGGCGGGGAGCGGAACGGCCCGCTGCGCGCGGCGGGCGGGGCTCACGATTGGCAGCGGTGGCAGAAGACGGAAATGCGCGCGTCGATCAGGTGCGTACCGGCGAGCCGCGTGCCGCAGCGACGGCACGGCTCCCCTTCGCGCCCGTAGACCAGCAGCTCCAGCTGGAAATTGCCCGGCTCACCGGTGCCCGTCCGGTAATCCCTCACGGTCGAGCCGTTGGACGCGATGGCCGCTTCCAGAATGCGCCGGATCTCCGTGTGCAGGCGGCGGTGGTCATCGGGCGTGAGCTTGCGCGCCGGCTTCGACGGGTCGATCCCCGCCGCGAAGAGCGCCTCGTTCGCGTAGATGTTGCCCACGCCCGCCAGGTACCGTTGATCCATGAGCACCTTCTTCACCGCCTGGCGCGAGCGCCCCAGGGCGCTGCCGAGACGGTCGGCGGTGAAGTCGGGCTCGAGCGGCTCGGGGCCGATCGCTTCGGTATAGCGCCGCCAGCCGGCGGCGTCGAGCAGCCGGAGCTTCCCGATCCGGCGGACATCCCGATAGACCAGCTCTCGCCCGTCGTCGAGCGGCGCGCGCAGCACCGCGTAGCGGCGCTCTTCCTCCGTGAGGGGGCGGTCGTAGACGATGAGGGAGCCGGTCATGCCGGGCTGCACGACGAGTCGCCGGGCGCCCAGGTCGAGCACCGCGTGCTTCGCCCGCCGGAAGACGGAGTGCACGGTGGCGCCGTTCAGGCCGCGCAACAGCGTCCGGCGGGTGACCCCGCTCAGGATGTCGTCGTGGCTCAGCGAGACTCGGCCGAGCTGGCGGCCGACGAGGGCGGGGCGGATGTCGCGAACGATGGTTTCGACTTCGGGGAGCTCGGGCATCGCTCCCAAATCTAACGGGGAGGCTCCGCGGGGAGGACGGTTCAACCGATCCCGTCATCCCGGAGCGCGCGACGATCAGCTCCGAGACTCGCTCACGTCGTCACGCACCCGCGCCGCTTCCCGCCAGCCGATGTCCCGCCGGAAGATCTTCCCCTCGTACTCGATCGCCTCGGCCGTCTCTCGACTGAGCCGCTGCGCCTCGGGAAAGGTCGCTGCCACGGCCGTCACGTTGAGCACGCGTCCGCCGTTGACCCGCAGCACGCCATCCGGCCCCCGCGCGGTGCCCGCATGGAAGACCGTGACGCCGGCCGGCAGCTCCTCGGGAATCCGGATGGCGGCCCCCTGCTCGGGCCGGTCCGGATATCCCCGCGAGGCCAGCACCGTCGTCACCGACGCCTCGCCGGTCCGGCGGGCGATCGGAGCCACGCCCTCCCCATGCGCCACCTTCCAGAACGCGTCGGTCAGGCCGCCCTCCACGAGCGGCAGCACGACCTGCGTCTCGGGATCTCCCGAGGCGGCAGTTGAACTCCACCACCCACGGCGTCCCGTCGCGATCGACCATCAGGCCGGCATACAGCACTCCCGGTGTAGGGCGTGTCCCGTCGCCGCATTTCCTCGAGCGCCGGAAGCAGAACCTCCGCGCGCGCGCGCGCCAGCAACGCGGGCGTGGCGACCGCGACGGGACTGTACGCCCCCATGCCGCCGGTGTTGGGGCCCGCGTCGCCCTCGAGCAGGCGCTTGTGATCCTGGGAGACCGGGAGCAGCTCGACGTCCCGGCCGTCCGTGACCGCGAGGACCGAGATTTCCTCGCCCTCGAGAAACGCCTCGATGACGACGGTGGCCCCCGCGTCGCCGAAGACGCGCTCGCCGAGCATGGATCGGACCGCGGCGGCGGCTTCGCCGCGCGTGAGACAGACGACCGCGCCCTTGCCGGCCGCGAGGCCGGAGGCCTTCACGACCAATGGCTCGGAATGGCGGTCGACGTAGTCGAGGGCGGGGCGGAGCTCGGTGAACGTGCGGCTGGCGGCGGTGGGGATGCCGGCGGCGTGCATCACTTCCTTCGAGAACGCCTTGGACGCCTCGAGCTGCGCGGCCGCCGCGCTCGGCCCGAACACCGCGCGTCCCTCGGCCCGGAGGCGATCCGCGAGCCCGCGGGCCAGCGGTACCTCGGGGCCGACCACGGTGAGATCGATGCCGTGCATGTCGGCCGCGTCGGCGATCCGGTCCAGGTCGTCGGCCGCGATGGGGAGGTTCGTCGCCAGGCCGGCGGTGCCGGGATTGCCGGGCGCGCAGTAGAGATCCGCGTCCGGGTTCTCGCGCCGGAGCGCCCAGCAGAGGGCGTGCTCCCGTCCGCCTCCGCCGATGACCAGCAGCCTCACGACTTCTGGGCGTTCCGGAACGCGTCGCGCGCGCGCTCGGCGGCGCGCTTGGCCGCGTCCGCGACCTGGGTGGCGAGCTCCCGCGCCTCGCCCGCGTAGTAGTTGCCGGCGGCCGTCATGTCGTCGCGCAGCGGACGGTCGGTGGTCTCGGGCCCGCGGCGGGCGTACTCGCCGCGGAGGATCCGGTCGTATTCGCCGCTCGTGACCCAGCGCTGGAGCTCCGCGGCCCGGACGGTGTGCATCGGATGCGTGAGCGCCAGGGTGCTGAGCAGCTTGTAGACGACGTCCAGCCCCTCGCCGCTCGTGGCGTACTCGTGGGCCTGCTGCATGAACGCGTCCACGTTGAGCTGCGCGCGGAAGGCCTCGCCGCGGCCGCCGCCGGCCATCTTCATGTCGAGCCGGTGCGCCGCCACGACGTCCTGCGCGCCCAGCAGGCCGGCGCGGTCGGCCGACAGCTCCGATTTCCGCGACCACTCGAGAAAGGCGAGGCGGACCGGAAGCACGGCCAGGCTGGCGAGCATGGGCAGCGCGCCGAGACTGATGAGGGCGAGGATGGCGGCGATGGTGCGGTAGAGCGCGTGCCCGCTGATCACGTGGCCCAGCTCGTGGGCCATCAGCACCCGCAGCTCGTCGTCGTCGAGCAGCTCGAGCGCGGCCGAGTGGACCACGATGAACGGCTGGTCGATGCCGTAGGCTCCGGCATTGAAGAACGGGGTCTGGGAGACGTACAGCTCCGGCACGGTGGGCCAGTCGAAGGTCGTGACCGCCTCGTTGTGGAGGTGCCAGAGCTTGGGAAACTGCGCCGGTCCCACCCGGACGGCGTTGCCCTGGAACAGGAGCCGCACGCCCCGCTCGCCGCCCAGCAGGGCGAGCGTCTTCCGGATGACCTCGTCCACGCCGGGGACCGACCGCAGGGCCTGCAGCGCGGCGCGATCGGCCGGGTGCTCCCACGAGACGCCGGAGATCTGGGGAAAGGTCTGACGCGGGCGCTGGGCGGGCAGGGAAGTGCTCATGGCCGGCTCGGGTTGGAGATGCGGGGCCTTACGGGTACCCGGTCCCTAGGTTTCACTTTGAGACTATGCGGCGGCGAACGCCTGGTCGAGATCCTCGATCAGGTCCTCGGTGTCCTCCACCCCGCAGCTCAGCCGCACCAGGCTGTCCGTCAGGCCCATGGCCTGCCGCATGGCCGGCGGAACGGACGCGTGGGTCATGCTGGCCGGATGGCCGATCAGGCTCTCCACCCCGCCGAGCGATTCCGCCAGCGCGAAGATCCGCGTGGCCTCCACGAACCGCCGGGCGCGGCCGGCCTCCCCCAGGTCCAGCGAGATCATCCCCCCGAAGCCGGTCATCTGGCGGCAGGCCAGCTCGTGCTGAGGATGCGACGGGAGTCCCGGATAGTACAGCTTCGCCACGTCCGATCGGTGTCCCAGCCATTCGGCGATGCGCCGGCCGTTGGCGTCGTGCTGCCGCATCCGAAGCGGGAGCGTCTTGATTCCCCGCAGGGCCAGCCAGCAGTCCATCGGCCCCGGGACCGCGCCGGCGGCGTTCTGGAGGAACCCGATCCGCTCGGCGAGATCGTCGCGCCGGGTCACCAGCAGCCCGCCGACCATGTCGCTGTGGCCGTTCAGATACTTGGTCGTCGAGTGCAGCACGATGTCCGCGGCGAACTCGAGCGGACGCTGGAAGTAGGGCGTGGCGAAGGTATTGTCGACCACGCAGAGAAGCCCGCGGGCCTGCGTGAGGTCGCCGACGGCGGCGAGGTCCACCAGGTTCATCATGGGGTTGGTGGGCGTCTCGCAATAGACCATCCGCGTGGCCGGAGTCAGCGCCCGCTCCACCAGGCGGACGTCCCGCATGTCCACGAACGTGAACGTGAGGCCCAGCTCGCTGTACACCCGCTCCATCAGCCGGTGAGTGCCGCCGTACACGTTCTCGCCGCAGACCACGTGATCACCGCTCCGGAGGAGCTTGAGCAGGGTGTCGAGCGCCGCGAGCCCCGAGCCGAAGGCAAAGCCGTGGCTGCCGCCTTCGAGTGCCGCGATGTTGCGCTCGAGCGCCTCCCGGGTGGGGTTCTGGGTGCGGCCGTATTCGTACCCTTTGTGGCGGCCCAGGCCCTCCTGCACGTAGGTCGATGTCTGGTAGATGGGCGTCATCACCGCGCCGGAGAGCGGCTCGGGCACCTGGCCGGCGTGCACCGAGCGGGTGGCGAATCGATGCTCGTGATCGTGGGGCAGAATGCGGGTCATCGCGGGCCGGAACGGGTGAGGGTCGGAGAAGCGTAATGGCGAGGGCCGCGCGGTTGTAGAGGGGGGCGGTTTGCGGTTACCTTCGGAGCGTGTCTCTCCCGTCACCCGCCCCGGCCAGCGTGCACTGCCTCGTAGTGGACGACGATGCCCAGGTGCGGCATTCGCTCGCCCGTGTCATCCAGGCGCACGGCCTGGCCACGGTCGAGGCCTCGTCGGGCGCCGAGGCGCTCGCGATCCTCGAGAGCCAGGGCGAGATCCCGATCGTCATCTCGGACATCTACATGCCCGAAATGGACGGCGTCACCTTCCTGCGCGAGGCGCTCCGACGCTATCCGGACACGGCGTTCGTGATGCTCACCGGGGTGGCGGAGGTGACCACCGCCGTCGAATGCCTCAAGCTGGGCGCGCTCGACTACATCTCCAAGCCGGTGCTGGTGGAGGAAGTGCGGGCGCGGGTGGACAAGGCGCTGGAGAAGCGGGACCTGGTGCTCCAGAACCGGTTCTACCAGCAGCACCTCGAGAGCCGCGTCCGGGAGCTCGACCGCCGCAACAAGCAATCCCTGATCAACGGCGTGCAGACGCTGGTGCACGCGCTCGAGGCCAAGGACGCCTACACCAGCGGCCACTCGACGCGGGTGAGCCGCTACGCGGTGAAGACGGCCGTCCAGCTGGGGTACACGGGCGAGCGCCTGGAGTTCCTCCGGCTCGGCGGCGAGCTGCACGACATCGGGAAGATCGGGACGCGCGAGGACATCCTCAACAAGCCGGGGCCGCTCACGCCCGAGGAGTTCGAGCACATCAAGGGGCACGCCGCGCTGGGGGAGCGCATCCTGGCGCCGACCCTGGCCGAGTCGCCGATCGGTGCTGCGCATCGTTCGCTCGCACCACGAGCGGATGGACGGCGGCGGCTTCCCCGACGGACTGGTCGGCGCGCAGATCCCGGCGGAGGCGCGCATCGTGGCGGTGGTGGACGCGTTCGACGCGATGACCACGAACCGCGCCTACCGCCCGTCCCGGACCCCGGCGGACGCGGTCGACGAGCTCCGGCGGTGCGCGCAGACGCCACTTCGACCCCGAGGTCGTCGACGCGTTCCAGCGCGCCTTCAGCGACATCTCGGCACTGCCGATCTCCCTCTGACGCCCGTCCAGATCCAGTCCTGATGTCCGACACCCTGATGATCAGCGTTTCCGGGATGCGTGGGCACGTGGGCACGGACCTCACGCCCGAGCTCGTGGCCCGGCACGCCGCGGCGCTGGGTGCCTGGGTCCGGGCGTCCGCCGCGGGGCAGCCGGCGGCCGGGCGCGAGAAGGCGCGGCCGGCCGTGGTCCTCGGGCGCGATGCGCGGACGAGCGGCGCGATGTTCACCCATGCGGCGGCGGCCGGGCTGATGTCGGTGGGCGTCGACGTCATCGACGTGGGCGTGGTGCCGACCCCGACCGTGCAGATGGCGGTGGAGCACCACCACGCCGGCGCCGGCCTGATCCTGACCGCGAGCCACAACCCCATCGAGTGGAACGCGCTCAAGTTCGTCGGCCCCGACGGGATCTTCCTCGATGCCGAGGCCGGCGCGCGGGTCCGCGCGTTGGCGGAAGCGGGGCCGCCCCGGATGGGCTGGGACGGCATCGGCGCCCTGCGCGAAGACCGCGACGCAGTGGCGCGTCATCTGGACGCCGTCCTGGCGCTGCCGCTGATCGACGTGGCGGCCATCCGCGCCCGCGGCTTCCACGTCGCGCTCGACTGCGTGCGCGGCGCCGGGGCATCCGCCATCCCGCCCCTGCTCGAGCGGCTGGGATGCCGCATGAGCGGCATCAACCTCGAGCCCGACGGCCGCTTCCCTCGGCCGCCGGAGCCGGTGCCCGAGAACCTGGGCGAGCTCGGCGAGCTGGTGCGGCGGAGCGGTGCCGACATCGGCCTCGCGGTGGATCCCGACGTGGACCGGCTTGCCATCGTCGACGAGCTTGGCCGGCCGATCGGCGAGGACTACACGCTGGCGTTCGCGGTCCGGGCTGTGTTGGATCGACGCACCAGTTCCGCCAAAGACGCCACGGTCGTGGTGAACCTGTCGACCAGCCTGGTCGTCGAGGACGCGGCCCGCGCCGCGGGGGCGCGGCTGGTCCGCGCGCCGGTGGGCGAGGCCAACGTGGCGCGCACCATTCGCGATGAGGGCGCGGTGATCGGCGGTGAAGGGAATGGCGGCGTCATGTTGCCCGCGCTGCACATCGGGCGCGATGCTCCCCTGGGTGTGGCCTTGATCTTGCATCTCCTTGCCACGTCTGGGGCTACGGTATCGCAGCTGGTGGCCGCGTCCCCCGAATACACTATCGTGAAGGCGAAGGGACCGCGCGGTTCGGACCTCCCGCCGCTCTACGCCAAGCTCCGCTCGCGATTCCCCGACGCGGATGCCGACGACCGGGACGGGCTCCGACTCTCCTGGCGGGACCGCTGGCTCCACGTGAGACCCTCCGGCACCGAGCCGATCGTCCGGCTCATCGCCGAGGCACCGACGACCACCGATGCGGAGGCGCTGATCGGCGCTGCCCGCGAACTCTTGCAGTGAGGTTCATGGCCTGATGTGCGGCATCGTGGGGTACATCGGACCCAGGCAGGCGGCCGGGCTGCTGCTCGAAGGGCTGCGCCGCCTCGAGTACCGGGGGTATGACTCGTCGGGCATCGCGATCGTGAACGGCGACGGCCTCAAGATCATGAAGGCCGCCGGCAAGCTGAGCATGCTGGAGCAGGCGCTCGAGGAAAAGATGCCCCTGGGCACGCTGGGCATCGGACACACCCGCTGGGCCACGCACGGCGCGCCGACCACCCCGAACGCCCATCCGCATACCGACCAGGCCGGCCGGATCGCCGTCATCCACAACGGCATCATCGAGAACTCGAACGCCATCCGGAAGGCGCTCGAGGCGCGCGGTCACAGCTTCAAGTCCGAGACCGACACCGAAGTGCTGGCCCACCTCGTGGGCGAGTTCTACCAGGGCAACCTCGAGGAAGCCGTGGCGGAGGCGCTGCGCGACGTCGACGGCGCCTACGGCCTGGCGTTCGTCTCCGCGGACGAGCCGGGCGTGCTCGTGGCCGCGCGCAAGGGCTCGCCCCTGCTGGTGGGCGTGGGCGAGAACGAGTACTTCGTCGCCTCCGACGCCTCGCCGCTGCTGCAGTACACCCGCTCGGTGGTCTACCTCGACGACGGCGAGCTGGTGGTCCTCACCCGCGACGGCTACCGGGTGCGGAACCTCCAGTCGATCCGCATCAGCAAGCCGGTGAACCAGATCGACTGGGACCTGGCGATGGTGGAGCGCAACGGCTACCCGCACTTCATGCTGAAGGAGATCCACGAGCAGCCCGAGAGCCTCTGCAACACGCTCCGCGGCCACCTGCTCGACGACGAGGGCACCGCCCGCGTCACCGGCCTCAACCTGAGCGACGACGAGCTGAAGCAGGTCGAGCGGATCGTCATCACCGCGTGCGGCACGTCGTGGCATTCGGGGCTCATCGGCGAGTACATGCTCGAGGAGATGGCCCGGATCCCGGTCGAGGTGGAGTACGCCTCCGAGTTCCGGTACCGGAACCCGGTGGTGGACCAGCGGACGCTCGTCATCGGGATCTCGCAGAGCGGCGAGACCGCCGACACCCTGGCGGCCGTCCGCGAGGCCAAGCGGCGGGGCGCCCGGACGGTCGGTCTGGTCAACGTGGTCGGCTCGACCATCGCGCGCGAGGTCGACGGCGGCATCTACCTGCACGCCGGCCCCGAGGTGGGCGTCGCCAGCACGAAGGCGTTCACGAGCCAGGTGGCCGCGCTCGCGCTGGTGACGCTCAGGCTGGCCCGGCTCCGGAACCTGAGCATCCTGCAGGGGCGCCAGTTCATCGAGGCGCTGCGCCGGATGCCCGAGCAGATCGCCTCCATTCTCGAGCGCGCGAGCGAAATCGAGGCCCTGGCCGACCGGTTCCTCAAGAGCACCTCGAACGCGCTCTATCTCGGCCGCGGGGTGAACTTCCCCGTGGCCCTCGAGGGCGCGCTCAAGCTCAAGGAGATCTCCTACATCCACGCCGAGGGCTACCCGGCGGCGGAGATGAAGCACGGGCCGATCGCGCTCATCGACGAGAACATGCCGGTGGTCTTCATCGCGCCGCGGGACGCGGTGCACTCGAAGATCGTGTCGAACATCGAGGAGGTGAAGGCGCGGGGCGGCAAGGTCATCGCCCTGATCAACGCGGGCGATAGCGAGATCGAGCGCCTGGCCGACGCCACGTTCACCATCCCGGACACGCTCGACATGCTGACGCCGATCCTGACGAGCATTCCGCTGCAGCTGCTGTCGTACTACGTGGCGGTGGCGCGAGGGTGCAACGTGGACCAGCCGAGGAACCTGGCGAAGTCGGTCACGGTGGAGTAGCGCTAGGCAGCGGGCTGTCCCACTCGCCCGCCCAGCAGTGCCCGGTCCAGAACGCCCATCAGCGTGTCCATCGAGAACGGCTTCCGCAACAGCGGCGCGACGAGACCCTCGCCTGTGCCACCCGACATGTAGATCACGGGGACCTGCCATTTCCGGTCGGCGATGCGGCGGCCGAGCTCGACGCCGTCGACCCGCGGCATCTTGATGTCGGTGAGCACGAGATCGATGTGGACCCCTTCGTACTCGAGGATCTGCAGGGCCCGCGCGCCATCCTCCGCTTCCAGCACCGCATACCGTGCGTCGATCAAGGCCCGCGCGACGCGCCGAGTCGGGCATCGTGGATGCCGGCACGGCGCCGACAGCGGGCACCGCCAGTCGAGCGCCTCCGGCGAGAGCTGAAGACGCACGCGTTTCCTGGGCAGCGGCGCCGAGCCTCCAGCGAGAGCTGGAGGCGTTCGCGTTCGCGGCTCGGTGCCGGGCTTGCCGCACTGGCGCCGGAAAGGACATTTTGCCAGAACTGGTATGGTCCAGACCGTGGGCGTCTACGACTACCGCCCAAACGCCAGGAGCGCGCGTGTCTCGATTCCTCGGCTTCCTCCTCCTCTTGGCGCCGCTCACGGCGACCGCCCCGCTGCCGGCGCAGTCGCTGCTCGACCGCCCGCCGAACGTCTCGGGTGACTGGATCGCGCCCACCGGCACGGTGCAGTTCAACTTCCTGCACCGCTTCGTGGCCACCTCGGCCCCGGCGCGGAAGGTCACCAACTTTCCGACCTTCGTCATCGGCGCCGGGTTGCCGAAGCACACCCAGGTCGGGTTCCTCTATTCGACCAACTCTACACTCACCCCGAACTATCCGAACGAGTGGGAGTTCTACGGGCGCTGGCTGCCACTCTCGCAGGACCGCGGCGCTCAGCTCGATCTCGGTGGGCAGGTGGGCTACAACCTCTCAGTGAAGGGGCTCGACGGTGAGATCTCGATCGGGCGCGCGCTGGGGCCGGTGCGGCTGATCGGGGTCACGCGCGTCCTGGACGATCCTCAGGGCGGCAACGCGGACGTCGCGCTCGGCGGCGGGCTCGTGCTTCGGCTCCATCGCTACATCGCGCTCGCCGGGGACCTGGTGACGCTCACCCATCGCGACTCGGTTACCGGCGAGAAGCCCGCGTGGAGCGCCGGCGTCCACGTCGCGATCCCCGGCACGCCGCACACGTTCTCGCTCCAGGCGACCAACACCAGCACCGCGACGCTGGAGGGCGCCTCCCGCGGGACGAGCCAGCGGCGCTATGGCTTCGAGTTTACCATCCCGTTCACGCTGGCCCGCTACTTCGGTCGGCGGCAGCCCGCGGCGGCGCCGCCGCCGGCGGCACCGGCGGCACCGCCCGCACCCGGCGACACTTCGGCGGCGGCGCGGACGGGAGCGACCGTCAAGGCGAGCATGAAGAGCATCGCCTTTCAGCCGGGCCGGATCGAGATCCCGACGGGCACGACGGTGGCATGGACCAACAACGATGCGGTCGAGCACACCGTGACCGCCGTCGACCGCAGCTTCGACTCGGGAAACATGGCGCCCGGCGCCAGCTGGCCGCACACGTTCACGAAGCCCGGCACGTACCAGTTCTTCTGCGTGGTGCATCCGTTCATGAAGGGGACGGTGATCGTCGAGGAGGCCAAATGACCGTGGGCAGGAGTCATTTCGCGCTGCTCGGGCTCGCGCTCGCGGGCGTCGTCGTTGTCGCCGCCTGCTTCTCGGAGCACACACCGACCACCCCGAACACACAGACCCCACCGACCACCAACGTGGGGGACATCTTCTTCACGAGCGCGCTGAACGGCTCGTCCAACCCGGCGGTGGACACCGTCGCCGTCAACGAGACCGTGACCTGGACGTGGGCCGCCGGGGCGGACTTGCCCCACAGCGTTGAATCCATGGGCTCGCCGAGCTTCACCAGCAGCGGGATCCTGAGCGGGGCAGGCAACACCTACCAGTTCACGTTCACGGCGCCGGGCACCTACCAGTACGACTGCGCGGTTCACGGCCAGCTGATGACCGGCAGGATCGTCGTCCTGGCGGCCCCGGCGACGACCAGCCCATGAGCATCGGGTCCGCGCCGCTCAACACCGGCTAGAGTGGCGTTGCTCATTGACGCAGGCTCCCGTCAGTTTTCGTCAACCGCCTCCACCCGCCGGCGCCAGAAGTTTCGAAACTCGAAGACCCCACCCAGGATCGCGAGGATGAACGTGCCGCCAAGCTGGATGAAGGAGAGCGCGACGGCGTCGGCGGCGGTGACCCCGTATGGCCGCAGGAGGAGGATGAGGACACCTTCCCGCGCGCCGAGGCCGGCGAAGGTGATCGGGAGGAGCAGCACAAGCGTGTAGCATGCGCGCGCCCAGGTGACCTCGGCGAGCCCCACCGGCGATCCCAGCGCCTGAGCCCAGATGAAGAACCCCACGCTCCCCGTGAGCTGCACCGCCAGCGAGAGCAGCGCCACCCGCGTCGGAAACACCGCACCGAGCCCGTGGTAGCTCCGCGCCGCCACGGTCACGGCCTCGAGCTTTCCCCGAGCCCATCCGCCCTCGCGCAGGCGCCGCGTCACCGCGTCGATCGGCCGAAGCACCACGCTCCCGACGGCCCGGGAAAACCCGGCGACGTACAACACGACAAGCCCCGCGCTCACGCCCAGCAGGCTCGGGCCGATCAGGCCGTGGGCGCCGGTGGGCCGGCTGAGCAGCCAGCCGAAAATGCCGATCACGCCGACGGCCGCGGTATCCGCCAGACGATCCCAGGTCAAAGAGGCGAGCGCACCGACCGCGTTGCCCTGTTTCGCGAGCTTGTACCACCGGACCAGGCCGCCAGAGAGGGTGCCCGGCAGGATGAGGCCATAGAACGTGGACGTGGTGCCGATCTCGAAGATCTCGGTCAGCCTGAGCTGAAGACCCTGTTCGTCCGTGAGCAGTTTCATCCGCCAGGCGGCGAGCAGCCGGCCCAGGAACAGCAGCGCGAACCCGATCGCCAGCTTGGTCGGCTCCGCCGAGCGGATCGAGCGCATGACCTCCGCGAAGGGCACGACACGGAAAATCAGCAGCAGAAGCCCGATGGCTCCCGCGACGGTGAGGACGCGCGTGAGCGCCTTGCGCACGCCCGCCATCAGAGTGGCAACACGGTGCCGTCGAGCCCGGCCGGAATCGGCACACCCAGCGCGTGCAGCACGGTAGGAGCCACGTCCTCGAGCGTCGCGGTGAGCTCGCCGGGTCGGATATCGGTGCCGAGGGCGAGGAAGGCACTCTCGTTCCAGTGATCGCTCGAGAGATTCGGCGGGGCCGGCGCGACGACCTTGCCTGCCCCCGAGAATCCGCCGTCGCCGGCGTAGCCCGCCCGCCATTCGACGATCAGGTCGGGCGCGTGGGTCACCTCCTCGCCACGATAGAGCTCGTCGCGCGTGCGCACGCGCTCGACGACCGGCTCGCCGTTCCGCGGGTCGCGCAGGTCCGACAAGAGCCGTGCAAGCCGCTCGCGCTCTGTGCCGGAGCGCTCCGGCGGAATGACACCCTCTGGCCGGTGTCCGCGGACGTTGAGATACACCTGGCCCTGCGAGCCGATCGCCACGGCGCGCGTGCGAAGCCAGTCGATGTCGCGGTAGGACAGAACGCAGCCCCGGTGACCTTGGCCCGCGACCCGCGGGCCAGCTTGTAGTGAAACAGCTTCCAGAGATTGAGCCGGTGGGCCAGCCGCTCGGCCGATGCGGAGGTGACGCCGAGACGGAACATCGCGCGCTTGAGGTGCGTCCGCGGGTCGCGTCGGAAACACAGATCGCCGTTTCGCGCCAGGACCGTGTTCAGGTGCACCTTCGAGTGCACCAGCCGGTGACCCCAGGCGCCCATGAAGATGACCAGGCCGCGCGGGCCGGCAAGGGCGACGAGCTGCGCCGAGCAGCTCGTCGACGGCCTGGAGGGCCTCGAGCAGCGGGTCCCGACCCTCGAACACATCTGCCGCGGGGCGGTAGTCGGGGTGGCGCTCGTCGTAGAACTTCCAGAAGGCATGCAGCAGCTCACCGTACAGGTGAAGCGTGAGCATGCCGAATTGCCAGCGGCCATCGCCGAAGAGGGTGAGTGCGGCCCGCCGTCGCATCGCCAGGACGTTGAGGGCGTGGTCGGCGAACTCGCGCTCGCGTCCCGCGGCGTAGGACGCCCCGAAGGGCACCACGTAGCCGTCGGCCGCGAGCGCATCGCGCACCTCTGCCGGGTAGGCGAACTCCTCGCCCACGCCCTCGTCGCCGGACACCACGAAGCCGTTCACTGGACGCGGCGGTACCATGAGCGGGACGTTCAGCAGCCCCACTCGCTTGCCGTGCCCGGAAAGCACCTCGTGAAGGCACGCCTGGCGAAGCGCCTGGGCGTCCGACGGTACGCGGTCGTAGCCGCCGGCGACGAACCTGAAGCTGTCGAAGAGGCCGGTCGCGCCCGGATTCATCCCGGTCAGCAACGTGGCGAACGACTGGGGGGAGCCCGGCTGCAGCGGGCTGTGGAGCCGGCCCCACGCGCCCAGGTCCATGAAGCTCCGAATGTTGGGCAGGGCTTCCCGGCGGGCGTGGAGAAATCGAGCGTCGGTCCCGCCATCTCGAAGATGAAGGCCCGGTCGTACACGTCGTTATCGACCTGCAGCGACGGAGGCACCCGTCGGGAGGGCCGGCCGCCTCTGGATCAGCCCACGGTAGATGCCCTCCACCTGGGCGGCGAATTGCTCGCGCGAGGAAACCCGTCGCACGCGCTCCGCCGCAGTGTCCCGGAGGCGGCAGGCGAGCGCCGGATCGCCGAGGAGGCGCCTGACGGCCTGGCCGAGCGCCGGCGGGTCCGCATACGGCACGAGCAGGCCGGTCACGCCGTCCTCCACCGCATCCTCACTCCCGATGACGCGGGTGCCGACCACCGGGACACCTACGGCCATCGCTTCGAGAAAGACGAGACCGAAGCCCTCGTCGCGTGAGGGGAGGACGAAGACGTCCATCGCGGCGTAGGCGGAAACGACGTCCTCCTGGTAGCCGGCGAACTCGACTGCGTTCGCAATCCCGAGCCGGCGCGCCTGTGCCTCGAGCGCATGCCGCAACGGGCCGTCGCCGACGACCAGCACGCGCGTGGCCGGATCCGCCTGCAGGAGCGCCGGCGTGGCGTCGAGCAGGACGTGGATCGCCTTCTCCGGCACCAGCCGTCCGATCGTGCCGACGACGCGGCCGGCGCCCCGGCGATAATCCGCGACGCGCTCGGGGCTCGCCAGGGCGCGATCGAAGCGGCCGAGGTCGATACCCAGGCTCACGCACTCGACCCCGCGCGGCCGCCTCCGGCGTACGCGCGGAGCACCGAGTCGTGGATGCCGCGTGAGTGGGTCACGTGAAGGTCGATGGATGGCGCGAGCCGGCGGCCGGCCCAGCGGTGAAATACGCCCTGCCGGTAGGGGTCGTTGGCTA
>CAWHZQ010000019.1:0-73597 GCA_963833905.1 uncultured Gemmatimonadales bacterium | reverse complement strand
ACGCAGCTCCGGTGGATCAGGCCATCCAGCACCTCGCCCGCGCGCTGGAACTCCCCGACCGGCAGGAATTCGTTGGACTGATGCGCCACCTCGATGCTGCCGGGCCCGAACAGCACGCTCTCGAATCCGGCGCGCTGCAGCCAGCCCGCGTCGCTCGCGAACATGACGCTGTGCGACCCACGCTGGCCGACCGCCTCGCACAGCAAACGATAGATGGGCGCGTCCGGATCGAGCAGCATGGCGGGACTCTCGCTCACCGGCTCGAGCGCGAACGGCTCGTCGACCGCTCCCGCCACCGCGGCGTGCACGCGCACGGCGACGTCGTCGACCGTCATGCCGGGAAGCACCCGAATGCCCAGGTGCACCTCGCAGCGGTCGGGGATGACGTTGGCGGCGCTCCCGCCCGCCACGGTGCCGACATTGAGCGCGACGAACGGCACGCCGGGAAACAGGTCGCCGTTGGGCGGCCGCTCGGCCTCGAGCGCGCGGCGGAGCACGGACAGCGCGACGATGGCCCGGGCGGCGGGCTCGATGGCGCTTCGGCCCAGATGGGGATAGCCCGAGTGCGCCGCCCGCCCGGTGAACTCGAGCCGGAGCCGGACCATCCCTTTGTGCGCGCGTACGACGCGAAGCGCCGTGGGCTCGCCGATCACCACATGCCGCGGCAGCCGCGCGATCGGCGCGAACGTCTCGGTGAAGCGCCGCGCGCCCAGGGTTCCGACTTCCTCGTCGTACGTGAACAGAAGCGCGAGGGGCCGCCGGAGTGCCGACGCGTCGGCCGCCGCGAGCCGGTTGACCGCGAGCGCCAGAAACCCCTTCATGTCCGCCGTCCCCCGGCCGACATACCGGTCGCCCGATTCGGTCAGGGTGAACGGATCGGACCGCCAGTCGCTCTCCTCGGCGGGGACCACGTCCATGTGGCCCGACAGCACGAGGCCCTCGCGGTCGTCGGTCTCGGGGCCGACGGCCACGACGAGGTTGGTCTTGGCGCCGTCGGCGGACGGATTCCGGGCGACGCGGACGCCGGGGCGGTCCAGGTAGTCGGCGAGGAAATCGGCCAGCGGGAGGTTGCTCTCGCGGCTCGTCGTATCGAAGCCGACGAGGCGGGAGAGGAGGGCGCGATCGTCGAGCATGGCGGCCGGTGCGGTCAGCTGGGCGTCTCCGTGGCCAGCCGGCCCAGCCGGGCGCGCACCTCGCGCACACCGGGCTGGAGCTCGGGATCGGCGTCCTTCCAGAGCTCCACGAAGCGGCGGTAGCGCTCGGCGGCCTTGGCGCGGTCGCCCTTGGCCTCGTACAGCTCGCCGGAGCGCTTGAGCGCGGGGGCGAGCTGATAGGCGTCGAGCATCACCCGGTTGAGGCCCGGCACCGAGATCGCCCGGTCATACAGCGCGATCGCCGAGTCGGTCTGGCCCGCGCGATCCGCCAGCCGGGCCAGGTCGAACAGCCCGCACGCCGTGCAGTCGCCGGCCTGCTCGTACCACCTGCGGTATGCCGACGCCGCCTCGGTCGGGATGCCCTTCCGCTTCCGCGAGGGCGCCGGCGGCGAACCAGATAGCGCGGCTCGCCCCGCCTGATCTTTTCCGGCACCGACGCTTCGGCCTCGCGGGTGAGGCGCCGCGCGATCTCCGGCCGGCCAAGCTTCGCGTAGGTCAAGATCAGCACCCAGTAGGGGCGGTCCAGCGCCGGGATGCTGTCCAGCGGATGCTTCGCCAGCGCCGCGGCGAGCACTGCGGCCCCCGAATCGGGTCGCGCGCGAAAATCGAGCTGAATGAGGGCAAGCTGCGCCGCGCCCCCCACGTAGCCTCCCGGATCGCCACGTCCCTCGCTCGCGGCCATGAACTCGCGTGCGTAGCGCTCCGAGTCCGCGAGCTTCCCCTCATGCGGCTCACCAGGGCCAGGAAGTTGTTCGTGCGCGCCTGCCAGCCCTGGCTTGCGCGCTGCGCGTCGCGCAGCTGCAGGAGCATGCGGGTGCCCGCGGCGTAGTCCTGTTGCGCCAGCGCCAGCCGCGCGCGCTGGTCGAGCAGCAGTCGGGCTGGCCGGCGACCTTTCCGCGTAGCGCGTCAGCGTCTTCGCCGCGTCCGCGAAGTGGCCCTGCGCCACCTGGGCCTGCATCGTGTTCTCGAAGAACGAGGCCCCGCGGCCGATGCGGCTCGCGCGCACCGCGAGGCTCTCGGCCTCGACCCAGTTCCGGCGTGCCCAGCATCGTCACGGCCAGATTGTTGAGCGCGATGAGGTTGTCGGGATTGACGGCCAGCGCGGCGCGATACGCCGCCGCGGCCTTGGCCGGGTCGTAGTCGACGAACTGATGGTAGTAGCCGGCCGTCAGGTCGCCCTCCAGCTCGGGCAGCCGGTCGCGGTGCGAGAAGGCGTGTGTGGCGGCCGCGACCTGCCCGGCCTCGTTGCCGCCGAGGTTGCCGTAGATGACCGCCAGCTTCCGGTAGGCCATGGCGAACCCGGTGTCGATCGCCACCGCCTCCTGCAGCAGCGGAATCGCGGCCTCGGGCTGGTCCTCCGCCTCGAGCCGGAGCGCCTCGGTGTACTTCTTGAGCGCCACCAGCGACCCGGTCGTGACCTGCTCGAGCGGCGCGTTCTCGCGGATCGACACCAGCGACTCGCCGACCCGCTCGCGCAGCTTCTTCGACAGCCGGTCGATCGCACCGAGCAGCTCGCCGTCGCCCTGGGCGGTCTCGCGGACGGCGGTGAGCACCTTGCCGTCCCGCGCGCCGACGAGGCTGGCGGAAAGGACGTAGCCCTTCCCCACCGGATCGATCTGCCCCATGACGACGCCCTTGATGCCCTCGCGCTCCGCCAGCTCCCGCGCCAGCGTCGGCGGGAACGCGGCGCCGCCCGCGCGCTCCATCCGCTGCAGCGCGTCGGCGATGGCCGAGGCGTCGAGCAGCCGCACGGTAGGCGACTGACTCAGGTCGACCCGGAACGCTTCGGTGAGCGACGGTCCCAGGGTCGAGTCGGCGCTCCGGTTCTCGAAGTCGGCCAGCACGAGCGGCTCCCGGTCCTTGAGCACGCCGGACGCCACCAGCGTGCCCACGGGCCCGATGCCGAGCAGCCGCATCGCGGTGTACGCCGCCGCCACGGCGGCCAGGCTGCCGAATGCCAGCCCGCCGCCCATGAGCGCCTTCCGCCAGGTGAGCCAGCGCGCGACTCCGGTCGCCTGGGCCGGGCACGTACATCCCGGTCGTCCGCGCCACCGCGCGCTGGCGCTCGTTCCATCCCGTCATGAGCATGATGGGCAGACCGATCAGCAGCAGGCCCACCGCACCGTAGAGCACCCAGTCGGGCAGCCCCAATCTCCCGACCAGCTGCCAGACGATGGCGACGACCACCAGCGACGCGACGACGAAGAGGCCGGCGACGCGGACCGGGTGCCCCCGGCGGATGGCCTTCTCGGTGCCGGTGGAGATCACCGTCTGCGCCGTCACCGGCATCGTCCCGCTGCTCGGCGTGCTCATCGCGTCGAGCTGCGGGATCATCTCGGCGGCGCTCTGCCAGCGATCGGCCGGGCGCTTCTCGAGGCAGCGCATCACGACCAGTGTTGAGCCCCGGCGGAACCGTGCGGCGGTGCTGCACCAGCTGGTCCGGCGCCTGGGTGATCTGCGCCGCGAGCAGCGCCTGGGCGGTCGGCGCGGTGAACGGCGGCCGGCCGGTGAGCATCTCGTACGCCAGCGCACCGACGGCGTAGATGTCGGCCCGGTGGTCGACGTGCGGATCGGCCGCGGCCTGCTCCGGCGCCATGTAGGCGGGCGTGCCGAGGGCGACGCCGAGCGACGTGAGCGAGTGGCCGCCGCTCGACGCGCTCACCGCCTTGGCCACGCCGAAGTCGGTAATGACCGCGTGGCCCTCGGAGAGCAGGATGTTGTCGGGCTTGATGTCGCGGTGGACGACGCCGTTCCGGTGGGCGTAGGAGAGCGCGTCGACCACCTCGCGCAGCACGCGCACCGCCTCGACGATGGGAAGCTCGCCCTCGCGCGCGAGCTTGAGCCGGAGCGACTCGCCCGAGATGAACGGCATGACGTAGTAGAGCAGGTCGCCGGAGGCGCCGGCGGTGAGCAGCGGAACGATGTGCGGGTGCTGCAGGCGGGCGGCGAGCTGGATCTCGCGCTCGAATCGTTCCACGTTCACCGCGGCGCCCATCTCGGGCGGCAGGAGCTTGATGACGACTTGCCGGCCGAGCCGGACCTCCTCGGCGAGGAAGACCCGGCTCATGCCGCCGCCACCCAGCTCCTTCAGGATGCGGTAATGGTCGCCGACCGCGGCCTGAAGCCGGTGCTCGAGATCGATCGGTCGGCTCCTGTGGAGGGATGCGCGAAAGCTAGAGGCACCCTCTGCGGAAGGCCAGCGGGAGATGACGGACGGTCGGGCGGTCAGGCGGTCAGGCGGTCAGGCGGTCAGCCCAGCCCCACCACCTCCGCCCACCCGTCCGCATCCAGGCTCGCGCCGCCGACCAGTACGCCGTCCAGCTCGGGCCGCGCCAGCAGCGCCAACACGTTCCCCGCGTTGACGCTCCCGCCGTACAGGATCGGGATGCGGCCGGGCACACCCCGGCGCGACACCGTGAACCGGATGAGCTCGTGCACCTGCGCGGCGTCGTCGGGCGTGGCGTTCCGGCCGGTGCCGATCGCCCAGACCGGCTCGTAGGCCAGGACCATACGCTCCCAGTCGGCCGGGGGCACCTTGTCGAGCAAGCGGCTCGAGCTGGCGAAGAATCACGTGCTCGGTGCGGCCGCCTTCCCGCTCGGCCAGCGTCTCGCCAAGGCAGGCCAGCGGCTGCAGGCCGGCCTTGAGCACGGCCACCGACTTCCGCGCCACCTGCTCGTCGGTCTCGCCGAACAGGTGGCGCCGCTCCGAGTGGCCGATCAGGATCACCCGCGCGCCGGCCTCCTGCACCATCGGGATGGAGACCTCACCCGTGAACGCGCCCTTGGGCTCCCAGTGGACATTCTGGGCGCCGACCCGGACGTCCGGCCGCGCGGCCGCCGCCTCGGCGACCGGCGCCAGCGAGACGGCGGGCGGAAAGAACCACAGGGCACGTTCGGGCACGGGCTCGGTCACCGCCAGGAATCGCGCCATGAAGGCCCGCGCGGCCGCCGGGCGCGTGATGCATCTTCCAGTTGGCGGCGTAGATCAGAGGGCGGCTCATGCGTCGTCGAGCGCTGCCACGCCCGGCAGCTCCTTGCCCTCGAGGAACTCGAGCGACGCGCCGCCGCCCGTCGAGACATGGGTGATCCGGTCGGCGAGCCCCGCCTGCGCCACGGCCGCGGCGGAGTCGCCGCCGCCGATGACGGTGACGGCGCCCTTCCCGGTCGCCTCGGCCATCGCCCGCGCCACGGCGAGGGTGCCGTGGTCGAACGGCGGCGTCTCGAACACGCCCATCGGCCCGTTCCAGACCACGGTGCCCGCCGCGGCGATCCGCCCGGCGAAGTCGCGCTCGGTGGCCGGATCGATGTCGAACACGGCCCACCCGGCGCGGGATGGCATCGCGGGTCACCGCCCGGGTCTCCGCGCCGCTCTCGAGCTTCTGGGCGATCACCGCGCCCGCCGGCAGCACCAGCTTGCCGCCCGCCTTGGACATGAGCTGCCGGGCAAGATCGAGCCGGTCCTCCTCGACGAGCGACTTGCCGGTCTCGAGGCCCATGGCCCGGAAGAACGTGCACGCCATGGCGCCGCCGAGCAGGATGGCGTCCACCTTGGGAAGGAGCGCCTCGATGAGATCGATCTTGCCGCTGATCTTGGCCCCGCCGAGCACGGCGACGAACGGCCGTTTCGGGCTGGTGCAGCGCCTCGCCGAGGTAGCGGAGCTCCTGCTGCATCAGAAAGCCCGACACGGCCGGCTTGAGGAGCCGCGCCACCGCCTCGGTGCTCGCGTGCGCCCGGTGGGCGGAGCCGAACGCGTCGTTCACGTAGAAATCGCCGAGCGCGGCGAAGCGCTCGGCGAGGGCGTGGTCGTTGGTTTCTTCGCCCGGGTAGAACCGCGTGTTCTCGCCGACGGCGATGCCGCCGCGCGGCAGCCGCCGGGTGGCCGTCACCGCCTCCTCCGCCGTCGGATCGGCGAGGAACGTCACCGGCGCGCCGAGCAGCCGCTCGAGCTCGCGCACGACCGGCTGCATCGAGTACTTGGGATCGGGCCCGCCCTTGGGCCGGCCGAGGTGGGACAGCAGCACCACGCGGGCGCCACGCTCGCGCAGGTACTTGATGGTGGGCAGCGCCGCCCGGATCCGCGTGTTGTCGGTGACCGTGCCGTCCTTCACCGGACAGTTGAAATCCACCCGGACGAGCGCGCGCCTGCCATCGATGCCCGCCGGGTCGAGCGATTCGAGCGTGCGCTTCACAGCCGCTGGCCCACGTAGCGGAGCAAGTCCACGCAGCGGGCGGAGTATCCCATCTCGTTGTCGTACCAGCTCGTCACGTTGACGAGCGTGCCGGCGACCACGTTCGTCGACAGCGCGTCGATCGTGCTCGACTGGAGCGAGCCGATGTAGTCCACCGAGACCAGCGGCTCCTCGCTCACCGCGAGCAGGCCTTTGAGCGGGCCGGTCTTCGCGGCCTCGCGGAAGGCCAGGTTCACCTCGTCCGCGGAGGTGGCCTTCTCCACCGTGCAGCTGAGCATCACCACCGAGACGTCGGGCGTCGGGACCCGGAGCGACACGCCGTCGATCTTCCCCTTCACCTGTGGCAGCACGAGCGACGTGGCCTTGGCCGCACCGGTCGTGGTCGGAATGATCGACAGCGCCGCCGCGCGCGCGCGCCGCAGGTCCTTGTGCGGGAGGTCGAGGATCTGCTGGTCGTTGGTATAGCTGTGGATGGTGGTCATGAAGCCGTGCACGAAGCCGAAGCGATCGAGGATCACCTTGACGACGGGCACCAGGCAGTTCGTGGTGCAGCTGGCGTTCGAGATGACGTGATGCTTGGCGTTGTCGTAGCTCTCGTGGTTCACGCCGTAGACGATGGTGATGTCTTCCTTCTTGGCCGGCGCCGAGATGATCACCTTCTTGGCGCCGCCCTGCAGGTGCAGGGCCGCCTGATCGCGGTCGGTGAACCGGCCCGGTGGACTCGAGCACGACGTCGACGCCGAGCTCCTTCCAGGGGAGCTTGGCCGGGTCGCGCTCCGAGAGCACGCGCATCGAGTCGCCGCCGACGATGAGCGCGTCCTTCTCCGCCGCGACGTCACCCGGGAAGCGGCCGTGCACCGAGTCGTACTTGAGCAGATGGGCGAGCGTGCCCGTGTCGGTGATGTCGTTCACCGCGACGAAGTCGATCTCCTTGGCGCCCATTGCCCGGGCGGCCCGGACGACGTTGCGGCCGATGCGCCCGAACCCGTTGATGCCCACTCGAATTGCCATCGTCTCTCCGTCGTTGGATGCCCTACGCCAGCGATACCGGCGGCTCCGCCCGCGCGAATGTCACTGCCTCCACCCGCGCCGGCACCCGCCGCGCTGAGCGCCGTTCCTGCCTCGGCCAGCGTCGCGCCGGTCGTGAAGACGTCGTCGACCAGCACGCACGCGAGCCCGCTCACCCCGTCGGCCGCGAACGCGCCGGCCACGTTGGCCTGCCGACCCTCGGGAGTGAGCGCGGTCTGGGTGCGGGTCTCTCGCCGCCGGGCCAGGCCGTTGCTCCGGACCGGAAGGCCCGTGAGCTCGCTCAGCGCCACGGCGATCCGCTCGCTCTGATTGTACCCGCGGCTCCGGAGGCGCCGGGCTCCGAGCGGCACCGGTATCAAGCATACCCGCCCGGTCAATGGCTCGAGACTCCGCATCGAGGCCGCCAGCGTCCAGGCGATCCGCCACCAGCCTTCGTACTTGAGCCGGTGGACGGCTTCGCGCGCGCTGCCCCGGAGCCAGACTGCGCTGCGCACGCGGTCGAGCCCCGGGGCCCAGCCGGCGCAGAGCCGGCACTCGAGGTCCCCGAAGGCAGGCTGGCCGCAGCGCTCGCACAGCGGAAATGATACCGGCTCCCACCGGCTCCGGCAGAGCTCGCACACCAGTGCGTCGCCCTGACGGGAGGGCACCGGCGCCTGGCACAGGAGGCACGCCGGCGGCAGCAGCCAGCGCTCGACACCGGCGAGCGCCTCAGCGAAGCCGGGCATCGACCGCCGCGCGCATGACCTCGACCGGGGCCCGCACGCCGGGAAACCAGCGCTCGAGCGCCGCCGCGCCCTGCGCCACGAGCATCCCCCGTCCGTCGGCCGCGCGGAGGCCCGCCGCGCGCATGGCGTGGGTCCACGTGGTCTCGCCCCGCGTGTACACCATGTCGAGCGCCACTGCCGCGCCCGGCGGCGGGGCGGCCAGCGGGAGCGGGTCGCCCCGGATGAGGCCGAGCGGCGTGGTATTCACTACGGTCGAGCAGCCATCGGCCTCGCCGATGGCCACGCCCAGCCCGCGCGCCCAATCCTCGAGCCGCCGGCGCCGGTCGGCCGACCGGCTGGCCACGACCACCGAGGCGCCACGCTCGCGGGCCGCGCCCACCGCCGCGCGCGCACCGCCGCCGGTGCCGATCACGAGCCACGGACCGGGAGGCGTCTCCAGTTCGTCGAGGGCCGCGAGGAGGCCTGGGACGTCGGTGTTGTCTCCCACCGTCGCGCCGTTCTCGCCCCAGAAGGTGTTGCAGGCGCCGAGTCGCTCGACGGTCGGCTGCGGACGATCGACCGACTCCGCCGCGACCTCCTTGTGCGGCACCGTGACGTTGCCGCCGCCGCCCGCGTGGCTCAGCGCGCGGATCAGTCCGGGCACGTCCGCGGGAGCGCAACGGAGCGCGACGTAGACCGCCGGGAGTCCGAGGACCCGAAAGGCGGCGTTCTGCATGGCCGGGGAGAGAGAGTGCGCGACCGGGTCGCCGAGGATGGCGAAGACGCGCGTCGAGCCGTCGATCACCGCACCGTGCCGGCGACGCGGCTGACCACGGCTCCGATCATGTCCTGCAGCTCGGCAAAGGTATGGCGGTAGCTGGCGAGATCGGAGCCGAACGGATCGGTCACCTCGGTCCGCCCGGCCTCGCGCCCCGCGTAGGCACCGAGCAGGTGCGCCTTGTCCTCGCCGCCGAGCTCGGCCACCCGCGCCAGATGGTGGCCGGACATGACGAGGATCAGGTCGGCACCCTTCACGATCTCGCGCGTCAGCAGCCGAGCCCGATGGTTGCTGAGGTCGAGCCCGTTCTCGAGCCCGACCAGATAGGCGCCTTCGGACACCGGCGCGCCATCCCAGGCGCCGGCACCGGCGGAGGAGACCACCACCTGGTCGAGGCCGCGCCCCGCGGCCGCGTCGCGCAGGAGCGCCTCGGCCATCGGGCTGCGGCAGGTGTTGCCCGTACAGACGAACAGGATGTGGGTGCTCATGCGGGAAACATAGTCACGGCGCGAGCCGCCCGGCGGCCCGCCGAAGCTCATCGCGCGGGATGGCGCCTTCGCGCACCATCCGCGGCACCGAGTCGGTGCAGTCGACCAGCGTAGACGGTGGAACGTTGCCGAGCACGCCACCGTCGAGCACGAGCAGCTCGCCGGTATCGAACGCCGGCTGGAACAGCTCGACCAGCCGGTCGGGGCCCGGCGCGGGCGGGCCGCCGGGCTGATTGGCGGAGGTCGAGGTCAGCGGCTGTCCGCTTCGCGCCACCAGCCGCTCGATGCCCTTGTGGGACGTGTGGCGTACCGCGATGCCACCCTCGCGCCCGCGCAGCTCGTCGGGCAGCTTGCCCTCGCCGCCGCGCAGCACGAGCGTGAGCGGCCCCGGCCAGAACGCGTCGGACAGCGCGCGGGCCGACGCGGTGAACACGAGCCCCCACGCCTCGGCCATGGCGCGGCCGGCCACGAGGAGCAGGAACGGCTTCCCCAGCTCCCGGCCCTTGAGCCGCGCGAGGCGGCGCAGCGCCGGCACGGTCGGGCTCGAGCCGAGGCCGTAGACGGTTTCGGTGGGATAGCCGAGCAGGCGCTCGGCGCCGAGATGCGCCGTGACCGTGGGAATCGCGGCGTCGTACTCGGCGGACGTGCGGAACGGGAGGATCATCCGCCCTGGCCGGCGAGGAGCTCGGCGAGTGCCAGATCCTCGGACGTCGTCACCTTCATGTTGCGCGGCGAGTCGGGCACCAGCCGCACGGACACGCCGGTGCGCTCGACCAGAGCCGCGTCGTCGGTCGCGCCGCCTTCGCCTCGCGCCGCGGCATACGCCCGCTCGAGCACCGCGCGCGGAAACCCCTGCGGCGTCTGGGCGCGCCAGAGCCCATCGCGTGGGACCGTGCGGGCGACACGCGTCGCGTCCTCGGCGGCCGCCTGCTTGAGGGTGTCGCTCACGCGAACCGCGGCCACGGCACCTTCTCCCGCCCGGGCGTGAGCGATGACGGCGTCGATGACCGCGCGCCCGACGAACGGGCGCGCCGCATCGTGCACCAGCACCACGGTGCATTCCGGGCCGAGCGCCCGCAGCCCGGCGGCCACGGAGTCGGAGCGCTCGGCGCCACCCGGCCACGACTACCAAGCCGGCCCCCGCGACGCCGCGCAGGAACGCCGGGGGGGCCTCGGCATCGGCCGGCGGCAGGACGAGCGCCACCTGCGCCACATCCGGGTGGGCGGCGAACGGCCGCACCGCGCGCAGCACCATCGGCACGCCGGCGATCGGCTGATACTGCTTCGGTGTCTCCCCGCCGAAACGGGTGCCCCGCCCCGCCGCGACGACGACCACGCCGACGTCACGCGGCAAGCGCCCGCACCAGCTGCTCGACGTGGTCGAGCCCGACCATCGAGACCCCCGCCACCTGCGTCCCACTGCGCGACGAGCCGAACACCCGCCGGAAGCCGAGCCGCGCCGCCTCGGCGATGCGCCGCTCGATGGCCCCGCTCGGCCGGATCTCGCCGCCGAGGCCGATCTCACCGAGGAAGATCACGTCCTTGGGCGCGGGCCGGTTGTAGAGGCTCGAGACCAGGGCCGCCGCCACGGCCAGATCGGCCCCGGGCTCGCTCAGGCGCACGCCGGCCGTGACCTGGACGAAGACATCGAGATCGGCGAACGAGGTCTCCGCCCGCCGCTCCAGGACGGCGAGGAGGACGGCGAGCCGCTTGGGATCGAGTCCGGTCGCAACGCGCTGGGGTGTGCCGTATCCCGATTTGGCGGCGAGCGCCTGCACCTCGACCAGCACCGGCCGGGTGCCTTCCATGAGCGCGGTGACCGCGCTGCCGCTGATGCCGTCCGCGCGGGCGGCGAGGAAGACCGCGGATGGATTGGGCACGGCGATGAGCCCGTGCTCGGTCATGGAGAAGACGCCGAGCTCGTCGACCGAGCCGAACCGGTTCTTGGTGGTGCGGAGCAGCCGGTAGTCGAGTGTGGCCTCGCCCTCGAAGTAGAGCACCGTGTCGACGATGTGCTCCAGCGTCTTGGGTCCCGCGATCCCGCCGCCCTTGGTGACGTGGCCGACCACGATCACCGTCGTCCCGCTCTCCTTGGCGAAGCGCATGAGCTGCCCGGCGCACTCGCGCACCTGGCCCACGTTGCCGGGCGCGCTCTCGAGTGCCTCGGTGTACACGGTCTGAATGGAATCGATGACCACGACATCGGCCGCGACCGCCGCGGCCGCGCCCAGGATGGCCTCGAGCCGGGTCTCGCCGAGCACGTGGACCGCGCCCGCGTCCTCGTCGAGCAAGCGCTCGGCGCGGAGGCGGATCTGGTCGGGCGACTCCTCGCCGCTGGCATAGAGCACGGTCCGGCCGCCGGCCTCGAGCCGGGCCGCGGCCTGCAGCAGGAGCGTGGACTTCCCGATGCCGGGCTCGCCGCCGATCAGGATCATCGACCCGGGCACGATCCCGCCGCCCAGGACGAAGTCGAACTCGGGCAGGCCCGTGCGCCAGCGCTCGAGCGGATGCGTGGCCACGTCCCGCAGACGGGCCGGCGGCGCCACCAGGCTGGAGCCGCCGCCGCGCTTGATCGCGCTCGCGACCGGGCGCGCGGACGAGCACGGGCTCCTCCGCCACCGAATTCCAGGCGCCGCATGCCTCGCAGCGGCCGGCCCACTTCGGGTGCTCGTGGCCGCAGTCGGTGCAGCGGTAGACGGATCGGGGTTTGGGCATGTGTCAGGCGGGCGAGGCGGGTCAGGCGGTCGGGCGGTCAGGCGGTCGGGCGGTCAGCGGCGGCCGGTCGATCGATCCGCGGCGACGTCCGCAGTCGACGCCGCGCAACTCGAAGGGATGAGGCGGCGCATGCGCATGACAGCCCGACCGCCTGACCGCCTGACCGCCTGCCCGCCTGACCGCCTGCCCGCCTGCCCGCCTGCCGCCGTCATTCCGGCTCCTCCCGATTCGACAGATTGTCGAACCGCGTGTACTCCCGGACGAACCGCAGCGTCACATCGCCCGTCGGTCCGTTGCGGTTCTTGGCCAGCATGACCTCCGCCACGCCCCGCTTCGACTCGTCCTCCCGGTCGTAGTACTCCGGCCGGTGGATGAAGATGACGAGATCGGCGTCCTGCTCGATGGCGCCCGAGTCGCGGAGGTCCGAGAGGATCGGCTTCCGCTCGCCGCCGCGCTGCTCGGAGGCCCTCGAGAGCTGCGACAGCGCGATGACCGGGATCTGCAGCTCGCGCGCGAGCGCCTTGAGGGAGCGCGAGATGTCGGAGATCTCCTGCACGCGGTTCTCCGCGCGCTCGGGGCTGCGCATGAGCTGCAGGTAGTCGACGATGATCAGCTTGAGATCGTTGTCGATCTTGAGCCGCCGGGCCTTCGAGCGCATCTCGAGCAGCGTGAGCGACGGCGTGTCGTCGATCCAGAGCTGATACGTCTGGAGGATGCCGGCCGCGCGCGCGAGCTGGGTGAAGTCGGAATCCCTCAGCGTGCCCTGCCGCACCCGGTGGCTGTCCACCCGGGCGGTGGCGGTGAGCATGCGCTGCACCAGCGATTCCTTCGACATCTCCAGCGAGAAGATGGCCACCCCCTGCCCCTCGCCCGCCGCGTTGGCGGCGATGTTGAGACAGAACGCCGTCTTCCCCATCGACGGGCGGGCCGCGACCACCACCAGCTCGGAGTTCTGGAACCCCGACGTCAGCGAATCCAAATCTAGGAAGCCGCTCGGCACTCCGGTAATCGCTTTGCCGCTGCGCTGGAGCGTTTCGATGCGCTCCATCGTGGGCCACAGCATCTCCTTGATGCGCGTGAACCCTTCGTTCCCGCGCTGCTGGGAGATCGTGAAGATCTTGGATTCGGCGACGTCGAGGAGGTCGTTCGCGGTGGAGTGGCCGTCGTAGGCTTCGGTGATGATGGCGGTGCCGGCCTCGATCAGCCGCCGGAGGATCGCCTTGTCGCGGACGATCTTGGCGTGGAACTCGAGGTTGGCCGCGGTGGGCACCGCGTCCACCAGCTCGGCCAGGTACTCGAGGCCGCCGGCCGCCTCGAGCTCGCCGCGGCGCAGGAGCTCGTCGCGGAGGGTGATGTGGTCGATGACCACCCGGCGCTCGGTGAGCGCCAGCATCGCCCGGTACAGGCGGCGATGGCCCTCCCGGTAGAACATCGTGTCGTCGACCGTCTCCGCGGCGCGGAGCGCCGCGTCCTGGTCGAGCAGCATCGCCGCCAGCACCGCCTGCTCGGCCTCCTGGCTCCAGGGAGCCGAGCGGCCGACGTAGGGATCAGCGGTCGAGAAGTTGTCGTGCGATACGGACGTCATCCCAGGTCGGCTTCTTCCAGTTCGGGTTGCGGAGCAGCGCCGCGGGATGGTACGTCACGACCAGCGGAATGCCGTTGTACGTGTGCACCTTGCCGCGGAGATCGCCCAGGCTCTTCTTCACGCCGAGCAGCGACTCGGCGGCGGTCCCGCCCATCGCCAGGATCACCTTCGGGTGAATCAGCTCGAGCTGGCGGTGGAGATAGGGAATACAGGCCGCGATCTCATCGGGCAAGGGCTTTCGATTCTGAGGCGGTCGGCACTTCACGATGTTCGTGATGTACACCGAAGTCCGGGGAACTTCAATAGCGTCGAGAATCGACTCGAGCAGCTGGCCGGCCTGCCCCACGAATGGACGGCCCGTGGCGTCCTCGGTCGCGCCCGGGCCCTCGCCGACCAGCACCAGCCGCGCCTGGGGATTGCCCTCGCCGGGCACGGCGTTGGTGCGGTGCGGACAGAGCTCGCAGCAGTAGGTGGTCCGGATCCGCTCCGCCACCGCGTCGAGCGTCGGCAGCGAGGCGAGATCGTTGCTGAGGAGCACGGGCGCGGGCGACGTGACGGCGAGCCCCGGTCCGGGAATCGGCGGCGCGCCCTTCTTCCATTTCGGGGTGTCGCCGGCCGGTGGCTCGGCGGGCATCGACTCGGCCGGCTGTTCGGCCGAGGCTCTGCTCGCCCGCTCGGGCGCCCGCACGCGCCGACGATGATCTCGGCGCCGCCGAGCTCGATCTGCTGCGCCAGATAGCGCCGGCGCTCATCGGCCAAGGGTGTGCTCCACGGCGTCGAGAATCGCCTCGGCCACCTCGCGCTTGGACTGGAGCGGCAGGATCCGCGCCGAGCCCTCGCGGTCGAGCAGCGCCACGCGGTTGGTGTCGACCTCGAAGCCGGCCCCGGGCTCGAGCGCGTCGTTGACGACGATGAGGTCGAGGTCCTTCCGCTCGAGCTTGGCCCGCCCCTTCGCCATCGCGTCCCCGGTCTCCAGCGCGAAGCCGACGGTGACGCTCCCCGGCCGCCGGACGCCGCGCGTCGCGCCGAGGATGTCGGCCGTCGGCTCCATCGGGATCGCGAGCGCGCCGTCGTTGCGGGCGCGCTTCCGCTCGCTCGGATCGCTGGGCCGGAAGTCCGCCGGGGCCGCGGCCATGACGAGCACGTCGGCCGCCGGCAGCTCCTCGCGCACGGCGTCCTCGAGCTGCTTCGTCGTCTCCACCATCCGACGGTGCACGCCGATCGGCGCGGGGAGCGCCACCGGGCCCGAGATGAGGACCACGTCCGCCCCGCGCTCCCAGGCCACCTCCGCCAGCCGGTAGCCCATCTTCCCGCTCGAGCGGTTGGTGACGACGCGCACCGGATCGATGCTCTCGCGCGTCGGCCCCGCCGTCACCACGACGCGGCGGCCGCGCAGCCCGCCCGTGGCGCCCCGGACGACGCGCGCGGCGTGCGCCAGGATCGTCTCCGGCTCGCTCATGCGGCCGGGCCGCTCCGACGGTCCCTCGGCGAGCGCGCCCGTCTCGGGCCCCACCAGCCCCACGCCGCGGGCGCGCAGGCGATCGAGATTGGCCCGCGTCTGCGGGTGCGCGTACATCTCGTCGTTCATGGCCGGGGCGAGGAGCACGGGCGCGGTCGAGGCGAGCAGCAGCGTCGTGAGGAAATCGTCGGCCAGTCCCTGGGCCATGCGGGCGACGAGGTGCGCGGTGGCCGGGGCCACGAGCACGAGATCGGCCGCCTGCCCCAGCCGGACGTGCGAGAGCGCCCCGCCGGGCTCCCAGAGAGAGCCGAGGACGGGGCGCCCGGTCAGCGCCTCGAAGGTGAGCGGCCGCACGAACTCGGCGGCGCCTGCCGTGAGGATCACGTCCACCTGCGCGCCCGCCTCGGTGAGCCGGCGGGCGAGCGTGCAGCTCTTATAGCAGGCGATCCCGCCCGACACGCCGAGAACGACGCGGCGGCCGGTCCACACGGTCACGCCTCGGAGCGACGGCGGCGGACGAGCTTGTAGTTGAGCTCACCATCGACGAGCGACTGCAGCGCCTGGGTGGTGAGCTTCTCGCCGCTGGCGGCGAGCTGGTCCTTGGGGAACTCGTTCAGGTAGCGCGCGAACTTGGCCGCGACCAGGACGCCGAGATACTTGTTCCCGGCCTGGCGGGCCACTTCCGACGGGGTGGTGATGCGCATGCTCGTGCTCCAGGGACTTCGGTGTGTCCGATCAGGAGCCTGCCCGGCATGCCCGCGTTGCACTCAGGGTTACTCGGCGATTCGTGCCGCGGTCGCGATCACGTCGCGCCGCAGCCGCTCGATGAACGAGGTCAGTCCTTCCTGCCGGGACACCCGACGCGCCTCGGCGTCGAGAATCGCGGCCACCTGCGCCACCGCGAGGACCAGGTCCTCGTTGAAGATCGCGTAGTCGTATTCCGCCACCGCGGCCAGCTCGTCCGCCGCGCGGGTGATCCGCTCACGCATGACCGCCGGCGGCTCGGTGTTCCGTCCGGCGAGCCGGGTCACCAGCTCCTCGGCCGACGGCGGCAGCACGAACACGTGCAGCGAGTTCGGGAAGGTGGCGCGGATCTGCCGCGCCCCTTCGATCTCGACGTCGAGCACCGCCGTGCGCCCGCGGGCGAAGATCCGGTCGATCTCGCTCCGGAGCGTGCCGTACAGGTTGCCGGCGTAGGTGGCCCACTCGAGGAACTCGCCGGCCTCGACCCGCCGCAGGAACTCCTTGCGCGACAGGAAGTAGTAGTCCGCGCCCTCGCGCTCGCCCTCGCGCCGGGGCCGCGTCGTGGCCGAGACCGAGTAGCCGAGATCGTCGCGGGCCTGCAGCAGACTCTTCGCGATGGTGGTCTTCCCGCCGCCCGACGGCGACGAGAGAACCAGCAGAAACGGCTTCACTCGAGGTTCTCGAGCTGTTCCCGGAACTTCTCGAGCTCGCCCTTCATCGCGATCACCTGTTGCGCGATCTCGGCGTCGTTGGCCTTCGACCCCATCGTGTTCACCTCGCGCCCCAGCTCCTGCGCCAGGAAGCCGAGCTGCTTGCCCGTGGGACGCGAGGCCGCGAGGGCCTCCCGCACCGCGGCGACGTGCGCCCGGAAGCGCACCAGCTCCTCGGTGATGTCGAGCCGATCGGCCTGGAACGCGATCTCCTGCGCCACGCGGGTCTCGTCGGCCTGGCGCCCGTCCAGCAGCTCCGCCACCGCGCCACGGAGCCGGTCGCGCTCGCGGGTCAGGCGCTCCGGCGCCCGCCGGGCGATGATCTCCGTCGCCTGCTCGAGCAGCTCCACGCGATGGCGCAGCTCCACCGCGAGCGCCTCGCCCTCGCGCGCCCGCATCGCGCGGCACTCGACCGCCGCCTGCCCGACGATCGGCTCGACCTCGGCCCAGGGCACCTCGACCGATGCCTCGCTGGTCGTCGACAGCACGTCCTGCTGCCGCGCCACCAGCTCGAGCGAGACGTCGCCCGAGAGCCCGAGCGCGGACTGCAGCTCGCGGAGCCGCGAGGTCACCAATCGCGCCCGGTCGAGATCCACCGCGAAGCCGCCGGCCCGCTCGGGATACTCGGTCCAGCGCACCTGCACCGCCACATGACCGCGATCGAATTCCCGCCGGAGCCGCTCGCGCAGCTCGCCCTCGAGCCCGCTGAGATCGTTCGGGAGCTTCGGCGCGAGATTGAAATAGCGATGATTGACGGTCCGGATCTCGACCCGGAGCCGCCCGCCGGCCACGGGGCCCTCCGCTGCGCCGAACCCGGTCATGCTGTTGGGCAACGAGCCTCCGTGGTAACGGGATAGCCGAAGAATTTAGCCTGGATCGGGGTGGGTTGGTAGGGACGGAGTTCGGGACCGAGGCGGATAGTCATCCTGAGCGCAGCGAAGGATCGGGCGCTCATGGAGTGGCCTCGGGCTCACTCGCACCACGCCCGATCCCTCGCTTCGCTCAGGATGACAAGCCAAACCGACAACTAGCTATTCAACAATAAGTTACAGCGACCACCTCACCTAGTTCAAGAACTCCCACCGCACGCCGAAATTGCTCGGGTACGCCGGCACGCTGAACCCCGGTACATACGTCAGCTTGGTCCCCGTGAGATTCCCCCGCTCCCAGTACACCGTGAAGCTCTGCAGCTGAAACTCCACCATGCTCTTGAAGAACGTCGCCCCGCGGAGCGTGATCGGCGCCCCGCTCGCATCGCGACCGATGGTGCCCCGCCCCCAGGCTTCCATGCCGAGCTGCAGCTTGAGGTCGAAGATGCCGCTCGAGAACTTGCGCAGAAACTTCGACCGGATGGTCGCGGTGGTGAGCGAGTGCGTCGGCGGCACGCCGTCGACCGTCCCGTCGAGGGGATCGCTGTACCAGCTCTGGATGGTGATCCATCCGACCGGCGAGACCCGTCCGCTCACCGTCAGCCAGTTCGTCTCGGGCGACGGCGCGAGCGCGGCGATCCGGATGAACTCGGCGTAGCCCGACGGATTGAACGCCGACGTCCGGGCGTACCCGAGCTGCAGGCCGAACCGCGAGCGGCTCCAGCCGACCTGCGCCTCGAAGTCGCGGAGCTTCTGCGCGGTGTCCGCCAGAACGGAGGGCGCGGCGACCAGATCTCCAAGGCGCGCCGTGCCCGTCAGCGCGAGTCCCGTGCACGGGGTGCAGACCCGCGGCCAGCGTCACGTACTTGCTCGACCGCCCGCCGAAGTGGTGCTGCAGCACGGCCTCGGCGCTCGCGGCAAACTCCTCTCACCGGTGACCAGCCGGCGTGCCGCGCAGATCCAGTGGCGTCCACCGCGTGCGATGAAAGCCCGAGGCGCCGGCCGAGAAGGTCGGCGCCCGGTATGACAGGACGCCGCCGATCTGGTTGATCTGCTGGTCCAGCCCGACGCCGTCCCAGGCCGAGCGGGCGTAGATCACATCGAGCCCGGTGCCGGTGCCGTCACCCCGCGCGCGAAGCGCCAGCCGGATCTGCGCGTCGGTGCGCGTCGCCGTGTACCCGACGCCGATCGTGTCGTTCAGCGTCACGTCCGCGATCGTGAAGGCCTGGCGCTTGGGGCGGGATGCGGACGAGCTGGTACTGGATCCCGAACCTGGGCGAAGGGATCCAGCCTCCCTGCCCGAAGACCTGCGTGTTGGAGTAGTTGCTGGTCGACCCGCTCGCGGTCGGCGAGTTGAGATAGTCGGCGGCCAGCGCGAAGCCCACCCCCGAGGGGAAGCGTCGCTCGAGCGAGGCCTCGTAGCGGGAGAAGTCGTCGTCGCCGCGGGCGATCGCGACCCGCGAGCGGGGGGCGAGCCGGTCCTGCCGCCGGGTGAACAGGTACACCCGGATCTGCCCCGGCCAGCGCTCGACCTCGACCCGGTCGAGAAAGCTGATCGAGAAGAGGGCCGGATCCACCGCCACGCTGTCGACGCCGGCGGCCACGTAGGGCACGCCGTCGAGATAGTACTCCGCGGATGTCCCGCCGCTCCCCTGAAAGGCCACCGGCTCCGGCCGGCCGATATACCCGCCACGCCAGAGATAGACGCCCGGCACCTGCGACGAGCAGATCGCCCACGGTGGCGCCGCTCAGCCACTCGATCGAATCGCGGGTGAAGACGAGCCGGGTGAGCGCCGGCCGCGGCCCCGGCGGGGCGAGCGCCGGGAGCACCGGCACCCGGACCTCCTCCTGCTCGAGCGCCTGGAGGTAGCGGGCGGTGTTGTCGACGGTGTCCGCGTATTCCGCGTTGAGGGAATCGGTGGCGAGGGTGTCTTCCAGGCCCTGTGCGGCAGCGGCGCGCGGGACCAGACGACGATCAGGATCAACGCCATCAAGGTCACGCACGGCCGCCTCGCGTGACACCCGGCGCGGCGGCGCGCTCAGCGTGCCCCCGCGCCCTGCCGGCTCAACACGAACTCGCTGAAGAGCCGCACGCCGACGCCGGTGGGGCCCTTCACCCGCGTCGCGTCCTCCCGCTCGGTGTACGCGGTGCCCGCGATGTCGAGGTGCGCCCAGGGGAAGCCGTCGACGAACTCCCGCAGAAACCACCCCGCCGAGATGCTGCCGGCCGGCCGGCCCGCCGGCGTTCTTCACGTCGGCGATGTCCGACTTCATGAGATCGCGGTACTCGTCCCAGAGCGGCAGCGGCCAGACCCGCTCGCCCGAGCGCTCGCCCGCGGCGCGGACGTCCTCGATGAGGCCGTCGTCGGTCCCCATCACGCCGGTGGCGCTGTGCCCCAGGGCGACGACGATCGCGCCGGTGAGCGTGGCGATGTCGAGCACGCACGCCGGATCGTAGCGGCGGGCGTACGTGAGCGCGTCGCAGAGGATGAGGCGGCCCTCGGCGTCGGTGTTGATGATCTCGATCGTCTGGCCCGAGAGGCTGGTGACGACGTCGCCCGGCTTGACCGCGGTGCCCGAGGGCATGTTCTCGGTGCTCGGAATGAGGCCCACCACGTGGACGGCGGGCTTGAGACGGCCGAGCGTCTCGAACGTGCCGAGCACCGCGGCGGCGCCGGACATGTCGTACTTCATGTCTTCCATGCTCTGCGCCGGCTTGATGGAGATGCCGCCGGTGTCGAACGTGACGCCCTTCCCGACGAGGACGACGGGTGCGCCGGGCGCGCCCTTGTACTCGAGCGCGATGAAGCGCGGCTCCTCCGCGCTCCCCTGCGCCACGGCCATGAGCGCGCCCATGCCCTCGCGCGCGATCGCCGCCTTGTCGAGCACCGTGACCCCGAAACCGTAGCGCGCCGCGATCTCCTCCGCGGTCTTCGCCACGTAGGTCGGCGTGCACACGTTGCCCGGGAGCACCTGGATGCCACGCGCCACGGTCTGTCCGGCGCCGATGGCGGCACCGATCCGGTGGCCGGCCACGAACGCCTCGGCGGCGCCGGGCGCGAGCACGTCGATCCGCTCGAGCGCGGGCTTCTTGTCCTCGGGCGGGCGCTTCATCTCGGTGTACTGCCAGGCGCCCTGGGCGAGCCCTTCGGCGATCGCCTGGCCCGCGTCGGCGGGCGCGAGTCCGCCGAGCGTCTCAGGGACGAGGTGGAAGGCGGCGCGCGGCATCCCGAGGGCGCGCGCCCGCTTGGCGGCCACGGAGGCGGCACGGCGGATGCTGGTGCGCGAGGTCTCATCCGGCTTCCCCATCCCGAGCAGCAGCACGCGTGGCGCGGGCCCCGGCGGGTAGATCAGCGCGGTCTCATCCTTCTTCCCGCTGAAGTCGCCCGCGGCGAACAGCCGGCCGATCGCGCCGCCGGTCGCCTGGTCGAGCGCCGAGAGCGAGGACGGCAGCGCGCCCTTCGCCAGGGCGATCGCGAGCAACGGGGTCTCGAAGCCGGCCGGAGCGGCGGGAAGAACGGCGGTCTCGAACGGCATAAACCCTGAAACGAGAGTGTGATGGGATCGCGCCCACGGCGTGTGGCGCGGACGGGAAGCTAGTCGGGACGGGCGGGTGGCGGCAACGGCGGGCGGGCAGGCGGTCGGGCGGTCGGCGGTCAGGCGGTCAGGCGGTCAGACGTAGTCAGCAGAGGCGGAAGCATTGCTCGCCCGTCACCCTGAGCGAAGCGAAGGGGGCGTCGCCCCAAGGCATGCCCCTTCGCTTCGCTCAGCGTGACGGCCGCAACCTCGCCGACACACCGCTTGACGCGCCTGCCGCCTGACCGCCTGCCCGCTCCGCCGCGACCGCCCCCCTACCCAGCCGCCTCCGCCGCACGCGTCGCCGCTTCCCACCGCGCGAACGCCTCGTCCAGCCGCGCCCGCGCCGTCTCCATCTCGCGGCCGAGCTCGGCGGCGCGCCGGCCGCCATCCGCGGTCAGGTACAGGTGCGGATCCTCGAGCTCCGCCCGCAGCGCCGCGACCCGTCCCTCCCACTCGCTCACCGCCGCCTCGGTGTCCGCGACGGCGCGCTCGGCGGTGCGCCGGGCGGTCTGCTTCCGCTGGCGATCGTCCTCGGGACGGCGGGTCTGCTTCCGCTCCTTCACGCGCCGGAGCGACTCCGCCTCGGACGCCGCGACCGCGGCCGCGTGCGCCCGCTCGCGGCTCGCCGTCTCCCACTCCTCGAACGTGCCGGGGAAGTCGGTGATCCGGCCGTCGTGCAGGATCCAGACGCGGGTCGTGAGCGCGCGGAGCAGCGCGCGGTCGTGGCTCACCAGCAGCACGGTGCCGTCGTAGTCGACGATGGCGTCCTCGAGCGCCTCGATCGATTCGACGTCGAGATGGTTGGTGGGCTCGTCGAAGATCAGGAGGTTGGCGCCCGACAGCATCATCATCGCCAGCGCCACCCGCGCGCGCTCGCCGCCCGACAGCGTGGCGGCACGCCGCTGCACCGAGTCGCCGCAGAAGCCGAAGCGGCCGAGGTGGCCCTGGATCGGCCCGCGCCCCCAGTGCGGGCGGAGGTGGGCGATGATGTCGTACAGCGTCTCCTCGGCCGGCACCTGCGCCAGGTCCTGGCGGTAGTAGGCGATCCGCACCGAGTCCGGGATCCGCAGCTCGCCCGCGTCGACCGGCCGCTCGCCGCATGATCGGCGCGGAGCAGCGTCGACTTCCCCGCCCCGTTCGGTCCCACGAGCCCGACCACCTCGCCGCGCATGAGGCGGACGTCGAACTCGCTGATCAGCGTCCGCCCCGGCACGCCGACCGACACGTCCTCCGCGACGAGCACCTGGTCGCCGCCGCGCTCGTCCGCCGTGAGGCGGAGCGCCATCGCGCCGTCCGCGCCGGGCGGCGGGCTCAGCCGATCGACCCGCTCGAGCCGCCGGCGCCGCCCCTTGGCCTGCGCGCTGTTGGTGCCGGCGATGTTCCGCCGGATGAAATCCTCCTCGGCGGCGAGCGAGCGGGACTGCTTGGTGAACGCCCGCTGCTGCGCCAGCCGGCGCTCCGCGCGCTGGTGCAGGAACGACTCGTAGTCGCCCGCGTAGACCACGCCGGTGCCCGCCTCGAGGTGCAGCACGTGATCCACCACCGCCTGGAGGAAGGCGCGGTCGTGGCTGATCAGGAGCACGGTGGCGTCGAGGCCGCGGAGATAGTCCTCGAGCCAGCGCGTGGTCTCGAGGTCGAGATGGTTGGTGGGCTCGTCGAGCAGGAGCACGTCGGCGGGCGCCACGAGCTGCTGGGCGAGACCGAGCCGTCCCCGCTCGCCGCCGCTCAGCTGGGCCAGCGGGCGCGCGCGCGCCTCGTCGGGATCGAAGCCGAGGCCGTCGAGCACGGCGTCGATGCGGGCGGCGAGCGTGTAGCCGCCCTCGCGATCGAAGCGCTCGAGATCGCGGTCGTACCGGGCCAGCATCTGCGGCGTGCAGCGGTCGCCCGCCTCCGAGAGGGCCGTGGCCTGCTCCGCCAGCGAGTGCTCGAGCGCGAGCAGCTCGCCGAACGCGCCGGCGGCGGCCTCCCAGACCGTGGCGGCGCCGCCGAAATCCCGGTGCTGCTCCATGATCGAGTAGCGGAGCCCGCTCGCCCGGGCGACGGTGCCGGCGGTCGGCTCGGTCTCGCCCGAGATGATGCGGAACAGCGTGGTCTTGCCCGGAGCCGTTGCGGCCGATGATGCCCCACCGCTCGCCCCGCGCCACGGTGAACGTGACGTCGCCCAGGAGGCGGGTGGCGCCGAACTCGACGGCGAGGCCGGAGATGGCGAGCTGGGTCACCGGCCGGTCCAGTCGCGCCAGGTGGCCTCGGCGTCGCCGACGGTGAGCTGCTGCTGATGGCGGACGAGCGGGATCCGGAGCAGCAGCGGCTCCTCGGCGAGCTTCTCGAGCCAGCGGTCATCGCTCAGGCGGGCGGCGCCGAGCCCGAGGTCGGCGTACCGGCGCGACTCGCGGTCGACCAGCGCCTGCACGCCGAACTTCTGCGCGAAGCGCCGGAGCTCGCCGGGCGAGGCCGCGCGCTCCTGCAGATCCACGAAGTGGGTCTTGATGCGCCGTTCGGCGAAGAACCGGAGCGCCTTTCGCGTCTCGCTGCTCTTCCGGATGCCGAAAATCTGGACTTCCATGGGGCGGGAATCTAAACCGGCGGGTACGAGGCGGGGCGGGGCTGCACGGCGCGGGCTACGGCAGCGGTCTCCCACGGCCAGGCGTCCGGTGCCCTCGTGCACCACGTTCTGGCCGAACCACACCTTGCCGTCCCAGCGACGGTAGGTGGCCAGGGTGCGGAGCGGCTCGAGGCCGCGCTCGGCGGTGGCCTGATCGGTGGTGGTGAGCACGCAGCGGTCGCACGGCTTGACCACGCGGAATCGGAGCGCCCCGATCCGGAAGGAGCCCATGGCATCCTCGCCGAAGGGTGCGCCCCCCGCGATCACCAGGTTGGGCCGGAACCGGTTCATCGGCAGCGGCGCGGGCATCCGGCCGTTGAGATCGGCCAGCGACTCCTCGGAGATCAGCAGGAACGCGAAGGCGTCGGCGAAGCTCACCCGGTGCCCCGGCGGCGCGTAGGTCGGTGTTCGGCCGGCCGGACCGTCGTCTCGGGCATGTAGACCAGGCTGCAATCGGTCTCCAGCACGTCCGAGAACCAGCGCGCGGCCCGCTCCCCGGTCCAGACGGCGGCGCAGGTGTCGTCCCAGATGGTGGCCGGCGTCGTGACGGCCGGGAGCCGGGGCGAGCGGCAGCTCGAGCGCGGGCATGCCGGCGGTCTCGATCCGGAGCGTGCCGTCGTCGATGGCCGGCCGGACCAGCGCCAGCCGCGGATGGGTTCGCTGCGAGATCATCTGGCCCGCCGCGTCGACCACCATCCAGCGCCGGTCGTACCGGAGGCCGAAGCCGTCCACGTCCCACTCCGGCCGGGGCGAGACCGGCGGCGGACTTGACGGGGTAGACGTGGAGGGCGGTCAGGCGGAGGGCCGGGTGCCGGCGACTGCTGGGGCATGCCGGAATCTACTCTGGTCCGGCGAGCGGATCGGGCGTAGCTTCTCGTCGCCCAGCGAAGGTTTCCGTCAGCACCTGCCTGCGCCGAGAATCGCATCCATGACCCACAGCGAAGCCGAGACCCGAGCGGCTCTTCGGCGGTTGGCGTCCACTCCTGGTCGCGGCGCTGCTCACGTGCGTGCTGGCGCTCTATAATCACTTTCCGCTGACCTATTCGGATACCGGTAATTACCTCGACAACGCCCGCGACCTCCTCCACGGGCACCGGCCGTGGTTCTTTTTCCGGCCACTGACCTACGGCGTCTTCCTGATGCCGTTCGCGAGCTCGTTCACGCTGTGGCTGCTGCCCGTGGCGCAAGGGCTGCTGGTCGCCGGCGTGGTGGATCTCGCCCTGCGACAGCGCGTCGGTCTCGCTCTTCGGGCCGCGTCGCTGGTCGGACTCTTCGCGGTGCTCTCCTCGGTGACGAGTTTGTCGTGGTTCTCCGGTCAGATCATGCCGGACATCTTCACGCCGATCGTCATCCTGCTCTCGTTCGTGCTCGTGTGGGCGCCGCTCTCGACCGACCGCATGCCGTGGCTGGCGTTCGCCCTGCTCTCCTTCGCGATCGCCACGCATCTGAGTCACTTTCCCATCTCCAGCGTCCTCCTTTGCGCCGGCCTCGGCGCGCGCCTGGCGACGGACCCCGGCGTTCGCTCCTGGCACCGAGCCGGGCCTCTGATGCTCCGGGCAGGCGGGCCGCTCGCGGTTGCCATGCTGATCGTGATCGCGCCGAACTACGTGTTCCACCGGCAGGCCGTCCTCTCGCGGAGCTCCAGTCTCTTCGCCCTGGCGCACCTCGTGGAAGTCGGGGCGGCGCAGCGGTACCTCGAGCGGGTCTGCCCAGTCCGCCGGTATGCGCTGTGCGCCGAGCGCACCGAGCTTCGTGCCGACATGGACTGGTTTCTCTGGAGTGCCACGGGGCCGCGGGCGCGGAGCGAGCCGGCCATGGCCCGCGGCGATTCGACGTTTCTCAGCGGCCGAGCGTTCTAGCTCCATCGGGATCGTGAGTAGTGTTTGGGAGCCGCCGGCCGCGGCCCTCCACCGAACGCCGAGAGCACCCATGGCCCGCATTCCGCCGCTCGACTACGACGCCGCCCCACCCGACGCCCGCGCCGCGCACGACCAGCACCAGCGCGAGGTCGGCCGCATCACCAACATGAAGCGCACCCTGCTCCACTCGGTGCCGGCATTTCACGCCCTCATGGAGTGGTATCCGCTCCGCGACACGGTGCGTCCGTTCCTGGGCGAGCGGCTGACCCACCTGTTCGCCCACGCGGTCTCCACCGAGAACGACTGCCTCATCTGCTCGACGTTCTTCCGGCGGCTCCTGGTCGAGTCGGGCGAGGACCCGGACGCGCTCGTGCTGAGCGAGACGGACCGCACGGTCGTGGAGTTCGGCCGCCAGCTCGGCCGCGACGCGCACGGCGTGTCGAACGAGCTCTACGCGGCGCTCGCCCGCCTCTACTCGCCGGAGCAGATCGTGGCGCTCACCGCCTTCGGCGCCATCATGCTCGCCACCAACGTGTTCAACAACGCGCTCCGGGTGGACCTCGACGAGTATCTCGAGCCGTACCGCGTCGCGCCCGCCCCCAACGCGACCAGGCGCGGGGCCCGAAGACCGCCGTCCTGCGGAGCACGCTGATGGCCCGCTTCACCGGCAAGGTCGCGTTCATCACCGGCGCCGCGCATGGCCAGGGCCGCGCCGTGGCCGTGGCGCTGGCCCGGGAAGGCGCGCGGATCGCGGCGCTCGACGTCGCCCGGCCGCTGGCCTACCCCGGCTACGCACTCGGCTCGCGCGCCGATCTCGCCGGCCTGGCCGAGGAGTGCCGGCGCCTCGGGACCCTGTGCCTCACCTTCGCGGCCGACGTGCGGGACGACGCGGCCGTCACGGCCGCCGTGGACGCCACGGTCGAGGCGCTTCGGCCGGATCGACATCCTGTTCAACAACGCCGGCATCTGCGCCTACGGCCTGGCCCACGAGCTGACCGAGGACGCCTGGGACGCGATGATCGACATCAACCTCAAGGGGAGCTGGCTGGTGGCGCGCCGGGTGATTCCGGTGATGATCGCGCAGCATGTCGGGCGTCATCCTCAACAACTCGAGCGTGGCGGGGCTCCGCGGGATGGGCCGGCTGAGCCACTACGCCGCGTCGAAGTGGGGGCTCACCGGTCTCACCAAGTCGTGGGCCATCGAGTTGGCGCCGCACGGGATCCGGGTCAACTCGATCCATCCGACGGGCGTCAACACCCCGATGAACGACGGGCTGGCCGCGCTCGAGGGCCTGACGCCGAACGAGATCGCCGAGCGCTCGGCCGGCAACCTGCTGCCCGTGCCCTGGGTCGAGCCCGAGGACGTGGCGGCCGCGGTGCTCTACCTCGCCTCCGACGACGCGCGCTACGTGACCGGGCGCGCAGTTCGTGATCGACGCCGGCCTCCTCAGCCGGTGACCCGGCATGACTGACGCCCCGGACCGCCAGTTCGGCTTCGAGACCCGCATGCTCCACGCCGGCCACGTGCCCGACGCGCTCACCGGCGCGCGCGCCGTCCCGATCTACCAGACCACCTCCTACGTCTTCGACGACGCCGACACCGCGGCGCAGCTGTTCGAGCTCAAGCAGTACGGCAACATCTACACCCGGATCGGCAACCCGACGACGGCGGTGCTCGAGGAGCGTCTCGCGTCGCTCGAGAACGCCACCGGCGCCGTGGCGGTGGCGAGCGGCATGGCCGCCCAGTTCGTGGCCCTCATGACGCTGCTCTCGCCGGGCGACGAGATCGTGGCCTCCTCGCACCTCTACGGCGGGACCGTCACCCAGCTCACCCACACCTTCCGCAAGCTCTCGGTCAGCGTCCGGTTCGTCGACCCGACGCGGCTCGAGCACTGGGAGCAGGCGATCACGCCGCGCACCCGCGCGCTCTACGGCGAGACGGTCGGCAACCCGCGGGGCAGCATCCTCGACCTCGAGCCGCTCGCGGCACTCGCGCAGCGGCACCGGATCCCGCTCATCGTCGACAACACGTTCGCCACGCCCTATCTCTGCCGGCCGATGGACTGGGGCGCCACGATCGTCGTCCACTCCGCCACCAAGTTCATCGGCGGCCATGGCAACAGCATCGGCGGGGCGGTGCTGGAGTCGGGCCGGTTCGACTACAGCCACGTGCCCGCGATCGCGGACCCGTCGCCCTCGTACCACGGGCTCCGGTTCTTCGATACCTTCGGCCACTACGGCTTCCTGATGAAGGTGCGCGCCGAGACGGTGCGCGACACCGGCGCCTGCCTCTCGCCGACCAACGCGTTCCTCCTGCTGCAGGGCCTCGAGACGCTCTCGCTCCGGATGGAGCGGCACGCCGCGAACGCGCTCGCCGTCGCCCGGTTCCTGCGCGACCATCCCCGCGTGGCCTGGGTGGCCTACGCCGGGCTCGAGGATCATCCGGAGCACGCGCTCGCGCGCAAGTACCTCGGCGGCCGGCCCGGCGCGGTCTTCTCGTTCGGCCTCGAGACCGGCGAACGGCGACGGCCGGGCCGCCGGCCGGCGGTTCATCGACGCGCTCCGGCTGTTCTCCCACCTCGCCAACGTGGGCGACGCGCGGAGCCTGGTCATTCATCCCGCCTCCACCACGCACCAGCAGCTGAGCGAGGACGAGCTGGCGCGCGGCGGCGTGGCGCCGGAGCTGATCCGGCTGTCGGTGGGACTCGAAACCCTGGAGGACCTCCTGTGGGACCTGGATCAGGCCCTGCATGCGACCTTCGCCTGAACACGACGCTCACCGACGAGGAGCGGCGGCGATATCAGGACCAGGCGGTCATCCGCCGGCTCCTCGCCACCGCGCGCACCGTCGCCATCGTCGGCATGTCGGCCGACCCGCAGAAGGCCAGCGCCTTCGTCGCGAGCTACCTGCAGCACGAGGGCTATCGGGTGATCCCGGTGAACCCGCGCGGCGGCCGGGTCCTGGGCGAGACCATCTACCCGGACCTCGCCAGCATCCCGGTCCCGGTGGACATCGTCGACGTCTTCCGGCCGCCGGCGGAGGCACCGGGGTTCGCGCGCCAGGCGGTGGCCATCGGCGCCAAGGCGTTCTGGCTCCAGCTTCGGATCGTGAACTTCGAGGCCGCCGAGCTGGCGGCGGCCGCCGGGCTCGACGTCGTGATGGACCGCTGCCTGAAGATGGAGCACGGCCGGTTCGACGGCACGCTCCACTGGGGCGGGATGAACACCGAGATCATCAGCGCGCGGAAAGCGGCGCTGCCGCGGCGGCGCTGAGCCGCGAAGCAGGACTCAGGCCCCGCCCCGCCGCCGGGCGCGAGCGTGCGCCACGCGGTCCCCGACGATGAGCACGCTCGACCAGATCAATCCCACCGTATAGCCCGCCAGCACGTCGCTCGGATAGTGCACGCCCAGGTAGATGCGGGAGAACCCGATCGCCAGGATGAGCGAGGCCGCGACGGCCCAGACCAGCCACCGCAGCGCCGGGTGTTGCAGCCGGGGGGCCAGCAGCGCCGCGCCGGCCGTGAAGAAGCAGAACGCGAAGAGGGCGTGGCCGCTGGGAAAGCTGTAACTCTCGGGAAGCGCGTACCCGAAGTACGGCGCCGGGCGGGCGCGGTGGAAGGCGAGCTTGAGGCTGGTGTCGAGGACGCTGGCGCCCGCCATCGCCACGAACAGGACGATCGCGCCACGCCACCACCGATGCCCGACGAAGACCGCCATGAGCATCACGCCGAGGACCATGAGCACGGACGGTCCGCCCAGACGGCTCACGAGCCTGAGGGTGTGCGTCAGGCCGGGCGAGGCGAGCGCGTGCGTCGCCGCCCGGATCCGCAGGTCGAACGCCAGGGTGTCGCCCTCGAGCATCTCGTCGGCCAGCCAGCCGAACAGGAACAGCGCGAGGACCGCGACCGCCAGGCCGACGATGCTCGCCAGCCCGAAGACCGCATCGGCCGCGGCGGTCGGCGGAGTATCGGGTGGAGCGGCGGCGGTCGACCGCGGACCGCTCGGACGGAGTTCCGGCAAGAGCCCTCCAGAAGGGTGCCAACTGAAGAATAAGTCTGAGCGCTCGCTCAGAGCGCCGCCACGCCAAATAGGCGCTTGACACTGGCGAGCCACTTTCCCAAGTTGCGACCCATGCAAACGCACCCGTGGCAGGCCACTGCGATGTGTAGCCCCTGCTCCATGTGTGCGGGCGGGGGTCTGGTACATGCGCGTCGCTGAATCCTTTCATGCAGCGATCTCACGATTCGCGGTACCGCACCCACCCTTGCCCGGTGGGTGTTTTGTTTCCGGACCGTTTCGATTTCACAACGCAGGTTGTGATCACCAAGGGGAGTCGCCGATGAATACCTCGATCGCGCAGGAACAGCGAAACTTCATCACGGTGGGCCAGGAGAATTCCACCCCCATCGAGCTCTACTACGAAGACCACGGCTCCGGCAAGCCGGTCGTGCTGATCCATGGCTGGCCCCTGAGCGGGGCATCCTGGGAAAAGCAGGTCGCGGCACTCCTCGCTGGGGGACACCGCGTCATCACCTATGACCGGCGCGGGTTCGGCCGGTCGAGCCAGCCGTCCATCGGCTACGAGTATGACACCTTCGCCGAGGACCTGAACAAGCTGCTGTCCACGCTCGACCTGCGGGACGTCGCGCTGGTGGGCTTCTCGATGGGCGGCGGCGAAGTGGCGCGCTACCTCGGCGCGCACGGCTCGGATCGGGTGCGGAAGGCGGTGTTCATCTCCAGCGTGCCGCCGTTCCTGCTCAAGACGGCGGATAATCCGGCCGGGGTGCGACGGCACCGTCTTCGACGGCATCAAGCAGGCGATCGCCGCCGACCGCCTGGCGTTTCTGTCCGAGTTCCTCAAGAACTTCTACAATGTCGACGTGCTAGGGGGCAAGCTGCATCAGCGAGCAGGTCGTGCAGCAGAGCTGGAACGTTGCGGCCGGCGCCTCGGCCAAGGGCTCGCTCGACTGCGTGACCGCCTGGTACACCGACTTCCGGAAGGACCTCCCCAAGATCGACGTCCCGACCCTGGTCATTCACGGCGACGCCGACCGGATCGTGCCGATCGCAGCCAGCGGCGAGCTCACGGCCAAGGCCGTCAAGGGCGCGCGGAAGGTCGTGATCCAGGGTGGGCCGCACGGGCATGACCTGGACCCACGCCGACCAGGTGAACAAGGAGCTCCTGGCGTTTCTGAAGTAGGCCGCAACGAACGTGAACGCCCCGCCGAAACGAGCTCGGCGGGGCGAGCGCCCCGGATTCGAATCTCGGCGCCCCGATTCGGTCAGAGCGATCTTGCCTTGACCTGTACTGCGCAATAACATTACCAGTGGCCTTTGCGGTTGGGTGGGCATGAGTCGCGCGACATTGACCGTACCCGGATTGATTGGGTCCCTCAGGAGACGAGCACAGTCTGAGCTGCGCCTGCTGAAATACAGGCTCGACTACCGGTACCTCCGCAACCAGCGCAGCACGCACCTCTTCCGCAGCCACCGTCCAACCCTCAGCCTCTCCCCACAGCACGCTGTCGCGGAGCTGACCGCCCGCGGAATTGCCTTTCCGAGCTACGATGACATCGCCCTCCCTGCCGATCGGTGGGCTCGCCTGGCGGCTGTCGTGGACGAGTTTGCAGCAACTGACCGGGTTCGGGAGGCGATCCGCGGCTTTGGGGCCGTCGCTGCCACCGGCGAGGTGGCGTCGGACGCCTATATCGTCAAGCTGCTCCCGCCGGCACCGACCCTCCGGCTGGACGACCCGTTGCTGGAGGTGGGCCTCTCCCCGGCCGTGCTCGACGTCGTCAATTCCTATCTGGGCATGTGGGCCAAGCTGATCTATACGGACGCGTGGCATACCATCCCCGTCGACATCGGCAAGCGCATCGGCTCTCAATACTGGCATCGCGACCCCGAGGACCAGCGCATGGTGAAGGTGTACGCGTACTTCGGCTCCGTCGGAGAGGGGTCCGGGGCCATGGAATACGTGTTGGAGAGCCAGGCGGCGGGACGATACAGCGGGGCGTGGCGTTGGCAACCGCATGCCGGCCGAGGCCATCGCTACCCTGGGGATGCCGAGGTCGAGCAAGCCGTGCCGGCCGCGCAACGGATACCGTGCTTCGGCAACAGGGGCACCTTCGTGTTCTGTGATACAGCCGGTCTCCATCGCGGTGGGGTTGCGACAACGCGACCGCGGATCCTCGCGACGTGGACGTTCGTGACCCCCGCATCTATCGGTTTTACTGCCGGACGCCGGTTCAGGATTGAGGGCGATGCGGCCGCGTCGACGAGCCTCGCTGCGAGGTTCGCTCTCACCTGAGCGCGACGGACGCGACGGACACGGATCCACCCATCGTCGGCTGACCTGGACGACGCGTCAGTTTGTTTCTCATCGTATCAATCGCGCGCGACCGAGCGCCCCCTTTGGCGCTGCTTCCGCACTATTCGCCCCAGAGACGGTCGTCCTCGACAAGTAGCGAGTGACCCTCACGCTCGAGGGGTGCGACCGGACAATGCTCGGACCCTTTGGGCGGGACGTACTCAGTTACTGCGTCAAGCTGGTTCGGATAGGTCGTTGGGGCGAGCGGAGTGCCCGAGGCGAGAGTCGAACTCGCACGGGGTTGCCCCCGGTGGATTTTGAGTCCGTTTGCAGCGCTGAACTACAAGATAACTCGGATGGCTAGGAGACGAGAACGGCCCGAGTTACCTTCGCGCAGTTATGCCCATCATACCCCATAGTGGCCCACCGTTCAGGGACAATTCAGGGACAGTCGGGCCGAGGGGCCGATGATAGCAGATTTTCCGCCAGACTTCTGAGGGCCTGCATGGCTGCCGCAGTGGCCCGCAAGGAAGAAGGAGAAGGCGCAGGCGACCTCACAGTCACTGCCGGAACACGATAACGCCGGTACGGCCGCAATCGCCCGCTCCCGAAGAGAAACGGCCGGTGCAATCGCACCGGCCGCAGCTGCCTATTTGCGCGTCCAGAGCGTGGCGTGCGTCTCGCCCCCTGCCGTTTCGCTTGAGCCCACAGCCTCGCCTGCGGGGTTGATCCCCAGCGCCTGAGCGAAATCGCCGCCAACAGTGGGCAGAATGCTCATCACGCCGTTCGTCCAGAGAGCAGCCTGATGCGGCGCCTGAGGGTTTTGTCCAGATGCCTGCGTCACGCCGACGATTTGACCGACAGGGTTGATACCAAAGGCCGTGCTAGAAAGTGCGTCGGGGTCACCCAGTGGGGTCATAATGCCGTTCTCCCATACAAAGGCGTGTGCCCGTCCGTTTGGAAGTGTGCTGAAACCGACGACCTGACCCTTGGGGTTGATGCCGTAAGCTATGCTGAACCGTCCACCGAGTGTGCCCAAATCGGACATGACGCCGTCGGACCAGATGAAGGCATGAGCTAGTCTCTCTGTCGTTTCAGCTATACCAATTACCTGTCCCTTCGAATTGATGTCGTTCGCAATGCTCACAATTCCGCCTAGAGTGCCAAGGTCCGTCATGGCGCCTCTTTCCCAAAGAAAGGCATGGGCCGCTGCTCCGGGGCCTGCCGTGTAGCTCGCGCCTACCACCTGCCCCTCTGAGTTGATGCCATTGGCCTGACTGAAGATGCCCCCCAGCGTGCCAAGATCGGTCATGACGCCGTGTTTCCACACAAAGCCGTGGATCTCATGATTAAGTAACTCAAACTCACTCTCCCCGACTATGCTCCCCGCAGGGTTGATGTCAAAGGCTCGACTGAACCCTCCGCCCAGCGTACCAAGATCGGTCATAACGCCCTTTGCCCAAAGAAAGGCGTGGGTCTCCACCCTCCTGCGCCGTGGTGCTCGCGCCGACCACTTGCCCCGCAGGGTTGATGGCTTTGGCTCGCTGGAGCCACGCCAGGGTGCCCAGGTCCACGGCGGTGTACGTCTTCACGGCGGCAACCCGGGCGCCGTGCCGCCGGACGGCCCGGTCGGAGGCTCCTCAGAGGTGCACGCCAGCAGGCCCAGAGCGGCAACCGAGAACAGGATAAGTGATCGCATGGGAATCATCCTCGCTTCGAAAGGGAGCGTTGCTCACCCGTTGAAGCGTGAGTCCCGATATCCTATATGACCCCTATCAAGCGGATCTCAAGCGCCGCGGCGGATCGCCCTGGCGGAACGCGCAAGGCTGGCGAAGTAGCTCGGCTCATCCCTCAGCTCTCCTCACCAGGCGGCGGCGCCATCGGGTCACGTTCCGGATCACATTTCGAGCGGGATCGGGCGGGTGCTGGGGGCGGCTGGTGGGTGAGGGTTTGTGCAGGGGGCGTGGCCCTTCGGGGTGATCGAGACCCCCGCTTACGGGCAGCAGGCGGGGTTTAGTCGGGACGAGCGCCCGATGATAGCAGATTTTCCGCCAGACTTCTGAGGGCCTGCAAAGCGCAACCGGGCAACAAGGAGGTTCCCGCGCGAGAGTCTTGGTCTCGCGTCCATCGGTCATAAGTGTCCGAGCGGCTACCCCGGCCCCTCTCAGTCCAGGCGGCAAGAGCAGATCAATTTCTCGCGACGAGAAGGTGAGTTCTTCGTTCTGCTGAAGCGCGCGTTGGGCAGCAGCGTAGTCGGCAGGAGTTGTGTCGGGTGCTGCGCTGTATATCTTGGCCGCCTTCTGCGTTAGGGCATCTCTGAGACTTCGCGCCTCTGGTGCGCTTATCGCGCCAGCACGGATGTCTCCGATGAGGTGAAGGTACTGCTCCCGCAGCAGCCAGAGTGCCCGTGCAGCAAGCCGATGCTGGTCAAGCAACTTCTCGCTGTTCGTGCTAGAGTGTAAATAGCCAGAAACAGTGCGGCGGCAGAGAAGATCAGGCCCACAACTTTGCTTACCTTCTCATCGCGGGCAAGCACATCTATCGTCGCACCAGCGGTAATGGTGAGCAATGCCGCGTTGACAGTCCGCTGCCACCAGACCGTCCTAGAGACCCTCTCGACGGCCTTCTCCTGGGCCTTATGGGTGTAAGCCACCCGTCCATACTCTTCGCGCGTGACTGCGAGCAGCTCATCGGTCATGGCTCGGTTCTCAGGAGACGAAATACCCGAAGAGGTTGCGCCACTCGGCCTTAGCTGATTCAAGTCTGTCTGCGTGGCCGTGATCCGTGGCCCTCGATGCAGCATTGGCTGCGAATCGCGCCTGTGCCGCCAGGCGTTGCCCAGCGACAGAAGCTGACCCGTGCCGGGGATGGATACGTACCCATTCTCTTTGGCCAGCAGGAACGGGCAAAAGTCACGAAGCATGAAGTCGTAGTATCCATAGCTGGTGTACGTCTCGCCTGTGCGGTTGTATCCCCACTGACGGAGGAAATCAACGGCCAGGAGTTCAAGCACGAAGGACTTAATCGACACGTTCCGCTCGTGTCGCCACGCCTTCAGCATCTTGATGAGATGGATGGTCTTGCCGCCGGTCAGAGAGTTCGAGCCTCGCAGCGCGGTCAACTCAGCCTGCGGGTCTGCGGTCCGCCACGCTCCGCCACTGTTGGTGTCAGGATACCAGTAATTACTGCTCATCTTGAACGCCGGAAGCACCTCGACCGCATATGAAGTGAAGGGCACGACAACTACCTGACCATCTCCTCGCATTCTTGTCGTGGCAAATGTCCGCTCTAGCACACCTTTCACTTCTTGCAGCAGCTGGGATTGCTTGTTCCCTGCCCTGCCTTCGTAGCGCTGATATACACTCCACGGGCAGCTCGAAGAGGATATCGACATCCGACGGAGGCCGTATCTCCGTGTCTTTGCCATAACTCCCAATCAGCATGCTGTTCGCGGTCCCACTGTCAGTGCTCCAGTACGTGCTGTTCAGGGCACGCCGCACGCGTTGGTGCTTGCCCGACGCATCAGCAACCTGCTTGGGCGTGAGCTGGAGGTTAGGATCAATCTTTGAAAGAGTGCCGAGATGCCTTCGTATGGCATGGAGTCGTGCCCGCATCCCGGCTAACGGGGCCGCGATTGTGGGTGGTCAAGGGGTGGGGCCCGCCAACGAAAAAGGGTCTGCGTGCCACCTACCGCACCAGCGGGAACTGTACCGGGCTTATAGCGATGGAGATGCGCTTCTTTGATGCTACGACAGAGGTGAGGCGATGGCTAGGGGAAAATCGAGTCAAAACTGGCGAGAATGCGACAGCGGTCGCAGGTCTTGTAGTGTGGCGGACATCCGTCCGATCAGAACCAGCGTGGGGGAGACGGCGGCGGAGCTGGCTGGCCAACACACCCAAAGCGAACCCCGCTGACCATTACCTCCAGCTCCTGTGACCACGTAGTGAAGATGATCGAGAGAAGCAGCCAGCCCACGCCGATCACCTGAAGCCGAATCCCACCCAGGGCATAGCTCCTGAGTTCAAGACGCAGATTTTCCAGCGCGGTCTCTTGCTCCTGACGCTCCGTGGCGTCCGCTTGGGTCCGCTGCTTGACTTCCTGCTCAAGGTCCAGCTGCGCTCGGTCGAGGCCCTGCTCGATGCCGTCGATCAACTGGAACAGAAGATCGACCTGCTGTTCGACTGTCGCATTGGGACCGGGCCGCACGGTAGCCCGTCCTCTCGCGCTGAGCCCCCCGATGGTTAAGGTCCCCGTGCCAAGGATGATCGGCGGCGGTCGCCGAAAACCTAGACCCTGCAAGAGGCCGGTCCAGCCGCGCCTGATCGCCTGCCCGAGTTCGTCTATAACCTCTAGGCTTATAGACTGGAGGCGGTAGCTCCGCCGCAGGGAAGCAATCCCCCACCCCACCGCTGCTAATCCCACCAGTTGAAGAACTCCCCCGCTACTGCGAAGACAGGTCTCGGTGCCGGGGAACCAGTGACCGAGCAACGTGGCGAGGCCAAACGCCAGCAGCGTACCCCCGGCGAAGGTGAGGATGTACTGCGGCCAAGCCTGGCTATCCGTGTGCGATGTGGCCACAGACTTTCCTCCAGACTTGAGGGGCCTCTACGTGCCCGAAGGTGCGCGCGTGGCGCTCCGTCGATCCTGGGGGCCTCTCCGTCGATCGTGGAGCCGTGATTACCAGGGGCGGTGGTCAAGCCAATAGTTGTGAGGTGGCCCGTCTGGCTTCGTGATCAAGACCGCGAAGGAGACTGCTTGGTAGAACGTGAGTAGCCAGACGGAAGCCTCGGAGTCATCGGCAGCACGGCGTTTCAAGTCCCACTGGTAGCTGAATTCGCCGCCTCCGCCGACTACGGTCGTCGGCTTGGCGCGCACGTGCTGGAGAATGTCGTCTATGCCCGGGAGCAAGGGTTCGCCCAAGATCGAGAGCTGACATACGCTGGGGCCCTGGCTAGTCGGCCTCGTTGTGTTGGGGTGCGCACTGGCTAATCGGGTTCCCCTCGGAATCCCAATCCGCCAGGTTGCAGTATTCTGTCCTGTGAGTCCTCTTAAACGCGTCGCGATAGGTCACAACACCCCAGACGTACCACGCCTTCCCCGTCCTCTGGGTCCGAAGGTCACCCAATTCGGCAGGCGAGAGGGAGCGGCCTATGCCGCAGGATGGCCAAATACTCTGCTCGTGCCCGAGGATGCCTTTGCTGCCGCTACCCGTAGGCTCGCCAAGCTCCTTAATCAGATCGGTGCCGGGTGGAAGCGGCACGTCCCTACTCGGAGCCCAGCCACAGACATTGTAAGCCGGAGTTTGCCCAGTGTTTACGATTTCGGGGTGCCATTCCAGATAAAACCGACCCGGTTGCGGTTTGTCGTCAACAATGAGGTTGCCTGGCCTCGCCACGAGATAGGCCCGCAATTGGCGCTCGGCGGTGTCCTTCATCTGGCCGACTCGGTGCGCTCACCAATATCCAAGGATTGCTGCATCTCTCGCGCTTGTCGGTCGGCCGTGGCCTTGGCGTCCACCGCCAATTCCTTGGTCGCTCCCCAAAGTTTCGCGGTATAGCGGGCCAACAGAGCGGTGACGACCGCAAGAACAACAGTGACGTAGACAAGCCCCCATTCGGCAGACGAGTAGTTCCCTTGGTGCTCGGTGCGTGTTGCGGCCTCCTGGCTGGTCAGTTGGGGGTGGTCGGTGGGAGGCGAAGAGATCACGACGGACGGGGCCGTGCGCTGAACTGGCTCGGGACGACCCTTCTGTTCGGTGGTATCGCCCTTTGGCTGCTGAACCACTTTCGGTGGAGTTGGGGTTGGCCCCTGTGAGTGCGCTGGCAACGCAACGGCGAGCGCCAATACGGCAACGAGAACGACCCGGCTTGTGTTGGGCATGCTCCAATGTGAGCTGCTAGAGGCTCGGGGTCTACTCCGCGCTCCTTTGGCGCTAGGGGCTACCTCACTCCCGCTTGCGCGTGCGGGTGTACCCGCCGTAGTCCGCTGGGATTTCGGCATCTTCTGGGACATTACGGGGACAATCGACGGGTGCGCGGACCGAGGGCGCGGCCTTGGCACTACGGGCTGCTGGCCACTAAGTCATCGTACTGAGTGCGGTTAGGTCGGAGTGCCCGAGGCGAGAGTCGAACTCGCACGGGGTTGCCCCCGGTGGATTTTGAGTCCACTGCGTCTGCCATTCCGCCACTCGGGCCTGCGGTATCTTCGCCGCGACGGGGCATGATCGCAAGCCGCCCCGATCGCAAGCCGCGCCGACGGCGGAGTCGCGCCGGCCGGCGACGCGGGCCTATATTGCGCCCCTTCGGCGCGCGGCGGTCGCGCGCCTCACCTACTCGCTCGAGGCCCTGCTCCGCCGTGCCGAACATCCCCCAGCGCAGCTTCCACCCGTGGCACGACATCCCCACCGGCCCGAACCCGCCAACGGAAGTCACGGCCGTCATCGAGATCCCGACCAACGAGCGCAACAAGTACGAGCTCGACAAGGAGCTCGGCGTGTTCCGGCTCGACCGCGTGCTGTACAGTGCCGTGCACTATCCGGGCGACTACGGCTTCCTCCCGCGGACCTTCGGCGACGACGGCGATCCGCTCGACGTGCTCGTGCTGATGACCATTCCGGTCTTCACCGGCTGCCTGGTCAACGCGCGCCCGATCGGGCTGTTCCACCTGGTGGACCGCGGCGCGGCCGACGAGAAGGTGCTCGCGGTGCCGACCGGCGATCCGTACTCGGACGGGCTCAACGATCTGGGCGACGTGTCACCGCACTACCTCAAGGAGATCGAGCACTTCTTTCAGGTGTACAAGGATCTCGAAGGGACGCGGACGGAGACGCGGGGATTCGAAGGGGCGGCGGCGGCGCGGGAGGCGATTGTGCAGTCGATGGAAGCGTACGCGACGAAGTTCGGCAGTCGGTAGGCCGAACTCGTCATCCCGAGCGGAGCGAGGGACCTTGCCCGCGGAATGGCTCGAGCGCGGCGGAGAAGGTCCCTCGCTCCGCTCGGGATGACGACCGGTCTCCCTCCCTACCGCTCCTCCCCCTCCCCCCGCAGCGACACCGGCGGCCCGAGAATCTCCCGCCACACCACCGCATCCCGCAGCTGGCGCGCCGTGTAGCCCTTGGTCGCGGTCTTGTCCGCCGCCTCCTGGCGAATCCGCTCGTCGAACGCCCGGTGGTCCGCCTTCGTGAGCGGCCTCCCCTGCGCCTCGGCGGCCGCCATCCGCCGCGCCACGATCCGCTCGGCCTCGTCGTCCTGGTCGACCTCGACCCGCGCCTGCCGCTTGGGATCGCGCTCGAGGCTCTGCACCTCCGGAGCGACCTCCAGCGACTCGCGCTCCTCGACCTCCTCGGCCGGCGGCAGGCGCCGGTCGGGCGCCCGGCCCACGGGCCCCGAGCCCTGCTCGAGCGTGCGGCCCAGCTCCCGGAGAAGGGCCTCGAGCTGGCTCCCCTCCCGCTGGGTCGCGTCCGCGCCGGTGACCGGCGGGAGCGGCCTTGGCCGGCGCGCCCGGCAGCTGTCGGGCGCCTGGGCGCCCGGGCGTCGTGCCGGAGCCCGGAGCCGTCCCGGGAGGACGGCGCGGCGGCGTCCCGGTGCCCGGCGGCTTGCTCCCCGCCTTGCGGATGGCGTTGATCACCAGCCACGCGAATCCGAGGACCAGCGCCGGAGCCGATATCCACCGCTCAGCCTCCGGTCGTCGGCGCGCTGTCGCCGCCGCCCGCGATCGCGGTGCGCATGGTGGTGTCCGCCTGCATGTTCCGATAGCGCTGGTAGTCCATCACGCCGAGATGGCCGCTCCGAAACGCCTCGGCGATGGCCAGCGGGATCTGCGCCTCGGCGGCGATCACCTTGGCCCGCTGGTTCTGCGCCTCCGCCTTGAACTCCTGCTCGATGGCCACCGCGAGCGCGCGCCGCTCCTCGGCCTTGGCCTGGGCGATCCGCTTGTCCGCTTCGGCCTGGTCGGTCTGCAGCTCGGCGCCGATGTTCTTGCCGACATCCACGTCGGCGATGTCGATCGACAGGATCTCGAACGCCGTCCCGGCGTCGAGTCCCTTGGCGAGCACGGTCTTGGAGATCAGGTCGGGGTTCTCCAGCACCGCCTTGTGCGAGACGGCCGAGCCGATGGTGCTGACGATCCCCTCGCCCACCCGGGCGAGAATCGTCTCCTCGCCGGCACCGCCGACCAGCCGGTTGATGTTGGCCCGCACGGTCACCCGGGCGAGCGCCAGCAGCTGGATCCCATCCTTGGCCATCGCCGCCACCTTGGGCGTGGTGATCACCTTCGGGTTGACGCTGACCTGCACGGCCTCGAACACGTCCCGCCCGGCGAGATCGATCGCGGTCGCCTGCTTGTACGTCAGCGCGATGCCCGCCTTGTCCGCCGAGATCAGCGCGTTCACCACCCGCTGGACGTTCCCGCCGGCGAGGTAATGGCCCTCGAGATCGTTCACGCCCAGGGAGATGCCCGCCTTGTGCGCGCTGATGAGGGGAAACACGATCGCCTTCGGATCGACCCGCCGGAATCGCATCCCGAAGAGCGTCATGAAGGAGACCCGCACGCCCGAGAACAGCGCGGTGAGCCACAGCCCGAACGGGATGAACTGGAAGAACACCACCAGGATGATGATGCCGATGAACACCAGCGCCAGCACCACGCCCAGACTCAGCATCGAATCATCCACGGCCTTGACCTCGAAGTAGAAGGAGAGCGCTGCTCATTGGAGCCCTCGGACGACGTGCCGGTATCCCTCGCTGCGCACCACGCGGACCGCGCGTCCCTGTGCCACGTATTCCCCCTCGGTGACCACGTCGACCCGCTCGGGGCCGATCTGCGCGGTGCCGGAGGGCCGGAGATCGGTCATGGCGACGCCGTCCTGTCCCACCAGATCCGCCCGCGGCGCGGCTGCGATGTACCCGTCGACCTGGTGGGCGCCGCCGCGGAGGAAGAGCCCGGCGAATCGCCCGCTGTTGGGCAGGTGGCGGAGCCATGCATAGGCCACGGCCACCGTGATCGCCAGGCTGGCGCCGAGCACGACGAACGCCTGCGTCACGTCGGCGGTCGTCGGTGACGTGCCGATCATTGCCAGCGTGACCGCGGCGCCGAGCGCCACCAGGCCGAGGATGCCGGCCGCGCCGAACCCCGGCAGCACGAAGACCTCGATGGAGATCGCCACCAGGCCGACGCCGAGCAGGATGATCTCCTCCCATCCCGCGAGGCCGACGAGGAAGCTCGACCCGAAGAAGAGCCCGAGCGACGCGAGGCTGATCAACCCGCCCAGGCCGAACGCGCCGGTCTTGATCTCGAACACGAGACCGAGGATGCCGAGCGAAAGCAGCAGCGGGGAGACGAGCGGGTTGGTGAGGAACCGGACGACCAGCTCCGCCCAGTTCGGCTCGAGCGTCACGACGCGCGCGTCCGGCAGGCCGATCGCACGGAGCAGCTCGGGCTCGCCTGCCACGGCCGCCTTCGCGTAGCCCACGCGCAGCGCCTCGTTCGTGCTCAGCGTCAGGAGCTGGTCCGGCGAGTCGAGACCGGGCACCTCCACCCGCTCGTCCACCATCGCCTCGGCCACGCGCGGATCGAGCCCGCGTGCCTCGGCCAGCGCACGGAACTCGCCGCGCATGGCGGAGACCATCTTCTCCGACGCCTTCACCCCCTGGCCGTCCACGGGAGTGGCCGCGCCGAGCACGGCGCCCGGCCGCATGTAGATCGCCTTGGCGGACAGGGCGATGAGGGCGCCGGCGCTGTAGGCACGGGGATTGACGAAGGCATAGACCGGGACCGTGGACGCACCCACCGCGTCCGCGATCCGCTCGGCGGCATCGATGCGGCCGCCAGGAGTGTCGATGTCGAGATAGACGGCGGCGGCGCCCGCCGCGGCGGCCTCACGCAGGCCCCGGGCGACGTAAGGAGCGAGGCCGTCCTCGACCACGCCGGTGACGGCCAGGCGGTACACGGTAGGTGACTGTGCCGGCGCCTGCGACCCGGCCAGCAGCAGGAGGGCGAGCGTCATCACGAGCCGGCGGCGCATCGCGAAGCCTTGATGAAGGGACGCTCGAAATCTACTCCGGTGGGCGCCGCCGTTCCATGAGCGGGCGGCGCCCGTGGAGGCGTGGCGGCCCGGTTGGACGGGTCCGTTAAGCGGGACTACCTTAGAGGCCATGCAACGACCGGCCGTCATCGCCCATCGCGGCGCCTCGGGATACGAGTACGAGAACTCCCGCGCGGCATTCCGCCGCGCGCTGATGCTGGACGCGGATGCCATCGAGCTCGACGTCCACGCGACGTGCGACGGGGGCCTGGTGGTGCACCACGACGCCGAGGTGCCTGGATTCGGGCCCATTGCGGAGCTCACGCGGGCCCAGGCGCGACAGCTCCGCATCGGAAACGGCGAGATCCTGCCCCTGCTCGAGGAGGTGCTGGACCTGGTGGGCGACATGACGGTGTGGGTGGAGGTCAAGACCCTGCCCGAGGAGCACGACCGCGTGCTGCTCGCGATCCTCGCCGGCGGGCCCGCCCCCGAACGCTACGCGGTGCACAGCTTCGACCACCGCATTGTCCGGCGCCTGGGCGAGGCGTGTCCCGGCCTCCGGCGCGGCATCCTGCTCACGGCGTATCTGGACGACCCTGTGGCCGCCCTCCAGGCGGTCGGCGCCACGACGCTCTGGCAGGAAGCACCGCAGGTGGATCATGGAGCTGGTCCACCGGGTGCATGACGCCGGCGCGGAGATCGTGGCCTGGACCGTGAACGAGATCGGCGAGGTCGATCGTCTGGTACGGTTGGGAGTGGATGGTCTCTGCGGAAACTATCCGGATCGAATTCGTGTGGCGCTGGCAGCCCGGGACAGGTCCACCACTCCTGCCTGACCAAGATACTCGGTCACGCCACCGCGGGCGGCGGGAGCGCGGCGGCGAATTCCTGCATCGTCGCGAATCGCCCGGCCGCCGACTTGGCGAGCGCCCGGGCGAGCGCCGCATCGACCGCCGCCGGCACCCCCGCCCGGACCTGCGACACGGAAGGAACGGGTGCCCGAAGAATCCGGGTCGCCACCTCCGTCAGCGATCGTCCGGTGAACGGCGGCCCGCCCGTCAGCATCTCGTACAGAATGCATCCCAGGCTGTAGATGTCCGCCCGCTGGTCGAGGTCGCGGTCCTCCCGCAGCTGCTCCGGGCTCATGTAGTATGCCGTACCGACGATCACGCCGGTTGCCGTGAGCCTTCGATAATCCGCCGCGCCGATGGCCCGGGCCAGCCCGAAGTCGGCGACCAACGCCCGTCCTCCGGCAAGCAGGATGTTCTCCGGCTTCACATCCCGATGCAGCACCCCGCGGCCATGGGCGTACCCGAGCGCCGCGGCCACGTCGTGGGTGATCTGCAGTGCCTCCTCGAGCGGCAGTTGCCGCTCCCGCTGCAGCCGCGCGTAGAGCGACTCCCCCTCGACGTATGGCATGATGTAGTAGGGTATGTCACCCGCAGTGCCCGACTCGGAGAGCGGGACGATGAGCGGGTGGGCCAGCGAGGCCGCGATCCCCATCTCGCGCAGAAATCGCTCCGCGCCGATGTCGGCGACCAAGCCCGGATGCATCACCTTGACGGCCACCGCATGGCGGGTGTGTACGTCCCGGGCGAGATACACGGTCGCCATGCCGCCGCGGCCGAGCTCGTGCTCCAGCGCGTAGCGATCGCCCAGCGCTTCCGCCAGCAGCTCCCGTACGGCGGTCACCGGACTCACGAGACCACGGTAATGGGCGCAACCCAGCCGACGCCGCGAACGAGCGTGCTCTCGGCCACACCGTCCTCGTCCCGGTCGTCCCAGACCAAATGCAGGACGTCCCGGAGCTGATGGTCCTTGAACAGCCCTCTGGCCAGGACGGCGAGATCCACCGTGCGTTGCGGCAAAGGGCGATACGAAAAGACCGCGGCGTGGAAATGCCCGTACAGGTTACCCGTCCAGCCAAACGGACGGAGGTGGGCCGCGAGGGGTCCATCCGGCGCCCGCGCGACCACGCCTGCCGCCAGCGATCGTGGTCAGAGAGGACGCACGCTCCGGCGTGAACGAAAGCCACTCGCGCAGGGCCGAAACCCCGAACCCCAGCGGTGACGCATCGGGCGCCGCCGGCGACCGCCGGATCCTCGCCCCGGAGAGACCAAGCGTCTCCGCGGCGATGACCACCCCCGCGGCGGTGCCACCTACGGCGTCGAGACAGACGCCCAGCCACCTCGGACAGGGGCACCGCGTCCACATCGGGCTGCGGGCTGAATCTGACCAGTTTCGAGAACGCCCCCTCGCAGGTCAAACCCGACGCCAGCACGGCGCGCGGGGCGACCTCCCCGTCACCGACGAGATAGTCCGCCATCCGGGCGCCATCGTTCGGGAAATGCGCGACGCATCCGGCGACCGCGACCAGCTCCCCGAGGCCATCGCGGCAGTCGTCGATAGGCCCCGCCGATCGCGCCCAGGCCGAGACCGAACGAGTTGGCGGGGAGGGCCACGACGTCACAGTCGTCCGGCCCGAGGGGAACGTGCCTCAGCCAGTCCGGGCTGCCGTGGAGGCGGCAGCGGAGCGTGCCGTCCGGCACGGAGGCCGACATCTGGTACTCGCCGCTCCTCGCGATGGTGGCGGGGATTTGCCAGGAGGACAAGCGAAGGTCGATCGGCCCGTCGACGGCGCCGGACCCGGCGTTCGCCTCGAAGCGCGCATCCCACCCCAGGATGGCCAGCGCCTCGCGGACCGCGGGCGGCAGCGACGTCAGCTGCACCTCACCGCGCAGGACGGCGAGTTCCTGGCGCCAGCGGGACAGGACGGTCGTGGCCGCCGAGCTGATGTAGGTGACGGTCGAGAGGTCGATGGCCACCGAGCGCACGCCGTCCCGGAGCAGCTCCTCCAGGCTCTGCGACAGGTGTTCGGCTCCCTCCCGGTCCAATCGACCCGCGACCCGCAGGACCGCGGAGCCACCGTCCCGGGTGGATTCGATCATCATTCGGGTGCCCGATACCTCCCGCTCAACCGAGCCCGAGCTTCTCCACCAACGTGCCGTATCGCGGATCCGACCGCAGGGGGTCGAGCCAGGGGGCGACCTTCAGAAACAGCAGGCCGGGCTCGCGAATCTCGTATGCCCGGTGCAGCTGCTGGAACGCCCGATCCTTGATGTCCAGCGCCGTGAACAGGAGCGCCGAGAGCAGGGCCAACCGGTCCTCGTCCGCCAGCTTGGACTCCAGCTCCCAGAGGATCCCGTTGGCCTCCTCCTTGTCCCCCGCGGCGGCGCAGGCGTATCCCAGCATCAGCTTCTTCACGGTGCGGAGTCCGGGGCGCTCGGCTTCCCGCCGGATGTCGGCGATCGCCTCCTGGTAGGCTCCCTTCGCGACCCAGACCCACCAGAGCACCATGCGGGCGCCCAGGAAGTCCGGGTTCATCGCCAGGGTCTTCTGCAGCTCGTCGATCGCCTGGTCGTAGCGGCGAGCGAAATAGAGCACCCACCCCACGGCCCGGTTCACGGGCACGGCGAGCGGGTCGAGCTGCTGGGCCCGCTTGATCTGCACGAACGCCTCGTCGTGCCGGCCCAACGCCGCCAGGTACTCGGCGTACCACTCGTGCGCCATGACGTAGCTCGTCTTGAGCTCGATGGCGCGCTTGAATTCCCGCTCCGCGCCTGGCCAGTCCAGATCGCCGAGCCAGCGGGCGTAGGCCAGGGAGGTGTGCGCCTCGGCGAGGCTGTCATCCATCTCCAGGGCCTTCAACGCCATGGCCTTCGCCTGGGCCAGGTACACCACCGGGGGCTTGGAGCTGAACCCGATGCTGAGCAGCTCGTACGCGTCGGCCAGGCCGGCGTAGGCGACCGCGTAGCCCGGATCCTTGGCGATGGCGCCCTGGAAGCATTCGATCGCCTTCAGGACGTCCGCTTCGGCCCACTTGTTCGCGTGAAAGCGGCCGAGGAGATACAGGTTGTACGCGTCGACGTCGCTGGTGGCCTTCTTCTCGACCCGCTGCTTCTCCTCCGGCGACAGGGCCAGGGACAGCGCGCCGGTGATCTGCTGCGCCACCTCGCTCTGAACCTCGAAGATGTCGGTCAACTGGCGGTCGAAGGTATCGCCCCACAGGTGCTTCTCGGACCCCGGCTCGACCAGGTGCACCACGATCCGCACGCGCTGCCCGGCCTTACGGACGCTGCCCTCGAGGATGGCCCCGACGCCGAGCTCCTGGGCGATCGCGGTGATCTTCTTGGTCGTCTTCTTGTACTGCATGGAGGACGTGCGGGAGATCACCTTGAGCGCGCTGATCTTGGAGAGCTGGGCGATGATGTCGTCGGTGATCCCGTCGCTGAAGTACTCGTTCTCGGGATCGGTGCTCATGTTCTCGAACGGCAGGACGGCGACCGATTTCGCGGCGACGACCTCCTTGACCATCGCCTGTGCCGCCCCCACCGCGATGTCCACGGTCGCGGGAGTGCCCAGGGCTTCGGCGAACTGGGAGGCCGTGGTGAACCGATCGGCCGGCAGCGTGGCCATGGCCTTTTTCACCGCCGCGTCGACCGCTTCGGGCACGAGCTCGCGGAACGCGCGCGCGGACGGAACCGGGCTGCTCAACCGGTTGGCGATGACCGCCATCACCGTCGTCCCGCGGAAGGGCGGCTCTCCCACCAGCATTTCGAACAGGACCGAGCCGAGGCTGTAGATGTCGCTGCGGCCGTCGAGGTGCTCGAGTCCTTCCACCTGTTCCGGGACTCATGTAGGTCGGAGTGCCGATGATGTGCCCGGTCGAGGACTCCCCGGCGCCCATGGCTCGGGCGATGCCGAAATCCGCCACGAGCGCGTGACCCGCATCGAGCAGGATGTTGGCTGGCTTGATGTCCCGGTGGACCACGTTGCAGCTGTGCGCGTAGCTCAACGCATCGGCCACCTCGCGTGCGATCCGGAGCGCGTCGCCGATCGGGAGCTGGCGTTCCCGGGAGAGGCGGTGCCGCAGGGTCTCGCCCTCGATGTAGGGCATGACGTAGTAGACCAGCCCATCGGTCTGGTCCGAATCGTACAGCGGCAGGATGTGAGGGTGGTGGAGACGAGCGGCGATCTGAATCTCGCGCAGGAATCTGGCCGGTCCCACATCGGCGGCCAGCTCGGGGCGGAGCACTTTCACGGCTACCGCGCGCTCGTACTTGAGGTCGTGGGCCAGGAAGACTCTCGCCATCCCGCCCTGCCCCAGTTCCCGCTGGATCTTGTAGCGGGCGGCAAGCGCGTCGCCGACGCGTTCGAGCAGCTCCACCATGGTCGCCCAACTCCACCAGGCGCCGGCGCCTGGCCAGTGTCGAGGTAACGCCGCCGCCCCGGTCCACCTCAGTCAACGCGCGTGCGGCCGAAAACCTGGGCTCCGCCGTTTTAGTCGGGTGCTTGGCCAATATAGGCACAATCTCGGGTGTCGCTAGATCGACGGTCGCGCCGCCTCCGCCGCGTCAGCCGTCAACGTCGATTTGCAACGCGCGCGACGCGCGGCGACGCTGGCGGATCTGCCGGGCGTCCTCAGTTGGTCACCGGACTCGTCACCGGGCTCGCCGCCGGTTCCGGCTTTCGCCGGGCATCCACCAGCCCCTCCAGCCGCGTGACGTCGGCCACGAGATCATCCAGGCGCAGGTACAGCGCGTCGACCCGGCGCGGCTCGACTTCGCCACCCCGCTCCCGCCGATAGACCAGGAGCCCGAGATCCCGGGCGGCGTTGTCCCGCCGCTTCCGCGCGCGCATGAGCTCGATCTGCAGCTTGCCTTCGTCGAGGGCGGCCTGGGCCTTCCTGCCGAACACTTCCAGCTCGTGATTGAGGCGGTCGAACAGTGTGGAATTGGACATCGCGTCCTCCGGAGAGTCGTGGTTCTGCCCGACAGCGAGGCCGGGTGCTCATGAATCATACACACAAAAAAGCGGGGCGTGGCTCTCGCCACGCCCCGCGCGCCGGTGCTTCGGCAGGTCAGCTCGCGGCGACCTCGAGGGCCGGGTACACCGACACCTTCTGCCGATTCTTGTCCTTGAACTCGAACTTCACGACGCCGGCGACGAGCGCGAACAGCGTATCGTCGTTGGCCCGCCGAACATTCTTCCCGGCATGGAACTTGGTGCCGCGCTGCCGCACGAGAATGTTCCCCGCGACGACCTGCTCGCCGCCGTAGCGCTTGATGCCGAGATACTGGGGGTTGCTGGTCCGGCCGTTCCGGCTGGAGCCTACGCCCTTCTTGTGTGCCATGGGAGCCTCAGCCGAGCGTGACGTCGGTGATGCGGACCTCGGTGAACTTCTGCCGATGTCCGGTCTTGCGGCGGTAGTTCTTCCGCCGCTTGAACTTGAACACGTAGATCTTGGGCTCTTTGCCCACGCCCACGACCTCCGCTACGACCTTGGCGCCCGCCACCAGCGGCGTGCCGGCGCGAATGGTCTCTCCGTCCGAGGAGAGCAGCACCTCGTCGAAGGTGACCTTGGCGCCCGCCTCGGCGTTCATGAGGGGGAGGCGGATCGTCTTGCCCTTCTCGGCCCGGAACTGCTTGCCCAAGGCCCGGAAAATCGCGTACATGGGGTGCCCGTGTCCTGAGTTAGCTACGAAGTTAGCCGGTAAACTTAGGCGGGGGCTGCGGTTGAGGCAAGGGGGCGGGCGGTCAGGCGGTCAGGCGGTCAGGCGGGCAGGCGGTCAGGCGGGCAGGCGGGCAGGCGGTCAGTTCGAAAGTTCGCGAGTCTTAAAGCCCGTCACCCTGAGCGAGCGAAGGGGGCATGAGCTGACGCGTGCCCCCTTCGCTGCGCTCAGGTGACGATGGCGCCGGCTGTATCACACCAGCGGGCTCACGTTCCGACCGCCTGACCGCCTGACCGCCCGACCGCCTGACCGCCCGCCCGCCCGCCCTCACGCCACCGCGTACAGCTCCGTCACGTCCCTGCCCGCCGGCCGGCTCATCAGCCGGAACTCGTCCAGCCGCATCATCGGGTCGTCGCGCAGCTCGAGGTCCAGGCCGGTCAGCTTGGACAGCGTCTGGAGCAGCTTTGGCTCCTCCTCGAGGAGGTACAGCGCCACCTCCGGGTGGAGCCGCACGGTGAGCTGCCGCTCCCGGTGCTCGTGACCCGCGCGCTTGAGGGCGCGCTCGAGCCGCCGCGCCACGACCTCGGGTGTGAAGACCCGGCCGCTGGCCGCGCAGGTGGGGCAGTCGGTGGTCATCGAGTGCCAGAGCGACGGCCGTACCCGTTGCCGGGTCATCTCTACCAGGCCCAGCTCGGAGACGGCCAGCGCCTTGGTGCGCGCCCGGTCGCGGCCGAGGTGGGTACGCAGCTCCTGCAGCACCTTGTCGCGGTTGGAGCGGGTCTCCATGTCGATGAAGTCGCACACGATGATGCCGCCGATGTCCCGGAGCCGGATCTGCCGGGCGATCTCGCGCGCGGCCTCCAGGTTGGTCCGGAGGATCGTCTTCTCGGGATCTTTCTTGCCGGTGTAGCGGCCGGTATTGACGTCGATGCTGACGAGCGCCTCGGTCGGCTGGATGATCAGGGACCCGCCGGTGGGCAGCTCCACCCGGGCCTTGAACAGCTCCCGGATCTCCGACTCGATGTCGAACTTGTCGAACAGCGGCGTGGCCTCGGTGTACATGTGCACCCGGCCGATGAGCTCGGGATCGATCTGGCTGAGATACTGCTCGATCTCGTTGTAGAGCTCGCGCGAGTCGACGTGGAGCGCGTCCACCTTGGCGCTGAAGAGGTCGCGGATGATGCCCCGCGTCAGGCTGGTCTCGCGCTGCAGCAGCGCCGGCGCCCGTCGGACGAAGGTCTTCTTGCGGTTGATCTTCCGCCAGAGCGCGAGGAGCGAGTCGATCTCCCGCTGGAAGTGCTCCTCGGTGACGCCTTCGGCCACCGTCCGCACGATGACGCCACCCGAGTCCTTGGGCAGGATCTTGGTGACCATCTCGCGCAGCTTGGACCGCTGCTCGCGGCTTTCGATCTTCCGGCTGACCCCCACCTTGGAGGCGTAGGGCATGTAGACCAGGAACCGGCCGGGGAGCGAGATCTGGGCGGTGACCCGGCAGCCCTTGGTACTGATGGGCTCCTTGGTGACCTGGACGGGGAGGGTCTGGCCCTTCTTGAGGATGTCCTGAATGTTCGGCACGGCGCGCCGCGGGGAGATCTCGCGCTGCCGGGCTTCGCCGGTGTTGGGCGCCCGCTCGGTGGCCGCGGCGCCGCCGATGGGCCGGCCACGCCGGCGCCGGTCCCGGCCCCGCCACCCGCTCTTGCGCTCGCCCTGCGCCTCTTCGACCGGAGCCGCCTCGGGCGCCTCGGCCGACGGAGGATCGGCCTCGGCCTCCTCCTCGGTCTCGGCGTCCTCGACGGGATCCTCGTCCTCGTCCGGCTCGAGGAGGTCGGAGGCGTGGAGGAACGCGCTCTTCTCCAGCCCGATGTCGACGAAGGCGGCTTGGATACCCGGCAACACCGCCTCGACCCGTCCGAGGTAGATGTCACCGACCGAGCGGCGATGGTCGGGGCGGTCGACGAGAAGCTCGACGAGGCGGTCGTCTTCCAGGATCGCCACGCGGGTTTCCCGCTGGCTTCCGTTGATCAGGATCTCGCGCTTCAAGTGATGACCTCAGCCACGGTGGGGCGCCGTACACGCGCTCCCGAAACCGCTCGCCGCGGCATGCCTGGGAATGGACTTCGGTCTTGCAGCAACGCGCCGACCCGGCGGGCGCGCCCGGAGACAGCCGGGCCCGCGAGGCGGCGCGTCAGCACTCGCGCCAATTATATGTCGCGTCAAAGCTTAGGGCAACTCAGTCCACCACCTGCCCGAGGATCTGCCGGGCGATCACCATCCGCTGGATCTCGCTCGTCCCCTCCCCGATCTCGCAGACCTTGGCATCCCGCATCATCCGCTCGACCGGATAGTCGGTGGTGTAGCCGTACCCGCCGAAGATCTGCACCGCCTTCGTGGTGTTCCGCATGGCCAGCTCGGAACAGAAGAGCTTGGCCATGGCCGCCTCCTTCTTGAACGGCTTGCCGTTCTGCTTGAGCCAGGCGGCGTGATACAGCAGGTGGGTGCCCGCCTCGATCTCGAGGGCCATGTCGGCCAGCTGGAAGTTGACGCCCTGGAAGCTCCCGATGAGGCGGCCGAACTGCTTCCGCACGCCGGCATAGCGGAGCGCCTCCTCGTAGGCCCCCTCCGCGATGCCGAGCGAGAGCGCCGCGATCCCGATGCGCCCCGCGTCGAGCGTCTTGAGGAAGTTGGTGAACCCGCAGCCCACCTGGCCGAGGACGTTCTCCTTGGGCACCACCGCGTCCTCGAAGATGAGCTCGCGGGTGTCGCTCGCGCGCCAGCCCATCTTGTCCTCCTTCTTCCCCGCCCGGACCCCGGAAGTCTTGGCCAGCTCCGCTGCGTGGCCCACGCCGAGCCGAGCCGCCTCCTCGAGGTCCACGGTGTCCTTGGTGACGATGAAGCTGGTGATCCCCTTGTTGTCGCGGCCGCCATCGGTCCGCGCGGTGACCGAGAAGATCTCGCCCACGCCGGCGTGGGTGATGAAGATCTTCGAGCCGTTGAGGAGGTAGTGATCGCCCTTGTCGACGGCCGTCGAGGCGGTGCCGCCGGCATCGCTCCCCGCGCCCGGCTCGGTGAGCCCGAAGCCACCGAGCACGCGCCCGCTCGCGAGCAGCGGCACGTAGCGCCGCTGCTGCTCCTCGGTGCCGAACTCGACGATCGGCGAGGTGCCGAGGTTGGTATGGGCGCTGATGGTGAGCGCGTGGCTCGCGTCCACCTTGGCCATCTCGTGGATGGTGATGTAATAGGAGAGCTGGTCCATTCCGGCGCCGCCGAGCTCCTCGCTCCAGGGCACGCCCAGGAGGCCCAGCTCGCCCATCGCCTTGATGTTGTCCCAGGGGAAAGTGGACGTGCGGTCCAGCTCGCGGGCGACCGGAGCGATCTGCGTCCGCGAGAACTCGCGGACCATCTCTCGGATCTGGTGATGGTGCTCGGTGAAGTAGAGCGAATCGTCCATGGAAGCGACCGGGAGAGTATGAGGTGACGGAATATAGGCCGGTGGTCAACGCCCCGCGTTGCGGCGGTGACCCTGGCGGCGTTCGGCGTGGCGGCGTTCGGCGTCGGTCAGCGGCAGAGCCTCGCCGGACGTGCGACGCTCACCGTGGCGCCGATCGCCGGCCCGGCGATCACGACGCTCGAGGTCCTGAGCGTCGCCCTGGTCCACGGGCAGAAGATAATGGTCGGGTGGGTGCGCCGCGATCAGCCGAAGCAGCGCCTCGCCGTGCTTGGCGAGGGTACGTGGGCCGAGCCCGGGAAGGGCGGCGAGAGCGCGACCATCGCGCACGTCGCAGGTCGCGAGGGCTTCGAGCGCCGTGTTTCGGAGTACGACGTATTGAGGCACGCCGAGCTCGACCGCGGCGCTGTTGCGCCAGCGCTCCAGCGCCCGTCGACGAGGGCCTCCGGGTATGACATCGGCATCGCCGCCGGTGCGTCCGTCCTCGCCCGGTGCCCGCGCCGACGCCCCGCCCGCTACCCGTGTCGCTCCGCGGAGCGCACCGAGAATCGCCCCGCCCCAGCGCTCCGCGAGCGCGCTCCCCACGCCGGGCACGTCGGCCAGCGCGGCCCCGTCGGCAGGCGGATGCCGGGCAAGCGCGAGCATGACCTCGGGCTCCAGGATGGGTGTGCCCCACGGACCGCGTCGGGCCACAACCACCGCACCAAGCCGGGCCAGTCGCGCCGATACCTCCGGCTCGGCCGGCACCGCCACGGTCCGCCGGCGGCATCGATCGCAGCCGGAGCAGCGCTCGAGGCGCTCGCCGAAGTATTCGAGCAGCGTCCGCCGCCGGCAGCCCCTCCCCCGCGCGTACTCCTCCACCGCTGCGATTCGTGCCTCGGCGCGGCGGCGCCGGCCGGCGACCACCGACCAGTCGACGCGTGCCCAGCTCCGGCTTGAGCTCGTGCCGCAGGCGCTCCGCCGAGGCGCGCACGTTGGCGGGGACACCCGCGCAGCGCTCGCCCTCCCGCCAGAGGCGCTCGAGCAGCGCGCGCGGCGGAAACGTCACGTCGAGCTGGCGCCGGTGGAGCACGGCGTCGCCGGCGCGCCAGAGCAGCACGCACCGGGCGAACTCGCCATCGCGTCCGGCGCGGCCCGCCTCCTGGTAGTACGCCTCCGGCGTGGGCGGCAGGGTCCAATGGACGACGAGGCGGATCCGGGGCTTGTCGATGCCCATCCCGAAGGCGCAGGTGGCGACGATGACGTCGAGCCGGTCGTCGAGGAACGCCTCGAGCGTGCGGCTCCGCCGCTCCCGCGTGAGGCCGGCGTGATACGGCGCGGCGCGGTGCCCGGCCTGCGCCAGCGCCCGTGCGATGGCCTCGGTGACGCTCCTCGTCGGTGCGTAGACGATCACCATCCGGTCGTCGTCGGCGAGCAGGCGCACGAGCGCCTCCAGCCGCGCCCGCTCGCTCGCGACGGGAACGACCCCGAACCAGAGGTTGGCGCGATCGAAGGAGCCGAGATGCTCGTCGTAGCGGCCGGGCCGGAAGCGAAGCGCGCGGGCGATGTCCCGCCGGACCTCGGGCGTGGCGCTGCCCGTCAGGGCGACGGCCGGCGGACGACCGAGCCGGTATCGCGCGGCACCCAGCGTCCGGTAGCTCGGCCGGAAATCGTGCCCCCACTCGGCGATGCAATGGGCCTCGTCGACGGCGAGGAGTGCGGGACGAATGGCCCGATCCTGAAGCTCGGGTGCGAGGCGCGTGAGCCGCTCGGGCGAGACGTAGAGCAGCCGGAGGGAGCTATCGGCGAGCCCGCGCCAGATGGCTTCCCGCTCCGCGTCTGCCACCGCGCTGTGCAGCGCGGCCGCCGGAATGCCCCGGGCGCAGGCGGCCGAGACCTGATCCTGCATGAGCGCGATGAGCGGGGAGATGACGAGGGTGAGCCCGCCCGTGACCAGCGCCGGCACCTGAAAGCAGACCGATTTCCCCCCGCCGGTGGGCAACACCGCCAGGGTATCCCGCCCGGCGAGTACCGAGGCGATGACCGGCCGCTGGGCTGGCCGGAACTCGCCGTGGCCGAAGTGGTGGCGCAGGAGGCGGCGGGCATCGTCCATGGACCCGGACATGGGCCAAAATGCTCTGCTGCGGCGAGGCTGCTGTATCCCGGTGCCGCAGCGACGATCCCGGACACGCATCGGCCGCCCCGCAGTAGGCGAGGCGGCCGCGTCCATGCCATCCCCTTCATCGAGGTCGTCGGTTGGCTTCCAGGCGATTCGCCCGCAACCACCGGGTATAGAAGGCGGACTGGCGGCTGGCAGCCGTCACCGCCGCTCCCTGGCCATTCCAGTCCGGCCCGGTCTCGAGAGTCTCCGGTCGGTTGCTCACGTTGATCTGGTTGCTCCCGTCCGCGTTCATGACGAAAATCTCGCTGTCACCGCTGGGCTCGGATCTGGTAAACACGATCCTCGTACCATCGGGTGACCAGACCGGCTGGAAATCAAACCCGGGGGGATGCGTCAGGATCGATTGCCCGCCGCCATCACGATTCATCACGGCAATCTGCATGTCCGCGGAGCCGGCCTGTGCCGTGCCGAAGGCGATCCTGCTCCCATCCGGCGACCAAGCCGGCGCGTCGTTCTCGCCGAGACCCTGCGTCAGGTTCATCTCACCAGTGCCATCCGGATTGATGAGGAAGAGCTCCTTGGCATCCAGCGTCACAAACGCGATCCGGGTACCATCCGGCGACCAGGCAGGCTGAAAGCCTGCCTGGCTGGTGGTCAGGCGGACCTCGCCACTCCCGTCCGCATTGATGATGCGGAGGTGCACGTCACTGAAATCGGCATCGCTCGTGTACACCAGCCGTCCATCCGGCGACCAGGAGAAGTTGAAAGCATTCTCAGCCACCCTGAACTTTCCGGTCCCATCCGGGCGCACGGCCCAGAGATCGTCGAACACGTCATCCCCTTCGAACCTTACATCCACATAGGCGATCATCCGGCCATCGGGCAGACCAGCGATGCTCGGATATCGCCTGGCCGTCGGCAAGCTTGACGCGACCGCTGCCATCGGCATCCATCAAGTAGAGCGAGCCCTCTCGAAGAAACAGGATCTTGCGTCCGTCTGGCGACCAGATCGGATCCGATTCAAATACGCCATCCGGAGTGAGGTTTCTCAGTCCCGTGCCATCAGGGCTGACGACAAGCACTGCCAGCAACTGAAAAGCGTTTGACGTGAACGCGATCAGTGCATCCGCTCCCAGGCAGGTGAGGTTGAAGGTGACGGTCGTCGAGCCCTGCGCGATCTCCACCGTGCGTGGGTTGTCCCCGTCGAGGTGGCAATTGCCGGCAATACCGGAGAGCGCAACCGAGTGGGTTCCGACCGCGAGTCCTTCCAAGGCGAGCGTTGCGTTGGACCCGATTGCCTGTGACGTTCCCGCGTCGACGCTCAGCGTGTAGCCATCAGGATCCGGCGACGAGCCTGTCGTGACGGTCGTGACCTGGATGCTCCCCGCCGGCAGGGCGCAGATTACCTCGAAGCCAAGCTCGGATGTCTCCCCGGCCGCCACGGTGACGCTTTGGGTCGGTCCCCCGGTCACGGCACATTCGGCGGCCACCTCGGCGAGAGCGACGGTGTGACTGCCGGCCGCGACGCCGGTGAACGTTACGTTGCCGTTCGACTCGATCGGAAATGCCCGGTTCGCCGCCGTCCAGCTTCGCGACGTAGCCATCCGGATCGAGCGGGCGAGCCGGAGGTCGTGACGCTCACCCGGATCGCCCCACCGGGAGCCGTGCAGGTAACCACGAAACCCAGCGTGGCGGTCTTCCCGGCCTCCACCTGGATCGAGCGTGGGTTCTCGCCCGCTACCGCACAGGTCCCCGCGACCCCCGCCAGGTGGACGGCGTGATTCCCGGCTTCGATATTCTGGAGTTGGAGGGTCGCGTTGGCTCCGATGACGGTCGGGGCCCCGTCATCGACCGTGACCACGAAGCCGTCCGTGTCCGGCTCGGACCCGCTCGTGGCCGTGGTGATCTCGAGGATTCCGGTGGTGGGGCCGACGAGGTCTTCGCCGCCACAACTGACCCCTGCGAGCACGGATCCCGCCATCAGGAGAGCTCAGGCGCACCTGCCGCAGGAGCATCTGCATCCGCTTGCGCATTCGGGCCCCCGGCAAGAATTGCCTACCCCAAGTTCACGATGATTCCCGGCCTGGTCCTACGGCCACGTGTCAACCGCGCGTCGGGTATGTCTCCCGGGCCCCCTCCACAATACCACCGAGGCCCTCCAGGCTCAGTAACGACGGTCACGGACGCGCAGCGGCCGCCCCGCGAGGGGCGGGGCGGCCGGTGGAACAGTGCCGACGGTCAGTGGCCGCCGAAGCGCACGCCGATCGTAAGGGGAATGAAGGTGGTGTTGCTGCCCGTGGTGAACACGTCGTGAAACCGGCCCTCGACGAACAGGCCCGCGCTGCCCGCCTTGATGTCGAAGCCCGCGCCGGCGTTGATGCCGAACTTGGTCTCCGAGGCGTCGATGCCGGTAAGGATGCCGTCGCCCTTCGCCTTGAAGTTGTACACCCCGCCGCCGCCGATCAGGTACGGACGGAACCGGCTCTCCTCGGATGTCTTGAACTTGTAGACGAGGTTGGCGGTGCCATAGATGAGCTGATACTTGTCCACGTCCAGCGGCGTGTCGTCCTTGAACTGACTGTAGCTGCCGTCGACCTGAATCCCCACCGGCCAGTTGGCCGGCACCACCGACACCCCCGCGAGCCCGTGGAAGCCGAGCTTCGCCACGTCATCGAAGTCGCCGAGCGGGAGGTCCACCCCGCCACCCAGCGAGAACTCCGCGCCTTGAGCGTGCAGGGCCGACGTACTCACGAGCATCCCAAGGGCCAGCGCCGCCACGGCCTTCGGTACCCACATACCGCCCCTCCTTCAGTCTGATTTCCATGAAGCGGCGCACCGGGACCGATGCCCGCTCGCTTGCCCGTCCAGGCGACGGGCCGTGGCCAAACTAGCGGGGATCGGGAGCGGGCCATGTGAGGCGCGTCACACTGAGGACGGCCGCGCCCTGCGAGACCTGCACGCAGAAGCGCGCTATGGGAGGTGCAACATCTGGAACAACGGAGCACATCGGCCGCTGCTCGTGGGTGATGGCCGGGAAGGCGCTAGGCGCGGTCACTCCTCCGATGGGCCGCTGTCCTCCGCGGTCTGGCTTCTCGACGCGCACGCCGCTCGATGGCCCGCACGAGCAGCGATCCCGCGAGCAACACGATCGCCCCCCAGCCGAGTCGTGCGTCCTCGAACGCGACGGCGAGCAACGCCACCGCGAATCCCCCGAACGCCAGGCCCAGCCGCAAGTAGGTCACCGCGCGTCGGCCCTCACCCGATCTCAGCGCTTGAGAAATTGCGCGATGGCGGCCCGGAAGTCGGGAGTCTGCCGGGCGAGCGCGTTGATCCGCGCGCCGAGCGCCACGCCATCGTCCACCGACCGGCCGTCCAGCTGGTAGAAGAGCTGCTTGGTGAGCGCGAGGGCGGAGGGGCTGGCGGCGGCAAGCGCCCCGGCCAGTGCCGCGGCCTCCCGGTCGAGCTCGGCGTCGGGGACCACGCGGGAGACGAGGCCGATAGCACGTGCCTCTTCGGCGCCGAGCAGGCGCCCGGTGAGGACGAGGTCCAGCGCGGCCTTCTCGCCCGCCGCGCGGCGCAGCAGCGTCATGACCATCGCGGGCACGAAGCCCGCGCTGGATCTCGGGGTAGCCGAGCTGCGCGCCCGCCCCCGCGATCGCGATGTCGCACGCGGTCACCAGCCCGGCCCCGCCCGCGAGCGCCCGGCCATGCACCACCGCGAGGACCGGCTTGGGCAACGCCCGCATCCGCCCGAACAGGGCACCCAGCCTGAGCGCCGTCGCCTCGTTCTCCGCCAGCGTCAGGTCGGCCGAGGCGAGGAGCTCGTCGAGGTCGGCGCCGGCGCAGAAGTCCTTGCCCGCCCCGCGCAGCACCACGACGCGCACTTCGGCGTCGAGGTCGGCCCGCTCGAGCGCCGCGTGCAGCGCCTCCACCAGGCCCGAGCTGAGTGCGTTGCGCTTCTCGGGGCGGTCGAGCGTGAGGGTGAGCACGCCGCCCGCCAGCGCCGACCGGAGCGGGACGGTGCTCTCGGTCATGCCCGTGCCAGCCGGCGCGCGAGCGCTACCGGCACCGGAATCTCCATTCGGAGCAGCGCGGTCGAATAGACCTTGCCCTGGGCGTCGGTCTTGAGCGAGATCGTGCCGCCCCCGTCGAGCGCCTCGTGCAGCAGGAAGTTGAGCGCGTGCAGATTGGGCAGCTCGAACCGGTCGACGCCGTTCACCATGCCCTTGAAATGGCGGGCCACGCGCGCCACCGTCACCTCGCGCACGAGGAGCGGATAGTACTCGGCGTCGAGGGCGATGAGGCCGACGTTGGCGGTGTTGCCCTTGTCGCCCGAGCGGGCGTGCGCCAGGTAGCGGAGCTGGAGCGGGCGGGTGGCGGTGGCGCCTTTGCGCCTGGCGGCGGTCTTGGCCACGGTCATGCCTCCAGGATCTCGACCCGGACGTGCGGCTCGATCTCGCGCCGGTCGATCAGCGCCGGCCAGTAGGCCACGACCTCCTCGACCGCCGGTCGGCCGCCGGCGAAGCCGGTGACGCTGGGCGGTCCGGTGAGGACCAGCGGCGCGATCTCGCGGGTGAACCGCTCGACCGGCGCCTTCTCCCGGGCGCGCACGCCGACCCGGAGCTGCACCTCGGGCAGGTCGGGATGCGGCGGCCCGCTGAGCCGGCCATGGGTCGCGTCGACGCCGACGAACTCGGTGAGGATCTGATCGAACGAGAGGCCCAGGTCGGCGAGGCGCTGGCGGAGGACGCGGTCGGCCGCCTTGGCCTTGTCGAACGCCTCGGGCCACGCATAGACCAGCGTGCCGACCGCCTTGTAGCCCCAGAAGTAGGCGATGGAGACCTTGAGCATCGGCCGTGCGAGGACCGCCACGGATACCGCTCACGCGTACCCGATCCCGCCCGGCGGGCCGGAGCTGAATGGTCGTGAAGTCGGCGACGCCGTCGGGCGTGATGTAGCTCCGCGGATCGCCCATCTCGTAGACCAGCTGCTCCGTCACCGAGGCGACCGAGACGACGCCGCCGGTGCCCGGATGCTTCGTGATGACGAAGCTTCCGTCCGCCGATGCCTCGGCGATCGGGAATCCCGGATCGGCGAGGCCCTTCACGCTGCGCCAGCCCTTGAGCAGGTTGCCGCCCGAGGCCTGCGCCCCGCATTCGATGATGTGCCCCGCCACCGTCCCCGCCGCCACCTTGTCCCAGTCGTCCGGCGACCAGCCGAACTCGTGAAAGATCGGGCCCAGCGTGAGCCCGGTGTCGGTGACCCGTCCGGTGACGACGACGTCCGCCCGGCCCCTGAGCGCCTCGACGATCGGCGCCATGCCCAGGTAGGCGTTGGCGCTGAGCACGCGATCGCGAATGTCGGAGAGCGGGCGGCCGGTCTCCATGTCGCTCAGGGTGTGACCGCGGCCGATCAGCTCGTCGAGCCGGCCGAGGATGTCGTCGCCCGAGACCAGCCCGACCCGGAGCTTTCGCGGGAGCCCCAGCCGGCGCGCGACCGCCAGCACCGCCTCGGCGCAGCCCCGCGGGTTGACGCCGCCCGCGTTCGAGGTGACGCGGACGCCGCGCTCGACGATGTCGGGCAGGATCCGCTCCATGAGCGGCACGAAGTCCCGCGCGTACCCGGCGGACGGATCGCGCGACTTCTGCTTCTGCATGATGGACATCGTCACCTCGGCGAGGTAGTCCATCATCAGGTAGTCGATGGGGCCGCCGCGCACCTGGCGGACCGGCGCCTCGAGCCAGTCGCCCCAGAACCCCTGCCCCGCGGCGATGCGGACGGTGCGGCCGTCGCGCGCCGTCACGGGACGAGCGCCGTGCCCGGCGGCGTGAGCTCGATCTCGCGGGTCCAGCTCCGGTCGTCCGCGCGCGCGACCAGCAGCCCGAGGGGGACGAACTTGGGGCCGAGCGGCCAGGGCGAGGCGGGAAGCGCGAAGTCGGCCGTGGCCGTGGCGTGCGGCGCGATGCGCTGCGAGCCGGTATCGGCGCGGGCCAGCACGACCGACGTGTCGGCATAGACCCGGATCGAGGCGCGGAGGCTCCACCGCTGGTCGCCGGCGGGGTCGGCGAAGCCGGGGAAGAGCCCGAGCGTCACCGGGACATCGCCATGGCCCTCGGGCAGCTCCACCTGCAGGCGGCCGAAGTCATAGTTGAGCGGCTGCTTGCCGAGCTGCTGACCGAGCGAATCGAACAGCGTCACGCCGAAGTCGGTGAACCGGCCCCACTGCGCGCGGTCCATCGCGATGTCGATCACCACGCCGCGGGACCATTTCGGTACGACGAACGGAATCCGCTGCGCGGCCGAGCCGCTGGCGGTCACCGTCTCGAGCCGCGCGGCACCGCCCAGGTGCATCCCGACCAGCGCGTCGACCGGGGCGTCGGTGAGGTTGGTGAAGCTCGCGTGCACCGATTCCCCCTGCCGCACGGCCCTGAGCGCGAGCGGCGACTGGCTCACCGACACCGTGGCGCTCAGCGGCTCGTTGGGCGGCGCCACGACGACCGATTCGTATGCGCCCGCCACCACGTCGCGCGAGTCGGCCTCGTACTCCGCGCTCTGCGGGCCGAAGCCCGCCGATCGGGCGCTCTCGTCGCGGAACGGCATGCCGTCGGGCTCGTGCAGGAACGACAGGGCGCGCTCGGCGGGGCCGTTGGTCTCGACGATCGAGCGCGAACGGGCGCGCGCTGTCGGCCTGGAAGAAGCTCCGGAGCGTGCCGCCGGCGGGCAGCGCGACCTTCTCGCGGAGCTTCTGCGTGCCCGGGGCCACCGGCGCCGCGGCGATCACCGTGACGACCAGCCGGAAGGCGGGGCCGGCGAGCGTATCGGCGCCCCATCCCGTGATGGTCCCGACCGCGACACCCGGAGCGGCGATGGTCTTCCGGGCAACCTTGAGCTGAAGCGTCGTGCGCCGGGCCTTGAGCGTGAGCGCGGCCGGCGCGGTGAGCCAGGGCGCGTCGCTCCGGAGCGTGTACGTCGCGCGCGGCGGCGCCCGCGGAGCGAACCAGCTCGAAGCTCTGCACGGTGTCGGGCAGCCCGCCCAGGCCGCGGAGCACCGCGCCGGTGGCATCGCCCGGGCCCACGGCGCGGACGCCGATCTCGGCCACCGTGGGCGCGGCGGAGAGCCAGCGCCAGGCGCGGTCGACATCGGCGAGCCCGCTGCCCTCGTCGACGAACGTGGCGCCCGGCGGTGGGCTGCGCGGTCACCATGAGTGCCTGCCGCACGTCGCGCGCGCTGACGGGACGCCGCGCGCGGCTGGCGGCCGACTCGAGCAGCGCGGCCAGGCCGGCGGCGTGCGGCGATGCCATGCTGGTGCCCTGCTCCACCTCGTCCCCGGCGTTCCAGAGCGGCACCGTGCTGTAGGCCACGCCCGGGGTCACCACGTCGGGCCGCGCGACCTCGCCGCCGCGCGAGCTGAAGTACGCGAGCAGGTCGGGCGAGCGCGCACCGGTCGGGCCGGGGGGCAGGAAGCTCGACGGGAGGGTGGCGCCCACGCTGATGGCGCGGCTCGCGCTGCCCGGGAAGCCGATCGTCGAGAGCCCCGGGCCGTCATTGCCGGCGCTGATGGCGAGCACCACGTCCGGATGCGCGGCGAGCACCGAGTCGACGATGCCGTCGATCCGCGCCTGGCCTTCGAGCTCGTTGCCCACCCCGAAGCTCATGTTGAGCACCAGCGGCAGGTGCCGGGCCTCGGCGAACGTGATGGCGTAGTCCATTGCCCGGAGCATGCTGCCGGTGGTCGTGATGCCGCCATTGGCGCTGTTCGCGATCTTGAGCCCGAGCAGCTGCGCGCCGGGTGCCACCCCGTCGAACCCGGGCACGCCGTACAGGTCGTGACCCGCCGCGATGCCGGAGACATGGGTGCCGTGACCGCCAGTGTCGAAGAAGAGATCGAGCTGGGGCGTGGCGGCGTCGGCGCCGAAGTTGGCCGCGACGTTTACGTGGGGATGGCCGCCCAGGGCGGCCCACCCGAAGGTTTCGCGGCCCGTGAGGTAGTCGTGGACGGGCCGCTCGCCCGCGAGCGAGCCGTCGCCGTCGGTATCGGCCAGGAGCACCCAGCCGTCGGTCGCGCGAACCACGACGATCGGCAGCGTGTCGCGCACGACGCCGTTGCCATTGAGGTCGGACGCCGGCGGCGGGCCGAGCGGCAGCTCGGCGATGGTCCCGGCGTAGTACGGCCCAGCCGCATTCAGGGCGACGACCCGTCCGAACCCGCCAAGACGCCGGCCGCCGATTTCGATCGAGTCACCCGCCGGCACCACCCGCGCGAGCGGGACCGCGCCCTCGTCGGAGAAGTCGCGCAGGTCGAGAATCTTCGGGCTGCCGGTCGACGTGGTGAGGAGGCCAGGCACACCCGGGTCGATGCCCGTGTCCAGGATGCCGATCAGCACCCCGCGGCCGTCGGCCTCGGGTTGGGCGCGAAGGAACCGATCCACGCCGGTGCTCGCGAGCGGCATCCAGCCGTGGGCGTACGCCGCCTCGGGCGGCGCCACCCGCCGCACCGAATCGGCGGGCGGCGTGGAGGGCGACCCGGTATGTGGCGTCGGGCGGCCGGGCGCACCGGCGGGTGGCTTCGCCCCCGCTGCTGGAGCCGCGCCAGACGGCGCCGTGTCTGATGACGCTACGCCCGAGGGCGCGACGCCGGCGCTGTCCGCCTTCGGCGTCGGGGCGGGGCCAGACGCCTGGGGCCGGCTGGAGGCACAGGCGAGCGCGGCGGCGAGCACGGGAGCGATGGCAGCGACGAGAAGCGACGACGGACGCATGCGGGTCCTAGCGGGAGGAGGCCGCGTCGAGCGGCGGGAGCACGAAGGGGCCGAGATGCGGCCCGGCGTAGTTGGCGGCAATCCGGAGCGTGAAGGCGAGCTGGTCGCGCGTCTCCTCGGGGGTGAGGATGGCATCCACCTGCCCGCGCGCGGCCGCGTAGCGCGCGTCGAGCTGGGCCTCGTAGTCGGCGCGCATGGAGGCGACGGAGGCCTGCACCTCGGCCGTGAGCTCGCGCTTCTCGCGCTGGGCCCGGTCGATCTCGGTGCCGTGCACGGCCATGACCGCGGCCTCGCCCTCCATCACGCCCATGCGGCCCGTCGGCCAGGAGAGGATGAAGTCGGGATCGAAGCCCTGGCCCGCCATCGCGTAGTAGCCGGCGCCGGAGGCGTGGTTGACCGTGAGGACGATCTTGGGCACCGCCGCCGTGGCCATCGCTTCGACGAAGCGAGCGCCCGCGCGAATGATCCCGCTCTGCTCGGCCTCGGGGCCGACCATGAACCCGCTCACATCCTGCACGAAGAGAATCGGCAGGCGCTCGCGGCTGGCGGTCTCGATGAAGTAGGCGACCTTCTCGGCGCTGCCGGTGTAGACGATGCCGCCGAATCGCGGCCGCTCGTCGGCCCGGCCCTTGATGATGCCGCGCTGGTTGGCGATCACCGCCACCGGCCAGCCCTCGATGTGCGCGTGGCCGCAGAGCATCTCGCGCGCCACGCCGGGCTGGAACTCGTCGAGGGCGCCGCCGTCGAGCAGCGCGTCGAGCACGTGCCGCATGTCGTACGAGAGCCGGTGGTCCTGCGGCAGGAGGTCGTACAGCGCCTCGGGCGGCCGGGCCGGCGGCATCGGCGGCCGCACCTGATGGCGGATGCCGTCGAGCCGGGGAAGCCGCGCGACGTAGGCCCTGATCCGGACCAGGCAGTCCGCGTCGTTGGCGGCGCGGTAATGGGCGACGGCGCTCACGTCGGTGTGGGTGACGGCGCCGCCGAGGGTCTCGGCGTCGATCGTCTGCCCCGTCGCCCCCTTCACGAGGTTGGGGCCGCCGAGGCCCATGAAGCTGGTGCCTTCGACCATGAAGATCACGTCGGACAGCGCGGGCAGGTACGCGCCGCCCGCGATGCAGCTTCCCATCACCGCGCTGATCTGCGGGACGTGAAGATACCGGCGCATGATCGAGTTGTAGTAGAAGATGCGGGCGGCGCCGTACTGACCGGGGAAGACCCCGCCCTGATACGGCAGGTTCACGCCGGCGCTGTCGACCAGATAGATGATCGGAATCCGCTGGCGCATCGCGACTTCCTGCGCGCGGAGGATCTTGCGGATGGTCTCGGGCCACCAGGAGCCCGCCTTCACCGTGGCGTCGTTGGCGACCACCACCACCTCGCGACCCTCGACCACGCCGACGCCGGTGATCACGCCGGCACCGGGCGCCTGCCCATCGTACTGGTCGTAGGCCACGAGCAATCCGAGCTCGAGCCAGGGTGTCTCCGGATCGAGCAGTTTCGCCACCCGCTCGCGCGGCGCCAGCTTCCCCTGCTGGTGCATCTTGGCGACGCGCGCCGCGCCGCCCCCCGCGCGCAAGCGCTCGGCGAGCTGCCGGTATTCGTCGGTGAGCGCCCGGAGGCGGCTTACCGCTCCAGGTGTTCGGACGCCCACGAGGTGATGTAGGTGATGAGATCGGAGGTGGGCGTCCCCGGGCCGAACAGTTGCCCGATGCCGCGCGCCCGGAGCGCGTCCATGTCTTCGGCGGGAATGATGCCGCCGCCGGTCACCAGCACGTCGGGGCGGCCCATGGAGTCGAGCAGCTGGCGGACCCGGGGGAAGAGGGTCATGTGGGCCCCCGAGAGGATCGAGAGCCCGACCACGTCGACGTCCTCCTGCACCGCCGCGGTCGCGATCATCTCGGGCGTCTGGTGCAGCCCGGTGTAGACGACCTCCATTCCCGCGTCGCGGAGCGCCGCGGCGACGACCTTGGCGCCCCGGTCGTGGCCGTCGAGCCCCGGCTTGGCGACGAGCACCCGGATCGGGCGAGGCAGCGGCCGCGAGGGTCCGGAGCCGTACGAGGGCGCAGCCGTCATGAGGCGAGTCTCTCCTTGAGCAGGTCGTCGGCCAGCTCCTGGAGCGAGCCGACGGTCGCACACCCCGCCGGCCGCGGAGCGCCGGGCGGCACGAGCAGCACCGCCGGAATGCCGGCGGCGTTCGCCCCGAGGACGTCCACGTCGTACAGGTCGCCCAGGTACAGCGCCTCGGCCGGCGGGACGTCGAGGACGTCGAGCGCGGCCCGGAAGATAGCGGGATCGGGCTTCTCGACCCCGACCAGGGCCGAGTCGACCACGACGTCGAAGTATCCCCGGAGGCCGGCGGCCTCGAGCGCCTCCGCGACCCGGCCATCGCTGTTCGAGACCACCCCGAGCTTGAGACCGGCGCCCCGGAGCCGCGCGAGGGCGTCGTGCGTGTCGCCCGCGGTGCCGCTCCAGAGGTGCCGCTCCAGGTGCAGGGTCGCCAGGCAGTCCCTCACCTCGGGGAGCCGCTCGGCGGGCACGCCCGCCTCGAGGAAGAGCGCCTCCAGGTAGGCCGTGGCGCGTGCGCGGTCGTCGACCCGCGGCCCTTCCATCGCACGGGACGCCGCGGCACCGCCCGCCGCCAGGGCCGGGCCGGTGAGCGGCAAGCCCAGCGCTGCCCCGACCGCCGCGGCCATGCGCGGGTGATCGAGAAACAGCAGCGTGTTCCCGGCGTCGAACAGGACCGCGCGGAGCGGCACGTCGTGCTCGACGATCACGCCATCAGCGGAATCGGAGCAGCGCCGCCAGACCGTCCACCGATGCGCGCGCCTCGGTCTCGTAGACCACGTTGATGTCGACCCCCTGCCGGAGCGCCTCCTCGATCGCGTCGTCCACGACGTCGAGCACCGGCACCGGCTCGCCCTCGTTCCGGCACTCACGCTCGGTGCGGGCCAGGCGGCCGGATTCGCCGCAGCGGAAGCCGGGCTCGCTGGCGTCGGCGTGCACGAGGAGGGTGCGCACCTGCCCGCGCGACAGCGCGTGGAGCGTGGGGTCCATCCCGTTCACGCTCCACCCGCTGCCCAGGCCCTCGAGCATCTCGCCCACCTGCGCGCGCTCTTCCTCGCGCTCCCATGCCTCGCGGACCGCGAGCGTGGCGGCGTGGACGGCGGCGGGCGTCGCCTCCTTGGGATTGAGCCGGGCGGTGCCGATGACGCGCTCCACGAGATAATTGTGCAGGAACGGCTCCACCGCCCCGGCGTCGGTCCCCGTCCCCGCGATCACGATCCCGTGCGCCGGCTGCCGGCGGTCCAGCGTGAACAGCTCGCGCGCGATCGCCTCGTAGTGCCGCTGCTTCTCGGTGCGGATCCGGTTGTGGTACGTATGCTCGCCCCAGCCCGGACCGCTCTGGTCGCCGTGGAACCGACCGCCCCGGGTGCTGTCGGCGCGGAGGCCGGACAATTCCCGGGTGTCGTAGGCCGTGACCTCGAAGAACCGGGCACCCATCCGGTCCAGCACCACCGTGAGCAGGCGACCGAACTCGTCCTCGACCGACGCGAGCTCGCGGACGAGCGGCGTCGCATCCACGGCCAGGCGCGAGCGGTAGACCACCGGCAGCGGCAGCGCCTCGAACAGGCCGATGGTCTCGCAGGCGAACAGCGCGATGCCCAGCGACGACGGCAGATTCGCGGGTGCCCGGAGATGCTGCTGGATCCGCTCGAGGTCCCGGACGATCGCGTCCTGCACGCTTCGGGGCAGGCCGAGCCTCGGGAGCGCCTGCGTCACCTCGCGCACGCGATTCTTGACCTTGATCAGGTACTTCCCGCGGCTCCGGTCCCGCGGCTCCAGCTTCAGGTAGCAGCTGACCACCCGGTGCGCGCCCGGGCGCACGGCGGCGAGCCGTGCCAGCCGCTCGGCCACCTCGGGTACGACCTCGCGTGCCCGCCCGCGCCCATTGCTCGACGTCCGCGCCGCCGGCCGCGCCGCCGTCCGCCCCGCCATCCGTCTGCCGTCAGAAGAAGATCGGCTCCCGGTAACTGCCATAGATGTCCTCGAGCACATGCCGGATCTCGAACAGCGTGCAGTACGCACGCGCGCAATCGAGCATGGCTGGAATGATGTTTCGGTCTTCGGCGGCGGCGCGCCGCAGCTCCCCGAGGCGCGACTCGACCAGCGCCGAGTCCCGCTCCGCGCGCACGCGGGCGAGCCGCTCGCGCTGGGTCTGCTCGGCCGCGTCCCCCACCTTGAGGATCTCGACCGGCGCTTCCGCCTCCTCTACGAAGTCGTTCAAGCCCACGACGGTCCGACGGCCCCGCTCGACCTCGGCCTGGAACCGCATCGAGCTGGCCGCGATCTGACGCTGGAACCACCCGGACTCGATCGCCCGGACCACACCGCCCTGGGCCTCGATCTCGGCGAACAATCCCTCGGCCTCGCGCTCGAGCCCGTCGGTGAGCGCCTCGACGTAGTAGGATCCGCCCAGCGGGTCGGCGACGTTGGGCACGCCGGTCTCGTAGGCCAGGATCTGCTGCGTCCGGAGCGCGATGCGGACCGACTCCTCGGTGGGCAGCGCGAGCGTCTCGTCGAGCGCGTTGGTGTGGAGCGACTGGGTGCCGCCGAGCACCGCGGCGAGCGCCTGGTACGACACCCGCACCACGTTGTTGTGCGGCTGCTGGGCGGTGAGCGTCACGCCGGCGGTCTGGCAGTGAAAGCGCATCCGCCAGCTCCGCGCGTCCCGCGCGCCATAGCGCTGGCGCATGTGCCGGGCCCAGATCCGCCGCGCGGCGCGGAGCTTGGCGATCTCCTCGAAGAAATCGTTGTGGATGTCCCAGAAGAACGACAGGCGGGGAGCGAACGAGTCGACGGCGAGCCCGCGGGCCAGCCCGTGCTCGACGTAACAGAACCCGTTGGCCAGCGTGAACGCGAGCTCCTGCGCGGCGGTGGACCCCGCCTCCCGGATGTGGTAGCCCGAGATCGAGATCGTGTTCCACTTGGGGGTGTGCTCCGCCGCCCACTCGAACAGGTCGACGATGATCTTGAGCGCGGGCTCCGCCGGGAAGATCCAGGCGTGCTGCGCCATGTACTCCTTGAGGATGTCGTTCTGGATGGTGCCCTGGAGCTGGACGATCGGCACGCCCTGGCGCTCGGCGGCGGCGACGTAGAAGCAGAACAGCATCGCGGCCGGGCCGTTGATCGTCATCGAGGTCGAGACCCGGTCGAGCGGGATCCCGTCGAACAGCGTCTCCATGTCGGCCAGGCTCGAGATGGCGACGCCGCACTTGCCCACCTCGCCCTCCGACCGCGGATGGTCGGCGTCGTAGCCCATCAGGGTCGGAAAGTCGAACGCGACCGAGAGGCCGGTCTGCCCGCGCTCGAGCAGGAACTTGTACCGCTCGTTGGTGTCGTCGGCGGTGCCGAAGCCGGCGAACTGGCGCATCGTCCAGAGCCGGCCCCGGTACATCGTCGGGTGGATCCCGCGGGTGAACGGGTACTCGCCCGGGAGCCCGGCGGCCTCCTGCAGCCCGGGCTGCAGGTCGAGCGGCGTGTACACCGGCTCGACCGAGCGGCCGGAGACCGACGTGAAATCGCTGTCCGTGCGCGTGGGGAGCCCGGACGCGGCCGCCCGCCAGACCGCGACTTCCGCGCGGAGCCGCGCGAGCTCGCGCTCCTGGTCGGCCAGACGGCGGGAGATCTCCGCATCGTGTTCGGTGCTCCAGGTCGTCATATGCGCTCGCCCTGTTTGAGGCCGTCGAGCACCTCCGCGGCCACCTCATACGGACTCACCCGCCCCGCCACGATCTCGTCGAGCCGCTCGGCGATTCGCTCGTCCGCGCGGGTCTCGTCCCAGATCCAGCGGCGGGTGGCCCGCTCCACGACTTCCCGCGTCCGGTCGAGCAGTCGCCGGCGGCGGCGCGCATCGAGCGTCCCGCTCGCGGCGAGCCACGCGTGGTGGCGATCGAGGGCCTCGATCAGCTCGGCGACGCCGTCGCCTTTGGCGGCGACGGTGAGGATGACGGGGGGGACCAGGACGGGCGGTCAGGCGGGCGGGCGGTCAGGCGGTCGGTTGCTTCCGGATCGTCCGAGTCTCCGATCGTCTGACCTTCCGACCGCCTGCCCGCCTGACCGCCTGCCCGCCCGACCGCCTGCCCGCCTGCCCGCGCGCCGTGGTGCCCCGCCATGCCCCGGAACGCACTGCCCCGCCGGATCCCGAGCGTGATCTCGATCTCCTGCCGCAGCTTCTCGGCGCCGGCGCGGTCGGCCTTGTTGACCACGAAGAGATCGGCGATCTCCATGACTCCCGACTTGAGCGCCTGGATTCCATCGCCCGACTCCGGCACCAGCACGAGCACCGTCGAATCCGCCATCCGGGCGACGTCGAGCTCCGACTGCCCGACCCCGACCGTCTCCACGAGGATCATGTCGAAGCCGGCGGCATCGAGGAGATCGCAGACCTCGCGGGTCGTCGTGGCGAGGCCCCCAAGTGACCCGCGGCTGCCCATGGAACGGATGTACACGCCGTGATCGAGCGCCACGGACTCCATCCGGATGCGGTCGCCGAGCAGCGCGCCGCCCGTGAAGGGGCTGGTGGGATCCACGGCCACCACGGCCACGCGGAGTCCGGCCTGCCGGTAGGTAGTGACGAGGCGTTCGACCAGGGTGGATTTCCCGGCGCCCGGCGGCCCCGTGATCCCCACGCGGCGAGCCCGACCGAGGAGTGGATGGACGTCGGCGAGCAGGCGCTCGAAGCCCGCCCGTCCATTCTCGACCACCGAGATCGCGCGGGCCAGGGCTGCCGTATTGCCGGCCCGCAGTCCCGCGAGGAGGAGGTCGGGATCCATGACGGAAAAGTCGCCTGAGCGAGGGGTGGAGGCAAGCCGAACTGCTAACTGTTGCACCCCAGGCGCTCCCCGAGCCTCATGTGCCCTCCTCTTCGTCGACGTGCAGCTCTTTCTTTGCCGTCCAGTGAATGACAAACACCAGCAGCGCACCCACCAGGACGGCCCCCAGCAGCCAGCGCTCCACCCGGCGCACGCGTCCCAGCAGCACTGTCGCGCTGCCGCTCACGGCATACCCGAGCCCCGTAAAGACCAGGGACCCGAGCACGCAGCCGATCGCGTCCACCAGCAGGAACCGCGGCAGCGACATCCCATTGAGCCCCCAGAACACCATGCTCGCGGCCTTGGTACCGTACACGAAGCGGGACGCGATGAGCTCCGCCGCCCCGAGCCGGCGGGCGAGGATCTCGATCCGATGGCCGACCCGCCGGTACAGCCGGCCGGCCCGGAACTTGGGACCGCGCAGGCGGCCCAGGGAGTACCAGGCGAGATCCCCGAGAAATCCGCCCAGCACGCTGGCGGCGAGCGCTGTCGGAAAGGAGAAGTAGCCGAGGTGGGCCGCCACGCCCGCCAGGATGAGGGTGAGGTCGCCCTCGACCGCCGCACCGACGAAGACCGCGGCGAGGCCGTAGCGCAGAATGAGGTGCTCGAAGCTCATGCGGGCTCAACCGGGCGGGCGCGGCTCTCGGCGCCGGTCTTCGCGCGCCACGGTGGGGACCGCAAAGGCGGCGTGCGGGACGGGCGCCAGGCCCAGATGAGCGCGCGCGGCGTTGAGCGCGTCATCGATGTTTCCGACCAGAGCGTCATCGGGAAGCTCGTCCGCCAGGGAGGAGCGCTGCAGGGCGAGCATGGGTTGCGCATGGACGTCGGAGAGGATGACGCGCGTGCCGGCGCGTCGGAACCGGACGACCACGTCACGCAGAGCGTTCCGCCGCTCGCTCATGTGATAGGAGACGTTACCCAGAATGCCGGCCAGGGTGGCCAGCGGGATCAGGGCCGCCCACCGGCCGAAGACCACGGTTATGAGGTCACCCACGGTGCCGTTTCTTCTGGCCGGCATGATCGGCGCCGTTGGCGTACTCCTCTTCACCCTGACCGTTGATCATCGGGTCGCCACGGCGCTCGCCATCACTTGACGTTCCTGCCGATGTTCGAGAAGAGTTGATCGCGCCCTAGCGGCCCGCCTCGATCCGCCCGAGCAGCCGCAAAAGGCCATCCAGCACCGTCATCGGATGCGGCGGGCAGCCGGGTACCCACAGATCGACCGGCAGATCATCAGGAACGCCGTCGCCCACCTCGGGGCTCCCGCGGAAGGGGCCGCCGTTGATCGCGCAGGCGCCGACGGCGATGACGAGGCGCGGATCCGGCACTGCATCGTACGTCGCCCGCAGGGCCGCGCTCATGTTGGCGCTGACGGCCCCGGTGATCACGAGGCCGTCGGCATGGCGGGGGGATGCGACGAACTGCACCCCGAACCGGGCGAGATCGAAGACCACGTTGCCCAACGCCACCAGCTCCGCCTCGCAGCCATTGCAGCTTCCGGCGGCCACCGAGCGCAGCCGGAGTGACCGGCCGAAGAGGCGGCGGCTCCGCTCGTCCAGCGCCCGGGCCAGCTCCACTTCGCCGGTCGCCGAGCGGAGGCCCTGCCGGGTCGCGCTCGCCATCCGGAAATCGCGCGTGAAGCTGAGCGCGCCGTCCGGACACATCGTCGCCTCCTCGGGACTGAAGAGGCACGCCCCCACGTCCATGGTCGCGGCCGGACCGAGCTGAATGAGGCCGGACGGCATGGACCGGGCGCACTCCCGGCAGCCGTCGCCGCAGCGGGCTGCATCGAAGGCCGGCCGCCCGCGGAAGCGCTCGGGGAACTCCGGGGCTTCCTTCGGAAATCCGGATGTCCGGGTCCCCTGCTTCAGTCGGGTGCGCAGCAAGTCGAGCATGGGTGGCCTCCGCCCCTACAGGTCGTGCCCCGCGTACGACAGATTGAAGCTCTTGTTGCACAGCGGGAAGTCCGAGATCTGGTTTCCCGGCATCGCGAGCGCCAACGCGGTCCAGTTGTGGAACGAGGGATCCGTGACCTTGTACCGCGCGGAGCCCGCCCGCTGATCCGTGATGGCGACGTGCACGATCTCGCCGCGCCACCCTTCCTCCATCGCCACCGTCAGCTCGTCGGGCTGCAGCGCCCCGCACGTCACCCGGGGCGCGCCAGCCGGCAGCGTGCTCAGCTGCTCGAGGAGAAACTCGAGTGACCGCTGGATCTCGAGCCACCGCACCAGCGCCCGCGCCAGGACGTCGCCGGCCCAGGCCGTCGCCACCGGGATGTGGGCGAACCGGTAGATGCCGTACGGGTGGTCGTGCCGCACGTCCCGGGGCACGTCGCAGGCCCGGGCCGACGATTCCCACGAAGCCGAGCTCCAGGCACTTCTCCCTGGGAACACCGCCGACTCCTTCCAGGCGGGCCGAGCACCGAGGGACTCTCGAGCAGAATGCGCGCGGCCGGCTCGAGCTCCGCCTGGAGCCCCTCCGAGCCGCCCGCGAAGCCTCCGATACCATGGCTGGCGGGATGTCGAACAGGACGCCGCCGGGCCGGACAGGCCCCGCCCGTACCGGTTGCCAAATCGTCATGAGGAAGATTGAGGCACTCTCCCCGAATCCGGCCGAAGTAGGAGCGCCGGGCTGGAAGCCGATGTCCCCGGCGATGGCGCCGAGGTCGCCGACGTGGTTGGCCAGCCGCTCCAGCTCCAGGGCGATGCCCGAATCGCCTGCGCCCTGGGCGTCTTCTGGCTCCGGGCCAGGGCCTCGATCGCCCCTGGCAATGCGCGGCGGCGTGGCCGACCTCGTGTCGCCGCGATCGATTCGGCGACAGCACGGCCGATCGGCCTGGCGGTCTCCGTCCAGCCGCTCGACGCCTCGATGCTGTAACCTAGCATGATCTCGAGGAACAGCACTTCCTTGCCGTGGGCCTGAAAGCGGAAGTGCCCGGGCTCGATGATCGCCGGCATGCACCGGCCCGACTGCGACCTCGTGGACTTCCTCTCCCTTGACGCGGAAGAAGGGCATATGCGTCCGGGTCCACGGTACGTCTCCCGGCCGTAGGGGCCGGGATGGTCGGGGGATGACGCCGGAGCGGCTCGACCAGGGTGCCCGTGGCGCGCGACCCCGCACTGCTCGCCGATCTCCCGCTCGAACAGGTGCGCCGAGGGACACATCGGGGTGAGCGACTCGAATCCGTCGCCGACCACGGTGCTGGTGGCGCCGAGCGAGCCGCCCGGCTCGTCCGCCAGGACCGCCACCAGCCCGCGTGTCCGTCGTCCCCTCCGGCACTCCCGAAGAACGAGTCAGCCGCCAGCCGTTCCTGACCGCCGCCGCACCGTCTCGTCGGAACCGCCCTGCTGGTCTCCCACAGGAGAGCGCGGGCCACGGCGCGCTCCCGACGATTCCTGTGCCCGGCGTGTCGGGACCGGCCGGCCATAGGCGCGACTCCACCGGAGCTCGCCGCAGGCATAGCGATCGCGCCAGCAGGCCGGCGAATGTGGCCGGGATGTGCAGGCCCAGCAGCAGGACCAGGCCGACGCCAGGACGGGAGGGCCGCCGACCAGGCCGTACGGTATCCCGTCCGGCTCCGCCGGCAGTCGGCCGGGGGCTCCCCTATACCACGTCGAGGATCCGTCCGCCATCCCGATGAAGATGACCACCAGCAGGAACGAGGATGCCCGCCGCGACCGAACCGCTGCCCGCCCGCGAACGCACCGCTCGAGGACCGTAAACTCGCTGAGGAAGGGGCCGAACGGGGGGGACCCGGTGACTGCGAAGAGCCCTGACCAGGAACAGCCCGCCCGAACCGCACGCGGCCGCAGAACCCCGTACGTCTTCGGTGCGGTCTGCGGTTCGCGTACGCCCGATGCCACGTTCCCGGCCCCCAGGAACAGCAGCCCCTTCGCGAGCCCGTTGTTGATCAGGTGCAGCATCGTCCCGAAGATGCCGGGCCCCCCACCCCCACGCCCAGCACCAGCATGCCCATGTGTTCCACGCTGGAATATGCCAGCAGCCGCTTGATGTCAGTCTGCGCCACCATGAACAGGGCGGCCACCAGGAGCAAGAGAGTCGAACCCGATCAGGAGCGGCCGCGCGACTCCGCCAGCCCCGCCGCGGTCGTCA
>CAWHZQ010000018.1:0-40297 GCA_963833905.1 uncultured Gemmatimonadales bacterium | reverse complement strand
GTCTTGGTCTTGCCCTTGATGGTGACGTACTTGGGCTCGAAGTCACGGTCGACGTCGACGCCGAGCTCGCGGGTCGGCAGATCCCGGAGGTGCCCGACGGTGGCCCTCACGTCGTAGCCGGCGCCGAGGTACTTGCCGATCGTCTTGGCCTTGGTGGGCGACTCGACGATCACCAGCGACATCCCATCACCGCGGGCACGGCCGCGCGGTTTGGCCACCCGGGCGCTGGCCTTGGCCGCCTTGGCGCCGGCCTTGGGCGGCGTCGCGGCCTCGGCGCTCTTGCCGGGCTTGGATGGGGTTTTTACCGATCGCTTGGATCTGGTCGCCATGTGTGCACTATGCCTGATGGAGTCATCGCTGGGTCAACTTCGGTGGCTGCAAGAAATCCGCGTGGCGGGGGCTTCGCAAGGCGGGGGTTTCTAAGGTTGCTAAAATCAAAGCCTTACATCGTCTGCCTTGGAGCGAAGCGCAGGTGCCCGCATGCATGGCTCCTTCGCTTCGCTCAGGATGACGAACCCGGGGAAGGCCTGACCGCCTGACCGCCTGCACCGCCCGCCCTACCACCCCCCATGCATCCTCGCCAGCCGCATCACCTCGTCCGCCACCGCCGGCGCGGCCTTCACGTCCGCCGCGACTTCATAATCAGCGAGCTTGTAGAACGGTTCCCGGGCGGCCAGGAGGGCCCGCACCTGCTCCACCGGATCAGTGCCGGTCAGCAGGGGCCGGACCTCGTCCTGCTGGCTCCGCCGGGCGGCGGTGGTAACCGAGCACTTCAGGTAGATGAGCAGGCACGCGGCCTTGGCCTCCGCCATCTGGCCGGTCTGGGCCGCCCAGCCGGCCCCAGGGATGATGACGGCCGGTTCCCTGGCCTGGGCCGTGGCGACGGCATCGCGCTCCATGGCGCGGAAGCGGAGCTCTCCCACCATCCCGAAGATCTGCGCCACCGACATCCCCATCTGCCGGACGAGGATGCTGTCGATGTCGAGCAGTGGGGCCGGCAGGCCATCGGCCACGAGCTTGCCCACCGTGCTCTTCCCGACACCGGGAAGGCCCACCAGCACGATGTGGCGCCGCATCAGCCTTCCACCGCTTCCCGGAGCGCCGACCACCGCGCCCCGAGCGATGCAACGTACCCGTCGAAATTCCGCCGCATCTCGCCCAGGGAGTCGCCGCCGAACTTCTCCAGCATGGCGTCGGCGAGCACGATCGCCGTCACCGCCTCGGCGATGACGCCCATCGCCGGAACGGCGGTGACGTCGGAGCGCTCGCTTTGGGCGTTGGCCGGCCGGCCGGTGGCGAGGTCCACGGTGGGGAGCGGCGACATGAGCGTGGAGATCGGCTTCATGGCCACGCGGAGGACGAGCGGCTCGCCGGTGGTGATGCCGCCTTCGAGCCCACCGGCGTTGTTGGTCGGCCGGCGGAATCCGCCGCGGCGGTCGCCGGCGAGTGGCGGGGCCGGCGCCGCCTGGCGGGGGCCCGCCGGGCCGCCGGGCGGGGGGTCGATCGGATCGTGCACCCGGGAGCCCGGCCGGCGCGCGGCCTCGACGCCGAGGCCGATCTCGACCGCCTTGACGGCGGGGATCGACATCAGCATTCCGGCCAGGCGACCGTCGAGCTTCCGGTCCCAGCTCACATGGCTGCCAAGCCCGACGACCACGCCGCGGGCCACCACCTCGACTTCGCCGCCCAGGGTATCGCCCGCCTTCTTCGCAGCGTCGATGCGGCTGATGATCTCGGCCTCGATCGCGGGATCGAGCACGCGGATCTCGGAGCGGTCGGCAGCTTCGTTGAGGGGGACGGGCAGGCTGGCCGGCGGGGTGGCGCGAATGCCGCCGAGCGAGACGACATGGCTCCCGATCTCCACCCCGAACTCGTCGAGCAGCCGCTTGGCGAGCGCGCCGGCCGCCACGCGCGCGGTGGTCTCGCGGGCGCTGGCGCGCTCCAGGATGTCGCGGGCGTCGACCCGGTCGTACTTGAGGACGCCGACGAGATCGGCGTGGCCGGGTCGGGGGCGGGTGACGCGCCGGCGGCGGAGCTCGCCCGGCTCGGCGGCCTCGTGCGCCATGATGTCTTCCCAGTTGCCCCAGTCGCGGTTGGGAATCAGCATCGCGACGGGACTGCCAAGGGTCTCGCCGGCGCGGACGCCGGACAGCCACTCGATGTGGTCGCGCTCGATCTTCATCCGCGCGCCGCGGCCGTAGCCCTGCATGCGGCGGACGAGCTCACGGTCCACCCAGTCGGCGCTGACCGGCAGCCCGGCCGGGAGCCCCTCGATCAGGGCCACGAGGGCCTTGCCGTGGGATTCGCCGGCGGTGGAAAATCTCAGGTGCACTGATGTGCCCTCAGGTTCGATCCCGTCCCGGGGGGAAAGCGAACGAGCCCGGCTTGCGCCGGGCTCGTTCCCGTCGGGGTGCTCGAACGGTCCGCGTGAAGCGGCTACTGATCCGAGGCGCCGTCGTCGGTGATCCGGGGTGTGACCAAGATAATGAGGTCACGCCGGTTTTCCGTATCGCTGGTGAAGCTGAACAGCTTGCCGATGATCGGCAGGCTCCCCAGGAGCGGGATGCCCGAGCGGGTCTTGGTGACCTGCGTGACCGTGAGGCCGCCGATGACCGCCGTCTCGCCGTCGTTGACGAGGAGCTGGTTGTCGGCCTTCTGCTTCTGGAAGATGAAGCCAAGGTCCGCCGCGGCCAGCGGCTGGATCGCCGAGCGCTCCGTGTGGAGCTGCATCAGCACCTGGCGGTTGTTGGTGACGTGCGGGGTGACCGTCAGGCGGATACCGGTCTCCTTGAACTGGACGTTGGCGCGGGCATTCCCGCCGGACCCGGCCGACGCGTCGATGACGCGCACCGGCGTTTCCTCACCCACGAGGATGTCGGCCTGGCGATTGTCGAGCGTCGAGATCACCGGCTCGGCCTGGATGTCGGCCAGCTCGGTCTTCTCGAGCGCGCTCAGGAACGTGGTGAGGGCAAAGCCGCCGATGCTCGTCGAGTAGATCAGGTCCAGTGCCGAGCCGGTGATGCTCGCGTCGGCGTTGCCGACGGCGGACACCGAGTTGCCGCCGAGGTCGATGACGTTGACCGCGTTGGGGAAGAGTGAGCCCGGCTTGTCCGGATCCGGACGCTGGACCAGCCGGTTGAAGAACTGGCTCTTGCTGCCCAGATCGTACTTGATGCCCAGCTGCTCGATGTCGGTCCGGTCGACGAAGATGATCTTGGCCTGGATCGAGAGCTGCGGGGTGCGGATGTCGAGGCCGCGCACGAAGTCGCTGATGCTGGCGATGCGGCTCCGGGTGTCGGTCACGATCAGCGCGTTGGAGCCGGTGTCGGCCACGACCCGGCCGCGGTTCTTGGTCAGGATGCTCTCGACCGTCTTGGCGAGCGAGCTGGCCTGGGCGTAGTTGATCCGGACGATGCTCGTCTCCAGCGGCTCGAGCGAGTCGAGGGCGGCGAGCGCCGAGGGCGCGTCCACGCGGATGATCCCGCCGGCCATCTCCTGGGCCGAGAGGCCCTGGGTGGCGAGGACGGCCTGGAAGGCCTGCGGCCAGGGCTGGTTCTTGATCTCGGCGTTGACTTCGCCCTTCACGTCCTTGCCGAGGATGATCGTGCGGCCGCTGAAGGCCGCGAAGCCGGCGACCACGTCGGCGATGCTGGCGCGATCCCAGGTGACGGTGATGCGCGGCTCGTCGGCGCGAGTGACCATGGCCGAGCTCCCGACGCGCATTTCGGGCTTCCGCGCGCGGCACCGGCACGGCGACCGGCGCCACCTCGGCCACTTCGGCCTCAGCCGCCTGAAGCGACGTCGGCGGCCGGAGCCACCGCGTCGTCCTTGGACGACCAGGCCTGGAAGCCTTCCGCCGAGCTGAAGCTCACGCGGATGGCGCCGGAGGACCGGTCGATGTTATAGGTCTGCGGGCCTTCGAGATCGACCACGATGCGGACGATGTCGGGCCGGAACTGCGAGTAGCGGAGGTTGACGACCCCGCCCCGCTTCACGCCGTCGTACAGCGTGGCGGTGGTGCCGCCGAGCTTGGCGCCGACCACGTCCAGCACCAGCCGGTCGGGCGACGACAGGAGGAAGTCGCGGACGTCGACCATGCCGCTGACGTTGATGACGATCTCGGTCTTACCGGCGGCCGGCGCCAGGCTCACGGCGGTCACCTCTCCGCTCACGGGCTCATCGGCCCGCGCGGATGTCGCGGTCGTCAGGCTCGCCACGAACAGCAGCGAGGGGACCGCGGCGGCAACCAGCATCCTGCGATACATACCCGTCATGGCGTCTCGACCTCCTGCTTGCGCAGCGAGAGAGTTTCCTGGCGATCGAACCCGAAGTCCTGGATCGTGAACACTGCATCGCGGGCACGGATCTGCGTCAAGCGTGACCGGCCCAGCTGGTCACCTACCCGCATCTTGTGGCGCTTGCCGTCGGCCCGCTTCTCCCTCAGGACGACCACGTTGTTGCTCGGCGTCCGAAGGTCGAGGTAGACGCCCACGAGGTCGAGATCGCTGATCTCGGGGCCGTTCTTGCCCTGGTTGATCAGGGAGGTGAACGGATCGCGCGTGCCGCCCGCGTACGCGAAGGTCTCGCGCAGCACGTCGATCTCCCGCGCCCGCTGCACCGAGTCGGCCATGGCCGCCTCGGCATCCTGGTTGAGCGAGTCGGCGGCGGAGCTCGTGCCGGCCGGCTTCGCCGCCGAGGTCGTCACCGCGGCCGTCGGCGATCGGCGGGGGCCGCAGCGGCGAGCGACGTCTGCGCCCCGGCGGATTCGCTCCGGGCCGTCGTGTCGGCGACCGAGGCCATCTTGGCCTCCTGCAACTGGCTGATGCTGTCGGTGCGCGCGCGCACCTTGGCGAGCTGCGTCTGGGCGGCCTGGGCGGCCTTGACCTCGACGACCTCACCGCCGCAGGCGGCTACCGTCGTCAGGGCGAGCAGCGCGACCCCGAACCACGCGTTACGTGCCACTGGCCTCTCCCTCCGCGCTGGATGTCTTGACGTACGTCCGGACCTGGAACTTCGCCTCGAGCAGCGAGCCGCTCGTGTCGTTCATGGCCTTGGCGGCCCCCGGATTGGCCGGGGCCACCGAGAGATCGTAGGGCACGATGATCCGCTGGAGGCTCGCGACGTCGGCCATGAACTGACCGATCTCGTCGTAGTGGCCGATGACGGACATGTTGTACTTGTAGGTGTCGAACGGCGCCGGGCCCGGCTCCACCGGCATCGGCACGACCTGCGACAGCGTCACCCCCCGGATCTTGCTCCGGCTGGAGATGTCGTCCAGCAGATTGGGCACCTCGTTCCGCTCCGGCACCAGACGGCGGAGGAGCGCGAGGCTTCCGCGATAGGTATCGAGCCGCTTGCGGAGATCCTCGACCGTACCATGCGCCAGCTCCTTCTTGGCGCTGTCGGTGGCGGCATCCAGGCGAGCGATGGTGTCGCGTGTCGCGACGATCCGCTCCTGGCGCGCGTTCAGGCCCTGCATGCCGAGATAGTCCAGCAGCGTGCCGGTATAGGCGACGTATCCGACGATCCCGGCGAGCAGGACCATGAGGATCGGCGTCGACTTCTGCGAAGCGAAAGAGGCCATGGCGCGCTACCTCACCGAGTTGCTGAGGGGGACGGTCCGGATGTATGCCGAGTCGGCCTGGCGGAACGTGGCGCGAATGATGAACGCCGTGACGGGCCGCTCCTTTTCGATCACCGTCTGGGCCGACACCGGCATGACGTCGGTGATCCACGGCGACGCCTCGAGCTGGCGCAGAAACCGGGTGTAGGCCTGGATGTCCACCGTGCGGCCGTTCAGCTCGAACTGGACCGGCGGCGGCGCGCTCTCGGCTGGGTGCTGTCGGCGGCCGTGCCGGCCTTGCCGGCGCCCGGCGCGGCCGGAGCAGGATGTGGCGCGGCCACGATGACGGTCGGGGCCAGATTCACCAGCCAGGTGTAGGCCGGCAGGGCGCGGGTCACTTCGTCGAGCACGTGCGCCCAGATGTACCGGTCGCCGTCGACGGTGCGGATCACGCCGATCTGCGCCACGAGCGAGTCCCGGATGACTTCCTGGTGGCGCTTCTCGGCGAGGAACGCCTTGAACCGCTTGTTCTCGGCCCGGCTCTGCTCGAGCTGCGGGGTCAGCGCGCTCAGCTCGCGCGTGGTGCCGATCACGACGAAGCCCAGCCAGCCGAGCACGCACACCCAGCTCACCACGGCCGCGAGCAGCAATGGATCCTTGATCTTGCTCCCCAGGCCACGCACCCCATCGAGCGCCCCGGTGAGGGGCCGCCGCGAGCGCTTACGCTTGAGGTCGGGGCGGAGATTGATGGTGATCATCGGTCGTCGGTCCTGGTCGGGGTTACGCGGCGCTGCGCAGCGCGAGGCCGATCGGCAGCATCAGCAGGGGGGCGATCTCGTCGACCGGGAACTGGTCGAAGACGCCATCGGCCACCTGGAGCTTCTCGATCGGGTTGGCCAGCTGGACCGGAATGCGCAGCCGGTCCGAAAGCACTTTATTGAGCCGCGGGATCCGGGCCCCGCCGCCAGTCGTGAAGATTCGGGCGAGACCGTTGGCCGAACGGCTGGACGACTGGAGGAACGCCGCCGCGCGCTCGATGCCGATGGCGAGCTCTTCGCCCCGGGACTCGAGCAGCGGATCGAGCGCCTCGCTGCCGGCGTCGGACCCTCGGAGCAGCGCCTCTGCCTCGTCGGCCGACAGGCCGCGCTCGCGCTGCAGGTCTTCCTTGAAGCGCCGGGTGCCGACGGGGATGTCCCGGGTCAGCACCGGCACGCCTTCGTCCAGGATGTTGATGTTGGTGGTTTCGTGCCCGATGTTGACCAGGCCGACGACCCCGCGCATGGCCTCGGGGTAGTTGATCTCGAAGGCGTTGTGCAGCGCGAAGGCGTCCACGTCGATGACACTGGCATCGAGGCCGACGTCGGAGAGCAGCGCGACCTTGTGCTCGACCAGCTCGCGCTTGGCGGCCACGAGGAGCACGGTCATCTGCAGGCCTTCCGACTCGGGATCCAGGATCTGGAAATCGAGCTCCACGTTGTCCATGTCGAACGGCACGTGCTGCTCGGCCTCCCAGCGGATCACCTCGCGGGCTTCGGTCTCCGCCATGCGGTCCATGGCGATCTTCTTGATGATCACGTCACGGCCACCCACGGCGACCACGACCTTCTTGCCCTTGAGGCCGGCGGAGGCCACCAGGCCCCGGATGGCTTCGGCCACGATGGCCGGGTCCATGATCTCACCCTCGACGATGGCGTCGTTCACGACCGACGTGAACGCGACCTTGGTGAGGACCGGCCCGCCCGAGGCGTGCGAGATCGCGACGAGCTTGATGAGGCCGCTCCCGATATCGAGGCCGACCGTCGTCGCATTGCGCCCGAAGAGTCCCATACGTGTCCGCTTGTTGAGGGGTGGCTCAGGCCTGCTGCGCTTGCTCCGGACGTGCTGCCGGCGCCGGGGCATGAGGGTAGTCCGACCGTAGGAGGGCAACCGATGTGCCACACAAGTTGCACTGGCGGAAATCGTTTGGGCGGAGCCCTTTAACGCGGGGGCTACCGGACCGCCGCAGGCTCCTGGTGAGCCCGCCTTCTTCTCTTTCGCAAGCCCTTTCTCGCGATGCGGGAGTCCGGGGGTACGCCGGGTCACCGCAAAGTGTTGCAGCCCTCCGGTCCTGCCCCCCCAGGGACGCGCGAAGGGGCACCCAGACAGGATGCCCCTTCGACACCAGATCCAGCGCGGAGCCTCGGCGGGCTAGTTGTACAGCTGCACCCAGCTCCGCTCGTTCAGCGGCGTCGGCACGGCCGAGCCCTGGAGCGCGCGCTTGATGGCGCAGGAGGAGTAGTTCACCGTGGCGTTACCGGTGAGCCGGCTGTCGTCGAGCGTGACGTTCTGCGCCAGAATGCCGCCGTAGAACTTCACGTCGTCGCTGCCGGTACCCCGGACGTCCACACCACCGGTCACGATGACGGGGCCGTAGAAGTCGATCCGTCCCTGGACGTTGAGGTTCCCCTCCACCAGCAGGATGCCCTGGCCCTCGCCGCTGCCCGAGATGCTGAGATCGCCGTAGTGGTAGACGATCGGGAAATAGTTGAAGCAGGGGCTCGTGGGAACCGTCGGCGCGCCCCAGTTGCTCAGCACCGAGGCGTCACACTTGGGCGGCGTGCCGGTGACCGCGGCGGCCAGCCCGCTGACGTTGCCCGTGATCGTGAGCGTACGCATCGCCTTGAGCGCGGCGAAGTTGGTCGCGCCGAAGATGTTGCTCGCATTCAGGCCGGTGTCCAGCGTGCTGTGCGCGGACTGACCGGCGATGACGGAGCTGCCGCTCTGGTGAGGGTTCCGTTGTAGCGCACGCCGGTCACGTCGGCGGCGGTGGGGCAGCTCACGCCGGCGCCGGTCCACTCGCGGGCGTGGCGTCGTTGCCGCTCACGGTGGAGTTGCCGCCGACCAGTACATCGCCCAGCGCGGTCAGGCCGGCGTTCACCGCGATGTTCGCCGACAGCAGGCGCACCAGGGTTCCCACCGAGCGGGAGGCCACCGTGGTGCCGGCGCTCTGGCGGTTGCCGACCGACCGGTACAGGAAGAGGCCGTCGGTCAGCCGGTCGACGCTTGGCGTATAGCTGATGCCGCTCGCCAGGTTCACCGTGGCCCCTAGGCTACTCGTGCCGATCGGGATGGCCTGGAGCGTCGACGCGCTGCTGTAGGTGGTTCCCAGCGCGTCGCTGAGCCCGGCCTCGGCGGCCTCGGCCGCCTGTGCCGCGAACAGGGTGTTCTGCCCCGACTGCTGCTCGAGGCGTCCGGCGAAGAAGCTGCCCGCCACCAGAATGCCGATGATGACGAGGGCGAAGATGGCCATTGCCAGCGCGACGCCGCGTTCGTCGTTCATCCGTGGAGATCGCATGCCGTTCTCCTTGAGAAGTGGTCGGATCATTGCCGGAACGCGTTGCGCAGGACCACCTGGGTGACGAGCGAATCGTGCACGCTGGACAACGCGCCCGAGGATCCGCTCCCGCCGTTGATGCTTTGGTCCGTGATGCCGCGAATCGTCACCTTGATGCTCTTGATGGCATCGAGGGCTGGTAGCGGTGCCCCCGATGGCGTTGAGGTACTCGAACGCCAGTCCGTTGGCGTCGTTCAGGGGGCCGAGCACGGGCTGAAATGTTTCTCCCGACATTGACCGACTTCGCGCCCAGCCAGGACTTGCCGCCGTTCACGTAAAGCTGGAGCTGCATTGTCTCATAGATCCGAACCGGCGTGCGAAGCGGCAGAGCCGCGAGTTCCAGCGTGCTGGGAACGGTGAGCGTGATACCCGGGGCCCCGCCGCAGACATTACTCCCCGTAGTCACAGCGGTTGGCGTAAGCGCCAGCCACCTGTCGAAGGTGGTGCTCTCATCTCCGTCGATGAAGACGTAGATGCGATCCCGGGGCACCTCGGGATCCCGGTACCCGGAATAGCCGAACAAACCGGTTCCGGAGTTGGTGGTGCGGGCCAGCCGGATCTCGGTAAGCGAGCTCTGGCAGACGAAGCCGATCCCGCGCATGGCGCGGTAGGTGATATCCGTCCCGCCCGCTGGGGTGGTCAGGACGTCGTTCTGGTAGGCATCGCCGCCCACGAACGTGCTGAGCTCGCGCAGCTCGGTCGGCACGACCAGGGCGCCGCTTCGGACGTTCGACTGGAGGCTCACGCGCTCGGCCTGCGCTCGGGAGAGCCGCTGGCTGGAGTTCAGCATCTTGTAGATCGCGCCGCTCACGATGAGCATGATGACCAGCGAGACCAGGATCTCCACCAGGGTGAAGCCGCGTCGGTTGCGCATGGGGGTCAGCAATCGATGAGGGTGGTGAGCACGTCGGTGTGAACGCCGCCGCGTGTCGTCTTGAAGGAGACGGTGACCGTCACGGTTCCACCAGCGACGACCCAGGAAGTGGTGACACCGTTGGCCACCACCGGACCACCGCTGGCATAGGCGCCGGCCGTACAGCGCGGAGTAGTCGAGTACGCCGCGAGCCGCAGCTCCTCAACCTTCCGCGTAGCCGCTTGCCCCGCGCGCGTGGCCATCTGACCCCGGCCGATCATGCGGGTGACCATGCCGGACGTCCCGGCCATGGCGATGATGCCGATGCCCAGCACGACGACCGCCACGAGAACTTCGACGAGGGTGAACCCCGCAGTTGCGCGCTTCATTTGATGACCCTCCCCAGGCCGTCGACCGCCACGGTCTCGACGTGGCCGCTACGGGAGATGGTGAACGTCGTGCCGACGACATCGAGCGAGGTCAGTGTCGGATTGAACCGGAAGGAGTCCACGGTGGCCGTGACCGTGACACCGTAGAGCTGGCCCAGGTTCTGGATCGGGCCGATGGTGTCGGCGCCAGTGCTGCCGCCCACGAAATCCAGCCTGGGGCGCGCGAGCACCACGGCGCGGTTGCCCTCGATCTTCACCCAGGTGGACCGGTTAGTCTGCGACCCGGCGTTCCGTGCCGCCGCGATCATGTTGATGAGCGCGGTACGCGCGGCCCGGACGTTGTTGTTGGTCATCCCGGTCCGCATCTTCGGGAAGCCGATGCCCACCATGATCCCGATGATGACGACCACGATGAGCATCTCGACCAGCGAAAAGCCTCTGCGGCGTGCGGCCACTGTTGCCCCCTTGGGTTCAATCGACCCGGCGCCACCCGCATCAGCCGGTGGGCCGCTCCTATCGCAGGCCGCATACCAAGCGGCAAGTCTCAGGGACAGACGAGGTTGGGATTTCACCGCCGAGCGCGCTCCGTGCACCGAGTTGCACGAAGTGCGGCTGTTTGCGTTAGACGTGCCGCTCCTGGACCGGCAGGCGACGCATCTTGTAGAAGAGGGTACGGAGGCTGATGCCGAGGAGGCTCGCCGCCTGGCGGCGGTTCCCGCCCGAGACCTGGAGCGCCTTCTGAATGGCGCGACGCTCGATCTCCTCCACCTGGGTCTTGAGGACGAGGGTGCCGTTGGAGGCGTCGGCGCCTGGAACCGCCGCCCCATTGCCATGGCCGTTGCCGTTGCCGTTGCCATTGCCGAGGCCGAAGTCCTTGATATCCAGCGGCCCCCCTGCCCCGAGCACCACGGCCCGCTCGACCGCGTTCCGGAGCTCGCGGACGTTGCCGGGCCAGGTGTGATGGGTGAGCGAGGCAAGCGCGGCAGGCGTCAGGCTCACGGCGCGTCCCATCCGCGTGGCGGCCTGGCGCGCAAAGTGAGTGAGCAGTGCCGGCACGTCCTCCGGGCGCTCGCGCAGGGGCGGCAGGTGCAGGCGCACGACGTTCAGGCGATAGAAGAGATCGGCGCGGAATTCACCCTGCTCGACCGCCTGCTCGAGCGGCTTCGCGGTGGCCGCGATGACGCGGACGTCCACCCGCTTGGCGTCACGACCTCCCACCCGGCGGATTTCGCCCTCCTCCAGCACGCGCAGGAGCTTGGCCTGCAGGTCGAGCGGAAGGTCGCCGATCTCGTCGAGGAGCAGCGTGCCTTCGTGCGCGACCTCGAACAGCCCCATCCGGTCGGCGACGGCGCCGGTGAACGCACCCTTCGTGTGTCCGAAGAGCTCGGACTCCAGGAGCTGGCCGGGAATCGCCGCGCAGTTGATGGCCGTGAAGGCGCGCTCGGACCTCGGGCTCAGGCGGTGAATGGCGCGGGCGAGGACCTCCTTGCCCGTGCCGCTCTCGCCGGTGATGAGCACCGTGGTATCGTGCTGGGCCACGCGGCCCGCCAGCTCGAGCAGGTCCCGCATGGCGCGGCTCTCGAAGATCATCAGATCGCGAACGGGATCGACGCCAAGACTCGAGCGCAGGGTCTCCACCTCGCGGCGGAGTCGTTCCCGCTCTTCGGCCTTCCGAACGGTCATGATCACTTCGTCCGGACGGAACGGCTTCGGCAGGTAGTCGTAGGCTCCTTCGTGCATGGCGGCGATGGCGGCGTCCTCGTTGCCGTAGGCGCTCATCATGATGAGCAGGGCGGACCCATGCCTGGCGCGGTAGCGGCCAAGGAAGGTGAGCCCGTCCATCTTCGGCATCCGAACGTCGCACAGGATGAGGTCGAACGATTCCGCGGCCGCCCGGGTCAGGGCTTCCTCGGGGTCGCCCTCGGCTACGACCTCGTACCCCGCCTCCTGGAGCAGCAACGCGAGGGAGTGCCGGAGCCCGGCATCGTCGTCAACGATGAGCAAACGCATGGGTTTCACCTGCCAGCGAGAAGAAAACCTTGAACACCGCCCCACCCTCCCGTGCCCGGTCCACCCAGACGAGCCCGCCGCTTTCGTAGACCGTTCGCGCCACGATCGCCAGTCCGAGCCCCGTGCCCTCGCCCGGATCCTTGGTCGTAAAGAACGGATCGAAGACCCGCTCCCGATCTGCCTCCGAGACGCCGGGGCCGCTGTCGGCCACGAAGAGCATTGCCCCTGGGCAACCGGTCGGAAGGTCGCGTCGCCTGGGACGAGTGGCCCAGGCCCGCGCGGGCTTGGGCGATCGGCCATTCCCTCCGGCCCCCTCGTCAACGTCTTCAGCGGCCGTCTGGCTGGGGTCGTCGCGGCGGACGGCGCTGGCGTGCCGGCCCGCGAAGCGCTTTGCCACCGTCCCCACCACGATCCGTCCCCCGGGTGCGGCCTGACACGCGTTGGCGACGAGGTTGACGATCACCTGCTCGAGCAGGTGCTGGTTACCCCGCACGGGCGGAGCGAGCGGGTCGAGCGAGACCTCCAGCTCATGCTCCCGCAGCATCCCCTGCGCGCCAAGAAATGCCAGCACGGTCCGCACGGCCGCATTGAGATCGGTCACCTCGGCGTCGGCTGCGTTGGCTGCTGCCGAGGGCCGAGCGTAATTCACCAGTCCCTGCACGATCCGTTCGATCCGCTCCACCGCACACTGCATTTCGGCGATGACCGCAGGATCGGTGCCCCGCCGCTGGAGCACTTCGACATAGGTGCCAAGCGCCCCCAGCGGATTCCGCACCTCGTGGGCCACGCCGGCGGCAAGTCGGCCGATCCCGGCCATCTTCTCGACCCGCGCCGCATGGGCGTGGAGGTCGACCAGATTCTCCGCCATTGCTCGGTACCGCGCAGCCAGCTGGGTCAACTCGGCGGTTTCGTATGCCGGCGCCGGACTCGCGAGTCCACCATCCGCCAGGGAGTCGGCTTCCGCCGCCAGATGCTCGAGCGGCCGCAGTACCAGCCGCTGGACCAGACGCCACCCGAAGCCGAGGAAGACCGCAGAACTCCCAAGCCAGAGCACGATGAGCGGCGCCGCGATCTCGACCGGGTCGGCGCCAGAGATGAGTACTGTCGCGGTGCCGACCACCAGAATGGCGCTCGACGTGACGAACCCGAGCTCGAAGAGCAGGCGTACCCGGAGCGTCGACCGCGGCCACTTGGCGCCGCTTACGGGCTGCAGGCGATGACACCCTCAGTAACCGCCGGGCTCGGCGGGGTCACGGTGCCGGTGAACAGCGCGCAGGTCCGCGACGTGAAGGGGGTCGACGCGACGCCAGCCCACCCCGCCGCGGTCGCCTGCGTGATGTTGATGTTGATCCCTTGCGACGGGCTGTAGACCAGCACGGAGGACGGCAGCGCCCCACCGTAATAGGCGTTGTAATCGCCGGCGTAAGCTTCCTGCGCGGTAGCGAGATTGCGCAGATCGCTCTTCATATCGGCCACGTACGCCTGCTCCTTGGTCGCCGCGAACTTCGGGATGGCGGTTGCCGCCAGGATCCCGATGATTACGACCACGATGAGCAGTTCGATCAGGGTGAACCCGCGCTCACCGCGTTGCATCTCATTGCTCCTGGCTGAAGCTCGGGGAGGCTGACGTGGTCGCCGACCGCGGCGCTGCGGCTCCCGTTTGGCCAAATGAATGGCAACGACGGTGCCACCGCCGAAGCAATTCACAATCGATGTCCCGTCAACGGCTTAGCCGATGGAGCATCGGAGCGGATGGCCGCCCCTGCCCGGCCGCCCACGAATTCTGCAACACAAACTCCTGCACGATGCGCCTGCCGACCCCCGCGCAGGCGAGTCGCGCGGGCGCCAATGCAAACCAGGCGGTGACCGGAGGCCACCGCCTGGCTTGCATCACACTTCACTCGTCCCGAAGAATTACGGGCACTGAATCACGCCGTCGATGGTGCTCGCGGCACCGGCACCGACCTGAACCTTACAGGAATTGATGCCCGTCGAGATGGTGCTGTTGGAGAACGACGCCGTGTAGCCGTTGGTCGCCGCCGTGACGCCGCCGGTGTTGCCGGTCGACAGCGTGAAGTTCGACGCGGCCTGAAGCGCGGCAAAGTCGCCGTAGGCGTTGTAGTCCGAGAAGTACGCTTCCTCGGCGGTCTCGACGTTACGGATGTCGGTCTTCACCGACGCCAGCTTCGCCTTGTCCTTGGTCGCGGCGAACTTCGGAATCGCGATCGCGGCCAAGATGCCGATGATCACAACCACGATCAGCAGCTCGATGAGGGTGAAGCCCTTACGGTTTGTCATGCCTTCCTCCGGTAAAGTGGCGGCCCTATCGAGCCGGACGCGGTGCTGCTGGGATCATTCCCGAGGTCAGGTGAATGGCAACGACGGTGCCACCCCCGAGGCAATTCACAAACGATGTCCCGTCAACGGCTTAGCCGATGGAGCATCGGAGCGGATGGCCGCCCCTCCTCGGCCGCTCAGGAATTCTGCAACACAACTCCTGCACGAGGCGCCTGCCGACCCCCGCGCAGGCGAGTCGCGCGGGCGCCAATGCAAACCAGGCGGTGACCGGAGGCCACCGCCTGGCTTGCATCACACTTCACTCGTCCCGAAGAATTACGGGCACTGAATCACGCCGTCGATGGTGCTCGCGGCGCCGGCACCGACCTGAACCTTACAGGAATTGATGCCCGTCGAGATGGTGCTGTTGGAAAACGACGCCGTGTAGCCGTTGGTCGCCGCCGTGACGCCGCCGGTGTTGCCGGTCGACAGCGTGAAGTTCGACGCGGCCTGAAGCGCGGCAAAGGAGCCGTAGGCGTTGTAGTCCGAGAAGTACGCTTCCTCGGCGGTTTCGACGTTACGGATGTCGGTCTTCACCGACGCCAGCTTCGCCTTGTCCTTGGTCGCGGCGAACTTCGGAATCGCGATGGCGGCCAAGATGCCGATGATCACGACCACGATCAGCAGCTCGATGAGGGTGAAGCCCTTACGGTTTGTCATGCCTTCCTCCGGTAAAGTGGCGGCCCTATCGAGCCGGACGCGGTGGAGCTGGGATGATTCCCGTGGTCAGGAGATGGCAACGCACATGCCAGCCCGGCGCCCGTCCGAATAGGTCCAATCATCGCAACGGCTTTACCCCTGCAGTGCAAGCCGTCGTTCCGCTGGTTTGCCCGGCGATCCCAAGGATATTGCAAGAACAGCCGGGCGGCGGCGGCGGCGCTGCTGCAACTTGCATAAGCCGGACTGTGGGGCAGCACCATGAACGCGCCGGGCGGCACATTCGGCTCCGGCACACTGCTCGCTAATTTGCGGGGACTATGGATTTGATAGCTCGTGCGCCGACACTGGACCCTATACGCCCTCGGAGCGGCCGCCGGTCATGGCTCGCGCCGGCACTGGTGCTCGCGCTGAGCCTCGGCGCCTCCCTGCCGGTGGTGGTGAACGGCCTGGTGCAGGACGACGTACCGATCATCGTCCAAAACCCGGCGGTGCATCAGCTTAGCACGATCCCGGTTCACTTCCGGCAGCCGTACTGGCCGATGCCGTATAGCCCTGACCTGTATCGTCCCTTCAGCTCGACGCTGTTCACGCTCGAGTGGGTAGCCAGCCACGGACGGTTCTGGTTCTTCCATGCAACGAGCGTAGCGCTCTACGCTGCAGTGTGCCTCGCGGTTCTCGCACTCTTCCGCCGGCTGCTCCCTCCACGCGCCGCGCTTGGCGCCGCGGCGCTCTTCGCGGTGCATCCGGTGCACGTGGAGAGCATTGCGCCGGCGATCAATCAGTCGGAGCTCGTTGCGGCACTCTGCGTGATTCTGGCAGTCTGCAGGTATCTCGACTGGCGTGCAACGGCGGCTGCGCCGAGTCGCAAGCAGGTGGCCATCCTGACAACGACCTACGCAGCGGCCTGCCTCTTCAAGGAATCCGGGATCGTCCTTCCGGGCCTGTTGGCCGCTGCCGAGCTGACGCTGGTCCGCGATCTTCGACCGCTCTCGGCTCGTCTCCGGCAGCTCTGGCCGCTCGCCATCGCCCTGGCGCTGACCGGCGTCGGGTTCATAGCCCTGCGGACATCGATTCTCGGCACGCTGGCCGGAACGTTCACCGCCGAGGCGTTCCGCGGACTTTCGAGCGGCCAGCGCGTGCTCACGATGCTCGGCGTAGTCCCAGAGTGGGCCCGCCTCTTCATCTGGCCCGCGCACCTGCAGGCGGACTATTCGCCGCAGGAGATCATCGGCACGACGAGCTGGGGCTTAGGTCAGACCGTCGGGTTGGCGATCCTCGCGCCTACAGTGATTCTGACCCTCACCGGTATCCGGCGCCATGCGGCGGCGAGCTTCGGCATGTTGTGGGCGGCGATCGCGATCCTTCCGGTGAGCAACCTGTTGGTACCGACCGGAATCGCCCTTGCCGAACGGACACTCTTCCTCCCGAGCGTGGGAGTCGTCTTGGCCATGGGCGCGGGGCTGGCGGCCATCGCTGCACGGCTCGATGGTGCCGCGCCTCGCATCCGTCTCGCCTCCCTTGCGGCGCTGGTCCTCCTGGTCTTGGCCGGGGCGGCCAGGAGCGCATTCCGCTATCGGACCTGGCACGACACGCTGACCTTTACGCAGCGTACCGTGGAAGATGCCCCGACAAGCTATCGGGCACGGGCTGCTCTCGGTGAGACCATGTTTTTCCTGCGCCAGAAGAGAACGGGAGAGCACCTCCTGCGGGAAGCCATCCGACTGTACCCTGACGGATACGTCACGTACGCGATCCTGGCGGACCATTACCGGCTCGCCGATCTTTGCCCACCGGCAATACCTCTTTACCGTCGAGCGCTCGAACTTGCCCCCAAAGCCGCCGATGTGAGAGCCTCGCTGATCGCCTGTCAGCTTCACCTGGCGGATTACCGCGGTGCCCGGGACGTCGCGGCGGGCGGCGTCGCGGCGGGGGCCTGGCCGGCGATGTTTCGCGAGTTCGAACGAACGGCGGACAGCGCGACCGCAGCGGCAGCACCTCCCGGAACGGTCCGCGTCAAGGTTCCCGAATCGGCGGCCGCCCGTGGGGTGGCTGCGCCTTGAGCCATCGTTCGACGGTCGCACCGGCTGCGGCGGAATCCGCCCAGGTTTCCACGACCTGGGGCCGGGCGCCGGCGGCGTGGGCGCTCGGGCTACTCGCAGTGATCGTGGCTGCTCCGGGCCTGGCCAACGGCTTCGCCTTTGACGACTTGCCGATCGTGCGGGACAATCCACGGGTCCACTCGCTGGCGGGCCCGTGGAGCTACCTCACCGAGAGCTACTGGCATTGGAATCACTGCTGCGCGGCGTACCGCCCACTCAGCATCTGGCTGTTCAGCCTCGAATGGGTGGCCGGTGGCGGCGCCCCGTGGGTCTTTCACGCCGTCAACATTGCTCTCATGGCTGCGGTCGTGGTCGGCGTCTTCCACTTGGCGCGGCACCTGATGGGAGCCCGGGCCGCGTGGGTCGCGGCCGGACTGTTCGCGGTGCACCCGGTGCACGTCGAGGCGGTGGCCAACGTGGTAGGCCAGGAGGAGATCGTCCTGGCGTGCCTCACTGTCAGCGCGGTCCTCGCGTACCTGGCGGCGCGCCGCCGTGGGACGCCTACACAAGGGATGCGGCTCGGGCTTGCGGGACTCGTCGCGCTCGCGCCGTTGGCCAAGGAGCAGGGCTTTGTGCTGCCGCTGCTCCTGCTGGCCGCAGAACTGACGCTCGTCAGGGATCCCGCTCCATGGGCCCGTCGCTTCCGTGCGCTGGCGCCCACCTACGCCCTCATGTTTCTGGCGCTGGTACTCGTCGGAGCCGCGCGCACGGCAGTGCTGGGCGGCCTGGGAGCGGGCGTGATCGCTCCATCTATTGAGGGGCTCGGCATGGGCAGCCGGATGCTGGTAGGACTGCAAAGCATCCCGTCATGGGCGCGGCTACTGGTGTGGCCGAGCCATCTCCAGGCCAACTATAGCCCGCCCGCCTACGGGCTGGTGTCGACGCCGGGATTGCGCGAGCTCGGCGGTGTGGCACTGCTGGGCGGGCTCGTCCTGGCGCTGATTTCCACGTGGCGCCGCCGACCAGCGATCGCATTTGGCCTGCTATGGTCCGTGCTGACGCTCTCGCCCGTGAGCAACGTGGCCTTCCCGACGGGGTTGATCATCGCGGAGCGAACCCTGTTTCTCCCGAGCGTCGGCGTTGTACTGGCGGTGGCCGCCTTCGCCGACGCGTTCTGGCCGACGGTGACGAAACTGCCGCGGCTGCTCCAGGGTGCGGCGACTGCCGTGGTGGTACTGGTGCTGGTCGCGGGGGGATTTTACACGGCTAGCCGGCAGCGAGTCTGGATGAGCAACGATGTTCTCTTTGCCCAGACGGTCCGAGACGCGCCCGACAGCTACGCCGCACACTGGGTATACGCCAACTGGCTGGATGAGCAGGGAGCCACCGAGATGGCACTACGGAGCTATCAAGAGGCGGTGCAGGCTCTATCAGGGAGACCCCAAGCTTCATGAGGATTACGGCCATGTATTGCGCCGGACGGGCTCGTGCCGCGAAGCAGTCGGGCAATTCGCCCGAGCGTTGGCTCTCGATCCGACTCGCACGGTGGCCCGGGCCCGGCTCTTCGAGTGCCGTATGGCGATTGGCGATTACGTGGGCGCTCGCGACGCCGTCGCCCACGACGTCGCGAATGGCCATGAGGAGTACGCGGAGATGCTGACCCGCGCCGATCGGGCGATAGCCGCGGGCGCTGACTCGGCCTCCATCCCGACGACCCGCCGCTGACTCGCCGTTGACACCCTCAGCGGGCGGGCGGCCCGCTCGAGCTTCCGAGCGCGAGCAGCGAATCACGCGAAACCGAATAGAATACCGGCAAGGCCCCTCCCTGACCCGCGGGCGGGCGGAGGAGGAACACCGGGCGGCCGGGGTACTCTTCCAGAATCGCCCGGTTGCGCTGGTGCAGATCGCGGACGTACAGATTCCCGTCCCGGGCAAGGAGGAGCGGCGCGAGCAGTGTCGTACCCCCGCGGTCATCGTTGATGCGCTCGACGCAAAGCGCGCGATACGGCCACCCCGGCTCGAACCGCTCGCTCGAGTCGGGCGAGAAGGGCGAACGCACCAGACGGGACGAGTCGGCCATCAGTGGAGCGATGGCGCTGAGGGCGGCGGCGGGCGTGCTGCTCCTTCCATCTCCGTGGACCTCGAGCTCCGAGATCGCCTCCTCCAGCCGGCAGGCGTCCACATGCCGGAAGATCCGCTCGGCCTCCGGCCGCGGAAGCCCCAGCGCCCACATACGCGCCAGCAGCTGGGCGCCCCACGTCTCCCGTACCAGGACGATCGCGTCGCGGACGCCGGCAGCATGGGCAGTCTGGGAGACGTTCCATCGCATTATCGGGAACATGCCGGAGTACTGCGAGACCCTCACCGGCACCCCGGCGATGCAGGCGATGATCGCCGAGGTCCCGTACCCGAACAGTACTCCACGCGTGACCGCGGGCGAGAATCGCTCGCGCACCAGTGAGGGCAGCCGGGCAGTCCACAGAACGAGTAACGGCAGCAGCGGGTACATGAACCGAGGTCCGAGGTAGTACCCATCGTGCCAGTACGCGAAATACGCCGCGACAAGCATCCCCGCCGTCAGCAGGAGATATCGATCGAACGACGGCAGCCGGCGGGTCAGGAAAAGTGCCCCGATGACCGGGACCATGCCTGGCACCGGCGATTCATAGAGATAGTCCTGCAGCCGGACGAAGTAGAGATTGATGAGCTCGAGGCCGTCGGACGGCGTATGCCGCTCACCCCACGGGGACCCATGGAAACCGAGCCCTACGTCGGGGCCCCACATCACCTGGTAGCCGAACCGGAGCGGGGCGCCGGTAGTCGCCCAATTGGACGCGAGGAGCGCGGCGAGCGGGATTGCCAGCCCGGCGCCGGCGGCGATCAGGATCGACAAAGGAAGCCGGCCACGGATCACGCGAGCGCAGATCCAGACCCCGGCAGGCGCCGCGAAGATCGCCGCGTCGATCGGGCGGATCGTAGCAGCCATCCCGAAGCCGAGTCCACAGGCGAAGGCCCACCAGGCGCTGGGCCGGTCGCCGACGGTGACCTCCGCGAGCCCCACCAAGCCTAACAACAGCCAGGTGAGCGCCGGGACGTGATTCATGAATGAGCCAGCCATGAACGCGGTGAACGGGGCGAACGCGAACAGGATCGTCGCCGCCAGGCGGACTCGCGGACGGAGCTCGATCCGGGAAACGAGCCTATGGAACAGCAGGACGCTCACCGCCCCGGCGATCGGGTTCACCAGCCACGGCGCGTGGATCAGCTCGCCCAGGGCGAGCATCGCCGGGCCGCCCATCGGAAAATGCGAGTAGGTCTTGCCGCCGACGTCGATCAGATTGAGCTGACTTACGAACTCAGGGTGCGCGCCGGTCGGGAGCCAGAGACGACCACGAACGAGGATTTGGGCTTGGAAGGTCTGCAGCACTTCGTCGATCACCAGCGGACGCGCGCCGAACACCAGCCGGGCAATGAGGACGTAGAGGAGGAGCGCCAGTGCGGCAAGGGCCAGCCCGGAGAGGCGCGATGCGGCGATTCTCGCGACTGCGGGGTGGTCCAGCCAAGCGTCTGGTCGGAGCGCCGGGACCCGCCGCGACACCATCACGAGCACCACGGCCGCGCCGAGCACGATCGCGCTCCCGCTCAGCCACCCGCCGACGGCCGTCCCGAACCACGGCGCTTGGCGCCCGCCTGGAATCCAATTGACGATCGGGAACAAGCCGACGATGAGCAGGAACACCGCTGCGGCTCTCGCAGCCAACCAATCCCGCGACGCACCGGCCGCCGGAGCGGCCGGCTGCCGTTCGCTCACTCGGATGTGGGTCCCGCCGAAACGACTTCGATGGCCGGGCGGGTCTCAGCAGCTGCCCCGCCAGCGGACCGCGACGGCGGGAAGAGGTTGAATCGCAAGATGTGGCCGAACGCCGCCACCCCGTCCTTCCAGCCGATCTTCTTCCCTTCTTCGTAGGTCCGCCCGGAGTAGGAGATCGGCACCTCCCAGATCCGGGCACGAGCCTGCGCCAGGCGGGCAGTGACCTCGGGCTCGAACCCGAAGCGATCACTGGTCAGCACCAGCGACTTCATCAGCGGCGCCCGAACCATCTTGTAGCAGGTCTCCATGTCGGTCAGGTTGATGTTGCTCAGCATGTTCGAAAGCAGCGTCAGGAACCGATTGCCGACCGAGTGCCAGAAATAGAGCACCCGGCGCTCGCCGCTGAGGAAGCGGGAGCCGAACACTGCGTCCGCCTTCCCCTCGATGATCGGGCCCAGCAGTCTGCCGAAGTCCGCGGGGTCGTACTCGAGATCCGCATCCTGGACCACGATCACGTCTCCGGTGGCTCGGCTGGATGCCCTCGCGCAGTGCGGCGCCCTTCCCGCGGTTTTTGGGCTGATGCACCACGATGTCCACCAGCCCCTGTCGGTGCAGCTCATCGAGGACCACGCCGCTCCGGTCGGTCGAAGCATCGTTCACCGCGATGATCTCCATCGGGAGGGGCACGGCGTGCAAGGCATTGACGATGTTCGCCAGCGTCTTTTCCTCGTTGTACACCGGCACGATCACCGACAGCTTGGGCAGCTCAGGCATCATTCACTCCGACCACGATCAGTGACTGGGCGCAGGGAAGCGGCAGATGGCGCTCGAGGCGGAGGAGCGGCACGAGCGCATCGAACATCCGGAGCTGATCGACGGGGATCCTCGGCGTTCGCCGGATTCTCGCGTTCCACCACCACCCGAAGATTCCGACGAAATTGAACCAGAACAGGGCTTCGACCCGAAGCCCAGCGGCCTCGACCGCACCCTGTAATGTCCGGCGGCTATAGCGTCGCTGATGCTGGAGCTCTTCATCCAGCGAACCGTAGAGCCCTTCCAGGGCCGGCACGAGCACGACCACTCGGCCGCCGCGCCCGACGATCTGGCCCATCGTCCGGAGGGCGCCGACGTGATCGGGGATGTGCTCCACGACATTGAGTGCGACCACCGTGTCGAGCCGGTGTGGGGCGTACTCCAGCACCGCACGGTCATCAGGCAGCGTCAACGAGTCGATGACGACCGTCGGATCGCTGTCGTAGCTCGCCCTGAGCTGCTCCCGGTACCATTCATCCGTGTCCGTGAGGACGACGAGCTCACGCCCGGCCCCCACCAGGAAACGGGACATGTTGCCGATCCCCGAGCCCACCTCCAGAACGCGCCGGCCCAGATAGGGCGCGATGCTCTCGTACTGCCAGGCGTTGTACCTGGGGGCGGCGGCCATGATGCCCAGCGTCTCGGCGCCGGCGACATCGCCAGCGTGCGTTACATCCATGGTGAGCCTCGGGTAGTCGCGGTTTGGCAGTTGGGCAGTGAAGGGATCGGGCGCGAACCGGCCTCCGCATAGCACGGCCTGTGCCAGGACTGCGGGGCGCCGAGCCCGCTACACCTTCACCTCCACCTGCTCCTCGTACCGGCTGAGCTTCCGGTACAGGGTCGACGGATCGATCCCCAGCACCTCGGCCGCCCGGGTCTTGTTGCCCCCCTCCGCCTGGAGCACCCACATGATGTAGGCTCGCTCGATCACCTCCAGGGTGGGGTTCCGGTAGGACCGCTCGGCGACCAGGGGCTCCTTCCGGCGCTTGGTGATTCGCTCCGGCAGGGATGCGGCCTCGATCAGGTTGCCCCGGCTGAGGACGGTGGCGTGCTCCAGGGCGTTTTCCAGCTCGCGGACGTTCCCCGGCCACTCGTAGACCATCACCGCGTCGAGCGCCTCCGACGCGAGCGCCTTGGGCTCGGTCCCCGCCTCGGTCCCCAGGCTCTGGAGGAAGTTCTCGATCAGGAGCAGCAGGTCGTCCCGGCGCTCGCGCAGCGGCGGGAGGTTGAGCGCGATGACGTTGAGGCGGTAGAACAGGTCCGACCGGAAGTTGCCCCGGCGGATCTCCTCCTCGAGATCGCGGTTGGTGGCGGCGATGATCCGGACGTCCACCGGGATCGCCTCGGTGGCGCCGACCGGGATCGCCTCCCGCTCCTGCAGCACGCGGAGGAGCTTGACCTGGAGCGACGGCGGCATCTCGCCGACCTCGTCCAGGAAGAAGCTCCCGCCCCGCGCCGCGGCGAAGAGGCCCTGCTTGTCCCGCACCGCACCGGTAAAGCTGCCCTTCACGTGGCCGAACAGCTCGCTCTCGAGCAGGTTCTCGGGCAGGGCGCCGCAGTTGATCGAGAGGAAGGGCCCCTCCGTCCGGTTGGAGAGGTTGTGCACGTAGCGGGCGACGACCTCCTTGCCGGTGCCGCTCTCCCCCTGGATCAGCACGGTCGAGTCGGTCGGCGCCACGTGCTCGGCGAGCTTCAGCAGCTCCATGAACCGCTTCGACTTGCCGATCGGCCGGGTGACGGTGCTCTTGTCGCGGCGGCGGATCTCCTGCTTGAGCTGCTTGTTCTCCACCCGCACCGCGCGGAACTCGCAGGCCCGCCGGAGGATGGCGACCAGCTCGTCGTTGCCGAACGGCTTCTGGATATAGTGGAAGGCGCCCGAGTTGAGGCCGGCGATCGCGCTCTGCAGCGAGGCCTGGGCGGTCATGAGAATGACCGGCGTCATCGGGTCCTGCTCCCGGGCCGCGGTCAGGATGTCGAGCCCGGAGACCTGCGGCATGCGCACGTCGGACAGGACGATGTCGTGGGTACCGGCCCGGATCTGCTCCAGCCCCGCCTTGCCGCCCTGAGCGGTAGTCACCTCGAATCCCTCGTTGCGCAGCAGGATGCGGAGGGTATCGAGAATGCCGGATTCGTCGTCGACCACCAGGACCGAAGGCTTGTTGCTCATGCGGCATCCTCCGCCATCATCCTGGCGGGCAAGAAGATTGTGAAGGTCGTACCGGTAGCCGGTCCCGACTCCACCAGCACCAGGCCCCGGTGCGCCTGGACGGCCCGCTGCACGATCGCGAGGCCCAGCCCGCTTCCGCCCGGCCGCCCCGACACGAACGGATCGAACAGCCGCTCGCGGATCTCCTGGGGAATGCCCGGGCCGTCGTCCCGCACCTGCAGCCGCACGGCGTGGTCGAGATTGGTGCCGTGGGGAATGTCCGCCCCCTGCACCGCCGCGACGCTCACCGTGATCCGGATCGGCCCCCGGGCGGACTGGACGGCGTTGAGGACCAGGTTGGCGATGACCCGGTGGAGCAGGTCCTCGTCGCCTTCCAGGATGGTGCGCCCGCCCTCGACCGTGAGGACCGCGTCGGGACGACAGTCGGGGTGCGCCTGGATCAGCCGGACCACCGCCACCATCACCGCGTGGAGGTCGAGCGGCACGAGCTGGGTGGCGCGCACCCGGGCGAAGTCGAGGAACTCGCTCAGGAGCCGGCTCAGCCGGTCGCTCTCCCGGACGATGAGGCCGGCCAGGAAGCGCTCGTCCTCGTCGACGAACTTCGAGCGGGCGAGCTGCTCGACCGAGCTCCGGATCGAGGCGAGCGGGTTCCGGATCTCGTGCGCCAGCGAGGCGCTCAGGGCCGCCACCGACTCCAGCCGCTCGGCGCGGGCCTGGAGCTCCTGCACTTCCTTCAGGTCGGAGATGTCGGTGAAGATGGCGGTCACCGACGGCGCCTCCTGCGCCTCCTGACGGAACGTGGTGGTGCTGAGGCCGATGGGGAAGATGCGCCCGCCCTGGTGCGTCACCATCCCCTCGCCTCGGCTGATCTTCCGCCCGTTCCGGATCCCGGCCACCACCGCCGCCCAGAGCTCCGAGGAGCGGGTCTTGAGCTGGTCGAGCACCGGCATGCCGATCAGCCCCTCGCCATCGAGGTCGAGCAGCTTCTGGCCCGTCGGGTTGATGAAGGCGAGCCGTCCGACGCCCGTCGATCGTCAGCACCCCGGACCGGATGTTCCGCAGGATGTCGTCCGCCTCGAGCCGCACCCGCTTGAGCTCGATGGCGAGCGTCTCCTGCTCCATGCCCGCCTCGCGGAGGCGGTGGCCCAGGACCGCGACGATCGCGAACACCACGTTGAACACCACGACCTGCGCCCAGAACGCCGTGTCCGGGGCGCCGGCCCGGGTCCAGAACGCGTCGCCCAGAAAGAGCGCCGAAGCGAGGACCGCGGTGACCGCGCCCCAGGTGGGCGGCATGAGGAGGGCGTAGGCCGCGACGGCCAGCACATAGAGCGCCGGAAAGGCCGACTGCGGCTGGCCCGCGAAGTGGACGATCGTCGTAATGACGCCGAGGTCCACCAGCGCCTGCACCAGGAGGAAGCCGTTCCCCGCTCGCCGATTCCGGAGGAACACCCACCACGCGCCGTAGCCCGTGAAGAGCAGGGCGACGGTGACGGCGATGGTGACGAGGAACGACTCCTGGGGCCGCTCCGTCCACACCAGTCCGGCACCGAGCAGAATGCCGACGGAGAGCACCAGCCGCCCGACGAACAGCCAGGACAGGAGGGTGCGCTGGTCGGGCAGGGTGCTTCGGCCGACCCGGCGGCGATCAGGCATTGTCTCCTACAGGACTCGGCGAGTTCACAGGGGATTGGCCGAAGATAGAAAGGCGGGCCTATCATTACAATCCATATGGCATGGCACGTTTACGTCGCCCGCTGCGACGACGGCACCCTGTATACCGGGATCACCACCGATCCGGCCCGGCGGGAGGCGGCCCACAACGCCGGCCGGGGCGCCTCCTACACCCGCTCGCGCCGGCCGGTGCGGCTGATCCACGTGGAGCCGGCCGCCGACCGCGGCGCGGCCCTCCGCCGGGAGCTCGCGATCAAGCGGCTCCCCCGCCCCGAGAAGGAGCGTCTGGTGACCCGCTCGAGTACCTCCTACCGCCGCGCCCGGAAACAGACCGAGTTCCGCGGCTTCCGGCCGTCGGCGCTGGCCTTCCTCCGCCGCCTTGCCCGCCACAACAGCCGCGAATGGTTCGAGCGGCACCGGCCGATCTATGAGACCGAGGTGCGGGATCCGCTCCGGAGCCTGGTCGAGGAGATGGACGTCCGGCTGGCGCGGGTGGCTCCCGAGATCGTGGGCGACCCGCGGCGCTCGATCTTCCGCATCCACCGCGACGTCCGCTTCTCGGCCGACAAGTCGCCGTACAAGACCAACGCCGCCTGCCAGTTCTACCACTCCGACGCGGGCCGCGGCGCGGGGCAGGACGCGGAGGGCGCGGGCGCCGGACTCTATTTTCAGCTGGCGGACGGAGAGTGCTTCGTGGCGGGCGGCATCTGGATGCCGGCCCGTCCGGCGCTCGAGAAGATCCGCGAGGCGCTGGCGGATGACCCCGAGGGGCTGGACGAGGTCGTCCGCGCCCCGGTCTTCCGCCGCCGGTTCAAGGCCCTCGACCAGGAGGCGATGCTGACCCGGCTCCCGCGGGGCTACGCCGAGGGCCACCCGGCCGAGCGCTGGCTCCGGTACAAGTCGTTCACCGCCACCCGGATGCTCACCGAATCCCAGGCGACGAGCGCCCGGCTGCCGGCACTGCTCGAGCGCGACTTCGCGGCGCTCGTGCCGTTGGTGCGGTGGCTGAACGGGGCGATCGGGTACCGGCCGTGGGAGCGGCGGTACTAGGTCCGCGGGTCGCCCGCGCCGGACCTTCGCGTAGCGGGCTGCTCCGAGAGGGAGTTGGGCGCGTCGAGGTTCGCGCCGTCGTCGACACCCACGCCCAGGCGCTCGACCAGCTCCCCGCCCAGCCAGGCCGTGGCCGATATCAGCACCACGCCCAGGACGCCCGCGACGATCGCCCCGGTTGGCGGCTGCGAGGGGTCGGGGCGCCGGAGCATCCAGCTCAGCGCGAAGAGCCCGAGGACGATCACGTTTCCCGACGCCGTGCACCAGACCTACGCGCTTGGCCCGCGTGCGGGCGGGGATCGCCGCCCAGTCCACCCATCCCGGCACGGCGGCGGCGATGCCGCCGACCAGCCCGGCGCCGACCACGTAGAAGGCGACCTCGGTCCAGCGCACCGCGCTGGTGACCAGGTAGATGATGTCGAACGCGGCCGCGGTGGAGAACAGCCCCAGCGGAAACACGATGAGCATCGGGTGCACCGGATGCCCCGCGAGCTTGATCCTGCTTTCCATGGCTCGTCTCCCCCTCAACGCCCCGCGCGGTCCAGTGCCTCCCGGATGCGGACGGCCAGATTCCCCGGCGAGAACGGCTTCTGCAGGAACGGATAGGGCGAATTGCGCACGGCCGGCTGGAGCTTGTCTCCCTCGGTGTAGCCCGACATGTAGACGACGCGGATGTCGGGGTGGCTCCCGCGGAGGTGCTCCACCAGCTCGACGCCGCCCATGTCGGGCATGACCACGTCGGTGAGGACCAGCTGGATGCCATGCTCGGGCCGGCTCCAGGACGCCGAGCGCCTCGCGGCCGTTCCGGGCCTCGAGCACGGTGTACCCCTGCTCGACGAGCACCCGGGACGCCAGCACTCGCACGGCGTCTTCGTCCTCGACCAGCAGGACGGTCTCCGAGCCCCGCGCGGGCGCCGGCACCCGCTCGGCCACCGCGTCCGCGACGTCGTCGGCCAGGACCCGCGGCAGGCAGATCTTGAAGCTGGCGCCCTGGTCCGGCGCGGTATCGACCCAGATGTATCCGCCGCTCTGCACCACGATGCCGTACACCGTGGCCAGGCCAAGCCCCGTGTTGAGCGTCGTCGGCTTGGTGGTGAAGAACGGCTCGAACAGGTGCGACTTCACCTCCGGCGACATGCCGTGCCCGGTGTCGCTCACGACCAGCAGCACGTACGGCCCGGCCGGGATGTCCACCCCGAGATGCTGGTACGCGTAGCCCTCGGGGAAGTCCACGTCCATCGTCTCGATGGCGAGCTGCCCGCCCTGTTTCATCGCGTCGCGCGCGTTCAGGGTCAGGTTCATGACCACCTGCTCCATCTGGCCGTAGTCCGCCTCGACCCCGCCGAGGCCGGGGGACAGCCCGGTCAGGAGCGTGATGTCCTCACCCAGCAGGGGGCGCAGCATGCGCTCCATCCCCTCGACCACCGTGTTCAGGCTCATGACCTCGCGGGCGACGACCCGCTGCCGCCCGAAGCTCAGGAGCTGGCGGGTGAGGTGCATCGCGCGCTCGGCGGCCTTCCGGATCTCGTCGGCGTCCGAGCGCCGGTCGTCGCCGGACTCGAGGGCCGCCAGCAGGAAGTCGCAGAAGCCGAGGATGATCATCATCATGTTGTTGAGGTCGTGGGCCACGCCGCCGGCGAACCGGCCCACCGCCTCCATCTTCTGCGCCTGCCGGACCTGCTGCTCCGCCTCGATGCGCTGGGTGATGTCGCGCCCGACCCCCACGATGCCCGCCACCTCGCCGCGCGCGCCGCGCAGCGGCGAGAGCGTGGTCTGCATGTACCGCGTGCCGCGCCGCGACTCCCGGGTCCATTCGTACGTCACCGTCTCGCCCGCGAGCGCGCGGAGGTTGGCGCGCGCGTGCACGGCGCTGCCCTCCCGGCCTACGATCTCGGTGGTGCTGCGGCCCAGGAAGTCGGCCGGCTGGAAGCCTTCCCGCCGGAGCCACCGGCCGAAGATGTCGACGCAGCGCTGGTCGCGATCCAGCCGGAAGACGACGTCGTCGATCGACTCGACCAGGGTCCGGAACCGCTCCTCGCCCGCCTGGATGGCCGCGAGCGACGCGGTGCGCTCCGCGAGCAGCATCTGGTTCGCGGCGAAGGCGGAGGCGCGCTCGAGCGCCGCCGACAGGAGTCCCGCGACGAGGCGGATGGTGTGGGCGTGGAGCTCGTGAAAGGCGCGCGGCCGATCGGACCACACGGCTACGACGGCCTGCACGCCGTGCTGCTCGGTCCAGAGCGGCACGACGATGGCCGAGCGCGCTCCCAGGGCGTCGATGGCGGCCCGGTCGACGCCAGGCTCGAGCGTGAGGTCCTCGGAGCGGATCGGCTCGCCCGAGGTATAGGCCCGGCCCACCAGCGACGACGCGGCCTCGAGGCGGAGGCCGATCTGCTCGCGGCCCGAGCCGCTGGCCTCGCACAGCACCAGCGCCCCGTCTTCGGGCACGAAGACGCCGGCCGCGCCGGCCCACGTGAGCGCCTGCAGCCGCTCCGCCACGACCCGCATGACGGCGCCGAGGTCGGGGCCGGCGGTCGCGACGGCCTGCTGGGTATCGATGACGGCCGCCAGCCGCTCGGCCTCGCGGGTCAGCACGCGCCGCGTCTGGCGCCAGCCGGTGACATCCCGGGCGGAGGCGATGATCCCGTCCGTGGTCGGCGTGACCCGGACCGAGAACCATCGCTTGAGCGGCGCGAAGAAGCCCTCGAACTCGACCTCCGTCTGCTCCACCATCGCCCGGAACGCCTCGGCCTGGAAGCGCGAGCCCACCAGGCCGGGAATCACGTCCCACACGGAGCGCCCCACGGGGTCGCCGCGATCGGGACCGAGCATGCGGAGGTAGTCGGCGGCGCGGGCGTTGACGAGCGTGAGGCGCCACTCGTCGTCGCAGGCGAGGTACAGATCGCTGACGCGGTCGAGGACGTCGGAGGCCCGAGGCCGGCCGGCCTGCAGCAGGAGTCCGCTCACGCCCTCGCTCGAGGGAAAGAGCCGGAGCTCGATCAGGCCACCGGAGCCGGGGTGCCGGACGCTGTGGACGACCGGCACCCCTTCCTCGACCGCCCGGCGGAGCGCCACACCGGTCGGCGTCTGGGCGAAGGAGGGTGACGCGTCCCAGACGACCGTGCCGACGAGGTCGCCGCCCGCGCCGATGAGCGCCGGGAGAAGCGCGTGGGCCGCCCGGTTGGCGTACGAGATCCGCCCCCCTGCGTCCAGGGCGAAAATGCCCTCGCCGATGTGGTCGAGAGCGTCCAGCGAGCGAGGGGAATCGAGCAACCGGATAGCGGCCTTTGGTGGGAGCGTCCGAAAAAGTTAAGAAACTCCACCCGCGGGTGCCAGCCTCAGGGCGCGGCCCACGCGTAGAGGCTGCGGTAGATGTCCTGGTTGCGCTGGATGGCGCGGACGTAGCCCCGGGTCTCGGCGAAAGGGATCCGCTCGGTGAACACTTCCGGATCGTCCACGCCGATGCGTTGCGACCAGCGCTCGACCCGGCTCACGCCGGCGTTGTACGCGGCCAGCACGTGCACCGTCTGGGCATAGCGGCCCGTCAGCTCCTGCAGGTGATAGGCACCGAGCTGCAGGCTCACGTCCGGCTGGTAGAGCAGCACCGGGTCCCACACGGGGTAGGCCAGCGACTGCGCCAGCCGGCCGCCGAGATCCGGCATGACCTGCATCAGGCCGCGGGCCCCGACGGGTGAGGTGGCCGTGGGATTGAACATCGACTCCTGGCGGATGAGCGCCGCGACGAACCCGGCATCGAGCCCGTGGTCGCGCGCCTCGGCGAGGAGCGCATCCTCGAGGACGACCGGATACAGCAGGCGATAGGTGCGCGCGTCGGCCGGCGCGCCCAGCGCCAGCGCCCGGCGCGCGAGCTGGATGGCCTGCGCGGCCAGCCCGTCCCCGCGGAACGCGTGCGCCAGGGCGAGCAGGCGCTCCGACGACGTGTCGCTCTGCCGGACCAGCCGGTCGTACTCCCAGCGTGATTCCGCCAGCAGGCCGAGGCGCGCGAGCAGCGCGCCGCGCGCGATGGCGCTGTCAGCACCGGGAATCGGGACGAAGCTGTCGGCGGCGGCGGCCGGCGTCCACGCGGGCCGATCGAGCCGGCGGAAGGCAAGGCCGGTGTAGTAGGAGCCGGGATCCCCGGTGGCGAGCAGCTCCCACCGGGCGCGGGCCGTGGCGGTGTCGCCCGCGGCGTGCCAGGCGCGGCCCGCCCAGTAGGTCGCGGCGCCGGCCTCCTCACTCCCCGGGTAGCGCTTGGCGAGGCTGTCGAACTCGACCGCGGCGGCGCCCGCATCGCCCGCGAGCAGCGCGATCGTGGCCGCGCGGAAGGCCGCCGTCGGCGCGAACCGGCTGCTGGGATAGCGGGCGACGACCTGGCGATAGTAGCCGCGGGCGCGCGCGTCGGCGCGGTCATCGGAGGCGAGATCGCCGAGGAGAAAGAGGGCCGAGGAGGCGGCGGTCGTGTCCCGCGAATGCAGTCGGATCACGCGCGTGAGCGCCGTCCGCCCCGGAACCTCCTGGCCGGCCCGGACCAGGGCCCGGGCGCGCTGGTAGGCGGCGGAGGCGGCCAGCTCGCGCGGTGCGTGCACGAGCGCGAACTGCGGCGCCGCATCGGCGTGACGACCGAGCCGCGTGAGCTCGGTGGCGTAGGCGAAGCGGTCTTCGGCGGTGCCGAGCCCCGTGCCGGGACCCCGTGCGCTGCCGAGCGCCCGCTCGAACGCCGCGACGGCCCGGGTGTGGCTGCCCGCCGTTGCGGCGGCGCGGCCGACCTCGAGCTCCTCGGCCGGCGTGAGGGGCGCAAAGGCGCTGTCGAGGAGCGCGATCGCATCCCGCACTTCCGCCGGGCTCCGGCGGGCGGCAACGAGCGCCGCGAGATCCCGCCGCACCACGGCCCGCGACGCGCTGTCGGGGCTCGAGGCCAGCCGGAGGCGAAGCGCCGTGGCGCGCGCGCCGAGCGCGGCGTAGCGCGCGGCCGCGCCCGTGAGGTCGCCGGTGCCCGTGTGGGCGGCGGCCTCGCTCCAGTCGATCCGGTCGCGCGCGAGCGGATCGGTGACGCTGCTCGTACAGCCGCGCGCGCTCGCGACCGTCGTCGGTGACCGCCGCGGCACGGATGCGGAGCCACCCGGCGATGGACGGGAGCCGCTCGGCCGCCCGGACGTAGCTCGCGGCGGCGCTGTCCCGGGCGTGCAGCCGCTCGAGGGCCGTGGCAAGAAGCACGAGGCGCTCGCCATCCGCGGCAGCCACGTTCGGGCTCGGGGCGGCCAGGACATGGCGAAGGGCGACCGAATCCGACCCCTGCTCGAGCGCGGCGCGGGCCAGGAGCAGCCGGCCCTCGCCGTTGTAGGCGGAGTCCACCCAGGACTGCCCATCGAGCAGTCGGGTCACCTCCGGCCACCCGCCCCAGCGGCTGGCCGCGGTGGCGGCGAGCATGACCGCATCGGGCGTCCGGCGCGTCGAATCCGAGAGGACCACGGCGATCAGCCGGCTCGCCTGCCAGGGCCGCCCGCGCTCGAGCGCGATGACCGCGTCGGCGACCAGCGAATCGGCGAGGCGCGTCTCGATCGGCCCGGCCGGGCCGACCGAGATGGGCGCCCGCACGGGCGCGAGGGCGAGGGCGAGCGCAACCCAGACTGGGGGCAATGGCAGCATGCAGGTCCACGATGGAGGGGAGTAGGCCTGCTTGCCCTGCAATTGTTGCGCCTGCGCCACGGTCTCCCCGCCGTGTACTATTCAGGCATGCGAGCACAGGACGAGGAGGCCGACGACGAGCGGGTCCGGCTGGACAAGTGGCTCTGGGCGGCGCGCTTCTTCAAGACGCGCGCGCTCGCCTCGGAAGCGATCGGCGGCGGGAAGGTGCAGGTGAACGGCGACCGGGCGAAGCGCGCCCGACCGCTCCAGGTGGGCGACGAGGTGCGGGTGCGGCTCGGGCCGTACGAGCACACGGTGGTGGTGAAGGCGCTTTCGGCGCACCGCGGGCCCGCGTCGGTGGCGGTCGGGCTGTACGAGGAGCGGCCGGAGAGTCTGGCGGCGCGGGAGGCGATGGCGCTGCAGCTCAAGACGCTGCACGCCGCGTTCGTGACGGAGAAGGGCCGGCCGACGAAGCGGGACCGGCGGGAGATCGACCGGCTGAGGGGACGGGGAGTGAGCGGGCCTCTAGGCCCATGTTCTCCACCATCGCGTTCCCGAACTCGCTGGTCTTGAGCAGCGTCGCCCCGGCCATCAGCCGCTCGAAGTCGTAGGTGACGCGCTTCTGGGCGATGGTCTTCTCCAGCGAGGTGATGATCAGATCGGCCGCCTCGTCCCAGCCGAGGTAGCGGAACATCATCTCGCCGGACAGGATGAGCGACCCGGGATTGACCTTGTCCTGGCCGGCGTACTTGGGCGCGGTGCCGTGGGTGGCCTCGAAGATGGCGTGGCCGGTCAGGTAGTTGATGTTGGCGCCGGGCGCGATGCCGATGCCGCCCACCTGGGCCGCGAGCGCGTCGGAGATGTAGTCGCCGTTGAGGTTCAGCGTGGCGATCACATCGTACTCGCGCGGCCGGGTGAGGATCTGCTGGAGGAAGGCGTCGGCGATGACGTCCTTGACCACCACGCCCGAGGGCAGCCGGCACCAGGGCCCGCCGTCGATCTCGACGGCGCCGTACTCCTGGCGGGCCAGCTCGTAGCCCCAGTCGCGAAAGCCGCCCTCGGTGAACTTCATGATGTTGCCCTTGTGCACCAGCGTCACGCTGGCCGACTTCCGGGCGACGGCGTGATCGAGCGCGCTCCGGATGAGGCGCTTGGAGCCTTCCTCGGACACCGGCTTGATGCCGATGGCGCAGGTGTCGGGGAACCGGATCGTCTGCGCGCCCATCTGCTGCCGGAGGAAGTCGACCATCCGGCGGGCCTCGTCGCTCCCGGCCTTGTACTCGATGCCGGCGTAGATGTCCTCGGTGTTCTCGCGGAAAATGACCATGTTCACGTCCTGCGGCGCCTTGACGGGCGAGGGCACGCCCTCGAACCAGCGCACCGGACGAACGCAGGCATAGAGATCGAGCTTCTGGCGGAGCGCCACGTTGAGCGAGCGGAAGCCGCCGCCGACCGGCGTGGTCAACGGCCCCTTGATGGCCACCAGGTGCTGGTCGATGGCCGCCAGGGTCTCGTCGGGCAGCCAGCTGTTGAGCTCGTTCTTGGCCTTCTCGCCGGCGAGGACCTCGCGCCAGACGATGCTGCCGCTTGCCGCCGTACGCGCGCCGCACGGCCGCGTCGAAGACGTGCTGCGACGCGCGCCAGATGTCCGGCCCGGTGCCGTCGCCCTCGATGAAGGGGATCACCGGCTGGCTCGGGACCTCGAGCCGGCCGCTCTGCATGGTGATGGTATCGCCCGCGGTGGAGACTGTCATGAACGGATTCCTTCGAACGGATCGGGATGAGTGCGATCGGCAGTGAATCGACGCTGAATCTGCCCGCCTGCCCCGCGATCGGCAACCAAGCGGTGGCGGCCATCCATGCGGCGTACGAGCGCTACCACGGCGGGTTCGAGGAGATCACCCGCCGCGCCCGGGAGCGGTTCGAGCGGCGCGACTGGCGCGGCGCCCAGGCCGACGCCACCGAGCGCCTGGCGCTCTACCGCACGCACGTGGACGGCGCCGTGGCCGACGTGCGCGACATCCTGCAGGACGCGGTCATGGAGCGGACCCTCTGGGCCGCCATGCGGTCGCGCCACGCGCTGGGGGCGCGCGGACGGCCCGACGCCGAGCTGGCGCAGACCTTCTTCAACAGCGTGACGCGCCGTGTGTTCAGCACCGTGGGCGTCGACGCCGCGATCGAGTACATCGCCCCGTCCCCGGGCCCGCTGGAGCCCGGCGGGCCGCCGCTCTTCGACCGGGAGCGGGTGGAGACGGTCGACGGCGAGGTGATCCGCCGCATCCTCGAGCGCTTCGAGTGGTCGGTGCCCTACGCCGCGCTCCGGCGCGACGCGGCCATCGTGGGGCGGATCATCGCCGAGGCGGTGGACCACCTGCCGGGGTCCGGCCCGGTCGAGATCGACGTGGTGCGCTCGGTGTTCTACCGGAACAAGGGAGCCTACGTGGTGGGGCGCGTGCGGCTGGGCGGCGCGGTCCTGCCGCTGGTGATCCCGCTGCTGCGGGCGGAGCGGGGCATCGTCGTGGACGCGGCGCTGCTGTCGCCGAACGAGGCGAGCATCGTGTTCGGGTTCAGCTGGTCGTACTTCCGGGTCGACGTGCCCCGGCCGCGCGAGCTGGTCGAGTTCCTCAGCTCGATCATGCCCTTGAAGCGCATCGACGAGCTGTACAACGCCATCGGCTACAACAAGCACGGCAAGACCGAGCTGTACCGCAACCTGATGACCTACCTCGAGCAACCCGAGGCGCGCTTCGCCTTCGCCGAGGGCGACGAGGGCATGGTCATGGCGGTGTTCACGCTGCCGGCCTTCAACCTGGTGTTCAAGATCATCAAGGACAGCTTCGGCGCCCCGAAGAACACCACCCGGCAGGCGGTGAGGGACAAGTATCACTTCGTGTTCGTGCGCGACCGGGTCGGGCGGCTCGCCGACGCGCAGGAGTTCGAGCACCTGGAGTTTCCGCGGCGCTGCTTCCCCGACGACCTGCTGGCGTACCTGCTGGCGGTGGCGGCGGAGACCGTGCGGGTGGAGGGCGACCGGGTCATCGTGCGGCACGTCTACACCGAGCGCCGGGTGACGCCGCTCAACATCTTCCTCCGCGACGCCGAGCCCGGCGCCGCTCGCGAGGCCGTGATCGAGTACGGCAACGCGATCAAGGACCTCGCCGCCGCCGACATCTTCACCGGGGACATGCTGCTGAAGAACTTCGGGATCACCCGGAACGGGCGGGTCATCTGCTACGACTACGACGAGCTCTGCCTGCTGTCGGAGTGCCGCTTCCGGCGGATCCCGGCGCCGACGACGATCGAGGAGGAGTTCGCGGCCGAGCCCTGGTTCTTCGTGGGCGAGCAGGACGTGTTCCCGGAGGAGTTCCGCGCCTTCCTCGTCCCACCCGGAGAGGTGCGGGACGCCGTTCCTCGAGGCGCACGGCGACCTGCTCGACATCGAGTTCTGGCAGCGGGTGCAGCGCCGCCTCGCCCAGGGCGACGTGGTGGACGTCTTCCCGTACCACCGGAGCGCCCTGCTCCGGCGGGCCTAGGCGCCGGACCCGGGCTCGCGCTCGAAGCGGGTCAGGCGCTCGGCGGCCGCCAGGATCCGCCGGACGTACGTTGCGACGGACTCGCGCTCCCGGCGCTCGGGCAGCACGAAGGCGGGATTGTCGGGCTCGGCGGAATCGGGCGCGTTGGTCAGCGTATCGCCGCCGCGCGCTTCCACGATCGATTCGAACCGGTCGACCGCGGTCCAGAGATCGGCGAGCTCGTCGTCGGTCTCCCCGCCGAACAGCCGGACGCCCCGCTGGCCGAGCACGTCGAGGTTGCGCTCGCGCGCGCGCCCCTGCTCTTCGGCCCGGTGAGGATTGAGTGCCGCGTCGAGCTCCACGCCCGGCCGCGGGCGCACGGGCCCGCGGAGGAATCGCTCGGCGAGCTGCTCCAGGCGGTCGTTCCGGTCTTCCTGCGCCTCGAGGAGGAGGCGCTCTACCTGGGAGAAAAGCGCCGGGTCGCCCCAGTAGTAGCCGGTGGCCGCCTCGGCGCCGACGGTGTCGCCCTGGTCCGCTCCACGGAGCAGCGCCCGTGCCGCCGCCAGGTCGTAGCCGGGGTCGGTCCGATCCGGGAGGGTGTACCGGGTGGCGTCCTGCCCTCCAGCGTCTTCATCGACGAACGCGCGTGACATGATCTCAGTATATCCCCGCCGCAGGGTGACGGTCCACATAATGGTCGGCGCGCATCGGGGGGCGGTGAGAAGGCTCACATGGGACGAAGGCGGGGTGGTAACGCACCGTCATCCCGAGCGCAGCGAGGGACCTTCTCACCCGGGCTCGAACTCCGGGTGAGAAGGTCCCTCGCTGCGCTCGGGATGACGATCGCCGTTGCTGGCATGCGGCCGACCCCTGGCGTGGCGGTCGACCCGGCCGGCGTGGACTTAGCGCGTGAACGTGCCTCCGAGCGTCACCTCGACGCGCGAGTTCGCCGGCACGACGACGTCCCGGTCCTGCGTCTCGATGGCGCGCTGGGTGCCTACCGCGCCGCCGATGATGCCGCCGATGACGGCGCCCTTGGTGCTGCCGCCGATCACGCGGCCGGCGATGGCGCCGATCCCGGCGCCCGCGCCAACCTTGGCCACGTCGCCCGCGTTGGTCTTGCGGTCGCGGAGCGTGCGCTCGAGCGCGACGGCCGAGCCGTCGAGCGCATGGCTCTCGCCGGCGATCACCACCGCGGTCGGGGTGAGCGTGAGCTTGCCGGTCTTGTCGCCCTTGTTCTCGGACTCGTGGATCTCGGTGATCGTGAGCGTCACCCTGGAGCCGGCCGGAATCACCACGCGTCCGGTGGCGTCCGTGACGTCGCTCGCGACGGTCCCGGTGACGGTCGCGCCGGGCTTGTCGGTCTTCGAGGTGATCTCGCGGTCCATCGTGGTGGCCACGACGGTGCCGCCAGTGAGCGCGAGCGGGGCCGGCGTGGGCTTCGGCTTGGGCTTCGCCTTCGGCTTGGTCGCCACTGGTGCGGCGGGAGCCGGCACGGGAGTGGCCGCAGCCTGATCGCTGAACGTGGCCGACGAATCGACCGGCAGCCGTTGCAGATCGCGGCTGAGGCTGTCGGCCGCCATGCTCGCGCTGCGGTCGCCGCCGCAGGCAGCCAGCAGGGCGAGCGTCAGAATTGCCAGTCGGTTAGCCACCATGAATCCTCCTGTCGGGGGGTAGTGCCAGGGACGTAGGTCGAGGGATCGACCCGCATTCGGGCAATTCCGGGGCCATCGGGGGATGACCCGAGGTATGGCCCCTTCGCTGCGCTCAGGGTGACTCGCTGGCGGCGCTCAGGGTGACTCGCTGGCCGCCCCCGACTCTCCCGCCTTCGGCCGGCCGAGGCGCATGCTGAACGGGGCGCGGAGGATCATCCGGTAGGAATATTCCCACGGCGAGGTACCGATCGCGATGCTGCGGCGATCGTCGATGCGGTGGAATCGAAACTCGGTGTCGAGCGTGAGTCCCGACTCGATCGGCGTCCGCCGCGCGAACCCGATCTCCTGGTACTTCCGGTACGAGTGATAGAACGCGGGGTTCGAGCCCTGCGAGCTGTAGTTGCCGTCGCCCTCGTTGGACACGAAATCCCGCCCCCACCATTGAATCGCGAAGAGCTCGAGCCAGCCGCCCGGCGTGATCGCGGCGCGGAGGTAGGTGCCGTGGCCGTGATCGGGCCGTCCCGCCGGCAGGCTGTCGATGTCGCCGTGGCTGAGGAGCTGGAACGCGCCGAAGGAGCTCCGGCCCACCACCGGCAGCCGCCCGTGCAGTTCACCGCCAAGCGCCAGCACCTGGTTGTTCACCACCGGCTCGCCGGCGCTGAAGAGCTGACCGCCATGGTGGAGCCCGTGACCCTGCAGCTCGACCCTGAGCCAGGCGGCCGGGTCGGCGTGGAGCAGCAGTCCGTAGTCGAACACCTCGCGGCCTCGCGAAGTGTTGAGCCGCTGCCAATTGAGGAACACCTCCCCGCCGCCGGCCGGGTGCTGCTCGCGCCACTGGACGCCGTACTCGACCGGACGAGTGATGTCGAAGAGGGTGCCCTCGAGCGGCTCGAGGTACCCGTGCCGGTCTTCGGTGACGAGCGTGCCGAGCACCCCGAGCGAGTGCTCGGTGCGGTAACGGAAGCCGAGGATCGGCTTGAACGGGTCGAAGAAATCCGAATCGCCGCTCTGGTGGTTGCCGTAGAAGCCGGCGACTACTTCTGTCCGCGGACCGAGCGCGGCGGAGAGATAGCTCTGGATCTGCCCGCCGAGGAGAGTTTCGCCGGTGCGGTACGGGTTGAAGAATTCGGTGTTGTCGACGTAGAACGTGAGGCCGTTGTTCCAGGTGAGGTCCTGGGCGGGCGCCGGCCGCGCACGGCCGAGGAGGAGGGCCGTGGCCATCGCCATCGCGAGCACGTGCCGACGCTGCATCGGCGAGAATCTACACGCCGGTGCACCCACCGCCCACCCACAGGGGTTCATTCGACCTCCGTCCCCGCCGCCGGCGTCGGCGCGCCGATAATCCCCTGCTCCACGTAGATCGGCCGGACCAGCTCCCGCAGCCGGGGCAGCCGGCTGGCGAACCACAGCGAGCCCAGCACGCAGGCAGCGCCACCGGCCGCGATGGTCGCGGGCTCCCCGATCCGGTCCGCCAGTACGCCGGCCAGAAGGCTCCCCAGCGGCGCGGTGCCGAGGAAGGCCATCGTGTAGAAGGCCATCACCCGCCCGCGAAAACGCTCTTCCGTGATCGTCTGCACGACGGTGTTGGTCGCGGCGAGCGAGACCATGAATCCCGCGCCCACGAGCGGCAGGATGAGAACCGAGAGCCACAGGCTGCGGGAGCGCGAGAACACCATGAGCGCGGCGCCGAACACGCCCGAGGCGATCGCAATCACCCGCCCCAGGCCCACCACCGTCCGCCGGGAGGCGAGGTACCCCGCGCCGCCAAGCGCCCCGACGCCCGCGGCCGCCATGAGGAGACCGAGGGTATGCGGGCCACCGTGCAGCACCTTGGCCGCGATGGCAGGCATGAGAACCGTATAGGGCATCCCCATCGTGCTCACCAGGGCCAGCAGCAGCAGCGCGGTCCCGATCGGCGCGAAGCCGATGACGTACGCGAAGCCCGCGCGGAGCTCCTCCGCCACGCGCGTCTCGCTCGTTCGGAGCGCTCGCGCGGGCACCCGCATCGCGAGCAGGGACGCGATCACCGCGAGGTAGGAGATCGCATCCAGCAGAAAGCACCATCCCTCCCCCACCGCCGCAATGAGCACGCCGCCGATGGAAGGCCCCAGAATCCTGCTGGCGTTCACCATCGAGGAATTGAGCGCGATGGCGTTGGGCAGGTCCGCGCGGTCCTCGATCATGGTGACGACGAACGCCTGGCGGGCGGGCGTATCGAACGCGTTGATCACGCCCTGGCACACCTGGAGGCCGAGCACCATGGGCACCGTGATGATCCCGGCCAGCGCCAGCACGGCCAGCGCCAGGGATTGAAGCATCGAGAGCACCTGGGTGACGAGCAGCACCCGGTGCCGGTCCCAGCGGTCCACGAAGACCCCGGCGACAGGCGCGAGGAACAGCGTCGGGATCTGGCCGCAGAACCCCACGATGCCGAGCAGCAGCGCCGAGCCGGTCAGCCGGTAGACGAGCCAGCCCGTCGCGATGCGCGTGATCCAGGTGCCGACGAGCGAGAGGCTCTGGCCGGCGAAGAACAGGCGGTAGTTGCGGTGGCGGAGCGCGCGGAGGAGGGAGGGACGGGCGATGTCCACGACGAGGGGCCTCCGAGCGGTGTCCCGGCAATCTCGCCCCGTGCCGCGCGCCGCGCGACCCCGCTCCCACGGCCAGGTTCGGCCCGCCTGGCCCGAACGCACCGCGCCCCCGGCCGGTCCCGATTCAGTCGGGCGGCCGAGGGCGCGTGTCGTGGAGCCTGCTTCGTCAGCTGGCCTCTAC
>CAWHZQ010000017.1:0-83925 GCA_963833905.1 uncultured Gemmatimonadales bacterium | reverse complement strand
AGGTCGATGGCTCGGTGCGAGCCATCGATCCCTCTCGTCCCGAGCCGGGTTCGTGGACTGCCTATATCGGCGGCGTGGTGCGCGTCCTTCAGGCTCGGGGTCTCGCGCCGGCGGGCGCCAGGCTCGCCGTCGCCAGCAGCGTGCCCATCGGCGCGGGACTCTCCTCCTCTGCTGCGCTCACCGTGGCCGCCGCACGCGCGCTGGTGGGACTCACCGGCCAGCATCTTCCCCGCCGCGCTCGCGGACATCGCCTACCGGGCGGAGCACGATGAGGTCGGCGTGCGCTGCGGCCGGATGGATCAGATCGTCTCCGCCCAGGCTCGCCCGGGCCACGCCATGCTCATCGAGACGGCCAGCGGGGTCATCAGTCATGTCCCCTTCGATCACTCGGTCTGGCTGTTGGACACGGGCGTCCGGCATCGGCTGGCCGATGGGCAGTACAATCGGCGGCGGGAGGAATGCGAGGTCGCGCTTCGGCTGGTGCGAGAGCAGGGTCATGGCGTGGATCACCTTGGTCGGATCGACGTGAGCGAGTTGGAGCCGCTCGTCCGCGCCATTCCGGCCCCGTGGAGCCTGAGGCTTCGGCACGTCGTGTCGGAGACCGCTCGCACCCGTGAGGCCGCCCGCGCCCTGGCCCGGCACGACCTCGGCGAGCTGGGCCGGCTGCTGGTCGAGGGTCACGAGTCCCTCCGCCGGGACTTCGAGTCGAGCTGTCCGGAAGCCGACTATCTGGTCGAGTCGGCCATGCAGCACGGTGCCCTTGGGGCGAGGCTGACCGGAGCAGGGTGGGGAGGTGCCGTCATCGTGCTCCTCCCGCCGGATCGGGCGGCTCCATCGATGGGGGAGATTCAGGGGCGGTTTCGTCAGGCGTTCGGGAGGGTCCCGATGGTTTGGGCTGCCAAGGCGAGGGGGGGCGTACGGAGAGAGAAGATCGCGCTCTGAGCTTACCGGGCGACTTTCGTGACGGTTTCCCACGTGCGTGTCGTCAGCGCCGAGCCGAACGTCTTTTCGATCAGCGTCATGAAGACCGGCCCCTTGGGGCTGGGGACGTAGGCGCTGAAGACGGTGCGATCGGCGACCGCGAGAATGCGGGCGCCGTCGACCTCGGCCGGAAGCATCACCTTCGAGGCCGGTCGATCGCGCAGGAACGTGACGATGCGTTTCGCGGCCGGCGGGAGACCGACGGTCCGGTAAGGATCGGACGCCAGGATCTCCCGCAGCTCATCGACCGGTCGCACGATCGTGAGGAAGGTCCGACCGAGTCGCTTGGTCATCGCCGCTTCCGCCTTCCGCTGGAGGGTCCCTTCGGAGGCAGAGCGAGCGGTGAAGACCAGGTTGCCACTCGAGAGCAGCGTCCTCACGTCCGAGAACCCCGCGGCCTCGAACGCCATCTTCAGAGCCGGCATCTTCGCGTTCATGGGGCTGACGCCGCGGAGGAACGCAGCATAGAGTGGCATCACCGCCTCAGCCGTGGAAGGCGGAGCCGCTCAGCGCCTCGTCGCCCGCCCCCGCCGGGACCACGATATCGAGTGGCGGCGGCTCGTCGCGCACCAGGGGCTCGAACTCGTCTCGGAACTGCTCCAGCGACAGGTGCGCTGCGGCGGCGAAGCGCGCGATCTCGTGCGGGTTGGCGAAGTCGTCGCGGCGCAGCCGGATCATGTAGCGCCGCGCGATGGCGTAGCGCGTCGAGTGGATGTTCACGAAGCGGAGGCGGGTCCGGCCCGTCGCGGGGTCGAGCAGGTCCCGAAACGGAATGGGCACGAACTCGCCACCCTGCATCGACACCATCACCGCGCGCCCGCCCGACAGCAGGTACTTCGCGGCGCAGTATCCCAGGTCGCGGGCGTATTCCATGTCGTAGGGGATGGGGTCGGCGCACCTGAGCTCGTAGCCGATATCCTTGGCGGCAATCGTCGTCTTGAGCCCGAACTGCCGCAGCCGCGTCTGCACCGCCTGCTTCAGGAGCTGCCCGATGGCGACCTCGGCGATCCGGAGGTTGCCGTGCGCGTCGCGCTCGATGCCGTCGATTCCCTCGATCCCGGCCAGGTCGCGCGGATCGATCCCTTCGACCACCCCCTCGGCGATGACCGCCACGCCGTGCGTCCGTCCCAGGGCCCGCCGCTTGATGATGGCCCCCACCAGCGTGTCGGTGATCGCCTTGAACGAGATCCCACGGAGGCCGAACTCCTCCGGAATGAGCGTGAGCGTCGCTCCGGCCGCTTTTCCCATTCCCAGCGCAAGGTGCCCCGCCTTCCGGCCCATGGCGATGACGAAGTACCAGCGCGATGTAGTGTGCGCGTCGGTCATCAGGTTCTTGATGATCTCGGCGCCGAGATGGCGGGCCGTCTGGAAGCCGAACGTGTCGACGTCCGCGGGCAACGCGATGTCGTTGTCGATCGTCTTCGGCACGTGCACGACGTGGATCCGGCCGGCCGACTGCTCCTCGAGGCGCATCGCCGTATACGCGGTATCGTCACCGCCGATGGTGATCAGGTGCGTCACGTCGAGGCGCAGCAGCGAGAGGATGGTATTCTCGAGCAGGTGGGGATCGGCGGTCGGATTGGCGCGGGCGATGCCGATGATCGAGCCGCCGCGGGAGTGGATGCGGCTCACCCCGTCGATCTTGAGCGGCATGACGTGGTCGATGTTGCCCTGCATGATCCACTCGAACCCGTCCTGGATCCCGATGACCTCGACTCCCTCCAGGACGCAGCGGATCGTGGCCGCCCCGATGACGGCGTTGATACCGGGCGCCGGGCCGCCGCCGACGACAATCGCAACCTTCCGTGCCTGAGACACGCACTCTCCTGGAAAAGCGGTCAACCGACTTCCACCGGGATTCTAGCGGTGCCGGCCCGCGCCAGCCAACCCACCGGTTTGATTCCCGGAAGCTGGCCGAAGCGCGCCGGCGGCCTTACCTTCTCGCGCGGCTATCACTCCAGGAACGCTCCATGCGCCGGTCTCCCGGCTTTCTCGTTCTGTGCCTCGCCGCACTCGCCTTCGTCGTCGCCGCCGCCGTCCCGCTCCGGGGTCAGGTCCTCGTCGCCTCGCCCGACGGCCGCAATCAGGTCACGGTGGAGACTCGCGATGGCCGGCTGAGCTACAGCCTTGCCCGCGATGGCCGCGCGCTCATCCTTCCCTCGCTGCTCGGCTTCGAGTTCCGGGGCGCGCCGCCGCTCCGCGACGGGCTCCGCATCACCGAGACCACTCGCCAGTCGCACGACGAATGGTGGACCCAGCCGTGGGGCGAGGTGGCGCGGGTGCACGACCACCACAACGAGCTGGCCGTCTCCGTGGCAGGAGACCGCGGCGCCGAGCCGGCGGTTCACCCTCCGGGTGCGCGTCTTCGACGACGGCGTGGGCTTCCGCTACGAGTTCCCCGAGCAGCCCGGCCTGGGCGCGTTCGAGATCAGCGACGAGCTCACCCAGTTCGCCCTGGCGGACAACGCGCGCGCCTGGTCGATCCCGTCCAACTGGGCGCGGATGGACCGCTCCGAGATGCTGTACTCGTCCGGCCCGGTGAGCCTGCTCGACAGCGTGCAGACCCCGCTCACGATGCAGACGGAGGACGGCCGCACGTTCATGGTCATCCACGAAGCGAACCTGGTGGACTACGCCCGGATGTTCCTGCGGGGGACGCGCACCGAGAGCCGCCTCCTCACGGCGGCCCTCGCGCCGATGGCGGACGGGATCAAGGTGCGCGGCCGCACTCCGTTCGTGACGCCCTGGCGAACCATCCAGCTGGCCGACAAGGCCACTGGCCTGGCGCCCGCCGTGCTGGGCCTCAATCTCAATCCGCCCAACGCCCTCGACAGCACCGACTGGATCCATCCGATGAAGTACGTCGGGATCTGGTGGGGCATGCACATCGGCACCATGACCTGGAGCTCGGGGCCGAAGCACGGCGCGACGACCGAGAACGCGAAGCGGTACATCGATTTCGCCGCGGCCAACGGGTTCGGCGGCGTGCTGGTCGAGGGGTGGAACACCGGCTGGGACGGCGACTGGATCGCCAACCGGAACGCCTTCTCCTTTACCCAGGCATATCCCGACTACGATCTGAAGGCCGTGGCCGCGTACGCCCATGAGAAGGGCGTGCGACTGATCGTGCACAACGAGACCTCGGGCGGAATCGAGAACTACGAGCGCCAGCTGGACAGCGCCTTCGCCCTCTATCGGTCGCTCGGCCTCGACGCCATCAAGTCCGGCTACGTCACCGACCTGACCACCGAGGGCCACTCGCACTACTCGCAGTACATGGTGCGGCACTACCGCCACGTCATCGAGACGGCCGCCCGTTACGGGATCATGCTGGACGTTCACGAGCCCATGCACGACACCGGTGAGCGCCGCACCTATCCCAACATGATGAGCCGCGAAGGCGCGCGCGGGCAGGAGTACAACGCCTGGAGTGGCGACGGCGGCAACCCGCCCGAGCACGAGACCATCCTCTTCTTCACCCGCCTGCTGGCCGGGCCGATGGACTTCACGCCGGGCATCTTCGACATCCTGGAGCGCAGCAGCGGGCATGCCCACGGGCCGGAGGAACCGCGCGTACGCACCACGCTGGCCAAGCAGCTCGCGCTGTACGTCGTGCTCTACTCGCCGCTGCAGATGGCGGCAGACCTCCCGGAGAACTACGAGCGGCAGCCCGCGTTTCAGTTCATCCGCGACGTCGCCGTGGACTGGGACACGACGCGGGTGATCGAGGGCAGAATCGGGGACTACGTAGCGGTGGCGCGCCGGGAGCGGGGTGGCCAGACCTGGTTCTTGGGCGCCATCACGGACGAGGAGCGGCGCACGCTCGACGTTCCGCTCTCGTTCCTGACGCCGGGCAAGCGGTACGTGGCCGAGATCTACGCCGACGGCCCGAAGGCGAACTGGCTGGACAATCCCTCCTGCCGGTCACCATCACGCGTCGCCCGGTGACCTCCGCTGACCCGGCTGCACGTCGTCGTTGTCCGGCGCCGGGCTGTGCCGCCATGGCGATCCGCATCCGGCCCGCCAGATGATCCGTGTGCGCGCATGGATGAGCTGAAGGCGCTCCGCTCGCTCGCCCGGGCGATGGGCGTCCATACCCGCTACACGGACGGCCTGGGCCGGCGCGTCGTGGTGGCGCCCGAGACGCTGGTGCGCGTCTGCGCCGCGCTGGGTGCCCCCGTCGAGCGGCCGGGCGATGCCGCCGGCGCACTGCGGGCACACCGGAAGACCGGGAGTGCGGCGCTCGTGCCCCCCGTCCTCGTCGCCTGGGACGGGTCCCTCGCGCCACTCAAGATCTCTACCGACCGGCCGATCCAGGTGCAGGTGCACACCGAGCAGGGACCCGTCGTCTCCCTCGATCGCTCCGAAGCCGGGTTCAAGACAACCGAGCCGCTTCCCAGCGGCTACCATCGCCTCACGGTCGAGGCCTCGGGCCGGAGCGAGACCAGCACGATCATCGCCGCGCCGCGCGAGGCGTGGCGCCGGCCGGGGTCGCATCGGAGCTGGGGCGTCGGGACTCATCTGGCCGCCCTCCGCTCGGCGCGGAGCCGATCGCTGGGCGACCTTCGCGACCTCGAGTCCCTCTGCCGCTGGATCGGCGAGCGGGGCGGCGACCTGGTCACGGTCCTCCCGCTGGCGCCGACCTTCAACACCCAGTGGCCGGAGCCCAGTCCGTACTCACCCGTGAGCCGGCTGTTCTGGTCCGAGCTGATCCTCGACCTCGGCGACGCGCATCGCCCGGCGGCCGCCCCCGCCACTCTGGACGTGACTCGAGGCGACGCCGAGGTTCGCGCCGCCCTCGCGGGGCATCCGGTTCCGCCGCCGGCGGAGCTGGACGAGGAGCTGGTCCGCTACGCCCGGTTTCGCGGCGCACAGGCTCGGCTCGGTCGGAACTGGCGGGACTGGCCACCGGCAGCGCGCGCCGGCACCTTGACGCCCGATCAGGTGGATCCCGAGGAGGAGCGTTTCCACCTCGTGGCCCAGACCCTGGCGCGCCGCCAGCTCCGCGACCTGAGGCACCGTCTCGACCAGGACGGATTCCGCCTGGGGCTCGACCTGGCGGTGGGCGGCCACCCCGACGGCTACGACCCGTGGTCCCGGCAGACCCTGTTCGCCGACGGGATGTCGGTGGGTGCGCCTCCCGACCAGGGCTTCCCGAGCGGGCAGGACTGGGGCTTCAGCCCGGTACTTCCGGGCGCGTCGCGCCGCGAGGGTCACCGGTATCTGGCGGCGTGCATCGCCCATCAGGCCGGGCTCGCGGGGGTCCTCCGGGTGGACCACATCATGGCATGGACTCGCCTGTACTGGATTCCCCACGGGTTCGGGCTGCATGACGGGACCTATGTTTCGTATCCCGCCGAGGAGCTGTTCGCCGTGCTCGCGCTGGAATCGAACCGGCACCGGTGCGAGGTGGTTGGCGAGAACCTGGGCACCGTGCCTCGCGAGATCTTCGAGGCGCTGCCACGTCACCGGATCTGGGGGATGTATCTCGCGATGTTCCAGGCCTCGGACGGCCCGGACGTCGCCCCGCCGACCGCGGCCGACATGGCCCTCATCGGCAGCCACGACACACCGACGTTCGCGGGTTGGCTCAAGGGCAACGACATCGCCGACCGGGTACGCTACGGTCTTCTGGCGGACTCAAGGATCCCGGCCGTGGCGGAGGAACGCTCGAGGGCTACCGGATGGCTCGCCGCCCATCTGGGCAGTACCGTAGAGGACCCTCGCGCCTTTCTGAGTGCGCTCCTGGAGTGGCTCGGCCGGTCGGACAGTCCGCTGGTGATCCCCTGGCTCGAAGACCTCTGGCTCGAGGAGGTGGCCGTGAACCTGCCGGGGACCTCATCGTCCACGCGCCCCAACTGGCAGCGCCCGATGCGGCGCCTGCTCGACGAGATTTTCACCGATCCCGAGGTGGATGGGCTGCTGCGCCGCCTCGACGGCGCCCGGAAGTCATCCTGAGCGAAGCGAAGGATCGGTCCGGTAGTGGGAGTGATCTCCGAGCGTCACTCGCACGCACCAAGCCGATCCTTCGCTTCGCTCAGGATGACCAATCGCTCAGGATGACGAAGCCGCGTCGATCACCGACCTATTTCTGGCCGAGCTGCTGGAGCAGCGTCGCCATGTCGAAGAAGTGGCGCTGGGTCCGGGCCTTCTCTCCCTTCACCTCGATGACGGCCACCGCGCGAATCTCGATCTTCTTGCCGGTGGCGGGAATGCTGCCCATGGGCGTCTCCAGCGGCCCCTGGTGGGTGCCCCGCCAGGTGAGCTCCAGCACCACGGTATCGTTCCCGGCGACGTGGGTGCGGTCGAACGAGCCCTTGGAGTCGGGGAAGGCCTGGGCCCACCCCTTCCAGGCGGTAATGGTCTGGTCGGCACCCTCGATCCTGCGCGCGGTCGCGACCTCTTCGTAGAGGAAATCGGGAGTGATGGCGGCCTTCGCCTTGTCCCAGTTCTTGTCGTTGTACGCCGTGATCAGGCCCTTGGCGGCCTCGGTCAGGGCTTGAGGTGAGACGGCCGTTGCTTGGGGCGACATGATGGCTCCTTTGATCAGGCAGGGATGCTGCGGGACGGCAAAATTGATCACGGTACCGGCCCTGTCAACCGCCATCCTGTCTCGTCCGCCAGCCGCTCCGGCAAGGCGTCCTGAGGCGTGTCGATCTTGCCCTTTCAGTGCTGTGGAAATGTGAGGAATGTGCACGCCTGGGGATAAAAAACTTGCCTCTTGCGCGCGCGCATTTGGCTTCCTATACTGTCGTCGCCAAGCCGAGAGTTGATCACTTTCGACGTGGAGAGGCGAGACCAATCGCGCGTCCCGCTCGCATCGCAGTAGCGCCGCGATGTGCCGTGCAAGAGGTTGATCCGCGATTCAGCCGACTTGCAGCGCTCACGTTGGTGAACCGGATGGCCGCAAGCCAACCGGGGATGGAAGCCGGAGCTCCCGAAGCCAAACCGCAAACGCTTCAGTTTAGGCGGCGGCTGAAGGAAGAAGAACGGGGAAGCGAATCCCCGACTCCGGGTAACCAGCGCGTAGGACGGCCCGCATTCCCTTCGGGGACTGCGGGCCGTTCTTGTGTGGGGGTCCCCCGCCGATTACCGCAGCGCCTGCACCACCGCCATCCGCGCCGCCCGGCGTGCCGGGAAGTACCCGCCGACCAGACCCATCACCACCGCGAACGCCATCCCCGCCAGCAGGAGCCCGGGCGTCACCCGGAAGGTGAACGCGATCTCGCTGAAGCTGGCCCAGTTGGTGGTGCTGGTGATGAGGCCGTTGATCGGGAGCGCCAGCAGCGCGCCGATCACGCCACCCACCACCGCGATCAGCGCCGACTCCGCCAGGAAGCTCGCCAGCACGCTCCGCGGATGAAAGCCGAGCGTGAGCAGCACCGCGATCTCGGAGCTCCGCGCCGCCACGGCCGCGTACATCGTGTTGATCGCGCCGAAGATCGCGCCGACCGCCATGATGCTCGTGATCATGATCGCGAGGATCTCGAGAATCCGGCCGAGCAGCTGGGACTGCTGGGTGTAGAAGTCGGACTCGCGGTGGACGTCCACGGTGACCCGCTTGTCCGCCTCGAGCGTCCGCTTGGCCTCCTCGAATGCCGCCGGGTCCCTGAGACGGAAAGTGACCGACTGGAAGTTCTCCCCGCGGAACACCGGCAGGATCTGCTCGTTCTCGCCCCAGATCTCCGACTCGAACGCCGAGCCGCCGGCGGTGAACCGGCAGGCCACGGTCCAGTCGCGGCCGGCGAAGCGGAGCGTCTCGCCGACGCCGGTGTGGTTGAACCGCCCGGCCATCTTCTCGCCCACGCAGATCTCGGTTCGGCCCGACTGCGGCCGTCGGCCCGCCACGATCTGGACGTTGGAGCGGACCGTCCAGGCGGCCGGGCTCACGCCGCGCACCACCACGTTCGCCATCGCCGTCGTGTCGCCGCCCTTTCTCGGCAGCGGGATGACGACGTACGCCTCGGGGCTCACCATCGGCCGGCCGTCGCCGCCGGTCGCGACGTGGGGCGATGATGCCAGGATGCTGACGCTCTGGCGGTCCATGCTGCTCGACATCTCCGAGTCGGCGCCGCGCCGGAGGATGAGCACGTTCTGCATCGAGCCCGTCCGAATGAGCGCCGAGCGGAAGCCGTTGGCCAGCGCGAGCATGCCGATGAAGACCGCGACCACCAGCGCGATCCCCAGCGCGGTGAACGCGGTGGAGACCGGGCGCTGGATCAGGCTCCGGGCATTGTAGCTGAGCGGAATCTTCACTCGACCCTCCGGAGCGCCTGCACCACCGGCAGCCGCGCGGCGCGCACCGCCGGCACCAGGCCGCTCGCCAGCATCAGCACCAGCGCGACACCCGCGCCCAGCAGCAGCGTCTCGGTCGTGACGTCGAATCCGGGCAGGAATCCGGCGCCGTTGAAGTTGGTGGCCTTGTAGAGCAGCTTGGCGCCGCCCAGACCGAGAAACGCCCCGGCGGCGGCGATGATTCCAGCCTCGAGCATGACGATCCCGAAGAGCGCCCGGTCGGTGAAGCCGATGGTCTTGAGCACCGCCGTCTCGCCGGTGCGCTCGCGGGCGCTCATCATCATCGCGTTCGCGGTCACCAGCAGGATCGCGAAGACCACCGCCATGCCGATGGTGCCCATCAGCAGGCTCACGTTGCCCCACATGGTGGCGAAGCTGGCGTTGAACGCCTGCTCGGTGCCGGTCTTGGTCGGCGCGCTCGAGTTCCGGAACTGGTCGTCGAGCATCTTCGCGATCGGGGCGGCGTTGTTCGCGTCGGCGATCTCGATGATGTACCACCCCGCCATGCCCGGCCGCCCCGTACGCTCCTCGAGGTATTCGTGATGGAACAGCATCATGTCATCGTTGATGACCGGATCGGACGGCGTGTAGGCGCCGCGGATGGTGAACGTCCAGTCGCCCGGGAAGATGGTGCCCTGGAGCGTGACGTTCTGGCCGATGTGCCAGCCGTAGAGGTCGAGCAGCCGGCGGCCCACGATCGCCGAGGAGCGCTCGCGGAGGAAGGCCTGCTTCTGGTCCTCCGGCAACACCATCTCGGGGTACATGTCGAGATAGGACTTCGCGTCCACGGCGAACTGCGCGAAGAAGCGCTGGTTGTCGCCGTACTTGCCGCCGAACCAGTTGGACCAGGTGACCCTGGTGATGCCCTTCATGGCGCTGAGACGGTTGGCGTAGCTCAGTGGCAGCGGGAGCACGAAGCCGGTGGCGTTGGTCATGACCAGGCGGCGCGCGCTGCCGAACTGGCTGGCGCGCTCGAGCGTGGTGACCACCGTCCGGAGCGAGGCGAACAGGAACAGCGCCAGGGCCACGCTCGCGATGGTGAGCAGCGTGCGCCGCTTATGCCGGCCGAGGTTGGCCAGGACGAGGGGGAAGTACTTCATGCCATCGCCTCCGCCGGGGCCGCCGCCTGGCGCTCGACCAGGACGCCCTTCTCGAGGTGGAGCACGGTCCGGGCACGAGCCGCCGCATGGGCGTCGTGCGTCACCATGATGATGGTCTTCTTGAACTCGTCGTTGAGGCGGGCGAGCAGGTCCAGCACGTCCTGCGAGCTCCGCGCGTCGAGCTGGCCGGTCGGCTCGTCGAGCAGGACCAGGGTCGGGTCGGCCACGATGGCCCGGGCGATGGCGACGCGCTGCTCCTGGCCGCCGGAGAGCTGGCGCGGGTAGTGGCGCAACCGGTCTGCCAGCCCGACCATTCCGAGGGCGAGCCGGACCCGCTCGTCGCGTTCCTTCTTCGAGAGCCGGGTGAGCAGCAGCGGCAGCTCCACGTTCTGGAACGCCGTGAGGACCGGCAGGAGGTTCAGGTTCTGGAAGACGAACCCGATGTGCCGTGCCCGCCACGGGGCCAGCTGGCCGGGCGTCATCGCACTCACTTCGCCTTCGGCGACGCGGATGCTGCCACTCGTGGGCTTGTCGAGGCCAGCGAGCAGGTTGAGCAGGGTGGACTTGCCCGAGCCCGAGGGTCCCATGAGCGCGGTGAACGAGCCTTCGGCAATGTCGAGCGTGAGGCCGGTGAAGATCTCGATGCGCTCGGAGTCGCGTTGGAAGACTTTGTGGACGTTGCGGATTTCTACGAGGGCCATGGAGTCTCTTTAGTTGTCGTTGACCGTCATCCCGTGAGCGGAGCGAAGGAGGACCTTGCCCGGGAATGTCCGCCTTCGCTCCGCTCAGGATGACGCAGCGATGCCGCACTCCTGCACCTTCACCTTCATTCCCGCCTTCGGCGCATCCACCCCACCCACCACCAGCATCTCCCCTCCGGCGAGCCCCGACCGGATCTCCCGGAACCCGCCGCTCACCGGCCCCGCCTGCACCGGGCGCGACTCGAGCCGGCCGTCGCGAACCAGCCAGATGACGCTCCGGCCCTCGAGCTCCCGCACGGCTGCCGCGGGGATCCGGAACCGCGGTGGCCCGGCCGGCGCGCTCGTGGCGCGCGCGCTGTCCCCGCGCGGGACCTCTTCGAGGAAATCCACCCGCGCGCCCATCTCGGGCAGGATCCGGGGATCCCGGTCGACGATGCTCACCTTCACCTGGACCGTGGCGCGCTGCCGGTCGGCGGTCGGGACCACCTGCCGCACCTCGCCACGGAACGAGGTGTCGGGGTAGGCGTCGAGCGTAATCCGCGCCGGGCCCTGTTTCCGCACGCGCGCGATGTACGCCTCGTTGACGTCGACTTCCACCTCGAGCGTCGTGAGGTCGGCCATCGTCACGACCGCGCCGCGGGTGAGGCCGCCGCCCACGGACGGCGCGACCACCTCGCCGATCTCCGCTTCCTTCCGGAGCACGGTGCCGGTGAACGGCGCGCGGATCACCGTGTTCTCGAGGTTGGCCCGCGCGAACCGGAGGTTCGCGTCCGCCGATGCGATCCGCGCCTCCGATGCCTCCGCCCGCGCCGCGGCCTGGGCCGCGCGGCTCTGGGCCAGGTCGTACTCCTGCTCCGACACCAGGTCCGGGCTCTTCGCGCGCATGTCGCTGAGCCGCCGCGCGTCCCGGGCGAGCACGTCGCGATCGGCCCGCACCTCGACCAGCTCGGCGCGCGCGGTCGAGAGCGCGGCCTCCGCCTGGGCGGCCTGAGCCCGATAGTCGGCGTTCTCCAGTCGGGCGATGACCTCGCCGCGGCGGAGGGTGGATCCCTCGCTCACCCGAAGCTCGGCGATTCGGCCCGGCAGCTTGGCGGCGACCGACGCGCGGGTGCGCGCGACGACGTACCCATTGGCGGTCACCGAAGCGTTACCCGCGGGGCCCGACGCGCCGTCCCCAGGGTCCCGACGCCGGCGCCACCACCATCACCCGCACTGGTACGGCGCCCCCGCGGCCGAACGCGAGGAAGACGGCCACGCCGACCAGCACTAAGCCGAGCGCCAGCATGAGGTTCCGCCGGAACGCTCGGCGCACGCCGGGCGGCGGATCGTCGCGGTCGAGGCGAAGCTTCGAAAGATCGGAGGACGGCGCGGGTGAAGTCATCGGGGCACAATCTACGGTGCTCGGTGCGGGCTCAGAAGTGGTCGGGGTAGGGGACGCCGGACGGCGGTGGGCGACACACCCGCTGCTTCCTCCGCGCTTTCTACAGCTCCGGCGCGAGCCTGCGCGCCGCCCGCAACACCCGCGGCACCGAGATCCACCGGGCCCAATCCTGTTCGAGCTGCCGGGGCATCCAGCTGATCACCACCCGCGATCGGGGCGAGCGGTAGGCCCACCGTTGCGCGCCACGCAACGATCGGTGGATCCCCACCACTCGCAACCCGAGGGCGAACGCCAGGTGGTAGAAGCCGCTGTCGTTGCCGATGCAGAGATCGCAGGCGGCGAGCTTGGGGACTACGTCCTCCAGCGGCGCCGACACGCAGTGCATGTTTGCGCGGTCGGGCAGGTACCCGGGCGCGCGGAAGAGCACATCGGTATCGCTGAGAAAGAGGAGCACCGTCACCTGCGGCCGCTCCGCGAGCGCAACGGCAAGGGCGCGAAACTTCTCGGCCGACCAGTTGCGCTTCGGGTCCCCTGCACCCGGCTGTACCGCGACGAGCAGCGAATCGTGCGGAAAGCCGGCGCGGAACGCACGGCGAGCGGCCTCCTGGGCGGGCGTCAGCCGTAGGCCGATTTCCCCGGGCGCGGTGAGACCGGGGAACAACTCCCGCAGCTGCGCAAACCGTACCCGCAGCACGTTCCTGCTGCCCCATTCCCGCTGGGCTGGCGCGGTCACCCAGGTCGGGTGATCGGATCGACGCAGCGCGGCCGTCCAGGGACCTCGCTCCCCCTCCGTGTTCCACACCCACCCGGCGTTTCTCGCCCGGAGCCATGCAAGGCGCCCCTCGTCCCCGAGCCCGTCGAGCGGCCGGTGGTCGAGGACCGCGGCCGTGTCGCGCAGATTGTCGGCCAGGGGGTAAAGACCCGGAGTGAGCAGCTCCATTCGCAGCTCGGGACGAGCGGCGCGCAGGGCACGGAGGCTTGGCAGCAGGGTGAGCGCGTCACCGATCCCGCGTTCGGCGATGGCAACAAACCCCGGGCGGGACAGGTCGGTCGGTGTCAGCCCTCGCTCGCCACTGCTCGCCGCACCACCACCGTGACGTTGTCGCTTCCGCCGCCCTCGAGCGCGTCCTGCACCAGGGCTTCGCACACCTGTTTGGCGGAGGTCATCGAGCGGAGCCGGTCGCGGATCCGGTCGTCGGAGACGTGACGGGTAAGCCCGTCGCTGCAGAGCAGCACGACGGTGTCCCAGGTCAGCTCGAACTGGGTGACCGCGGGGGCGGTCTGCCGCCCGCCGATGGAGCTGGAGAGGGTGTGCTCGAGGCGCGTGCCGCTGGTGTCCGCCCGGGTCATGACGCCGAGGTCGATCAGCTCCTGAGCCATGGTCTGATCCCGGGTGATCTGGGTCAGCTCGTCGCCCCGGAGCAGGTAGCAGCGGCTGTCGCCCACCTGGAGCAGATGCGCATGGGGCCAGTGGCCGAGGTAAAGGGTGAGCGTGGTGGCCATGCCCCGGAACTCGGGCTCCTCCTCCCCTCGCCGCACCAGCTCGTCGTGGGACAGGGACGCCCCTTCCTGCAGGGCTTCGGAGAACTCCTGGTCGCCGGCCGAACCGGCGGCATAGTAGCAGTGCATGCTGCGGGAGACGTACCGGCTGACGGCCTCGAGCGCGCTGCGGCTGGCGACTTCGCCCTTGTTGCCGCCGCCGACTCCGTCGGCGACCATCATCAGCAGGGCGACCCGCTCGCTCCCGGCCAGGAGCTGATCCGCCTCGGCCAGGCTGGTGTGCTGGACCACCATCTGCTTTCGCAGCGAGCAGACGAGAAAGTGGTCCTGGTTGTCGGTGCGGACCTTCCCGGGGTGGGTGAGTCCGTAGACGTCGATCTCATCGTCCCGCGGCTTCCGGTCGGGAGCGGCGGAGAGGGCAGTCATCGCGCGGGGAGTCATCGGGGCCTCCTGTTCCAACGCGGGTGCTACGTTGCAATCTGTGGCAGGATGCCCGGCGGGGCCAGTAGGCTAGATCATCTCACGCAATCTCATGGCCGCTTCCGGCCCCGTCCCGCCCTCCTCGTCGTGCTTGAGGAATACGAATGCTTCCTGCCACGGCTGGCTCCCGATCCGCTCGGCCCAGGCGCGGAGCTCGTCGGTGGTGTAGACGGTCCGCCTGAGCCGGAAATAGCCCCACGTAGCCGTGGAGACCAGCGGCGTCGCCCCTTCGTCCTCGTCCACGGCCACCAGCGCGATGTCGTGGCCCCGCAGCGCGTCGTAGACCTCGTCGGTGAACCAGGAGTCGTGGCGGAACTCGAGCGCGGCGCGCCAGGTCCGTGGCACCCGGGCGAGGAAGTCGCGCAGCCGTGGCAGGTCCAGTTTGAGCGAGGGCGGGCACTGGAAGAGCGTGGGGCCGAGCTTGTCGCCCAGGACATTCACGGTCTGGAGGAAGTAGCCCAGCGAGTCGTCGGCATCGGTGAGCCGATTGATGTGGGTGATGCGGCGCGAGGCCTTGAGAACGAAGCGGAACTCGGGCGGGACCTGGGCCGCCCACTCCATGAGAACCTTCTCGCGGGGGATGCGATAGAAGGAGTTGTTGATCTCCACCGTCGGCAGCTTGGTGGCGTAGTGGCGGAGCATGTCGTCCGCGGGGAGGTCGGGCGGGTAGAAGCTGCCCTTCCACTCCTTGTATGACCAGCCGCTGGTGCCGACGAGGATGTGCATCTGTTCGTGTATCCTGAGCGAAGCGAAGGATCGGCCGAAGAATGCGAGTGAGGCTCGTGTTCAGTCGATCAACAACTTATACGCCTTCAGATGCCGCAGCGCCGCCGTGCGCTTCCCGGCCTCCTCGTACAGCCGCGCCAGATTGAAGTGCGCGTCGGCGAACTCCTCGTCCGATTCGATCGCCCGCCGGTACGCCGCGATCGCGTCGGCCCGACGGCCGAGGTCCTCGAGCGCGGTGCCCAGGTTGAAGGCGGCGGTCGGGTTCGCCGGCTCGGCCTGAAGCGCGGCGCGATACTGGACCATGGCGTCGGCCGGGCGCCCGCTCTCCTGCTGCAGCCGCCCGAGATTGACCCGCGCCGCGACGTGCCGGGGGTCGAGCGCGATCGCCCGCGCGTACGCGTCGCACGCGTCGTCCGGCGACGCGGTCTCGAGGTCCACGCCGAGATCGTACCATTGCTCCGAGGTGAGCGGCTCGGCCGAGCGGCGTGCCTCGCGGGCCAGGCGTCGGGCCACCGGCGCCGCCTGCGCCGCCAGCTCGGCCACGTCGAAGTCGAGCAGGAGCTGCCCCGACTCGGGATTCCAGGCCGCGTCCTCGTCGCGGACGACGACCCGGTGTCCCTCGGACGTGATGCGGACGCCGCTGAGCGAGCGGCCCGGCGGAAGCTGGCGCGTCAGGCTCCGGAGCGCGCCACGGATCCGCCGCGGCGGAATGCGCGCGTCACCGAGAGTCTTGGCGGTGCGGAGGAGAACCAGATCCTGGAAGGAGAACCGGTAGGCGTTGCGCGGGCCCCGGTCGGGCGCCAGGTAGCCCCGGGCCTGCGAGCGGACCTGCGCCTCGGACAGGCCGAGCAGCCTGGCCACGTCGCGGGTGGTGTAGGACTTCATGGTGAATAGAACTTAGTGCTACCTCGCGCCGCTGGCCTTCCTCCTCGGCTTTGCCGCCGCGTCCTTGGCGACCGTTTCGGTGCCGAGCGCCTGCTTCGCCGGCTTCTTCTGCGCCGTGCTGGCACCGCGCTTGGCGAGGCTCGCCTTCAGCGCGTCCATCAGGTCGATGATCTTGGTCTCCGGCGCAGCACTCGGCTCCGAGGTGATGTCCTGTCCGTCGACCTTCTGCTGGATGGCCTCGAGCACGCGCTCCCGCACCTGGTCGCGATAGCTCTCGGGGCGGAACTCGTCCACCGCGGTCTGCTCGATCAGCATCCGCGCGAGCGCCAGCTCACCCTCCTTCACCGGCGTGTCCGGCCTCGGCACGTCCGCGGCGCTCCGAAGCTCGGCGTGGTAGTGGAGCTGCTCCATCACCAGCACGTCGCCCATCGGGCGGACGAGCACGAGGTGCTGCTTGCCCCGAGCCGAATACTGTCCCACCGCGGCACGGCCCGTATCCTCGAGCGCGGCGACGAGCAGGCGGTAGGCCCGGTCGCCGCCCTTGTCGGGACCGAGGTAGTAGACCTTGTCGAGATAGATCCGGTCCACCGCGGCCAGCGGCACGAACTCGACGATGTCGATGGCGTTGGTCGCCTTCTCGTCGAGCGCCTTGAGCTCGTCGGCCGAGAACTGGACGTACTGGCCCTTGGAGAATTCGTAGCCCTTGCCGATCTCGTCCTTCTCGACGACGGTGCCTTCCTTCGAGCAGATGTACTGCTGCTTCAGCCGCGAGCCGCACGTGGTGTGCAGCATGTTGAAGCTGACGCTGGCGGACGACTCGCTCGACGAGTAGAGATTGACCGGGACGGAGACCAGCCCGAACGAAATCGTCGCGGACCCGATGGATCTGGCGGCCATGGCGTATGGGGTTGAGATGGGGGTTGGGTTGAGGTGGAAAAGGATATACCGGCAGAATCGGGCCACCGCAAGAAGCAGGGCGGGCAACAGCCTGGAACGTGGGGGTAGCTCAAGGCGGGGGTTGGGGTTATCTCAGAGTCGTCAGGTGCGCGGCGTGGCGACTCGCTGGTGGAGAATTCGCATGGGTTTTTGCTGGGATTCGGGAAGGATGCGCAGGTCGAACGTTCGTCACCCTGAGCGAAGCGAAGGGGGCATGATTCCGGTCATGTCCCCGTCGCTCCGCTCAGGATGACGTCAGGAGAAGAGATCCGGTTGCCGCCAAAGCGCCCAGCCAAGCCCGACTCGCTCTCCACCTACCGCGCCAAGCGCTCCCTCGAGCGCACGCCCGAGCCGGCCGGCGCGATCGGCCGCGCCGACGGCCGGCTGTTCGTCGTGCACGAGCACGCCGCGCGCCGGCTGCACTACGACCTGCGGCTGGAGATGGACGGCGTGCTCCGCTCCTGGGCCGTGCCCAAGGGACCGTCGTATGACACCGCCGACAAGCGGCTCGCGGTGCTGGTCGAGGATCATCCGCTCGAGTACGGCGACTTCGAGGGGCTCATTCCCGAGGGGAACTACGGCGCCGGCGCCGTGATCGTGTGGGACCGGGGACAATGGGTCCCGGTGGGCGATCCCGCCGAGGGGCTGGAGAAGGGGAAGCTGCTCTTCGAGCTCCGGGGCTACAAGCTCCACGGACTCTGGACGCTGGTGAAGCTGAAGAAGGGCGTCAAGGAGTGGCTCCTCATCAAGGAGCGCGACGAGTGGGCCGCGCCGGACCGCGTGCCGCCGGCCGAGTCGGTGCTGTCCGGGCTGAAGGTGGAGGACCTCAAGGCGGGAGAGGACCGCGGCGAGGACATCCGCCGTGAGCTCACGCGCCTCGGTGCGCCGCGCCGGCCGGTCGATGCGAAGACCGCGAAGCTGATGCTCGCGGAATCGGCCGACCGGGCGTTCTCGCGGGCCGGCTGGCTGTTCGAGCCCAAGCTCGACGGCTATCGCGTCCTGGCCGCACGTCAAAGCGGCGATGCGCGGCTCCTCACACGGAACGCGAACGACTACACCGAGGCATTTCCGGAGATCACCCGCGCGGTGGCCGCGCTCCCGTTCGACCGCGTGCTGCTCGACGGCGAGGTCGTGGCGCTGGACGAGCAGGGGCTGCCGAGCTTTCAGCGGCTGCAGAGCCGGGCACGCCTTCGGCGGCCGATCGACATCCGGCACGCGGCGGTCGAGGTACCGGTCACCTATTACGCCTTCGACCTGCTCGGTTTCGAGGACTTCGACCTGCGCCCGCTTCCGCTCACGGCGAGAAAGTCGGTTCTGCAGCGGGTGCTGCCGCCGCTCGGCGCGCTCCGCTACCTGGAGCATGTGGAGGAGGACGGCGAGGCGCTGTATCACGAGGCGGAGCGGCTCGGGCTCGAGGGCGTGGTCGGCAAGAAGGCCGCCGCGCCGTACAAGGCCGGGCGCTCGGCCGTCTGGCTCAAGGTGCGGTCGCGGAAGACCGGGGACTTCGTGGTGGTGGGATTCACTTCGCCCAAGGGATCGCGCGGAGGATTCGGAGCGCTGCATCTCGGCGAGTACGTGGACGGAGCGCTGACCTACACGGGCCGGGTGGGGAGCGGGTTCAGCGAGAAGCAGCTCGGCGAGGTGAGCCGGACGCTGCAAGGGGCAGCAGCGTCCGGACGCCACCATGCGGGGGGCCGGTGCCGAAGGAGAAGGGGACGACGTGGGTCGAGCCGGTGATCGTGGTCGAAGTCGAGTATTCCGAGCGGACGGACGACGGGCTGCTACGGCAGCCGGTGTTCCTGCGGTTTCGGGATGACAAGCGGCCGGAGGAGTGCGTGCGGGAGGGGGTGGGGAGGTGGCGGTGGGGAAGCGACGGTGAGCGCGAGGGATCGCAGGAGCAGGAGAGTGGCGAGCCCGAGCGGTGGCAAGCGCGTCATCCTGAGCGGAGTGACGAAGGTCCCTCGCTCCGCTCGGGATGACCGAGCGGGCGCCGCTCCGCACGGAGACGAGCGAGCTCCCCTTCGAGCTCACCAACGTCAAGAAGATCTTCTGGCCCGACGACGGCTACACCAAAGGCGACCTCCTCGCCTACTACCGCGCGATCTCGCCCTGGCTCCTCCCCTATCTCCGGAACCGCCCCGTCGTGATGACCCGCTATCCCGACGGCATCGGCGGCAAGTCCTTCTTCCAGAAGGACGCTCCGGGCTTCGCGCCCGACTGGATCCGCACCGAGCGCATGTGGAGCGAAGATACCCAGCGCGAGATCGACTACTTCGTCTGCGACGACGTCGCCTCGCTGCTCTACGTCGTCAACCTCGGCTCGATCCCGCTGCATATCTGGTCCAGCCGCGCGCCGACCCTGGAGCGGCCGGACTGGTGCGTGCTCGATCTCGATCCGAAGGGTGCACCGTTCGAGCAGGTCGTCGAGGTGGCGCTTGCGGCGCGGGACCTGTGCGAGCGGATCGAGCTGCCCCTGTTCGTGAAGACCAGCGGCTCCTCGGGTCTCCATCTGCTGGTTCCGCTCGGCCGCCAGTGCACGCATGAGCAGTCGCGCTCACTCGGCGAGCTGCTCGCGCGCTGCCTCGTGGGCCTGCTCCCGGAGATCGCCACCATCACGCGCCAGGTGTCGCGGCGGGACGGCCGGGTGTACGTCGACTACCTCCAGAACGGCTCCGGCAAGCTGCTGGTGGCGCCGTTCAGCGTGCGGCCGCTGCCCGGCGCGCCGGTGTCGATGCCTCTGGCGTGGCGGGAGGTGAACAAGCGACTCGACATCAGGAAGCACACCATCAAGACGGCACCGGAGCGGTTCAAGAAGCTCAAGGGGGATCCGCTGGTGGGAGTGCTCGAGCTGGTGCCCGACCTGGCTGAGGCGCTCGGGCAGGCTGCAGGCGGAGATGGAGTAGGCCGAGCCCGGGGAGCGACCATGGAAGATCTCGAAATCGACGTCGGCCCCACCATCGGCAGCGTGCCCGGCATCCTGCTCCGCCCACCCGACGCCTGGCTGCTGTACGTCCTGGCCCACGGCGCCGGCGCAGGCATGCGCCACCGCTTCATGGACGCCATCGCCGAAGCGCTCGCCGCGCGCGGGATCGCGACGCTGCGCTACGAGTTTCCCTATATGGCGGCCGGCGGCCGGCGGCCGGACCCCCCGCCGGTGCTCCAGGCCACCGTCCGCGCCGCGGTCGCCGCAGGCCGCCCGCCTCGCGCCCGATCTCCCGCTCGTCGCCGGCGGCAAGTCGCTCGGTGGCCGGATGACCTCCGGCGCCCAGGCGCGCGAGCCGCTCGCAGGCGTGCACGCGCTGGTCTTCCTGGGCTTCCCGCTCCATCCCGCCGAAGCAGCCCGGCGTGAGCCGCGCCGAGCATCTCGCCGGCGTTCACATTCCCATGCTGTTCCTGCAGGGGACGCGCGACGACCTCGCCGACCTCGCGCTCGTCACCGGCGTCTGCCGCGACCTCGGGCCGCGGGCGACGCTGCACGTGGTCGACGGGGCGAACCACGCGTTCGAAGTGCTCAAGCGCTCGGGCAGGACCAACGAGGAGGTGCGGGAGGAGCTGGTTCGGACCATCGAGGAATGGTGCCGCGTGAATCCGGCGCGGTAGGGATCTTCATAGTGGGGCGGACCGGGCCTAGCTTCCGTCATGCACGTTTCGGCCGAGCCGTACCCCGTCCCGATCGCATCCGGCGTCCTCGGCGGCCCACCCGACCCCACGGTGCGAGCGGGAGCCTTCGCAGTCCGGATCGCTCGGCTGCCCCCCGGCCTCCGCCTTTCCGCCCACGCGCACCAGCCGGCGACCCTGAACGTGGTGCTCGACGGGGAATACGGGGAATCCATCGAGCGCGGCGCGCTGCGCTGCCACGGACCTGCGACTCTCATCGCCAAACCCGCCGGCACGGTGCACGCCAACCGGCTGGGAGCGGTGGCGGTGGAATGCCTGGTGATTGAGCTGGACGCTTCCGCCGTGACCGACTTGGTGGTCCGCCGCTCGGCGCGCGTGGCGCGCTACGGCGGCAGCCTGCGCGCCGAGCTGCTGCGCCGCGACGATCTCACGCCTCTCGTGGCCGAAGAGCTGGTGCTGGAGCTGCTCGCGGAGCTGGCTCCTACCGGAGAGCCCGGGCGCGGCGCCGAGCGCCTTTGGCTGGCCCGCGCCCGCGACCTGCTGCACGACGAGCCCGGCCCCACCACGCTCGGCGAGCTGGCGCGCCGGGTCGGGCTGCACCCGATCTACGTGGCCCGCGCTTTCCGCGCCCGCTATGGCTGCAGCGTCGGAGAATACGCCCGCTGGCTCCGCGCCGAGCGCGCCCGCCGCCTGCTGCACCACAGCCGGTGCGCCCTGTCCGAGGTCGCAGCGCGGGCCGGTTACAGCGACCAGAGCCACCTGACCCGCGATTTCCGCCGTGCCTTCCGGCAGAGCCCCGCCGAGTACCGGAAGCTGGCCCGCCAGGTTCCGTAGATTCAAGACGCGCCCGAGCCGGCTCTCTAAGCTTGCTCCATGCTCAGCCTTCTCCTCATCCTCGCGTCCCCAGCGGTCCAGGCGCCCGTCGCCCCAGACTCGATCCCCGCGCGCGTCGCGGCGATCTTCGCGCCCTACGCCCGCAGCGACGCACCCGGTTGCGCGATCGGCGCCTTCCGCGCCGGCAGGGTGCTGTATTCCGGCGCGTTCGGCATGGCGGACCTGGCCCAGCGCATCCCGCTCAGCGACACCACCGTGATGCCCATCGCCTCGATGTCGAAGCAGTTCACCGCCTTCACGGTGCTGCTGCTCGCGGCGGAGGGCAAGCTCCGCCTGGACGACGACGTGCGCCGCTACGTGCCCGAGGTTCCCGTGTTGGGGCCGCCGATCACCCTCCGCGCACTGCTCAACCACACCTCGGGCCTGCGCGACTCCTGGAACCTGTTCGACATGGCGGGCTGGCGCATCTCGGACGTCGAGACCGAAGACGACATGCTCTGGCTGATCCGGCGCCAGCGCGCCCTGAATCACGCGACCGGCCGCGAGTTCCTCTACACCAACACCGGCTACTACCTGCTGGCTCTGCTCTCGGAGCGCGTCTCCGGCCTGCCGTTCCGCCGCCTCCTCGCCGAGCGGGTCTTCGCGCCACTCGGCATGACCCGCTCGGACATCCAGGCCACCGTGGGTCAGGTCATCCCCGGCATCGCCACGGGCTACTGGGGCCACGATCCCGCCGAGCTGCGCATCGCGCGGAGGCCGTTCGCATTCGCCGGGGGCACCGGGGTCGTGAGCACCATCCGCGACCTGGCCCGCTGGGACGCCAACTTCTACACGCCGCGGGTGGGTACCAGGGCGCTGCAGGATTCGATGAGCGTGCCGGGGCGCCTCGCCAACGGCACCGTCATCGGCTACGGCCAGGGGCTCTACATCGCGCGCTACAAGGGCAGACGGATCATCAGCCACGCGGGATCGGATCCCGGCTACAAGGCCGACTTCATCCGCTTCCCCGAAGACAGCCTTACGGTGACGGTGCTCTGCAACGCCTTCAACATTCCCCCACGCCGCTCGCGCTCCAGGTGGCGGATCTCTTCCTCCCCCGCATCGAGGCCGCCGCCGCGGCTCCGGCGCCGGCCGCGGACAGTGCGCCTGCGATTGCACCACGATTGCTCGCGGGACTCTACTGCACGGTAGCTCGGGCCACAGCTATCGCTTCTTCTTCGAGAACGGTGGCTGCTGCTCGATGCGCGGGGAGGGAAGTTCCGCTGCGCCGCTGGGTGGCAACGCCTACCGGCTCACGGCGGCGCCACGGCGCTTCCTCTTACCTTTGCCGCGAGCCCCAAGGTCGCATCACGATGGAGGAGAACATCCAAGGCTCGCCGCGGCGCATCTTCGAGCAGGTGCCCATCTCGCGCAGCCCGCACGCCGTTAGCGCGCTGCAGGCAGCTACTACAGTCCGGAGTGAAGTGAGCTGCGCTTCGTCCTGCGACGCAAGCTGTGCTCCAGCGCCACCGCATGGAGCCCGATTCGCTAACCACCTCTTCGCGACGTATATCTGTCCACCACGGCTTCGTGCTAATTCAGCCGGCCTCCCGGTAAGCCCGGCGCGGTGGCGGTGAGCACCGAACGGGTGCGCCGGCTCCGGTTCGTTCGCAGGCCCGCCAAGGAGTAGTACGAGTCAGGGCATCCCTTCGACTGTGAATCAGAGACGATCCACTAGCGCCCTGGCCGATCCGTGTCCCTAGGGACCCACCGGGGGCGGATCGGTGACCAGAGTGGAGCGGTAGGCATACCCCATCACCTTCCCCTCGAAGGTCACCCGCCACCATCCACGGCTCAGCGAATCAGCCAGAACCGTATCGCCGGGAAGCAGGACCGCCACCAGGTCTCCGCCGGCGCTCCGCCGGCTCCGTACGTTGGTCCAGGTGCGGGCGAAGCGGCGCTCACCGCGGCTCGCAGCCGGAGAGCCGGCGGCCACCGCGGTGTCCATCTCCGATCCTGCGGCGGCGTGGGCCTCGGCCGTAGCCGGGCCTTCGGAACGACTGGCTGTCCGCCGCACCACCACGGTCACCACCGTGAGCGTGGCTGCAACCACGCCCCCTGCCACCAGCAGCGGCAGGAGCCGTCCCAAGTCCGAAGTCCAGCTCCTCTGCTCGATTGGCCTGGCAGGAAACTCGAACCCGCACTGCGGGCAGCGCGTCGCGATGCTCAGCGCCCGCTTGCCGCACTCGGAGCACGTCATGTAGCCCGGACTCATCGACGACGCTCGAACCGCTCCTGCAGGGGACCTTGGGCAGAGACAAATTGAAGATGTGGCCGTGTCGCCGCCGATGCCAGCGGGTGCGACGAACTGCAGGCCCTCCTCGCCCGACTCTTGCCACTCCGACGGGACAACAGTCAGACGCCCCCGCCCTTGGCCTCTTGCCGCAAAGCCCCGGGGAGCGTCCAACCCTGTCGACGCTCACTCGGGCGGAGCGTCGTGAATGTAGGTCAGTGTCTGGCCAACGAGGACGGTGTTTTCCGGCGGCCCCTGCTGGAACGGCACCACCCACTGCAGCGTTCCACTCGCGGTCAGCACGAGCGAGTCGGCGGGTTGACCCGGCCCCCTCACGCGATGCAGCACGTTACCGTCCCGGACAAACGATCCGCCCGGCAGAACGCCTTCCGCCGGGATCGGGATGTCGGAGCCCACGAACGAGCCCACGGTTGCCCGGGTCACGAAGGCGAATTCGAAGGTCTGGTCGGGCTTCAACGTCACGTAGCCGAGGACGATCTCGTTCTTGACGGTCACGTCCAGCTGGCTGTCACGATACTGATTGACGCGCGCCGGAAGCTGCTCTCCGCTGACCGACACGAGAAACCATGTACCGTAGATGTTGTCGCTCGGCGGGTTGGGTCGGCCCGAGACGTCATCCCCAGTCCCGCCCGCACCGCAGGCGAGGAGGGCGAGCGTGGCGGCGGCCGCGATCAGGCTGAAGGCGGCCCGGCCGGACGAACGGCGAAGCGTGGAGGCAAGCATGGGAAGCTCCGTGGATCGAGGGGGACTGTCGGCGACCGGGTGCCGCCGTGATTGACGGAGCAAGGATACGCCCGGGGGTCACTGCGGTAACACCGCAGAATCACCTGGAGCTAAGGCGTTGTGGGCTTACACATTGGAAAGGCTACTCCAGCGCTTGCCTGCCCGCGGCCGGCCGCACCAGCTTGGCTCCAAGCTGGTGGTGGCTGGGTGGTTGTCGGCCAGGAGCGTGGTCGGTACGTTGCTGAGGGTCGGGCCCCCGGTCCCCCGAGCCACATCGCAGAGGCACTCGCCATGGACCTTCCGCTCTTCCTCTTCGCCCTCACCCTCGGCGCGCTCGCCGGCGCCCTCGCCGCCTGGCTCGCCGGGCGGAGCCGCGTCGCCCGGCTGGAGGAGCGGCTCGACGCCGAGCGCCGCGCCGCCGGCGAGAAGGTCGCGCTGCTCCAGCGGGCCGAGACCAGCCTGCGCGACGCCTTCGCCTCGCTCTCCGCCGAGGCGCTCCGGCAGAACAACCAGAGCTTCCTCGCGCTCGCCCAGACCAAGCTCGGCGAGTTCCAGCAGAGCGCCTCGTCGGATCTCGAGCGGCGGCAGCAGGCGGTGGGCGACCTGGTGCGGCCGATCCAGGAGTCGCTCGCGCGGGTGGACGGGAAGCTGCAGGAGGTCGAGAAGGAGCGCGTCGCGTCGTACGCCGGGCTGGTCGAGCAGGTCCGGGCGATGGCGCAGACCCAGCAGGCGCTCCACGCCGAGACCGGGAACCTGGTGAAGGCGCTCCGCGCGCCTCAGGTCCGCGGGCGCTGGGGCGAGATCCAGCTCCGCCGGGTGGTCGAGATGGCGGGCATGCTCGACTACTGCGACTTCGAGGAGCAGGCGAGCGTGGAGGGCGACGACGGCCGGCTCCGGCCCGACCTGGTGGTGCGGCTGCCGGGCGGGAAGACGGTGGTCGTCGACGCCAAGGCGCCGCTCGCCGCCTATCTCGACGCCGTGGACGGCACCATGGACGACGGCGCGCGCGAGCTGCTGCTCAAGGACCACGCCCGACAGGTGCGGGAGCACATGATCGGCCTGGGCAGCAAGGCGTACTGGAACCAGTTCCAGCCGGCACCCGATTTCGTGGTGATGTTCCTGCCCGGGGAGACCTTCTTCAGCGCGGCCTGCCAGCACGACCCGTCACTGATCGAGTTCGGCGTGAGCCAGCAGGTGATCCCGGCGAGCCCGACCACGCTGATCTCGCTGCTCCGGGCGATCGCGTACGGCTGGCGGCAGGAGCAGATCGCCCGGAACGCGCAGGAGATCAGCGAGCTCGGCCGCCAGCTCTACGAGCGGCTGGGGACGATGGCCGGGCACTTCGACGAGGTGCGGCGCGGGTTGGACCGGGCGGTCGACAGCTACAACCGGGCGGTGGGCTCGCTCGAGAGCCGGGTGCTGGTCTCGGCGCGGCGGTTCCGGGAGCTGGGCGCGGTGGGGGAGGGCGCCGAGCTCGGCGAGCTGGGGATGGTGGAGATCGCCGCGCGAGGGGTGCAGTCGCCGGAGATGCTGGCGGCGGGCACGCTTCCGGACGAATCGCGCTGACTCGCTGAAAAGAACGAGCACGTCAGCGTGTCCCGGCCGCCACTCCCCGCTCCGCCAGCAACCGCTCCGCGAAGTCCAGCCCATCCTCCACCCGCGCCAGCCGCCCTTCCAGTTCCTCGATGTATCCCCGCTGCTCCTCGACGACTCGCCGAAGCTCCGCCACCTCGCCCCGCTCGGTGTCCCGGTACCCGGCCCCGGTTCCAACGCCGGTGGTGACGTCGTCCCATCATCATGAAGACCATGAGCGGGATGATCCACCACCACATCATGCCGAACAACATACGTCACCTCGTCGTTGACGATGACCCCGTCGACGCCTGCCACGCCTGCTCGATCTCGTCGGCGGCCCGTTTGAGGATCTCCGCGACCTGCTTCACCGTTGGATCGTCCGGCCCGCGCCGCCAGGCATGGCGGAAGGTGGTGCGCGCCAGCCGGGCGAACTCGCTCTGGACCTCGCCGACGGCGCCGCCGGTGAAGTCGCGCACGGTCTCGCGCACGCGGTCGACGATCTCGTCGAGGAGGTCGCGATGCTCCTCGAGATACTTGAGGCCCTCCGGCGTGAGCTCGTAGACCTTCTTGCCGTCGGCCTCGACGCCGCGCACGTAGCCCTGGTCCTCGAGCATCTGGAGGGTGGGGTAGACGGTCCCGGGCGACGGCGTGTAGCACCCCGCCATCCGCTCCTCGAGCGCCTTGATGACTTCGTACCCGTGCCGCGGCTTGTCCTTGAGCAGGCGGAGGATGACGAACTTGATCTCGCCGGCTTCGAACATCTGCCGCCGGCCGCGGCCCCGCTTCGGGCCCCACTCGCCCCAGTCGCGGCCCCAGAAGGGGAATCCGCCGCTGAAGTCGAAACCGCTGCGCTGACTGCACATAGAAGACCTCCGATAGTACGTCGATAGGTCGGGTCGATATAGCTTGCGATATATCTTAGTAACAGGCTGCAACGCTGTCAATACACCAGGACTTCCGAGTGCGGGAGGCACGTTCTTCCCGGGCACGGCTAAGTTTCGATGACGATATTCGTCCAATACTATCACGCAGGAGCCTCCACCCATGCCCCAGCAGTGCTCCCACACCGCCGCCGTCCGCAACGTCGCCCCCCGCACGCCCGACGGCTGCGAGGAGTGCCTCGCCGCCGGCATGCGCTGGGTCCACCTCCGGCTGTGCCAGGAGTGCGGCCACGTCGGCTGCTGCGACAACTCGCAGGGCAAGCACGCCACCAAGCATTTCCACACGTCCCACCACGCCCTCATGCGGAGCTTCGAGCCGGGCGAGGACTGGAGCTGGTGCTACGTGGACGAGCTGTTCATCGAGCCGGCGGTGCGGCCGCGCGGCTGACGGATTCGGGCGGGTCGCCAGCCATCCGACTACCTTGGTGCATACCCGTGGGCGTCCGGCCGGCGCTTCGCCATCCCGAACGATGTCCACGGCCCCACCTGGGAGTCTCGTTTGCCCAAGCGCAACTACGGTTATGAGAAGCGGCAGAAGGAGTTGCACAAGCAGCAGAAGCGCGAGGACAAGCTCAAGCGCAAGCTCGAGCGCGCGGACGTCCCGGCCGACGAGCCATCGACCGACGAGAGCACGTCGCCGCCGCCGGCCGAGTGACGAGTGTGGGAGCTCACCCGGCGGCATTCGCGATTCGAGGTGCAGCCGGGTAACTTCCGTATACCCTCCTCCCGCTCTGGCACGGAGGCGTCTCTCGCTACCACTGGCAGCCCCCCATGTCCATCCTTCCGATCCGGCCGACCGCCTTGTCGGCTGACGACGCCCTTCCCCAGACGTTGATCGATCGTGTCATCGCCCGCGTGAACGACGCGGGAGAGTCCGTAGACCGCCGGGCGAGCGCCACGCGACCGCGAGCCTCGCGCCGCCGCTCCACGCTGGATCCGCTGTCGGCCGACATGACGCGGACGCCCGAGCAGCTGCGGGAGGCCCGTTCGCTCCGCCGGGTGTTCGAGGACCTGGGCACCGCCTATCGCCGGTATCGCAAGGAGACCGGCGCCCCGGTGTCGCCCGCCGTCCGGGACGCCGCCAAGCGGTTCCGGAAGGAGCTGAGCGTGCGATCGCTCGCGTCCGTCGCGGGACGTCTCGACGAGCTGAAGATCCTCAACTGGTGAACGGCCTGGGACTGGTCCTCACCCTCGCCCGCCTGGCCGCGCCCCCGGTCGATACCGCCGTGGTGCGCGACATCCAGGTGGCCCCCGGCGAGATCCTCCGCACCACCACCATCGGCACCGGCCAGCCGCTCGTCCTCATCCCCGGCCTCTTCGGCGCCGCCTACACCTACCGCATGCTCACCGGCCCGCTGGCCGCGGAAGGCTATCAGACGATCGTCGTCGAGCCCCTCGGCTACGGCTGGTCGTCGCACCCGAAGGACGCCGACTATTCGTACACCGCGCAGACGGCGCGGGTGAGCAGCGCGCTCGACAGCCTCGGGATCCGCCGCGCGCTGTTCGTGGCGCAGAGCAGCGGCGCGGCCATCGCGTTTCGGCTGGCCGTCCGCCGGCCGGACCTGGTCCGCGGGCTGCTCTCCATCGATGGCGGCCCCGCCGAGAGCGCGGCCACGGCCGGAATGAAGAAGGCGTTCAAGTTCGGCGGAGGGCTGGTGAAGTTCGCGCTCGACGAATCCAAGCTCCGGCACGACGTGCGGCGCGAGATCGTCAAGAACTCGGGCGACACCACCTGGGTGACCGATGCCGTGATCCGCGGCTACACGGCCGGGCAGACCGCCGACATGGGCGGCTCGATCGACGCCTACCAGCGGATGTCGAAGGCGAAAGAGACCGACAGCCTCACCGATCGGCTGCACGAATGCGCCATGCCGGTGCGGCTGCTGGTCGGCACGGTATCGCACCCGGCCGAGGTGACGCACGATCAGCGCGAGATGCTGAGTGACCGGCTGCCGAACTTCCGGGCCGACAGCGTACCCGGGTCCGGCCAGTATATCCAGGAGGAGCAGCCGCACGCAGTGCTCGATGCGGTGGCGCGGCTGAGCGAAGCGGCGCCCTGAGGGGCGCTATTCGCCTGGGTGGATCACGACGACTCGAGCACCGAGCTCCCCTCCCGCCGCACCTCCACCGCGTGCTCCCTGCCGTCATCGACCAGGCGAATCCCACCGTCCGCCGACGTCACTCCGTCCACCGTCACGCGCACCGCCCCGCGCGCCTCGCCGTCGTCGTGGTGCACGACGATCACGTACCGGCTCCGCCCGTGGCGGTACTCGATGGTGTATTCCGGCCAAGCGGCTGGTGCTCGGGGCTCGATGTAGAGCGTATCGCCCCGCTTCCTGAGGCCCAGGATCCCCTCCAGGCCCACGCGGTACATCCAGCTCGCGGAGCCGGTGTACCAGGTCCAGCCGCCGCGGCCCAGCTGACCCTCGGCGGTGTAGACGTCGGCCGCCACGACGTAGGGCTCGACCTTGTAGGTCGCGACTTCCTCGGGTGTCCGGGCGTGCGTGAGCGGGTTGAGCATCTGGAACAGCTCGAACGCCCGGTCACCATGGCCCTGGATGGCGGTGGCCAGCACCGCCCAGAGCGCCGCGTGGGTGTACTGCGCGCCGTTCTCCCGCACGCCCGGCAGGTAGCCCTTGATGTAGCCGGGGTCGTGGGGCGTCTGGTCGAACGGCGGCGTCAGGAGCAGGAGCAGGCGCGCGTCCTCCCGGACGAGGTGCTCCTCGAGCGAGCGCATGGCCTGCGCCTGGCGGTGCGGATCGCCGGCGCCCGAGATCACGCTCCAGCTCTGGGCGATCGAGTCGATCCGGCACTCGTCGCTCCCGAGCGAGCCGAGCGGTGTGCCGTCGTCGAAGTAGGCGCGGCGGTACCAGGCGCCGTCCCAGCCGTGGGTCTCGACCGCGACCGCGTAGGCGTCGGCGTGGCGGCGGAGCTCGCCGGCCACCGCCAGGTCGCCCCGCGCCTCCGCGTGCACCGCGAAGGCGCGGAGCGTCGTGACCAGGAACCACGCCAGCCAGACGCTCTCGCCTCGGCCTTCGACCCCCACGCGATTCATCCCGTCGTTCCAGTCGCCGATCCCGATGAGCGGCAGGCCGTGCGCCCCCGCGGTGGAGGCGCGCCGGAGGGCGCGGAGGCAGTGCTCGTAGACGCTGCCGTGCTCGTCGGTGACCTGGGGCAGGTCGTAGACCTCGTGCTCGCCGGGCTCGAGCGCGCGCATGGTGAGGAACGGGACGTACTGATCGAGCACCGAGGCGTCGCCGGTCGAGCGGACGTAGTGGTCCACGACGTAGGGGAGCCACACGAGGTCGTCCGAGAATCGGGTCCGGACACCGCGCCCGCTCGGCGGATGCCACCAGTGCTGCACGTCGCCCTCGAGGAACTGGCGGGCGGTTGCGCGGAGGATGTGCTCGCGCGCGAGCGCGGGCTCGGCGTACACCAGCGCCATCACGTCCTGGAGCTGGTCGCGGAAGCCGTAGGCGCCGCCGCTCTGGTAGAACGCCGAGCGGCCCCACAGGCGGCAGGCCAGCGCCTGGTAGAGCGCCCACCGGTTGAGCATGGCGTCGAAGCTGGGGTCCGGCGTCCGGACGGTCACGGCCGAGAGCCGCTTCGCCCATCCCGCCACCGTCCGCTCGAGGGCCGCCTCGGCCCGCCCGACGTCGCGATACTCGCCCAGGAGCGCGCGCGCGGTCGCCTCGTCCTGGGCGGCGCCGAGCAGGAGGACGATCTCGCGGGACTCGCCCGGCTGCAGCTCGACCGCGCACTGAAGTGCCGCGCAGGGATCGATCCCGGCAGCCGGTGGCGCCGCTCATGGCGGCGCCGCCGCGGAGCGCGGCGGGCGCGGCGGGCGTGCCGTTCCGGCCGAGGAATTCGCGCCGGCTGCCGCTATGCGCCGTCACCGTCTCGCTCATCGCGTGGAATGCGGTCCACGAGGCGAACTGCGGGTCGAAGGTGTTCTGCGCCAGGACGACCTGCTGGGTGCGATCGAACACCGTGCGCACCTGGTGCTGGGTGTGCTCGCGGAGGACGCCGAGGCTCCACTCCACGTACGAGGTGAGGGTGAGCCGCCGCACTTCGGGGCCGGTGTTGGTCATCCGCAGCACGGCGATTTTCACGGCGGCATTCTCGGCCATGCCGAGGGTGTAGACCGTCGCGATGTCGCGCTGCACGTGCTCGAACGTCGTGGCGCCCGCGCCATGACGGACGGTGTATGGCGGCGCCACGCGGACCGGCCCCGGCGTCGCGCACCAGAGCTCGCCGGTGTCCTCGTCGCGCAGGTAGAGGGCCTCCGTCACCGGATCGCTGGCCGGATCGTTGGACCACGGCGTAAGGCGGAAGAAGAAACTGTTGGCGGCCCAGGTGAAGCCGCCGCCGCGCTCGGTGATCACGAAGCCGCCGTGCGGGTTGGCGATGACGTTGGACCACGGCGCCGGCGGCACGTGGTCGCCGCAGACCTCGATCTCGTAGTCGCCGTCCGGGCGGAGGGCGCCGAAGCCGTTCTCGAACGCCGCCCGCGGCGCCGGGCTGCACCGGCGCGGGCGCATCCGCCGCTCGGAGCCCGCCGGGTACGCCAGCGGGCTCAGCAGCGTCGGGAGCCGCGAGCCGATCAGGCGCACCGCGCGGATCACCCGCGAGTCGCTCCGCGCGGGCGCCCGGATCTCGGGGCCCGGCGGGTCGAACTCGTCATCGGGCGGCACATCGGTGGTCATGACCGTCGCGAGGATCCGGCCGAGCGGGCGCCCGTCGCACGCGATGTGCGCGCGGGCGGTGGCGCGCAGCATGAGCAGCTCGTCGGCGCCGACCAGGTCGCGCCGCCGGACGAATATGCCGCCCGGCCGGTCGAGCGATCCGCCGTCGGCCACGGAGTAGACCGCGGCGGTGATCCGGTCGCCCAGGTCCTGCAGGTAGCTCGGCGCGTGCCCGTCGAGCACGACCAGGTCCACCGTCATCCCGCGGCGGCGCCAGTAGCGGTGCGCCGCGAGCAGCTGGCGGAGCGTCGGGAGGCCCTCGGCCGCGTCGATGGTGGCGAGCAGGATCGGCCAGTCGCCCGAGACGCCGGTGGCCCAGAGCAAGGGTTGCGAGCCGCGGTTCCGCCGGAGCTCGGCCTGCGAGGCCCGGAGCGCGGACCCGCCGTAGAAGAGATGGCCGGCCAGCTCCTGGAACACCGCGGCGTCGCCGGGCGTGAGGCCCAGCTCCCGCAGCTCGACCTGGCTCGAGGTCCACGCCAGGTCGAGCGCGCGCTGCGCGGCGTGCGGATCGTGGTAGCGGTCGGCCAGCTCGAAGGCGCGGTCCCGGGTGGGAGCCACGAGCGTGGTGTAGGCCACGGAGGCCGATTGCCCGGGCGCGAGCCGCACGCGGGTGCGGATCGCGAAGACCGGGTCGAGCACCGCGCCGGTGCTGCCCGACAGCGGCCCGTCGGCCTCGAGCGCCGCCGGGTCGCGGGTCGAGCGCCCACGGCCGAGGAAGCGGGCCCGGTCGGATTCGCAGGTGGCGTCGCCGACGCGCTCCCGGCCGTCGTCGACCACGTGCACGCACCAGAGCGACTGCTCCGTCGCCGAGCGCGGGCGGCGGGTGGCGGTGATGGCGCAACACCAGTCGTGCCACTCGGTCTCGACGAAGAGATTGCCGAAGGCCGGGTGCGCCCGGTCGGCCTCCGGCGGCGAGAGCACGATCTCGCCGTAGCTCGTGAGCTCGAGCTCGCGCGCCGTGTCGCCGTTGTTGGTCAAGGTGACCCGCCGCACCTCGGCCGAGTCCTCGGGAACGACGGCGATCTCGGTGCGGGTCTCGATGTCGCCGTCGGCGCGGTGGAAGGTGACCCGGTCGGTCGCGAGGTAGGCCCGGTACCAGTCGGCCGGCGCGCACACCGGCTGGTGCGCCGCCGACCAGACGCGGCCCGTCGCCAGGTCCTTCACGTAGCAGAACTGCCCGGAGGCGTCGCGCGTGCCATCCGATTGCCAGCGGGTGACGGCGAGCGACTCGTACCGGCTGTACCCGCCGCCGCAGTGGCTCACCATGATCGTGTAGGGCAGGTGGCCGAGCAGGGCCACGTGCGGGTTCGGGCTGTCGGGGTCGTCGAGCTCGCGGACGGCGGGGCGCTCGATCTCCGCCTCGGGCATCGACTCGTCGCGCCGGGCGCCCTGCGGCTCCTGCAGCACGAGCCGGCGCGGAATCCGCTCGTGCAGCAGCAGCTCGGCCGAGCGCACCACCGGGTCGGCGTGGAACCGCTCCTGCCAGATCTGGCCGGCCAGCGTGTTGGTGAGCGCCACCAGCCCCATGCCCATGTGGTGCGCCATGTAGGTGCGGACGACGGCGAAGGTCCCGTCGTCATCGGGGCGGGTGTAGTCGACGGCGTCGCGGAAGCCGTAGGGGCCGAGCGTCCCCTTGTCCTCGAGCCGCGCCAGGTTGGCCAGCGCGCGCTGCGGGTCGATCATGGTCGCGAGCACCGAGGCGTACGGCGCCACCACCAGCTCGCGGCCCAGGCCACGCTTGAGCGCCAGGTCGGGCACGCCGAAGGGCCGGTACTGATAGGTCTGGTGGCGGTCGCGCACGTTGTACGCGCTCTCGCTCACGCCCCAGGGCACGCTCCGCTCGCCGCCGTACGCCACCTGCCGCTCGAGCGCGCCCGCGCAGGTCTGCGCGAGCACGGTGTCGGGGAAGGAGCGCATCACGAGCATCGGCATCAGATACTCGAACATGCTCCCGCTCCATGACACCAGGGCCGGTTCCCCCGCGGCGTAGGTCAGCCGGCGGCCGAGCCGGAACCAGTGCTCCGCGGGAACGTCGTTCTTGGCGATCGCCATGAAGCTCGCCAGCCGCGACTCCGAGGCGAGGAGATCGTAGTACGAGCCGTCGAGCGAGTGGGTGGCCTGCTGGAAGCCGATCGCGAACAGCTTCCGCTCGCCGTCGAACAGGAAGCGGAAGTCCATCTCCATGGCGAAGGTGGCCGCGCGGTCGGCCAGGGTCTCGAGCCGGGTGACGAAGCTCGCGGCGTCGGCCCAGGTGGCGGCGAGCTGGCGCAGGGGCTCGGCCGGGGCCGCGTCGAGCCCGCCGAGCAGCTCGCGATGGCCCTCCACCAGGCGCCGGCTCCAGGTGATCCACTCGACCGCCGGCGCCAGCACCTCGGGCGCGAGCCCGGCCGCCGCCAGGGCGGCCTCGGCGCTCGCGAGCGGATCGCTCATCGCGATGAGCGCGGCGGCGGTGACCGGCGCGTCCGCCAGCGCGAGCGCGGCGCGGGCGGAGCGGAGGTGCTCGAGCGCCGCGGCTTCCGCCGGCAGGGTCAGGAGCCGCTCTTCCGCGAGCGCGAGGGACGTGTCGAGCGCGTGCCAGATCCGCGGGTCCAGGATCGGGCCGTCGGCCAGTGCGAGGCAGGCCTGCCGGAGGGCGATGAGGTGCCCGGCCAGGTTGCCGCTGTCCACCGTGCTCACGTACGCCGGCTCCATCACGCTCAGGTCCCGCAGGTCGTACCAGTTGTAGAGGTGGCCGCGGAAGCGCCGCATCCGCTCGAGCGTCCGGAACACCAGCTCCAGCCGCCGCAGCATGTCGTCGAGCGACAGGAAGCCGAGGTCGAACGCGCTGACGGTGGCGAGGAGCTGGAGTCCGACGTTGGTCGGCGACGTGCGCAGCGCCACGACCGGCTCGGGCGTCTCCTGGAAGTTGTCGGGCGCGAGCCAGGCGCTCTCGGCCGTGACGAACCGGTCGAAGAAGCGCCAGTGCAGCAGGGCGTAGCGGAGCGCCTGCCGCCGGCTGTCGGGCGGCAGGCGCCGGTCGCGACGCTCGGAGGGGGCGCCGAGCGCCTGGGCCACCGACGGCGCGGCCAGCCACGCGGCGAGGAGCGGCGCCACCGCGAGGGCGAGCAGCCACCAGGGAGCCACGCCGGCACCGGTGCGGGTGGCTCCCGCCACACGACCGCAGCCAGGATCGCGGCCGCGAGGGCGACCGCGGGCCACATGCCCCGCCAGACGACCCGGGCCGAGTCGGTCATGCCGCGCTCGATCTGGGATGCCGTCCGCCACTCGAGGAGATGCCGGTGGGAGACCGCCATGCGCCAGAGCGTGCGCACGATCGCGTCCGCCGACACGAACGCCTGGTGCGGCAGGAAGACGATGGCCAGGCCGAGCTGGCGCATGCTGGTGGCCGCGTCGCGGCCCACCGCGGCGTAGTAGGCGCGCCACGACTTGTCGAGCGGTGGGCGCAGCACCGCCAGCAGGAGCGACACCAGCCACGGCGCCGCCAGCGCACCGAGGCCCAGCAGGGTCCACCGGAGCGGCGGGACGGCCAGCAGCGTCCAGCCGGCCACCAGGAACGCGAGCACCGCGATCTCCGTGGTGCTGCGCCGCAGGTTGTCGATGATCTTCCAGCGCGAGAGGAACGAGAGCCGGTTCCGCTCGGGGCCACCCGGGCCAGGCACCGTCGCCGTGAGCCAGGGCAGCAGCTGCCAGTCGCCCCGGATCCAGCGGTGCTTGCGGCGGGTGAAGGTGAGGTAGCGGGTCGGGTAGTCGTCGTAGACGATCACGTCGGTGGCGAGGCCGGCGCGCGCGTAGTTCCCCTCGATCAGGTCGTGCGACAGCAGGGTGTTCTCGGGGAAGCGGCCGTGCGTGGCGCGCTCGAACGCCTCGACGTCGTAGACGCCTTTCCCGGTGAAGCTGCCCTCGCCGTAGAGGTCCTGGTACACGTCGGAGACGGCGGTGGTATACGGATCGACGCCCGGGATGTCCGGAGTGGATGGCCGCGAAGATCGACCGGTGCGCGCTCGGCAGCGACACGCCGACGCGCGGCTGCAGGATCCCGTAGCCCCGGACGACGCGCCCGAGCGCGGGGTCGTACACGGCGCGGTTGAGCGGGTGCGCCAGGGCGCCGACGAGCAGCGGCGCCGCGTCGGGCGGGAGCACCGTGTCGGCGTCGAGGGTGATGACGTAGCGGACGCTCCGCATGGGCGCCGGGTCCCCCTCGAGGATGCTGAACGCCTCGCGCGCGCCGGTGAGCACGAACCGGTTGAACTCCGCGAGCTTGCCTCGCTTCCGCTCCCATCCCATCCACACGCCCTCGTGCGGATTCCAGCGGCGGGGACGGTGGAAGAGGTAGAACGCGTCCTGCGTGTCGGGGGCGTAGCGGGTGTTGAGGGCGCGCACGCCCTCGACCGCGGCGGCCGTGATGGCCTCGTCGTCCGGGCGGGACTCGGCGGGCGCGTCGGTGAAGTCGCTCAACACCGCGAAGTGGAGGTGGGCCTCGCGGTTGGCCAGGTACTGGACCTCGAGGTTCTCGAGCGCCTCGCGCACCGCGTCCACGCTGCCGAAGAGGGTGGGGATCACCACCGCGGTGCGGAACTCGGGCGGGACGCCGTGCTCGTGCAGGTCGAGCTTCGGCAGGGGGCGCGGCGGAAGGAACGCGGTGACGAGCTGATTGACGACGTTGACGGCGATGTCGTTGGCCGGGATCAGGCTCAGCAGCAGCACCGCCAGCCATTCCGCGCGCACCATCGGCCCGCCGAGCCAGAGCACCGCGGCGAGGGCCGCGAGCGTGGCCGTGACGATCCCGCCGGCGAAGACCGCGTTCGGATGGCGCCGCACCCAGCGGTAGACCGTCTCATCCCATTTCGGGCGATAGCCGGTCAGGCGCTCGAGCTCGGCCCGGCCATCGTCGGCGATGTAGTACCCGATGTGCCGCTGGCGCGGGTCGTCCGGCACCCGGGTCTCCCCCAGGCGCGCGCAGTCCACCGCGTGCCGGGCCACGCTCTCCTCGCTCCGCCGCGTCCGCCGCGCGATCCGCTCCACCGCGTGCCGGTAGTGGTCCCGGGTGGCGAAGGTCATGAGGGGGTAGAAGCCCGAGGGATCCTCGCGGAGCACCGCCTCCATCCGGCTCTGGCGCTCCACGAACGTCTTCCAGTCCATCCGGGCGATGGCGCGGAGGCTGGTGATGCTGTTGGCCATCACCACCTGCGTGAGGGCGAGCCGCTGGGTGGCGCGGGCGGTGGCCTCCTCCGCGCTCAGCGCCTCCTCGGAGATCCACTGCTCGAGCCGGACGACGGCCGGAAGCGCGGCGCCCTCGACCCGGAGCTGGTGCAGGAACCGGGAGACGAACGCCGGCGTGAGCGGCGGGGGCTCGGACGCGAAACGGGCGAGCGCCGCCTCGAGCGAAGCGCTGCCCTCGCCCCCCGCGGTGGCCAGCTCCGCGGCCGCGGCGTCGGCGGCCTCGATCTCGTCGAGCCGGTGCACGGTACGGAGCGCCATCCGCCGGACGTTCTCGATCAGCCCCAGGCGGAGCATGGCGGGCATCGCCCAGAGCTCGCCGATGGTCAGCACCGCGGCCTCCTGGAACGCCTCGACGAAGCCGCTCACGTTCTCGAGGTCGATCCGCCCCTCGGTGTGCGAGATGAGCGTGATCGCGAGCTCGTAGATCCGCGGATAGCCCGCCAGCGAGCCGCCGCTCAGCACCGGCAGCTCGCGGTAGTAGCCGCGTCGGCAGGCTCTCGCGCACCTCGCCGATATGCTCCTGGACGACGTGGTAGTTGTCGAGCAGCCACTCGCCGGCGGGGCCGACGTCGACGCTGCGATCGGAGGCGGTGGTGAGCCGGGCCTGCGCATCGTCCAGGATCCGGCGGGTCCCGTTCAGCCGGGCGAGCAGCGGGGTACGCCGGCGGGCGGGCCGGGCGGAGAGCCGCTGGCTCTCGGCCAGGTCCTGCGCGCGCTCGGCCAGGTGCTCCGCGCCGAGCAGCTCGCCGCGGATGGGTCCCGGTGAGGAGGGCCTCGGCTGCGTCTGAGCGGCCGGGGAGGACACGGGCGAAGAATCGGGTCGGTCTCAGCGTGGTAATGGAAAACCTCGGGAGGAAGGCGACACGCAGTGCAGGACAGTATAGGAGGGGGCGGGGAGCAAAGGGAGGGGTTGGGAGGTGGCCGCCCCGCTTTGCTTTGCGGGGACGCGCCCATTGCTGTTTCCTGTCTCCCGTGATATCTTGGTAATCCGGTGGGCACAGGCGCCCCCGTTTTCGACGTAATCAGGCACGGGGCTGGCGTTGATGCCGGCCCCTTTTTTCATGCCCGTATTTCCGGTTGTCGTTCCTGGCGCAGTGCTGCGCCGCGGCAGCCGAGCCCCGCGTGGAGGCGGAATCCACGCGAACCGTAGTCGGTCGTGGCATGTTCCACTCCGATTACACCATTATCAGGAGTAGGAACAATGCGCACTACCGGCACGGTCAAGTGGTTCAATGATGCCAAGGGCTTCGGCTTCATCACGCCCGAGGACGGTCAGAAGGACTGCTTCGTCCACCATTCGGCGATCCAGGCCCAGGGCTTCAAGAGCCTGGCCGAGGGCGAGCGGGTCGAGTTCGACATCGTGCAGGGCCAGAAGGGCCCCGCCGCGGAGAACGTCGTCAAGCTTCAGTAGCCCGAATCACCGAACGCCGCATGGCTCGGTGACGGCCGGCTCGCCTCTGGGCGGGCCGGCCGTTCTGCCAAGCGGAAGTGACAACTTTCCACGGAGGTGGCCGCATGTCTGCGCACAAGGCACGGATCGAACGCTCGAACCGGAAGGGAATGGATCAGCTCGACATCGAGCTGACCGTGACGGACACGGGCGGGGGGCGGCAGTCGTGGAGCGGGGCGTTCATGTCCCGCAGCATCGATGGGATCCTGCCGGACGAGCGGTTCTCGCTGTTCCTGGATACCGGGCAGAAGGGGACGGCGCGCGTGAAGGAGACCGAGTTCGACAGCCGGAAGCCGGAGGCGACGCGGGTGCTGTTCACGGGGATCGGGCCGCTGGGGTGATTGCGGCGGCCCTCCACGTCCTCCCGAGCGCAGCGAGGGACCTTGCCCGGCCGAGTTCGAAGCTCGGCTGAGAAGGTCCCTCGCTGCGCTCGGGATGACTGATGGAACGTCCGATCAGGACAGCTTCTTCGCCTTCTCCCGCACGAACGCGTAGCTCGCCAGCGGCAGCACGTTCGCGTTGGCCGCCTTCGCCGCGAGCTCCTTCGCGCGGGCGGTGTTGCCCTTCGCCTGGTGCGCCAGCGCCGTCCAGTAGATCACCTGCGGATCCTGCTGGTTGGCCTGGGCGAAGTGCGCCAGCGCCGCGTCGTACTGCTTCTCCGCCATCGCGATGCTGCCCATGAGCTCGTGCGCCTGGCGCACGCGGAAGGTGTTCTTGCGCGCCACCGCCCCCTCCTCATACGCCTGCGCCTCCGTCTTCGCCTTCGGGATGTCCCCCTTGGCCAGCGCGATCCGGGCATCGTTGTAGCGGCCGGCAAGCCTGGTATCCTGCTTGACCTCGTCCGACAGGCTCGACTTCTCGACCACGTCGAGCGCCTGCCAGAACTTCTTCGCGGCCGCGTCGGTGCGGCCGGCATCGAGCAGGATGTTGCCGAGGAGCTGGGCGTCGCCGCTCATGTTCGCCGAGTCGCCCAGCTTCGCGTCGAGCCGGTATTCCTTCTCGATCTCCGCGAGCGCCGCGTCGGTCTTGCCCGCGTCGACGAAGATCACGCCCTTGGTGAACAGCGCGTTGCGCCGGTCGCCGTCGTCGCGGGCGGCCCGGTAGAGCGCGTCCATCTCCTTCGCGCCGTCGGCGTGCTTGCCCTGCAGCATGAGATTGGTCGCGATGCCGACCTTTGACGGCGTGAAGTTCTCGTTGACGCTCAGCGCCTTCCGGTACTGCGCGATCGACTCGTCGAACCGGCCGGTCTTCATCAGCAGCTCGGCGTACGAATCGTAGGGATTCGGATCGCCCGGGATCAGCTCGATGTACTTCTTGAACGCGGCCTCCGCCTCCGGGTATTTCTCGACGTTGCGGTAGGCGTAGCCCAGGATGTTGTAGGCGGGTGAATAGCTCGGGTTGAGCTCGACCGCCTTCTGGTACTGCTCGATCGCCTTGTCGTACTCCTGCTGGCCGAACCAGCCGCCGCCGAGGAGGAAGCGGGCCCGCTCGTCGTTGGGATACTTGGCCACGAGCTCCTGCTGGTACTCGAGCGCCTTGGCCGGATTCGCGTTCCCGCCGGCCTCGAGCGCCAGGATCATCAGCCGCTCGCCCTCGGACGCGCGGTCGGCCAGCGCCGACGCCTCCTTCAGGTGCGAGAAGAAATCCTTGGCCGTGGCCGAGTTGGTGGCGAGCTGGTAGTGCGCCATCGCGAACGTGGGATCCTTCGCCGCGGCCTGCTCGAAGAGCTTGCGGCCGTCGTGCGCGCGAAGCTGCTCCGCGAGCGCCCGTCCCTCGAGATAGAGCCGGCGCGCCTCGTCGGAGGCGCTGGAGATCGGGATGGCGCCCGGCATTGGCCACGGTCGCCGCGGCGGAATCGGTGATGGTGGCACTGGCGGTTTCGGTGCCGGATTTCCCGGGATTGCATCCGGCCAGCAGGACGGCGAGGGCAGCGGCGGTGAAGCCGTAGATCGGCGGCGAAAGCGTGCGGCGCATCTGGATGGCCCTCCGGCGGCGTTACGAATGGAGACAGCTGATGCATCTGAGAGGAAGCCCTACTCAGACCTACGCCGGAGACTCGGGGTGGTTTCAGCGCGGGGGAGACACGGGATCCAGGTTCGAGCGGTGCACGTACCCCGCCGCGCGGCCGTCGATCAGGACGCGGTACCATCCGCGGCTCAGGGAATCGACCTGCACGGCATCGCCCGGATTGAGGACGCGGACGGCCGGGGTGGCGCGGCCGCGCCCGCCCCGAACGTTGACCCAGGTCCGGGCGAATCGCCTGGCGAGGGGCCTGGGTGCGGCGGGCGTGACGGATGCCGGGAGACCACCTGCCGGACCGGGCGGACGTGGTCGAGGCGTCGGGCTGCGGATCGGTCGTCGCCGCGACGATGCGGCGTGGCGAGCGTCGGAGGCGCGGCCTTCGACCCCAGGCGCGGCACGACCACCGCGAGCAGGACCGCCCCCAGGACCAGGACGCCGCCCACGGCGAGCACCGGTCGCAGCCGGTCGAGCCGGTAGCCAGGCGCGGACCGCTGGAGCGGCCTTGATGGAAAGGCCACCCCGCAATGCGGGCACCGGGTCGCGACGCTCAGCGCCTTCCGCCCGCACTGCGGGCATTCCATGTAGGTGGTTGTGATGGCGTCCAAGATGGCCTCCATTCGGCGGGACCGCCAGCGTTGAATCCGGGCCGCCGGCCCGCCGTAGTACCAACGCCGCGTAGATGCGGCGGACTTTCCGCTCCCGGGCAGGCCGTGTAGGATACGCCCCGTCACGCTGACCCATTACGTCCCGGCCCACCTCGGATGATCATGCCGCACGCCCTTCGTGGCCTCGCCTCCCGGATCCTGCTGCTCGCCTGCGCCGCGTGCGCCACCGCCTCGGCGCAGGAGCCCACCTTCACCCACGCCGACACGCTCCGCGGCAGCATCACGCCCGAGCGTGCCTGGTGGGACGTCGCCTTCTACGACCTCCACGTCCGGCTCGATCCGGCCGACAGCACCGTCCGCGGCTGGAACGGCATCAGCTACCGGGTGACGGGCCCCTCGCGCGCGATGCAGATCGACCTCCAGACGCCGCTCGAGATCGACAGCATCGTGCAGGACGGCCGCCGGCTCACCTACCGGCGCGACGGCAACGCGTTCTTCGTGACGCCTCGCCGCCAAACAGCCGAAGGGCGCGACGAAGACCGTCACCGTCTACTACCACGGGCGGCCGACCATCGCCACGCGGCCGCCCTGGGACGGCGGCCTCATCTGGGCGCGCGATCCCGACGGCGGCACCTGGATCTCGACCGCCTGCCAGCACCTCGGCGCCAGCGTCTGGTGGCCCACCAAGGACACGCAGGCCGACGAGCCCGACAGCCAGCGCGTCGCCATCACCGTCCCCGATTCGCTCCAGGTCGTCGGCAACGGCCGCCTGCGCGGCGTCGAGCGCCCGGGCGACGGATGGGCCACGTGGGAGTGGTTCGTCAGCAGCCCGATCAACAACTACGACGTGGCTCCGTACGTCGGACATTACGCGCAGTTCACCGACACCTATCAGGGCGAGGCCGGCCCGCTCACGCTCGACTTCCACCCGCTCGCGGCGCACCTCGAGGCCGCCCGCGAGCAGTGGAAGCAGGTGAAGCCGATGCTCCAGTGCTTCGAGCGCTGGTTCGGTCCCTACCCCTGGTACCACGACGGATACCAGCTCATCGAGGCGCCGCACCTCGGCATGGAGCATCAGAGCGCGGTGGCGTACGGGAACGGCTTCCGGAACGGGTACAAGGGCACGGACCTGTCCGGCACCGGCTGGGGCCTGACGTGGGACTTCATCGTGATCCACGAGAGCGCCCACGAATGGTGGGGCAACAGCCTCACGACCGCCGACATCGCCGACATGTGGGTGCACGAGAGCTTCGCCAACTACTCGGAGTCGCTGTACACCGAGTGCCGGTACGGGCGGGAGGCGGGCGCCACCTATGTGCGGGGCACCCGGGCGCTGATCCAGAACCAGCGTCCGATCGTGGGGCCGTACGGCGTGAACGCCGACGGGCCGCTCGACATGTACTACAAGGGCGGCAACATGCTGCACACGATCCGCCAGGTGATCGGGAACGACACCACGTGGCGGGCGGTGTTGCGGGGCGTGCAGGCGAAGTTCGCGCACCAGATCGTGACCGGCCGTCAGATCCAGGAGTACATGAGCGCGCACGCCGGCGTCGATCTGCACCGGGTGTTCGAGCAGTACCTCACGACGACCAAGGTGCCGGTGCTCGAGTACCGCATCGGCGGCGCCGCGCTCACGTACCGCTGGGCCAACGTGGTGGCCGGGTTCGACATGCCGGTGGCGGTGCTGGTGGGGAAGGGCCGGTCGGTGCGGCTCGCGCCGACGGAGCAGTGGCAGACGACGGACGTCGGGCTGGCAGAGCCGGAGGATTTCCGGGTGGACGAGAACTACTACGTCGAGTCCGAAGGCGGGTCGACGCCGCGCCCACGGCGAACGGGAGCCAGCGCGCGCTGATGCTCACCCCCGCCGACCTCCCCCGCCTCCAGGCCCTGCTCGCCGACGCCGGCGTCGACGGCTGGCTGCTGTTCGACTTCCGCGGCCGGAACCCGATCGCCGCCGCGGTGCTCGGCGACCAGATCGTCGGCAGCCGGCGGGTCTACGTGCTCGTCCCGCCGAAGGGGCCGCCGACGGCGCTCGTCCACGCGGTCGACGCCGAGCTCTGGCGCTGGTGGCCCGCCGGGTGGACCAAGCGGGTGTGGGTCACGCGCGAGCAGCTCGCGGCCGAGCTCGGCGGCCTGGTGCGGGGCCGGCGGCTCGCCGTGGACTACTCGCCCGAGGGCGCCATCCCGTATCTCGACGGCATCCCTGCCGGCGTCGCCGAGCTGCTCCGGGGCCTCGGCGCCACGCTGGTGCCGTCCGCGGAGCTGGTGACCCGCTACTGCTCGGTGTGGACGGCGGACGACGTCGCCTCGCACCGGCGCGCGGCCGAGGCGATCGCGTCGATCGCGCGCGACGCGCTGGCGCTTGCGGGCGGCCGGTCGCACACCGACCAGCCGATGAACGAGCACGAGCTGGCCGTGTGGGTCCGCGAGCGGTTCGACCGCGCGGGGCTCGTCACCGAGAGCGGGCCGAGCGTGAGCTGGGGGGCGAACGCCGCGCGGGCGCACTACGATCCGACGGCGGAGGAGAGCGCGCCGATCGTGCCGGGGGCCCTGCTGCTGCTGGACCTCTGGGCCACCGAGCCGCACGGCATCTACGCGGACCAGACCTGGATGGCGGCCATCGGCGCGCCCGTCCGAGCGGGACGCGCGGCTCTGGACCGTGGTCCGGGAGGCGCGGGACGCGGCGCTCGACCTGATCCGGCGCCGGGTGCGCGCGGGTGAGCGGGTGCGCGGCGCCGACGCCGACGCCGCGGCCAAGGACGTCATCGGGAAGGCGGGATATCTCGACTACCGGGTGGCGCGGACGGGGCATTCGATCGACCGGTACGGGCTGCACGGCTTCGGGCCACCGATCGACGACACCGAGACGCACGATGACCGGCTGCTGATTCCGGGGGTCGGCTTCTCGGTCGAGCCGGGAGTCTATCTGCCGGGGGAGACGGGCGTGCGGAGCGAGGTGAACGTGGTGGTGGGGGAAGGGGATATCCTGGTGACGCCGGGGGAGTATCAGACCGAGCTGCTGGTGGTCTGAGCGCCGAGCAGTCGAGTGAGTCACCCTGAGCGAAGCGAAGGGGGCATGCCCAAAGGCATGCCCCCTTCACTTCGCTCAGGGTGACTCGACCCTGCCGTCCGTCACCGCGGCCACAGCCACCCGAACGTCCCAGCCGTCAGCAGCCCGTACACCAGCCCGTCGAATACCTCTTTCCACGCCACCGCCCACGGCTTCCCCATCCAGATCGCCGCCGGGAGCTGTCCCGCGGCGTAGGCGAGGAACGCGACTGTCCCCACCACCTGAAACACCTTGAGATAGGCCTCGCCGGCCGGCAGGGCGTGGCACGCGACGTAGGCCACGAAAAACGATACGACCAGCGTGAACACGAACCACTGGCCCAGGCTGGCCCCCATGCCGGGCACACCCGCGGGCCTCAGGTTCAGCACGCCCACCGGCCCTTCGACGTACTTCCGCTGCATCTCGGGCGAGCTCATTTCCTTCGGGTTCGCGCAGTAGGGGAAGATGTACTGCTTGGGCGGAGGATTGCCGCTCCTGATGGCGGCGCGCACGGCGTCTTCGTTCGGCAGCGGGCGTGTAGTCGCGTTGATGGTAGCCGAGAACCATGTGGATGATGCTGCTCGCCACGAAGACGAGGACGGCCGACAGGATGATGGGAAGCCAGAGCGCGCCGAGGGAGACCGTGGGCACCGTGCACTCCTTTCTAAGAGGAGAACTGCCGAAACCCGGGTGAGCGCGACCGCGCTGCTGTGGCGGCGCCACAGCGGGCGGGGGCTCACCTGCATGCAATATCCGTCTTCGGCGCTGTGGCACAACGGGTTCCGTCCCGGGCGCGGCTGAGCCCGGGACCTGCCTCCCTGGGGGCCGTGGCACGGTGCCGATGGCGGCACCGGTGCCATCGGATGCGCGACTGCAAGGTCCTGCGGCTCGCGCGACGACCCTCGGCACGGGAGGAACCATGCGCGCGATCTCGACCGGACTGCTCGCTCTGCTGCTGGTGCCCACCTCGGCACCTGTGCCGGGCATCGCGGTCTCGATGACAGACGTGACCGGCGGCAGCTCCAGCTCGGCGCCCGGTGTAGAGGGAGCCCCGTCCGCGGCTCCTCGCATGGGGAACCCATGCGGACAGTCTCCGGGCAGAGGCGTTGTTGCCCGCGTCCGAGATCCGCCGCCCGCTCGAGCGGTTCCTCGGGCGCTACAACACCGATCGCGTGCTCGTGCGCCGCATCAGCCGGGCGGTGGTGCGCGAGTCCCGGCGGCAGCAGGTGCCGCCGTCGCTCATCGCGGCGGTGCTGGTGACGGAGAACACGACCCTCACGCCCGAGGCCCGAAGCTCGGTCGGCGCGCAAGGGCTCATGCAGGTGATGCCGATGCATGCCGGGGCCGAGCTGTGCCGGTCGAGCGACCTGGTCGACGTGGACAGCAACATCTGCCACGGCACCCTCATTCTGGCGCGCAACCTGAGGCGCACCAGCTCCTCGACCGCGGCGCTGCTGCGTTATAACGGCTGCGTCCGCGGCACCAACACGCCCGACTGCTGGCGCTATCCCTCGCGCGTGCTGGCGCGCGCCGGCATCGTGCGCCGTGAGCTGCTGGCCGGCACCACGACGCTGGCCCTGGCAGCTCGATAGTGGCCCCGGGACCGGTGATCCCCGATGCTGCCCTTAGGGGGGGCCGGGCCGTATATTGAGAGGATGAGAGACAAGAAAGCACCGCCGCCGCCCCGGCCGACCCACATCGAGCGGCAGGCGAAGACCATTCGGGATATCGAGAAACGGTGCGCCGGGCTGCAGGAGCGGCTCGAGTTCACCACCGACCCCGAGCGGGTCGCCCTGATCGAGCAGCAGCTGCGGGTCCTGGAAGAGGGCCGCACGGCCCCGTTCGAGGCCCTCGCCGGGTGGTACCAGGGGCTCCCGGACGCCGCCCGGGCGGAGCACGAGGATTTCGCGCGGCGCTGCACGGTCGGGGGGGTAGAGGCGCTCCTGGCGGCACGCCCGGCCGCCGGCTAGGGATCCAATTCGGGGCCGGCGACGTTCTGTGGGTGTCTCCGACAGGATGATCACCGTGCGTTCCACCTCGCTGCTCTCTCTGACCGGCGCCGGCCTGGCCGGCCTTCTTGGCGTGCTTACGATCGCGTGCCGGCCCGCCGACGCCGCGCCCGGGCCCACCCGCGACCCTGTGACCGTCCCGGCCGCTCCTGCGGGCCAGAGCGTCGCGACGTTCGCCGGCGGGTGCTTCTGGTCGATGCAGAAGGCGTTCGACGGGGTACCGGGCGTGATCGACGTCGTGGCCGGGTACGCCGGGGGCAAGACCGCCAACCCGACCTACGAGGACGTCGAGACCGGCGACACCGGCCACGCGGAATCGGTCCGGGTGACCTACGATCCGGCCCGGATCTCCTACGAGCGCCTGCTCGACATCTACTGGCACCACATCGACCCGCTCACCCTCAACTCGGCGTTCTGCGACTACGGGCCCCAGTACCGGTCCGTCATCTTCTACCACGACGCCGAACAGCGCCGGCTGGCGGAGGAGTCGAAACGGGCGCTGGACGACTCGCACCGGTTCAAGACGCCCATCGTGACGGCCATCCAGCCGGCCACGCCGTTCTACGCCGCCGAGGAGTACCATCAGCGGTTCTATCGGAAGAATCCCGGACGCTATGAGGCCTACCGGATCGGCTGCCGGCGGGACGCTCGGCTCCATGAACTGTGGGGAGATACGACGAAAATGACCTACCGGAAGCCCAGCGATGCGGAGCTGCGTCAGAAGCTCACGCCCGAGCAGTACGCCGTAACCCAGCACGAGGGGACCGAGCGCCCGTTCGCCAACGCCTACTGGGACAACCACGAGCCCGGGATCTACGTGGACGTGGTATCAGGCGAGCCTCTGTTCAGCTCGCTCGACAAGTACGATTCGCGGACGGGCTGGCCGAGCTTCACGCGGCCCCTCGACCCGGCCAACGTGAAGACCGACCACCGACCGCCAGCTCGGCATGGTGCGCACGGAGGTCCGGTCGGTGCATGGGGACTCGCATCTGGGCCACCTCTTCGACGACGGCCCCGCGCCGACCGGTCTCCGTTACTGCATGAACTCCGCGTCGCTCCGGTTCGTGCCGGCCGACAAGCTCGAGGCGGAGGGGTACGGCCAGTACGTCGGGCTGTTTACGTCTGCCCGACGGTGATCTGCTTCATCATGCCGTGCATCAGGTGGGGCTTCCCGTCCTTGGAGTCCGGCACGAAGCAGATCATCCCGTAGTCCCCCGGCGTGAGATCCGCCGTGAACACGCCGCTGCCCCCATGATCGATCACCGCCACGCCGCCGAGCGGTAACGCCGGCGGCGGGCCCTTCATCCCGCCGGTCGTGGCCCACACCGCGAAATCCTTCACCGTCTTGCCGGGCGCCAGCCGGAGCAGCACGAGCTCGTGCGGCTGCTGCGCCCCGTTGGTGACCAGGAAGGTGTGCTGTCCCGCCGTGATCGGCCGCCCCGACTCGAAGGTGTAGTCGCCGAGCCGCACCGTGTCGCTGGCGACCGGGAGCGCGGCCTCGGCGCCGCCGGCGCTCACCTCGAACGGCTGGATCATTCCCTTCATGAGATGCGACACGCCGTCGGGGCTCGGGATGAGGCAGACCACCGCGTAGCTGCCCGGCGCGAGCGACGCCACGCTCGTCGCCTCCTGCGCGGGGCCGACGCCGTTCGGGCCACCGACGAAGTGGAGCCACGGCGGCAGTGGGCCCTCGTGCTTCATCGCGGCCTCCAGGTCGGCGACCGTCTTGCCCTGGTCGAGCCGGACGATCTGCGCCTGGTGGAACTCCTTGCCCGTGTTCACCAGCCGGAGACTGACCGCGCCCGCGGGAACCGTGGCCGGCATGTCGAGCTTGAAGTCGGTGGCGGTGACGGTGATCGGACTGAGCCGTCGGTCGCCGCCGGCACGGCGGCGCGCGGCGCTGGAGGACGGGACGGCCGCGTCGGTGTCGGGCGAGGGCCGATCGGCGCGACAGGCGGCGACGGCGCCGGCGAGATACAACAGCGCGGGGAGCCGTAAATGCGGCGACATAGTGCCTCTGTTTTGTGAAGGAGCGGAACGGGAACCGACAGCGGACAAAATGGGCGCCTCGAGCCGCGATGCGCCAGCGGGGAATCGACCGCTCAGGAGACGGGCCGAACCTCCGGCGGCTCCAGGCCCGTCTGCCGGCGCCAGATCTGCTGCAGCGTGGACAAAGTGTCCGCCTCCGCGGCGGTCTTGTCGGGCCGATACCCTTTCACCCGCGCGAACCGGAGCGCCAGACCTCCGGGATACTGCGGGCTCGCCTGCAGATCGTTGAACGCCACCTCGACCACCAGCTCGGGCCGCACGTGGACGGTGTGCCCGTCGCGCGAGACCTCGAGCTCCTGCAGCCTCGTCGTCTGCCAGGCCGAGGAGCTCGTCGGTCATCCCCTTGAACGTCTTGCCGAGCATCACAAAGCCGCCGCGGATGTCGTCCCGGGCGCCAAGGTGAAGATTGCTGAGCCAGCCGCGCCGGCGGCCGTGCCCCCACTCGGCGGCGAGCACGACGAGATCCAGTGTCCGGACCGGCTTCACCTTGAGCCACCGGCGTCCGCGGCGGCCGGCCTCGTAGGGCGAGTCGAGCGCCTTGGCCATGATGCCCTCGTGCCCGCGCGCGAGCGCGTCCGCGAGGAAGCGCTCGGCCTCCTCGGCCGACGCGGTCTGGGTGCGCGGCACCAGCAGCGATGGCGGTACGCAATCGGCCAGCGCCGCCGCCCGGCGGGCGAGCGGCTCGTCGAGCAGGGAGACGCCGTCGAGGTAGAGCAGGTCGAACAGAAAGAGCGTGAGCGGCACCGTCCCGCGCACCCGCTCGACGTCGAGCCGGCGGCCGAATCGGGTCATCGTGGTCTGGAACGGGTGCGGGATGCCGTCGGGGCGGAGGGCGATCGCCTCGCCCTCGAGGATCAGCTCGCGCGCGGGCAGCGCGCGCACGGCGTCGACGATCTCGGGCACCGCCGGAGTGACCTCGTTGAGCCGCCGAGAGTACACCCGGATCTCCTCGCCCGCCTTGTGGACCTGGACCCGTGCGCCGTCCAGCTTCCACTCGAGCGCCGCCTCGCCCAGCTCGGCGAGCGCCTCGGCCGCGCTGTCCGCGCTGCCCGCCAGCATCGGCAGCACCGGCCGGAAGAGCTGCACCGCGAAGCGCGCGAGCCCCGCGGCTCCCTCGGTCAGCGCCGCGCGGGCGACGTGCGGCAGGTCGCCCGTCAGCATGACGGCACGGCGCACGTCATCCGCCGGGAGGCCGGCTGCGCGAGCCACCGCCTCGATCACCAGCGCGTCGAGCGCGCCCTGGCGGAGCTCGCCCATCACGAGGCCGAACAGAAACTGCCGCTCGTCGTCGCCGAGCCGCGCGAGCAGTCCGCGCAGGAGCCGCCGTCGCGCGTCGGCCGAGCCCTTGCCGGTAGTGCGGGCGATGCGCTCGAGGGTCGCGTCCAGCTCGGCGAGCTCGACGCCGGTCTCCGGAGGCTCGGCGTCCGCGTCGAAGAGCCCGGTACCCGGCGCCGCCACCGCGTCGGCGGCCTGCAGGCCGGCCCAGCCGAGGCCGAGCTTCTCCTGGCGGACGACGCCGCCGAGATAGGAGGCGGCGAGCTCGATCTCATCGGGGGGCACTCGGGTGAACAGCTCGGCCAGGATGGCGATCTTGTCGCGGCGACTGCGGGTGGCCGCGACGCTGCGGGAGGTGTCGACGAGGGCGGCGAGCTTCAGGGCGAGATCCGGCTCAGGGTGAGCGTGATCCGGTATTCCTTGGCCTGGGCATCATAGCCGACCCGGTAGCCGAGACGCCACCTGTCCGACAATGCTGTCGATCCCCGCTGTCCGGCTCGACATCTGTGTCGGACTCCAGGAGATCCCGCCATGGGGGCCGCACCCACCGGCCACATCGAACTGATTGTCTCACAGGGTCATAGCCGCGCGTTGCCGGCGCCGGGCGGGATCGGTCTCGGCTGGCACGGATCGTGGAATAGAGCAGGGCACGTCCGATCGAGCATTCATCCGGTCCGGTGAGGCCGATCGCTCGAAACCGGCACCCAGCCGCGGACGCCACCTCCTTCTGTGAGGCTTCCGACCATGAACAACCACAACAACAACCAGCCGAACCAGCACTAAGCCGTTCGGGCGCTTTCGGCCCGCCGCATCGCGTGCCTACCGCCGGGCCGGGCGAGTCTCATCGTCCGGCCCGGCCTCGGTTCGGCGCGCTGCGCGGCGACATGATGGCCGAACAGGATTGTGTTGAAAAGATGCGTTCCGAGCGTCCACATATTCCACACATGTACACATGGCCCATAGCACGCGCGCCGCGTGCGACTTACCCTCAACATCCTCCACACACCGCCGCGGGCCGACCCGAACAAAAATGAGCGCTTGTAGCGGCGACTCGCGGGCCTAGATTGACCTCCCTGCCGCAATGACCCCGCGACCCCTGGGGAGGTCCACGATGATGCGCCAAGCCCGACTCAAGCCCGAATTCGCCCACTTGTATCCCGGCGTGGAGCCGGACACCTGGCACCCCGCCGCCGCGCTGGCGGACAGGGTGCTGGGGTGCCGGCTGCTGCTTCCCAGCGGCGGATTCGTGTTGCATGAGCGAGCGATGAGCGGGGGGCACTTCGAGTTTCGTGGCGGCGCGCGGGCCTCGGCTCGGCGCGCCGGACCGGCTGGCGCTGGATCCGCGCGCCGTCGGCGCGCTCGACGCGGCGCTGGGCTAGCGCCGCTCGGCGGCGGTGCTCGCGAGGAGCAGTCGCACCCGCGCCACCAGTTCCTCGGGGGCGAACGGCTTCTGAATGAACGGAGCCGACGCCGGGAGCAGGCTCCGCGCCAGCACGTCGTCGCCCGTGTAGCCCGACATGAAGAGTACCGGGACGTCGGGCCGGGTGAGTGCGAGCGCCTCGCTCAACTGGCGGCCGTTGAGCCCCGGCATGATGACGTCGCTCAAGACCAGCGCGGGCGCCTTCGGCATCGCGGCCACCAGCTCCAGCGCCTGCCGTCCGTTCTCCGCCTCCGCCACCGTCAGCCCCACCCCCTCGAGCGAGCGCCGCACCAGGCTCCGCACCGCGGGCTCGTCCTCCACCACCAGCACCACCGCCGACTCGAAGCGCCCCTGCCGCTCGACCACCGGGGCTTCGACGACGGCGTCGCGCACGGCGTCGGCGCTGGCCGCCGGGAGATAGATCTTCATCACGGTGCCGATGTCGGGCTCGCTGTACGCCCAGATGAACCCGTCGTGCTGCTTGACGATCCCGTACACGGTCGAGAGCCCGAGTCCGGTGCCGGCGCCCACCGGCTTGGTCGTGAAGAAGGGCTCGAAGATCTTGGCCACCGTGACCGCGTCCATGCCGCAGCCCGTGTCGGACACGGTGAGCCGCACGTAGGGTCCCGGCTCGAGCCGGGTCACCGCGTGCGCCGCCGCATAGGCCTCGTCGAGCACCACGTCGTCGGTGCCGATCGTCAGCCGGCCGCCGGTGGCCATCGCGTCGCGCGCGTTGGCGGCGAGGTTGATGAGCACCTGGTCCACATGGGTCGGATCGGCCAGGACCTCGCGCCGGGACCGGCGCGGCAGGACCACCAGGGTCTTGTCGGCGCCGAGCAGGCGCTCGAGCACCGGCACCAGCGCCATCACCGCCGCGTGCAGGTCCATCAGCCGCGTCTGGTTCACCTGGCGGCGGCTGAAGGTGAGGAGCTGCTGCGCCACCCGCGCGGCCCGGGTCGCGCCGCGGATCATCTCGTCCACGTCGGGCTGTCTGCGGGTGGTCGGGGCCGAGCTCCTTGAGGACGAAATCGCCGAAGCCGAGCACGGCCATGAGCTGGTTGTTCACCTCGTGCGCCACGCCGCCGGCGAGCGTGCCGACCGCCTGGAGCTTCTGGGCCTGGCCGAGCTGCTCCTGGGCCTTCACCCGGTCCGTGATGTCGGCGTGCGCGCCCACCCACTCGCGGACCGTGCCGTGCTCGTCGAGCACCGGTACGGCGCGCACCTCCATGTGCCGGTATTCGCCGTCGTGGCGGCGGAGCCGGTGCTCGAGCAGCATCGGCCGCCGGTGCCGCACCGCCTCGCGCCAGGCCCGCGCCATCTCCGTCTGGTCCTCGGGGTGGATCGCGCGGAGCCAGCCGCCGCCCGCCGCCTCGAACTCGGTCTGGCCGGTGAACGCGATCCACTGGCTCAGGTCGAGGGCCGGGTGCCGTCGGCCGAGGTGGTCCAGACGATGCGCGCGGTGGCCACGACGAGCGCCCGGTACCGCGCCTCGCCCCGGCGGAGCAGCTCCTGCGGCCCGGCGCTGCTCGGTGACGTCGTTGTCCACCTCGATCACGGCGTCCGGCCGGCCGGACTGATCGCGGTGGAGGATCCAGTGACTCGCCACCTGCACGACGGAGCCGTCGCGCGCCTGCCGCGTGAGCTCCGCGTGCCACTCGCCGTGCTCCAGCAGCGACGCCTCGGCCTCGCGCTCGAGCACCGGGAACTCGGTGGGCAGGAGCTCGCGGGCGACGGCGCCAGTCGCCTGCTGGGCCGACCAGCCGTACAGCCGGGCGGCTCCGTCGCTCCAGAACCGGATTCGGCCGTCGAGGCCGCGCGCGAGCACCGGCGCGTGGGTCAGGATCTCGAGCAGCTCGCGCGTCTGCCGCTCGCCTTCGCGCGCGGCGGCCGCGGCCGCGGTCTCCGCGCGGAGCCGCTGGTCGCGCAGCGCCAGCTCCGCCTGCGCGCGATCGCCGGCGCGGCGCTCGGCGTCGGACCGGCGCACGATGCCGGCGACCCAGAACGCCGCCGCCACGAACATCGCGATGAATCCCGAGACGAACACCACCAGTCCGACGTGGACCTCGTAGAGGCCCAGGCGGAGCGCCACCAGGCTGCCGGCCGCGAACAGCAGGGGCAGCAGCACGGCCAGCGGGAGCAGCAACCGGAGAAGCGTCGTGCCGGGATCCCGGCCGCGGAGCAGCAGGAGAACGGCGGATTCGTGCGTGGCGGCCGCCACGCCGCACGACAGGAGGAGGAGCACCCCCGCGGTGTGCAGCGCGGTCCCGAGCCGGTCCGAGAAGCTGTGCAGCTCGGACACGCCGACGAGATGGCCCACGATCGGGACCAGCGGGAGGATGACCACGCCGAGCACGATGGCGGTCTGCAGGCGGCCCGGCCGCTGCCCGGGCCGGCGCGCGGCCAGCAGGAGGGCGAGGCTCTGCAGGAGCAGGGTCGCGGCGGTGACGGGTGCCGGACGGCCTGGGAAGACCCGGGAGAGCGAGGCCACCTGGTTGGGAAAGAGCAGCCGGTCGATGTGGAGGTCGATGCCGAACAGGTACTCGCCCACGATGAGCGCGGCGAGCAGCGTCGCCACCAGCGCCAGGTCCCGCTGGATGCGTGCGCGGTGCAGGTGCGCGGCCAGCAGGCTGGTGCCGGTGAGCAGGATCAGCACGGCGGCGAGCGGCTGGGTGGGCAGGACGAACTGCGGCAAGGGGAGCAGGCGCCCGATGGTGAGCACGTAGCCCCCGAGTACCGCGATCCCGAACGCGATCGCGACGATGGCTCGCCGCCAGGGGCGCCTGGCGGAGCCGCGGCAGTGTCCGGTCGCCGACGTCGCTCACAAGCGCCGGCTCTCCGCGTTCACCTCGGCCCAATCGAGCTCCTCTTCCACCCGGTGGAACGCGTCATCTCCGATCACGCCGCGCGCGCGGAGATCGGACAGGCGGTGCCGCTCCTCCGCGTAGGCTTGTCGCTGCACGCCGCCGAAGTCTCGCCAGCCGTCCGCCTCGGCCGGATCCAGGGCGTCATCGCCCTGCTCGGCCCGGAGCAGTCGCGCCTGGTACTTTCGCCGGAGGAAGTCGATCATGTCGCGTGCGCCGGCACCGGCCGCTCGCCGCGGTTCCATCCATCGCGGCGAGCGCGGCACGGGCGGTCTCGGCGCGCGCGTGGCGCACCTCCCGGTCGACCGCGCCGTCGTCGCGCAGGGCGACGAGCTTCATCAGCGGGCCGACGGTCATCCCCTGGACGACGAGCGTGACGAGCACGACGGAGAAGGCGGTGAAGAGGATGAAGTCGCGATAGGGAAAGGCGGCGCTCCCGCCGTCGGGCAGCGCCAGCGCGGCCGCCAGCGTGACGATGCCGCGCATGCCGCACCAGGCCACCACCGCCGCGCCGGCGGTGCTCATCTTCGTGCCGCCCCAGCGGGCGACCGTCGTGTAGCTCATCACCCACACGATCCGGACCAGCATGACCGCCGCGCAGACCGCGATGGCCGCCGTGGCGTACCGGCCCAGCTCCTCGGAGCTCAGCCGCGCCAGGATCGGCTTGAGCTGGAGGCCGATGAGGATGAAGGCCAGCACGTTCAGCACGAAGACGACGACCTCCCACACCGCGTAGCTCTGGATCCGGAGCTTCGCCGAGATGAGATCGGGGACGCGCTGCGCCACGTAGATCGCGAACACGACCACCGTGAGGATGCCCGAGAGGTGGATCTGCTCGGCCAGCATCCAGACCGCGAACGTGGTGAGGAACTGGACGATGACGGAGGTGGGGACGTCGGTGATGCGCGGAGTGATGTAGACCGCGAGCCGCCCGGCCACCACGCCCAGCACCACGCTGCCCACCGCCACCGCCGCGAGTATCGGAACGGCGGCCCAGCCCGCGAAGCTGCCGGTGACCGCCGCCGCTACCGCGATCCGGTAGATGAGGAGCGCGCTCGCGTCGTTGAACAGGCTCTCGCCCTGGAGGATGACGAGGATGCGGTGCGGCGGGCGCAGCTGGGTGAGCACCGCCGTCGCGGCCGCGGCATCGGGCGGGGCCACGATGGCGCCGAGCGCGATGGCGGCGGGCCAGGGAATGCCGGGCACCAGCCAGCGCGCGACCAGCGCCACGGCCACCACGGTGAGCCCCACCGCCACCAGCGCGAGGCCCGTGACCACCCGCCAGTGGCGCCGCAGGTCGCGGGGCGACGAGTCGAAGGCCGCGTCGAGCAGGACCGGCGCCACGAGCAGCGTGAGCGCGAGCTCGGGGTCGAGCGTGACCTGGGGCAGGTTCGGCAGCAGCGCCAGCCCCGCGCCGGCGAGCGCCAGCAGCGCGGGGTACGGGGCGTTCACCCGGCGCGCGAGCGCGGCGAGCACGGCGCCCACGAGCAGGAGCGTGATGACGAGCTTGAAGACGAGCACGGGCGTCCGGGGCCAGAGTTTCGTGGGGTCACCGGAAAGTTACACAGGCGGCTCCCCGGGCGAAGGGCGACAGAATTGTCGGAGGCTCTCCCTGCCGGTGCCCGATTGTGACCGGATTCCCCTCTCCAGCGCTCCGGTGGGGTGTATGCTTCCCGTCATACACGGCACCCCAACGCTGGGCATGCGACTTGCCCCGGAGAGGCGACATGAAGCAATACCTTTTTGCCAGCGATTTCGACCAGACCCTGAGCTTCAACGATTCCGGCCACGTGCTGAGCGAGATGCTCGGCATCGGCGGCTTCGCCGAGAAGACCGCCGGCCTGTCGGACATCCACCTGGTGCAGCAGGGCGGCGAGCTCGCCTATCTGCTGCTGCACGACCCCGAGTATCGCCGCGTGCGGCGCGAGGACCTCGTCGAGGTCGGCCGCCGGATCCGCCTCAAGCAGAACCTGGGGCTCCTGTCGCGGCTGCTCGAGTCGGTGGACGGCTTCGGCTTCACGTTTTACGTCGTCTCCGCCGCGCCGGAGGAAGTCATCCGCTCCGCGCTCAAGGGGATCGTGCCCGAGAGCCGGATCTACGGCACCCAGTTCCGCTACGACCAGGACACGGGCGAGATCCAGTCCATCGTGCGGGTGCCGGCGGGCTACGGGAAGGTGGCGGTGCTCGAGGAGCTCCGGCATTCGCTCCCGGTGAGCGGCGACCGGGTGGTCTACGTGGGCGACGGCGGCTCCGACGTGAACGTCATGCTCCACGTCAACCGGATCGGGGGCCTCACGATCGCGGTGTCGGAGAACCGCTACCTCACGCCCATCGCGCGCCGCACCATCCTCAGCGACGATGGGCTCTCGGTGCTGATCCCGATCCTCGAGGAGATCGCCGGCTGGGATGGGGCCCGCATCCGCGCCCTCTTCGCGGCCCATGGGCTCGTGGTGCAGGACTGGGACAAGAGCCGGACCGACTCGCTCACCATCCGCGACATCGCGGCCGCGCCTCACGTGGCGGCCTGAGCGATGACCCTCGCCTGGATCGGCTGGGTGGCCACCGCGGTATTCGCGAGCTCGTATCTCTGCCGGGAGGCCGCCAGCCTCCGGCGGGTTCAGGCCGCGGCGGCCGTGCTCTGGGTGGTGTACGGAGTACTCATTCAGGCCGCGCCGGTGATCGTCGCCAACCTCATCGTGGCGGGCGTGGCCCTCGCCTCGTCATTGCGCCTCTCCAGACCTCCTCGCATCGCGCTCTGCAAGGCTTCGCACCCGTCGGAAAATCAGTAGGCAATCGCGCGACACTGCCGGCCGGGCCAGACTCGTAACAGTCTGGCGGAGTTGCGGTTACGCCGCACCATTCCGACCTGCAACATGGGCTGGCCGGCGCGCTTGCCGACCAGGCTCCCGTCTCCTATCCGCTCGTCTCCGCGAGCATTGCCTTCAGCCACTCAGCACGAGGGATACCCAATGAACAGCATGATCCGTGGTGCCGTGGTCGGTCTCGCCGTGATGCTCGGTGCGCAGGCCGCGCAGGCTCAGGGCCTCAGCTTCGGCGTGGGCGGCGGCATCGTCGTGCCCACCGGCTCGCTCTCCGATGGCGTCGGCACCGGCTGGAGCGGCACCGCGCAGCTTCGCGTGAAGCCCCCGGTGAGCCCGCTCGGGTTCCAGGTGGACGCGTTCTACACCCGCTTCAGCCTCGACGGGATCGACGGCCACAGCCGGATGCTCGGCGGCACGGCCAACGCGGTGTTCGCCTTCCCCAGCGCGAGCCCGCTCCGGCCGTACCTGCTCGCCGGCCCCGGCCTGTACAACGGCAAGACCACGATCGACGGCCTGGGCTCCTCGGAGTCCCAGACCAAGCTCGGCTTGAACGCCGGCGCCGGGTTCGACTTCGGGATGGGCAAGGCCCAGCTGTTCGCCGAGGCGCGGTTCCACGCGATCCTCAAGGGCACCGTGGACGCCACCTCGGGCGACGAGAAGACGGCGTACATGATCCCGCTGACGGTCGGGCTCCGCTTCTAACCCACCCGCGGGTCCGGCATGACAACGGGGGCGTGCCTCAGGGCACGCCCCCGTTGCGTTGGCCTCCCTCGGCGAGCTAGTGCGCGCCGACCGGCATCTCCTTCCCGACCAGCAGCTCGCCCTCGATGATCTCCGGGTCCTTCAGCTGATCCCGCGCCGGATCGGTCTTGACGAACTCGGCGGCCCGGCGGGTGGATTCCTTCGCGCCGTCGGGCGTCTCGAAGATCGAGACCGTGACGAGCTCGCGGTTGTTCGCGTTCACGACGTAGTAGCAGTGGAAGCCCGGGACGTCCTGCAGGCGGGAAAGGAACTTGTCCTCGATTCGCTGCTTGAGGCCGGTGAACAGATCCTTGGCCGAGCTCGGGTTCTTGGCGGCATAGCGCCGGATGGTGGCGTACATCGATCCCTCCTGGAGCGGCGGTGAGTGGAACGCAAAAAACCGGCAGAGCAGTAGCTGCTCAGCCGGTTTCGCGATTGGCTCCGCCCGGCGCGTGGGCGACCTCTCCTGGTGTTGCGCCGGGTTTCATGGCATCTGAGTGGGCCCCACTATAAGGCCTGTCCCGCCTCCGTCAAGACGGTAGCCGAACGGGTCATCGGGCTACGATGCTGGCCGAACGTGCACCGCCACGCCCAGCCTCCACCCCGCGAACGGCGAGTTGACGTCCAGCACCAGCTCGCCCGCTCGCTCAGGCGTAAACTCGAAGTCCGCCACCTCACCCGGCCCGGTCAGGAGCGGTCCGGTGGCCGTCACTGCGAGCGCCGGTGGAAGGTCGGCCCCGTCCTTGGCCACCGCGCGCCACGCGACGAGCGACGAATCCGGCTGCCGGAGCGCGAAATAGGTACGCGCGTCGCCGATGTTGAAGAGCCTGAGCCGGTAGGTACGCCCCACGTGGAGCTCGAGCGGCGCCGGGTCCAGGCGCCCGTTCACGACACCCAACACGCTGTCGTGCCGGAACAGCGAGCCCACCATGACGAGGCGGTTCGTAGCCGTGTCGAACGGCTCGCCGGGTGGGTAGACCAGGAGTCGTCCCGTCGAGGCCGCCCAGGATCTGGACCAGCTCGTTGGCGTGGGCGTGATACATGAAGCTGCCCGCCCGCGGTGGCGTGAATGCGGCCGTGAACGAGTCGCCCGGCGCGATCCCGTGGTACAATCGCCCCGAGGTACCGCTCCAGCCCGGCACGCCGTCGGTATAGCTCTCGAGCTCGATGCCATGCCAATGCACCGAGGTCGGCTCGTCGAGTCGGTTGACGACGGTGATGCGCACCGGCCGCCCGCGCTCGAGCGTCAGCAGTGGACCGGGAATCCCCGGGCCGTCGGTCGCGCCATCGCGTGCCTCTTCGAGCGCGTACCGCATGAGGTGAGCGGCGTCCGGCGCCGACGGCACCGGACGGACCACCAGGCGGTACACCTGAGGGGCCAAAGCGCTCGCGTGCGGCGCCGAGGAGTTGGGGCTCGACTGCGGCCGCGCCGTCGCGGCCACCGCGGGGTGCACGCGCATGCCGAGCACGAGGCCGGCCATCGGGTGCGCCGTGGCGTGACCACTCCGCGCGGCGTCGGGTGCGGCATGTGGCGCGAGGTAGAGCTCGCTCGAGACGTGGAAGGCGAAGTGGCAGTGAAAGACCCAGTTGCCGGGCTGGGTAGGAGTCCACCGCACCGCCATCGTGCCGCCCGGCAGCATGAGCTCGGTGACCACGTGGCGCCGGTAGGCTTCGTCGTACGTGGTGTCCGCCGCCGCGCTGCCCCGGGTCTCGATGTCGTAGTAGAACCCGTGCAGGTGCATCGGATGCGAGCTTGCGGTGGCGTTGATCCAGCGCCAGCGCACCGGGTCGCCCACCGTGTAGTCGAGGCGTTCGGTATCGGGCCACGACTTGCCGTTGATGAGCATGAGTTCGTGCTCGGGGCGCCCTGCCGCGCTGTCTCCCGGCCGCAGGTAGAGTCCCAGCACGAATACGCGTTCGTTGGCCGGCCGGGACCCCGCCGGATCGACGATGAACGCGCCCGAGAGCTGGCTGTCGATCCAGCGGTCGTCGGCCATCGCCTTCCCGCTCGTCGTCCCCCAGTAGAAATAGGTCCCTGGCGCACCGGCGGCGAAGCTGACCTCGCGTGTCGCGCCCGGCGCAACCTGCACTGTGTCGTCCCCGGCCGCCGGACGCGTGTACAGGCCGTGTAACACGAGCGTCGAGTCGGCGAGGGTGTTTCGGATTGTGGCGCGGATGAGGGTCCCCTCCGGCACCCGGATGAGCGGGCCCGAGATCCGAAGCGGATGCCCCAGTTCGGCGAACGCCTGGACCTCGATGCCGGGTCCGTCGTCTGCCTGCGGCCGGAGCGTTCCTGTCCGGAGCTCCAGCGAGAGGGTCAGCACGCCGTTCCGGAGGCGGCCGGCGGGTGTGCGGTTGGTGTTGGCAACAATGCGGTTGGCGCCCACCGGGCCATCGGCGGCCGGAAGGGTCACGAGGGCGAGCGCGAGCACCAGCCTGGCCATCATTGTGGCGGCTCCATCGTTGGCGGGCTCCGGCGAGTTGGCGGGTCGGGCGATATGAAACAATTGGGCTGCGGGGTGACCGGCCTCACAGTCCACGCCGGGACCGAGGGCCATCCTGCGAGTGGCGCCGCACGGAACAGGCGGCAGCGGCGATTCCTCACCCCGGAGGACCGAATGCGATCCAGCCACAGCGCAGCCCGCGCGGAGCGGCGCCGGTCGAAAGAGCGGGGGCCCTACGAGCCCACCGCAGTATATCACCTGGCCGCGCGGCTCAAGGCGAGCGGCATCGACCTGGGCCGGGCAAGGGGCCCCTGGCGAGCGCGGGAGCGCCGGATCCCACTCCCCGGGGTGGGCCTCCACGCCATGGCGCTCGTGACCAACGAGCGCGCGGAATTCGTGGTCGACACTCGCGAGCACGCGGTGGACGTCGCGGGGCTGCTCAACTGGTGTGGGGTGCACGAGTTGGAGCCTGTGCCGGAGCTGGCTCCGCCGCCGAGCGCCTCGCGGCTCAGCGCGCCAGCGCTGAGCATCTCCCGGAGGCGCAGCGCATCCCGCACCGCATGCCCCTCCCGGTCGTTGTTGAAGTAGACGTGCACGTCCTTGCCTGACCTCGCCAGCGCGCGGACGCGCGCTGCCCACGGACGGAGCTGCTCGTCCGTGAAGCCGCCCGCAGCCGTCCGCCCATCGGCACACACAGCGCCACTCCTCGCCGCCCCAACGCTTCATAGACCGCCGGGTTCTGCCAGCTCGGATGGCGCAGCTCGACCGTCCACCGGTGCTCGCCGTGCGGAATCGCTCGGCGTACCAGGCGAGCTCGTCCTGGAGACGTAGCCCGGCCGGGTAGAACACGCCTCCGCGCCAGGGGCGGAAGACGTACCCCGATGTGCCGACCCAGACCGACGCCATCAGCCACGTCGGCTACTTCGGTTGAGGACCTTTTCCCGCGAGGGCTCGCCAGCGACCCCCTCTGGCACACGCGCGTCCGGAGCGGTATCGTGAACAAGGAAGTCGCAGCGGTCGTTCCTCCCGAGACAACTCGATCCGATGGACTCTTGCTCCCGCATCGCGCTCGCCGCCGCGTTCGCCGTCGCGCTCGCGGGCTGCGGCATTCCGACGCAGACGACGCGAATTGTCGATGGCCCCCAGCCGGTCACCGTCCGCCTCGAGCCTGCCGTCCCATCGGCCGGCCAGCCGGTCGAGATCACCGTCGAAAGCCCGGCGGCCGACAGCATCGTGGTGGAGTCCGAGAACGGCCTCGACCGCTACTGGAGCGCCGGCCCGGTGCTCCATGCCGAGCTCACCTCCGACTTCGGCGACTCGCTGCCGGTCTCCCGCTTTGCCGCCCGGTGGCAGGGCCGCCTCCTGTCGCGCTATCTCAAGCCGGCCCGCATCAGGGTCTGCCACGCCGGCCGCTGTACCGAGCACTACCACGAGATCCCCATCCGCCTGCCGGAGGTCAACCACCGCACCGTGGCGCTGACGGCCGGGTACAACACCGTGTTCGCGCGGCGCTCGCTGCTGGGATCGCGCAGCACGGTGCTGTTCCGGGAGGCCCTCAGCAGCGGCATCTGGTCGGCGCAGGGCGAATGGGAGAACCATGGGTGGAGTGCCCGGCTCGAGGGATTCGCGGGGCAGGGCGACCGGGGCGCGTCGCTCGACGTCTCGCGGATGCTGAAGCGGGACGGGGAGCTGAGCTACGGCGTGGCGGTCCACCTCGACGCCGATCGGAGCGAGTGGCTCCCGGAGGGCGAGAGCCCCGTGATCGCGAACCGCACCGCCTGGCGCGCGGGCATCGGCCCGAGCCTCATGTTGCGCGGGGTCACCGCCAGCACCCAGCTCGGCGTCTACACCGATGGCGCGCAGACGCTGCAGTTCGTCAGCACGCGGGTCCGGATCAACGGCAACTTCACCGAAGTGCGGCTGCCGGTGAGTCTGACCGCGGAGAAGACGTTCGCGTTCGGAGGCGGGGCAATCGTAAGCCGGCGGCGGGATGCGCTGGAGCGCCTGGTGGCGAGCGTCCACCTGGTGGATGCGTTCGCGCTCAACTTTGGCGTGGCGACCCACCGCAGCGCCTGGCCCAGCGACGAGCCGAGCAGCGACTTCCGCGCGAACGAGACGCTGTTCACACTGGGCGGACAGTATTCGGTGACCTGGTAGGGCTACTCGCCGGCCGCGCCCTTCCCGTCATACCAGCCGAACGGCTCCGCCCACACGAACTGGTCGTCGAAGCCGATCGCCCGCCAGCCCGCCTTGCCCGCGTTGCCTCCGTACTCGGGATTCGCCAGGAAGCCGCTGATCGTCGCCACGCGCACCGCTTCGAAGAAATCGGACCGCTCCGACTCGAGCTCGCGCAGCAGGGCGACGGCGTCCGCCTCGCCTAGGTCCGCGAAGCTTCCCGCGAGCGGGTGCCGCCGCGCCACCCGTGCGGCCAGATCGGAGAGTCCGGCATCGAACAGCGGCCGCTGTTCGGCCGCGAACGAGGCGAGGGCGCGGTCGATGAAATCCACGACGTGCGCCTCGCGGGCGCCGGGCAGGTCGTCGGACGGGAGGATCAGCGCGGCGATGGCGTCGAGGTCGCGAAGCTGCCCCGGCGCCAGCACCCGTCCGGCGGACGCGAAGCCGGCGCTGGCGGGGCCGGCGATCCAGGTCGCGGCGAGTGTCGCGGCCATGGTGCCGACGAATTGGCGTCTCGTGCGCAGGTCGAGTGTCGTGGGGCTCTCCTTGGGACAATATGAGCGCAATGTGGCGGGCCTGAAAGCTTAGGGGACCCCACCCTGGAAATCACGGCATTGGCTGGCGAACGCTGTGTTCTCTGCAGCGTCATTTTGACAGGCTATTCGATAGGCTATTCGAAGGCGATGCATACCGGTTGGGCGCGTCGAGTTGTCACCTTCTCACGCTGAGGCCATAGTGTAACGGTGCTGTCAGGCTGCGGAGTAGGCGGCAGAAAGCGTGGCACCGCCCATCATTATGCAGTCTAATTCTAGTTAGGCCGACACCACAGCACCGAAGATCTGGTAAGTCGTTACTCGAGGCCCCTTGATGGAAATGCTGCCAGGCGAGCGCGAGGTGAGCGCGTCAGTCGACGGATCAGTAGTGCTCACGTCACATCGCGTGCGCCTGGATCAGGACGGCGCGTTTATGAGCATCTGTCTGGATCAGGTGACCTCTTGCAGCCTCGGGACGCGCTCCCACCCGATCTTCCTGGTTATTGCCGCTGTAGTCTGGCTCGGCTCATTCCAGTTCGCGGGCGAGCGGTTAGCGGCACCGGCATTCGTCGTTGGCACACTGATTGGAGTACTGATCGTTGGCCTCTACGTGCAGCTGATTAGCCATTCGTTTGGCGGACGCCAACGGAGACTGTAGGACTGTGAGGAGGTGCCAATGAATTGAACGAGAACGAGCCTCAAGTTTGTCGTCGCCATCGGCCTCGGAGGCATCGCCCACACGGCCGCGGCGCAGCAGCCGATCCACACAGACTTGATGCCGCGGGTTATTCGTCGAGCTGAGGGCGAACGGCGTTACCTAGCCGATGGCCGCTTCATGCTGCTGAAGGTGGGGCCCATGGCCACCGGGGCCAATTATCTCTTCATGGGCGCGGAGGATATGCCGCCGGGCAGCCTGATCCCAGAGCACCAACACGAGGTCGATGAAGAGATCTTACTCGTCCACCGGGGCCGCGTTCGCGTGATGCTCAACGGCGATACCACGGAGGCGGGGAGTGGGGACGTGATCTTCCTGCCACCCCGCTCACGCGTCAGCGTGCGGGCGCTGCCGCCGGATACGGCCACGGTCTACTTCGTGTTTCCGCGGGGCGGCGTGGAGCGGTGCTTCCAAGCCGTGGGCCGTGGGGCCGGCGAGACGGCGCCGCGCAAACCGACCCATGCCGACACTCTCGAGGTCCCGCCGGCATGCCAGATGACCTATTACTGAGCCACGCGAGTGGCTCGGCGCGCGGCGCCGCCTAACTCGCTGATGCAGTCGACAAACGCGGGCGGGGCCGAGCGCCGCCCGCGTCCCAGGCCCCTAGCGGCAACAATAAACCGTAGGTTTTCATCGGGTCGTTTGCAGCTGATTAGCCATCCGTTAGGCCGCGAGCGCATGCGGCTGCCTATCTTCCAGGTGGCCTTCAACACGCGAGGTCCCTATGGATCTAGAACGGGAGCGCCAGCGACTCCTCGAGCAGGATGCTGAGTGGGCCGCCCTATCGTCAAAGGGGCAGGACATCGACCGCATCGTGGCCTTCTGGACTGATGATGCGCGAGTCTTTGCCCCCGGATTGCCGGCGTTCAGCGGAAAGGCGGCGCTTCGTAGCTACGTCGAAGGCGCCTTAACCATCCCCGGCTTTCACATCACCTGGATCACGTCGGAGGCGAGCCTCTCGCCGGACGGCCAATTGGCCTATCTGCTGAGCACAAACGCTGTCACGATGCCGGGGCCGGGAAGGCAGCCGGTGACGACCAATGGTCGCGCGGTAACGGTGTGGCGCCGAGAGCCGGATGGGAACTGGCGGTGCGCAGTAGACATCTGGAACGACGAGCCCATCCGTCACTGAGTCATGGCGCGTCCGGCGGCCGCCCGCAGCCTCACCCGCTCATGCAGCCGACAAACGTGGACCATAGGTTATCTCAGGTCGTTGGCGGCTGATTTGCCAGTCGTTGGACAGCGGCAACCCGCTTCTTTTTTGCCGAGGGTTGTGTGGGCGCCAAATTCCAAGTTGGGGACTGCGTGCGGGTGCCGGACGGCCGGATCGGGCGGGTCCGTGCGCGGGCGGGCCGCAAACTCCGGGTGAGGGTGCGCCGGCCGACAAGCGCGACCCATACGTTCCTGTTGCTTGCCCCGGGTGACCTGCAGGCGGTGAAGTGTCCAGCGGGTTGGATGAGCCCGGCCGGGTATCGGCGCTACCTGGGCCCCACACTCGCCAAGCTGCGCGCCCGCGCCCGTGCGCGCTGAGCACGCTGAGTCCGCGCGCCGCAGTCGTGTGCCATTCTGAAACCTTGGCGCACCCACCCGCGTCGGGTCTCGTCCGGACAGGACGCCCACATGACTCGCGCGACGAACGCCCGGATTCCGGTTCACGTTTCTCGCCTACATCGCCGCTGGCATCGCCAGCATGGTCCTGTTCCGCCGGGCCGCCGGCGGGGAGGGGGTCGCTGCGAAGCTCGCAGGGATCGCTGCGCACGCGGCGGATATGGGCATCCTGGTGGGACTCGCCCTGGTACAGTGCTTTTCGGCCCTGCTGTTGGGCGTGACGCTCTATGCGATCACTCGGGATGAGGACGGCGATCTTGCAATGCTCGGCCTGGTGTGTCGCGTGGTCGAGGGTGTCCTCGCGGCCCTCTCCATACCCGCTATGCTTACACTGTTCGGGCTCGCGACGGCGAGTGGAGCAGACGCCCCCGACACCGCCGCAGTGCACGCGCTCGCTGCGTATCTCCTCAGGGACGACGTGGCCCTCACGGCGACGTTCTTCGCCGTGGGCAGCACGGCCTTCGCTTACCTCCTGCTCCGCGGCCGGATGATCCCCGTTCCGCTCGCGTGGCTCGGCGTCGTCGCATCAGCTGTGCTGGTTGTCGGACTGCCGCCGCAGCTCGGGGATGGCTGCACGGCCCGATCACGTCGCTTATCTGGCTGCCGATGCTGGCGTTCGAGGTGCCACTGGGGCTGTGGCTACTCACCAGAGGCGTCGTCGATAACCGCGATCGCATCAACCTCGATCAGGTACTCGGGTTTGGATAGCGTGGCCACTCCCACCAGAGTGTCGACCGGTAGACTCTCTGGATTGATGTATCTGAGCGTCATTGATTGGGCCCCTTGTGGTGGGTCGCGAAGGTGAGCGGGGAGCATACTCGGGGTATCCGCGGCAGCAGGTCAAGTGGTGGCAGGAGGGCTACAACCGCCGGTCTCTGGAGGAAGCGATATGGACACTACACCGCGACGTCGCGCAGCCGTGTCTGTCGTTCCGATGCTGGTTGGCCTCCTGGCTGCCCAGCGCGCCGCTCCCCATGTACGCACGGTGGACTTTCTGTTGCTCTTCGCCGGTGGCGTGGCTTTCGGCGTGGGCCTCATCGGGCTCATTCAGCTGCTGCGGGCGCGCCGATCCGGATTCGGGTGAGCGGCCCTGCGCGTGGACCCACGGCTCAGGCGCCTAACCGGCGCCTTCAGGTGCCCTCGGGTTCATCCTCCACTGGTTGAAACCAGTACCCATGCTCCACCCTTGGGTGGGGCGTCTGCTGGGAATCGCGGTGTTCGTCGCCAGCTACTGGCTCGCTAGAGCTGCCGAGAAGGTCTTCCGGCGAGCTGGCACCAATATTCGGCCGGACCAACCCAGCCTGGTCCTGCTGACCGATGGCCCGTTCCGGTTCAGCCGCAACCCGCTCTATCTGGCCACGACCGGGATGTATGTGGCGGTCGCGCTAGTCTTCAACGCCCTTTGGCCACTCGTGCTTCTTTTGCCGATTGCGCCGCGAGTCGCTGCATGGGAGTCAGCCCGTTGATGAGCTCAAGCCCCGACAGAACCCTGGACTACATCGCAGCCGGTGGCCTGCTCGTGGGCGCGGTATTCGGGCTTGCGGGGACGTTTGTCGCCTCACCGACGCTCCAGGCCAGCCTGTGGGCGATCGACAGCGTTGCCTTGGTGGTGGCGACCAGTCTGCTGGCCCTGAGATACTTCCGAGCCGGAGTCGACATATTAGCCGCCGGCTTTCTGGTCTTTGCGATCGGCGAGGGCGTGCTGTTGTCGGGAACGGCCGCCGGACCCACGGCCAGTGTGCCGGCCTTCGCCGCAGGGACGGCGCTCTGGGCCTCGGCGCTCGCCCCGTCAGTGCACCGCGGCACCTACCACGGTGGGTGCGTGCGTTGGGCGGTGTCGGCGCAGGCATGTTCGCCATCACGGCCGGACGCATCTACGCGGGTGAGGCGCTGTTGCCCACCTCGTCGCCGCTCCCATTCTTCGCCTATCCGTTTCTCGTAGCGACCTTGCTGGGATGGGCATGGGTGCTCCTGTGGGGCGTCCAGGTCGAGGCAGATCATGAGCATTGAAGCAGACGCCATCCCTGGTGCGATTGCCATTGGCATTGGCGCGACGCTGGTGATGGACCTTTGGAATCTGTTCCTGAAGCACGCGTTCAGCATTCCATCGCTCAACTACTGCTTGCTCGGACGCTGGGTGCGCCACATGCCGGGCGGCACGCTGAGGCATGCGAATATCGCCGCCACGCCACAGAAGCCCCACGAGTGTACGGTCGGCTGGATTGTTCACTACGGTACAGGTGTCATATTCGCGATTGCATTCGTCGTCATCGCATCAGCTGAATGGCTTGTGCGGCCAACCGTACTGCCCGCGCTCCTCTTCGGCATTGGCACCGTAGTATTCCCGTTCTTCATCATGCAGCCGTCGCTCGGCCTCGGCGTTGCTGCCTCAAGAACACCCAGGCCAATGCAGGCCAGGCTGAAGAGCCTTGTGACACATACCGTATTCGGAGTCGGCCTGTACGTATGTGCACTTGGCGTGAGCTACGTGTTGCGGGCTCACGCGTAACAACGGCATGCAGCCCACGCCGCGAAGGTTCCCTCGAGGCGCTCGACGGTATTGGGACCCTCATGATTAGAGCCGCCGGAGTGCTCATAGGACTCGGGATAAGTCTGGCCGTTTCCTCCCCAGCGCTTGCGCAGCACGCGGCAGGTGCCGGGCCTGCGCTCCAGACCCTGGTCGAGCCGGTGCGCGACACGACCGCTCGGTTGTCGACCGTGCCCGACAGCATCCGACAACGCGTGGGGTACCAGCACTGGAAGGGTGGCGCGATCGGCGGCGGGCTTGGAGCGCTCGGCGGTCTCGTCCTGGCGCTCGCCGCGCACGGGAGGTGTTACGACTGTACGTCAGACACTGCCCCAGTAGGGAAGGTGACCCTGATTGGGGCAGGATTGGGCGGTGTGTTCGGGTTTCTGGTCGGGGCCGCTTCGCCTCGCTATCGCTGGGTCAGAGCGGACGCCGAGTAATCACCGGGGTGGCGACGTGGGGAGAGCGAAATCACGGTATGAGGACATCGCCCACCTGTTTCGGGCGCAGGCGCGGTCATGGGGCGCCGATGTCGTTCCCCGGCCGGCGACGCACGAGGAGCTCGCCGCCGCCGAGGAGGCACTGGGGTGTCGGTTCCCGGCCAGCTATCGGTCGTTCCAGCTCGAATTCGGCGATGCTGCGCACAGCCCTGTCGATATCTACAGTGTTCGGACTCCGGAGCCCTCCGAACTGAACATCGTCGGCATCAACCTCGTCGAGCGACACGACGCCTACCCACGGCTGCCGGCTCACTTGATCGCCTTCAGCGATAGTGGAGGCGGTGATCTGCTCTGCTTCGACACCTCGGTGCTGAATGATGGCGAGGCCCGAGTGGTCTGGTGGGATCACGAAGGAGACGAGGCGCAGCGTCCGGAGCTTGCCGCTTCCTCCTTCTTGGATTGGCTCGAACGGGAATTGCACGAAATGCCTGCAACGCCAAGAGGATCGCACCTGGCGGTGCTCCCGCGGCTCTATCTCGGGTGGATTCGCACCTGGCTGAAGAACCGTGCCAAGTAGCCCATGCCGCGGACAGGAGTTCGAGCCAGCATTTGAGTCACATCGGAGGTCGCATGCCCGACGTGTCGCGCCCGTTGCGGCGCTCTAGAAACAATCGACAAATCGCCGGGGTGGTGGGCGGTCTGGCGGAATATTTGAGCGTGGACGCCACAGTACTGCGGGTCATCTACGTCGTGGGCTCAATCGTGTCCGCGGCGTTCCCTGGATTGCTCGTGTATATCCTGCTCTGGGTGTTGATCCCCGAGGCTGGAGACCACGATGGTTGAGCCACAAGACGCACGGCCCTCCCCGCGGCCGCACCTCCCGCTCGAGCTCCTTCCGGACACGCTGGCGATCTGTCGCCTCGAGCCCGGAGCCCCCATTCCTTCGTGGGCCGCGGGGCCGAGCCCATTTCTCACGCTGAGTCGAACGGCCGAAGAATTGTCCATTACGACACTCCAGAGCGCCGTGCCGGTGGGGGTACCCTGTGAGCGGGACTATCGCGCTCTTCGAGTGCGCGGGCCGCTGCCGCTCAACCTCGTCGGCATCGTTGCCGCCATCGCCGATCCGTTGGCCGCGGCCGGCTTGAGCATCTTCGCCATCTCGACGTTCGACACCGACTACGTGCTGGTGAAGGCACGGGAGTTGGAGGAAGCGCTCCAGGAGTTGCGGCAGGCCGGTCACCAGATCACGCGCTAGGTGGGTATCGCACTGGGACGCGCACAAGCATCCATGACTGAATGGATCTAGCCGATGAATCGATTGATGATCCTCGTGGCGGGACCATATCGCTCGGGGACGGGAGACGACCCCGGGAGGTTGGCCGAGAACCTGAGCGCGATGGAAGCCTATGCGCTCCCTCTCTTTCGGGCAGGCCACATCCCGCTGATCGGCGAATGGCTCGCCCTCCCGCTGGTCGCGCTGGCGGGCTCGCGCCGGGTGGGTGACGCTATTTTCGAGGAGATCTTTCACCCGATCGCGGAGCGGCTGCTGGCCCGCTGCGACGCGGTGCTTCGCGTGGGCGGCGCGTCGCACGGGGCCGACCTCATGGTACGTGTCGCGCGGGAGCGTGGGCTGGCGGTGTTCTCCAGCCTGCGCGAGGTGCCAGGGTGCGGCTGACCGCCCTCGTCATTGTCGCCCTGGCACTCGGCACGGCGGCGCGCCCGGCCTGGGCCCAGCGCGCCGCGGTTCCTGACGATTTTCCAGGGATCACGCGGTGCGAAGCCGGGCAGGCAATCAGTCGGATCCGCGCCGATGTGCAGGACTCGCTCCTCCGAGCGCAGCTCGAGGCGCACGAAGCCGTGCACAGGGCACAAGCCGCGGCATTCCCGTCGTGCGAAGCGTTCGTGGCGGGCCTCACGTCGGCGCGCCACATTATCGACGTCGAGTTGGTCGCCTATTGTGCGCAATGGCGTGTGGCGGTGGGCCAAGGCGCCGAACCAGTCGAAACGCGCCGGGAGTACGCGTGGCGGATCGCCGCGCAGTCGGGGGCCATGGAGAATCGGCTCCAGGTTGTGCAGCGTTTCGAGCGCGAATGCGACCTCGCGCCTGCCAAGGAGCAGGGGAGGGGAGCCCCGGGTTGTCCTGAAATGGCAGAGTTACGCCACTCGCTCGACAGCCTTGAAGCGCACAATCCTGTGGACGACGCCCGGGCCGCCGTCAGTGGAGGCGACTACCGCTTCTGGGCAGTGATGGGTCATGACGTCGTCGTCCCCTCGATTCCGGAGGACCGGCGACTCGAATTGACTCCGGTCGACTATCGAGTCTTTGAGCACACGGGAGACGGCCGCGTGATTCCCGGATGTGAAACGACGGCCGGCTCCGTGGTGGACTCCACGGACGTTCGATGGAATCAGGTGACGCACGCGTATGCCGCCATCTACAACCAGACGCTCGTGCGGCTGGGCCACTGACGGCCATCGCGTGCTGCGTGATACGATCCTCGACACCTGGCGGACCAGCAATCGGGTCACGGTCTTCCTGGTTGAGCACCTGCCGCCTGAGCTGTGGGCGACACCCATTCCAGGTGCGCCCCGTCGCACGGTTCGCATGATCGCCGGCCACATGCACAATGCTCGGTGCTCGTGGATCAAGATCCTGGGCCAGGAACTGGGGGTCCCGGTGCCCCGCAGCGTCGACCGACGGCGGGTCGGGCGCAGGGAACTGGTACCGGCCCTGCAGCGGAGCAGTCGGGGCATCCTCCGGCTCCTCACCCTCGGCTGTGAGTCCGGTGGCACGGTCCCGAGGGCGTCGACCTATATCTGGCGCAATCTTCCGCTCGACGTAGGGCACGTCCTCGCCTATTTCGTGGCTCACGAGGCGCACCACCGCGGCCAGATCGTCCTGGTCGCCCGGGCCCTGGGCCACCGACTCCCGGCGCCGGTTACGGACGGGCTGTGGCAGTGGACGAAGCGTGCGGCGGAGACCAAGCAGCAACGTCGTAGCGAGTCCTGATGCCCAACGCGAAGCGATCCTGGCCCTTGCTTGTCCTCGCCGGTTGCTCCCTGATCCCTGGCTTCGGCCTCTTCTTCGGGGCCGCAGCGGTGAGCTGGGGGTTAGTGTCCGATCGGCCGCGCGCTCGAGTCGCCATCGGCCTCGGCGCCACCGGGGCGCTTCTGAACTTGATGGGTGGCGCGTTGCTCATGTGGCATTTCACGGGCCAACCGGCCTATGCCCCGGTATATGCTGCCAGCAGCCGTGCGGACCTGAACAAGCTCGTGGATGCCATCGAGGGCTATCACCAGGACACCGGAGCCTATCCCGCGCGGTTGGCTGTTTTTGTGCAGCTGCCATACTCCCTCAAGTTTGTCAACATTCAAGACTTCTCGGCTGGGGTGTTCAGGCGGCCGCGCGAGTACCAGTATGAGTTGTCGCCGGACGGCCGAGGGTACACGGTCTATGGCGTCGGAGCCGATGGACAGCCGGGAACCGCCGATGATGTGTATCCGGGACTCGGCGGCGCCGCCGCGCCACGAGGGGCGGATAGCATGGAAGCGCAATAGGAGCCGCACACATGGATGAGGACCGCCTGGCCCGCCTGCTCGAGGAGATCCGCGACCTGCAGCGGCAGCAAGTCGAAGCCTACGCGCGCGCGCTGACGAACCAGCAGGAGGCCTTGCGGCTGCAGCGGGAGGGTATGGGCCGGGCTCGCAAGCTCCTGGGGGCGGTAGGAGTGGTCATCGCCATCGTCCTCGTCATGGTGCTGGTGCTGCTGCGGTACATCCTGCGGCACTATGCGTGAGGAGGGTCTGGCTGGACGAGCTGGACATACCCACGGAGATCTCGTGCCTTTGGCCTTTTTTTTTTTAAAAAAAAAAAAAAAAAAAAAAAAAATCCGTGATGGATGATGGCCCGCCGATCCTGCTGGTCATTCACGACCTGGAGGACGGCGGATGGCAATTTCTATCTTTTTTTTTTTTTTTTTTTTTTTTTTTTTTTTTTTTTTTTTTTTTTAAAAAAAAAAAAAAAAAAAAAAAAAAAAAAAAAAAAAAAAAAAAAAAAAAAAAAAAAAAAAAAAAAAAAAAAAAAAAAAAAAAAAAAAAAAAAAAAAAAAAAAAAAAAAAAAAAAAAAAAAAAAAAATGGACCTGCCCCAAATGTCACCGGGCCTTTGACGGAGTCCACCAACGGCACGCATGCGGCCTCGGCAGTCGTGCAGCCTTGCTCCGAGATAGACCGGCCGACCTGGTCGTGCTGTATGGCTCGTTGGAAGCACCGTCCGAGGCTTCGGCGACGTGGAAATCGTCACCCGCGAGCGGTACGCCCTGTTCCGCACGACCCGCATCTTCGCGGACCTGACGGTCATGCGAGACGCGCTGCGGCTGGTCGTTCATCTCGACCGGGAAGTGCAGATCCGTGCTTCGTCAAGGTGCAACGGGGGCCTCTCCACCGCGTCGCCCACGTCACGTTGCTTCGTTCGGCGTCGGAGTTTCGCACCGTGCTGCCCTATCTGGAGGAGGCGTATCGCCTGGCCGCCGGCGAGGAGATCGCTACGGCAATGAGAAGACCAGCCGAAGCCACGGAGATCGCGATGACAGCGCCTTTAACTCGGGAGTCACGCATGCGGCCAGTGCGATATCAGGTGGCTGTCAGCCTTGATGGCTATATCGCCGGGTCCGATGGCGAGATCGACTGGATCGTACCTGATCCCACCATCGACCTGGCCTCGATCTACGCGGGTTTCGACACCGTCCTGTTAGGGCGCCGTACCTATGAGCTGACGCGACAGCCGGGCGCGCCCGGCTGGCCGCCGGGCTGGCGCATCTATGTGTTCTCACGGACGCTCGCCGGGGCAGAGCATCCAGCAGTCACGGTCGTCAGCACCGATGCTGGTGCCGCCGTCGCTGCCCTTCGTTCAGAGCCAGGCCGCGACATCTGGCTGTTCGGCGGCGCGAGCCTCTGTGCGAGCCTGCTCGCCGCGGACGTGGTCGACCAGGTGGAGGTAGCCATCATGCCCGTCCTGCTTGGCCGAGGCATCCCGCTGGTGGCCCCCGAGGCGCCGCGCTCTGGCTGAAGCTGATCCGCTCGAACGCGTACCCGAGCGGCATCGTGAGTCTCCACTATGAGGTCCAACACCCGGCCGGCTAACGTGCCGCAGCGGATACCTACCCCCACACGATCGTTTACGGCACCGGCGAGAGCAGCAACTTCGCCCGACAGGCCGGGGGCGATGCCGGCGAGCGGATCGAAGCCGAAAACGTCGTCAAACCGGGTGACGGTCCACCCATGCACATCCACGATCTGCAGGCGGAAGAGTTGACGGTCCAGCAGGGACGGATCGGCTACCAGAAGCCTGGCCAGCCGCCGAAGAACGCCGGGCCGGCAGAGACCGTGAGGTTCGAGGCTGGGACCGCACACGTTCTGGAACGTCGGGGAAGGCGACCTCCTGTGCACCGGATACATCGACCCGATCCTCACCGTGTAGTACTTTTTCACCGAGTCGTTCGCATCGGTGAAGCGCTGTGGAGGCCGGCCCGAGCTCTTCGACATGGCGATTCTGGCCACCCGCTATCGGATTGAGCTCGCGGTGCTGGAGATCCCGCCTGCTGTACAACGGTTCGGCTTCCCCGTGACGGTCGCGCTCGGCGCCGCAAGGTCGCTACCGGCGGTTCGCCGATGCTCCTCCGCCCGTCGCCCGGGATGAGCGCGCGAGGACCTCGCAGGAACTCGCACGCCACCGGCCCCGTAGGGACAATGTCCCCTAACCAAGATCCCTATGCGACGTGTCGTTCCTCTCGCCCTGGCGTGCGCCACGCTGGCAGCCGTCACCCCACCGGCGCCGGCGCTCCTCGCCCAGGCCCCCCCGCTGGTGTTCCCGAAGCAGAGCCCGCGAGCCTCGGTGAGCCAGACGGTAGGGCTCACCACCATCGGCCTCACCTACGACCGCCCCGCGGTGAACGGGCGGCAGGTCTGGGGCGCGCTGGTGCCGTTCGATTCGGTCTGGCGGGCGGGCGCCAACGAGAACACGGTCCTCGAGCTCAGCTCGCCGGCGCGGATCGGCGGCCAGACGCTCGAGGCCGGGCGCTACGGCCTCCACATGATCCCGACCAAGGGTGACTGGACCATCATCCTGAGCCGCCAGGCGAATGCGTGGGGCAGCTTCAGCTACGATCCCAAGGAGGATGCCCTCCGCTTCACGGCCACGCCCGCGCCGGGCGAGATGCACGAGCGCCTCACCTACACCTTCGACGACCCGACCGACAGCGTGGTCGTCCTGACGCTCGCTGGGAGAAGCTCGCGGTACCGTTCACGATCGGGGTCGACACCAAGTCCGTCGTGACCGACAGCCTGCGCGAGCAGCTCCGAGGTCTCGGCCGCTTCTTCTGGCAGCCCTGGAGCCAGGCCGCCGCCTGGTGCGCCGCGAACGGCGTCAACCTCGAGGAGGCCACCGCCTGGGCCGACAAGTCGATCGCCCTGAACGAGAACTTCACCAACCTGCGGGTGAAGGCCGCCCTGCTCGGTCAGCGCGGCGACGAGGCCGGCGCCGAGGCCGCGGCCCGGCGCTCGCTCGCCATCGCCACCGAGGCCGAGGTGAATACCTATGGCTACCTGCTGATGGGGCAGGGGAAGGTGGATTCGGCGCTGGTGATCTTCCGGAAGAACACGAAGGACTATCCCAAGTCGTGGAACACCTACGACAGCCTGGCCGAGGCGTACGCGAAGAAGGGCGACAAGAAGCTCGCGATCCAGAACTACTCCAAGGCGCTCGCGATGACGCAGGATCCGGCGCAGAAGCAGCGAATTCAGGGAGCACTGGCGGGACTGCGGTAACGCACACGGGCTGTGTGGGAGGGGGCAGCCGGGGCCGAACTGGCGGGCTCCCTGCCGAAACGCTACTTTCCCGGCTCCTCCCCCATGTGGTGACCGTGCGTACAGTCCTCCGTCGTTTCGCCGACGTCCCGGCCTATTCCGGGCTGCTCGTCGTTCTCGCCCTCGCCGCCGGCTGCGATCGGGAGTCAGGCCCGCCCGCGCCACCCTCCGGCGAGGGTCCGGCCGCCTTGCCCCAGGCCGACGACGCCCCGATCCGCGCGCTCTACCTCTGCGCCAACCGCTTCGTCCTGCTCAACGAGCACCCCTTCCCGGTGCGGATCGCCTGGCGCGTCCAGGGCACCGACGAGCACGGCGAGCAGACCCTCAAGGCCGCCCCGGCCGGCGACCCGGAATTCAGCGAGGTCGAGCTCTCGGTCAGACAGGAGGGCGCCCTCGCCGTCTATCGTGGCGACGAGCTGATCACCGTGCGCGAGAACGAGCGTACCGCGTGCGAGCCCACCGTGGGCCGCCCCTCGCTCGACATCGCCGGCTCGGCCGCCGTCGGCGAGTGGAGCGCGCCGGCGCCCTGGCCGATCGTCGCCCTCCACCTGCATCTCCTGTTCACTGGGAAGGTGTTCGCGTGGGGCAAGTTCGGTGACCCGTACATCTGGGACCCGGCCACGAACACGTTCACCGCGCAGCCGGTCGGCTCGAACCTGTTCTGCTCGGGACACGCGATGACCTCGACCGGCCAGCTCTTCGTCGCCGGCGGGCACATCTCCGACGCCCATGGCCTGCCCGACGCCAACCTGTACAACCCCGGTTCCGCTACGTGGACCTCGCTGCCACCGATGAGTCATGGCCGCTGGTATCCCACCGTCACGGAGCTCCCGAACGGGCAGTTCCTGGTCATGTCCGGCAAGGACCAGAATGGACTGACCGTGACGATTCCCGAGCTCTGGACCGGCACGGCATGGAAGGAGCTCACCACCGCCGCGCGCTCGTTCCCCTACTATCCGCGGAACTTCGTGGCGCCGAACGCCAAGATCTTCTACGCGGGCGAACAGCGGACGACACGGTACTTCAACCCCTTGGGCACCGGCAGCTGGGGCAAGGTCGCCGACCGATTGTACGGCACGCGGGACTACGGCTCCGCCGTGATGTACCTGCCGGGCAAGATCCTGTACGTCGGTGGCGGGCGGACCACGGCCACGGCGGAGACGATCGATCTCAACGTGGCCCCGCCGGTGTGGAACTGGACCGGCTCCATGGCGTATCCGCGCCGGCACCTGAACGCCACGATGCTGCCGACCGGCGAAGTGCTGGTGACGGGCGGAACCAGCGGGACCAGCTTCAACGAGACCAGCATGGGAGTGCGCGTGGCGGAGATCTGGAATCCGGCCACGGGGCCTGGACCCAGCTCGCGAGCAACGCGGTCAACCGCGGTACCACGCGACGTCGCTCCTGCTGCCCGACGGGCGGGTGCTCCACGCCGGCAGCGGTGACGCGCTGGACGAGAACGGCAACCCGTACCCCGACGAGAAGAACGGCGAGCTGTTCTCGCCGCCGTACCTCTTCAAGGGCCCGCGGCCGACCATCACGAGCGCCCCGGCCGACCGTGCTATGGCGGACCATCACGGTCAAGACGCCGGCGCGGCCGAGATCACGAAGGTGAGCCTCATCTCCATCGGCTCGGTGACCCACGCCTTCGACGCCAACCAGCGTTTCATGTGGCTCACCTTCACCCGCACGAGCACCTCGGTGAACGTGAAGGTGCCCAGCCTCAAGCCCTGGCGCCGCCCGGCTACTACATGCTGTTCATCCTGAACGGCAATGGCGTGCCGTCGGTGGGAAGGATGATCCGGCTGCACTAGGGCAGCGGACCGGCTTTCAGCTGCTTGATCTCCTTGCCGAGGTGCTCCCGGAGCTTGGTGATCTCCTCGCGCACCCGGGGATTCCGAAGCCGGGGGAGCGCGTCGCCGATCGCCTGGTACGCGCGCTGGTGATGTTCGAGCACGAGCCCGTTGAGCGCGCGGCTGCCGGCGTCCTGCGGGAGCGACGCGATCCCGTCCGTCCGCCGCGCCGCGCCCTCCGGGGTTCTGGGTGATAGCGCTCCCCGAACTCGACCTGCAGCAGATCCAGCAGCCGCCCTTGTCCGCGTCCTCGTGCCGGTCCCCCTTCCACGCCTTCCCCTTCACCGGGCTCCCGCTCGTCGGCCCGGCCAGCTCGTCCATCACCACGTCGAGCTGCTCGTATTCGTCGACCAGGTGCTCGAGCAGGGCGACGTCGGGTGCCGTGCGGGCGCTATCGCCCTGGCGGGCGCGGTCGTCGCCGAAGAGCGTCGAGTCCACCATCGCCGACTCGCGGGACGAGTCGTCGCGCCGGCAGGCCACGGCCATCGCCGCGACCAGCAGCAGCGGCAGCAAGCGCCTCATGCGCGGGCCGCCTTCCGGGTGCGAGGCGCGCGGCCCGCCGCGATCTCGTCCATCGTGCGTCCCGTCGCCGCCGACGTCTGGTACTCCTCCACGACTTCGGTACCCGGCTCCGCGGCGGCGTCGCGGTGCTTGATCAGGAGCCACTGGGCTCGCTTGGGATCGCCGCGCCGGGTCCGCACCAGCACCCACGAGCCTTTGAGCCGCTTGCCCTTGAGCACGACCTTGAAGTCTCCTTTCGCGTACCCCTGCCGAAGGCCCTCGACCGGGTCGTCGGTGTCGTCGCCCCCGTAGGTATAGGTCCCGCGGTCCCAGATCATCACCGTCCCGCCCCCGTATTCGCCCTTGGGAATCGTGCCCTCGAAGGCGTTGTAGTCGATCGGATGGTCCTCCACCTGCATCGCCAGCCGCTTCACCGCCGGATCGAGGCTCGGCCCCTTCGGCACCGCCCAGCTCTTCATGACGCCATCCAGCTCCAGGCGGAGGTCGTAGTGCAGGTGGCTCGCGGCATGCTTCTGGATGACGTACGCCAGCGCCCGAGCTTTCTTGCGCCGCGGTTCCGCGCGGCTCCGCCGTGCGGGTGAAGTCGCGCTTGCGGCGATACTCGGCGAGCTTCGTGGTCTTCTTCATCTAGAACGTCGCTCCGATCGAGAAGTGGAGATGGAACCGCCGCGCGTTCGACGTCGGCGCGTCCTCGATCGGCGTGCCGCTGGTGAGCGCCTCGAGCACGTCCTGCGGCGAGCGCAGATCGAGCGGTGAGGGATTCAGCTTGTAGCCGACCGCCACCTGGATCGCGCCGACGACCGTGGTGTACCCGATCCCGACCCCCACCGCCTGATAGAAGGCGTCTTCGTCGAGCACCCCCGCGTTGAGCGCGAAGCGCTGGTCGGGGACCCAGATGCGGCCGCCGTCGTAGAACACGTACGGCTCGAATGGCTCCCCCAGCCCCGGCATGGGGAAGTGGAGCTCGACGCTCCCGACCAGGCGCGCCAGTCCGCCGACCGGCGTGTAGCGGTCGGCGGTGGCGATGGTGCTGTCGCCGCTCTGCTCCAGCTGCACCTGCGGCAGCTTGGGTCCGACCAGCAGCGTGCCCCAGCCCCGGACGTCGCGGGTGCCGCCGGCGGTGAAGCTGACGTCGCCCAGCTCCAGCAGCGAGAGGAACGGCGACTCGTCGGCCGTCCCGGCGATGCTCCTGCCGCGCGGGTAGATCCGCCCCGCGCCGCCGCGCACGGTGAAGCCGATCGTCCGCGTCAGCGGCAGGTACGCGGTCGCCCCGAGGTCCATCAGGAAATATTCGCTGGTGTTGAAGCCGGGCAGCGTGGTCTCGACCCTCGGCCGGATCACGTATCCCTTCCGCGGGTTGGCGATCCGGTCGAGCCGGCCGTAGGTGCCCTCGAGCGAGAGGGTGTTCCGGTGGCGGGTCTTGTCCAGTGTGCCTGCCGCGCCCGGAGCGACGAGCCCGAGGAGCGGCAGGTACTCCTCGGGCGGGAGGTCCGATCCGATGCCGTAGTCGTAGACCCGCCGGTAGGAGATCGAGTAGCCGAGCGACAGCGACCGGAGCGGTGCCGGCGACCAGACCAGCGAGCTCTCGAACCCGACGGCCGCGCTCCGGTCCCGGAGGTCGCTCCGGTACTCGACGAAGGGCCCGCCCGCCAGCGAGACGCGCCGGTCGCCGACGTACGGCTGGAACGCCGTGAGGTTGAGCCGGTAGAGCTCCTGCGCCGGATTCTCCAGCGCCGCGATGCCGGTCTGTCCCGTGGCCGCCACGGTGAGGCTCCGGAGACCGCCGAGCCAGCTCCGGTCGGTCCAGGTGGCCTGCGACGTGAGCCCGCCCGAGGAGATGAACCCGGCTTCGCCCGCGGATCAGGTGCTTCTGGCTCTCGGTGACGCCGAGCATGACCACGACGCTCGAGTCGTCGGCCGAATCGGGCGGCACGTCCACGGTGGCGAGCCGGATGATGTCCATGTCCGTGAGCGCCTGGCGTCCCCGCTCGACGGCGCGGGCGTCGTACCAGTCACCGGGCTCGACCGGGAGCTGGCGGACGATCTCCCGCTTGGGAATCGTCTCGTTCCCGGTGACCTCGACCCGGCGCACCTTCGCCCGGAGGCCGGGATCCACCTGCACGGTGAGCGCGGCCCGGTTGGCGGCGCTGTCCACCCGCGCCAGTACCTTCGCCGACGCGAACGGATAGCCGTGGGACCGGAACCAGCGCACCGTGCTGTCCGCCAGCGCCCGCCGCTCATCCTCGCCGGCGCGGTCGAGGCGGTCTTTCTCGGTGCTGGCGAAGCGCCGCCAGCTCCGCTCGAACGCCGAAGGCACCTGGAGCGGGCCGTGCTCGCCCGTGAACTCCACGCCCGCCACCTCGAGCGGCGGCCCCTCCGCGATCACGTAGGTCACGTCGATGACGTCCGATTTCGCCCGGTAGCGCGCCTGGTAGTCGACGTCGGCCTTGGGAAACCCCGAGCGCTGGTAGTAGCGCCGGAGCCGTACCACGTCGCGCGCCATCTCGGTGGGATCGAACGGATGCGCGCCGACCGGCGGCACCATCGGAACGAATCGGAGCGCGCGGCGGAGGCCGACCATGCTGCCCTGGCCCGTCAGGGCGATCTTCTGCCGCAGCACGTTCGGGTCGAGCGACGTGCTCTCCTTGAACTGGAATTCGACCGAGTGGACCTGTGTGTTCGGGCCGACGCGGTTGAGCGCGTCCTGGGCGGCGAGCCGGCCGGCGGGGGCGAGGAGGGCAAGCGCCAGGAGGCCTCCCCTAGTACGCACGGCGCGCCCTGAACAGCAGCCCCGGCGACAGGCTGCCCCCCCGGAGATTGGCCCTGAGCCAGCGCCGCAGCGTGTACTCCAGCTCGAACCCCGGCCCGAGATTCGTCCCCGTCGTCTGCTGGCTCTGGCTGCCGAGCGGGAGCTGGAGATCGAGAAACAGGCGAGAGCTGATGTAGCGTCCCGCCGTGAGCGTGAGCCCCCGGGTCGGCTCCTGGCGGATCTGGAACACGTCGAAGCCCAGTCCCTGGCCCGCGGTGTTCGAGATGGCGCTCGCGAGCGCGCCGACCGCGATCTCCTTGCCCGCGTTCCCGCCGCCGGTGCCCTGGCCCTCGAACAGCGGGTTGTCCGACGTCGGCCGGCCGGTGACGATGTAGGAGAGGATGTCGTCCTGGCTCATCGACGGATCCGAGGTGAACTCGAGGCCGAGGCTGTCGAGCCTCCCGCGCGCGTGCACGCTGATCAGCACGCCTTCGTCCTCGGCGCCGCCCTGCGTGGGGACCTGGTACGACGCGTTGACGTCGAGCTTGGTCGAATCGACCGGGCCGGCGAGGTTGATGTCGCCATCGGTCAGCCGGAACTGGCGGCCGTTGAGCTCGATGGTGCCCCGGTTCGGCACCGGCTCCACCCGGCCGAAGAACTGCATCTCCTGGCCGGGCTCCTGCGTCACCCGCAGCCTGCCCATCAGCTCGATGTCGGTCTTGGGCGTGCTGGACTTCCGGATCCACACTCGCCTCGGCATCTGGATCGCCAGGTCGAGCTTCACCCGGTCCATCAGGCCGGGCGTCTCCTTGCCGCGGGTGAGCACCGAAGGACCGAAGTCGCGCGCCAGCTTCCGCAGCTCGCTCGGGCGTCAGGTCCACCTGCCTCCACCTTGGCATGCGCGGCCTCCGTGCCGACGAAGAACGTCGTGCGGTCGAGCTGCAGGGTCCCGCTCAGCGCGGGCTTGAGCAGGGTGCCGCCGAGCTGGATCTGCCCGGAAGCCGCGGTCTGGAGCTGATCGGAGTTGACGAGCCGGAAGTGCTCGAGCGTGGCCTTGAGGTCGAGCGCGGGCTCGCTCAGGGGCCGGAGCTGTCACGGTACCGCTCGCGCTCAGCTCCTGCTTCTTGCCGGTGAACAGCTGCAGCCTGGTCGATGCGGAGGGCGTCACCCTCGAGCCGTCCCGCCATCTCGCCGCGCTCGTATGCCACGTCGATGGTCGGCAGCTCCAGCGCCCCGCGCGTCAGGGCGACGCCGCCGGTGGCCTTGGGCGCTCCGAATGGTGCCGCCGATCCGCGCGTCGGTCTTGAGGAGTCCGTGGAGGCCGGTCGCCGCCTCGGGCGGCAGCAGCGGCTGGAACAGCGCCAGGTCGAAGCTGTCGGCGCGCACCGCGAGCGACACGGTGTCCGCCGCGGTCGGCTCGCTGCCGACGGCGGCGGAGGTGTCCTTCGGCGTGAGGGTGAGCCGGTACGGCAGTGTTCCCTCGACCGTGAGCGGGCCGCCCCTCGTGGGCTTCGCAGCCGCCGCGATCCGGAGGCCCGCGTCGGTCCAGTCGACATTGGCGCCGAGGCTGCCGATCGCTCGGTCCCCCTTGGAAAGGATGGCGAGACCCATCTTGCCCTGGAGCCGCGGTGCAGCGGCCGGGCCCGTGAGGTGGAGCGTGCCGTCCACTCGGCCTCCGATCGGGACCAGTCCCGACGCCCGCAGCGCCTCCAGGTCGAGCCCGGCGATGCCAAGGGTCAGGTCGCTCGTCCCGTGCCGGTCGAGGACGCCGTTCATCGTGATGCTGCGAGGGCCGGCCCGGAGCGCCAGGTTGTCGATCTCAACGCGCGGGCCGAAGACCAGGCGCGCCGGCCGCTCGAGCGCCCAGTCGCGCCCGCCCTCGGCGAGCGTGAGCCGCTGGAGCTCCGCGCGCACGGTGTCACGCGCGGCCGAGAGCGTTCCGCGGACGCGGGTGACCACCTTGACGCTGTCGGCGACGTTGAGGCTCAGGTCGAGCGCAACCGTCGAGTCGTAGCCGCCCGTCGCGGTGAGCTCCGGCACGGTGAGCTGGCCGAAGGCGGCATCCCTCACCTCCAGCTTGCCGGAAGCGGCGCGAAGCCGGGTGCTGTCGAGCGTCGCCGCGGCGGAGAGGGTGACCCGGTTGGCCATGTTGCCGCCGAAGGCCAGCCCGTGCGCGTCGGCCCCGCCATCGAGCCGCCACTGCCAGGCGGGCCCTGTCACGGCAAGGTCCACGCGTGCCGAGTCGAATCCCATGGTGTCGGTGCCCATGAGCGCCGCGACCGGCGCGAGGTCCCCGAGCGCCGCACGGAGCGTGAGCTTGCCGGGAGCCGGGCCCGGCCGAAGCTGGAGCCGCCCGCCGCCATCCACCACCGCGACGTTGGACCGCACCAGCACGGTGTCGAGCTGGAGCTGGCCGTCGAACGGGCGCATTGTGACCCGGAACGCCGGCACCCGGACGCCACCGACGCCGCCCATCGCGTCCACCGACCCGCCCACGCTGCGGAGGCCCACGCTGTCGGTCACGAGGTCCAGCGCGAACCGCGACTCGACCCGGCCGTCGGCGTCGCGCCGGCCGGTCCACCGCGCCAGGTGCTCGACCCGGAGCGTGCCGCCGGTCTTGAGCGCGGTGAGGTCCGGAAGCCGGGGCGCCGCTCGTCGTCGCGCCGCTGCCGGCGCTGCGCGTGGCGCACGGGCGTCGCGTCGAGCGTCGCGTCGAGCGCCGCGTCCGGACCCTCGGCCCGGAGCTTCGCCGCCACGTTCCGTCCGTTCACCCGGGCGTCGAGCGCGCCGCCGGTGAGCTCCGCCTGGTTCACGCGCGACGGCTGCAGGACCAGCGCGAGCGTGGCGCGGAGGCTGTCGGGCGAGCTTCCCGCGACGTCCGCCGTGAACGTGGTGTTGAGGTCGGTCTTGAGGTCGGGCCGGCCGAGCAGCTTGCCGAGGTCGATCGCCGTGAGCCGGCCGTCGCGGACGCGGTAGACGGAGGCGCCGGTCGCGATCGAGCCATCGCCCGCGAGCGAGAGCGCGCCGCCGGTCGTCTGCAGCGAGGCGTCGTAGGTCCAGCCGCTCGCCGGCGAGCCGCACGTTGGCGCCGCCGCGCGAGACCTCGACGCGCCCCAGCCGGGACGGATCCATGGTGACGCGCGCCAGCGCCGAGCGCGACTCGCCGCGAAGCCGGGCCTCGCCGGTCATCGAGAGCGTCACCGGGCCGGCGAGCGCGGGTTGTCCGAGCAGGGTGCCGAGATCCACCCCTTCGAGCGCGGCGCGGCGAAGCACGTAGGACGCGGTGCTGTCGAAGGGCCGGCCGAGCGCTTCCAGCACCAGCCGGCCGCCCTGCAGCGCGCCATCGCCCTCGACATGGAGCCGGCCGCGGTCGAGCCGGGCCGTCACGTCCACCCGCTCCACTCGGCGCTCGCCGTAGCGGAGCTCGTCGAAGTGGAGGCCGGCCGTCATCCGCGCCTCCGCCGGCGCCGTGCCGCGGCCGGCGAGGGTGAAGCGGCCGGTGAGCGGGGCGGCCGTCGTGTCGCCCGAGAGCTTGCCGAGGTCGACGCGGTCGATCCGTCCCTCGCGCACTTCGTAGCCGAGCGTATCGCCGAGGGTGACGAGGCCGACGGCGGTGATCGTCCCCCCGCCGGCGAGAAGCTCGGGGCGGAGCTCGAGCCGGCCGTTCGCGAGCCGGAGCGTGGCGTGGCCCACCGCGACGCGCCGGCCGGTGTCCCGCACGGCAGTGAGATCCACCCGCCCGCGTGCGGTCGCCGAGTCGGCCGAGCTGCCTTCGCCCGAGAGCTGGAAGGCGACGGCCAGTGCCGGATCTCCATCCTGCCCGGTGAAGGCGCGCGCCACCGCGGCGGTCCCCGGGAGACGTAGCGCGGTTCCCGGAGAGCCGGTATGTCGGGATCGAGTCGAACGGCCGCGCCCGGCCGGTCACGCTGGATCGAGCCCGTGTCGAGCGCGCCCCGGAGCGTCAGGTCGGCGGTCCCGCGGTCCAGCACGGCGCCGAGGTCGAGGCGATGCACCGCGACCGCTCCGAGCTTCGATCCGTCGACCTGGACCCGGGCGTTGCCGCTCGCGCTCCGGAGCGGGCCCGCGATGTCGGCGTCGATCCGGGCGTTGACCTCGCCGGCCGGCGCCGACGTGGCGAGCCGCGACGGATCGAACCGGGAGATCACGCCGTGCACCTTGTAGGACGTCGGCTTGCCTTCGCTGAGCCGGGTGCCGCCGTCGAGCGTCAGCCGGCCGCGATCCAGCGACGCGGCGAG
>CAWHZQ010000016.1:0-130561 GCA_963833905.1 uncultured Gemmatimonadales bacterium | reverse complement strand
AATAGGACTCATACCACTGGCGGTACTGTCGTTTGGGCCCTCATCGTTCTTGCAGTACCGGTACTTGGCTCGGTTCTGTGGTTCTTGGTTGGGCGCAGAGAAACATCCAGTTCTCGTCTTCGCGATCAACCGAGATAGCGGGCTGGCGGGTCGGCTTTTCCGCTCAAGGGACCCGGGAGTTGTTCCGTTCATTCAGCTCGACCCGTCGGTGGACCACCGGCCAGCGGACCGAGGGTGGAAAAGTCCGCTCGGTCGGCTACTCGGTTGCCCCCGCGCACCGGGGCCGCGGGATCGCCAGCAGCGCGGTAAAGGCACTGACCGCGTTCGCTTGGACCGTCCCCACACTGCACCGGATCGAGCTGTACATCGAGCCGTGGAACAGCAACTCAATTCGCGTTGCCGAGGCGTCTGGTTTCCAGCGGGATGGCCTGCTCCGCAGCCACCAGGAGATTGGTAACACCCGGCGCGACGTGCTGCTCTATGCGACAACGCGGCCTTAACGGCATCTCGGCTGGTGTTCGTTTTCTGCCCAGCCGGAGCTTCGCAGCAGGGCCCGCTTTCGGAATGGTGAGGTGTCCCATTCAAGATTCGGCCTACCGCGGGTGGTGGATGTACTTCCCCGACCGCGCGGAGGAATCGCGCTCAGCCCCTCGTCTCGTACCTGGTCAGGACCACGCCGCCGGGAAACGTCCGCGTCTCCACCAGGTTCAGGTTCACCCAGCTGTCCAGCGAGGTGAAGAACGGAGTGCCGCCGCCCACCAGGACCGGATGGGTGACTAGCGCGTATTCGTCGATCAGCCCGGCCCGCATGGCCGCCCCGGCGAGCGTTGCGCCGCCGACGCTCATCGGGCCGCCGTCGCCCGGCCTTGAGCCGGGTGGTAGCCCGGCGATCGCGTCGCCGGTGACCAGGCGGGTGTTCCAGTCGACACGGCCTTTCACGTACTGGTAGATGTCGCTGATCTTGTCCATGCCCAGACCCAGCGTGCACCACGCGGGCATGCCCTTCGCGGGCCGGCCCGCACACACGGTCTGCACGAAGATCTCCTTGGTGTTGATCGGGCCGTCGGGCTTGAGGGAGACGATGAGATGCGGCGCGATCGTCGTCCCACTCACATCCTCGCCGTGACAGCGCGCGCAGTTCAGGTTGAACTGCTTCCACCCGTTGTAGACCGCCTGTGAGACCGTATCCCGCGGCGCCTGATGGTATGCATCCCGGAGCGAGGTTCCGGCGTTCTCGGCCGCGGCCAGGCTATCCTGCGCGCTGGACGGCGCGCGGCGCTGCAGCCGTCGGCTTGGGCTGCTGGGCGGAGCTCGTGTCCGCAGGCGGCGCGGGTGCGGCCGTCGGCTTCGGTGCGGCGCGGCCGCGTGTTTCGTGGCGGTGTCGGATGTCCTGGCGGGCCGTCGGTCGGGGCCGGCTTCGGCGGTGCGGTGGCGGAGCGGCTTCGGCGTGGCCGAGCGGGTGCTGTCGCGCGAGCTGTCGGTCGCGGCCGGAGGTGCCGTATCGGTCACCGGCATGGCGGCCGAGTCGGGCGCCACCGCCGACGTACCGACCGTGTCGGCGCCAGTGGCGCGGTTCCGGTCCCCACCACAGGCGGCCACCAGCGAGAGGGCGAGGAGGGCGGCCCTTCCCGCCCGTCGGCGGGCGGGGTACCGGACCGCGTCATCATGCTGCAGCGAGGCCATGGAGCCTTCCTTTCCGTTTGGGGACCCCAGCGCCGGCGCCTGGCAGAGCGCGCAACTTCACTGGTCCTTATAATGATGGCCGCGGTGGAATCGTCCGGTGACCCCCGTCACCCGGTGCCCGGCCGTCACCGCGGAATTATCTTCCCGCCATGACCACTCCCTCGCAAGGCTCCGTGACGCTCGGCCTGGTACAGCACCAGTGCGCCGTGGAACCCGACGTCAACATGCGAAAGGCCGTGCAGGGCGTCCGGGATGCCGCCGCGCGGGGCGCCCAGATCGTCTGCCTGCAGGAGCTCTTCCGCAGCCAGTACTTCTGCCAGGTGGAGGACCACCGGTTCTTCGATCTGGCCGAGCCCATCCCGGGCCCGTCCACCGAGGCGCTCTCCGCCCTCGCGGCCGAGCTCGGCGTCGTCATCGTCGCGTCGCTCTTCGAGAAGCGCGCCGAGGGGTTGTATCACAACACCGCCGCCATCATCGACGCCGACGGCCGGTACCTGGGCAAGTACCGGAAGATGCACATCCCCGACGATCCGCAGTACTACGAGAAATTCTACTTCACCCCCGGCGACCTCGGGCTTCCGAAGCTGGGACACCCGGTTCGGCCGGATCGGGGTGCTGGTCTGCTGGGACCAGTGGTATCCGGAGGCGGCTCGGCTCACCGCCATGAGCGGTGCCCAGATCCTGTTCTACCCCACCGCCATCGGATGGCTCCCGCCGGAGAAGGCCGAGCACGGCGCCCAGCAGCAGAGCGCGTGGGAGACGATCCAGCGGAGCCACGCGATCGCCAACGGCGTGTACGTCTGCGCGGTGAACCGCGTCGGCCACGAGGGCGATCCGAAGGGCGGCATCGAGTTCTGGGGTGGCAGCTTCGTCGCCGATCCGGGCGGCCGGGTCCTCGTCAAGGGCGGGCCGGGCGAGGAGGTCCTCACGACCACGGTGGACCTCGGCAAGGTCGGCGTGAGCCGCACGCACTGGCCGTTCCTCCGCGACCGGCGGATCGACGCGTACCAGGACATCACCAAGCGCTATCTCGACTAGCCCGTCATCCCGAGTAGCCGTGAGCGGTGAGCGAGGGACCTACTCCACCGTCCCGGGACTCACGCCACGTTCCGATCCAAGGTCCCTCGCTGCGCTCGGGATGACGGGGCGCGATGGATGACCGACCCCGCTACACCATGCCCGACTCCCCCACGCCCGCCAACTCGGCTACCGCATGCCCGCCGAGTGGGAGCCGCATCGCGGCACCTGGCTGAGCTGGCCCCACAAGGAGGCGTCGTGGCCGGGCAAGTTCGGTCCGGTGCCGGGCATCTTCGCCACCATGGTGCGTGCGCTCGCCGACCGCGAGGAGGTGCACATCAACGTGGCGGGGCCGGCGATGGAAGGATCGGTGCGCACCCTGCTCACCGACCACGGCGCCGACACCGGCAACGTCTACTTCCATCACAACCCGACCAACGACGCGTGGTGCCGCGACCACGGGCCGATCTTCCTGCAGCGCACCCACGCCGGCCGACGCGAGCAGGCGATCGTCGACTGGGGCTACAACGCCTGGGGCGGCAAGTACCCGCCCTACGACCTCGACGACGTGGTGCCCACCCGCATCGGCGCCGAGCTCGGCCTGCCGGTGTTCGAGCCGGGAATCGTCATGGAGGGCGGCTCGATCGACGTGAACGGGCGCGGCACCCTGCTCACGACCGAGGCGTGCCTGCTCAACCCCAATCGCAATCCCGCAGCTCGACCGCGCGCGGATCGAGCGCTACCTCCGCGATTACCTCGGCGTCGCCAAGATCCTCTGGCTGGGCGACGGCATCGCGGGCGACGACACCGACGGCCACGTGGACGATCTCACCCGCTTCGTCGACGAGCGGACGGTCGTCACCGTGGTCGAGCACGATCCGGCGGACGATAACTACGAGCCGCTCCAGGAGAACCTGGAGCGGCTCCGGGGAATGACCGACCAGGATGGCCGGGCGCTCCGGGTGGTCACGCTGCCGATGCCACGCCCCCTTCAGCTACGAAGGACAGCGCCTGCCGGCGAGCTACGCCAATTTCTACATCGCCAACGGCATCGTGCTGCTCCCGACCTATGACCCGCCGCGCGACGAGGAAGCCCTCGCCACTCTGCGGACCCTCTTCCCGGGCCGGGACGTGGTCGGGATCGACTGCACCGACCTGGTCTGGGGACTGGGCGCCTTCCACTGCGTCACGCAGCAGTGGCCCGCCTGACTCAGGACTTCTTCCAGGTCCCCACCAGGGCCGCGCGCCGGCCCCCGCAGTTGTCCATGCCCACGCCCGCGATGTGGAGCTCGTCCTCGGTCCGGCTGATGACGTAGCGCGCGTCGGCCGTCTGGCACGGGCTGCCGGTCGTGTCGGCCTTGAACAGCAGCGTGTCGCCCATGAAGTCGGCCCGGCCCTTCATGTCCACGGAGTCCGGCCACCGGGGCGACGGGAGCATCAACTCCACGTTCCCGTTGTTGGCCAGGTTCATCTTCACTTCGCCTTCGCCGTACAGGTCCCGCGACCAGTTGCCCGAGTACTTCGAGGCTTCGCCTCCGCAGCCCGCGAGCGCCAGCACCGAGCCCACCAGTGCCAGATGGCGAACGGACGGAATCATTGGAACGCAGTGAGACATGTGCAATCCTCCGTGGAGGTGACAGGAACGGCGATGCACTACAGGTAACTCAGCCCGGCGTCATGGCGCCGGGCCTTCAGGAAGGCGGCCGCCGGGAACGGGGGACGCGGCGGCGATATCCCTCCGGTGTACGGGCGGCTTGGCCGGGCCGTCGTTCGGAAGATTGCAAAATGTGGAGCGAGCCTCCGCTTCGCCAGAGGAGGTCGCGTCCTGTCGGGAGTTACTGATGCGCTTGCACCTTACGCGAAACGAGCCCCCTCTTCACCGGAGGAGGCCCGTTCGCGGTGCGTGCACCGGCATCACTGCCGCGGCAGCACCGGAGGCAGCGACGGTCACCAGGCTCACCGATCGGGTGAGTGCAGAGCGAGCCTCCATCCCGCCAGAGTCGGAGGCTCGTCCGGACTCTCCGAGCGAAACTATTGGTGCGCCTGCACCTCCGGAGTGGGGATCGGGAGCGTGGTGAAGATCACGTCCGGCGGCGGCCCAGGACGCTCGTTGGTCGCCAGGTCGGCCAAACGGCCAAACCGGCGGAAGTCGATCCAGCTATGCCCCCCTTCGTACATCAGCGAATACCGCCGATTGTACAGCAGCTCCGTCTGCAGCGAGGCCGCGTCGACCCCTCCCGCATACGGCGGCAACAGGCCCGACGACGTCCGCACGAGGTTGAGATCGTTCACGACGGTGGGCAGATCGTTCAGCCCGAGACTCGCTTCCGCGTGCAGGAGAATCAACTCCTCGTTTCTGATGAGGGGGATCGCCGAGTTCGGGCTCGGGTACCGGATCCAGCCGAGATCGGAGGTCAAAAGCTGCGGCGTGCCGGCGGAGCGCGGCGGCCGCTTGATTAGCTTGTCGAGGAACCGCTGATCGGGTTGGCCGCTCGGCTGCTGTAACTGGGCCTGAGCCTCGAGCGATGGATGCCCGAAGTTCTCGCCGGTTAGCGGGTCGATGGCGAGCGGGTTGGCCAGATCTCCGGGACCCGCACTGAAGTCCATGTAGACCCCGAGGTTCAGGTTGACCGGCACGGTCGGGTTGTAGAACGACTGCGCGAGAAACCCCAGCGCGCCCGTGAAATCCCCGCGATACACCGCCACGCGCGCGCGGAGCGCGCGATTGAACTGGATGAAGGTCGGGGGAGTGTTGAAGCCGGTGAAGCCCCTGGGAAGCGTAAAGGGGAAGGCGCTGCCGCCCGCCTGCAGCTCGGTGACCGCCGAGTCCAGCAGGCCCGCAACGTGGGCAAACGCCTCGGCGTTGCTCCGGAACGGCGCCGGGGGTGCGGTGACGTCGGTGCCTACGTCGATCGGAATCGAGTCCTGGGTGTGGGTATCGAGCACGAGCAGGAAATTGTACGCCTGTATTGTGTGCACGTACCCGGTCACCGCGCTCTGCTCTTCCCCGCTGAGAAACGTCGAAGTCCCGATCACTCTCAACAGGTCATTGCCGCTCCGGATGGCGGCGTACTCCTCATTCCAGTGGTTGCCGCCGAAGGCGCGGCCTCCCGCGTCGAGGGGACCTTGCAACAGCTCGCCCGTGAACCGGGGATCCGATCCGTCGAACCGATATGCCTCCCGCCCGAGGATGCCGACGTTGCGGACGAAGTCCGCGAGGTCGGAGCGGGTAGCGATCAGGAGCCCAAGCGAGGCCGCGACCACCTCGGAGCGGTTCGGGTTCTCCTCGATCACGTTGGGAGCGTTCGGGTTTGCGATGTCGTACGAGCAGGCGCTCCCCGCCAGCAGACCGAGGACGAGCGCCGCGCCGGACAGCTTGGTGTGGGTCGTCATGGTCAGAGCCCCAAGTCGATCGAGAAGAAGAAACTGCGGCTCGGCGGGTACGGTGCGACGTCGATGTTCCGCACGATGGCCTGGTTGGCGAAGTTGCTCACCTCGGGATCGAGCCCGCGATAGCCCGTGAACCGGAGCAGGTTACGCCCCGTGAGCGAGAGCCGCGCGGTCTGGATCCGCCCGCCGAAGAGACTGCCTACCATCCGGTCGGGCAGGTTGTAGCTCAGGTTGACCTCGCGGAGCTTGAGGTAGGAGCCGTCCTGGACGTACACGTCGGTGAATCCATCGGCGGACCGTGCGGAGCGTGCCTCACCCGCCCCGATGTAGTCCTTGGTGGTGTGCCCGGCATCGTACAGGAACTCGGTCAGGTTGATGATGTCGCCGCCCTGCTTCCAGTCGAACAGGAAGCCGAGCGTGAACCGTCGGACGTCGATGTCGCTGGAGAATGACATCTGGAAGTCCGGGTTCACGTCGCCCACCTTGCCTGAAATCGCGGCGCCGTTGGCGTCCTTCCCGACGTTGCCGAAGATCTGGGTCGCCGAGGCGCCCTCTTCGATCTGGAAGGTGCCGAGCGACAGGCCGAAGCCGCCGGTCTGGAAGGTGGGAACCGACAGCCGCGTGATCTTGCTGCGGTTGGCAAAGAAGGTGGTGCGGACGATCCAGCTCACGTCCTTGGTCTGGATCGGCGACAGCGTGAGCGATGCTTCGACGCCCCGGTTCCTGAGCCGGCTGTCGGAGGTGAACACCCGAGTTCTCCTGTCCGCTCGACGGCGCGACGCTCTGCTGCAGAAGCAGCTTACGGATGTTCCGCTGGTAGATCGACACCGAAAGCTGGGCGCGTCCATTGGCCAGGGTCGCGTCGAACCCGCCCTCGAATTCCTCCTGCCGCTCGGGCTCGATGTTGGGATCGCCCGATTGTATGCTGATGAAGGTCCCGGAGGCACCGCCGATCGTCGCGGTGGTATCGGTCCTATAGATCGAGCCGAACAGAGCGCGGTTACCGGTCTGACCGTACGCGCCGCGCAGCTTGAACTCGTCGATTCCGCCGAACGGCTTGAGGAAGCGGTACGATGCCGCCGCCTTGGGGTAGAAGAAATACTTGTTCGGGCTTCCGTTGGCGCTGCTGCGATCAGCCCGGAGCCCCACCGTCAACAGCAGCCGACGGTCCGCCATCAGCACCTCTTCCTGCCCGAAGAATCCGAGGTCACGCACTGGCTCAAGTCGCGATGTGACGGTCTGGCTCGCGGCCTGTTGGGGAGCCTCCTGCCCCGTCAGGAGGGTGCGTCCCAGGACCTGCGTCGCGTTGAGCCGCCGCTCCTCGAACTGAACGCCGCCCGAGGTCGTCCACTGGGTGCCGTGGTTAGGGTCGCCCGGCACCAGCGTGTGGGTCGCGTTTAGGGCCAGGTTGAGATTCCGGTTGGATGATTTGCTCAGCACCACCGTCCCCGGCTGGCCGTCGTTCGGCTCGAACTGCAGCTCGGGAGGCGACACGCAGATTGTTGTCCTGCTGGAAATAGTCCACCCCACCGATCCCGATGAACTGGAGGGTACTCCGGGCCGATTGGAACGGGGTCCATCGGAGCGTGCTGGTACCCAGTAACCGCCAGACGTCCTCGTCGTTCTTCAGGAACTGGAATGTCTGCAGCGGGTTGCTGCGCTCGAACGGATTGGCCGGGAAGTCGGACGGGAGCAGGGAGTCCGTGGGCTTGTTCGCGTTCGGGAGCAGGTCCACGAAGCTCGGCGTGAACGGGAACACGAGGAACGGGCTGGTGCCCGAATTGTCGTTGTTGGTGAGTCCCCGGCGCGAGATGCTGTGGATACCGCTGAGGTTCATCCCGAGCTGGAACCCGCTGCCCAAATCCTGGTCGAGGTTCGAGCGCACCGATTGCTTCTTGTAGCCGGTGTTGGTCGCGATGCCGCCGTCATCCTTCACCAGGGCCGAGACGTAATACTTCGTGTTCTCCGTGCCGCCGCTCACGTTGGCGTCGGTTTCGTACGAGACCGGCTTGTGGCCGAACACTTCCTTTTCAGCATCGAACACCCGGCCCTGCTGGAAGAGCGAGGTGATGAGTGTCGTGTCCCGGGAGAACGTCAAGGCCTCGGCCAGCGATCCGAACGTCCGGCTCCCCAGCTCGTTGGCGCGCTCGGTGACGCCCACCCGCTGCGAGAAGTTGAACTGCGGCTTGCCGACCCGGCCCCGCTTGGTCGTGATGATCACGACGCCGTTGGTGGCCTTCGATCCGTAGATCGCGGCGGCGGAGCCGCCCTTCAGCACCTCGATCCGCTCGATGTCCTCCGGATTGAGGTCCGCAATGCGGTTGACCGGATTGTCCTGGTTCCGCGGGTTGCCGCCGCACTGGGCGCAGCTCACCGCGTTGGCACCGTTGGGGATCGCCACGTTGCTGACGACGATGCCGTCGATCACGTAGAGCGGGTCGACGCTCGCCGATGATCGTGGAGACGCCTCGCAGGCTGACCTGGATGCCGCCGCCGGGCGCGCCGGAGTTGGACTGGATCAAGGCGCCCGGGATCTTGCCTTGCAGCGCGCTCTCCAGCGTCGGTGGTCGGCGCCCGGGTCAGCTCGGCGGCACCCACGGTGGCTACCGCGTTGGGCAGGTTCTGCTGCTGCGCGCCGGTCGCCTGACCGGTGATGACGATCTCCTCCAGCTTGAACACGTCGGGCTCGAGCGCCACGTCCACCGACGACTGGCCCGTCGGGTACGTTCACCTGCTGGCGCTTGAACCCGATGCCGCGCACCATGAGCGTCCGTCGCGCCGTCGGGCGCGTTGAGCGTGAACTGGCCGTCGTTGCCGGCCTGCGCCACGATCTGCGTTCCGGCGACGGCGACGTGGCTTCGGCAAGTCCTTGCTCCGTCTGCGCGTTGGTGATGCGACCGGTGATCTGTCGGACCTGGGCCTCGCCGCCCTGCGCCCCCAGGACGAGGAGGAGAAGCGAGACGACAGCACCGCACAATGCGTCGTGCCATGGCGCCTCCGAGAGGATTATGGGATCGTTACGACAGGCGTACTACAGTGCAGCGAATCTGCTCGGATCGGCAAGACGGTCAGCCGACGTGCGCGCACGTCAGCGCGAGAGGCGGAACCCTCGGCCGCCCACGCGGTCCGCCCCGCCAGACCGTCGCACGGCAGGCGTTGGGGCGAAGGTGATAGAGCCACTGATTCACGTCCGGCGCGTCGATGACGGCGAAGTCCGCCGCCTTCCCGGCCTCGAGCGAGCCGATCCGCGCCTCGAGTCCGACCGCCCGCGCGGCGATCGATGGTGGCGCCCTTGAGCGCCTCCGCCGGCGTCATGCGCTGGAGCGTGCACGCCAGGGTCAGCGCGAACGGGAGATGGTAGCTCGGGGCCGAGCCGGGGTTGAAGTCGGTGGCCACCGCGACCGCGACGCCGGCCTCGATCCAACGCCGCGCCGGCGACCGGCGCCTGGCCCAGATACAGTGACGGCAGCGGCAGGCTGACCGCCACGACCCCCGCGCGCGCCATGGCCGCGATCCCCGCCTCCGACGCGCACTCCAGGTGATCCGCCGAGACCGCTCCCACCTCCGCCGCGAGCTCCGCGCCGCCGCCCTGGCTCAACTGATCGGCGTGAAGCTTGGCGCCGAGTCCCGCGGCCCGGGCGGCCCGCAGCAGCCGTCGGGCCTCCTCCACGGTGAACGCCGACCGCTCCACGAAGACGTCGCAGAACGCGGCGAGTCGCTCCCGCGCGATGTGCGGGAGGAGATCGTCGATCAGCAGGGCGAGATAGCCGGCGCGATCGTCGCTGGAATTCAGGCGGCACGACGTGCGCGCCGAGAAACGTCGGCACCAGGCGGACCGGCTGCGTGCCGCGCGAGCGTGCGGTAGACCTGGAGCAGGGCCGAGCTCGTGCTCGCGGTCGAGCCCGTAGCCGCTCTTGCACTCGACCGTGGTGACGCCGAGGGAGACCATCTCGCGGAGGAATCCGGCCGAGCGCTCGACCAGCGACGCGTGGGACGCCTCGCGGGTGAGCCGCATGGTCCGCGCGATCCCGCCGCCGCCCGCCGCGATGTCCAGGTAGCTCCGGCCGAGAATCCGCTGCTCGAACTCTTCGGCGCGCCATCCGCCGAAGGCGAGATGGGTGTGGCAGTCGACCAGCCCCGGGATCACCAGCCGTCCACCGGCGTCGAGCCGATCCGCGCCGCGCGTACTCGGCCGGCAGCTCCCGCCGGGGCCCCGCCCACCGGATCGTGTCGCCCTCCCAGGCCAGCGCCCCGTCCTGGATGGCGTGGATGTCCGCCTGCCCGCCCTCGGCGCGACAGGTCGCGAGCTGGCTGATGCCTTCGAGGAGGAACATGGCGGGAGCCGGCGCCAGAGCGTCGTCACCGGTTGACCATCGGCAGGTCGACCCCTCGCTCCCGTGCCGTTTCGATCGCCAGGTCGTACCCCGCGTCCGCGTGCCGCATGACGCCCGTTCCAGGATCGGCGGTGAGCACCCGCTCCAGCCGGCGATCCGCCATGGCGGTGCCGTCGGCGACGGCCACCATGCCGGCGTGGATCGAGTACCCGATGCCCACGCCCCCGCCATGGTGGAGCGACACCCAGCTCGCGCCACAGGCCGTGTTGAGGAGCGCGTTGAGCAGCGGCCAGTCGGCGATCGCGTCCGAGCCGTCCTTCATCCCCTCCGTCTCCCGGTTGGGCGAAGCCACCGAGCCGGTGTCGAGGTGGTCCCGGCCGATCACGATCGGCGCCCGCACCTTGCCGTGCTTCACCAGCCAGTTGAACCGGAGGCCCATCTCGGCGCGCTCGCCGTATTCGAGCCAGCAGATCCGGGCCGGGAGTCCCTGGAATTGGACCCGCTCCTGCGCCTGCCGGATCCAGCGCGCCAGCGCGTCCTTCTTCGGGAAAGTCTCGAGCACCGCCTGATCGGTGACGGCAATGTCGGCCGGGTCGCCCGACAGCGCGGCCCAGCGAAACGGGCCGGCCCCCCGGCAGAAGAGCGGTCGGATGAAGGCGGGAACGAAGCCGGGGATGTCGAACGCCTCGGACATGCCTCGGCGGTCGGCCACCTGCCCCCGCAGGTTGTTGCCGTAGTCGAAGGTGACGGCACCCTTGGCCATGAGCTCCCGCATGGCCCGGACGTGCACCACCATCGAATCGAGCACGCGGTTCTCGTAGCCTGCCGGATCGCTCTCGCGGAGCACGGCCGCCTCGCCGAGCGAGAGTCCCGCCGGGATGTAGCCGACGCGCAGGTCGTGCGCCGAGGTCTGGTCGGTCAGCACGTCGGGCACGACGCCCCGCCGGACCAGCTCCGGCAGCACCTCGGCGATGTTGCCCACGAGCCCCACGGCCAGCGGCCGCCGGCGCGCGCGAGCCTCCTCGACCAGGCGAAGCGCCGTGTCCAGGTCGTGCTCGAGCCGATCGCAGTAGCGGGTCTCGACCCGGCGGCGGATGCGCGACTCGTCCACGTCCACGCCGAGGAAGGCGGCGCCGTTCATCGTGGCGGCGAGCGGCTGGGCGCCGCCCATCCCGCCCAGGCCGCCGGTCACGACCAGACGCCCCTCGAGCGTCCCGCCGAAGTGCTGGCGGGCGCACTCGGCGAAGGTCTCGTAGGTCCCCTGGAGGATGCCCTGCGTGCCGATGTAGATCCACGAGCCCGCCGTCATCTGTCCGTACATCGTGAGGCCGAGGGCATCGAGCCGGCGGAACTCGTCCCAGGTGGCCCAGCGCGGCACCAGGTGCGCGTTCGCGATCAGCACCCGCGGCGCCTCCTCGTGCGTCCGGAACACGCCCACCGGCTTGCCGCTCTGCACCAGCAGGGTCTCGTCGTTCTCGAGCCGGCGGAGCGTGGCCACGATCTTCTCGTAGCATTCCCAGTTCCGCGCGGCTTTCCCGCCGCCGCCGTAGACGATCAGCTCCTCCGGCCGCTCGGCGACGGCGGGGTCGAGATTGTTCATCAGCATGCGGAGCGCCGCCTCCTGGTGCCACCCCTTGCAGGAGAGGGTGGTCCCGGTCGGCGCGGTGATCGGCGCGTGGGCGGTGGTGGTCATGGGGGCAATCTACGATGCACTGACGGAAGGACGGAAGGACGGAAGGAGGGAAAGAGGGAAGAGGGAAAGACGGAAAGACGGAAAGGGGATGAACCCGTCATCCCGAGCGAAGCGAGGGATCTGGCGAGGCCGAGCTGGAACTCCGGTGAGAAGGCCGCTCCGCTCGCGATGACAAGCCGCGGGCCACGCCCCTTCCCTTTCCCTCTTCCTCTTTCCCTCTTTCCCTCTTCCTCCTCCCGTCCTTCCGTCCTCCCGCCCTTCCTGCAACCTTTTGAGCCGCCAGTCGATCCAACCCCCCGCGATGACCCCACCAGGGACTGGAGCAGCGACGCTGGAGCACCAGGCACTCGGCAGGACCGACCCGGACGCGGTAGACGCGACGCTGGCCGCCAGCGGGGATGCGCACGCCTTCGAGCGGCTCTACCGCGGCCACGTGGCCCGGATCTCGAGCCTCGCCCGCCGCATGCTGGGCGACGAGGACGCGGACGACGTCATCCAGGACGTCTTCGTCCGCGCCTGGCAGAAGCTGGGGACGTTTCGGGGGGAAGCGGCGTTCGGCACCTGGCTCCACCGGCTGGCCGTGAACGTCATCCTGGGCCGCCGCGAGACCCTGGGCATCCGTCGCCAGCGCCATCTGGATGGGGACGCCGCGCTGGAGATGATACCGGGACGCCGCACGACGCCGGAGATCGCCATGGACTTCGAGAAGGCGATCGAGCGGCTCCCCGAAGGAGCGCGGCAGGTGTTCGTCCTGCACGACATGGAAGGCTATCGGCACGAGGAGATCGCCCAGAAGCTGGGCCTCGCGACCGGCACCTCGAAGTCCCAGCTGCACCGGGCGCGCATGGCCCTGCGGCAGCATCTCGAGCGGTGAGGAGCACGACATGACCGACCAGTGGACCGACCGGCTCTCCGAGTACCTCGACGACGAGCTCACGCCCGATGAGCGGGCGGCGGTCGAGGAGCACCTCAGACACTGCGTGGCCTGCGGTGCGGCGCTCGCCGACCTCAAGCGGATCGTCGTCCGGGCGCGCGGCCCTCGAGGATCGTCCGCCGGCGCGGGACCTCTGGCCCGCCATCGCGGCGCGCATCGGCGCCTCCCCGGCCACGGCCGATCGCGCCGACGTCGTAGCCCTCGATGCCGCCGCGCGCCGGCGGCGCTGGAGCTTCTCGCTGCCGGAGCTCGCGGCCGCCGGCATCGCGCTCATGGCGCTCTCGGGCGGGGCGGCGTGGCTGCTCCACCCGGTCACCTCGACGGCCGTGGTCGCCCGCGGTCCCGCGGCCGAGCCGAGCGTGACGCCGGGACTCACGCCGGCGCTGGCGCCGAGCGGCTCGTTTCGCATCGGGCTCAGCCCGTCGCGCCGCGCGGCCGGACTCAGCTACGACGCCGCCGTCGCCGACCTCGAGGGCGTGCTGACCGCCGGGCGGGGCCGGCTCGATTCGACCACGGTCCGGGTCATCGAACGGAACCTCGCGACCATCGACAGCGCCATCGCCCAGGCCCAGCGCGCGGTGGCCGCGGACTCGGCGAACGCGTACCTCAATTCACACCTGGCCGAAACCATGCGGCGCAAGCTCGAGCTGCTGCGTCAGGCGGCCGCGCTCGTCACCTCCGTGAGCTGAAAGGACCGACCGTGCTCTTCTCTCTGGCCAGTAGCGCCCTCACGGCGCTCGCGCTCGTCCAGCAGATCGACACGACCGTGCCGGCCCAGCAGGGCCAGCGGCTGGTGGTCGACGGGTACGCCGGCGAGATCGACGTCAAGACCTGGGGACGGAATGCGGTCCGGGTCGAGGCCGATCCCTCGTCGCGCTCGTCGGTCGAGGTCGTGAGCTCGGGCGTCTCGGTCACCGTGCGCACGGAAGGGCGGCGCGGACCGCCGGCTTCGGTGGACCTCACGATCACCGTGCCGGTCTGGATGGGCCTCGACCTGTCCGGCGTGTACACCGACGTGACGGTCGTCGGCGTCCGCGCGCCCATCTCGGTGGAGACCGTCCAGGGCGAGGTGGACGTGACCGGGGGCGAGGGGCTCGTGACGCCTGCGCTCGGTCCAGGGTCACGTCCACCTGAAGGGCGCCAAGGGGCGGATCGACGTGCACTCGGTCAACGAGGACGTGCGGGTGAGCGACGCGAGCGGCGAGATCGTCGCCGAGACGGTGAACGGGGAGATCGTCCTGGAGCGGGTGGATGCGACCAGCCTCGACGCGGGCACGGTGAACGGCGATGTGGGTTACGACGGACCGGTCCGGAGCGGGGGTCGCTACGCGCTCTCCAGCCACAATGGCGACGTGACGCTCGCCGTGGCCGAAAGCACCAGCGCGACGGTCTCGGTCAGCACCTTCAACGGCGAGTTCGAGTCGGCGTTTCCGGTGACCGCTCCGGGAGACCCGGAAGGGCAAGCGGTTCAGCTTCGTGCTCGGGCGCCGGCAGCGCGCAGGTCTCGCTCGAATCGTTCCAGGGAACGGTGTCGCTGGTGCGGCCGGGCCAGCTCCGGCGATCGAGCGAGGACGACCACGACCGAGACCACGACCAGATCGTGACCACGATGAGACCGACGATCCGGATCGCTGAGGTCGCGCGTGCCGTCGCAATATGACCGGAGTCGGCCCGGCACGCGTCACGGCGACCTCGCGAGGTGAAGTGGAAATAGACAGCCAAAGCTGCCGTGCCGCCGGAACTTCTTTCCGCCCCGACAATACCCTGCCCACCGAGCTTTACCTCGCCAGCTCGCGCTCCGCTGCATCAATCTTGCCGTCAACAAACCTCACGCAGCTGGCAAAAAATGCCACGGCTGGCACAGGTCTTGTAAACCCGCGCCCGTCAGCCGCATAGCGACCCCCTGTAGGTATCGGCTCCTCGACCGTCCACCCTTTGCTCTGGAGTGCCTCGATGCAGCGCCCCCTGAACCGCGCCTTGGCCGGCGCCGCGGCTCTTGCCCTGGCCCTGGCCCTGGCCAGTACCGCCGAGGCGCAGGTCGGCCTCACTGTCCAACACCGCGACGGTCACGCTCAACGCGACCAAGCTGTCGACCTTGACCGTCGCCCCGAGCACCGGTACGGCCTCGATCGCCAGCATCACCGACAACTCGAACGCGAACGTCTTCTCCGCCGTCAGCATTCAGACGGACTGGAACCTGACCGCGGGCACCTCGGTGAACCTGATCGGGTGGTTCGCGACGCCCGCGTCGGCGCTTGCCAACGGCGCCGCGGTCATTCCGTCGGCGAAGGTCGAAGGCGGCATCAACGGCGGCGGCTGGACGGCGTTCACCGGCGCTGCGGTCGGCGGCGTCGGCGTGGCGGGCGGAAGCCTGCAGCTCTTCAGCCAGGCGGTCGCAGCGGCCACCTACTTCGGCACCCGGACCGACAACCTGAACCTGCGCCTGAACCTGGCCGGCTTCCCGGCGACCACCGCCGGTCTCTACACCGGTACGCTCAACGTCCAGGCCGTGGTCCAGTAGCCTGAATGCGCGCTCGAACCGGCAAGCGGGTTCGTCTCTGTCTCGGCCTCCTCGTACCGGGCGCCGCGGTGGCGTTCGGTGCGGGGGAGGCAGGGGCGCAGGCCGGCACCGGGTCGCCAGCGCGGATCATCGCGCTCGCGGCGACAAAGACGTCGCAGTTGAGCGTGATCGTGGGATCGGGGGCGGTGCAGACCATCGCCAGCCTGACCGACAACGCCGTGAACAACTTTCCCAGCCCCGGTGGTCATCACGACCTCGTGGGACGTGAACCCGGGACAGACCAACACCGTGAACCTGATGGCGTATTTCACGACGCCGGCCCAGGCGCTGGTCGGGCCGGCGACCCAGATCCCGGCCAGCCGGGTGCTCGGGCAGGATGACCACGGGCCTGCCGGTCGCGTTCACGGCGATCACCCAGAATGCCGTGGGCGGCGTGGGCACGGCGGGCGGGAGCCTCCGGCTCTTCGCCCAGAACATCACGGGCGCCAACAAGAACGCGAACCGGACGGACAACCTCAACCTGCAGATCAACTTGACCGGCTTTCCGACGCTGGCGCCGGGGCTCTACAGCGGGACGCTCAACCTGAAGGCCGTGACCCAGTAGGTCGGCCGTGACCCAGTAGGTCGATGTTTACCCCAGACCCGAGGTGACATCCCGACCCGACCGATAGCCTGAGGAACCTGGCACGCGGCAGCCCGTGATGGCGACCGCCCGATTCTGGCCGTAAGTTCGGGCATGTTCACTCGATGCGCTGCCCTGGCCGCGCTGGCCCTCTGGCCGGCGCCGCTCGGAGCCCAGATCGGGCTCGCGTCCGCCACCGCGGCGATTGCCTTGTCGGCCACCAAGGTCGCGTCGGTGAGCGTCTCGCTTCCCGGCGGCAACTCCGCCTCCCTCCCAGGCGCCCTCGTCACCGGGCCGAACGATTTCACCCCCCTTGCCGTCGCGACGTCGTGGGACGTCGATCCGGCCCGCACCGCGGCCGTCGCGCTCGTGGCGTACTTCGACCAGCCCGCGCGGGCGCTCGTTGGCCCGCAGGCCGCAATCCCTTCGGCGGCAGTGTTCGGACGAGTCCCGACCGGAGGCCCCAAGAGCTTCGCGCCGTTCACTGGCGCGGCGGTCACGGCCGGTCCCGCGATGGCCGGCACGGCCGGCGGTACACTGGTGCTCTTTACGCAGACGATCTCCGACGCCAACGCCCTGGGCGGACGGAGCGACGACTTGCAGGTGAGGATCGACCTGACCGGCGCGCTCGAGCTGCCGGCCGGGAGTTACACGGGGACCCTCAACCTGCTGGCGATCACGCAATGAGGCTCTATGCGCGCGTCCCGGTTCGGCAACATTCCTCTCCGGCGGTCGGTCCGCCGCGCTAGCCTCGTAGCCGGCGCCTTCGCCTGCCTTGCCGCCCCGCGCGCGCTCTCCGCGCAGACCGTCAGCCCTCCCATCGCCGAATACCAGCAACGCGCCCGCTCGAGCTTCCAGCTCATCAACTCGACCATCTTCCCGCTGAGCGTGGTGCTCGAGGTGCACGGGTTCACCGTGACCGAGCAGGGCGAAGTGCAGGAAGCCCCGCTCGACACCGCCAGGGTGCGCGTGAAGCTGTCGGCCATGAGCTTTCGCATCCCGCCGCGCCAGACCTACACCGTATTCTACGAAGCGACGGCCGACAGCGTCCCCGCATGGTTCAACATCGTGAGCGCCATGACCGGCGCCAAGACCGAGAGCGGCCTCAACGTCCGGATCCTGCTGCCGCACGTGGTGTACCTCAACCAGAAGCAGCCGCTCAAGAAGGAGCAGGTGGCCCTGCGGGCGTTCGAGCTGGATACGGCAACCGGGAAGCTCCGCCTCCAGCTCGAGAACCTGGGCCCCAACCTCGGCCGGGTGCAGCAGGTGACCGTCACGGCGGGCAAGACCACCAGCGTGCCAGGCGCGGGATTCCCCCTGTTCCCGCACATGCTCCGCTGGACCGAGGTGGATTGGCCGAAGGGCCTCACCCCCGAGCGGCTGACGGTCCGTTTCGCGCGCTTCAGCATGGACACGGTGCTGGCCGCGCCGCCGTCACCCTAGGCCATGGCCGCCCGCCGGACGCGCACGACCCTCGCCTGCGCCGCCGCGATCTTCGCGGCGGCGCTTGGCGCGTCCGGGACCGCGGTGGCGCAGACGGTGGTCGAGGTGCAGGGCGGCGGCTCGTCGCTGGTGGACGGCTACGGCGCCACCGCGAACTTCTGGCGCAACGGGACGGATGGGTGGGTGGGCCTCGGCTACCTCGACGGGCTCCGCATCGGCGCGTTTCTCCGGACCGCGGTCGGCAAGGACACGCGTGCGGCTCGGCAACGACGCGCTGGTGATGCGCTTCCCGACCGACCTGTTCAGCGGCGGCTACAACCTTCTCGTGCAAGGCGTGAGCGTCGGCGGCGGCATCGGCCGGCCGGTCGTACCTCGCCTTCGCCGGCGCCAGCTCGAGCAGCCTGGCCGCGCCCTCGTTCCAGGCCACCCGCATCGACAAGCCGCTGGGCGCGCTCTTCCTGCAGCGCCGGATCTCGCCTACGGTGCGGCTCACCGGCAACGTGCTCGTCGCGCGACGCCAGACGGTGATGCCCGGCGTGCAATGGCAGGCCGACGCCCGATCTGACGACGGCCCTGGTGGCCGGCACCGGCGCGGGCAGCCTCTACGCGGCCGGGGCGGCGACGCTCCGGCGCGGGTCCCTGGGCATCCAGGCCATGTACGCCTGGAACCCCGACCGGTTCCGCCGGGCCGATGTGCCTGGCCCGACACAGACGGAAGCGGAGCGGGAAAACGTTTCGGTGACCTACGACATCGGCTCGGCGTTCCAGGTCGGCGCCGCCCGGCAGCACTTCCTGCAGGACTCGGCCGATGGGACGGCACCGGTACGGGCCACGGGCAACTCGGCCTTCGCCAGCGGTCGCGTGCACGACCTGCGCATCACGGGCGGGGTGTACGACTCGCGCTCCGAGGGCATCCGCAACTTAAGCTCCTACCTGGCCATCGGGCGCGAAATGACGCGGTGGCTGGACGCGGAGCTGTTCCTTCTGCAGAGCCGGCCGTCCGGTCGCGCTTCGAGCACGACGCCGATCGTCAACCTGCGGTGGCGGGTGTCGCCCCGCGTGCGGCTGATGCAGCAGATCTCGGTGCACGACCACCGGCCGACCATCCTGTTCGGCGCCAACCTGATCACCGCCCTCGGCGAGTTCGGCGCCGACTATCAGATCGTCCATCAGCCGTTCCAGCCGTTCAAGCCGTTTCGGAGCACGCTCAATCTCACGGCGCGACTGCAGCTCGGCCGCTATTCGACGAACCTGGGCACCTATGTGCGGCCCGATGGCTCGGTCGACTACTCGGCTTCGGGCAGCACGTTTCTCTACATGGGCGCGTTCGGCGGCGTGCAGCCTCAGCAGCTCGGTCAGAGCCTTGGCCGCTACGTGGTGCGCGGGGTCGTGCGGGACGAGGAAGGGCAGCCGGTCGAGGGCGCGGCCGTGGAGCTGAGCGGCGAGATGGCTTTCACCAACTCGCGTGGCGAGTTCTTCGTACGGGTGCGGCGGCCACAGCGCTACGCCCTCACGATTCCGCTCGATGAGTTCCTGCTGCCCGGCCACTGGGAGATCGTCACCGCGCCCGCCGAGGCGATCGCGGAGTCGGAGGATCGCGCGCAGGCAGTCGAGATCATCCTGCGGCGGGTTCGGCCGGCGGCCCCAGCGGCGCCCATTGCCCCGGCGGCTGCGCCGACGTCGCCGTCGGTGCCGGCGGACACCGGCGTATGGCACACGGCGGACACGCTGCATCGGGTGAGCGCCGCGTAGCGGCTCGGGCGGATCTGCCCAGGTTAGCCGTGCGATTCCGGCCGGTGCGGGATCAGCTCGGGTGCTCCTTACGGGATTCGCTGATACGCGCGCCTGCCGATTCGCCTCTAGTCGAGAACGGGCTGGATGCCGAACGTGGCTGGCACGCTCGCCCTGAGTGGCCTGTTACCCTGAGCGCAGCGAAGGGACATGCCTAGAAGCATGCCCCCTTCGCTGCGCTCAGGGTGACTCGGGATGAGACTGACTCGGGCCGCTACGGCATCGCCACCTGATCGGTCGCGATCACCGCATGGTCGATCACCAGCGCCACGCGCCGGTTCTCGATGCCCTCGTCGCCAGGGCCCTTGGCACCAGGCACGACCTGCCGCTTCTTCACCTCGCCATAACTCACGGCTTTGATCGTCTCGCTGGTGAACCCACCGGCGGTCGCCAGGTATTCCTTGCACCGCGTCGGCACGCCGCTGGCCGAGCCGCTGGTTGTAGGCCGCGCTGCCCGCGGGATCGGTGAATCCCTCCACCGTCACGAGGGCGCCCGGGTAATACTCTCTCACCACCGAGGCGAACCGGTCGAGCACCGGCCGGTCGGCCTCGCGCAGCTCGCTGCTGGCGAACTCGAAGTGCACCGGCACGTCGAACTTGAGCATGCCCTTCATCTTCTCCATGCTCACGTTGTACTCGCTCCGAAAAGCCTGCAGCTCCTGTTCGAGGGCGGCGAGCCTGCGTGCGTGATCGGCGACGGCCTGATTGGTCGAGTCGATCCGGGTCTCGGCCTGCCGGTCGCCGGCCTGCATCTCTTCGCGAATCTTCGCGACCTCCGCCGTGTATTCGTCCCGCCGGACCTTGGCGGCACACCCGCTCAACCCGAGCAGCAGGCCGACCGCCCCGAGCGCGGTAGCTGCCTGCACCCCGCGATGTCGCGTAAACATCCGGACCTCCCGCTGGATGATGGACGTTGTCCATGACGACGCTCCAGGCGAGCGCCATCCTCAACGTCGAGGCCCGGACCACCCGGCGGCGGTGATCCGCGTCACACAGCGCGCCGGGAGTGCCTACTGGACGCCGAGAACCTCGACGTCGAAAACCAGCGTGGCGCCGGGCGGAATGTCGGGCGGGGCGCCGGCCTCGCCGTACGCCATCGATGGCGGCAACACCAGCTTCCGGCGGCCGCCCACCTTCATGCCCTTGACCCCTTCGTCCCACCCCGTGATCACCTGCCCCGCCCCGAGCGTAAAGGCGAACGGCTCACCGCGGTCGCGGCTGCTGTCGAACTTCTTCCCGTTGGGCAACCAGCCCGTGTAGTGCACGCGCACGGTGCGACCGGGCTCCGCTTCGGCGCCCTGGCCGGCGGCCACGTCGGTGTACCAGAAGCCCGACGGGGCCTTGGTCATCGTGGTGGTATCCACGCCCAGATCGGCGCTGAAGCCGCCGGCCTTCGCGTCGCCACTCGAACCGCATGCGGCGGCCAGCGCGAGCCAGGGGAGGAGAGCGAGACGATGCATGCGGGCTCCGCGAGAAAGAGATGAGGAGAGGGCCATCAACGACGAGGCCGACCCGAAGGTCGGCCTCGCAGGAATCGGGACGGCGGGATTTGAACCCGCGACCCCTGCAACCCCATTGCAGTGCGCTACCGGACTGCGCTACGTCCCGTTTGTGCGAGGCGGAAGTCTAGCCGTCGGCCTCCGCCGGCGGAAGGGGCGCCCAGGTGTGACCGATCCGGCCACGGCGTTCCACGAGCGGCTGCTGCGATTGGGGCAGCCTCCCGGCCAGCCCCGTTCACCCCTGCGCACCACCCGTGACCCGCCCCACCTCATCTCTCCCCGCATCCATTCCGATACTTAGGAGGCCCCCGGACCACGGACCACCAGTTGGGCCCGGCATTTGCGATTGGGATCCTGCGCTCGCAGGCCACCCACGCTGGAACGAAGGAGACCGAGATGAGCCTCGACGATGGGCGGCCCTGGGAGGGCGGCGGTGAGAGACCTCCCGTGGGATACGCCGGATGAGTCATGGGAGCCCGCCGATACCGAGGCGTGGCGGGGAGATCTCCACCTGGGCGAATGGCCGGAAAGCCTCGCCGGCCCCGAATACTGGCTCTACAAGAAGGAGCAGGGCGATGAGTAGTCCCCTCCGTTGCGGGACGTCTTGAGCGGGGCCGGAAACCTTCCGGCCCCGTCTCATTTCCCACCCCTGAACGAATCCCGAAGCCACCTCGCCGTAACCCATTGTCCGGTGGGAAGATACGACCTGTTGACAGAGCCTAAGTTATTGCTATATTAGATGTTACGTTGAGTCCACGGAAAGTCCCGCTGTCGCTTGCCAGGCAGTCCGCCTCAGGGAAGCCGCGCTACCATCCCCGATTCAGCGAAGCGAACGATCCCGCCCTGCGGGATCACCCAGACCCGGAGGGGCCGCCCGTTGGCGGTCCCATGCACAGGAGAGTGGAACGATGTCCGAGACGACGCCGCATCCCGACGAAGTGGTGGTTCCCGCGCCGCAGCCTTGGGATCCGTTTCAGTTGATGGACCGGTTGGACGAAGAGGCGCTCCGAAAGGAGCTCGAAGGGGTCGCCGGCACCGACCTCGTCTACGTGGTGAAGGAGGGTGGCCAGGAGGTCGTGGGCCTCTCCAAGACCGGAGTGGACGAGTGCTGCCTGGCGCTGGTGGCGCAGGGCCAGGTCATTCGCGAGGAGGACCTGCAGTACGAGGTTGTCGGTGATGGTGAGGACCGGGAGGCGCTCTTCAAGGTGAAGGCTGCGCGCTTCGCCGTCTCGCCGGCCGGGCAGGAGGTCCGGCTGGACCAGGTCATCGGCGTCAAGCGCCAGGCGCTCTACTACGAGCCGGCGCGGCTCGACCTCGATGCCCGGGTGCCGAGCAAGAAGTACAAGGGCCGCACGTATCGCGAGCTGCTCGCGTCCGATGAGGGGCGGGATTACCTCGGCTGGATGGCGGAGAACTTCGCCGAGCCGGCCATCCGCGACTTCGTCCGCCGGATCCTGGCGGGCGAGGAGATCAGCGCCCAGCGCGAGCGCCAGCTCAACCCGCACTGGTACGAGGCCGGCGCCATGAAGGCGGCGCGCAACGCGCGGTTCCGCCTCATTCCTGGCAGCGTGCGCGCGCAGATCATCGCGACCGCGCGGCAGGGCGGCCAGGCGCGCGTCGTCGAGGCGCAGGCCGGCGCGCTCCGCGGCGTCTCGAAGGCCGCCCCCGCGCAACCCGCGGCACCAACCGCGGCGGCATCCACGGCCCCTGCTTCATCGGCTCAGGAGCCGCTTGCGGAGGTGGTGGCGCGCGCCGGAGCCTATGCACCCACGGAGAAGCAGGTAGCGTTCTACCAGCGGCTCGCCGAGTCGCCGGTCTTCACCGAGGACGAGCGCCGACGCGCGCTCGAGTGGCTCGCCACCAGGGCCACGCGGCAGACGATCAAGGACCAGATCGACTGGCTCAAGCGCCAGGTGGAAACCCGCCGGGCAAGCCGGGGTCAGTCGGCCGCCTGACGTTTCCGGGATTCCAGCCCCGGCTCGCGGGACGGGGGGATTGGCGGCGCCACAAGGCAACGCAGTGGCGCCACCGATCCCCCCGTTTCGCTGCGCCCCTGTCCCAATTCTTCGCCGGCTCCTCGTCCCCTCTTTCCGTCCTCCCTCCTTCCGTCTTTCCCTCTTTCCGTCTTTCCGTCCGTTTTCCGCTCCATTCCCTACCCAATCTCCCTCAGCCGTCGCAGCTCCGGCACTCGCACCGCCGTCACCGTCACGACCACGAGCGTGGCGACCCCGCCGAGTACGACCGACGGGACCGTGCCGAGCAGGCGGGCCGCGACCCCCGACTCGAAGGCGCCGATTTCGTTGGAGCTCCCGATGAAAATGGCGTTGACCGAGGACACCCGGCCGAGGAGGTGCTCCGGCGTAAGCACTTGCAGGAGGGTGCTGCGCACGACCACGCTCACGGTGTCGACCATGCCGCTCACCGCGAGGACGATGAGCGAGAGCGGGAAGCTGCGTGACAGGCCGAAGGCGATCATCGCCACGCCGAAGAGAGCCACGTTGACCAGGAGCGTCCGGCCGGCCCGCCGGAGCGGCGGGCGATGGGCCAGCACGAGCGACATCACGACGGCGCCGGCCGCGGGCGCGGCTCGCAACATACCGAGGCCCTGGGGGCCGACGTGGAGATCTGGTCCGCGAACACCGGCAGGAGCGCCGTGGCACCGCCGAAGAGCACCGAGAACAGGTCGAGCGCCAGCGCGCCGAGCACCACGGGCTGTCCGCGGACGAACCGGATCCCGCTTCCCAGGCTCTCGAGGATCGACTCCTCGGAAGCCTCCCGGGCCTTCGGGAAGTGATCGATGCGCGCGATCGCGACCAGGGCGGCCAGCATGAGCGTCACGTCGACGATATAGGCCGCGGTGGCGGTGCCGAAGCCGTAGATCAGCCCGCCGAGCGCGGGGCCCAGGACGGCCGCGAGCTGCCAGGTCGAGCTCCGCCAGGTCACGGCATTGGGATAGAGCGCCCGGGGCACGACCTCCGCGCTCAGCGCGGTGCGGGCCGGCTGGAGGAAGCTCCGGGCGATGCCGCTGAGGAAGATGACCGTGTAGATCGGCCAGACGCGCCCGGGGTGCAGCAGCCCCGGCTGGACCGTGAACCAGAGCAGCGCGGCCGAGCACCCGAGCAGGGCGGCGAGGGCGACCCGAGCGATGCGGAGCCGCCGGGCGCGATCGGCCAGGTGCCCCGCCGGCAGCGCGAAGCCGATGAACGGCAGCGCCTCCGCGAGCCCGATAAGCCCCAGTGACAGCGGATCGTGCGTGAGCGCGTAGACCTGCCAGGAGACGACGACCGCCTGGAGCTGGGTCGCCACGTTCATCGTCAGCAGGCTGAGGATGAATCGGCGGAAATTGGGGATCCGCAGCGAGGCGTAGGGGTCGTGGCGGGTGGGATCGGCGTCCATTGGCGCCGGAAGATAATCAGCGCTGGAATCCCGCCCGGTGGCCGTCACCGGCCCCAGCTCCGGCGACGCGTTTTGCGATCAGCCCGAGGTTTTTGCGCTCCTGCCGCTCGAGCCGGGCCCCTGAATACCATCCTAACATCAAGCCCCGCAACGCGTTAATTGGCCATGTGCATGCGGCCCGATTCGTGCATACTTCGCGCGCGTATCCCCGGCGCCTCAACGCTTTCCCCATGACGATCACGCCAGCCATGACGCGACTGCTTCTGCTTTGCCCGCTGATCGGACTGGCCGCCTGCGCGAGCCAGCTTCCGCCCGCGCCCCCCGCGGTGCCGGTGTCCACCGCGATCCACGATTCCCTGGTACCCGTCGTCGATCTCGACGCGCTCATCCACGAGAGCGCGGCGGAGGATGCCGTCGTCCTCAACGACCTGGCCGCCACCGCGCCCGATGAATCGGTAGTCCCGGCGTTCGACGCGAGCGGCGTCCGCTGGGACATCGACGTCCGCACCTACGCCAGCCATCCGCGGGTCCGCTACTACCTCGCCTACTTCCAGGGTCCGGCACGCAGTGGGATGGAAATCTTCCTCCGCCGGGGCGCGCGCTTCGAGCCGATGATCCGCGCCCGCTTCCGCGCCGAGGGCCTGCCCGGCGACCTGGGCTACCTCGCGCTGATCGAGAGCGGGTACTCGAGCGAGGCCGTGAGCCGCGCCTACGCCGTGGGGATGTGGCAGTTCATGCGCGGCACCGGCAAGGGCTATGGCCTCCGGGTCGACTCCTGGATCGACGAGCGCCGCGATCCCGTGAAAGCCACCGACGCCGCCGCCCGCCACCTGCGGGATCTGCGCGAGCGCTTCGGATCGCTCTACCTGGCCGCCGCCGCGTACAACGCCGGCGCGGGCAAGGTGTCGCGCAGCCTGGGCAAGCTCGAGTGGGACGCGCCGGCCGACCCCGCCGCGGAGGCCGCCGACTCGGCCCTGGCCGACTCAGTTGATGCCGACCTGGCCGTGGCCGATACGGCGCAGGCCGACTCGATGGTGGCCGACGCCGACAGCCGTCGGATTCCATCGACGAGCCCGGCGCCGCGACGCTCGCCGAAGCGGAAGACGCCGAGCCGATGAGGTCGACGCCGCGCCGGACGCCGGCGGCATCACCAGCGATGCCGCGTTCTTCCGGCTGGCCTCGAACGATCTCCTGGCCGCCGAGACCCGGGACTACGTGCCGAAGCTCATCGCCGCCGCGCTGATCGCGAAGGCGCCCGGGCGCTACGGCTTCGCCGTGCCCGCGCCGGCGCCCTTCGCCTACGACTCGCTGGTGGTGGACGACGCCACCGGCCTCGACGTGGTGGCCCGTCTGGCCGGCGCGAGCGTGGCCGACCTCCGCGAGCTCAACCCGCAGTATCTGCGGCTCGTGACACCGCCCCGCTCCGCCATGGTGATCCGCCTCCCGGCCGGCACCGGCCCCGCGGTGGCCGAGGGCTACGCCAAGCTGAGCCCCAAGTCGCGGGTGCACTACATGACGCACGTGGTCGGGCGGCGCGAGAAGCTGAGCACCATCGCCGCGCGCTACCACCTCCCGATGCGCGAGATCCAGGTCGGCCAACCCGAAGCTCAAGAGCACGCGGCCGGCCAAGGGCACGCGCCTCGTCATCCCCACCGTCGTGATCCCGTCCGCGCTCGCGATGAAGGCCACCGGGACCGTCGGCGGCGGTCGCGCCCTCCGCGGCGGCACCCTGCACCGCGTGCGTCGCGGTGAAACGCTGACCGGGATCGCCCGGAGGTATCGGGTGACGGTCCGCTCGCTCCGCCGTGTGAACGCGATCCACAGCGATCACGCGCTCCGTGCCGGCATGCGCATCCGCATCCCCGGCTGACCTCCACCCTCAACGTCCACACCGACGAGACTCCCGTGTCCTCCGACAGCAGCGCCCCCTGCCCCTCTCCACCGCTCCAGCTGCCACGGCCACTCCGGCCGCGCCGCTGTCCGAGCGCGCCGCCGCCGCGGTGCTCGGCTCCATGCTGTTCCTGATCATCGCGCTGACCCTGCTGCTGGTGCAGAGCACGCTGGTCGAGCCGGCGAGCGCCGCCGATGCCCCACCCGCCGCCGACACCCCGTTCGCCATCGATACCTCCTTCGCCGCCGACGGCGGGAGCCTGGCGCACCGGTGAGCCTGCGGGCGGCACTCCGGCTCGCCGGCTGCGCCGCGCTCGTGCTCGCCGCGGGCGCGGCGACGCATGTCGCGGCCCGCGCCGGAGCCCGTGTGTCGGCCGTCGGATACGCCTCGAAGCTGGCGGCCGGACGTCCGGCCATCACGGCCCCGGACGACACGCTACGCGCGCGGCTGGCGGACGTGAAGGGCGCCACGCGGCGCGGCAGGACGATGACCGGGTCGCTCGTCGTGGGGTATTTCTCGGCGCGCGGATTGCCGCCGATGCAGGGCGCGCTCGCGGTGACCGACACCGGGCTCGTCTTCCGTTCCGCCGATGGACGGTTCACGACCACGCTGCCGGTCGTCGGGCCCGTGCGCGAGGCGCCCGATGGCCGCTGGCGCGCCGCGGCGGTCTCGCTGGCGTACGTCGACCAGGCGCTCGGCCGCGACTCGTATCTCTTCCGGCTGGATGGCGGTGTGTTCGAGACCGACGCCCCGGGCGCGCTGATGGACGTGGCCGCCCACCCCTCCTGGCTCGACAGCCTGGGCTCGCGCGAGTGGACCGCGGACCGCGCGCTGGTGAACGGGTCGGACGATGCGGCGGTCGGCGAGCTGCTCGCCGCGCTCACGCTCAGTCCCTACGCCGATTCGCTCTACGCGATCTTCGGCCGGCCGGACCGGCCGGCGGGCGTCGTGGGCGAGCGCGGACGCGCGGCCGGCCGCCTGGGCGAGTACATCGCCTCGCGCGACTCGCTCGCGCTCGATCCCGGGCGCATGACCAGCGAGGCCCAGCTCCGGCACACGCTGGCGCACGAGCTGGCCCACCGCTGGCAGGCGCGCTCGGCCGGCCAGCTCGCGGCGCTGTGGCGGGGCATTCCGGCGATCCGCGATCCCAAGCGCTACGGCTACGGCAACGTGGCCGAGCATCAGGCCGAGGCGGCGGCGTTCGCCATCCACTTCCTGCTCGCCACCGCCGCGCGTGCAGCATCCGTCCGGCGAGCTGGCCACCCTCGATCACTACGAGCTGCTCGTCCCCGGCACCCGGACGATGGCGCGCTACTTCGCGATGCAGCCGGGCTTCGTTCGGCACCCGCTGCGGGCGGTGCTGACGACGGGACGAGCCCGATAGGGACGAGTCGCCGGAAGCATCCTGGCGCAATTGACCGGGGGCGTGCCCAAAGGCATGCCCCCTTCGCATTGGCCGAACGTGAGGTGTGGCATATCAGGTGGCGTGGCGCGGCGCACAGCGGCTGGAGGGGTCTTGGGGATACTCTGAGCCGGCGTCAACAGGAGCGGCCGATGACGATCACCCTGCACTGCCTGGACTGCGGCTTTCGCTTTTCGCTCACGCTGGCGACGGGCGCCACACCGGACGACGTCGCAGGATCGCTCTCGTGCGGCCAGTGCGGATGCCGGCGCTGGGCCGCGGCCTGACTGCCCGTCCTCGCACCCCTAGGGAGCCGGAGGCGAGTGCGACGCGACCCGCCGAATCGAGCAGCGCGCGCACGGCCTGGGCCAGCACCGCAGGCGCGAACGGTTTCGCGATGAACTCGTGGCCACGGTGCAGGCCGCGGCGGGCGGTCTCGTCCACCGGGTGGCCGCTCATGTAGAGCACGGGAAGCCCGGGCCGGATCTCGGCCAACCGGCGGCCAAGCTCGAGCCCATCGACCCCCGCCATCGCCACGTCGGTCAGGAGCAGGCGGACCCGTTCGCTCTGCTCCTCGAACAGCCGCAACGCCGCCTCGCCGCTCTCCACCGCCAGCACGGTGTAGCCGGCCTGCTCGAGCGCCCGGACCGCCATCGCACGGACCATCGGCTCATCCTCCGCCACCAGCACCGTCTCGGTGCCTCTGGCCGCGCGCCGCTCGGCGGGGACGTCCCGCGAGGGCAGCGCCTCCTGGGTGACCGGCAGATAGACGCGGAACGTCGTGCCCTGCCCGGGCACCGACTCGACCCAGACATATCCATCCGACTGCTTCACGATTCCATACACGGTGGACAGCCCGAGGCCCGTCCCCTTGCCGACCTCCTTGGTCGTGAAGAACGGCTCGAACACGTGGCTTGCCGTCTCACGGTCCATGCCGTGCCCGTTGTCGCTCACCGCGAGCAACGCGAACGGCCCGGCACGGTGCCCCACCTCGTGGTGCAGCGCGGCCTCGCCCTCGCCGAGCTCGACGGGCGACGTTTCGACCACGACCCGGCCACCGCGTGGCATGGCGTCGCGCGAGTTGAGGATGAGGTTGAGCAGCACCTGCTGGAGCCGTCCGCGATCGGCGAGCACGGCGCCGAGCGGCGCGAGGCGCAGATCCAACACAATGGTGTCACCGAGCGTGCGACGCAGGACGGGCTCGAGGTCGCGGATGACCGTGTTGAGATCCAGGGGCAGCGGCTGGAGCACCTGCCGCCGGCTGAACGCCAGGAGCTGGGCCGTGATGGCCGCCGAGCGCTCCGCCGCCTCGCGCATGAGCTCGACATCCGCGCGCACGTCGGACGGCAGTTCGGCGCGTGTCAGCACGAACTCCGAGCAGCCCAGCACGACCGACATCATGTTGTTCACCTCGTGCGCGATCCCGCCGGCCAGCTTGCCGACCGATTCCATCCGCTGCGCCTGCTGGAGGCGCTCGAGCGTGAGCCGCCGCTCGGTGACGTCACGCTGCGATCCCCAGGCGCGCACCATCCGCCCGTCCTGGACGATCCCGAACAGGTTGTTGACGAAATAGCGGGGCCGGCCGTCGCGGCCGACCTCGTTGGTCTCGGCTTCGGTGAGGCGGTAGCCGCCGGCGACGAAGGCGCGGAGGTATTCGAGGTTGGCGGGATCGCTCTGCGGCAGGAGGTCGCCAAGGCGCGCGCCGACCAGCTCGGCGGCGGCGCCGTAGCCGTACATGTGCGCCATGGCGTCGTTGCACTCGGCGAGGTAAGTGTGCCGGTAGAACCGCTCGATCTGCTCGTCGGCCGGCAGCGAGATGGCCACCGGCTCCTCCACCTCGATCCGCCAGACGGCATCGGAGGTGAGCTCGATGAACGCGCGGTAGCGCTCCTCACTGGCGAGGAGCGCCGCCTGGGCCTCGCGGCGCACCCGGTTCAGCCTGAGGATCCCTTCGACCCGGGCCATCAGCTCGCGCGCCGCGAACGGCTTGGCCAGGTAGTCGTCGGCGCCGGCCTCGAGGGCCTGCAGGCGAGCTTCCTCGCCCACGCGGGCGCTCAACAGGATCACCGGCACCGAGCGCGTGCGCGGCTCCGCGCGCAGCGCCCCGAGCAGCGAGCCCCCGTCGCTGCCGGACAGCATGGCGTCCGCGAGCACCAGGTCCGGCAGTTCGCGACGGATCGCGTCGAGCGCCTGCGGGCCGTCGCTGACGGCCTCGACGCGCCAGCCCTCGCCGAACAGCCGGACGACGTAGTCCCGCGTCTCGACGTTGGCGTCCGCGACGACGATGTGCGCACCGTGGTTGCCGGCTGGAGGAAGATTGCTCACCGGCGAACGCCGAGGGCGAGGGAGGACGGGCGGGGGAGCCCGCGATGTGAAGGGTGCAGAGAGCCACAGGTCGGATTTGAACCGACGACCGCTCGATTACGAATCGAGTGCTCTACCCCTGAGCTACTGTGGCGGATACGGCTACCGGCTGTGGCTCATACATCGCGGGGGCGCACGCCGGTGCGCCCCCGTTTTCAATGCCCTGGCGCGGATTCGAACCGCGACGCCTTGCGGCACTACCCCCTCAAGATAGCGTGTCTACCAGTTTCACCACCAGGGCGTGCGGCGGCAAGATAGCCGCCGGGCGAAAGGGGGTCAACCGAGGGGTTGCCCGCTCAGAAAAGCGTGACCTTGACCCGGAACGGGCTGTCCTTGATCTCGGTCCCGTTCAAGGTGATGGACACGCGGTAGTCGTTCGCCGTCGACTGGACGGTCCACGTCGCGGTGTAGGTGCCATCGCCCACATCGGTGACCGCCGGCACCGCGACGACGTCGTTGTCGCGCCGCACGGTGATCGTCACCTGGCTCCCGCCGTGTCCCACCGGATTGCCGTGCGCATCGGCGGTAGTGACCGTGATGTGGACGGGATTCTCGTCCGGGTTGAACAGCCCGACCTCCTTGGGCACGTTCGCGGTCGTGTGGTTCGCGTCCGCAGGGCCCGACGCCACCGTGCTCGTGAACGGCGACCCCGCCACGACCTGCCCCCCGACGGTCACGCTCACCAGATCGGTGCCGGCCTTCGTAGGGGTGTAGGCCGCGCGATAGCTGCCGCCACCGAGATCGTCGACCCCCACGCTGCCGACGCTGTTGGCGCCCGACACGCTCACGGCGATCTGCCCCTTCGCATCGGGCAGTGCGTTGCCGAACTCGTCCTGAAGCGCGATCGATATCTCGGTCGGCGTACTCACGGCGCCGTTCGGCACCGTCACCGACGTCCGCGCTCCGGACGGTGGGCCAGGGGTCACCGTGACGGTCGCGGACCCGAGCGTCACGCCGCCGGTCACCGCCGTGATCACGTGAGGCCCCGTGGCAGTCGCGCTCAGCAGTCCCGGTCGTCGTCCCGGCGGCATTGGTGGCCCCGGGCTGCGTCAGGGTCACGCCGGCGCCGGTTGCCGTCAGGGATACCGACTGGCCGGCGAGCGGATTGTTGCGGCTGTCACGGACGACGATCGTGATGGTTGCCGTCGTGCTGCCCCCCGACGCCGCGATGGTGCCGGGCGCGGCGGAGACCGAGCTCTTGTCCGCGCTGGCGGGTCCGGCCGTGGCCGTGGCGGTGAAGGTCACCGGATTGCCGGAGACGCCGGCGGCGTCCACCGTGGCCTGCAAGGCGTTCGGGCCGGCGCTGCTCCCGAGCGTCCAGCTGCCTACCGTCGCGATGCCGTCCGTGCCGGTCGACGCGGTCCCGGCGGTCACACTGCCGCCGCCGCTCGTCACGGCGAACGTCACCGCGACGCTCGCCACGGGCGTGCCGCCGGCGTCACGCACGATTACCGCCGGCCGCACCGGCACGGCGGTACCGGCCGGCGCAGTCTGCCCCGTTCCCGCGGCCGCGGCCACCGCCGCCGGCGCTCCCACGCCGATCGAGATCGGCGTGCTCGTGGCCGGGGCATAGCCCGAGGCGGCGAAGATGAGAGTCCGAGCACCGGGCGCGCCGGCGATCGCCAGGTCGGTGAACGCCACGTTCCCGCCGGCATCCGTGGCTCGACTGGTCGTGCCGGTGAGGCTTCCCGGTCCCGAGGCGATCTGAACGCTCACCGTGACGCCTTCCCGGGCGAGCGGTGTGCCGCTCGGATCCTGGAGCTGGAGCACGGGCTGCGGATCGAGGAGCACGCCGGAAGAGGCGGTGCTGGGCGGCTGGGTCGTCAACGTCAGCTTGGCGGCCACCGCGGTCGTCGTGAACGTCACCGCGTCCTCCGGCAGCGCCGCGGCCACGGCGGTCGTCGCGTAGCTGCCGGGCTCGGCCCCGAGGATGCGTTGCGTGGCGGCCAAGCCGTTGACGCCGGTGACGGACGTAGCCGGCCGCACCTCGCCCCCGTCCCCGGCCGACCACGATATCTCGATACCGGGCACCGGGTTGCCGAACCGGTCGGTGACCTTCACGACCAGCGAATCCCTCAGCGGCTCCAGGATCGTCCCCGTCTGCGCGTTGCCCGAGATGCCCTCGACCTGGGCCGGCTGGCCCTCGTTGGGCAGCACGAGATCGCCCCCGCCACAGGCCCCGAGGGCCAGCAGCGCGATGGATGCGACCACCGAACGGCGGAACAGGTGCATGAGAGCACCGGAGCTGGAAGAATGGACGATTGAGCCTGACTGGGATCGTGGAGGTTAGCGCCGGGTCGCCGAGTTCGAAAGGACCGGGATCACACGTCACCTGGCGGCCGAATCGGCGGACCAGCCGACGGACCGCGAAAACGGCAGGCAGATAGGTCCTAACACCCTATTTTGGAGTTGCTTAACTCAGCTTTTCCAGGCTGAATCGACGCCGGACTCGAGACCTACCGCAACTTGATCGAGTCCGAGGTCACTGAGGTGAAGCCGTCGGCGCTGAACTGGATGGTGTAGTCGCCCGGCGGACCGTCGATGGCGAGGTCGTGGAACTTCACCCTGCCCTTGTCGTCCGTTGCCATCGCGACATCGGCCCCGTGAGCGACCCCGAGCCCGTCGACCAGCGACGCGGTCACGGTGACGCCCGAGCGCTCGAGTGGTTTTCCGTCGGCGTTCAGCAACTGCACCTCGGGCTGGTGCTCGAACCGATCGCCGGAGTGCGCAGTCGAGGACGGCTGTCTTCGAAGCGACAGCGAGGGGACGGCGACGGTGTGAGAGCTCGGTGTCCGAGCTGCCGGCGAAGCCTTCCGACCCGGCGTAGACCGCCGTCAGGGTCTGTGCTCCCCTCGGCTCAGCGGAATCAGATCACAGGCTCCCTGGGCCACCGTCGCGGTGCACGAGCCGCCGCCGCTGGCCGTCACCGTCACCGTGCCCGCCGGAGCGCCGGCCACCGCAGTGACGTCGAAGCGGATCGTCACCGCCTGGCCGACCGCGGACGGATCGGGATCATCGGCGGTGATCGACGTGGTCGTCGCCATCGGCGGCGGCGCCTCCACTACATGGGCCGTGTTCGCGCTGCTGCTCTCGAACTCCGCGGCTCCGGAGTATGTCGCCGTGAGTGTCCGGCTTCCTGCGATGGTCGGCGCCAGGGTGCACTCGCCGTCCGCGACGCTCGCCCCGCACGGTAGGCCGTCATCGGCGCTCACGCGCACCGTGCCGGTCGGCGTCCCGCCGGGCGAGCGGACCTGGAAGCGCACGCGGACCGGCGCCCCCGGCGCCGACGGGTCCGGATCATCGGAGAGGATGTCGACGGTGGTTGGCGCGCGCGAGAGCTGGATCGTGCCCGACCTCACTCCGCTGTACCCCGTCGCCGCAAAGGCGAGCGTATATGCGCCGGGAGGCCCTTCGATGGCGAGATCGTCGAACTCGACTCGGCCGTCGCTGCCGGTCGACCTGACGGAGGTGCCTCGCAGAGTGCCCCCGCCGGCCAGCGACACGTTGACGGCGACGCCGCCCAGCCGGCGGGCGCCGCCGCCGGATCGCGAAGCTGGATCACCGGCCGACGGCTGAATGCGACGCCGCGCTTTGCGGTCTCGGGGGGCTCGTCACCAGCGACAGTGCTGGCGGTGTCCCCGGATTCCCGGTGGCGGTGAAGCCCACCGTGCCGACGCCGGATACGACTGCCGTGGCGGTGTTGGTCCCAGGCGTGGCGCCGAGCGTCCAGCGGGTCGACGCGCGGCCCTGCGCATCTGTCCGGCTGGTCTCTGGCGTCAGGCTCCCGCCCCCGTTGCCGATCACCCAAGTGACGGCGAGTCCGCGACCGGATTGCCGGACCCGTCCTTTGCCCGCACCACCAGGAGATCGGGCACGGACGTACCGGCCAACGCCGACTGCCCGTCGCCCGAGACGCGCTCCAGCACCGTGGCGGATCCGGATGTCGCCTTGTGAGTGAACGTCACAGGCGAGCCGGCCAGGCCGGGCGCGCTGGCCGTGGCGTGCTGCTCACCCGCGGCGAGCACCCAGAGTCCGCTCGGCGGAGACGAGGCCATCAGCCCCCGTCACCGTGGCCGACGGTGTGACGCTCCCGGCGTCCGCTGCCCAGGCGATCTCCACGCCGGAAATCGGATTTCCGAAGGCGTCGGTCACCTGCACCACCAGCGGGTCGGGAAGGGCGCCGCCGGCCGGTGCCGACTGGCTGTCGCCGGCGACTGCCACCAATTGGTTGGCGTCGGATGATACGGCGTCGAACCGGAGTGGCGCGGACAGCACCCGCTCGCCGCCAGCGGTCGCCACCCGCACCTCCGCCGCGGCCCCGCCAACCCGGGTGCCAAGCACAATCCGAAACGCGGCCCGGCCGCCGCCATCGGTCTTGGCGGTGTCGGGCGCGACCGTGGCGCCGCTCGGGTCGCCGGTGAATGCGAAGGCGACCGCCGTCGCCGATGGGCCGGCCCTGGGAGTCGGTCACCCGGGCGACGACCGGCTGGGCGAGCACTACGCCGACGCGCCCGCTCTGCGCGTTACCCTGGACGATCTCAATGGCCGCGGGCTCGCCGTCGCCAGGCAGCACGAGGTCGGCGCCGCCGCAGCCCACGAGCAGGATCGCGGCGGGAACAAGGCGGAAAGTGTGCCTGAATGTGAGCACAGTGCTCGGCGATCGAAGTGCGGCCGCGAGGTGCGAGGACCGGGAAGAAAGTACGGACGGCGCTGGGCGCCGTCCGTGAAGTGGGTCACCAGGAGAGGCTCAGTTGATCGTGATGGTGAACGTCTGCTCCCCGCTGGTGTCGACGCCACCGTTCGCCGTCCCGCCGTCGTCCTCGACGTGGACGGTCACGGTGGCGGTGCCGGGCAAGCCGCTCGGGGTGAAGCTCAGGGTACCGTCGGAGATGCTGGGCGGCGAGCTGAAGTTCAGCGAGGCTCCAGGAGGTCTACGCTCGTGGTGTAGGTCAGCGTCTGGGCGCTTTCATTGGCGGGGCCGGCGCTCCCCGTCGCCCATGCCTGACTGAACGCACCGCCGCCGCGTTCACCGAGACGTCTCCGCCGGAGACGAAGCTCGGCGCGTCGTTGACCGCATTGACCGTGATCGTCACGGTGACGGTGCCCGAGCTGAGCGTCCCGTCGCTGGCGTGGTAGGTGAAGCTGTCCCCGCCGTTGAAGTCGGGATCCGGCACGTAGGTGAACGAGCCGTCGGCATTCAGATCGAAGCTCTGCGCGTGGGACGGGCCGGTCCCGAGGACCGCCGTCAGCGCGTCGTTGTCCGGATCGTCGTCGTTCGCCAGCACACCGGCGCCGGCGGCTCGGCGTGAGCGAGCCGTCCTCGGCGACGTTGTAGCCATCGGCCACGGCGGTCGGCGCGCTGTTGCCCCCCTCGACCACCTGGGTGATGGCGCGCCGAGGTGCTCGTCTTGAAGGTCGTCGAGCCCTGATAGGTGGCGGTGATCGAGTGACTGCCCACAGTCAGGTTGTTCACCTTGATCGAGGCGTTTCCCCGCCCCGCTCAGGTTGTCCTGGCCGATCTGCGTGGCGCCATCGAAGAAGCGCACCTGGCCGCTGGGGTTTCCGGACCCCGACGTCGCCGTGACGTGCGCCGTGAAGGTGACGTCGTCGCCGGCGGTGGAGGGGCTGCCGGAGGAGGACACGGTCGTGCTGGTCTCGCCCTGCACCGTGTGCGGCTCGTTGTCGTTCGAGGCGTTGAAGTTGGCGTCGCCCGGGTAGCTCGCCGCGATGGTCGGGCGTGCCGTTGGCGGTGAATACCAAGTCGCAGCTTCCGGTGCCGAAGGTCGCGGGCGCGGTGCAGCCGGCCGAGCCGGTCGCGGTCACAGTGACGGTCCCGGTCGGCGTGCCGCCGCCGGCGCCCGTGGCCGCCAGGGTCCACTGCACCGTGACGGTCTCGCCGATGATGGAAGGGTCGGGCTGATCGCTCGAGACGATGAGCGAGGTGTTCGCCTTGTTCACCGTGTGCGACGTGGATGCCGAGGTCGACGACTCGAAGTTGAGGTCACCGTTATACGTGGCGGTGACATTTCGGGTACCGGGTGAGGAGAACGGGATGGAGCAACTGCCGGTGCCGGTGCCCGAGTTGATCGCCCCGACGCAGCTCTCCGTCCCGTCCGACACCGTGACGGTGCCAGTCAGCGTCCCCGCCCCCGGCGCCACGATGTTGACGTCGTAGTTGAACGTCACCTGCTGTCCGACCACCGATCCGCCGCCCGGCGACTTCGAGGTGATCGCGGTCGTCGTGCTCGCCTTGGCCACGTCGAACGCCTCGCTCATCTGGCTGCTGACGCCGGACGACCCCGCGGTGAGGGTGTAGTTCCCCGCCTTGTTGACGGCAAGGTTCGAGAACGTGGCCGTACCGAGGAATGGCGTGACCGTCGCCGTGCCGGACAGCGTACCGGTGACCGACGACGTCAGCGTGATCGGATTGGACCGTAGATCACCGGGTTGCCGCCCGCGTCCTGCACCTGCACCTGCAGCGAAGGCGAGAACTTCTCGCCGACCACCCGGTCCGTCGGCCCCGTGAGGAACACGAGGTGGTTGGCCGAACCGGTCAGGATGTCGAATGGCGGGCTGGTGGCGTCGGTCAGGCCGGCCGGACGCCGCGGTCAGGGTGTACCCGTTCCCGGCCTTGTCGATCGAGAGGGTCGAGAAGACGGCCACACCGTTGACGGCGCTCACCGTCGTCGTGCCCGAAAGCGTGCCGCCGCCCGGGTTCGCCCCGATGGCGAGGGTGACCTGGCCGGTGGCCGAGGTGACGGTATTCCCGCTCGCGTCCTGGATGGCCACGCGCACGGCGGGCATCGGGCTGCCAGCGCTGGTGGTCACTGGCGCCTGGGTGAAGCCCAGCTTCGTGGCTCCCCCCGCTACGGCGGTCGCGGTGAACGGCACCGACGGCACGCCCGAGAAGACCGCATTCATCAGGTTGGAACCGGTGTTCGGCCCCAAGGTCCATCGCGTCCAGGCGAACCCGTTGGGGTTGGTGGTGGCGGTGGCCGGGCTCGGCGAGCCGCCGCCCGGGCCGACCACCCAGCTGATCGCCTTGCCGCCCACGCCGTTCCCGTTGTCGTCCACCAGGCGGACCACCAGGGAGTCGGCGAGCTGGCTGCCGACGCCGCCGGTCTGTCGCGTCGCCCGACACCAGGACGAGCGAGGTCGGATTCGCCGGCTCGGCCGTCTGCGTGAAGGTGACCGAGCCGAGCCCGACAGCAGAGGCCTGCGCCGTCTGCGGCCCCGAGGCGTTGCCGAGCACGCGCTCCGCCGCGGCCGTGCCGTCGGCGCCGCTCGACACGCTGGCCGGGCTGATGGACCCGCCACCGACAGCCGCCCACTGTACCTCGACCCCCGCGACCGGATTGCCCAGATCGTCCGTCACCCGGACCACGAGCGAATCGGCGAGGGCCGAGCCGACGGCGGCGACCTGATTGTTGCCGCTCACCAGCTCGAGCAGCGCTCCGACACCCGACACCGCGGACGCGCTGAAGTTCACGAGCAGGTCGTCGCCGCTCACCTGGGCCTTGCACCCGCTGCTGGCCGGCCGAGTTGCCAAGCGTCCAGGTCGCGGACGCCGTGCCGTCATCCTCCGGTCTGGACGCTGGCCGGCGACACCTGGCCGCCGCCCGCATCGATCGCAAAGCCGACCGCCTGCCCCGCGACCGGGCGATCGAGCCCATCGGTCACCTTGACCACGATCGGCTTGGTGAGCGTCGCGCCAGCGAGCGCGCGGACTGCCCATCGCCGTCGACGATGACGATCTTCGCGGGCCGCGATTCGTTGGGCAGCACGATGCCATCCCCGCCGCAGGCCGCGAGGATGGTGGACAGACCGAACGCGATCAGGGACGCGTAACGTCGCCGTGTCGAGGTCAATGTGTGTCGAGTCGTTGTTGAGGAGTGTCCGCCGCCGTCCGATCGTCCTTGGAAAGCAGGATACGTGCCTGGGGGGGAGGGGGGCCGTAGGAGGCAACCCTATGACCCGCCCACAGATCATTTATTGCTCGCCAGTGGGTGTGGCGTAGCCGCAACAACAGGCTTGGATCAGAACAGGACTGTGGCCGTGAACGTCACGGGAGATCCGTCCGCATGCTCGACTTTGGCCGTCGCCCGCTGCACCCCGACCCGGTTTCCCAAGGTCCAGATCACGCTGGTCGTACCGTCGGATCCCGTGAGGGTTGTTTCGGCGCTCACGTCGCCGCTGCCGGACGACGTCTCCCACCGTACCTCGGCTCCGGCCACGGGGTTGCCGAACCGATCCACGGTCATGACGACCAGGGGCTCCGGCAGCGGCTCGCGCCGGCTGCCGGGCTGAATGGTGGCACTGGTCGCGCGAACGGTGTCGGGGGCGCCGGGATCGGCGGTGGCCTGCAGGGGGGCAACGGAGAGAGCGGACTCGCCGTCGGGCACCAGTCGTGCCTCGGCCATATAGACGCCGACGGCCGTGCCAAGCACCCAGCGGGTCTCCGCCTGCCCCTGGGGGTTGGTCATGGCGGTATCGGGATCGAACCCGGCCCCGGCGCCCTGGGCCACGACGAAGGCCACCCGCCGGCCGGGCAAGACCTGACCAGCGTCGGTCTTCACCTCGACGACGACCGGGGCAGGCAATTCCTCGCCCACGGTCCCGACCTGGCCGTCCCCATGGACTACCGCCACCGCGAGGCCGGGGGCGCCCGTCGATCCGGGCAGGGTGAGGTCTCGCGCCGCAGCCCAACAAGACCAGCATGACAGCGGGCACGGCTACGCGCCACGACGGTGCAATTCTTTTCATAGCATCACCTTCCGGGACTGGGTCCAGTCCCATCTACGATACGTCGTCAGCGTCCGGACTGGAAGAGGACGCCGATCCCGAAGTTCACGATCCGCTCCCGATACCGGTCGCCGCCGCGGCCCGTGTAGCGGTGCTGGATGAGGTCGATCGCCGGGTTCAGGTACAACCGGCGACCGACCCGGACCTCCCAGCCCGCGCCCACCAGGCCCGCAAAGCCGGTATCGCCAACGCCGAAGCCGTCGTCGAAATCGACCTCGCTCCGGCCCAGTCCGAGGCCGCCCTTGAGATACAGTCCGGTGAGAGGGGCGGGGTAGAATTGCCCGATGAAGAGGAGGCTGGTGAGCGATTCGGTGCGGTTGCCATGATCGTCGATCCAGCCCTGGATCTCGCCGCCCAGGCGGAGAAAGCGGCTCGGCGTGCCGCCGAGGCGGACGGAGATGGTTGGCCGGTAGAGGTCGCCGCTGTATCCGGCGCCATCACGCAGGTCGAACGCCTCGCCGCCGGCACCCACGCCGACCGCGCCCCAGAAGCCGTGCCGCCCGCGGTCGTCCCTGACCTCGACCAGGCCGCGCGGCGCATCCTGCGCGGCGGCCGCGCCGCCGAGGAGCAGGATCGCGGCGGCAGCCATGACGCCAGGCCGAATGGTCCTCATGTTCCACCTCGCCGTCGTTAAGTTGCGGTCGTCCGGGAATGTGGTTCTGCCGCGGGGCAAGAGACGGACCGCGGCGGCGCCCTCCGACATCCGATTGCTCCGGCAGCGCTTAGCGGACCGGCTCGGCGCTCCGGCCGGCCGGTCCCGTCCTCGTCCCCAGACAGCGATGTCACCGACCGCTCGCCGCCTCGTGATGGCCCTGCTGCTCCTGACCGCGGCCGGCTTCGCCCGCCTCGGCGTCTGGCAGCTCAGCCGGCTGCACGAGCGCCGCGCGGCGAACCTGCACGATCGCGGCGGCGCGGGCAGCGCCGCCGGCCACGATACCGCCCGTGCCGGCGGACGCGGGCGGGCTGGCCGAGCGCCGCATCGTGGCGCGCGGGCGGTATGACCATGCCATGAGATCGTCATCCGGGGCGAGGCGCTGCAGGGCGTGCCAGGCGTCCGGATCGTCACTCCGCTGCTGCTGGGCGACGGCGGGCCGGCGGTGCTGGTCGACCGGGGCTTTCTCCCGGCGCCGGACGCGGTCACGGTGGACACGCGCGGGTCGGAGGAGCCGGGCGAACGGACGGTGCGCGGTGTCGGGCTGCCGGTGCCGGCCGGCCCGGGCGAGTTGATCGAGCATGACGGGCGCAGCACGTGGCGCCGGCTCGACCTGAGCGCGCTGCGCGGGCGGCTGCCCTACCCGGTGTTGCCCGTGTACATCAAGCAGAGCCCGGACAGTACGCTGCCCTCGTTTCCCCGGCGAGAGGAACTGCCGCCGATGGATGATGGGCCGCATCTGAGCTACGCGGTGCAGTGGTTCTTGTTCGCGGGGATGGCGGTGGCGTTCGCGTTTCTGGTGGTCGGGAGGCGGGGCGGCGCGGGTCATCCTGAGCGGAGCGAAGGATCGAGTCGATGCGTGCAGTGAGCCGACGGCTCATGACGTCGACGGAACCTTCGCTTCGCTCAGGATGACGTCCGAGGTCGCGGGCGCGCCCGTCGAGCTCCTCGATGGTGCGCGTGGACGGCTCCCGCTCGCGCTGCAGCCGCGCGGCGGTCCGCTCGGCCTGACGCAGGGCCCGCAGCAGGTTCTGTCCGGCGAGCTTCTTCAGGTCCGCGTCGCTCCAGCCCCGGCGGATGAGCTCGGCGAAAAGGTCCGGAAACTTCGACACGTCCTCGAGGCCCACGGGCACGTAGTCGATCCCGTCGAAGTCGCTACCGATGCCGACGTGATCCACACCCGCCACCTGGCGCACGTGGTCGATGTGATCGGCCACCTGCGCCAGCGTCGCGCTGGGCGCGGGGTGGGCCTTCTCCCACGCGTCCATCTGCCGGTGCCGCTCGACGCTATCGGGCACGGCCGTCCGGAGCGCCTTCCGCTCCGAATCGGCCGAATCCTCCCAGACCTTGAACTCCGCCGAGACGAACTGCGGCACGAACGTCACCATGACGACCCCGCCGTTCTTCGGCAGGCGGGCGAGGATGGAGTCGGGCACGTTGCGCGGATGGTCCACGAGCGCGCGGGCCGCCGAGTGCGAGAAGATGACCGGGGCCTCGCTCACGTCGAGCGCCTGGCTCATGACGGCCGGCGAGACGTGCGAGAGGTCGACCAGCATCCCGAGCCGGTTCATCTCGCGGACGACCTCGCGGCCGAACTCGGTGAGCCCCCGATGCCGGGCGCTGTCGAGCGCCGCGTCGGCCCAGTCGAGGGTCACGTTGTGGGTGAGCGTCATGTAGCGGGCGCCGAGCGCGTAGTAGGACCGGAGCGCCCCGAGCGAGTTCTCGATGGCGTGTCCGCCCTCCATACCGAGCAGCGAGGCGAGCCGGCCGCGCTTCACGCTGCGCTCGATGTCGTCCGCCGTGAGCGCCAGCGCGAGCCGGTCCGGGTAGCGCGCGATCATCCGGCGGGCGATGTCGAACTGCTCGAGCTGCACCCGCGCGTAGCCGCTGTCCTTCATCTCGCCGTCGATGTAGATCGACCAGAACTGCGCCGCCACCTGTCCCCGCTCGAGGCGTGCGAGATCGGTGTGCTTGGGCGACGGCGCGCGGAGGTCATAGGCGGCCACGTCGCGAGGGTGGCCCTCGGCGCGGCGGATCTCCCACGGCAGGTCGTTGTGACCATCGATGAGCGGCGTGGACCGCAGCAGCGCGCGGGCATGGGCGAGCGCGGCATCGGGGGCCTGCGCGGCGGCGGGTGCGGTCATCGCCAGTGGAGTGAGGAGGAGTGAGAGGAGGAGGAGGGGCCGGGTGGCGCTCACGTGTCACCGTTCAGTGAATGACTGGGCCTGGAGGGCAGGCCGAGCTGTACCAGCTCCGGCCGGACGAGGAACTCGGGACAGATCGTGCGGTCGTACTCGTAGGGGCCGCCGGTCTCCGCGTCGGTCCACGGGAAGCCGCGGCAGACGGCGGGATAGTACGGCTCCGCGTGAATCGTGCAGACATTGTCCTTGAGGAACACGCAACGCCGGTTCCGCACGCGCGTGCGCCATTCGCCCCAGCGCGTCCGGTACACGACCGACTCGCCATGGACGCGCGCGATGGCGGCGGCCTCGTCGTCACTCAGGGTGACGCCGTAGGCGCAGCAGGACGACAGATGGGGACAGGGGTAGCACGGGAGCGATGGATGTTCGTGCATGCGGCAACTTAGCGGCGCAGGACCGCCCGGGACAGGCCTCCTCGAGCGCGCTGCGAACGCGGCGTGCCTCCGTCTCCAGGCTCGCCGCTTGAGGCCTACGGCGGGCCGTCGACCAGCACGGTTACGATCGCCCGGGGGCCGGCGCGGAACGGGATCGAGCGGCCCCCGTCGGCCAGGGGAGCGTCCGGGCGCCCCGCTCGTCGGCGCGAACCAGCTCGGCGCGCGCCGCCGCCCGCCCGAGCCGCCAGGCCCCTCCACCGGCTCCGCCCCCGCGTTGTAGCAGCGCAGCACCAGCCCGCCGGCGGCAGCCGGCTTGACCGCCGAGAGTACGAGGCCGCTACCCTCGAGCCGAACGTCCAGGCCGGGCGGCCGGAGAGACGTCGCCTGGCGGAGCCAGAGTGCCCGGGGCGGCAGGAACACATCCTCCCACAGCTCCGGAAGCGCGCTCCCCGCCTGGAGATCGGCGGCGCCAACCGGCACCACGGCGAGCTGGAAACGGTCCACACCGGGACACTGGGCCTCGGGCGTCGGCATGGGCCATCCCGCGTGGCCGGGGCGGGTGGGCAGATCGGCGCGGGACAGCTGGCCCACGCAGCGGAGGAGGGTCATCCGGAGGTCGCCGTCTTCCGCGAGCTCGTACTCGAAGAACCCGGGCGCCAGCAGCGCCAGCCCGCGGGGTCCCGAGGCCACGGCGACGTAGCGCTGCGCCGGCGCGGTCGTCACGGGGGTCTCGCGCGGATAGCGAGCGTCATCCGCGACGAGCCGCCTGCCGCGTCACCGGCCCGAACGGCCCGCCGGCCACCGCGGGCATGGCCGGGACCCCGCTCGGGACGCGCAGGCGCAGCCGATGGTCGGTGGCGCGGTTGTCGAGCTCGACCGTGCAGCGGAGCGCCGCGCTGTTGGCGTGCAGGGTCAGGAGCAATCGCGCGACCACCTGGCCGGACGCGCATGCCAGGGTGCTCCGAACCTCCAGCGTGGCGACGAGCGGCCCGCGCGCGAGCACGCGAACGGACGCCGGCCCACGCACGCGACGGACACGGTCACGCGGCGGCGGCGCGTACGTGTAGGTGTCGCCGATGTCCCCGGAGGACTCGAGGCCGAGGAGCGCCGGATACAACAGGCCGGTCCGGCGGTCGGCCAGGGTGACGGTGCCGTCCCGGCCTACGGTGAGCGCGACGAGCCCGTTGTCGAGGCTGCGGGCCCCGGCCCGCACTCCAGGCTCCTGCGGAGCCCGGCTCCGATCCACCGGCTCGAGCACCGCGAAGCCGAGCCCGCCCAGCGGCGGGGCGCGAAAGGCGATGCGGGTGACGTCAACCTCGTCCTGATCGGGATAATGGCGCGCAGCGTCCAGGCGCTCGTGCGCCCGCGCCCTGCCCAGAGGCTGGACACCGAGCGCCCCGTCGGGCCCGACGAGGGCGACCTCGCGGGCGCCGCCGCCCTCGCGCGGTGCCCGCGCACCGGGGGGGCCTACCAACACGTCGCGTCGAAACCAGGTCAGGTCCGCGATGACCACGCTGCCCGCCCGCGGGCGCGCCACCGGATTCCAGAGCACGAGGCGCGACGCGGTCTGTTCGGGATGGTCCCGCGCGGCGTCGGGATCGTTGCCGATCAGGGCGTCGAGGCTCGCGCGGGCGATCTCGCCGGCCGCCTGCATCACGTCGTCGAGCCGACCCGCCACCCGCCGCGCGACCGCGTCCGAGGTGCAGCCGCCGATGGAGTCGTGAAACTGGGACCGCACCAGCGCGCGCCACGTATCATCGAGCAGCGGACGGCGATCGCCGAGCCCCAGGGCTCCGGCGAGCGCGGCAAGCGGCTCGGCCACGCGCTCGAGCCGCAGCTCGGCCTCCGCGTGCCGGCGCTTGAGCGGTGCGCGGGTGGCGTGCACGCCCTGCAGCGTCCAGGTGTAGCCGTAGGACCAGCGGAGCTCGCCGTGCAGCGCGGGAGCGCCATCGGCCTCGGCGGCCGCCGCGCGGAGAAATTCGTCCAGGCGCGAGACGCGCACGTCGGCCTCCGGCTCGAGCGCCGCGAGCAGCTCGCGCACGCGCCCGATCGCCACCGGCGCGGCGTGATGGTCGGCCCCGATCGTCACCGCGAGGTGCGGTGTCGCCGCGCGGCCCGCGAGCACCGGGCGGAGCCGCGCCCATTCATCGGCGAGCCGCGCCGGATCGGCCACGAGCCCCGACCCGGCCTCGTAGCCGTCGGGCGGCAGGTGGTGCAGCAGGATCGCGCGGCCGTCGGGAGCGTGCCAGCGATAGCTGTCGCCCTCCTGGCCCGGCTCGCCGCCGAGCCCCCGCCAGAGCACGCCACCGGCCATGCTGAATTCGGCGGCGAGCGCGGGCCAGATGGCGGGATGACCGAACGCATCGGGGGAGTAGAAGCACGTCCGACCGCCCGCCCAGGCGCTCGGCGTCGGCACGGCCGAGGAGCAGGTTCCGCACGAGGCTCTCGCCCGAGGGAACGAGCTCGTCGGCCAGGACGTACCAGGGACCGATCTCCAGCCGGCCGGCGCGGACCAGGGTGGCGACGCGGACGCGCTGGTCGGGGCGGACGCGCAGATAGTCCTCGAGCAGCACGGTCTGGCCATCGAGGAAGAAGCAGCGGAAGTCGGGGTCGGTCTCGAGGCGGGTGAGGAGGTCGTCGAGGGCGGGAACGAGGCGGCTGACGAAGGCGGCGCGCGGCAGGTACCACTCCCGATCCCAGTGGGTATGTGGGATGAGATGGATGACCAGGCGGGCCATGGCCCGCCCTCAGTATTCCGAGGAGCGGAAGGCCCAGAAGGCGATCCGAAGCGCCACCAGCGCGAACAGCCCGTAGCCGAGCGCGTGCCAGTTCAGGTTCGACGCCCAGGCTCCGAACGCTCCGGCGAAGCCTCCGACCGAGGTGCTGGCGAGGAGGAGCGCGTATTCGACCATGTGCCCCTAATGTAACCGCCGAGTCGCGCGGCGGAACAGCGCCTCGTCCAGGCGGTGGGCAATGGCGCTGGCCGGCACGCCCATCGTGCCGTCGGGCGCCATCCGGAGCTCGATGACGTCCACTCCCGGGCCGAACCAGCGGGTGCTCGGCTCGAGGTCCGAGGGATGGACGAAGCCCGGCAACGCCGCGGCCGCGAGCGCCGCCTGCGAGCCGAGGCCGGACTCGGGCATCGTGCCGGCCCAGAGCCGGACGCCTCCCTCACGCCCGAGGCGGACGACGCGGCAGACCTCGGTGAGCCCACCCATGCGGTGCACCTTCACGTTCCAGACCCGTGGACCGTCGAGCTCCAGCAGCTGTCGCCCGGCGCGGGCGCCGGACAGTGTCTCGTCGACGCAGACGGGGGTCCGGAGCGTCTGCGACAGGCGGACGTGGCCGAGCAGCTCGTCGGGGGCGAGCGGCTGCTCGATGTAGAGCAGCCCGGCTTCGTCGAGCGCGCGGAGGTTCGCCTCGTGCTCGGGCCACTCGTAGCCGCCATTGGCGTCGACGGTGAGCGGCACGCCGGTGCCCTCCAGCGCACGGCGGACGGTGCGCACCGGCTCCGCGTCCCAGCCAGGGGCCACCTTGATCTTCACCCGGCGGTAGCCGAGGGGCATTGCGTCGTCGACCCAGCGCTGGAGCGTGCCAAGCGAGCGGTCGGGCGGGATGCCGAGTGCCACGCCACAGGGAATCGAAGCCGCGGGCGTGAGGCCCAACCGCTCGCCAAGCAGCGCCGCGAGGCCGGTGCCCCGGCGGTGGGCCTCGAGGTCCCAGGCCGCGGTCTCGAGCGCCGCCCGGGCGAAGGGGTTCCCGCGAACGCCGTGCTGGAGGAGCGCGTCGACCTCCTCGGGGCCGCTCACTTCACGATCGACCAGGCGCGGGATGAGCACCCGCTCGAGCAGGTGGCGCGCGGAGCCGAGCGTCTCCTCGGAATAGAAGGGCAGCTCGAACGGCGGCGATTCGCCGTACCCGACGTGGCCGGCCTCGTCATGGAGCACGACGACCAGCGAGCGGCGGACGGTCATCGTGCCGCCGGAGATGATGAACGGCTCGCTCAGGGGGAGGGCGAGCTCATGGAGCTCGACGCGGGTCAGGCGCATCATTCCCCCCTCGCGCACAGATCGAGAAACCGCAGCTCTCCCGCCCGCCGGTGCAGCACGCCCGCCCGCTCCAGCTCCAGCATCCCGGCCACGAGACCGTCGACGGGATGGAAGAGCAGCGCGTGGAGCGCGCGCTCGGTACGGGACCCGGCGGTGGCGGGAAACTCACGGAGCGGCAGCTGGAAGTACGTGTGCAACGCGACGCTCTCGCAGCCTGCGCGCGCGTAGTCGAGGATCAGGCGGCCGGAGCACACGTTCCCGGTTCCGACGAGCGCGGGGCCGGCGACGTTCGTCGCACCGGCCGGCTCGGCGTGCGCGGCGCGCAGCACGCGCAGGTTTCGCTCGCTCAGGTCCCAGCCGCCGTACGCCACCCGCGCCTCGTCGTCCCACAACCGATTGAAGCACACCAGAGCGTCCGCGGCGGTGGCGGCGGCCATCATCTCGAGCTGAAAGGCATCGTCGAAGCGCGCGTTCATGAGCTTGAGGGCCAGCCGGATGGGGCTCGCGCCGGCGGCGCTCCGGATCTGGCCGGGCACCTCGCGCAGCCAGCGGAGGATGCGGACGCGCTCGTCGGCGAGCGCGTCGCCGGCGAGCGTCGGCGAGAAGTCCTTCTCGATCGGCAGGGTACCCGTGCCCCACGCCTCCGCCAGCCGCGCCGTGGTGTACCGGTACTCCGCGTCGCGGAAGGGCTCGTCCAACCGGGGAAGGTGATACTTGACGGAGGGCACCGCGAGCAGCTCGCCCGCGCGGGTGAGATCGCCCGCGAGACGGACGAGGGCGAGGTAGTCGTCGAACGACCGGTCCCATCCCCTGCCCTTCCAGGTCACCGTCCATCCCTCGCGCCCGTCGCCCGCCCGCCGCCGCTCGACCCGCATCTTCGTCTCGTGCACGGCCCAGGCGCCCATCGTGCGCTCGCCGGCCGGGTCCTCGGCGATCACCGTTTTGAGGATCACGAAGGCCAGGCCCGCGGCGCGGTCGGCCTCGAGCTGATCGGCGTTCAGCGAGAGCTGGCCGGACCCTTTCCCGATCGGATGCGGGATCGGGATGCCGAGATAGCGCGCCGTCAGGTCGATGCCGTAGGCCTCGCGGACGTGCGCGGCCGCCTCACGCGGCAGGCCGTTCCCGAACCGCTCGAAGTCACGCGTGAGCCGGTCGGGCATCGTGCTCTCGGACCTGGCGCACCACGCGCTCGACGGCGGCGCGCTCGTCCGCCGGAAGCGGCGGCCCCCAAGGATCGTCGCACGCGTCCGCTGGCAGTGCCCCGTCGGCGGCGGCGGCCCAGAGCATCCGGCGCACGTAGCCCTCCATTGGCGGCGTGAACGTGACCATCGCGAGCCGGTCGCATAGCGCCGAGCGCGCGTGGAAGGCGGGCCAGTCGCCCTCGGCGCACGCACGCAGGAGGCCGGCCTGCACATCGGGAAGTGCCGCGCCCATGCCGACCAGCGCGCGCGCGGGCGCCCAGCATGAGCGAGTAGCCGAGGAAGCGGTCCTCGCCGGTGATCAGGAGCTTTTCCGGGTGGCTTTGCATGACGGCGGCCAGCCGCTGGAAGGTCATGACCGAGTCGAGCGTGGCCACCTTGATCCCGAGCACGCCGGGAAGGTCCAGGATCGCATGCAGCGTGGCGTCGTCGTACGCCACTCCACCCGCCGCCTCGTACAGCCAGAAGGCGATCACGGGCAGCTCCCGGCTGAGCCGCGCGTGCTGCGCGACCGGATCGGCGGAGGTGGGAAAGGCGAGCAGGGCGTCCGCGTGGCCTCGGCGGGCCTCGATGGCCATGGTGATGTCGCGCGCGCCCGCCACGATCACCCGCTCCGGCAGCGCCTCGCGCCAGGTCTCGAGCACAGCCCGGCGCTGCTCGGCCGACAGGTGCGGCCCTCGCCCTGTATGGGCCCAGACGGCCACGCCGGCGACCGGCTGGGCGGCCATCCACCGCGCGTAGTCCCGCTGCGCGGCGGCATCGAGCTCCGTGCCGCGGAACGGGACGGGCACGGCGGGGACGAGCCCCCACGCGAGCCGTTGGGCGAGACCGGCCGTCATCGGGCGCGCAGGACCCCCGCGTTGCCTCCCTCGATTGCCGCGCGGTCCGCCGCGGAGCAGTCGAGCAGGTCGAGCTTGGCGCCGGCGTTCTCGGGAATCCGGAGCGGCTGCCCGGTGCCGACCACGAAGCGGGCGGCGCCGATCGTCCCGAGCAACGCCTGCAGGTGGTCTTCGGGCGGACCCCAGATCCAGCAGATGTCCCACCAGACGCGGCCGGCTTCGTCAGGCGTCGAGCCGAAGTGGACCTCCTCGATGAAGGGCCGGTCGGCGTGGGTGACGAGCAGGCGGACGCGCGGATCGCTGCGGATGAGCGCGCGCACCGCGGCCGCCGGCAGCTCGGATGCGTGATCGTTCGGATGCCGTTGCCGCCCGTCCTCGAACCGGACCGCCAGGCTCAGCGGCATGCCGGCCTCGCCGCAGGCCGCGGCGAGCGCGCGCATGGCGGCGCCGGCCGGATCGATGCCGTAGAAGGTCGGGTCGGCGCGGACCGCCGGCGCGCCGGCGTCGGCCGCGCGCCGGAGCGTCGCCGGCCAGTCGGCGAGGCCGGGATGCACGGCCGGCACCGGACGAAGCCGTGGGAAGCGGCCCGCGAGCTCCAGCAGCCAGGCGTTGCCTTCGGTTGGATCGCGCCAGAAGACGCCGGGGAGATGCGTCACCCACGCCTCGTCGAGGCCGGTCCGGTCCATCGCGGCGAGGAGCGCCTCCGGAGAGGTGCCGGGCACGCGACGGAAGGGATACGCGCCCACGAACGCGTTGACGTCGATACGCATCAGTCGGCGGGAAAGGCGCCGGGGGGGAACATGCCGGCGGCGTTCCGCCAGCGGACCCGCTCGAGCTCGGCGGGCGAGAGCAGATGCTCGAGATAGCGGAGCTTGGCCCAGCCGGTCTCGATCGTCAGGTCGCAGCCCCACAGGAGCCGCTCGACGCCGACGGCGTCGAGGCAGGCCTCGAGCATGCCGCCATCCACGCCGCTGCCGGAGAGATCGACGAACACGTTCGGCAGGCCGCGCAGGTCGTGCAGGGAGTGCAGCCAGTCGCCGCCGCCGCCGATGTGGGCCAGGAGGAAGCGCACGTCCGGGTGGCGAGCGGCGAGCCGGCCGAGCTCCCGGGCGTCGGAGGCCTCCTGCCCCGGGTAGTCCCGGCGGCGGTGCTGCCAGACGTGGTGCAGGATCGGCACGCCGCGGTCGGCCGCCAGACGGCAGATGGGATCGAGCAGCGGATCATCGGCGCGACGGCTGGCGGCCAGCTTGATGCCGATCATGCCGGCGTCGAGGCAGCGCCGGATCTCGGCGAGCGCCTCGTCGGCGTAGTTCGGATTGACGGTGACGTACCCGCGGATCCGCGCCGGGTGCTGGCGCTGGAGGGCGAGCAGGAAGTCATTGGCGTAGCGCAGATCGGGAAGGGACGGAAAATACGTGGGCGAGGTCAGCCCCCAGCTCCCGAGGATGGAGGCGACGTGGATGGTGATGCCCACGCGCTCCCCCGCCCGCAGCCGGCTGGCGTTCCGGGCCTGCCAGTCGGCGCGCGGCGTGCGGTCGTGCAGGAAGTGCGCGTGCACGTCGATCAGCACGCGCGGCTACCTCTCCGTCCGTTTTGGGGACATGGGACCTCCGTGGTGCGTGTGTCGGCCGGGCGGAGGGACGGGCCGTTGCGGAAATTTAACGAGCCGTCATCCCGAGCGGAGCGAGGGACCTTCTCCAACGTCCCGGACAATGGGCGACGGCGACCAGCTACGCTGCACCGACCTCCTCGAGCGCCTCTCCCAGAATGGCGAGCGCCCGGTCGATCGCCGCGTCGTCGTGCGCCAGGGAGACGAAGTTGTACGCCGACCGCTTGAAGAGGAGCCCGCGCCGCGCCGCCGCGACTGCGAGCGCGGCGCCGGCCGCCTCGTCGTGGAACTGGAGACAGCACATCTCCGGCAGGCCCGCCACCCCGCGCACGATACGCGGAGAGCGCTCCGCGAGGTCGCGAAACCCGGCCAGCAGTCGCGCCCCGACCCGTGCGAGGTGCGCCGGAACATTTTCGGCCGCCATGACGTCGAGCGTCGCGCGCGCCGCGGCCAGCGATACCCACTCGGTGGCCAGCGTCGAGCTGATCCAGGTCCGCCCCACCGCCCGCATCACCTCCGCACGACCGCCGACGGCAGCGAGCGGGAAGCCGTTGGCGATCGCCTTCGCCATCACCACGAGATCGGGCCGGATGCCGAAGCGCTCGCAGCCGCCCCCCGGTGCCAGCCGTCCGACGGTCTTGATCTCGTCCGCGATCAGCAGCGCGCCCACCCGCGTCGTCTCCTCGCGCAGCACGGCGAGCCACTCGGGGTCCGGCGGCGCGAGGATGACGGGCTCGAACACCACGGCGGCCAGCGTGTCACCCGCGCGGCGGATGTGCTCCCGGGTGCGTTCCGCGTCGTTGAACGGCAGCTCGCCGTAGAGCGCGCGGGTGCCGGCGGGCACGCCCACGATCGTGCGGCCCTGGCACCAGTCGAGCCAGCCGTGGTAACCGCAGCCGAGCACGGCCTCCCGCCCTGTCACGGCGCGCGCCAGGCGCACCGCCGCGGCCATCGCCTCGGCTCCGGTCTTGAGGAAGCGCGTCTGCTCCACCCAGGGGATCCTGCGCGCGAGCTCCGCGGCCAGCTCCTCCTCCAGGACCGGCGGCAGCGGGCCGACGACCCCATCCCGCACCGCACGGACGGCGGCCTCGGTCACCGCGGGATGCCCGTAGCCGAGCGCGACGGCACCGAGGGCCATGACGAGATCGAGATACTCCCGGCCATCCGCGTCCCACACACGGCAGCCGGCCGACCGGACCATCGCGCTCGGCACGCCGTCGGCTGGCCCGCCGAAGAGCGCCTCCGGCCGCTTGCTGCCGGTCGAGGTGAATCCCGCGACCGATTCTCTCACGCGAGCCCCAGCGTGCCGAAGGCGTCGGCCGGCTGCCGGTCACCGCGCAGGTAGACCCACCCGCCGCCGCCGCTCCAGACGAGCTGGCCCGCGCGCCGGAGCCGGCCGGGGTGCGCCTCGTTGACGAGCAGGTCGAAGCCGAGGACGTCGCCGCCGCGCGGATGCCACTCCGGCAACGTCACGCGGAGGGCCAGCGAATAGCCGGTGCCAGTGGGCTGCCAGGCACCGGTGACCATGGCCGCAGTGGCCGCACTGCCCGAGGTGGGGCTGACACGGATGCCACCGCGCTCATCGGCGAGTGCCACGAGGAAACCATAGACTGGACCGTCCGGCTCCGGGAGCAGGTACAGCTGGACGCCGTCGGCATGGATGTCGTCCGGCTCGTTGTCGAGCCGGAGCGGCGGGGCCTTGTCGGGCCGGACGATCGTCTCGGCTTTGACGACGTCGAGCCCGAAGTAGAGCCCGGCGTCGTCCCAGTTGGCGAGGAGGGTCGCGGAGAACTCCTCGGGACCCGCGTACGGCTCCTCGCTCCGGCGATACTGGTCCTCGTAATCCAGCGTCAGCGCCACCGAGGCGTCGAAGCCATCGAGTGAGCCGTCGAGCGCCGGCGGCATGCCGACGTGGAGGGCCGTACCCTCAGCGCGCAGCGGCTTATCCGGATCGATGAGCGGCTTCACGACGGCCGCGGCGCGGCGGAACCCGCCGAGCCGCACCGTTGCGCCTGCCGTCTCGATCTCCCATCCCTCCGGCGTGGCCGCATGGCGGTCGGTACCTTCGGGCGTCTCCACCACGATCACCTCCCCGACGACGGACACACCGCGGATGCGGGGCGCGCCGCGCGTGCTCTCGAGGACGGCGACCGCACGAGCCGCCCGGCCCTTCGTTCGCACCAAGTAGAAGGGCGCGCGCGCGGCGGCGCCGGGCCGGCCGAGTCCCAAGGCGCGGAGCAGCTCGCCGTCGAAACGGAGATGGAGGCTCAACACCGCGCCGTCGCCGGCCTGGACCCGGAGGAGGACGCCGTTCGCCGTGGTACCGGTGAAGCGCTCCGCCTGCTCCACGAACGGGCCGTCGAGCCGATCGCTCACCCACCCGCCGGGCGTCACTACCTCGATGCGGCCGTCGGGATGCCACGGCAGCTCCAGTGTGTGCTCCTCCACGCCGTTCAGCTCGACCACGTCGACCAGGTAGATCCCGGCCACGAGCGTGCGGGTGAGGTCGCCGAAGCGGCCGCGAGCCCAGCTCCAGCCGTCGCGCACGTCGAACGCATCGCAACGCGCGTCGCCGGGGTGCTGGGAGCGGCCGTCGAGCCGGGGTGCGTCGTGGGCCAGGGTCGAGCGATACCATGCGAGATCGGGCGTCACATACGAGCCCGCCCCCGGGTCGGCGAGCCAGTGGTGGCCGTCGGCGTGGAGGGTCAGGTTGAGTCGGTCGGGATGGCCATGACCGCCGCCGAGCCTGCCGCACTCGAGGCTCGCGTAGCGCGACCCGTCGCGCAGAATCGCCAGGCCCTGCTCCTCGAGCAACAGGGACCCGGGCGTCCACGCCTCGGGTGACTCGGGCAGCGACGGGGCCATCTCGAGCAGCGCCCACCACGACAGGTCGGCGCGGGTGCGCGGCCCGGATGGCGCCGGCCGGCCGGCCTCGTGGAGATAGGAATCGAAGGTGCCCGCGTCGGGCGCGGGAACCGCGTAGAGCTCGCGGAGCCAGCTCCAGAGCGGGTCGCTTTCGTCGCCCAGGTGCGCGAGCCCCACCTCCCACAGCTCGAGGTACATCGGCTGCGCGAGCGAGGTCCCGAACCGCGAATCCTTTCGCGCCGGGAAGGTATGATCCGGGAGCGCGGAGAGGGCGGGTGCCCGGAGTGCCGCGGCCAGCCGCGCGGCAACGCGCTCGTCGTCGAGCAGATCCACGCCCGCCTGTCGGGCCCAGCCCATCGCCGTGAGCTGGCCGCGGAGCGCGAACAGGTGGTAGTTCTCGCCCTCGTACCACATGCCGTCGTCGCCGAAGCCCCGCACGAGGTGGGCGAGCATCCCGGTCGGCGCCTGCACCGCGCGCGTCAGCAGCTCCTCGTCCTCGAACCAGATGGCGATGGCGGCCAGCGCGGCGTTGTGCCACGTCTGCCGGTTCGAGAAGCCCTCGTCGAATTCGCCGATGACGTTGGCCGCCTCTTCGGCCACGACGCCCACGCCTTCGGCGATCGCGTCCGGGAGTGCGCCGCTCTCGCGGAGCAGACTGGCGGCTGCGAGGTAGTTCGTCACCCAGATGGACTCGAGATAGGTGGAGAAGAAGAGCCGGCTCGGACCGAGCACGTTGTCGCGGTTGGGAAAGCCGAAGTAGGACGAGGCGTAGGCCGAGAGGATCTCCCCCGCACGGGCCGCCGCGGCCGCGTGGCCCGTGAGCGCGGCCAGCGCGGCCAGCGTCGCCGTTCGCTCGGCGAGCCAGAGATGCTGGAAGCGGGCCCAGGCGCCGTCGTGGCGCACGCCGGCATAGGTCCGGCCGCAGCGCGGACAGCGGTGGGCGGCGGGAGACCACGGATCGAAGGCCAGGGCGGTGCCGTCGTCCGGACAGATGCCCCCATCGGCCGAGAGCAGCGCCTTGACCGTGGGGACGACCGGGGCACGAGCCAGGAGCGGCGCCGCGCCCTCCGCCAGCCGGCGCGCGAGGGCCGCGAGATCGGCCGACCCGCCGAGCAGGTCGCGCCTGGCGACGATCTCCTCGGCGCTCAGCACGGCCGCACTCCGTCGGCGGCCCACTGTACCGGCAGGAGGATTCCCCCCAGCGCCCGCGCGGCCTCGGCGGCGACTGTGGTGTCGTCTGGGACCAGGAAGAACATCGAGCCGCCCGCGCCCGAGCCCGCCGCCTTGCCGCCGAGCGCGCCGGCCTCGCGCATCGCGTGACCCAGCCGAGCCATCAGCGGCGTGCACATGCCTGGATCGAGGGTTTGCTGGTGCCGCCAGTTGAGGTCGAGCAACGCGCCGATGCGCGCGAGGTCGCCGGCCCGGAGGGCCTCGACGATCCGCTCGGCGACGTCTCGCAGGCCGTGCAGCGCCGCCGTCACGGCGCGATCGCCGGCCTCGTAGGCCGCCATGACGCGGCCGATGGTCGTGCCCGAGAAGTGGGACGCGCCGGTATACACCAGCAGCATGCGTCGCTCGAGCTCGTCGAGCAGCGCCGGGTCGAGCGCGAGCGGCTCGACGATGACATCAGGGTCTCGGAACTCCATCCGCAAGCACGCCGCCAAAGGCGGCCGTGAATTGGTCCTGGCTACCGCCGGGAATGCCAGCCTCCATCCGTTCGAGCCGGCAGGCAAGCTGGGCGATCTCGCGCGTATCGCGGGTCTCGCCCCGCGCCGCCGACAGCGCGGCCACGAGGGCGACGTCCAGCGCGCCGGAGCTGCCGAGACCGGAGCCGGGTGGCGCGTCCGACCGGGTAGTGAGCGCGCAGGCGCCGAGGGGCAGGAGTCGCAGTCCCGCCTGGAGCAGCCCGAGTCGGCTGGGGCGCGCGAGCGCCGCCTCGTCGGGCAGGTCGAGGGTCGCTCCCAGGTCCTCGGCAACCAGGTGCAACCCCTCGCCGCCGGGCCGGACCTCCGCGTGCGCATACAGGCCGATCGCCGCCGAGACGACCACGCCGCCCTCGCGGGCGGAGAACGGAGGGACATCGGTCCATCCGCCGGCGAAATCGAGCCGCACCGGCGCCGCCGCGCGATACAGGTCACTCACGGCGCCATCCGTGATACACCTCGCTCACGGCGCCACCCACCAGTCGTGCACCGTCGGCAATTCGCCCCTGAGATCCATGGTCACCCCGCGCACCCGCCGGTTCATCCCCTGGAGCCCCCGCGCGTGATAGAGAACGGCCACCGGCATCGAGTCGGCGAACAGGCGCTGGGCGGCGGCCGGATCCTGCGGCGCCTCGAGACCCGCCACCGCGGCGAGCGGACCGAGATACGCGAGGCCCGCGTCGCCCGTGACACCGAGCACGGCCGCGTCGAAATCGTGCGTCGGGCCGTACACCCGCGCCAGGAAAGCGCCGAGCTCGAGCTGCCGGATCGTCGCCGCGATGCCGGCCGATCGGAGGCGCGCCTGCACCATCTGCTCCAGCGGCGCCTCACCGCTCCCGACGGTGAGCAGCTCGAAGCGGAGCGGCGGACCCGCGGCCACGGAGCTGCCCGGGTCGGGAGACACAGGAACATAGCCGGGGACGTCGGGAGGGACCGGCGTCCGCGCCGGAGTGCCGTAGCCGTAGAGATACCCGTCCACGATCTCGCGCCGGTCGATCGCCGCGTCGACCCGGCGGCGGGCGGTCAGCGCGTCGAACGGGGCCCGGCGGGTGTTGAACGCGATCGCGTAGGTGAGCAGCATCGGAAAGCTCAGGACCGCGAGCGCCGGATCGCGGGCCACGTAGCTCGCATGGGCCGGCTGGATCCCCGCGAAGTCGAGCTCGCCCGCGGTGAGGGCGGCGAGCTTGGTGGCCGGCTCGTCGACCACCACGATGATGAGACGCTCGAGCCGCGGCGGCCCGCCCAGCGCGCGAGGGAACGCCGGGTTGGCCGCGAAGACCCAGCGGCGGTTGGGCTCGTGCGCCACGAAGCGGAACGGGCCGTTGCCGACCGGCGCCTCGTTCCAGGCCGCCCGGCGGAGCCCGTCGCGCGGCACGGTGTCCAGCAGGTGCGCCGGGAGGATGGCGAGATCGGTGAGGACGTCGGGGAAGCGCGCCGGCGGCGCGGCGAAGCGCAGGACCACCGTGGAGTCGTCCGGGGCGTCGACTCGCTCGAACGCGGCGAGCTCGGCCGCCCGTGGGTAGCCGACCGCCGGGTCACGCGCCGCGTCGAGCGTCCAGCGCACGTCGCGCGAGGTCGTCGGGACGCCGTCGTGCCAGGGCACGCCGGACTGCAGATGAAACGTCAGCGTCCGCCGGTCCGGCGACCACGCCCAGGCCCGCGCCAGGTAGGGCTCGGGCACGAGCGCCGAGTCGTAGCGCGCGAGGGTCGTCGAGCAGCACGTAGCGCTGCACCTGCCGCGCGAGCGGATGCAGGGTGACGAGCGGATTCATGCTCTGGAGATCGGCGCCGGAGGCGAACAGCACGGTGGCCCCGCGGCGCGCCGCGGCCGGCTGGCAGCCGGCGAGCGCGACGAGCACGATGAGCGGCACGCGGAGACGATGAGGCACGGCGAAAGGTATCGGCCCCCCTTCGTCCGCGGCCAGAGCCGCTGGCGCCGGACTCCGGACCGGCGGAGATTGCACCCATGCTCTCGCTGGCTCGCCGCGCGCTCAGCGGCCTCGGCGTCGTGCTCGGGGTCGTGACGCTGATGTTCGCCCTGCTCCGCCTCGCGCCCGGCGATCCGGCCCTGCTGCTCGTGGGCCCGGCGGCGTCGGCCGAGCAGGTGGCGGCGCAGCGGCGGTCGCTCGGACTCGATCGCCCCGTCGCCGAGCAATACGTCTCGTGGCTCGGCCAGTTCGTCCGGGGTGACTGGGGCACCAGCATCGCGACGGGGCGGCCGGTGCGGACGATGCTCGCGCAGGCGTGGCCGGCCACGGTCCGGCTGGTGGGCATCTCGCTGGTGTTGAGCTACCTGATCGGCATCGCCGTGGGCGTGGTGCAGGCGGCGCGCGGGGGGCGGCTCGACACGGTGCTCTCCGTGGTGACGGTGACCTTGTTCGCGCTGCCGGGCTACTGGCTCGGGCTGATGCTGGTCATGATCTTCACCTACCGGCTCCGGCTGCTGCCCGCGTTCGGCGCCGCCGGCTTCGACGCCGATTTCCTCCCGCCCGCCGCACGCCTGGCCGACCGGCTCCGACATCTCGTGCTGCCGCTCGCCACGCTCACGCTCGTCGGCATCGGCGGCACGGCGCGGTTTGTCCGCGGCGCGATGCTCGACGTGGCGGGCTCGCCGTGGGTCACGGTGGCGCGCGCCAAGGGCCTGTCGGAGACCCGCGTCACGCTGCACCACGTGCTCCGGAACGCGCTGGTTCCGGTCGTGACGCTGCTGGGCCTCTCGCTCCCGACGCTCTTCTCCGGCGCGGTCTTCATCGAGGCGATCTTCGCGTGGCCCGGCGTCGGCCGCGTGCTGGTCGAGGCGGTCCAGGCGCGCGACTACCCGGTCGTCATGGCGGCGACGGCGGTCAGCGCGCTGCTTGTCGTGCTCGGCAACCTGCTCGCCGAGGCGCTGGTGCGCGTTGTCGATCCGAGGGCTCGGTGAGAGGCGACGCGCGCCGGCTCTTCGCCGACCGGCGGGCCGTCGCCGGGCTCGCGATCCTGGCGCTGGCCGCGCTCGCGGCGCTGGCCGCGCCGCTGCTGGCGGGCGACCCGATCGCCCAGCGCGAGATCGTGGCGACCCGCTTTCTGCCGCCGCTCGCCACCGACCCGCTGGGCGCCTTCCACCTGCTCGGCACCGACCGGCTGGGACGGGACGTGTGGGCACGCCTGGTCTATGGCGCGCGCGTCTCCCTCGGCGTCGGCACGCTGGCGGTGCTGCTGTCGGTGCTCATCGGAGTGGCCGTCGGCGCGGCGGCGGGGTTCTGGCGAGGCTGGGTCGGGACGGCGCTGCTCGGGCTCACCGACTTCGCGCTCGCGCTGCCGCGAGTGGTGCTGCTCCTGCTCCTGGCCTCGCTCTGGCGGCCGAGCGCGGGGCTGGTGATCCTGGTGCTGGGCGTGACGGGATGGATGCCGATCTCGCGGCTGGTCTACGCCGAGGTGCGCGCCATCGCGGGACGGCCCTTCGTGGAGAGCGCGGTGGGGCTGGGCGTGCCCGGGCCGCGGATCCTGGTGCGGCACATCCTGCCCAATGCCCTCACGCCGGTGATCGTGGCAGCGGCCCTCGGCCTCGGCAACGCGATCCTGCTCGAGGCCGGCCTCTCCTTCCTCGGGCTCGGCGTGCAGCCGCCGACGCCGTCGTGGGGCAACCTGATCGCCTCGGGGCGCGACACGCTGGTCAACGCGCCGTGGGTGGCGGCGGCTCCGGGGGTGGCGCTGGTGATCGTGGTGGTGGCGGCGACGCTGCTTGGAGATGCGGTGCGGGACCGGCTGGATCCGGCGGCTAACGCCTGATCCACCTCGCCACGCCAGCCACGGAGTCGATGCGCCCTTCGAGCGCCGTCAGCACCTGGGGCGCCTCCATGCAGCCGTGGTCGTGCTCGATGCGCTTGCTCCGGCCGCCGGCCCGCACTTCGGTGATCACCGAGGGCAGGTCGGTCGCGTACCGCTCACAGCCGGCCTCGCCGGCGGCGTAGCGGTCGGCGAAGTCGAAGTACCCCGCCGCGGTGAGCTCCGCCACCAGGCTGTCGATTCGCGCCGGCGGCACGCGGCCGGTCGAGATTCCCGTGTCCGCCACGAAGCGCCTGCCTTCGAACAGCACCGCCCCCGAGCCGTCCAGCGTGACCGAGTACACCGGACAGGTCCCGAAGCAGGGGCCCCGCTCGAGCGTGATGCGCACCGCCGAGTCCGCCGTGGGCTGCTCCAGCCCCGGAATGCCCGGCCGCGGGCGGCCCGGGCGTCGCAGGCCGGGCGCACGCCGCTACGAGCGCGGCGGAAGCTGCCACAGAGCGTCCAGCGTCGCACGCGCGCGGACGCATCATCGGCGTGGCACCGCGAGGCGCGTGGAGCGGCCGCGGACGCCGGTCGAGAGCTGAAGGTCGAGCTCGCTCTCGATCGGTGACGACCTCGCTCCGGCCGCCCCGGGCGAACGACAGCACCTCGCCCGTGACCGGATCCCGCACCATGAGCATCGGATGGGCCGACGCGTCCCAGCGGAGCCCCACTCGGCCACCGCCCAGCCGGGTGGCCTCCACACGGGCCGCGGCCTGCTGCCAGCACCCGCCGACGCCCGGACGCTCGCGATCGGACGACCGCGCTCCACGAGATGCATGGCTACGAGCCGCTCGGCGCGGTCGGGCTGCAGCGGCACCGCGAAAGCGAACTGGGCGCCGCCAGCGGGATCATCGGCCACCTGGTCGGGCGCGAAGCTCACGCGGAAGACCGACGAGCCGTCGGCCGCCCTGCCCTCGACGGTGTACGGACCCGGCGCCGCCGGCAGCGAGGGACGGGTGACCACCTGGAAGGCGGGCTCGAGCACCGGCTGGCCGTCCACGATGCGTCCCCAGACGAGCAAACACGGCTGCATCGCCTGGGCGAAGGCGCTCGCGACGTCGGCGTGCGTGCCGCGGTAGTTCAGCACGCCGACATAGGTATAGTCGCTGATCCACTCGTTGTTGCAGTAGCCCATGAGGTCCGAGAACGTGGGTGGCTTGATGCTCTGTGCCGCGACGTCGAAGCCGTAGACGCCGATGATGCCTCTGGCATAGGGATAGTTCAGGTCCGGGTTGGCGGCATCGCCGCAGGGCGCGTGCTGCCGGCCCCAGTTGTGCCCCCACTCGTGGGCGGCCACCTGGTCCGCGCCGGACTTGTCCCAGCCGATGGCCACGGGCAGCCCAACGTAGCCGATGCCGGCAATGCCGCTCGAGTAGGTCGGCTTGACGACGCCGTAATAGTATCGGGAGTTGCCGTCGCGCGAGCGCGCTTCGCCCTGAGCTCGTTCAGGATCTGGGTCCAGGCGGCGCTGCTGTTGGCGTCCACGGCGGGCGCGTCGGTGCTGAGCGGCGCTCGCATGTCGGCGTCATACGCGGCCAGCGGATGCATCCGCATCGTCGCGGCGAGGTAACTCGCCATGTTGGCGTTGTTGACGTCGCCCTGGAGACCGTTGACGGTCTGCAGGATCGGCACGAAGCGCACGGCGAAGGTCGAGGTAGTGCGCACGTCCAACGCCAGCGGCGTGCCCCCCGACGGGAAGAGCGTTGTCCGACTCGTTGGTCTCGGCCACGGTGTTGGCCGGATCGACTTCGGCCAGAATCGTCAGGCCCGGCTGAATGAGGGCTCCGGGCACCGGCATGTTCCACGAGGCGCCGAGGCTGCCCTGGTCCGGCGAAAGCGGCACCGACAGGCCGTTGGCGTCCGAGGACGGTGTCCTTGGTCACAACGCCGGAGACGGCGAACCGCACCCGAACCGAGGGCGCCGCCAGGTTCGACTGGGTGGCGGTCACGAACACGCGCAGGAACCCGCCCCGATCCTTCACCAGCGGCACGGCGCCGGTGTAGGTCTGGACGCTTTGCGTCAGGTACAGCCCGTCGATCCGAAGGTTGAGTCCGGCGGACGCCGCCTGGGTGTAGTCGACGCTGGCCGACGCGCCACCCCCGTCCGTGATGTTTACGCTCTGAGTGCCGGGGCTCGGGTCGTATTCCGTTCCTGGCGACGACACGCTCTGGGCGGCCACCGTGTATACGCCGGCCTCGAGGCCCGACAGCGTGGTCGTGGCGGTTACCGGGGAGTCGTACCCGTTCGGCCCCGTCACTCTGACCGACGCCGCCACGCCAGGCGGAAGACCCGAGATGGTGAGCGTGAAACCGGCTCCGGCAGCACCGTACGTGATCTGAGCGGTGGCGGCCGTGGCACCCTCTGCCACCGTGACGGACTGAAAGCTCTGGGCCGGCTGATAGTTCTGGCCGTTGCCGCTCACTGGCTCGGCCGCGAGGGTATAGGCTCCCGGCATGAGCCCGGACAGCGTCTCCGACCCCTCCGTGAGATGCGAATACCCGCCTGGGCCGGTCACGGTCACCGCGGCGGACGTCCCGGCGGGCAGCCCCACGACGGCGAGCGCCAGGGAGCCGGTGCTCGGTCCGCTCGGCTCACTGCCGCCGCACGCGGCGAGCAAGGCCAAGAAGTGAAGGGAATCAGACGGCGAGCGGCGAACATGCAGGTCCGTCCGGAAGAGGAGACTCACGAATAGCGACGGAACGTCAACGGTCCGGCGATCCGCGCCGGCACCGCGAAGCGCGGGACCAGGAGAATTGGCCCCGGGCGGCGGAGTCATCATGAACTCGTTACGACTGATCGGCTTAGCAAATTCGTGAAGGGCCGGCCGAGGGGACGATCGGCAACAGCCGCGCCACACCGAAAGGCAGACCCTAATAGATAATGAAGGGATCGAGGCGGTGCGCAGAACTCGGCGCGAGCGCCGAGCGCCCGCGCCGTCACGATCAGGCGACGGAGGGCTGCAAACGGAATCTGGCCGCGCGGATGTGCGCGAGCAGGTGGATCCCGTCGGAGCGGAAACACGGCAGCAGATTGAGGTAGCCCGCGACGTTCGAGGCCATGCCGACGAGCATGAGGTCGCCCGAAGTCGTCCCCAAGGCGGGCCGGCCGAGCATATCCCACCAGATGGCGAACAGCACGACGCCGACGAGATTGCTCAGCCCGCCGGCCGCCGAGATGATCGGCGCCCGCCACGCTTCGGGTCCCCACTCGAAGCGCCAGCGGCCGGCGAAGATGTCGCGATAGCCGATGGCGTTGGCGTCCTCGTCCAGCAGCTGCACGGCGCCGAGAAACGGAAAGACGGCGAGATTGACACGGCAGCCGGCCGATCCGCCCCCGCCAGATGGTCGGCCCGATCCCCAGGCGAATGCCCCAGATCCGGACGCCTACCAGCACCGCCGCCAGCGCGTGTCCCAACTCGTGGAAGAGCAGTGCGATCCAGGCAGCCCCCAGCCCGATCACGAGGGCGTGGGTCAGGTCGCCGAGGAAGGCGTGGTTGGTCACCAGAGCGGCCGGCGAAAACGGTCGCGAGCATTCCATCGGTCCTTGTTGCTGTTTGCATCAATAGTCGGTCGCACCGTCATGCTAACGAAAACGATGGATGGAGCCGCCGGGTTCCAACTCACAGAAGCGTTGCCTTCTCTCCGGGCACTCCGCAGGAGCGCGCGAATTTCCTGCGACGCGTGACCGCCGTCACGCCGTGTTGACTCGCTTGCCGGTATGTAGGAGATTCCCGGGGAGACCTCATGGAAGAACTTGAAACGCAAACCTACTGCCAGCGCGCCGCGCTGGAGCTGGTCGCGCTCATAACGCACCAGCGCCGGCCACGCGGACGCCAGCGGCGCGACTCGGCGCTGCTGCGCCGGTTCGTCACCGAAGTGCTGTCATCGGGCGGCCCGTCGCCCGAACGGCTTCAGGACGGTCCCTGGCGAGTGGCCACCCGTCCGCTGAAGAAGCGCGGGCGGGGCGGGCTGGATTTCATCCCGCTGGTGGAGCGCGGACGGACGACGATCATGGTGTCCACCCCGAAGGAGGCGGAAGAACTGGTCGCGTTCCTCAACTACTGCGGCATGGACGAGTTCACTCCCCGCTGACGCCGCCCGCTTGACCCCCGCAGTGAATATTCATACGTTCGTCGTTCCCGCCCCACTGTGAAACGCATAACCGGCGAAAGCCGGTGACGCAAAGCTACGGGTCCTCGAGCACGGCTGGAGGCCTCCTCCGCCACGCCTCACGACCGCCGAGCCACCACACGTTCCGCCCGCGTCGGTGCGCACGGGCGGGCCGGGGCGGTGGCCTTCGCCCGCATTCCACCACCATCTCACGAAAGGGCGATACCGTATGGGAACTTTCCTTACCAGGGGCCGGCGCACAGCCATGGCGCTGCTGTGCGGCCTGACGCTCGGCGTCGCGGCGTGCAGCGACGACGACAACGGGGACAACGGCGGGACTGTCGGTCCGGACGGGAGCCCGAGCCTGCCGACCTTCGAGCGGTTGCAGTTCGTGCTCGATTCGGTGCAGAAACTGCCGATCTCTCGTCCCCGTAGGCGTCAACAGATGCCAACGGCGGGTTCGGCCTGGACATGTGGGCCACCGTGGTGGACCGGAGCGGGATCGTCCGGGTGATCGCGTTCTCGGGCGCGAAGGAAGGCGACCAGTGGCCCGCCTCCCGCGTCATCTCGGCACAGAAGGCAAACACCGCCAACAGCCTGAGCCTGGACGGCCTGGCGCTGTCGACCGCGAACCTGTACAGCGCGGTCCAACCCGGCGGCAGCCTGTTCGGCCTGCAGGAGAGCAACCCGGTGAACACCGATGCGGCATACGGCGGCAACGCGGATGACTACGGCACGACCAGCGACTTCATGCTCGGCAAGCGGATCGGCGGAGTGAACGTGTTCGGCGGCGGCCTGGCGCTGTACGACGCGACCGGGGCCGTGATCGGCGCCATCGGCCTCAGCGGCGACTCGTCCTGCGCGGATCACGTGATCGCCTGGCGTGTGCGCCACGCGCTGGTGCTGGACTACATCCCGGGCGGCGTTGATCCGGCGAGCGGCACGGACAACATCGTGTTCGACATCGACGGGAGCGGCGCCAGTGCGAGCGGCTGGGGCCACCCCTCCTGCCCGCCTGATGCGGCGCAAGTAGTTACCATCGGCGAGGCGCTTCCGACATCGGATCCTGTGCGCCCGAGCACCTGCGTCCTGACACCAACGCGCCGGCGGGCCGGATCATTCCCGGCCCGCCGGCGCGCATTCCTCCCGGCACCGATCGCAGCCCCATCCCTCCCCTCCCCCCAGCGGCTAGAGCCGCTGCTCCAGCCGGTCGATCAACTCCGCCTGCGCCGGATTGATCCTGGTCCGAGCCACGGCCGGATCGAACCAAGCGCACCGGTCCACCTCGGGATACGTGATCCGCCGTCCCGAGCCCGGCGGCCACTCGATGCGCGCGCTGTTGCTGGTTACCTCGCTCGGCTCGGCGTCGCCCTCCCAGGCCCAGGCGTGAACGATCTTGCCGGCCTTCTGCCGGATGCTGCCCAGCGGCATGAACGGCTCGCGCGGATGGATGCCGGTCTCCTCCTCGAATTCCCGGCATGCGGCGGCCAGCAGCTCCTCGCCCTCGTTCACGATGCCCTTGGGAATGGTCCAGGCACCGGTGTCCCGGTCGCGCCAGAACGGCCCGCCCGGATGTGCCAGGAACACCTGGAGGCCGAGCTCGCCGCGACGGAAGAGCAGCAGCCCCGCGCTCAGGTTGGGTCGCCGGGACCGGCCGGGCGTGGGCGCGCTCAATGGGCGTCGACCGCCGCGCCGGCGTGGGCGCGCGTCTTCCCGAGGAGGAAGATGGCCGGCGCGACGACGAGGAAGCTCAGGAGCAGCAGCATCCAGGCGTCGTTGTAGCTCAGCATGGAGGCCTCCCGCATCACCTGCTGATCGAGCAGCGCGATCGCGCCACGGTGGGCGGCGTCGGGGCCGTAGCCGTGCCGGATCAGGTTGGCCGTCAACGCCTGCACGCGCTCGTCCACCAGCCGCTGGCCCGGATAGACGTTGGCGATCAGGTCGACCCGGTGGATCTGGGTGTGGACGGTGATGTAGGTCGCCAGGATGGCGATGCCGAACGACCCGCCGAGCTGGCGAGCGAGGTTGATGAGCCCGGCCGCCTGCTGCGCCTCGTGCGGCTCGAGGCTCGCATACGCCACGTTGTTGATCGGCGTGAAGAGGAAGCCGAGCCCCGCGCCGCGGATGATGAGCGCGAGCCGGACGTCGGGCTCGCCGGCGGCGGTGGTGAGATGGCCGAGATCCCACATCGCGGCCACGAAGACCGCCACGCCGATCGCGATCAGCACCCGCGGGTCCACCAATGGGCGGGCACCGGTCAGCAGCCGCCCGCAGATGAGCGCCGTCGTCGCCGTGGCCAGGCCGCCCGGCAGGAGCGCCAGCCCGGTCTCGGTGGGAGTGAAGTGGAGCAGGCTCTGGGTGAAGAGCGGAAAGATGAACACGCCGCCGTAGAGGCCGAACCCGAGCGCCACGAACAGGAAGATCGAAGCCGCGAGCTGCCGATTCTTGAGGATCCGGAAGTTGACCACCGGATGCCGGTTCCTCGGCGTGAGCTCCCACCAGACCATGGCGAGGAGACAGAGGCCGGCCACGATCGACAGGCGGAGGATCCACGGGTCATTGAACCAGTCGTCCGCGTTCCCTTCCTCGAGCACGTACTGCAGCGCGCCGAGTCCAACGGTGAGGAGGGAGATCCCGAGCCAGTCCACGCCGCCGGTCCGGCGCCGCTGGCCGGGCGGGTCCTTGAGGAAGGTCATGACCAGAAAGGTCGAGAGCATCGCGATCGGGACGTTGATGAAGAAGCACCAGTTCCAGCTGTAGTTGTCGGTGATCCAGCCGCCGAGCGTGGGGCCGAGCGTCGGTGCCACGATGATGCCCAGGAGAAAGATCGACTGGACGAGCCCCTGCTGCTCGCGGGGGAAGATCTGGCGGATCGTGGCCTGCGCCGTGGAGAGCAGCGCCGCGCCGCCGGCGCCCTGAACGATGCGCCAGAGCACCAGCTCCTCGAGCGAGTGCGAGGTGCCGCACAGGAAGGAGGCGACGGCGAACAGGATGATCGAGGCGGTGAGGTACCGCCGCCGGCCGAAGCGCTCGGTGAAGAACGCGGTCATGGGAAGCACGACGACGTTCGACAGGATGTAGCCGGTGCTGACCCAGCTGATCTCCTGCTGGGTGGCGCCCAGGTTGCCGGCCATCTGCGGCAGGGCCACGTTGACGATCGTGGTGTCGAGCACCTCCATGATCGCCGCCGTAATGAGGCCGAGCAGGATGATCCACCGCTCGGCCCCGATCCGTTCGGTCTCGACTGCGCCTGTCGTCACGTCGCTTCGCTCCGCCGGTGAACGCTCGGGCGAAAACTAGCACCGCTTCGCGGGCGATCTCCTGGCCGCTTGCGTTTCGGCGTTTGTTCGGGTACTGTGGAATCGGTCCCATTTCGGAGGGCCACTCCATGCTGCACGTGCCCGACCTCGAACGGAAGCTCGACACCCTGATCGGCCTCGCCGTCGACGACCGTGACGGTGCCCCGCCCCGGCTCCGCCATGCCCGCGACGTCGGCGCGCTGGGCCCGGTCAACATCCGGGAGCTCCGGGCCCGGGGCGGCGGGCGCAATCGGCTGCTCCGTATCCTGATGACGAACGCCTGCAGCTACAACTGCGACTACTGCCCGATGCGGCGGGACCGGGAGATGCCGCGCACGCTGCTCAAGCCCGAAGAGCTGGTCCGGATCTTCCTCGGCGCGCTCCGCCGCGGATGGGTGGACGGCCTGTTCGTCACCACCGGCATCCCCAGCAATCCGGTCCGGGTCATGGACCAGCTCATCGCCGCGCTGGAGCTGCTGCGCGAGCGGCACGGCTTCGCCGGATACGTGCACGTGAAGCTGGTGGCGGGGGCCGAGCCGGCGCAAATCGAGCGGCTCACCGCGCTCGCGAGCCGGGTGTCGCTCAACCTCGAGGCCCCGTGCGGCCAGAGTCTCACCCGGATCGCGCCCGAGAAGAGCCTGCCGGTGGCGCTGGAGAACCTCGAGCGCGTGCGTGCCATCGTGCTCGAGGAGCGCACGGCGCGGGCGCACGGCCGCCCGGTGGACGCGCTCCACCCCGGCGGCGCCGCGGGCATGACGACCCAGTTCGTGGTCGGCGCCACGCCCGATACCGACCGCACCCTGCTCGAGACGGTGGCGCGGCTCCAGGCGGGCGGCGGCATCCACCACACGCACTTCAGCGCCTTCCGGCCGATCGTCGACACCCCGATGGAGAACGTGGCCGCCGCACCCGCGCTCCGGGAGCACCGGCTGTATCAGGCCGACTATCTGCTCCACGACTACGGCTTCACGGCGGACGAGGTGGTCTACGAGCCGTCCGGAAACCTGCCGCTCTCGGTGGACCCCAAGGCGGCCTGGGCGCTGGCGCATCCGGAGCGGTTTCCAGTGGAAGTCACCCGTGCCTCTTACGAGGAGCTCGTACGGGTGCCGGGCATCGGCCCCGGATCGGCGCGCCGGCTGGTGAGCGAGCGCGCCGGCCTGACGCTGCGCGGGCTGGCCGATCTCCGCGGGCTCGGCGTGGTCACGACCCGGGCGGCGGGGTTCGTCACCCTCCGCGGCCGGCGGCTGCAGACGACGCGGTGGACCGAGCAGCTCGGCTTCTGGGCGCCCGAGGCGGAGGCGGGGCGCTATCATCTGACCTACCAGGTGAGCCCGGGCACGTTCCGGTGAGGCTGGCCGGCGCTGGACGGCGCGCCTTGACAGCCGGGAGGAGTTCGACAATCATTGAACTGTGAGCACACGCAGCGCGTATCGGATCACCGGCCGGCAGTTCGAGCTCATCGCGAAGGCGTTGGCCGATCCCCGGCGCATGGCGCTGCTCGAGACGATCGCCGCCGAGCGAGCGTGTCCGTGCCAGCGGCTGCGGGATCAGTTCCCCGTGTCGAAGGCCACTATCTCGCACCACATCAAGGAGTTGGTGCGCGCGGGCCTGGTGGATGCCCGCAAGGAAGGGCAATTTCTCCACTGCGAGGTGCGGCGCGATGTCCTTGGCGCCTATACCGCCGAGCTGTTGCGGCGGACCGGCCGGGTCGGTGGCGCCGGTGCGTGACGGCAGGGTAACAGGGTCGCGGCGTGATCGCGCGGCAGGGCGCTCGGGATGACCACGAATTCGTTAGACAGTTGTCAAACCATCGTAACACGACACGGCCCCGGTCCGGGGCCGCGCGCACTCAGGGGAGGAAGGCAATGCCGTCCCGGTCCCTCGTGGTCAGTGCCTTGTTGTTCGGCAGTTCGTTACTCGGCTGCTCGGCCAAACCGCCAGCGCCGCCGCCGCCACCCGCCGTCACGGCCGCGCCCGTCCTCCAGCGCGACATCGCGGAGTGGGATGAATTCAGCGGCCGGCTCGAGGCGGTGGACCAGGTCGAGATCCGGCCCCGCGTGTCGGGCTACATCAAGCGCCTGACGTTCACCGAGGGGCGAGAGGTCCGCAAGGGCGAAGTGCTCTTCGAGATCGATCCCCGGGAATACCAGGCCGCGCTGGAGCGCGCGCAGGCCCAGCTGGAGCAGGCGCGCACCGCGGCCGATCTGGCGCAGCGGGAGGTGGCCCGCGCCGAGAAGCTGGTGAACGTCCAGGCCATCTCCCGCGAGGAGTTCGACAGCCGGACCAGCGCCCAGGAGAACAGCGTCGCGGCCGTGCGGGCGGCGGAGGCCGCCGTCGCGACCGCGCGGCTCGACCTCGGCTGGACCGCCGTCCGCTCGCCGATCGCCGGCCGGGTGAGCCGCGCGGAGGTGACCGAGGGCAACCTCGTGCAGTCCGGGCCGCCCGATGCGACCCTGCTCACGACGGTGGTCTCGCTCGACTCCATGTATCTCTACTTCGACAGCGACGAGCAGACCTATCTGCGCTACTCCGGCCGCGCGGCCGCCGCGGGCAATCGCGGCTGGCGCGACGCGCGCTTCCCGGTCTATCTCGGCCTGGCCAACGAGACCGGCTTTCCCCACGAGGGACATCTGGACTTCGTGGACAACCGGATCGACCCGGCCAGCGGGACCATCCGCACGCGCGCGATCTTCACCAACCGTGACCGCCGGTTCACGCCGGGCCTCTTCGCCCGGGTGAAGCTGGTGGGCAATAAGAGCGCCCCCGCGCTGCTGGTGCGGGACGCGGCCATCGGCACCGACCAGGACCGCAAGTTCGTGCTGGTCGTCGGCAAGGGCGACAGCCTCGAGTACCGCCCGGTCGAGATCGGGCGGCTCAGCGACGGGCTCCGCATCGTGCGCAAGGGCGTCCAGGCCGGCGAGAAGGTCGTCGTCAACGGGCTCATGCGGGTGCGTCCCGGGCATGAAGGTCGCGCCGACGCTCGTCGCCATGGTGCCGGATTCCTCCGCCGCCACCATCGAGCGCGATTCGGCCGGCGCCACCGTCGCGGAGCGCTAGGCCATGCGACTGTCCCGCTTCTTCATCGACCGGCCGATCTTCGCGGCCGTGCTGTCGATCGTGATCTTCATCGCCGGCCTGATCGCGATGCTGTCGCTGCCGGTGAGCGAATACCCCGAGGTCGTCCCGCCGTCGGTCGTGGTCCGGGCGATCTACCCCGGCGCTAACCCGCGAGTGCTGTCCGAGGCCGTCGCGACGCCGCTGGAGGAGCAGATCAACGGCGTCGAGAACATGCTCTACATGTCCTCGCAGGCCACCTCGGACGGCGTGCTCACGCTGACCGTGACCTTCCGGGTCGGCACCGACGTCGACCTGGCCCAGGTGCAGGTGCAGAACCGGGTCAGCCAGGCCCTGCCCCGGCTGCCGGACGAGGTCCGCCAGCTGGGCGTCACGACGGTGAAGAGCTCGCCCAACTTCATCATGGTGGTGCACCTGGTCTCGCCGGACCACCGGTACAACGACGTCTACCTCAGAAACTACGGCCTGCTCCAGATCAAGGACGTGATCGCCCGCATCCCGGGTATCGGCCAGGTCCAGGTCTTCGGCGGCGGCGACTACGCCATGCGGATCTGGCTGGATCCCGGCAAGGTGGCGGCCCGCGGACTCACCGCCAGCGACGTCGTGTCCGCCATCCGCGAGCAGAACGTGCAGGTCGCGGCCGGCGTGGTGGGCGCGCCGCCGATGCCCGTGCCGGTGGACTACCAGCTCAGCGTGAACGCGCGCGGCCGCCTGGTCGACGAAAAAGAGTTCGGCGACATCGTCCTCAAGACCGGCGCCGACGGCGAGATCACCCGGCTGCGCGACGTGGGCCGCATCGAGCTCGCCGCCGGCGACTACGCGCTCCGCTCGCTGCTGGACAACCAGTCCGCGGTGGGCATCGGCATCTTCCAGGCGCCGGGGTCGAACGCGCTGCAGCTTTCGTCCACCGTGCGCGCGACGATGGAGGAGCTCAAGAAGAACTTCCCCGAGGGCCTCGAGTACCGGATCGTCTACGACCCGACCATCAACGTGCGGGACGGCATCCGTGAGGTCGTGAAGACCCTGTTCGAGGCGATCCTCCTCGTGGTGTTCGTGGTGGTGCTGTTCCTGCAGACCTGGCGGGCCTCGATCATTCCGCTGGTGGCGGTCCCGATCTCGATCGTCGGCACGTTCGCGATCCTGCTCGGGTTCGGCTTCTCGATCAACACGCTGTCGCTGTTCGGGCTGGTGCTCGCCATCGGCATCGTGGTGGACGACGCGATCGTCGTGGTGGAGAACGTCGAACGCAATATCGAGGCGGGGCTCTCCCCGAGAGACGCCTCGTACAAGGCGATGGAGGAGGTCAGCGGCCCGATCATCGCCATCGCCCTGGTCCTCTGCGCCGTGTTCGTGCCGGTCGCGTTCCTGAGCGGCCTGACGGGCGAGTTCTATCGCCAGTTCGCCCTCACGATCGCGTTCTCGACGGTGATCTCGGCGGTGAACTCGCTGACCTTGAGCCCGGCCCTGAGCGCGATCCTGCTCAAGTCCCGCGAGGCCCCACCCGACCGGCTTACCCGGCTGCTCGACCGCCAGCCTGGGGTGGCTCTTCCGGCCGTTCAATCGGGTCTTCACCCGCGGCTCCCAGCGGTACGGCGCGGCGGTGGCCAGCATCCTCCGGCGGAGCGGCATCGCGCTGGCGGTGTATGCCGGCCTGCTCGCGCTCACGGTGTTCGGCTTCAACAAGGTGCCGCACGGCTTCGTGCCGACGCAGGACAAGCAGTACCTCGTGGCCTTCGCCCAGCTCCCCGACGCGGCGACGCTCGACCGCACGGAGAAAGTCATTCGCGAGATGGCCGACATCGGGCGCAAGCAGCCGGGCGTCGAGAACGCCGTGCAGTTTCCCGGCCTCTCGATCAACGGCTTCGTCAACGCGCCGAACGCCGGCATCGTGTTCTTCACGCTCAAGCCGTTCGACGAGCGGCACGGCAAGGACGAGTACGGCTTGAACATCGCCGGCGCGCTCAACGGCAAATTCTCCGGCATTCAGGACGCCTTCGTGGCCGTGTTCCCGCCCCCACCGGTCAACGGGCTGGGGCAGGTCGGCGGCTTCAAGCTGGAGCTGGAGGATCGCGCGGGTCTCGGCGAGACGGCGCTGAATGACGCCACCCAGGCGTTGCTGGGGAAGGCCTATCAGACGCCGGCACTCACCGGGCTGTTCTCGAGCTACCGGATCAACGTTCCACAACTCGAGGTCGAGGTCGACCGGGAGAAGGTGAAGCGGGAAGGCATCTCGCTCACCGACCTGTTCCAGACCATGCAGGTCTACCTCGGGTCGGTCTACGCCAACGACTTCAACCGGTTCGGCCGGACCTACCAGGTCAAGGTGCAGGCGGACGCGCAGTATCGCGCCACGGCCGAGAATATCGCCCAGCTCAAGGTGCGGAACGCGCAGGGCGCGATGGTGCCGCTCGGCTCCGTGGTCCAGGTCAAGGAATCGCACGGGCCCGACCAGGGGCTGCGCTACAACGGCTACCCCGCGGCCGACATCAACGGTGGCCCCGCGCCCGGCTTCAGCTCGGGCCAGGCGGAGGCGGCCATCGAGGCGATCGCGGCAGACGTCCTGCCGAACGGCATCGGCTACGAGTGGACCGACCTCAGCTATCAGCAGCGGCTGTCCGGCAGCACGGCGATCTTCGTCTTCCCGCTCTGCGTGCTGCTGGCCTTCCTGGTGCTGGCGGCCCAGTACGAGAGCTGGTCGCTGCCGCTCGCGGTCATCCTGATCGTGCCCATGTCGCTCCTGTGCGCCCTCACGGGCATATGGCTCACGAAGGGCGACAACAACATCTTCACCCAGATCGGGTTCCTGGTGCTCATCGGTCTCGCGTGCAAGAACGCGATCCTGATCGTGGAGTTCGCGCGTGAGCTCCACCTGCAGGGCCGCTCCCCGGTGGAGGCGGCGCTGGAGGCGTGCCGCATCCGGCTCCGGCCCATCCTCATGACGTCGTTCGCCTTCATCATGGGCGTGCTGCCGCTGGTGTTCTCGAGCGGCGCCGGCGCCGAGATGCGGCATGCCATGGGGGTCGCGGTGTTCTCCGGCATGCTCGGCGTCACGTTCTTCGGCCTCGTTCTCACGCCGGTCTTCTACGTCACGATCCTGCACATCGTCGAACGCCGCCGGGCGCGCAGCGGCGTCCGTCGAACAGCCGGCCAGGGAGCCGATCCATGCATAAGCCCACCTTCTCGGCCCTCGTCCTGATCGCGGGTCTGGCGGCGTGCGCCGGCGCGCCCGCGTACCGGTCGTCCGACGTGCCGGTGCCGCCGGCCTTTCGCGAGACGACGGTCGACACCACGCGGTCCCCCGCGGAGCGGATGCCGCCCCGGCCCGCCTTCGACAGCACGGCGCCGGTCGGCGCTGCCTCCGACTCCGTCGGTGCCACCCGCCATCCCGGCGCCACCGCGCCCGCCGGCGGTCGACGGCGCGCCGGCCGGCCAGTCGGCCTACTGGCGCACGCTGGGAGACACGACGCTCGACCGACTGATCGGCGAGGTGATCCAGGCCAATCTCGACGTGCGGGCCGCGGCCGCGCGCGTGCGGGGCGCGCGGGCGGCGCGCACCGAGGCCGCGCTCGACTTCGTGCCGACGGTCACGGTCGCCGGGGGCTACACCCGCCAGCGGCTCTCGAGCGCGACGTTCCCCATCGGCGAGGGCGGCGCGTTCCCCGACCAGGACATCTGGGACGGCGGCTTCGACGCGTCGTGGGAGCTGGACCTGTTCGGCCGGGTGCGGCGGAGCGTCCAGGCGCAAGGCGCGCTCGTCGGCGCGGCGAGCGAGGACCTGCGCGACGTGCAGGTGTCTCTCGCTTCCGAGGTGGCACGCACGTACTTCGAGCTGCGCGGGGCCCAGGAGCGGCTCGGCGTGGCGCGCCGCAACGCCGACAACCAGCGCCGCACCCTCGAGGTGACCCAGCAGCGGCTGGATGCCGGCCGCGGCACGGCATTCGACACCGAGCGGGCGCGGACGCAGCTCGGCTTCACGCTGGCGTCCATTCCCGCGCTCGAGGCCCAGGTGGCTTCGTCCCAGTACCAGATCGGCGTGCTGGTCGGCCGGCCGCCCGCCAAGCTGGCCGAAGAGCTGGACTCAGGCGGCGGCCGTGCCCGTGCTGCCGGCGAGCGTGATCGTGGCGAGCCCCGACTCGCTCATCCGGCGGCGACCCGACGTGTCGGCCGCCGAGCGGCAGGTGGCGGCGGAGCGCGCCTTCGTCGGCGCGGCCAAGGCGGACTACCTGCCGCGCGTGACGGTCGGCGGGAGCGCCGGCTACTCGGCCGCCGACCTCGGCGGCCTGGGCGACGAGGGCTCGTTCCGGTACGCCGTCGGGCCGATCATCTCGTGGCCCGCGCTCAACCTCGGCCGCGTCAAGGCGCGGGTGGATGCAAGCCGCGCGCGGCAGGCGGAGGCCGAGGCGCAGTACTCGCAGACGGTACTGCGGGCGCTGCAGGAGGTCGAGACGGGTTTGGTCCGCTACCGTACGGCGCGGACGCGGGTCGAGCGGATCCAGGACGCCGCCGCCGCGAGCGCGCGCGCCGCGGAGCTGGCGCGCCTCCGGTTCGAGGGCGGCGTGGCCGATTTCCTTGCGGTGCTCGACGCCGAGCGCACGCAGCTCGACGCGGAGGACCAGCTGGCGCAGGCCCACACCGACGCGGCGACGTCGTATGCCGCGCTCTACAAGGCACTTGGCGGCGAGCGGCCGGAGCGGGCCTACCCCGGCGCCCTGAGGGCCCGATTTTGAGTCATCAGGGTTTCCCTGATGACTATTTTGGCCTAGTGCCCGAAGTTGCAGTATGCCTACGAAGGAGCGTGCGGGTCTCCGCATCCTCATCCTCGAGGATGATCCCCGCGACGCGGAACTCGAGGCCCACGCGCTCCGGCGCGTGGATCCTGCCTGCGCCGTGCAGGTGGTGGATAGCCGTGGGTCCTTCACCCACGCGCTCGATTCCTTCGCGCCGGACGTGATCCTTTCCGACAGCGGCGTGGCGGGCTTCCGGGCGCTCGACGCGCTGCACTGCTGCAGAGCAACCTCCCTTCCTCTCCGCTCCTGCTCGTCTCGGGTACCTGGAGCAAACCGGCACCGCATGCCTCAAGGCGGGCGCCGCCGACTACGTTCCCAAGGCCGACCTCGGGCGGCTGGGCTGTGCCATCCGCCTGGCCCTGGAGGTCCGGACACCGCTTCGTCGGCTGTCGGCCCGCCAGAGCGTCGGTGTTCCAGCGCCTCGCCTCGGGACAGTCGACGAAGGAGATCGCGAGTCACCTTGCGCATTTCCGTCAAGACCATCGAGACCCACCGCGCGCAGGTGATGAGGCGGCTCGAGATCCACGACCTGGCCGGCCTGGTCCGATACGCCATCCGGGTCGGGGTCGTCTCGCCCGACCGGTAAGGGTGCGCGTTGTCCCGTCCGTGAGGCCGACATGACGGATCCCGAGCTCCGGCCGCTCACCGTGCTGCTCGTCGAGGACGACGCCGGCGACGCGCGCCTCATCGCGGAGCTGCTCGGGCGCTCGGCCGGGTGAGTTCCGGCTGGAGCACGTCGATCGATTGGCTCTCGGGCTGGAGCGCCTGGGGCGGGAAGGGGTCGATGTGGTGTTGCTCGACCTCGGCCTGCCGGACAGCCACGGCAGCGCGACCTTGACGGCCATCCGGAGTGCCGCGTCCGTCGTGCCCGTCATCATCCTCACTGCCCTCGGGGACGAAGCGTTGGCGACCCACATGGTGCGGGCGGGCGCCCAGGACTACCTGGCGAAGGCGGAGGTGGACGGGCACCTGCTGCGTCGCGCGATCCGCTACGCCGTCGAGCGGCACTGCGCGAACGTCGAGATCCGGCGGCTGAACGAGACCCTGGAAGGGCGGGTCGCGGAGCGCACCAGCCAGCTCGAGGCGGCCAACGGAGAGCTCCGGCGCAGGGAGCGGGAGCTGGAGGCGTTCACCTATTCCGTATCTCACGACCTGCGGGCGCCACTGCGCCAGATCGACGGCTTCTCGCGCATTCTCTCCGAGAGCCTGTGGTACGACCTGGACGACAAGGCGCGGCACTATCTGACCCGCATCCAGGAAGGCACCAGGCACATGGGCCGCCTGGTGGACGACCTGCTGGCTCTGGCGCGGCTCGGCCAGCAGAGCCCTCGCGCCCGCGATGACCGCGCTCACCCCGATCGTGCTCGACGTGATCGCCGGGCTCGGTCCCGACGCGGCGGACCGGGAGGTCGAATGGCGGGTCGGCGAGCTCCCGACGGCAGTCTGCGATCCGGGGCTGATGCGCATCGTGTTCACCAACCTGGCCTCCAATGCCCTCAAGTACACCCGCCCGCGCTCGCGGGCCACGGTCGAAGATCGGGTGTACGTCGCACGAAGGGCGGCCGGCGCTGTTCGTGCGCGACAACGGCGTTGGCTTCAACATGAAATACGCCGATAAGCTCTTCGGCGTCTTCCAGCGCCTGCATCGGTCCGAGGAGTTCGAGGGAACGGGCGTAGGGCTGGCCACCGTGCAGCGCATCGTGCACAAGCACGGCGGCGAGATCTGGGCCGATGCGGCGCCCGACGCAGGGGCGACGTTCTATTTCACGCTCGGCTCGGGGGCGGAGACGGCCATCCCGGAGCCCGTCTGAGCGCGCAAGTCTTCGAGGTGCTGCTGGCCGAGGACAGCATCGCGGACGCGGAGCTGGTGCTGCATTCGCTCGCGGAGGAAGTGCCCGGTGCGGATGCATCGAGTGCACGACGGAAAGGAGGCGCTGGACTTCCTGTTCGCCCGCGGGGCGTACGGTGACCGGGCGGCCGCGCCGCAGCCGCGCCTCGTGCTGCTGGACCTCGACCTGCCTGTCGTGGACGGCCTCCAGGTGCTGAGCGAGCTGCGTCGCCACCCCCGGACGTGGGCGCTGCCGGTGGTGTTGCTCACCTCCTCCAACCTGGAACACCATGTCGCGGAGGGCTACCGACTGGGAGCCAACAGCTTCGTCCAGAAGCCGTTGGAGTTCACGAAGTTCCGCGAGCTGGTCCGACGTCTCGGCGAGTACTGGCTCACGATCAACGAGCCGCCGGACCTGCTCTCGCGGAGGATCACGACGATCGCGCGCACCACGCCTCCATCCACCCGCAGCGCGGCACCGGTCGTCGCGGACGCCGGCGCGCTGCACACGTAGGCGATCATCGCGGCCACCTCGTCCGGCGAGGCGAAGCGCCGGATGACCGAGGACGGCCTCGCGCTGGAGAAGAACTCCCGCTCCACGCTCGCCACGTCCACTCCCTGGGCCGCGGCGAGGTCGGCGACGAACGCCCCGACCCCTTCCGACGCGGTCGGCCCCGCCAGCACGCTGTTGACGGTGATGTCGGTGCCCGTGAGGGTCTCGGCCAGGCCGCGGGCGATGGCGAGCTGCGCGGTCTTGGTCATGCCGTAGTGGATCATTTCGGTGGGGATCTGCACCGCCGATTCGCTCGAGACGAAGACCACCCGCCCCCAGTTCCCGGTCCGCATGATCGGCAGGTAATGCCGCGCGAGCCGCACGCCGCTCAGCACGTTCACCTCGAAGAACCGCAGCCAGTCCGCGTCGGTGATCTCCTCGAACGGCCTCACCTCGAAGATGCCGACGTTGTTGACCAGGATGTCGACCACGGGCACCTGGTCGATCACCGCCTCGCACCCCGCCGCCGTGCCGAGGTCGGCGGCGACGCCCCCGATGTGGGAGCCGGGCACGGCGGCCCGGATCGCCGCCACCGCGGCGTCCACCCGCGCCTGCGTGCGTCCGTTCACGACCACGCGCGCACCCTCGCGCGCCAGCGTCCGCGCCGTCGCGAAGCCGATCCCGGCCGTCGAGCCGGTGACCAGCGCCCGCTTCCCCGCGATCCCGAGATCCATGTCTCACCTCCTCGCCGGAGCGTAAGTGCGCCCCGGCGGGATGTCCATCACTTCCGGCGTTGGAATACGGTGCGCCCCTCGAACAGCGTCCGCACGACGCGGGCCTCGTGGATCCTCGAGGGCGGGACCGCGAACAGGTTGTGATCCAGCACCACCAGATCCGCGAGCTTTCCGACCTCGATCGATCCCGTCTCCCGTTCCAGATGATGCGCCCAGGCGGCGTTGATCGTGTACAGGGCGATCATCGTCGGCAGGTCGACCCGCTCGGCCGGATGCCACGGCGCCGTGACCGTATCGCCCGGGTCGCGATGAGTGATGCCGACCTCGATCGCCTGGAGCGGGTCGAGCGACGAGACCGACCAGTCGCTGCCGCCGGTCACGACGGCGCCGGACCGTACGACGCTGGCGATGGGGTAGAGCCAGCGCGAGCGCGCCGGGCCCAGAAACGGCTCGGTGAGCTTCGTGAGATATTCGTCGCCATTGGCCCAGAGCGGCTCGAAGTTCGCGACGACGCCGAGATCGCGGAATCGCGGGATGTCCGCGGAGTCGATCAGCTCGAGGTGGGTGATGCCGTGGCGGAGGTCGTGCGGGCCATTGGCGGCGCGGGCCCGGGCCAGCGCGTCCAGCGCCATCCTGATGGCGCGGTCGCCGATGGCATGCACGTGGATCTGGAAGCCGGCGGCGTCGAGCGCGATCGCCAGCCGGTCGAGCGTCGCCTGGTCCCGGGTCGGCGTGCCGGCATCGCTGCCGCGGCCGAGGTACGGCGCCAGAAGCGCGGCGGTGCCGGACTCGATGACGCCGTCCTGGAACAACTTGGCCGCCGTGGGATGGACGTGCGCGGTGGCGTAGTGGCTGCGCCAGCGGCGCAGCCGCGCGATCAGGGTGTCGCCGCCGGCGCCGGGGACCTGGAGGGCGGCCACCACGCGCACCGTGAGGGTGCCGGCCCGGTCGGCGGCGGACAGCGCGCGGAGCTGGCCTTCGTCGGTGCGAGCCGAGAACATCGTCGTGATGCCGAAGCCGGAGGCCAGGCTGTCGGCGCGCGCGAGCCCCTCGGCGTACTCGGCGTCGGTGATCGGGGGAAGGGCGTCGTCGGCGAGATCGGCGGCGGATTCGCGGAGCGTCCCGCTCGGCTCACCGCGCGAGTCCCGCTCGATCCGACCGTTCGGAGGGTCGCGCGTCTCCCGGGTAATGCCCGCGAGCGCGAGCGCGCGAGAGTTGGCCCAGGCGGAGTGGCCGTCCGCGGCCCATAGCAGGGCCGGCCGGTCGGGCACGAGCCGGTCGAGCAGCGCCTTCGACGGGTTGCCGGCGGGGAAGAGCGGAAGCTGCCAGCCCGCGCCCCGCACCCAAGGGGCCTTGGGATGCGCGGCCGCCCAGGCGCGAATGCCGGCCGAGACGGCGTCGATGGTCGCGGCCTCGTTGAGATCACACAGGCCGAGGTAGACGCCGGCTCTCGACCGGGTGCACGTGGCCGTCCTGGAAGCCGGGCAGCAGCATCCGGCCAGCGAGGTCGACCACCTCGGTGCCGCGCCCGATCAGGCCGGCAGGCAGGCTGTCGGTGCCGACGTAGACGATGCGCCCGTGGCGCACGCCCACCGCAGACGCCCAGCTCCGCGCGGCGTCGACGGTATAAACGGCGCCGTTCCGAAACACGAGATCGGCGGCGGCCGCAACCTCGCCCGGGTGGTCCGCGGGCGTCCGGCAGGCGGCAAGCAGCACGAGCACGGCGGCAAGGAGGCGGCGAGGCATCGCGGGACATGATCGCGCCTCCGCGGTGCCCGCGCCAGGGCCAGCGGAGCTAGAGTCCGAAGAACGCCAGCGCGTCGACGACGTTGCCGAGCGTGCTCGAGAGTACCGGGTGCGACGCCTCGAGCCGACGCACCGCGTCCGTGAGGCGCTCCTGCAGCCCTTCGGCCTCGGGGGCCTCACCCGGCGGCCGGGTGGCAACGGCCTCGAGGTCCTGGACCAGCGCCTCGAGCGAGCGCCGGGTCTCGGGATTGAGGTCCTTGGCGCCGGCGAGCTGCGCCCGGATCTCCCCCACTACGGCCTGCAGCTTCGAATCGGACATCGGGAGGCTCACGAATGAGGATGCCCGGAGTATGGCGATCCCGCGCCCCGGACGCGACCCCGCACGCGGGTGCCGGCAGACGACGAGCGCCGCCGTCGGTTTGCGCGCCCCGGCCGGTCCCTGCCAGATTCGAGGCTCAATTGGCTCACCTTTCTGCCGGAGTTTCGCAATGACCCGATCACTCTCTCTTGCCGCCGCGATGGTCGCCTCGGTCGCCGCGACCTTGCTCGCCTGCTCGGAGGCCGACGCGCCTTCGTCGCCCACGACCGCCCCCGCCCTGAAGCAGGCCTCCTCCGCGCCCACGCTCACACCGCAACAGAGCGGCACCACCAACCGCCTTCAGGCCATCAGTCCCGTCAACGGGCGCGTCGCGTGGGCCAGCGGCGTCGGCGGGACGTTCGTCGTGACGACCGACGGCGGGAACACCTGGCGCGCGGGCGTCGTCCCGGGGGCGGAGGCGCTCGAGTTCCGCGACGTAGAAGGGATCAGCGAGCGAGTGGCCTACCTGATGGCGGCGGGGACCGGGACGGACTCGCGCATCTACAAGACCGAGGACGGCGGGGCCACCTGGACGCTCCAGTTTCAGAACGAGAACCCGAATGCCTTCTACGACTGCTTCTCGTTCTGGGACCAGAAGAGCGCCGTGACGTTCAGCGACGCGGTCGACGGCGTGTTCCCCGCCATCCGGACCACGGACGGCGAGACCTGGCAGAACATCGGCGCCCAGATGCCCGCGGCACAGGCCGGCGAGGCGGCGTTCGCGGCGAGCGGCACCTGCGTGGCGACCCAGGGCGGCAAGCGCGCGTGGATCGCCACGGGCGGAGCGGCCAAGGCACGCATCCTCGCCACGACCGACGGCGGGGACAGCTGGACGGCGTACGACACGCCGATCACGCAGGGCACGTCGATCTCCGGCGGGCTGAGCGTGGCGTTCCGCGATCCGCACCACGGCATCCTCGCCGGCGGCGATCTCGGGAGCACCACGCCGCCGACGGACAACGTCGCCGTGTCGGACGATGGCGGCGCGACCTGGACCCTGACCACCCCGACGCCGTTCGCCAGCGCGGTCTATGGCCTGGCGTACGTGCCCGGCTTCGGCCAGCGGACGGTGGTGGCCACGGGCCCGGCGGGGGCGGCCTGGTCGCCGGATGAAGGTGCCACGTGGAACAGCTCTGCCCGGCGTCTCCGGGCTTCTGGGCGGTGGCTTTCGCCGGACGCGACGCGGGATGGCTGGTCGGCGTCGACGGGACGATCCTCAAGCTCAGCTTCTGAGCGCGAGTCGGACGGTCGGACCAGGAGCGTACCGTCATCCCGAGCGCAGCGAGGGACCTCGCCGCGGAATGGCTCGAACCATTCTTGGGCAAGGTCCCTCGCTGCGCTCGGGATGACGAGCGCTCGTCAATCTCGGCTCCCGAGGACCAGCGCGGTTACGGCTTCCGGGTTGAGAGGAACGCCATCAGCGAGCGGACCTGGGCGGGGGTAAGCGTGCGCACGTACGCCGGCATGTTGGGCCCGCCGTTCGTGATCCGCGCCGTGATCTCGTCGGGCTTCATGCGGGCCGCGACCTCGGAAAGGTCGGGCCCGCGCCGGCCGCCGTAGCCCTCCACCTGGTGGCAGAACTGGCAGCCCTTGTCCCGGAACAGCCGGGCGCCTTCCACGACCTCGGGGCGCTGGTCGCGGATGATGGAGGCGGGCAGCGGCCGCGTCTCGAAGTCGGGCGACCAGTCGGCCCGCTCGCCCGCGATCCAGAAGATCACGATCGTCGTCCAGATGAAGACCACGAGCAGCGGCGCCCAGGGCCGGCGCCGCATGTTCCGCGCGCCCGCGTTGAAGACCGGCACGAGCAGGAGCGCCGCCCCGAAGACCAGCGGGCCGAGCACGATGATGAGCGACTCGAGGTTGTTGGGCGCGAGCGCCAGCAGCGCGAAGTACCAGAGGAAGTACCAGTCGGGGCGCGGATAGGCCTCGAGGATGCTGGGGTCGGGCGGCGGGCCCAGGTCGGGCGGACCGACGATCAGCGCCAGCAGCACGATCGTCGCCGTGACCGCCGCGCCGAAGACCACGTCGCGCCAGGCGGCGTCGGGCCAGAACGGCACCCCTTCGCGCTTGAGGAGCGAGGCGTAGTGCGCGCGATAGGTGGCGGGGTCCACCACGGCGCCGTCCCGGGTCCGCTCGGAGATCCCGTGCCGCAGCACCAGCGCCAGGTGCAGGCCGATGAACGCGAAGACGATCGCCGGAATGAAGAAGACGTGGAACGCGAAGAACCGGCTCAGTGTCGCCCCGCCGATGGTGTCCCCCGCCAGTATGAAGCGCCCGATCTGTTCCCCCACCACCGGCATGCGCGCCGCCTGCGCGGCACCCACGATCACCGACCACACGGCCGACTGATCCCAGCGAAGCAGCTGCCCCGTGAACGCGAGCGCCAGGGTCAGCAGCAGCAGGACCGCGCCCGTGAGCCAGTTGAGCTCGCGGGGGAACTTGTAGGCGGCCATGATGTAGGTGCGCGAGACGTGGATGCCGATCAGCAGCACCATGGCCGAGGCGCCGAAGTAGTGCATGCCGCGGAGGAAACGGCCGAGCATCGCCTGCTCGGAGATGAAGCGGAGGCTCTCGTAGGCCTGCCCGCTCGACGGTACGTACGCGGTCGAGAGCGCGATGCCCGTGGCCACCTGCAGGATGAAGGCGATGAGCGTGGCGCTGCCGAAGACGTACCACCACCCGGTGCGCGGCGGCACGGGGTGCTCGAGGGCGTGCCGGCCGGCGGTGATCAGGCCGCTGCGGTCGTCGAGCCAGGCGAGGAGGCGGGCGAGCACGCGCGGCTCAGGCGATCGGAATGGGGCTGGTGAGAATCTCGACCTCGCCGTTCCGCACCCGCACCGGGTATTGCGGCAGCGTGCGGGGCGGCGGCCCCGCGGAGACGGTGCCGTCGGCGTAGTAGACGCCACCATGGCAGGGACAGAGGAACAGCTCCGCGTCGGCCACCCAGCGGACGGGGCAGCCGAGATGGGTGCAGTGCACGGTGAACGCGGTGAAGTGCTCGGCGTCGTCGCGCCGGAGCCAGGCAGCGGTGTGGGCCGTGACGCCGGCCCACGGGAGCGGCGAGGCATCCTCGAACGCGACGTTGACGGTCTTGCCGATGGCGAACGCGTCGACCGGGCCCACCGGGCGCCACACGCGCGGCGGCTTCCGCGTGAGCGGGGAGAGCAGGAAGCCGATCACCGGAACGGTGGCGGCGGTGGCGATCAGGCCCGACAGGCCGAGCGAAAGCCGGGCGAGGAACCGGCGGCGAGGCGTGGGAACAGCGGATGGCTCGGACGGATCCATGAGGCACCCTCGCCGGAGGTTTGGACAAGACGCAGTCCTCGCCAACATAGGGAATCCGGTGCGGCCTCACAAGCGCGATTCCGCTACGCTTCTGGCGACCCCCGCCGCCGCGTCGAGCGGCGATACGCGTTTGGCGTGAGCCCGGTGTGGCGCTTGAATGCGCGGGTGAAATGGCTCTGATCCGCGAACCCGGCCGCCAGCGCCAGGCTGGCGAGCGAGGCATCCGACCCCGCCAGGGCGCGCGCCGCCCAGTCGAGGCGCAATCGGCGCACGTAGGACCCCAGGGACATCCGAAAGTGTAGCCGGAACGCCCGCGCCAGGTGCGCGGGATGGACATCGGCCTCGCGCGCCAGCTCCGCCGCCCGCAGCGGCTCGGCGAATCGCGCGTGTACCACCTCCTGCGCACGCAGGAGCCAGGTGGGTGGCCCCCGCCGCTCCTCCTGATCGAGCCGCGCGAGTGACACCAGCAATTCCAGGGTCACGGCCTCCGCCGCGAGCGGGACGAGATCGTCGGTGTGCCGCAGCTCGCGCGCGAGCCGTTCAGCCTGCTCGGCGAGGCCGGCGTGATGGCGGTGCGAGACCCGGTCGAGGACCTGGGCGAAGGGCCGCAAGAGGTCCGCCGCCGCGGGATCCGGCTGCACGACGACGACCCGCGCGCCCAGTCGTCCCATGCGGTTGGCATGCACTTCGCCCGCCGGCTCCACGAACGTGGCGGCGGGCGGGCAATGATGCACCCGGCCGGGCACCTCGAGGTCGAACGAGCCGTCCAGCATGATGGCCACCGAGGCGCGGTCATGGGTATGCCGAGGCAGCAGCTCATCGGGTGGGAACCACGCTTCGGCGAGGTGGAAGTCCCCCGTATCGAGCGACCGGAACGAGGAACTACCCATGGTGACGGGAACGCCACCGGACGTGGGTGACATACGGGAAGGACGATCCGGCGGCCTGGGGGCCGCACACCCGCGTGCTCGTCCCGTTCCACGGGTGCCGATCAGGTGCAAGACCGTCTCCGGCCCGAGAGCCTACCCTGACTGGGGTCGTTTTGTCCCCACCTCAGGAGGCACAGATGCCGAAGACCACCCGGGTCGCCCCGGCGCTGATCGCGCTTGCCGCGCTGGCCTGTACCGAGCCCGCCGGGCCGACCCTCGGCCGAAGCGGGTCGCCGTCGCCGAACACGCTTGCCGTCGGAGTGCAGGAGTCGGTGACCGGTGGAGGCCAGTTCTTCCACCCAGACTTCGGCACCGTGACCCTCGCCTTCACCGCCATCCGGCACCCGGACGGCAGCGTGAGCGGACGGTGGCAGCAGAACCAGTTCGATGTCGGCTTCGCCTACAAGGGCGACGTGACCTGCTTCGCGATCGACCCGGTGAACCATCGCGCCTGGATCGGCGGCGTCATCACCGGCAGCAACGATCCCGACCCACTGACGGCCGTCGGCAACGACGCGTGGTTCCGGGTGCTCGATCTGGGCGAGGGACCCGATCCCGACCGGAGCACCTTTCTAGGTTTCCAGGGCTCGGCGGGGATCGAGACTTCCGAGGAGTACTGCGCAGTTCGCCTCTGGGCGGCCGAGAACGCGCGGACCTGGCCACTCGAGCACGGCAACCTCGTCATTCACTGACGCTGGCGTCACTCGATCCCGTCGAGCAGCCAGAGGTCGCCGCCGTGCGGCGCGGCGCGGTCGAACAGCACCCGCCGGCCGTCGGGCGACCAGACCGGATAGTCGATCCGCACGTCCGCATCCTCGAACGCGAACACCCGCCGCGGCGCGCTCCCGTCCACGGGATGGGCCCAGAGGGTCCGGTGGCCGCGAACGTCCATGAGGATCGACTCGTCGGGTGACCAGGACATGTGGGCGCCGCTCGACACCTCCGGGAGCGGCGTCAGCCCGCCGTCTTCGAGAGCGACGCGCATGACCCGGCGCTCGGTCCCCGTCTCCGCGCGGAAGACGATGCCGCGGCCATCCTTCGTCCAGCGGAGGAAGTGCCCGCCGGCGCCCGTCGACGTCAGACGCCGCTGGCCGGAGCCGTCCGCGTTCATGACCCAGACGTCGGTTCGGCCCAGTCGGTCGGACATGAATGCGATCGAGAGCCCGTCCGGCGAGTAGAACGGGTTGGTGTCCATGCCCGGGATCCTCGGTCAGCCGGCGCAGGCGCCCATCGGCCACCGAGACCGCCCAGATGTCGCTGTTCCCGGCGCGCGCCGAGAAGAACGCCAGCGTCCGGCCGTCAGGCGCCCAGGACGGCTGATAGTCGCCGCCCGGCCCGCTCGTGAGCCGGCGGTCGGCACCGCTCCCGATGTCGTGCAGCCAGATGTTCATCTCGCCCTGGCGGTCCGAGTTGAAGGCGATCATTCGCCCATCGGGCGACCAGGCGCCACGACTCTCCTCGCGGGTCGAGACGACCACCGGGGTCGGCGGGCCGGTGGCAGCGCCCGTCTCCGGCGATACGGGCAGTTGCCAGAGATCGGCGTTGAGGCCGCGCACCGCGAACGCGAGCCGGTGCCCATCCGGCGCTGGCGCCGGCTCGATGTCGTCGCCTGCGCCGGTGGTGAGCTGCCGGGGCGCCCCGGCGGCCTGGCCGCTCGAGCCGACCGCGATGCGCCAGACGTTGATCCCGCCGCCCCGGTTCGACGCGAAATAGATCCAGCGCCCGTCGGGCGACCAGGCGGGGTCCTGGTCGGTCGACGCATCATGCGTCACGCGCGTCGTCGCGTCACTCGCGACCTCGGCCGTCATGATATCGGAGTCGGTCTTCTCGATCCTCCGGAAGACCAGCCGCCGGCCGTCCGGCGACCAGCGCGGGCCGGCGTGGATCACGGCCTCGCTCGAATCGGAGGTGAGCTGCCGCGGGTTCCGCCCCGTGCCATCGCTGATCCAGATCCGCCGGGGACCCGCCCATGCTGCATCGAAGGCGAGTCGGGCGCCGTCGGGCGACCAGGCCGGCCCGAAGGCGTTGGAGACGAGCGGCGCCTCCCGGCCCGACCCCAGGTCCACGCTCCATATGTCTCCACCCTCGAAGTACCAGCCGTTGAGGTCGCCCGGCGCCAGCTTGCCGCTGTCGGCCGTGGCCCGGACGAACACGAGCCGCGCGCCGTCGGGCGACCAGGCCGGCTGGATGTCATCGTGGGGACCGTGGGTGACCCGGCGCTCCTCGCCGCTCGCGAGCGTGCGCACGAAGAGCTGCCGGAAGCCGTCCACCTCCGCCACGTAGGCCAGCCGGGTTCCGTCAGGCGACCAGGCGGGCCATTCCTCCACGCCCGCACCGGTGGTGAGCTGGGTCAGCTTGCGGTCGAAGCCCGAGGCGACCGTGCCGCCAGGGGCGCGCACCGCGGCGTCGCGCCGCCGCAGGAGCAGCGACCCGGAAGCGATCGCGGCAACGAGCGCGATCACGGCGAGCGCGATCGTCATCGGACGCGCTCTCGCTCGCGCCGGGCCCACGACTCCCGGCCGCTCCAGCGCCGAGGCGAACTCGGCCGCCGACTCGAACCGGTCGCCCGGGGCCTTGGCCATGGCCTTGAGGATCGCGCGCTCGAGTGCCGGCGACACCTGCCGCCCAGCGGTGCGGAGCGGCGCCGGCGGCTCCGTCATGTGCCGCGCGACCACCGCGTGCGGGGTCGCGCCCGTGAACGGCGGACGTCCGGCCACCATCTCGTAGAGCACGCACCCGAGCGAGTAGATGTCGCTCCGGCCGTCCACCTCGGCATCCGCGCCCGGCCTGCTCGGGGCTCATGTAGCTCGGCGTGCCCATCACGGTGCCGGCGGTGGTGATCCGGTCGCCGCCGGTCTCGGCCGATCGGGCGATGCCGAAGTCGGCGACGAGCGTGCTGCCGTCCCGCGTGAGGAGGATGTTCTCGGGCTTGATGTCGCGATGGACCACGCCTTGCCGGTGGGCGTATTCGAGCGCCTGCGCGGCCTCACGGGCGATGCGGACCGCGTCCGCCACGGAGAGCGGCGGCGTCCGGCTCAGGCGCTCGCGGAGGCTCTCGCCGTCCACGTACGGCATCGTGAACCAGAGCCGCCCCGCCGACTCGCCGGAGTCGAAGACCGGCAGGATGTGCGGGTGCTGGAGCCGCGCGGCCGTCTCGATCTCGCGCAGGAAGCGCTCCGGGGCGAGCTCCGCGGCGCGCTCGCCGCGCAGGACCTTGAGCGCGACCGGCCGCCGGTGGCGCACCTCGTTGGCGAGGTAGACGGTCGCCATCCCGCCGCGTCCGATCTCGCGCTCCACCACGTAGCGGTCACGCAGCTCGGCGAAGAAGGCGGAGTCGTCGGACATGCGCCCTCCCCTAGAGCCGCTCGGTGAGGAGCAGCAGCGCCGCGAGCAGCGGCCCGTGCAGCAGGATCGCGCCGGGCACCAACGCCCAGCCCGCGGGCCGGCTCAGCCAGCGTTCCCTGACCGCCCGGCGCAGCAGGTGGATGGAGAACGGCAGATTGAGGAACAGGGCCGTGACCAGGCCGGGCGCGTATCCGCCGAACAGGACGACCGCGGCCACCACGTGCCAGACGGCGTTGAGCAGCACGGCGGATTGGATCAGCAGCAGCAGCCAGAGCGCGGCCCGGCTGTCGGGACGACGGTGCGCCCACCAGGCGATCGCGAACGCGACGCCGGTCACCACCGCCAGCGCGCTCCACACCTGCCCGGTCGTGAGCGGCGCGGCCACGGCCTGCCACCCGGCGGGCAGTCGCGCCAGGACGAGCGGAAGGTAGCGCGGAAAGAACAGCGCCTCCTCCGCGTTGTGCACCGCGAGGAGGACGGGGACGAGCCAGAGCACTCGGCGGGGAGGCATGTCCTACGAATGTACGTAGCCACCGCCGACGCAGAAATGGCGGGCGGTCCGGCGCGGAGGCTCGTCATCCCGAGCGGAGCGAGGGACCTGCTCACCCGGATCGGACGCCGCTCCGGCGTCGGGAACCGCGGCCAAGGTCCCTCGCTTCGCTCGGGATGACGACTCGCCGTGGAGCGGCGCGGCCTCTCCTCAGGCCCCGAGTCCGCCGGCCGCACGCCGAGCCGCGCCGCGTCTTCCGGACGGTCGACATCCGCCAGCAGCGCCTCGGGCCAACGGATCTCCGCCGCCTCGCTCCGATGCGCGAGGACGACCTCTCGCCCGCCTCCCGCGCCGGCCCCGGCGAGCGCCGGAAACAGCGACCGCGCATACAGGGTCGGAGGCGCCTGCACCTCGCCATACAGCGAGAGGACCAGCGGCTCCGCTCCCCGGCGAAACCGCTCGGCCAGCTCTGCTATCATGGCCGCGGTCACGAGCGGCATGTCCCCCAGCAGCACGACCGCCGCGGCGCAATCGCCGGGGACGTGCTCGATGCCGGTCTGCATGGAGCCGTGCATTCCCGCGCGATACGCCGGGTTGATGACCGTCTCCACCGCCAGCCCGCCGAGCGCGGCCGCGACCCGCTCCGCCTCGTGCCCCAGCACGACGATGACCGGCGAGAGCCCCGCCTCGACGGCCTGGCGCGCCGCGCGGCGAACCAGCGGCTCGGAATCGAGTCGCAGCAACAGCTTGTTGGCCCCGAGCCGGGACGAGGTGCCCGCGGCGAGCACCACGCCCGCGATGCGGCCTGCCCGCTCGGCTGTCACGCCCTCGATACCTCGCCGAGCCGCCGTTCGAGGAACCGCCGTTCCGGCGCCTGCCGGGCGAGCGCCAGCGCTCGCTCGTACGAGGCGCGTGCCTCGGCCAGCCGGCCGAGCCGCCGGAGCAAGTCCGCCCGCGCCGAGTGGGCCAGGTGATAGTCCGCGAGCTCCCCGCGCGCGAGCAGCGCGTCCATGAGCGCGAGGCCGGCCGCCGGCCCGTCACGCATGGCCACGGCGGCGGCGCGGTTGAGCTCCACGATGGGAGACGGATCGGACCGGAGCAGCACGTCGTAGAGCCCCACGATCTGCGCCCAGTCGGTCTCGGCGGCAGCCGGGGCCTCGGCGTGCACCGCCGCGATCGCGGCCTGGAGCGTGTACGGGCCGAACCGGCGGGAGCGAAGCGCCCGCTCGACCAGCGTGCTCCCTTCCACGATCCGCGCCTGGTCCCAGCACGAGCGGTCCTGCTCGTCGAGCAGGATGAGCTCGCCGGTGGCGGAGGTGCGCGCCGCGCGCCGGGCCTCGTGCAGCAACATGAGGGCGAGGAGCCCCACCGCCTCCGGCTCCGTCGGCTCGGGCAGCAGCTCCACCAGGAGCCGGCCGAGCCGGATCGCCTCGGTGGAGAGGTCGACCCGCGTGAGGGTCTCGCCCGCGGAGGCGGAGTACCCCTCATTGAAGACGAGGTAGACCACGTGCAGCACGCTATCCAGCCGGTCGGGGAGCTCAGCGCGCGCCGGCACCTGGTACGGGATTCCGGCCGCACGAATCTTGGCCTTGGCCCGCACGATCCGCTGAGCCACGGTAGGCGGGCCGGTGAGGAACGCGCGGGCGATCTCCTCGGTGGTGAGCCCGCAGACCTCACGGAGGGTGAGCGCGATCTGCGCGTCGGGCGGGAGCGCGGGATGGCAACAGGTGAAGATGAGCCGGAGCCGGTCGTCCTCCAGCCGGTCGTCGTCCCAATCGGCCGGGTCGACGGTACTCGCATCGAGCTGCTCGGCGATGGTGCCGAGCGACGCGTCGAAGCGTGCCCGGCGCCGGATGCCGTCGATCGCCTTGAAGCGCCCGGCGGAGACGAGCCAGGCGCGAGGATTGCCGGGCACGCCGTCGCGCGGCCAGCGCTCGAGCGCGACGGAGAAGGCGTCGTGCATCGCCTCCTCGGCGAGGTCGAAGTCGCCGAGGAGACGGATCAGCGTGGCCAGCACCCGGCGCGAGTCGCCGCGGTAGACCGCGTCCACGGCGGCGCGCGCCTCGTCGGGGGACGTCACGCTACGGCTGGGTGAACTCCACGATGGGCCGCACCTCCACGCTGCCGATCTTGGCGGACGGAATCTTCGCGGCGACCTGGATGGCGTCATTGAGGTCGCGCGCCTCGATCATGTAGAAGCCGCCAAGCTGTTCCTTGGTCTCGGCGAACGGCCCGTCGGTCGTGCCGACCTTGCCGTTCCGAACCCGGACCGTGGTGGCGGTCTCCACCGGCTGGAGGGCCTCGCCGGCCAGGTAGTGGCCGCTCTGCTTGATCCCGTCGGTGAACGCGAAGTACTCGCCCATGAACGCGTTCGACTCGTTCTCGGGCATCGTGGCGACCTTCTTCTCGTCGTCGTAGATGAGACACAGATACCGCATGACGAACCTCCTGATCGGGGGTGAAACAGCTGGTGACGTCAAATGGTCGATTGGGTCGGGTCGAATTCGACAGGTCGTCGACAAAAAGCGGCGCGGTCTCAGTTGATCATCACCAACAGCCCAAATCCCTGTCCCGTCACCCGCTCGAGCGCTGCCCGCAGGCGGGTCATGTCCTCGAGCAGAAGGTCGACCTCGTCGGGGTCCTCCCAGACCTCGGGATAGATCTCCAGCCGCATCATCTCCGCGGGCGAATATCGCCGTCGCAGCTCGGCGTCGTCCAGCCGGGCGAGCGCGTCGGCGATCACCCGTGTCTCGGCGACGCTGTAGGCCCGAGGCGGCGCCATGCCGATCTCGATGTCCAGCTCCCGGCCCCCCACCAGGAGGAAGTTGAGCGGGAGGTCGCCCTCCCAGGCGGTGCCCGTGAGGAGGTAGTGGAACCCGTGCCAGGACTTTTCGAAGTCGCCGTCGGGACCGAGACTGCCCTCGCCGGGCTGAAGCGCGAGCGGTGGAGGTTCCGGCGGTGGCGGCGGAGCCTTGCGCCCGAGCAGGGCAACACGATCTGCATGATCAGCGGCGGGTCGGCGACCAGCCGATCGATCGTCGCATCGCTGACGGCGGCGAGGCTGAGATAGAAGCCCATGCAGGCACTCCCGCTTCACGAGCGTGGACCAAGAGCCGGCCGAGGATCTGCCTCCAATCTGCTCCGTGGGGTCCGACAAGGTAAGGCGGACGGAGGCGCAGTGGCGGCGGATCGCCTCACCGGGTTCGGCGTCACGCCTTTTTGGGGCTCCTCACCCTTAGAATCCCAGGATGGCACCTGAGCCGCGCTCTCCGAGCGCCCCCGTGGCCGACTTCAGAGGCGCCGGCTTCGTCCGTGTCCGCGGCGCACGGGAGCACAACCTTAAGAACGTCGACGTCGACATTCCGCGCGACGCCCTTGTCGTCTTCACCGGGGTGAGCGGCTCGGGGAAGTCGTCGCTGGCCTTCGGCACACTCTACGCCGAAGCCCAGCGGCGCTACCTTGAGTCGGTGTCGCCCTACGCGCGGCGACTGTTCGACCAGATGGCCGTCCCTGAAGTGGACGAGATCGACGGCCTGCCGCCGGCCGTGGCGTTGCAGCAACAGCGAGGTACGCCGACCACCCGTTCGTCGGTCGGCAGCCTGACCACGCTGTCCAACCTCCTCCGCATGCTGTATTCCCGAGCGGGCGCATACCCGCCCAAACAGCCGATGCTCCATGCCGAGGACTTCTCACCCAACACGCCGCAGGGCGCCTGCCCCCGCTGCCACGGCCTGGGACGCGTGTACGAGGTCACCGAGCGTTCGTTGGTGCCCGACACCAGCTTGACGATCCGCGAGGGCGCAATCGCCGCGTGGCCGCCTGCTTGGCACGGCCAGAACCTGCGGGACATCGTCACCACGCTGGGCTACGACATCGATCGCCCCTGGCGCGAGTTGCCGAAGAAAGAGCGGGACTGGCTGCTCTTCACCGAGGAACAGCCACAGGTTCCCGTATACGCCGGCTTCGACCGGGCAGAAGTACGGCGTGCACTTAGGCGCAAGCGGCCGTACGACTATCAGGGCACCTTCTCGAGCGCGCGGCGCTATGTGATGCATACCTTCGCCACTACGCAGAGCCCCATGATGAAGAAGCGGGTGGCACGATACATGGTCGGCACCGAGTGCCCGGTGTGCCACGGCAAGCGTCTCACCCGCGCGGCGCTGCGCGTGACCTTCGCGGGACTTGATATCACGGACATGTCGCGGCTGCCCATGGCGCGTCTCGCCGATCTGCTCCGGGCCACGGCCGGCGGCACCGATGCTCGCGTAGCGGGGATGGAAGCGCTACATCCAGAGAAGGCGATCGTCGCCCGGCGGATCGCGGAGGATCTTGAAGGCCGGCTCGCCGTCCTGCTCGACCTGGGGCTGGGCTATCTCTCGCTCGAACGCAGCACGCCGACGTTGTCACCGGGCGAGATGCAGCGCCTGCGGCTCGCCACCCAGGTGCGGTCCAACCTGTTCGGCGTCGTGTACGTCCTTGATGAGCCGAGTGCAGGCCTTCACCCCGCCGACACCGAGTCGCTGCTTCTGGCACTCGATCGGCTCAAGTCCTCGGGCAACTCGCTGTTCGTCGTGGAGCACGAGGTGGACGTCATGCGACGCGCGGACTGGATCGTGGACGTGGGTCCCGCGGCCGGCGAGCATGGTGGCCGGATCCTGTATAGCGGGCCGCCCGAGGGCCTTGCCCACGTGCAGGAGTCGCGAACGCGGGAATACCTGTTTGGCCGCTTCGAACAACGCACGCGTACGCCACGCAGCCCCGAACGGTGGCTCCGGCTGAGCGGCGTCACCCGCAACAACATCCGCGGGCTCGACGTCGCCTTTCCGCTCGGCGTGTTCACCACGGTGACCGGCCTGTCGGGTTCCGGCAAGTCGAGCCTCGTGAGCCAGGCCCTGGTGGAGCTGGTCGCGGACCATCTGGGTCACGAAGTGGCGGCTGACGAGGACGGCATCGAGGAGCTTGCGCGCGAGGCGGCAGCGGCTACGAGCGGACGAATCGTTGAGGGCATGGAGGCGATCCGGCGCCTAGTACAGGTGGACCAGCGGCCCATCGGCCGCACGCCGCGCTCGAACCTGGCCACCTATACCGGGCTGTTCGACCACGTGCGTCGGCTCTTCGCGGCCACCAAGGCGGCGCGAGCGCGGCGATACGACGCCGGCCGGTTCTCGTTCAACGTGGCTAAGGGGCGCTGCGACACCTGCCAGGGAGAGGGACTCGTGATGGTCGAGCTGTTGTTTCTCCCCAGCGTCTACGCCCCCTGCCCCACCTGCCACGGCGCGCGCTACAACGCCCGGACGCTGGAGATCACTTGGCGTGACCGGAACATCGCCGAGGTGCTGCGAATGACCGTCGACGATGCCCGGACGTTCTTCGCGGGCGAACCCGTGCTCAAACGCGCCCTCGACGTGGTCCACGACGTTGGCCTCGGCTACATCCGGCTGGGCCAGCCGGCCACCGAGCTCTCGGGCGGCGAAGCCCAGCGCATCAAGCTCGCGACCGAGCTGCAGCGGGCGCAGCGTGGCGACACGCTGTACGTACTCGACGAACCTACGACCGGGCTGCATCCGGCCGACGTCGAGAAGCTGGTCGCGCAGCTCGACGGTCTGGTCGAGGCCGGCAATACCGTGCTCGTGGTGGAGCACGACCTGCGCGTGGTAGCGGGCAGCGACTGGGTAATCGACGTCGGCCCCGGCGCCGGCGAGGAAGGCGGGCAAATCGTGGCAGAGGGCACACCCGCCGGCCTGGCGCGTGACAGTGCCAGCCGGACGGCGCCCTACCTCATGCGGTTCCTGGGCTGACGTCTGGGGCGCCTCCGCGTGTTACGCCCCGGTGTCCGCGAGCATCCGCCCCACGATTTCCTTCACCAGCTTCGCGGCCACCGTCGCCGTGACGCTCCCCGGGTCCTGTCGCGGGTTGTACTCGACGATGTCGGCGCCGACGAGGTATCCACCGGCCTCCTGCACCAGCCCGATCGCTTCGCGCACCGAGAGCCCGCCGGGGTCCGGGTGCGATACGCCCGGAGCGAATGCGGGATCCAGACCGTCCAGGTCGACCGAGATGTAGACGGCTCCGTCCACGCTCGGCCGCGCGCCGGTCTGCCAGGCGCGCATGTCGATCACCTCGACGCCGAAGCGGTCGGCTTGGGCGCGCTGGTGACCGTTCATGGTCCGGATACCGACCTGGACGAGCCGGCTCGCCAAGCCCTCCTCCATGATCCGTGCGAAGGGACAGGCGTGAGAGAAGCGGTCGCCTTCGAACTCGTCGTAGAGGTCGGGATGGGCGTCGATGTGAAGGATCGTAAGCCGCGATACTCCACGGGACACGGCGCGTAGGACGGGGTATGTCACCGAGTGGTCGCCGCCGAGCGCCAGGGGACGGTGGCCGGCGGCGACGAGCTCCGCAACGCCCGCTTCGATCCGCGCTCGCGCCTCGGCGGTCCGCGGCAGATCCAGGTCGCCCCCGTCGCTCAGGCCGCCGGCGCCGATCACCTCGCGCCCCTGCTCACACCAGGTGTTCCACGACGGCGAGAAGAGCGCCTCGCGAATGAGCGGTGGCGCCTCCGCGGCGCCCTGAAGAAACGAGCTGCTGGCATCGTATGGGAGGCCGATGAGCCGGGGCGGCGCAAGGGGCACAGGTCGGTCCGGGTGGGAGGGGCCGGTCGAAATCGGGATATCTTGAGAGTAATGAACGTCCTGCTTTTCGGCGCGACCGGCATGGTCGGACAGGGTGTGCTCCTCGAGTGCCTGCGGGATGCGGACGTCGGCCGCGTCTTGGCCGTCGGGCGTCGTCCAACCGGCCAGGCGCACGAGAAGCTGCGTGACCTGGTGGTGCCCGACCCGGCCGACCTCCGCGCCGTCGAGTCCCAGCTCGTGGGCTTCGACGCCTGCTTCTTCTGCCTCGGCGTCACGTCGGCGGGACTCTCGGAGAAGCGGTACACGCAACTCACCTTCGACTTGACGCTGGCCGTGGCCCGGACGCTCGCCCGGCTCGACCCCGGCATGACCTTCGTCTACGTCTCGGGCCGCGGGACGGACAGCAGCGAGCGCGGGCGAGTCATGTGGGCGCGAGTCAAGGGCCGGACGGAGAACGCGTTGCTGGCCTTGCCGTTCAAGGCGGCGTACATGTTCCGCCCCGCCTACATCCAGCCGCTGGACGGCATCCGGTCGAGCACGCGGTTGTACCGGGTTGCCTACGCGGCGATCGCGCCGCTCTACCCCCTGCTCAAGCGGCTGTTTCCCGGCGCCGTGACGACCACGGCGCAGCTCGGTCGGGCGATGCTCGCGGTGGCTCGCCATGGCTTCGACCGGCCCGTGCTGGAGACTCGCGACATCAACGGCTTGTGATGCCGGGACGACGCCGCCTGTGGATCGCCGCTCGCCGGCGTCTGCCTCAGATGTCGATTTTGGCTCGGCTCGTTCGACTACATTATGGCGGGCGCCATGCCCGCCGGGGACATTGGCGGAGCCACTGAGAGGAGCGACGCATGAGCGGCGTACGGGTGCTGGTCGGGACGCGGAAGGGCGCCTTCGTCCTGACGGCGGACGGGAAGCGTGATCGCTGGAAGGTCTCCGGGCCCCACTTCCCCGGTTGGGAGATCTACCATCTCAAGGGCTCGCCGGCCGAGCCGAACCGGATCTACGGGTCGCAGACGAGCGGGTGGTTCGGGCAGGTGATGCAGCGCTCCGACGACGGCGGCGAGACCTGGGAGACGGTCGGCAACGAGTTCGCCTACGACGGCGTGCCCGGCACCCACATGTGGTACGACGGCACGCAGCATCCCTGGCAGTTCGCGCGGGTCTGGCATCTGGAGCCCTCGCTGACCGACCCCGACACCGTGTATGCCGGGGTGGAGGACGCCGCCCTCTTCCGCTCGACCGACGGCGGCCGCACGTGGCGCGAGCTCTCCAGCCTCCGCGGCCATCCCTCGGGGCCATCCTGGCAACCGGGTGCCGGCGGGATGTGCCTGCACACCGTCCTGCTGGACCCATCCAACCCCAAGCGGATCTTCGCCGCGATCTCGGCGGCGGGCGCGTTCCGGACCGACGACGGCGGCACGACCTGGCGGCCGATCAATCAGGGCCTCAAGTCCCAGGGCATCCCCGACCCGAACGCCGAAGTGGGGCACTGCGTGCACCGGATCGCGATGCACCCGTCGCGGCCCAACGTGCTGTTCATGCAGAAGCACTGGGACGTGATGCGGAGCGACGACGCCGGCGACTCGTGGCACGAGGTGAGCGGCAACCTGCCGACCGATTTCGGCTTCCCGATCGACGTCCACGCCCACGAGCCGGAGACCATTTACGTCGTCCCCATCACCAGCGACTCGCACCACTTCCCGCCCGAGGGCAAGCTCCGCGTGTACCGGAGCCGAACGGGTGGAAACGAGTGGGAGGCGCTCACGAAGGGGCTGCCGCAGCAGGACTGTTACGTGAACGTCCTGCGCGACGCGATGGCCGTCGACCGGCTCGACCCCTGCGGCATCTATTTCGGGACCAGCGGCGGGCAGGTCTACGGCTCGTCCGACTCGGGGACGACCTGGACGCCGATCGTCCGGGACCTTCCGGCGGTACTGTCCGTCGAGGTCCAGACGCTGCCATGATCCGGGTCGTGCTACCGCAGCACCTGCGGGCGCTGGCGCGGGTGGGCGAGGAGGTGGAGCTGCAGGTGGAAGGGCCGCCGACGCAGCGCTCGGTGCTCGACGCCCTCGAGGCCCGCTATCCGATGCTGCGGGGCACCATCCGCGGACATACGACGCTCCAGCGCCGGCCGTTCGTGCGATTTTTCGCGTGCGAGCAGGATCTGTCGCACGAGCCCGCCGACGCGCCGCTTCCCGAGCCGGTCGCGAGCGGCGCCGAGCCGTTCATGGTCGTGGGGGCGATGGCGGGCGGCTAGGGATGGTCAGCGTCACGGACGGGTCGAGCGGCCGGATCCATCTTCAGTGAACGGACGAGCGAGGTGACTCGAATGCGACGTGCCTTTCTATTCGGACTCACGCTGGGTTTCGGTGTGCTGGCGGCCAGCGTACTACCCGACCTCCGTCGATACTTCAGGATCATGCGGATGTGCGTTCTCACTGCGGAAACCGGCCGTGCTTGAAGAGGTGGTACCAGACCGGCCGCTCCTCGGCGGTGAACACCTCGAGCTCCTCGAAGATCTCCCGCGCAAACTCCGTCGGCCCGAGCCCGCTGGCGGTGATCACCCGCCGGTCCCGCACGGCCAGCTCGTCCACGTACTGGCCGCCGCCGGCGTACTCGGGAGCCAGGCTCGTCAGGTACGCCTGCTCGTTGCTCGTGTGCGCGCGGTCGTTCAGCAGGCCGGCACGGGCCAGGGCCAGCGTCGCGCCGCAGATGGCGGCGATGGGCACCTCGCGCGCGCGCAGCTCGGCCAGCACTGCGTCGAGCTCCGCGCGCGGATAGATCCCCTCCCACATGTCGCCGCCGGGCAGGATCAGGAGCCGCACGGCCGCGGGATCCAGGCCGGCGAGGGCGCGATCGGGCACCACGCGCAATCCGCCCATCGAGCGCACGGGCGCATCGGTGAAGCCGAGGGTGACGACATCCAGGCCGCCCGACCGGCGGAGCTCGGCGAGGGCGTAGGCGGGCTCCCAGTCGGCGAAGCCTTCGAAGACGAGCACGTGAACGGCAGGAGTCATCGGAGGAGCTCGAGTCAGTAGCGCAGTGGCCGCTGCATGATCATGACGTGCGCCCAATAGGTGCCCGACGCCATGACGTACGGATGGATCCCATCCTCCCTGGTCGGGAGGCCCATCGAGGCCGCCGTCCGATACGGCATGTGGATCGATTGCCAGGCATCGATCCGATCGCTCACCGCGTTTCGCGCCGGATCGTACCCGCTGACTGGTCCGTACATGCGGTATCCCGCCGTCGGCGCCTTCGTGATGGGCAGCCTTCCGCTCCGGATCTCCGCATCGATCGTTCCCTCCAGCGCGGAGTCGGCCACGCCCTGGGCGATCAGCTGCCGGATCCGGTAGATCACCGGCACGAACCCGGCCTGATAGCAGCGCACGTCGAAGGTGGAGTCGCCCGGGGAATCGGCAAGGCAGATCATGCCGTTCGCGCTCGGGCGCCAGACCTGCGGCTGGCCGCGGCCGTCGAGCGCCACGACGCCGGCGGCGGCTCGCAGCTCGGCCGGCAGCGGGAGCACGGCCGCGGCGATCTGGCGCGCCCGGTCCGGCCGCTGTGCCGCCGCGCCTGACGGGTGAGGAGGCAGGCCAGGCAACACCCGACCACCAGCACCCGCACGGATGGCGGTTGACTGGCATCCTACCGCCCCAGCACCACGCCAACCGACACCGGCACAAAGGTGTCGGCGTTGCCCGCCTCATCGAACTGGCGGGTGACCCGATGATACCGCATCTCGGCGAACAGCCGGATCGGGCCCATCCGTCGGCGCACGCCGACACCGCCGTTCACGCCGAAGCGCGACTCGCTGAACTTCACGTAGCTGCCGATCCCGCGATCAGGTACGGCTCGGTGTCCGTCAGGACCCTCCCCGGCGCAGGATCCACACGAGATTGCCGGTCAGCGCGACGAGATCCGCTCCTGGCACGCCCGTGTACATCGCATCCAGCCGCGCGCCGAGCGCTTCCCGCTGGATGCCGACCCCGACCAGCCCGTGCCAATCGCCGACGGTGCCCGAGCCCGGCAGAAAGGACGGCCCGGTTGCGGCGGCCACCGACACCGTCTGTCCTCGGCCCGGCTGCGGATGCACGACACAGAGCACCAGGAGCACCGGGACTGCAATCAGAGAGAGATGCATACGATCCTCCCCGTCAGACCGTGGGCCTTCTCGCCGCGCCTCTCAGCCATCGTACGACCGCGACGACCTCGGAGCGCCTGGCGCCTGCTCATCCAAAGACTGGCGATACCTCACGCAGCCACGAAGAAATTCAGGCCAGTCAGGCACCGTCGGGATCGGATCTTCCTTTTCCGGCAGGAGACCCCACAGCGCTGGATGATGCCAGCAGAGCGCGTGCCCGGTACTGTCACGGTGGGCGCGAATGCCGCGGCGGAGCGCTCGCACCTGCTCGATCAACTGCTCGCGGGACATCCCGGCCAGGTCTTCGTCCATCGGCTCCTCTCCTGACGCGTCCCGGAGGAGCGTCGCGTGCCTCTTCACTCGGCCCGGACGGCCACCCGGTGCCACGCGTTGTTGCCGTACCCCTTCACGTTCCAGGTCTCGCCGAGGGTCCGGGGCTGCGCGGCGCCTGTGCCATCGGTGGCCCGCGCAACCAGCGTGTGCCCACCAGGGGCGAGGTTCACCGTCGCCTCCCACAGTGACCAGGTCCAGGCCGCGCCCTCGACCGCGATTCGCGCCGGGACCCAGTCCTCGCCGTCGTTGGGGGAGACCTCGACCGTGGTCGGGCGGCCGCCCCTCGGACCCCATCGCCCATCCGCGGACCCGCACGTGGCCTGCCGGGACGACCCGATCCTGTGTGGGCTCCACGATCACGGCGTTGAGTGGAACGCCGCTCATCGCGATGCCGGCGGAGACGTCGCGAGGATCCTGAGGATTGAGCTCCCGCTGCACGCGGTACGCCTTGGTCTGGAAATAATTGTTGGACGGCTCCTCCGCGAGCGTGATCCGGCCGAGCCACTTGACGCTCCGCGCGCCGATCCAGCCCGGCACGACCACCCGGATCGGGAAGCCGTGCACCGCCGGCAGCGGTGCGCCATTGAGCTCGCTCGCCAGGAGGACCTCGCCGCTCAGCGCCTTGGCGAGATCGATCGATCCGCCGAATCCAAACCGGTGGCCATGGCGCTCCACCTCATCGAGGCCGGTGAACTGGACGTGCCGGGCCCGCTCTCCTACCCCCACCGCGCGGAGCAGATCGCTCAGGGCGACGCCGGTCCACTCCCCCGTGCTGATCGGCTCCGGACCCCACGGCAGCTCGCTCGGCAGCGGCCCGAGCGACAGGAACTCGTCTCGCCGGAGCCCGGCGCAGACGAGTGTCGCGGTGACGGACCGCCGGGGAAACGTGTCGCGGAGCTCCTCGAGCGAGAAGCACCGCGGACGATCCACCAGCCCGTCGACCTCGAGTCGCCAGCTCGGTGGGATCGATTCGGGGAATCGGAGCGTGGCTCCGTGTGAAGAACTGGTCCACCGGGGTCACCAGGCCAGTCGGGCTGTACCGGCCAGATCGGCCGTGTTGAGACCTTCGGCGTCACGGACGAGGCGATGTCCCTTGGCGGTCATACCGGCGACCTCGACCGCCGCATCCGATCGGATCGTGCCTCCCTGCAGCACCCGGGCGAACCATCCTCGCCGGCCCGCCATCGTCCGAAGGAATGCGGGACCGCGCTCGAGCCCGACATAGGGCAGCGTATGGAGAATCGTGCACGGATCGCAGGCCTTGCTCACCTCCAGCACGACCTCGCCGACGTGCACCCGCACGCCCGGCCGCAGCGCATCCGCCGGCAGGCCGGCCACCGTCAGATTTTCGCCCATGTCGCCCGGCTGTACGGGCCATCCCTCGGCTCGGAGGTCCGCCAGAGTCTCCTCGCTCAGGAGCAGGACGGCCTGGTCCGGATCACCGGCGGCCTTCTCGGCTCGCCAGCGATTGAAGTCGCCCAGTATCCCGTTCGGGGTCACAAAGAGCTCCGGGACGGGGCGCTTGGGGAGCCCGCGGGACCGCCCTTCCTTGGGCTTGATGTTCAGCTGAACGATTCTGCCTCCCACAATGCGCTCCTACGCGAAGGGCTGGTCGATGGCCACGCTCTGCGGCGAGAAGAACCGCGGGCCTTTGTCGGTGATGTAGAGGCAGTCCTCGAGGCGGATGCCGAACTCGCCGTAGATGGCGATCATCGGCTCGTCGCTGAAGCACATCCCCGGGGCGATCGGCGTGGTGTTGCCCCGCACGAAGTTAGTCCACTCGTGGCCATCGAGCCCGATGCCGTGTCCGGTGCGATGGGGCAGCCCGGGCAGCCGATAGTCGGGACCGAACCCGGCCTCGGTGATCACCTTGCGGGCCGCGGCATCGACCGCTTCACAGGGGACGCCCACCTGGGCCGCGGCGAACGCGGCATCCTGGGCCTTTCGCTCCAGGTTCCAGATCTCGGTTTGGCGCCGGGTGGGCCGGCCGAAGACCGTGGTGCGCGTCATGTCCGACTGGTACCCCTCCACGGCGCATCCCGAGTCCAGCAGGACAATGTCTCCCCGCGCGAGCCGCTGCGGCCGTACGCTGCCATGGGGAAAGGCGGAGTACTTGCCGAAGCCCACCAGCGCCCATGGGTCGCTGCCGCCGAGGCGGATCATGGCGGTGGTCATGTTGTCGCCGAGCTCGTACTGGGTCATGCCCGCGCGCAGGGTCGCGAACGCGGCCTTGAAGGCGAGGATCGTGATGTCGGTCGCCCGCTGCATCAGCGCTAGCTCTCCGGCCGACTTGATCATCCGGCAGCCGGCGGTCACCGGTGTGGCCGAGACCAGGTCGGCGGAGGGCGCGGCCTTCCGGAGCCCGTCCACGACGAAGAACCGCACCGCCTCTTCCAGGCCGACTTTCTCGTTCGCGGCGCCCCGGTCCTTCAGGATGCCGGCGATCCGGGCGAACGGATTCTCGTCCTCCTGCCAGACGCGGATGTCGTCGCCGAAGCGGATCAGCTCCCGGGCCCGCGCCTCCTCGAACGCGGGACAGACCCAGGCCGGCGCGCCGGTGGCGGGAATCACCATCGCGAACGTCCGCTCCGACGGGTGCCAGTTCACGGCCGAGTAGTAGTGCATCGTCGTTCCCGGCTCGATCACGATGGCGCCGATGCCGAGGGTCGTCATGAATCCCTGGGCCTTGGCGATGCGGGCACGGCGCTCCTCGTCCGTGATCGGCGCGATGCCATCGGTCTTCGGCGTGAGCGCTTGAATCGGCGGGGGAAGATGGCAGGGGTCGGTGGCGGGTGAGCGCAGGGCGACCGGGCCCAGGGTGGCGGCGCCCGCCACTCCCGTCGTCAGTGCCGCGGCAAACTCGCGGCGGGTGATGTCCATGCACACTTCCTGGAGTTCAGGGTTCACCGCGCTCGAACGTCGAAGGATACAGCCCGGCGCTGCCGTCGAGGTTGCCGGTGTCGGCGTACGTCATCGGCACCGCGTCAGGCGTCAGCAGCCGGCCTCCCACCACCTGACCCAGCACGAGCTCGTGGTCGCCGGCGGGGTGCCGGCCGACGAGCCGGCATTCCAGATACGCCAGCGCATCCAGCAACACCGGCGCGCCGCCGTGAGCCGGCTGCCACCGCTGGCCCGCCAGCTTGTCGACCGCCCAGCCGGACTGGGTGCCGAAGTGGCGTGCGAGCTCGACCTGGCCGTGACCCAGGATGCTCACCGCGAACGCCTCCGCGGCCACGAGAATGGGAAACGAGGCGTGCGACGGGTTGATGCTGAGCGCCACCAGCAGAGGATCGAAGCTGACCTGGGTCACCCATGCCGCGGTGAAACCGTCCCGTTGCTCGCCATGCGCCACTCCGACGACATAGAGCCCGTTGGTGAGCCGGCGACACAACTCCAGCGGCAGCATGCTAGAGACCGAACTGCCGCAGATGGTGGTCCGTGTGCCGATACCCCCAGCGCTGCCAATCTCTGGGGATCATGGCGCCCAAATGTCCATGAGTCGTCGGAAATGCGCTCGCCGGCGCCGAACCCAGGGCACGCAGTCCGGCGATGGCGCGCTCACGATCGAGCCCGAAGACGGCGGGCGGCGTGCCACCGATCCGCTGGTCGACGTTCGGTGGCGTCCGGAGACCGTGGGGCCAGGGAATCGCCGTATACAGCGCCAACAGCTTGCGTACCCGCCGCGCCGGGGCGACATCCCCGGCAGGCCGGGCCAGCACGCTGGCGCTCGCGTCCGCCAGATGGCACAGCATCTCGTGCGCGGACAGCGTTCCCCACCGCCGCGGCGTGGCGGGCGTGAGCCCCTCCAGGCGGCGCACGAGGCCGTCGAGCACGTGCGGATCAGCCACCGTCTTCACAAGCACCTCCGATTTCCGCGGTCCTGACAGAAACCTCCGCTCGTCGGCCACGCAACACGCTCGGACGCAGCGCGCCGAACGTGACCAGGGCAAGGAGCCCCCGGACGACCACCGACCCCTCGACTTCGGCCGTGAGCCCTTGCTCACGGAACACCTCAGGGTACTCGTCGAGATGCCGGGCCATAGTCCGCGCGCTGCCGGCCGTCCATTCCCATCGGAGTCTCCGATCCGAGAGGGTGAGCCTCAGGAGCCAGGCTGCGCCATCGGGCGCACGATGAGCGTGGAGAGCATGACGGCCACCAGCGTCCGCGTCGCCCGGCCCGGCCGTAAACACCTCGGCCTGACAGACGGTCAGCGTTCGCCCGGCGCGAAGGACGCGGCCGCAGGCCAGAAACGACTCGGCGAGCGCCGGCGCCAGCAGGTTGATCTTGAATTCCACCGCCAGCACGTCGGTCTCCGGCGGCGCCAGGCTATAGGCGGCGTAGCCGTTCGCCGAATCCGCGACGCTGGCGATCGCTCCGGCGTGCATGAAGCCGTTCTGCTGGCAGAACCGCGGGGCGAAGGGGAGCGAGAGGTGGACCTCCCCCGGCGCCAGAAACTCGATGGCCGCGCCGAGGGTCGTCATGTGATTTTGCCGGCCGAAGCTCTCGCGTACCTTCGCCTCGTAGGCGGGGTCCTGGGGGATCACTCCGACTCTCCGTGGACGCTCACGCCCGCGTCGAGAGCCGTATCAGGCGCCAGGCCCAGAGACTCAGCGCCGCGGCCGCGACGGTGAGGAGAATGAAGAAGGGATCGCCGGCCAGTCCCGTCCCCTCTTCGAAGACGCGCCACACGTGCGCCACGGCGATCAAGCCGAACAGCACGCCGGTCGTCATCACGTACGCTCTCATGGAATCGCCTCCCGCGGCGGCTATGGTGTGCTGGTCAGGTTCTCCTGCACGAAGCGCGGACTGAGATGCACATCGAGCTGGACCAGCGGTCCGTCACCGATGCAGCGAAAACTGTGAATCTCGCCGGCCTTGATGACGAGAATGTCACCCGCTCCGGCTTCGAACTCCTCTCCGTTGACGGTCCAGAGACCGCGGCCTTCCCTCACGAACTGGACTTCGTCGTACGGATGACGATGGGGGCCCGGACCACGGCCAGGGAGGGCGCTGAGGAGGAACACGGAGACGTTGACATCGCCGTTGTCGGCCCCGACGAAGTGATGAGAGCTGCCCTGAAATGGCAGGTCCTGCTGACGAACGCGGTACATCCCGGCGATGCTCCCATGGTGGGTGTCGGGTGGCGGCCCGTCGAACAGTAACTTGGGCGGCTTTCCCGGGAAACGAGGCGGCCCGATAGACGCGCTCGGACGACCAGGATAGCTTAGGCCGCTGGTGCCTTCGACGCCCCCAGCCATGCCGGGACTCCATCATGCCCTCGTACGCCGAATACCTGAAGATCGATGAGTTGCTCGCCCTCCAGCGCCCGCTGTCGGAGGGACCGGAGCACGACGAGATGCTCTTCATCGTGATTCATCAGGTATACGAGCTCTGGTTCAAGGAGATCCTCCACGAGCTGGACCACCTCGAGCGGATGCTTGTCGCGAAACGATGGCGCCCGCGCGCGCCACACCCTGAAGCGCATCCTCACCATCCTCAAGGTCATGGTCGCCCAGCTCGACATCCTGGAGACGATGACCCCGCTCGAGTTCCTCTCGTTCCGCGATCGGCTCGAGTCCGGGAGCGGATTCCAGTCGTATCAGTTCCGGGAGCTCGAGTTCGCGCTGGGCTGGAAGGACGCGAAGGCGCTGGACCGCTACCCCGCCGGGAGCGAGATCCGGCGAAAGCTGGAGCGCCGGCTCACGTCGGGGTCGCTGTGGGACTCCTTCCTGCATCACCTGGCCGCGCACGGCGTCCCGGTGCCCCAGGCCGACCTCGAGCGGGATGTCACCCGGCGGGTGGAGTCCTCTCCCGCCCTCCGGGAGGTGCTGGTCGGCGTCTACCGCCAGCAGCCGGCACTGGCTGAGCTGTGCGAGCGGCTGGTGGATCTCGACGAGGGGCTCATGGAGTGGCGCTACCGGCACGTGAAAATGGTGCAGCGCACGATCGGGACCCGGCGGGGCACCGGCGGAAGCGCGGGCGCGGACTACCTGCTGGCCACCCTCAATCAGCCGCTGTTTCCGGATCTCTGGGCGATCCGAACCGAGCTGTGAATGGACCCTGCGTCCCTCTACGGCTCCCCGAACGCCCTCGCACCCCACTATTCGCGATTCGGGGTCTCGGAGCGTCTCCTGCTGACCGGCCACTCGCACCAGGCCTGGCCGGATTGCGGCTTCGACGGCCATCTGGCGGCCTGGCTGGATGCGGCGCGCTACGTGGATGACAAGTGGGAGCACGCGTTCGACCAGGCCGAGCGAGTCCGCGAGGGATTTGCCCGGCTCCTGGGAGACGCGGGGGGCGGCATCGCGCTGGCGGCCAACACCCACGACCTGCTGGTCCGGCTGCTCTCTGCCCTGCCCCTCCGAACGAGGCCGCGTCTGGTGACGACCGACGGCGAATTCCACAGTATCCGGCGCCAGCTCGACCGCCTCGAGGAGGAGGGCCTGAGCGTCGTCCGGGTGCCCGAGGCTCCCCTCGAGTCGTTGGCGGCCCGGCTCAGCCGGGCGGTGGATGATCGCACGGCCCTGGTGCTCGTCTCCGCCGTCTTCTTCGACACCGGACGCATCGCCCGCGGGCTCGGCGACGTGGCGGCGAGCTGCCGGCGACACGGAGCCAGGCTGCTGGTGGATGCGTATCACGCGCTCAACGTGGTGCCGGTCTCGCTCGCCGAAGAGGGCATCGGCGACGCCTTCGTCGTCGGTGGCGGGTACAAGTACTGCCAGCTGGGAGAGGGCAACTGTTTTCTGAGGATTCCGCCGGACACCGACCTGCGGCCGGTGGTCACGGGATGGTTCAGCGAGTTCACCGCCCTCGCGGACCGGCAGCGCGGTGAGCGGGTGGTCTACGGACCGGGGGGCGACCGGTTCGCGGGCTCGACCTACGATCCGACCAGCCATTACCGCGCTGTCGCGGTCTTCGACTTCTTCCACGAGCGTGGGCTGACGCCTCGACTTCTGCGGGAGGTGAGCCAGCATCAGGTCGGGCTGCTCGCTTCCGCATTCGACGCGCTCGATCTCGACCCCGCGGTCGTGAGCCGGGACCGCGACTGTCCGCTCGGCGAGGTCGGCGGATTTCTCGCGCTCCGATCCCCGGTGGCGACCTCGCTGGCGCGGAGCCTCCATGCCCGCGGGGTCTGGACGGATGCCCGCGGTGAGGTGCTGCGGCTCGGTCCCGCACCGTACCTGTCGGACCGGCAGCTCCAGGACGCGATCGGAGTGCTGGGAGAGGTGGTGCGGGAGCAGGCGCCTCCCCCCACCTTCAGCGCTGGGCGAGCACCGGCTTGATGTCGATGACCGGAGCTACTTACGGGGTCGTTGACGCGGATGGCCGGAAACTGGCGCGAATGCGACAGCTGTGCCTTACAGCGCATCGCGATACCCCGATGTGCCGCCAGGGTGACAAGGCCAAGCACCAGTAGCAGCGCCTGCGATTGGACAGAAGGGGGTGCCGCTGATACCACGGGGCCTCGAGAGCGTCGCTGATGTATCCGGCAGGGAGTACTGGTTCTGCCGCGACACCGCCCCAAGCAAGCCAGACCAGGTCAGGGCTGCCCTGATGTCTAGACTTCGTACCCCGCCGCCGCCAGGGAGAGATCTCGGGGGCGGCCCGCCCATACACTCCATGACTGTCAGACCCTGGAGAGGCCTTACTTGAGCGGCAGATCTGGGGAGTGCGGGTTGAAGGCAAGGACGGGTGGCCCCCACGTGGCTCCAACGACCACGCTCGGAACTGGTGCTCCCGAGGCCGCGAGCTGACTCGCAGTGAACTCCAGGATCGCGTTTCCACCAAGGTTGGCGACCCAGAGATCGCCACTCGCGTCAAAGGCCAGCCCACTTGGGCTACTAAGGGAAGTCCCGGTGCCACTCAGGGTCACCGCGGGTACCGGAAAACCTGTCGTCGCGAGCTGACTCGGCGTGAACTCGATCAACTGGTTAGCGGTCTCGCCGAGTCCTTCTGATTCAGAGCAGCTGACCCAAAGATTTCCAGCCGCATCAAAGGCCAGCGCGGAAGCTCCCGGCGCCGAGCCGATGGTGACCGTCGGGTTTGGATCTCCCAGGTGGATCGCCGGAAGCATCATCACTCTTGCCAGCGGACCATCGGTCACCCAGAGATTGCCACTCGCATCGAAAGCCCGGTCTCCCGGGTGACACCAGATGAAGCACCTTGCTGAAGGACACCCGCAGCCGCGCACGGTGAGGGCGGGGGCGGGGGCTCCCGAGGCCCGGAGTTGGCTCGATGTGAACTCAACGATAGTGGGGGGGAAGTCGTTATTCGCCACCCAGAGATTACCGCTAGCATCAAACGCCATTCCGGCTGGCTTTGCCAGCGAGGAAACCTCGGGGTAGTCCGCATCGGGAGTAGAGCTCAGGACCACGGCAGGCGTGACGCTCCCGCTGGTGGCGAGCTGTGCCGCCGTGTACTCGCTCACCGTGCTATCGAGGGAGCTCGCCACCCAAAGGTTGCCGTCTTTGTCGAATGCTACCCCGGTCACTGGGCTGGTCCCTGACTGCGGCGAGGCCGTAAGGACGATTGCCGGTGGCGCGCTCGTGCTCGCCGTGAGTTGGGCGGCCGTATAGCCCGCGAGCAGAGGCCCGTTCTCGGCAGCATTCCCCACCCAGAGTACACCGGTTCCAGGCCGAGCCGCGTAGCTGACGCTCGCTGTCGCCGTCGCGCCGGAGCTCACCGTGACCGGAGAGCCCGTGACGGTCGCGCCGTAGACCACGGGGACGATGCTGCCGGACCCAGCGACCGACCTCGCAGTCACCCCATAGCTACCAGGCGTGAGCCCACTCAGGGTGCCCGTGGCAGTCATGATCTGCTGATAGCCACCCGGCCCATCTACTACGACACTCGGGGTCACTCCCCCAGCGCCCACAATCGCGACCGAAAGGCTTCCTGGGGCCGATGGTCCGGACGAATTCGACGAGCCGCAGCCCGAGATCCCCGACCCGCTGAGGGTGCCGACAATGAGCACTACACCGGCCCGCAGGCGACGAATTTGCGCGGCTGAGTAATGGGTCATGGCTCACGCTCTTGATGAATGTGCAACGCACCTGACTTGCCAACCGTCGCACTGCTCGCGAGGGCCCTGGCATGCGTAAGTGCCAGACGGCTGCACCTCCCCACAATGCCAAGCTGGTCTTGGGCGGTTCCAGAGGTAGTATGATCCGGTCAAGCGGCTGTCAAGGCGCTCGCATAACGGCGCGGCAGTGGCGTGACAAAATCCCGTCCACCTTCAACCCCTGTTTGGGCGCATCCGCGCACTGCCGGAGAGAGGAGTACACCCACCCGATGGGTTCGGCAACTCGTACTCGAGAGCCTTCGACTGCGCTTCGACCTTGACGTTCATGCATCCCTCTCCTTGAGTAACTCGCAGAGGGCTTATGAGCGGTGCCTGTGCAGGTGCTGATGCACGCGTTCGGCCACCGATTCGGCAGTTTCACGATGCGGGAAGTGCCCCACGCCGTCGAGCACCACCCGATGGTAGCCGCCGGTGAACCATCGCTCGAGGCCTTCGGAGTGCGACGGTGGGTCGCAGGCGTCGGAGCCACCCTGGATCATCAGCGTCGGGACCGACAGGTATTCGACCTGGGTGAGACGGCGGCGGAGCTCGTCGTACCGGGGATCGCGGACCTCGTCGGGCAGGAACCGGGCGCGGTAGGCATTCAGCGTGATCGCGATCCAGTCGGGGTTGGCGAAGCTGAGCGCGGTGGCCGTGAACTCATCCTCGCCGAACCAGCCGGGCGGGCTCCAGGTGTCCCACTGGATCCGGGGGAACCCGACCAGGTCGCCCCGAATCGCCTCGACGCCCGCGTCCAGATACATGAGCCACTGATACCAGAACGCTCGTGCCTGCCCGAAGTCCGGCATCGAGAACTGCGCCTGCAGCTGGTAGGCCAACGCCAGCGCGGCGATCGCGCGGATGCGCTCCGGGATCAGCGCGGCAAGGCTGTAGGCCACCCGTGCACCCCAGTCATGTCCCACGACCGCGAAGCGCTCCAGCCCGAGCCCGTCGGCGAGATCGAGGGTGTCCTGTACCAGTGCGACGGCCTGACCGTCGCAAGGCGTCGACCGTGACAGGAAACCGGTCCGTCCGCTGCCCCTCAGGTCCGGGACGATCGTGCGCCAGCCCAGCGCGTTCAGTCGGCCGGCGACGCCTCGCCAGCCTCGGGCCGCGTCCGGCCATCCATGAATCAGCATGACCGGAGGCGCGTCCGGAGGGCCGGTTACCTCATACGAGATCTCGAGGATGTCCGTCCGCAGGGATGCGATCATCGAGCCTCCTGCTTGCTTGCCATGCTCCATCGGCCGACCAAGGCGCCTCTTCCCTCGAGCGACATCGATCTCTCCCACGGGCAAGAACCCGAAAACCTGCCCGAATACGACAGGCTCTACCTGACGGCCTGCGCCGTTGTGCTGCCCGGATGACGAACTCGTTGAGGCCGTCCAGCCCCCGCACCAGCGCCCGTGCCTGGCCAGAACGCGGCGCCGTTGATGGGACGAGGCCGCGAACGCGTCGCTGACGTATCTGGCACGGATGACGCCTCCGCTCGCGACAGGAGGCCGGCGAACCTCCAAGGTCAGGCCTGGCCTGATGTCTGGACGCAGACCCCCCCACCGGCCCATCTTCGGTGCACTGCCCGATGACAAATTCTTCACCGAGACATCGAAGAGGGAGTCCCTTGCCCAGACTGCTGCCAGTTCAGGCTGCCTTCGGCGCGCTCATCCTCGTCACCAGCGCGTCGGCTCAGACTCCGGACTCCCTGCCCTCTCCCGGCGCGCTCAAGAACATGAGCCTCGAGCAGTTGATGGCCATCGAGGTCAGCTCGGTGTCTCGGCGCCCCGAACACCTGTCGGAAACCGCGTCCGCCATCCAGGTCATCACGCGGGACGACATCCGTCGCTCCGGCGCGACCCGCCTGCCCGAGGCCCTCCGGCTGGCCACCAACCTGGAGGTGGACCAGCTCGACGCGAGCCAGTGGGCCATCAGCGCCCGCGGCTTCAACAGCGGCCTCGCGAACAAGCTGCTGGTGCTGATCGACGGCCGGACCGTGTATTCGCCCTTGTTCGCGGGAGTCTTCTGGGACCAGCAGGACGTGCTCCTGGAAGACATCGAGCAGATCGAGGTCATCAGCGGTCCGGGAGCAACGGCGTGGGGCGCCAACGCCGTCAACGGGGTCATCAACATCACCACCAGGCCCGCCAAGGACACCGAGGGACTGCTGGCGGTGGGCGGTGGAGGCACCGAGCTGCATGGGCTGGGCGCGGTCCGCTACGGCGCCGCGATCGGACCCAAAGCACATGTCCGGGCCTACGGCAAGTACTGGGATCGCGACGGTACGGCGGGGCCGTCGGGCCAGGAACTGCAGAACGATTGGACCCTGGGGCAAGGCGGCTTCCGCCTGGACTGGGACGCCTCGTCCGTGGACCTCATCACGCTGCAGGGGGACCTGTACCAGGATCGGGCGGACGTGACACCGACTGCCGACGTCGAGGCGAATGGAAGAAACCTGATGGGACGGTGGTCGCGCCAGCTCTCCGACCTCTCCGACCTCAAGGTGCAGGTGTATGTCGACCGGGTCCACCGGATGGTGCCCGGCTCGTACGACGACGTGCTGAACACCTACGACGTGGATGCGCAGCATCGGATCCTCCTGGGCGGGCGACACGACGTGGTCTGGGGCGTGGGATACCGGCGGGTGGAGGATGACTTTGGTCCGATCGGGCTGGCGTTCGACCCGCGAGCAGGTCTCGCTCGAGACGTTCAGTGGCTTCGCGCAGGACGAGATTGCCCTGAGGGACCGACTGCACCTGACCGTCGGCGCCAAGCTCGAGCACAACCCGTACACCGACTTCGAGTTTCAGCCCAGCGTCCGGCTGGCCTGGAAGGCGACCGACCGCCAGACCCTCTGGTCCGCCGTGTCCCGGGCGGTGAGGACTCCATCGCGTTTCGATCGCGACCTCGTCTTCCTGCCGGGGAAGGACTTCCATTCCGAGAAGCTGGTGGCCTACGAGCTGGGATACCGGGCCCAGCCGGCCGAGCGACTCTCGCTGTCGGTCGCGACCTTCTATCACGACTATGACGACCTTCGGAGCCGGGAGCTCGCCCCTTCGGGGTCGGTCTTTCCGCTGGTGCTGGCCAACGGACAGGAGGGAGAGGCCTACGGCGTGGAGCTGGTGGCCCGGTATCGGCCGACCGACTGGTGGCAGCTTCAGCTCGGCCACACGGAGCAGCGGGTCGAGATCCGTCCCAAGCCCGGCAGCGTCGACCCCACCTTTGGCTCGGCGGAAGCGGCCGATTCGAAGCATCACCTCACCCTGCGATCCTCGTTCGACCTCCCGCGAGACCTCGAGTTCGACGCCGGATACCGCTACGTCAGCCGCATCACCAATCCCAATCTGCTGACCCCGGGATACAGCGAGCTGGACCTGCGGCTGGGCTGGGCGCCGATTCCACGGCTCCAGATCTCGGTCGTCGGGCAGAACCTCCTGCACGCCCGGCACGCGGAGTTCGGCTCGGCTGCCTCGGCGCAGTTGATCGAGCGGGGCGTGTTCGCCAAGGCGGTGTGGGGCTTCTGAGCTAGGAGAGCCTGCCGCTCACTGTTCAGGCGCCCGTCGCGTGATGCGCAGCGACCCTCCGGTGCCCGAGGCTCATGCCGACGGCGCGACCCGCCCCGCTTCCGTCTGGCCTAACCGTCGCCCCCGAAATACCGCGACCGGCGACCCCTCCGCCAGAAAGGCGGACGCCGGCGATGCACCCAGGACGCGGGCGAACGGTGCGCCGTACAGCGCGCCGGCGTCACACGCAAGCGACGCCTGCCGCACGGCCCACACCCGCCAGGGCGCGTGGCTGACGTGATACTCCAGGCAGCCACCGTCCCGTTGAGCCGTGTAGCCCCAGTAGTGCTCCGAGATGAACGCCTCCTCCGAATCCGGCATCGGCAGCGTGGGAGCACCCTCGGTTTCCGCCTCCAGGTGCGCCCAGTGGCCCTCGTGCAGCCACTCGTAGCGCACGCGGCCCATCTCGCCTTCGGCGGCGCGATCCATCGCGATACTGTGGCGCATCGGGAGCGCGACATAGGGTTCGTTGTACCAGAGGCGGGCCACCACGGCGATCGCCTGGCGCGGCACGATCTCGCGGAGGAACACCACGGCGCGCCGCCAGCCTTCCGGGCCCCGACGGCGGACGTAGAATCGCAGGTTCACTTCGTCGAAGTGCCGGTGAAACGGGATCGGCGCGCCCAGCACCCGGGTCTCGAGGAATCGAAAACCGACCAGACTCACCAGCGTTCGGCCATGCCAGTCATCGAGCTCGGTCCCGCGCGGCACGAACGGCCGCAGCACGTGAGGATCGACCTCATATTGGAGCATGGCCAGGAAGCGCCAGTCCGCGGTGAGGAAGGGCCGTTCGGGCATCGGCAGAATGCGCTCCGCGCCTACGGGAGCCACAACCCGCGGCACTGCGGACATCGCAACGCGGGCCGCTCCACAAAGGCCCACACGACGTCCTGCCATCGCCCCTCGCGCTCCGGCCTCCACTGGAGGCGCGCCGCCATACTGGACAGGCCGGTCAGAGGCGCCGGAGTCCGAACGGAGACCACCACCCGCTCGAACTCCAAGGCACAGGTCGGACATCGTCCCGTGCCGGCGGGCGCGTCCGGATCCCTCAGCGGCCATTGCGCGGTGGCCCGCGCCTGCACCTCCGCGAGCCGCGCCGCCTTGCCGAGAAACTCGCGCCACGTGCTGTATGGCACGTCGAGCTCGATAGCGCTCGCCCTGCTGCAGCAGGACGGCATCGGTCCGCTCCGCCCCTCGACGATCGAGCGGCAGCACCTGCACGGCTCCCTCGTCATCCACGAGGATGGCGATCACGATGCCGCGACCTGCTCGGGACCGTGACGTCGCCGCCACCAGAACCAGCGTGCGGCCAGACACGTCATGCCCACGGCGTAGAGGGCCGGCTCGACGATGGTAACGCTCCGCATGACCCAACCCCACGTGGGGTCGTCACGCCAGAGCTCAATGCCAATCACGAGGAGCCACCACACCAGGTGGGCGGTGGTCAGCCCCACTCCGAGACGCACGTCTCGATTCCCGGGCGCCACGAACATGTAACCGCCGCCGGCCAGCCACGCCAAGAGTGTAGGCACGAATGAAAACACGCCGAGGTAGTACATGCCGAAGGCGTCCTCGCCCTGGGAATGGATCCAGTCGGCAACGGCCCACACACTGTAGGCGCCCACCGTCACGCCGCTGGCGAGGAACAAGGCGAAGACGACATCCAGCCACCGCGGGTGCGGATGGGCGCTCACCACAATTCCCCCGGTCGCCATTCGGCGGACAGTGGTTCCGTGAGGTCCAGCGGGGGTGACCAGGGCAGTCGGTAAATCATCACTGACTCCTCCGGAGTCTCGATGACGCCGGCGCCCTGACGGATGGATAGTGGCCCGATCCAGCGCTCCCACCCGAGACGGCTGTAGAGCGCTTGTCCGCGATCGGACGGACAGAGCGCCGCGAGCTGAAAGGTCGCCACCCGGCTCACCAGCGTGCGCATCACTGCCGAGGCGAAGCCACGGCGTACGTGCACGGGATCGGTTGCCACCGCTTCGACGTAAGCCGTTCGGAGTGGGGCACTGCCTCTCGGCACCAGCCAACGAGTCACCCAGAGGGCGTGGCTGACAATCGTGCCCTCGACAATGGCCAGGACATGCACCGGCTCCACGAAGGCGTCGAATGCAGGTCGCAGATCCTCCCCGTAGGCGCGGTCGCAAAGAGCGAGGATCTCATCCCGTGCCTGCGCGGAGAGTTCGGCGGACGATCTGACATGAATCTCCAGATTACTACGCGCTGGAACGGACGACATCAGCGGGTGAGGTGACGACGCGCGGACGCGGGGACGCCATCAATGGGCTCGAGCTCGGCGGTCAACACCTGTGTCTCGAACCCCGGGCATGGGCTCCCCGACAGTCGCGCCCGCACGTTGTCCTGACTCCACGGCGCATAACCCTCATGCTCGACGCGGACCTCGTAGACGCCCTGACTGCTTCCGCCCACCAGCGCTGAATCCGGGAGCTCGCTGATGCGGTCCAGCATCAAACTATCGATCTGCTCGCCAATCTGGGCCGCCCCGCGGCTGCCGCGGGCCAGCGGGAGGTTCGTCCCCGCCTCGCGGACATCCACGGCTACCGCCTCGGGACGCAATGGGGAACAGGCCACGTCGTCGTCCCCGCAAGCGGCGGCAAGGAGGAGCGTGCAGATCATCCCGCTTGGAGAGTAGCGCCGCATTCCTCGACCTCCGGTGTTGTCGCCCAACGGTCGGCTAATCAGCTGCACACGGCCCTATGAGCGCGCTGCGGTGCGGCTAGTCCGCTCGGCGCACCGCCACGTCCCTGACGGAGCACTCCGAAAGCCCGCGCCAGGTCAGCTAGCTGGTGGTTCGCGTTGAGACCGCTCGGATTTGGCAACACCCAGAGCAGAGCCCTCCCCAGCGATTCCGGCTGACGGCCGATCTCAGCCTTGGGGCGGCGGAATGCCGACCGGTACGCACCGACCCCGAGCACGGCGACCGCTCTTGGGCGGTAGCGGCGGACCTTGCGCTCGAGAGTTGCTCGTCCCGCCCGCAGCTCGTCTGGCTCGAGCTCGGCCGCCGTGGCCGTCGCCCGTGCGACGAGATTGGTGATCCCGAGCCCGTACTCGAGCAGTCGCCGCTCTTCCCAAGGCCGCACCAGTCGCTCCGTGAAGCCGGCCGCCTGCAGCGTAGGCCAGAATCGGTTCCCTGGCCGAGCGAAGTGGTGGCCCGTGGCGCCGGAGTACAGACCGGGATTGATGCCGCAGAAGAGCACGGCTAATCCGGGAGCAATCACATCGGGAACGGTGCTGCCGACCGCAGCTGCGATCTCAACCTTGGTCGGTGCGCGCTCCATCGGGCGGATCACAGCGCCAGGTCGCGTCGGGCTTCCCGCATATAGAGAAACAGAGGTAGGGCCAAGGACACGCCGACCACCAGGTTAGCCACGATCGGCGCCCAGCGATGACCAAGGCCGGCGCGCCTGCCTTCCACTGCCACCATGATCCATAGGACGACCGATGAGACGATGACGTCCCAGCCGAAGAAGCCGCCGATGTGCGTCGCAAAGAGTTGGTCGAGAAAGGCGCGGGGGTCCGGACCATGCTCACGTAGAAACGGGATGAACTGGGAGTATGGGAGCACGGTGCCAAGCACGCACAGACCCAGATAGAGATTCTTCGGCCTCATGGCGAGCTCCGATGAGTGGGCGCCTCGCTCGCTCGCGCGAGGGCCAGCGTTGACGCTAAGGCGTAAAGAACCGCCTGGCGCCGACCGAAGGACCGTTCAGCGCCACTGCCGACACCGTCACAACGTAGGGTTGCCCGGCCACCAATGGCTGCGGCGACACTCCTTGCATCGTGCCGGAGGGAACCTGGCCATAGCGGACCGATGGCTCGATGGTGTTTCCGGCAATCTGGGAGGAGTTGACCTGCCACACCTCCGCCCCCACGGTGATTGGATCTCCCCCCGGGTCCTCGGGCGTGAGTGCGACAAAGACCGTGATCTGGTTGGCTGCGCAGTCGGGCGTCCACCCAATCGAGGGGGTCAGCCCAGCGCTGACCTGGACGCCGTTGAAGTGATCGCAACCCGTGTGGAAAGCGTTGGGGTCGCTCGTGCCGCACCCCAGCATGAGGATGGGACCGATGGTAGCAGCGAGAAGGGCAGCGCGAGATAGTCGCATGAGGAGATCCCGGTAAGCGCAGCCCGTGCTTGTCGGCTGCATGCAGGTTAGCCAGCACCGGCGAGCGTGACGGCGACGACGAATGCAGAAATCAGCGGATGCGGGCGCCCTGCCAGCGCCGAGCGCTCTGGTTGGTAGAGAGTAGCATGATAGAATGGGTGCCCATCAAGCTCGACCGCGCGTATCTCACCTGTGGCATCCCGAGCACTGATTCGCAACGGCCCATCCGCCAGACGCCCACTGTATCGGGAACTGAAGCCGTAGTTGCAGCGGTAACCCTCCACGGCCTCGGTGTCCCCGTAGATTGCTGCCAACCTGGATCCCGCGACGAAGCGCACGGTGTCCGTTACCTCCACGAGACCGCAGGAGAGGGGCGCAATCACCGGATCTGGGGCTGTCGGATCGATCTCAGCATGGGCCGGGTGGGCCAAACCCCAACACGCCTCGGCATACTCGAGCAGCGCGTACTGAAACCCGGCGCAGGTGCCGAGGAAAGGGTGACGCTGCTCCCGTGCGTAGCCAATAGCTGCCAGCGCTCCGGCACCGTTCACGTAGGGACCGGCGGGGACACACCAGATCCCGGCATAACCGGCGAGCCGCGCCGCAACATCCATCCCGATGGATGCCGTCTCGATCCAGGTCCATTCGATTGCGGTGCCGGTTTCCCGCACTGCACGCTCAAGTGCCAAGGGAATGGCTTGGTGGGCCGGCACCGTGGGATGATAATCCCCGATGAGAGCAATGCCTCCCATAATTACTCCGCCTCCACGGGAAGCCGCGCTCAGGTCGATCGCGGAGCTCGTGTTGGATCACCCACCTCTGCGTTGAGCCGGACGCCGGCCAACGTCAGGCGCCGTACAGTCGTCGACGCAATGCGCTCGCCCGATCGCAGCTCAAGGGTGGCCATCTCGTACTTGCCTCCCGGGCGGAGCCTCGGCTCGAGATCGCGGAGTCGCTGTCCGCGCCAGAACCCCAGGAGGACGCGATCGGCCTCGGCGCGGATCATGAGCACGGGCCCGTTGGCCAGATAGACGAGGTTCCCCCACTTGATGACTTCCTCCAAACGCGACGCGGCACGGACCGCAGACCGCAGGTCCTCAACGCAGGTCTGGCGCCACCCGGTGAGAGCAGCAACGTACGCGTCGGGACTCGATGCCGGCACGGCCTTCTTCATCAGCGCTCCACCTGCTGGGTATGGCCTAATGAAGGGCGCATCAGCCGCAGGCCCTCAAGCCCGCGCCCGCACGAATCGAGGTTCCTTTACGTCTAGCGGATCGGTCCGCGCTGCATGAGGGTTGCGAGCCGTTGCACCAGGCTGTCGGCCCGTCCCTCCGGCCTCGTGTGCTCAATCTCGGAAGCGCGGTAGTCGTTGCCACGTCGGACTTCAACGACATACGTGAGGCCGTCAAGCATCATCCAGCTGCGTGGCACGCGCGGCGGCAACTCGAGGATACCCTCGGTCTTCAACTCTTGCCAGAACGCCTCATAGTCGGCCCTCGGCAGCTGATGAAGAGCGACCGTATCCACAACGATCATGCTCCAAGCGTCCAGGCTGTCCCAGCTCCGGTCACCACAGCGCCTCCGCGCCTGGTCTCGATAACGCGCCCTGCTCCGAGCACTAAGGGTGTCGCCAACTGGAATCGGGAGGCCAAGCTGACAGCTCTGAATGTCAGCTTGCCAAGCCATCCACCGCCCAGCACTTCGTCGCAACACCGTACCCGACGTGCCAACCAGTCCGAAGCCACTCCAGAATCGGACTTCGACATCGTTCTGCCCCATCTGTCGTGTACCGAGATCCTCGAGAACAGACTCCCTCCCCCACTCACGAATGTATGAGACGAGCGATGGCTCTGGGGGAACGACCACATGCGTCGCTTGGGCCCGCGACTTGGCGGGCATGAGGAAAAAGATCAGCGCCGCGGTAAGGGACTTGAGGCGCAAACAGGCTCCGGTGCGCCGGGCAAGTGTCACGGATCCTAGCCCTCATCTGCCCGCTACTGCACAGTGACTTGAATCGCTCGAGTTAACGCTGGATCAACTAACCAGACGCTCTTGATGGTGTAGGTACCCTGTGCGGCGTCCGCCGGGACTTGCCAGAAGAATACACGCGCATTGTAGACTCGTGGCGGATTGTCCCCTTGGTTCTGAACCGAATCTGAGCACGTAGGCGTGGCTGGCAGCGTACCGACAAGTGCACCCCCGTGGCGTATCTCAAAATTGACAGCACAGGACGGCCGTAGACGTGCCGTGGCTGCCCTGGCTGCCGAGGTGTCAATCAGCAAGTGGCCAACCAGAAGGCTGTCGCCTCGCGCGACAGTCGTCTGCTGGGGCGCGCACGTAACAATTAGGTTGAACACGTCGGGTATGCAGCCGCTGAACACCTCGTACGCCAACGTCCCGAGATCAGGCGCAGTCGTATCACCGCAGCCGAGTACGGGGGCGGACAGTGCACCACACAGTAGGACCCGGAGCCAGAAGCGAGGCATGGGCTTCTCAGTCAAAGGTAGACGCGCCGTGGTTGCCGCCTATCGAACGACATGCTAATCAGCTGCAAACGACCTGTGAAAACCTATGGTCCACTGTTGCCGCTGGGAGCGTCGGCCGCGGGCGGAGCAACGCGCAGCCCGCGTTTGTCGGCTGCATTGGCGGGTTAGACAGCAACGCGGGGTGTCAGGCCGGACCGAGTTCCGATTCCAGCTGGAAACCAGCCAAGCCCGCCGCACTCGCATATGAACACTCCCCGCTCGACGCCCTCCGGCAGCCGGACTTGGCCGGTGCCTCCGCAGGTCGAGCAGGCGGGATCGTCTGGACGGCGCTCTGGCCGCAGCTCCGCAAGGGCCGGATAGCGTGCGGCAGCTTGCGCGAATACAACGTGGCGATGCCGGCGGTTCGTAAGTGGTAGCCAATCACTTTCCTCGCTGTACACGGGCTCTCCGTCAGCGGTAAGTGCGTAGCTGCAAGCCCAGTCCGAGTACACCGGAAGGAGACCCTTGGAGACCGCTTGATCCTTCCAAGTCCCGGAGTAGCCCGGCTCGTCCCGCTGTGTCGCAAGGATTGCGAGCTCTTCCGAGAAACCAGGGATTACCAAAGTTCACCTCTGCTTCGGTGTCGCGGTCTAACGACCTGCGCATCAGCCGCAAGCGATCAGCGTCGCGCCCGCACAATCACTACGTTCCATTAACTACATCGGCGCTGGCCGCTCGCACGGAGGCATCCTCGGAAGCGCTTGTCGGCTGCATGCGCTTGGGAGGCTGCCCCATACCATCGCACGGACGCTACTTCCTGTCGCGGCTGTATGCTTTGAAGGTCATGATGAGCCCGATGGTCAGCAAGAAGGCCTCTATGGCCATGAATACGGTCGTGCTGGTAATGGCGGACTGTCGCCGGTAGGCACCGGCAGCGAACATTCGGAAAAGGCCGAGCCCAAGACCAAACCAACCTGACAGCGTTACCAGCACGGTCCAGTCACGAGCCCAGTGATTATGTGCCCGAATGATCGCCAGGCCCCCGACAAACATCAGGACGCCGGAGAGATAGACAACGGGTGGTATCTGGGCGTCGTAGAGATGCGGTTGCACAAGCGGAAACTCAGAAACTATCATCGCCACCAGAGTTGGACCGACGAGGCCGGCGATGCGTTTTGAATTGGGCACTGAGACCTCACCGCGTGGGGCAGCCGAACGACCTGCGCATCGTTTCTTAACCCAGAACGGCGCTTGCCGTCCGGGCGGAGCGCTCTTGAACGCGCTTGTCGGCTGCGTTCGCTGCTTAGGCGCCAGCCCGAAGGGGAATTCCGAGCGCTGTCCCCAACTCCGCCTCGGCAGCCCGCAAGGTGCGATCCTTCCCATGCTTGTAGTCACGAAAGGCTTGCCAAAACCGAATCACCCGAACCGGCCCGGCAGCCGGAATGATGATCGCGACCGGGTTGAACTCCCGATCCCCAGCCCACGTTCGAAAGATGTCGGCCTCGAACGGGTGGCGCTCGGCCCAAGTACCTCGCTCGGACCAGTTCAACACCACCGCGATGGATTCGAGCTGTGGCAGCCAGTTCCCTTCGACATACGTCTGCCAAGTCGGGCTGTTTGAATACACCAATAGCAGACGCTTGTCCTGTCCTCCCCAGCGACTGTGAAACTCCCGTTGAAGCCGGCGCCGCTTGCGTCCGTCCAACCATGCTCCGACAGCCAGCAAGGGAAGCGCCAGAAGCAGGATCGGCAACACGACAACGCAAAGCACCGCAGCTACGGCGATCGCAACCGCCTTGGCCCACCACGATTCGTTCTTCGGCAGGGCTGCTCCGTTTTGAGATGGTAATGCTGTGCGCCTAACGAAGTGCTAATCAGCTACAAACGACCCCTCACAACCTTATGGTCCATTGTCGCTGGGCGGAGCCCGGGATGCGGGCGGCGCCCGAGTCCACCCGCGTTTGTCGGCTGCATTAGCGGGTTAGCCAACACGCGGCTTGAGCGCGGCGGTTACCAGGTGGCGACCCCACGGATTTGGTGCTTCAGGGTCATGCCGGCAGCCATGCCAAACTCTCCCATACGAGCGTTGGAAGGGTAGGCAAGGAGGTAGTCCTTGACGCGGAACACCACGACGGGTGGCGGTCCGACCTCCCAGCCGAGTAGCTCCCGGTTGAGTGTTTCCGCGATGGCGTGGCACTCGATCTCGTCGGTCACCTGGACAATGCTGTCGCTCGGCGCGAGCTCCGGCGCCCCACCAAGCACCTTGCGCCAGCCAGCGCCATGATCGGTGGTATCACTGAGCACTTGCCGCAGCCACGATCGGCTCGCCTGGGTCCAATTCTGTCCGGTGACGCCGAAATCTCCGGGAGCCCGCCGGGTGGCACGTAGGCACCACTCGGCCGGCGGCTCCTCGCCCGTGTAGTCAGACGGCGGTGCGCCAACCGACGGCCCTCCGCCGTACCGAACGCTGTCGCGCCATGGAGGCGAGGCAAGTGCAGCCGTTGCACTGTCAACGTGGGCAGTGTTGGCGTCCTTGGCCTGTTGCCCAGATGCGTGCGTCGCCATGAGCATGAGGGTGCTCATGAGGATTAGGGGTATGGCACATCGAGGAGTCCGCATAGGGTGCATGTGCGCCATTGAGCCAGGGCCCGCTCGCAATTGATAGTGGTCGTGCTGGCAAACGAAGGGCTAACAGCTGCAAACGACTGATGAAAACCTATGGTCCGTTGTTGCCGGCCGGAGGCCGGGAGGCAAACGGCACTTCGCTCCGTCCGCGTTTGTCGGCTGCATTAGCGGGTTAGGCGGCAGCTGCTCGCGGTGTCAGAGCACCTAGTTTGCCGAAAGCCGCTCAGCGCAAAAGTATCCTTCGGCCGTCGGTAGTTCGCGTCCCAACGAGTCGATCGTGATACCGAAGCCGTCCGACCCATCGAACGTGCCCCGGAAACCTGCCGTCGACACCGATCGAAGATGCAGCGCTGTATGACTGCGTCGAGCCCATCCGGCGTACCCAGGTAGAACACGCTATCGATCGGCTCGACAGCAGGGTACTCGCCGACGTGTGGTCTGTGGCTGCTCCAACGTAGTTCCTGCCGTCATCATAGGTGACAACGCCGGCCAAGGCCTCGCACCAGGGCGATAGCCGAATTTCTTCACCTTAACGAGCCGCTCTGGAGCATTGGCCCAGAGTTCAAGCTTGGACTGCTGAGGCGGTATCGGATCCGGCCAGTTTGTGGTAACCGTCGTGAGCCGATATCTGCCAATCAGAGCTGGAGCCTCGGCGAGCTGGAACGAACTGGCACCTGGGGATCGTTCCTCCCGACACGTGACCAGGCCGGGAGTCGTGCCGGGCGCCTGCGCGCCACAGGCTAGGGTGACGATGGCGACGGTCACCGCAGGCCAACGGATCAGCTGCGTCGTTTCGGATACTCGCTCACCAACAAGAGTGCTGGTGCTGCCGCCTAACGAATGGCTAATCAGCTGCAAACGACCTGCGATAACCTACGGTCCTTTGTCGCCGCCGGGAGCGTCGGCCGCGGGCGGCGCCCGGCTCACCACGTTTGTCGGCTGCATTAGCGGGTTAGGCGGCAACCGCGGCCTAGGTAATGACCTTGATCTCGACAGGCGCGCCATCGGGAAGGTCCCGGATCTGCTTGGCAAAGGCCGCCAGCGCACCACGACAGTCAAGTGCATCGATCGGGCGAAAACTCCGGCCTGCTCACCCGCATCGACGACGAACGGTGGAAAGACAGACACTAGTTGCCCCGCCTCGACCTGCCCGTCCACTCGCGCGAGGGCGACGTACGGCTCGTATCCCAAGAGCCCCGCCACGTCGTTCAGCAGTTGGCAGTAGAATGGCCTTCAGCTCCATGTCGGCACCAGCGGACTCGCACGGCGCCGGCTGCTTCCCTCACGCGAGGAGCGACAGTGCAGGTGCGCTAGGCGCCGGCGAGCACCCACATCTCCTTGAACGGGAGCGTGAGGTGCCAGCGCGTTACCGCTCCCTTGGGCAGGGACGCCATGTCGCCGGGTTTCAGCTCAAGCGTGGGCCCGCCCTCAATCTCGATCTGAACTGCGCCCTCGAGCACCAGGAGGACCTCGGTCTGCGGCAACACCCAGGTCAGCGGAGCGGGGGCCGCGTTCGCCGTGAAGCGGGTAAGCCCGGCCCGCATGCCTCCCGTGTCGCAGAGCACGTGCTCCTCGGCGCCGCCGCCGACCTCAGGGTCAGATCGCCAAGCGTCCGTCGATGTGCTGGACACGAACACCCCAGGGTGGACTTCCATCTCGACTCCTCGTTGGATATCAAGGAAGGGCATTCTCGCAGCGCGACCTTGGACCGCCTAACGAAATGCTGATCAGCTGCAAACGACCTGAGCGAACTTACGTTCCGCTGTCCGCCACCGGCGGGCAGCGGCGGGCGGAGCAACGCGCAGCCCGCGTTTGTCGGCTGCATTAGCGGGTTAGGCCGCTTCACCGCGCGGATCGTGGGCGTTAGCTTCGGCCAGCCTAGGAGGCCCCCGTGCGCACGTATACCGCTGTCGTTGAACGAGATCCGGATACCGGAATGTACGTCGGCTACATCCCGGGCTGGCCGGAGCCCACACCCAGGGCGAGTCGCTCGATGAGCTGCAGACCAATCTCCGCGAGGTAGTCGAGTTGCTGCTCGCGGACGGTGAGCCAAGCTCGAGACGGACGTCGGCACCCAGACCGTCGTCCTCTCCTAGCCGTGGCGCAGCCGGTTCTGAAGCCGCGAGAAGTCGTGGCGATCCTCGAGCGGCTGGGTTTTCACGAGGCTCGGCAGCGTGGCTCGCACCGACAGTATCGACATCCCGACGGACGTGCGACCACGGTGCCCTTCCACGGAGCGCGAGACATCTCCCGATCCTTCTCCGCCAAATCGCCCGGGACGTCGGCCTCACGATCGACAAATTCCTCGAAGCTCGTTGAAGCGGCCTAACGAAGGGCTAATCAGCTGCAAACGACCTTGTGAAAACCTTTAAGGTGCATTGTTGACGCTGAGAGGGCGGGATGCTGGCGGCGCCCCACAACGCCCGCGTTTGTCGGCTGCATTAGCGGGTTAAACAGCATGCCGCCCGAACCCCGCTAGATCAAGGCCCAGTGCTGTCTGGCGGCCTCGGGACAACCTGCACGCCCTCACACTCAAAGACTTGCGCACGCCCAAGGCGCCAACCTCGGCTCAGCCCTGATCGGCACACCTGGTGCCACGCGTACGGGTTGCTCCAGGTTGCCGTGAAATCCTAGGGCTCGGATTCGCAGGCTGTGCAGGCCCGCCGGCACACCCTCAAATCAGCGAATTGTCTTCAGACAAGTCGCTCAGTTCCGACGAGCTGGGTCCCCGAAACGTACAGTTGGGCGTGAAGTACCGGCTGGCCCGTGGAGGAGTCGCGCACTTGTCCTATGATGCGGCCGAGGCGGCTCTGAGCCTCCGCTGGGGAAGCCCACAGGCCGAGGCCGAGCACGGTGGACACGACGCCGAAGCACCTCCACCATAATGGTCTATGGAATCGGACTCGATCTAAAGATGAACTCCGAACGACGTCATGCTGTCTAACGACATGGCTAATCAGCTGCAAATGACCCAATGAAAACCTACGGTCCGTTGTCGCCGCTGGGAGCGTTGGACGCGCGCGGAGCAACGTGCTGTCGCATTTGTTGGAAACGATGGCGATATTCCGGTATGGCGGCGAAATTAGCCCTGGAGATAGGCTAGACGTGGACATGCAAATTTAAATCGCCTGATCGTACCCTGAACACTCACCGGATCACGTGGAATTTGCGCCTGTCGCACATATTTCGCAGTCGTTGCATCTTTTAGGCCGTTGCTACTTGTCCGCGATAGTGCCAGTAGTCCAGTCCGCGGTCCCGGGCGGTTGACGTAGGCCTGCACAGCACCCGTAGTTGCAGCCCCGCCGAAATTTCTCGCTCTATCCGTCTTAAGAATACTTACCCAGCATCGTTGATGATAGGCCGACGACGAGGGCGCCTTTCGCTTTACGATTACCGACCACATCGTACGCTAGAGCGGTCGCTGGTCATTTTATTCCATTAGAATTACACCATCGTTACTGCCATTCCCATCCTTCAACCGTATCTTTTGATGTCTAGTCCACCTAACGACAGGCTAATCAGCTGCAAACGACCCTGTGATAACCTATGGTCCCTTGTCGCCGCTGGGAGCGCGGGACGCGGGCGGCGCCCGACCCTGCCCGCGTTTGTCGGCTGCATTAGCGGGTTAGGCGGCGAGCTCGGGCTCGATGCCCGTCCGTTTCCACCCGAGGAGGCTGCGGCCGATCATTGATATCCCGGATCGCATGCGACCACACTACCTGCCACTGCGCACTCGTGCCGTTCATAAGAGATCGGTATGCCAATACCCCTGGCGCGGGATAGTGGCGGCCCTGCACAACGATCTCAAGCTGCGACCGGTATCGAATAACCGCGACGTTTCCGTTCGAGGCGGGCCGCAATCGATTCCGGGTTCCCCAGAAGAGGTAATCGATCTGCCGGGACCCAATTCCGCTGAGAGTATTCCTCCTTCGAGAGCACTCCGCCTAGAGGATTTGATCAAGCTAGAAAGTCCTCGGCGTGCAACGGACCCGCCCGGGCGACATCCCCAGCGACCAGGGCACGAACTCGCTCGCGTTCCATTGCTCGGATGATCTCCGCGTCCCGGCTCTCACCAGCCAGGCCTGGCTCCAAGCTGGTCATGTTGGCCCCTAGGACTTAATCGCGAGTCCGCCTAACGACAGGCTAATCAGCTGCAAACGACCTATGAAAACCTATGGTCCTTGTCGCCGCGCGGAGGCTCGGATGCGGGCGGCGCCCGGCCGCCCGCGTTTGTCGGCTGCATTAGCGGGTTAGGCGGCGCGTTGCACCCGCTCCATTGCGGCTCTTCGGAGGCACATCCAAGCTCCGAACACTGCCACCACCGAGCCCGCCATTGCGCCAAGGAACATGAGCATCAGTGCGAAGTAGGCTGCGGCGTCAGGCGAATCACCAGGGCCTGGTTGATGACGCCCTACCATCCAGGACACCCAGAGGTAGCCGGCCGTCGCCCCCAGCAAAAGCATGCCGAGGAGGACTCAATCCGAGAATGATGAGTGCCTTCTTCCCCAAGCCCAGTATTTACAATCACTCCGATGCTGGTCGCGTCCGTCTAACGAATGGCTAATCAGCTGCAAACGACCTGTGAGAACCTTTGGTCCGTTGTTGCCGCTGGGAGGGCTGGACGCGTGTGGCGCCCGGCGTCGCCCGCGTTTGTCGGCTGCATTAGCGGGTTAGGCGCTGCGCACGCGATCTCACTGACGAGATGTTCGACCTGACCCTCTAGCACCTCGAGGTCTTCCTCGGCCTCCGAGGCTGCCCGGACGCGAGAACACGAATAGTGCTTAGATCGTCGCCGCGTGCTCCGCCGGTCGCGATCGGCATAGACCAAGTAGGTCACTCCGGTTGCGTAGGCTCGGCCGCAACTGGTGTCGAAGTCATAACTTGTGAGCACCAACTCCCGGTCGCGCGGCCCCTTCCAGGTGCGCTCCACCGCGAAGGTGTACCGCACCGACTTGTCCCGAATGAACCGCCGAGGGTATTTGGCTCCGATCAGGTGATCGCTGGACGTGTCCTGGGCCACCGTGTGGGCTGGATGACTTGGCCGAGAAACACGGCATACGCGTCTCGCCGCGCGAGAGGAACCATAACAGACGCTGAGTGCCAATCGACTCCCACGGGCACGACGCAGGGACACCGCACGCCGCAGTTCGACGATGCTACGCTGGCACTGGTCATAAGGGCAAGGACTACCGGTTCGAACATGGTCGGCTGCCCCGCGATGGTCGTCGCACGCGCCTAACGAAGGGTTAATCAGCTGCACACGACCTTGTGATAACCTTACGGTCCTTTGTTGCCGCTGGGAGGGGCGGGACGCGGGCGGCGCCCCGCCTCGCCCGCGTTTGTCGGCTGCATTAACGGGTTAGGCAGCGCGCCCGCGCGATCTCCTTTAGTGGGGTTCCGGAGCTGGCCGCATTGGCCGCACACCACGCCTCTTCCTGGACGGTACGAGGTCTAATCACCTGAGCGGAGGCATCGGCGGAATCGCCGCTCCAGCGCAAGGCACAGGCCACCGGGTAGGTTGGGACGCATCCCTCATCCTCTGGCCGGCACAGTGGGCTATCGCGCCGGGCGCGAGCGAGTCGCCCCCCAAACGCCGCGCAACAACTGGTGAGGGTCGCGGTTCGGCCTGCTCCGTGCAACTGATAAGTACGAGCGCGACGAGAGAGACGAACACCGCCCGCATCGAGGCCTTGACCCGTGGTCCGGACTGACGCACGAATCCTCGCAATGCTTCCTATGATCAGACGGCCAACCCACACTTGGATGCACTCGCGCGCGGCCTAACGAAATGCTAATCAGCTGCAAACGACCTTGTGAAAACCTACGGTCCTTTGTCGCCGCTGGGAGCGTCGGTGCGGCCCGGAGCCCTGCCACGCCCGCGTTTGTCGGCTGCATTAGCGGGTTAGACAGCAGGTCGCCGGAACACCGCGCGCGGCGGGGCGAGATGATCTCGCCCCGGCGCGCGCGGTGTTCCGGCGACCTGCTGTCTAACCCGCTAATGCAGCCGACAAACGCGGGCGGGGCAGGGCTCCCGAGACGCTCCCAGCGGCGACAAAGGACCGAAGGTTTTCACAAGGTCGTTTGCAGCTGATTAGCATTTCGTTAGGCCGCGCGCGAGTGCATCCAAGCGTGGGTTGGCCGTCTGATCATAGGAAGCATTGCGAGGATTCGTGCGTTAGTCCGGACCACGGGTAAGGCCTCGATGCGGGCGGTGTTCGTCGCTCTCGTCGCGCTCGTACTTATCAGTTGCACGGAGCAGGCCGAACCGCGACCCTCACCAGTTGTTCGCGGCGTTTGGGGGGCGACTCGCTCGCGCCCGGCGCGATAGCCCACGTGCCGGCCAGAGGATGAGGGATGCGTCCACCTTCCCGGTGGCCCGTGCCTTGCGCTGGAGCGGGCGATTCCGCCGATGCCTCCGCTCAGGTGATTGACCTCGTACCGTCCAGGAAGAGGCGTGGTGTGCGGCCAATGCGGCGAGACCGGAACCCCACTAAGGAGATCGCGCGGGCGCGCTGCCTGACCCGTTAATGCAGCCACAAACGCGGGCGAGGCGGGGCGCCGCCCGCGTCCGCCCCTCCCAGCGGCAACAAAGGACCGTAGGTTATCACAAGGTCGTGTGCAGCTGATTAACCCTTCGTTAGGCGCGTGCGACGACCATCGCGGGGCAGCCGCCATGGTCGAACCGGTAGTCCTTGCCCTTATGACCAGTGCCAGCGTAGCATCGTCGAACTGCGGCGTGCGGTGTCCCTGCGTCGTGCCCGTGGGAGTCGATTGGCACTCAGCGTCCCGTCATGGTTCCTCTTCGCGGCGAGACGCGTATGCCGTGTTTCTCGGCCAAGTCATCCGAGCCGACACGGTGGCCCAGGACACGTCCAGTCTATCACCTGATCGGAGCCGGAATTCCCTCGGCGTTCATTCGGGTCAAGTCGGTGCGGTACACCTTCGCGGTGGAGCGCACCTGGAAGGGGCCGCGCGACCGGGAGTTGGTGCTCACAAGTTATGACTTCGACACCAGTTGCGGCCGAGCCTACGCAACCGGAGTGACCTACTTGGTCTATGCCGATCGCGACCGGCGGAGCACGCGGCGACACGATCTGAGCACGTCATTCGTGTTCTTCGCGTCCGGGCAGCCTCGGAGGCCGAGGAAGACCTCGAGGTGCTAGGGGTCAGGTCGAACATCTTGTCAGTGAGTCGCGTGCGCAGCGCCTAACCCGCTAATGCAGCCGACAAACGCGGGTGACAGCGAGGTCCCTGGGTGACGACACTCCCAGCGGGGCACGGACCATAGGTTGTATCAGGTCGTTTGCAGCTGATTAGCCCCTCGTTAGACGGACGCGACCAGCATCGGAGTGATTGTAAATATTGGGCTTGGGGAAGAAGGCACTCATGATTCTCGGATCCCAGCCTCCTCGGCATGCTTTGTGGGGTGACGGGCCGGCTACCTCTGGGTGTCCTCGATGGTACAACATCATCAACCAGGCCCTGGTGATTCGCCTGACGGCGCAGCCTACTTCGCGCTGATGCTCATGTTCCTTGGCGCAATGGTGGGCTTGGTGGTGGCGGTGTTTCGGAGCTTGGATGTACCTCCGAAGAGCTGCAATGGAGCGGATGCAACGCGCGGCCTAACCCGCTCATGCAGCCGACAAACGCGGGCGGGGCACGCTCCGCCCGAGTCCGACCCTCCCAGCGGTGACAATGGACCGTAGGTTATCACAGGTCGTTTGCAGCTGATTAGCATTTCGTTAGGCGGACTCGCGATTAAGTCCTAGGAGGGCCAACATGACCAGCTTGGAGCCAGGCCTGGCTGGTGAGAGCCGGGACGCGGAGATCATCCGAGCAACGGAACGCGAGCGAGTTCGTGCCCTGGTCGCTGGGGATGTCGCCCGGGCGGGTCCGCTGCACGCCGAGGACTTTCAGTTGATCAATCCTCTAGGCGGGGTGCTCTCGAAGGAGGAATACCTCAGCGGAATTGGGTCCAGGCAGATCGATTACCTCTTCTGGGAACCGAATCGATCGCGGCCCGCCTCTACGGAAACGTCGCGGTTATTCGATACCGGTCGCAGCTTGAGATCGTTGTGCAGGGCCGCCACATCCCGCGCCAGGGGTATTGGCATACCGATCTCTATGAACGGCACGAGGCGCAGTGGCAGGTAGTGTGGTCGCATGCGACCGGGATTCAATGATCGGCCGCAGCATCCTCGGGTGGACGGACGGGCATCGAGCCCGGCTCGCCGCCTAACCCGCTAATGCAGCCGACAAACGCGGGCGGAGCGGGCTCCGCCCGCGTCCCGCCTCCCAGCGGCGACAAAGGACCATAGGTTATCACAGGTCGTTTGCAGCTGATTAGCCTGTCGTTAGGTGGACAGCTCAAACGGTCGGGATCTGAGGAGTCTATTGAGTTCCGGGATCCGCTCCAGCGATCGCCTACGTCGATGGGTGGTCGTCGCGGGCGCCCTCGTCCTCGGCCTATCACGATTGGCTGCATCCTGCGGATGAGTGAGAGCGGCGGGGCGCCGGGGCTGCGTGAAGCCTACGCTGCGGCCCGGACCGCTGCGGATACGGCGCTCGCGGACGTCCAGCGGCCTGATGCGGCCGCGGGGCAGCTGGAGGGCGGGTACGGCGTCTCCTGCGGCTACTCAGGCTGCGAGGGCCGGCTTCGTTTGGAGCTTTTTCTGGCGGCGGCTCCACCTAACCCGCTAATGCAGCCGACAAACGCGGGCGGGCCGGCTCCGCGGGCGGCCGGCGCTCCCAGCGGGGCCATGGAACATAGGTTTTTATAGGGTCGTTTGCAGCTGATTAGCATTTCGTTAGGCAGCATAGACGTGGTTCGGAGTTGGTGACTCTTTAGTGACTCCAGTCGATTCCATGACCGTTTGGCTGCGGCGGTGCTCGCGGCGTTGCTAGCGTGCCGGCCGCGGCCCGGTGGGCTCTCACATCCAGCGGTGGCTGGGAGCCGCCTCGGGCGCATCCTCTGCACAAGGGCGCGAGCGCATACCACGGGCCCATGCCCCTTCTTATCGCCCGCTGTACGTTTCGGGGACCTCAGCTCGTCGGGCCTGACGTGCTGGCGGGGCTATTGCGGAGTGCGGGTCCGCTTGCCGGCGGGCCTGCACAGCCCGCGACGAGCCCGAGGACCGGGCGGACGAGGCTGGAGCGACCCGTGCGGAGTAGGGCCGCGAGAGTGCTGTGCCGATCAGACAGGCTCAGGCGAGGCTGGAGCCTTGGGCGGGCGCAGTCTTTGGTGAGGGCGTGGAGGTTGTCCACGAGGCGGCTTCGAGGCCGCTTTGGAGCCTTGATCAGAGGGTTGGATGGCGGCCCGCTGCCTAACCCGCTAATGCAGCCGACAAACGCGGGCGGGGTGGGGCGCCGCCCGCGTCCGAGCCCCCCCGCGGCAACAATGGACCGTAGGTTTTCACAGGTCGTTTGCAGCTGATTAGCCCTTCGTTAGGCCGCTTCAACGAGCTTCGAGGGATTTTGTCGATCGTGGGGCCAAACGTGCGGAGAGCGATTTGGCGGGAGAAATGGATGGGGAGTAGTCTCGCGCTCCGTGGAAGAGAGGAACCGTGGTCGGCGTCCGTCGGGATGTCGATACTGTCGGTGCGAGCCACGCTGCCGAGCCTCGTGAAGAACACACAGCCGCTCGAGGAGGTCGCCACGACTTCTCGCGGCTTCAGAACCGAGCAGCGCCCACAGGCTGGGGAGAGGCGACGGTCTGGAGTGCCGACGACTCCGGTCTCGAGCCTGGGCTCGCCGTCCGCGAGACGGCGAGCTCGACTCACCTACGCGGAGGATTGGTCTGCAGCTTCATCGAGCGACTCGCCCTGGATGACCCGGCCGAGGCCGGGTGTGAGCCGACGTACCATTTCCGGTATCCCGGATCTCGTCTCAACGACAGCGGGTAGGCCGTGGGGGCCTCCCTAGGCTGGCCGAAAGCTAACGCACCACGATCCGCGCGGCATGGAAGCGGCCTAACCCGCTAATGCAGCCGACAAACGCGGGCTCAGCGTTGCTCCGCCCGCCGACTGCCCGCCGGTGGCGGACAGCGGAACGAAAGTTCTCACAGGGTCGTTTGCAGCTGATCAGCATTTCGTTAGGCGGTCCAAGGTCGCGCTGCGAGGATCCCCTTCCTTGATATCCAACGAGGAGTCGAGATGGAAGTCCGGCCTCGGCGTGCTGGTGTCCAAGGCATCCGACCGGACGCTTGGCGATCTGACCCTGAGGTCGGCGGCGGCGCCGCGGAGCACGTGCTCTGCGACACGGGAGGCGTCGGGGCCGGGCTTACCCGCTTCACGGCGAACGCGGCCCCCGCTCCGCAGCCTAGTGTTGCGGACCCGAGGTCCTCCCCCCCTCGGTGGACACAGTTCAGATCGAAATTGAGGGCGGGCCCACGCTTGAGCTGAAACCCGGCGACATGGCGTCCCTGCCCAAGGGAGCGGTAACGCGCTGGCACCTCACGCTCCCGTTCAAGGAGATGTGGGTGCTCGCCGGCGCCTAGCGCACCTGCACTGTCGCTCCTCGCCTGGGGGAGGCGGCCGGCACCGTGCGAGTCCGCTGGTGCCGACATGGAGCTGAAGGCCATTCTACTGCCAACTGCTGAACGACGTGGCGGGGCTCTTGGGATACGAGCCGTACGTCGCCCTCGCGCGAGTGGACGGGCAGGTGGAGGAGGCAGAAGATTAGTTGTCTGTCTTTCCACCGTTCGTCGTCGATGCGGGTGAGCAGCCCCAAGGGAGCACCCGATCGATGCACTTGACTGTCGTGGCGCTCTGGCGGCCTTTGCCGAGCAGAATCCGGGACCTTCCCGAAGACGATGCGTCGCGGCGCTTGGCGGCGGCCGCTTCGTTCGACGTATTGCTCGCGGAAAACCACGATGTACACGAGCTGCCAGCCGTGCCCGATGTGTGCCGGCGCGATCGCGCGCTCCGGGCTAAGACACGTCGTCTTCGCGCTCGCCGGCAAGCAGTTGCGGGGCCTCGGAGCCGCCAGCCCGGACGCCGCCGAGGTCACCTACGACGGCCCTGCGCTGTTCGACGAGGCGCGCGTCCCGATCG